>JAHCHE010000003.1 GCA_026129905.1 Bryobacteraceae bacterium | reverse complement strand
CATGCCCGGCTCCCAATCCGCCCAGGTCGAAGGCAGCGGCAACATCGTCGTTCAGTTGATCGGCGATCACAACACCGTCAACGTTAACGGCGCCCCTCACCTGACGCTGATCCCGCCCGCCGCGCTCGCCATCGCCGCCCCCGTCGCCGGCGAAGCCGACCTCCTTCGCCCGTACCACCGCGCCATCCGCTTCACGGGCCGCGACGCCGATTTCTCCACGCTCTGGGATTGGTTGCATTCTCCCCCGCCCATCGCCGTCCGCGCGGTCACGGGCCGCGCCGGCGCCGGCAAGACCCGCATCGCAGTCGAGTTGGAATCGGAACCCACAGGCTGCGCCAGCGTACCGTCGGGGTTGATCGCGATCGGTAGGTTATTGAAGGAGTAAGTAACCGGTGCGAAAGGCCGATCGTGACCTGCCGGGCACGGAGGATCCATTCCCATCCCACGCGTCACGACGACGGTCGCCGTTCCAGAGAGCGTCCCGGGCGGCAGCGTATCCCAGGGGAGCTGCGCGTTGATCTGGCCCGGCGGGACAAAATGGAGCGGCGCGGGCATATTGTTGAAGCGGACGGAGACGTTGGCGAGCGACATGGAAAGGGGATGGCGTTCCGAAGATGGAGTCGAGTGATACCGAACCGGCGTAACGGTGGCCGCGCCGATCGCGGAAGACACGATTGCGGAGATTGTTCCGCTGGCCGAGTTCGGCGGAACCCGGCATTTGTCGGCCGCCAAGTTCGCGCAGGATCAGCGCGACGTGATCGCGCTGGTCGCCTCGCAGGACGGCCGCTTCACGCTCTTCGCCTGGTCAAACCCGGAGAACCTCGTGCACGCCAATCGCCGGGAAGCCCTGGTTCTATAGAACTTCACCGAACCGGCTCGTACGCGACGTACTCGACCCGCCACTTCCTGCTTTATCATAAGTTCGGTACTCCGCTATGAACCCCCTTACCGCCTCGGATCGCGACTTCCTGAAGTCCACCTATCAAAACCTGGCCGACCGGCCCTTGAATCCCAGCGATCCCTTTTACGAACCGCCCTACGCCTACGAGGGAGCCGACGATCCGGTGGAAGCGATGTTGAACCGCATCACGTTCACCCAGGTCCAGAGCCTTCAGTTGTTCTCCGGCTTTCGTGGCGCCGGGAAGACGACCGAGTTGTTTCGCCTGCGCCACCTCCTACAGCAGCAAGGCTACGTCGTCCTCTACGGGGATGCCCTGCAATACCTGAATCCGGCCGAGCCCATCGACGTGACCATCCTGCTCGTGGTCCTCGCCGGGAGCTTCAGCGATGCGCTTCAGCAATTGGATATCGAGATCGCCGACGAGCCCTACTGGACGCGGCTGTGGAACTACCTGACAACTACCAGGATCACAGTGCCCGAGGCAACCGCCAAACTGGAAGTAGAGAACCCCCTGAAAGACTACGTTGGCGGCCTCACGGCCGGAGTGGATGTCAAACTCGCACTGCAAACGACGCCGGGGTTTCGCCAGCGCCTTCGCGAGTTCCTCACTACTCGGGTCGCACAGTTGAAAGCGGACGTGGATAAGTTCGTCGAAGATGGAATCAAGCGGATCCGAAAGAACTACCCGAACGCGCCCGGTATCGTGTTTCTGTTCGACTCCCTCGAACAATTGCGAGGCTCCATCTCCACCGAGGACGAGGTCACCCGGAGCGTCGAGCTTTTTTTCTCGCACCACATTCGGATGATCGAGGTCCCCTACGTCCACGTGGTCTGCTGCGCGCCTCCCTGGCTCCAGTTCGTGATGCCGAACATCGCGCCCGTCGTGCTCATTCCCAACGTCAAGCTCTGGAACAACGATGACAGGCGCAGTCGATCTGCCGCGGGTTGGGATTTCCTCCGCCGGCTGCTGCGCAAGCGCTTCGGTGAGAACGGCTGCGAACGGTTCTTCGGTCCCCCCGGCGCCGGCGGCGAATTCCCGGGCGCGGACCGGATTATCGAGTCCAGTGGTGGACACTTCCGCGAGCTGATGCGCCTGTTGCAGGAGACCCTCACCCGCACCCGTTCCCTTCCGGTGAACGAGGATGCGATTGAGCTGGCGATCCAGGCCGTGCGCAGGAGTTTTCTACCGATTGCGATTGAAGACGCCCACTGGCTCGAAGCCATTGGACGCATGAGGACGGCGGGGCTCCCCAGCAGCCGCGCCGCCGACGCAGCCCGGCTCACACGCTTCCTCGACACCCACTTCGTCCTCTACCTGACCAATGGTGAGCCGTGGTACGACATCCATCCACTGATCCGCGACGAAGTATCGTCTATCGCGGCGCGGCATCCCACAGGCGCTGCCGGGAACCGGCTGATATGACCGAGTGGCGGCTCCCGCCCGAGGCGCTGGCCGCCGTCGCCTCCAACCTCGAGCAGTCCGAGCAATGGGCGGCGTTGTTGCGCCACTTTGAGTATTCCAGTTGGTTCGGCCTCGTTGTGATTCTCGTGCCGGACCGCTACATCGCGAATGCCTGCCACGGCGTCCTGAAAGAGCAACTCGAGCGGCAGGGCGCCGCCTTGCTCACGCTCCCCGTCAATTCACCGCAGGAGTTAGAACAACTGCCGACCAGCCTGTTGACGCTTGAACACGCACCCGCGCGCGGCGTCGTGTGGATCGAGGCCGCGATCCCGGAAACGCTCCACGATTACGGAAGGTGGCGGCGTGCATGGATGAGGGCCGCTGCGGGCTTGAACCAGGTCCGCAACGCCCTGCGCGAGCGGTATCGGTGCACGCTCGTCTTCGTGGGCGCGCCTTGGCTACAGGAACTGCTCCGTGAGATCGCCCCGGACCTTTGGTCGGTCCGCACCACCGTGGTGACGGTTGGAGGAGAGGCGCCCTCGACCGTCGAGGTGGGAGCCGAGAAGTGGATCGAAGCGACCGAACCCGGGTGGCAGGATCCGGACCGCGCCCCCGACCCTGACTTTGCCCTGCGCCAGGCGGCGCAGCTGGATGGAGTCGATGGGGAGCGACGCGCGTTGCTGCTGACCCGGGCCGGCGAGGGTTTTGCGGCAAGGGGTCGCCGCGAGGAGGCTCTCGACGCCATCGACGAGGCCGCCCGCATCTACCGCCAACTGGCCGCCGAGCGCGCCGACGCTTTTCGACCCAACCTGGCGGGTTCGCTGAACAGCCTGAGCGACAGGCTGAGCGAGTTGGGGCGGCGGGAGGACGCGCTGGCGGCGGCCACCGAAGCCGTCGATCTGTATCGCCAACTGGCGGCCGAGCGCCCGGACGCGTTCCGCCCCTACCTGGCGATGTCGCTGAACAACGTCGCGATCGGGCTGAGCGATTTGGGGCGGCGGGAGGAGGCGCTGGCGGCGGCCACCGAAGCCGTCGATCTGTATCGCCAACTGGCGGCCGATCGCCCGGACGCGTTCCGCCCCGACCTGGCAATGTCGCTGAACAACCTTAGCGCCATGCTGAGCGCGTTGGGGCGGCGGGAGGAGGCGCTGGCGGCGGCCACCGAAGCCGTCGATCTGTATCGCCAACTGGCGGCCGATCGCCCGGACGCGTTCCGCCCCGACCTGGCGCGCTCCCTTGGCGTCCTGGGCCAGACGCTGTCGGGCCTGGACCGTCACACGGATGCCGCGGACCGATTCGAAGAAGCGATTCGACTCATCGGCCCGTTCTTCTTGCGAGTTCCGATGGCGTTCGCCGCGCTGAACGCCGGGTTGGCGCAGGAGTACATCGGCGCCCTCGAAGCCTCTTCCCGGCAACCAGACCTGGAGTTGCTGCTGCCGATCATGCAAGTCTTCGAAAAGCTCAAGTCCGAACGACAGGAGGAAGAAGAATGAGCGTCGATCCCAACCCGCTCGAAATCGCCCGCCACACCGTCGAGGTCCTGCAACCTTACCTGCTGGCCGCCGGCGCCGCCCTCACGCAGGGCGCGGGTGAAGGAATCGGCGAGACGCTGTTCCACTGGCTGAAAGCCAGGCTGAAGCGGCCCGCCGCGGCGGCGGCGCTCGAGGAGGCCGCCCGGGCGCCCCGCGACGAGACCACTATCGAGCTGCTGACGCTCCAAATCCGCAAGGCCCTCGAGGAAGATCCGGAGCTGCGAAACGAACTCCTGGCCCGCCTGCCGCCCATCGCCCAAGCGGCCTCCGCCGTCGGCGACCAAAACACCATCGTGCAGAGCGCCGGGTCGAACGTCTCGATCGACATCGGCCGCCGGGATTGATCCCGCCTCCGGCGCCCATCCCGGCGTGGCCCGCGGGATGGCCGCGGCCGCGAATGTGGTGAACTGAAAGACGGGGGGATGTCGCGACCCCGCGGAGCTGGGATGGGACGACGGAAAATCACACTGGTACACGCGTCGCGAGCGTCGGTGGAGCCGCTCAACGGGTACTATCCCCGGCGGATGCCGGAACTGGAAATCACCAATCTGCTGGACGACGGCGTCATGGGGCTGTTTTCCTCGGGCGACATGCCGCTTGCCCGCCGGCGCCTCAGCGAGATGATCGCCGTCGGCCGGGACGTCTACCACGCGGAGATCGCGGTGCTGGCCTGCTCGGCCGTTCCGCGGCGCGAGATGGACGAGATTCGCGCCGCTTCGCCCATTCCGGTGCTCAAGGTCGATGAGCCCATGGCTCGGGCGGCCGTCCACGCCGGCGAGCGCATCGGCGTCATCGTCAGCTTTCCGCCCACGCAGCAGACGACGCATTCGCTGCTCCGGGACGCCTGCGACGACGAGCGCCGCCAGATCGAGATTATCGACGAACTGGTCCCCGAGGCGCTCCATGCGATGCTGGCCGGCGACAAAGCGACGCACGACCGGCTGCTGACGGCCGCCGCGCAGCAACTCGCCGAACGCGGCGCCGACGCAATCGTGCTGGCGCAGGTGTCGATGGCGCACCTGGTCTGGCGGCTCGAGGAGCAGGTCCGGCGGCCGGTGTTTTCGAGTCTCGAGACCAGCCTGGATGAAGTGCGCCGCCGGCTGGCGCTATGACGCGCCGCCGCGTTTGACCTTTCGGTCCTCCCGGTACGCCAGGTTGGCCATGTGCGGACCGGCCACCGCCGCCGCGGCGACCTCGATCGGGCAGTTCGGCTCCTTGCGGGAGCGGATGCATTCGAGCAGGTTCCGCATGTGCAGCAGGGCGCTGTCGCGGTCGGCTTCCTTGTATACCAGTTCCGGAAGCTCCTTCGCCGCCCATGGCGTGGGCGAGCTTCCCGCGTCGTTGTAGACGCGGCACCCGGTGCGGTCGAGCGTCATCGCGCCGCGGTCGCCGATGAACTGAATGGACCAGTCGTACTCGAACGACGTGCGGTAGTCGAGCGTCCAGGTGGCCAGGAATTGCGGATACTCGAACGTGGCGGTGAATACGTTGGGGACTTCGGCCCCCGGCGCGTCGATGACCTTGCCGGAGCACATCGCCGAAAGCGGCGGTCCCGACTGCGTCATCCACTGCACGACGTCCATCAGGTGCGTGCCCTGGTCCGTCATGTTGCCACCCGAGTAATCCCAGAAGGCGCGCCACCAGCGGAAGCGCATCGGCTCGAGCGGCCGCTTTTTCGCCGGGCCGACAAAGCGCTCCCAGTCCAGCGCGCCCGGCAGCGGCGAATTGTCGAGCGGCAGGTCGAAATTCCAGTTCCACTTGGCCTTCACCATCGAGATTTTGCCCAGCATTCCGTCGTCGATGAGGCTCTTGGCGCGATGGATGAAGGGCATGCTGCGGCGCTGCATGCCGATCTGCACGATCTGCTTCGTCCTGCGCACCGCCTGGATCATCTGCCCGCTTTCCTCCAGCGACAGCGAGAGTGGCTTCTCCTGGTAGACGTCCTTGCCGGCGGCGAGGGCGGCCAGCAGGTTCGGACGGTGCTGGTGGTCGGGCGTGCCGATCACGACGAAGTCGAGGCCGGGCTGCGCCAGCAGGTCGTGATAGTCGACGTAGCCCTTGGCCCCGGCGGGCGAATCCTTCTTGGCTTCCTCGATGTTGGGCTGGTAGACGTCGCAGAGCGCGACGCATTGGGCGCCGAGTTCCTGGAAGGCCTTGTTCAGCCAGCGCCCGCCCGCGCCGATGACGCCGTACGCCAGGCGATCATTGGCGCCGAACGCTGTCGCGGGGACGAACAGCGGCGCCGCGGCCAGCGCTCCGCCCGTCCCTTTCATAAACCCTCTCCGGCTGTAGTCCATTTGAGTACCCTCGCCAAACAGCTTAGCCGATATTGAACCAGTCGTTGCGCGGAACAGGAACCGATCGCGGGCGCTACCGGCAGAGTCCTGCCCCTCCATCTGCTCGGCAGTCGAAGGGCGACGAACCGAAGTCCCCTATCGACGTGGCGGACTACTCGGCCGAGCTTGGTTCGGACCATGAGTGAGTTCGGTCTCCATGCGCGCCAGGCCCTGCGTGTGCCGGAAGAAGTAGTTCTCGAAAGCGAGGCGATACGTATCCACCTGTGCGATTCGGTCGTAGGGAAGTTCTCCTTGGTCGGGAATGAGCACGATAAAGGCGGCCCGCCATTGCTTTTGGGAAGTGCGATGGTCCGGCGCACGAGGACCATAGCGGTCTATCAGCTCTCTGGGGTCGATTTGCCGTAGCACTCCGGGAAGAGACTGGCAGCCGTAGTCGTAGTCCGACAAGAACGGGCTTGTGTCGTATTCCATTTCGATGAAGGAGAACTTCGGAACATGTTCGATTGGAATCAGCCCCATGAGATAGAGGTCGAGTTCCGAGTAGCGGTGATTCAAGCCCAGGCATCTGTAGATCTCACCGCGACTATCCGCGCCGTCCCGGACGAAGGCGTACCCGCCGAGAAAAGAACCACCGTTATTGAGATAGTAGCTCCAGTGTGTGTGGGAAAGGTCGAGCATCGGGAACCGTCGGACCAGTTCGGGGCGTTCGACGCTGACAAAAGCGCCGAACAAGTGGCCCACCTGATGAGCGAGCGTGGACATTGGAGTAGCTTCCTGTGACGAAAGAAGCGGAATGATTCCATCCGGCGGGGCGGGCGGATTGTCTTCGCCGAACTGGAACAGCAGGTACAGGTCCCCCATGTTGATAACTGAGCGCAGACGCTTCCCCGAAGCCCAGGTCAGGCCCTCGTCAATCGGCGGACGTCCGATGCCGGCGGTAGAATCGCGGAGTACGACGGTTCCTCCACTCGGGTTTTGATAGTACCCGCCGGGCCAGGGAAGCGCGCTGTAGACGATGAGAAAGTCATACGCGTCCTCATGCGTCGCAAAGAACCGCTGCGCGACCGTCACCAGGTCGGGCTGCGGATAACCGAAGAAGATCCGTTCCACGAGGGTGCTGGAGAACTCGCGCGGCGCGTCCAGGGCGAAGCTCACCAACTCCGCCTTTCCCGAAGTGTTCCCCGAAACCAGACCGAGAAGCGCGCGCACGGTAGGAACGCGAACGTACTCCAAGTCAATCCGGCCGTCAGGATAGAGCCTTAGCTGAAATGTGCCGATGTTCGGCGTTCCCCAAGGCTCCATCACCGTCACGTCGAGCCAGGTGACAGCGAAGAGGTCCGGACGGGCGAGGAAGCGAACCCCGCCTGTCGACCGGGAAAGCAGCACTTCGGCGTAGGCGGCGAGGATCGCGGGCGGCCCGAGATTCACCTTGGCAAGCATAATCTCCGTATCCGCGCGCATCGGTTCGCCGAACGACACCGCTCCGCTGGAGTTGAGATACAGGTCTTGCCAGAGCCGGCCGAAGTACGGAAAGCCAAACGGCAGCGGCACGCGGCGCGACTCGTTGTCAGCCAGTCCGGCCGGCTCTCCCTGGTCGTACAAAGCGCGATCAAAGCGGCCGTGGTTGAGCCGCCAGGTATAGCTGGAGGCGTTGGCGCCGACCGGCAGGAATGTGATGGCGTAGCCATCGTGGACGAAAATCCGGGGTCTCAGCGTCACACCTTCGCGATCCCGCATGACCACAATGTCCCCAACATCGGTGACTCCCATGTCCTGGACGGATTCCGCCCGGTCACGCTTCGAAGAGCCATCCCGACTACGCTCCGCGGCGGCGATGCGATGGAGAAAGAGGGCTTCAGCCAACGAGTCTGGTGTGGTGTCGCACGTTGAAACCCGCCGCGGCCGCACGAAGGGGCTTGGGTCTGGCCCCCATGGTTCCCCGCCTCTCGTGCTTTCGTGGCGCGGCCGTCTCACCTCCGAATCGGGGCCAGTAGTCTGCGCAAACGCCGGAGTAGCGAACTCTACGGCGAGAGCCAGGATGAGCGCCCGCCTCATCGTTGCACCGCCATGGTCACATCCAGAGCGCTCATGTATCTTCCCGGCCACTCCTCCGCGAAGCGCCGCTCAAAGCGAACCGGCAGTTCTTGTCCGGTGGGCACATCAAGGGGAAGCCTGACATCTAACCGCGTCAGGCCTATGTTGCCCCCGGCGGGCATGCCCGCAAATTCGACGGGGCATTCGTGGTAGCCGACGAACGCCAGAATACGATCGAGAAGAGGATAGTCTTGCGACGCGATCGAATAGTTCAGGATTTCGTCCAAATTCTGGGTAAAACCCGTGGCGTAGAAACGGACGAGAGAACCAGGCCGCGCCGGGTTCGTCGTGCTATTCAGGCTGCCATCTTGATTAAGAACGAGCGCTTGGCCCGACCCCCGTCCACTGGTAGTGAACAGCGCGGGCGCCATGCTGACTCCCTGAAGCCGAAAGGGGGGCAGTGCCCGGTCATCATGCACGATCTGCATCGATGTCTGCCACGAGACGGAGTCTACCGGGGTGATCAGGTTGATTTGGGTGTTAGACGCATAGAGCACCAGCGCCGCCCCTCCGTTAAATCTGACCACGGTACCATCCACGCTCGCGGGCAAGCGCAGGTTTTCGTCCGGCGCCGCAACGGCCGGCGCGGCCCCCGGTCGAAATCCTTGCCCAAAGATACTCACAATCATGCTTGGCCCGATCGGGCCAGGGCGCATGGAGGCGGCATTGACCACGGAGTCGATGCGCCACGGCGCCGCGTGCAACACGATCTCAACATGGATTTGGCGCTCCTGTTCGGGACCGAACCGGACCGGAAACCGGGTATACACTCGCCTGACGGCTTCACTTGCCAACTTCGCGGGGTCGACCCGGAGGGTGATCTCGGCGGGGAGCACGCCAGATCTCGGCTCCACTTCCAACCACCCTTCCGAATTCAGCAAGTCGCCAATCTGGAAGGGCGCGCCTGGGCGCCCGGTGAGTTTCATGGTCTGCGCCTGCGCGGGCCCGCCTTTGTACGGGTGAAACGTGAAGTGGGATGGCGATGCCAGCAAGGGGGGCATCGAGAAGCCCATCACAAATCCATGACCGCCCTCGGCGCCGGCCGGAAGAGACTCGGGATCGAGAAATCCGCCCGGCGCCGGGGCGTTTTCGATCCACGTCCCGCCAATGACGTAAACGCGATCGGCGGGACCACTGGCGATCTTCGCCAGGGTCCCCGGAAGCCCGCCGGAATAGACTAAGTCGCCGGCGGGATCATATGCCAGGAGAGCGCTCCCGACCTCGTCGCCGTTATCGGAACCCGGTGGGAACCGCCCGTCGTGTGTCAACGGCGGCCGAGCCGGCTGAAATGAGGTTAATATCAGAGCGCCGGCTGACGTCTCCGCGATCGAGGTTGGCGCCGTATCACCCCAAAGGCGCGGTGAACAGCCGACGAGTCCGCCGTCGTCCGGGTTAAACCGGCACAGTATTGGGCTCTCCTCGGCGGCAATGCCGTAACGGCCGCGGTACTCAGGCCGCAGCGCGTGCTCCTCAGCCCACGGCGCATTGGCCAGCCTGGAGTGGCCGGCGACGACGATTTCGCCGGAGGGGATCACAGTGACCGCCGTGGCTGCTACGCAGCCGACGACGTTGGAAAACAGCAGGCGCGAACCATCCGCGGCAAACCTGGTGACAAACGCCCGGGTGTCGATACCAAGCACCGATTGCGCATGGTACCCAGCCATCGTGACCGGCAAGGCGTAGTCGTCGGTTATGCCGGTGACGGTTGCTTCTCCCCGGGGATTCACGTGCAGACCACGAATCAACGTGGGGCCGTACGTTCCTCGCAGGTACGTAGCATAGGGCGTACTCGCTCCGGATGGATCAATCTTGACCAGGAATCCATGGAAAACGGCCTCTAAGAAAGGCAACTCCCGTTGGAATGCGCTATCTGTCGTGCGGAGCCACCCTGGGTAGGCATAGCCGGCCACGTAGGCGCTACCCTTCGAGTCCACGGCGAGCGCCTCGGAGAAGCCTCGATGGGCATGCCCGAAATTGCCCGGCACAAAGGTGGCGTACAGGATCCGGCTCAGGTCCGATGAGAATCGCATTACCGCAAGGTTCATGTTTCCATCACGGATCGCGTCCATCTGGGCGGCGCCAGGGGTGGCGGTGAACCGTTCGGGCCAAGCCTGGAGGCAGACATAGACGGTATTGTTCGGGCCGATAGCCACCTGCTCGGGAAGACCGAAGTCGGTCATGCGCAGGCCAAGCAGCTTAGCCAGAGACGAGTCCAGCCGGGCAATAAAGCCTCGGGAGGACCCGGAATGTTGGCCGGGCGGCGGCGCGCCGTGACGCGAGAGGGGGAAGTCGTCCGACGTCGTGTTACCTACCACATACACGGAGCCATCCGGCGCAACAGCGAGATCGCGGAGGTTACTGCCGGCGCTGCCCGTGAGCAGAGTGAATGCGTCCGGAACCGGAGCGAGGTCGGCGCGCAAGACCGGCACCCACAAATTCGCCATTAGGAGTGGCAGGAGGGCGAGACCTCGGGACCGTTGGGGAAGAAAATGACTGTCGGGAGGCATAAACAGCGGCCTGCAACAAGTTTACGATAAACAGGTTCGTATTTCTGATTACGCAGGGCTGAGAGCGATTCTCTTGATTCCTCAAGATCTCCACTCAGGGGGGAGATCGAAGCGGTGAAGAGGCGGTCTACTGCCCCACGAGCGGAAGAATCACCCGGTCCACTTCGGCGTCGGTCCAGGAGCTCACGTTCACGCCTTTGTGCAGGCTCCAACGCTCGACGTGTTCGACGCTCTCGCCGCTGGCGACGCGGCCGAGCGGCCCCAGGGTCTCGATCTCGAGCATCTCGTGGTTGGTGAACGTCTCGAACGAGCAGCCGAAATCGGGATACGCCTTCCCCGCCGCGGCCTCCGTGCGCTTGACGAACAGTTCCCCGTTGAGCAGGTAGCCGGCCCACGTCTTCTCGTTGAACAGGCCGATCTTCTGCGGCGCGGAGATCTTCGGGTCCTGCCGCAGCGTGATGTATTTCTTCAGGAAGCCCCACCGCTTGTCGGAGAGATCGGTGTAGGCCCACATCACCAGCGGATTGGTCGGCAGCAGGTCTTCCGGGTGCGTGCCGCGGGGCGGGAAGCCGCTGATGGCGATGCCGCCCGGCGTCATCATGGTCAAGGCCCACGGCGCGAATTCCACGTCCCAGGCCGTCGTATTCCGAACCAGGTGGCGCACTTCCACCGCGCTGCCGGATGGCGCGAGCTTCACCGTGATCGTCTTCTCGATGCCCGCCGAATCCGCCGGCTGTCGCGCTTCGAGAAAGTCCCCCTTCGCCGTCACGTTCACCGGCCCGTTATCGAGCGCCCAGGTGGTTCCCAGGTGCTCCGGCGCCACCCACAAGCGGTGCCCGCCGCGAAGCTGAAACTCTTTCTCGCCCGTCTTGCCGAGCTGGTCCTCATACTCCTTGAAAATGTTCTGCCCGCCCGGGAACGCGTATCGCATGATGCGTGGCCCGATATCGGAGGTGACGATCAGCTCCACCTCTCCATTCGTAATGCGGTAGCAATTCGGCCAGCCCTTATAGCTGGTCTTTTCGATTTTCACGGCTGGGTTTGCGGTCATGGGAATGATCAATGCGCACAGGATGTACTTCAACATCGCCCGACATTATCACTTGCGCGCCAGCACAGCGTCCAGTGGGGTTCCGGTCTTCCTGCCTTCCACTCGCCGGAACCCTGCCGCGGCGAGCAGGGCCTCGTATTCGGCCAGCGTCCGTTCCCGGCCTTCGGCGCACACCAGCATGTTCAGCGACTGCATGTGCGCCGGCGCGGGACCGGACTTGTCGTCGTCCAACAGCTTCTCGGCGATCAGGACGCCGCCGCCTTCCGGAAGCCGCTCGTGAATTCGGGCGAGCAGCGCGTGGATCTTGTCTTCCGTCCAATCGTGCAGAATGCGTCCCAACGCGAACAGGTCCGCTTCCGGCAGCGGATCGCGGAAGAAATCGCCGGCCGCATAGCCGACGCCATCCAGCGGGACGTGACGGCGCGCGAATTCGACGGCCGAAGGCAAGTCGAAAACGACGGCTTCCAGCGACGGGTAGCGCTGCCTGGCGGCTGCCGCCAAATGGCCGGTGGCGCCTCCGAGATCCACCAGCCGGCGGAACGCGCCGAGGTCGAAGGCGGCCACGACCGCGGGACTGCTGAGAAGGCCCACCCCGTGCATGCCGAGCAGGAAATCGCGCTGCGCCTCTTCGGTCCGGAAGAAGTTGCCGAACAGGTCGCCGCGAAAGCCGAACGTCTGCTCCCAGCGGTTGGCGCCCTCGCGCACGGCGTCCTCGAGGTTGGCCCACAGGCGGAACAGCACGCGGTCCGAATAGAGGATGTAGCCGGTCAGCGTCCGTTCGCTCGACCGCCGGAGGTACGCCGAGGCAACCGGGGTGTTCTCGTAGCGCCCGCCGCTCTTTCGTAGCAGGCCCAAGCTCACGCAGGCGTCGAGCAGGCGTTCCATCGCGCCGGCGTCCGCTCCGTTCGACAGCTCCGCCGCTCCGGCGGGCCGCTCTTCCAGGCGGTCGAAGACGCCGAGCGAAACGGCGGTGAACATCGTTTTCGAGCGGCGAAACGCCTCGATCAGATCGAGTACCAGGTCGGGAGAAGGCTCGGTCATCGCGTTCGAAAGTGATCGTACCCGACGGGCGCGAGCGGCAAGCCGAACATCTCGATTTCGCCGGCCCGCCCCTTGCGCATGGTCCCGATTCGAGTCAGCGGGATTCCCTCAAATTCTTCGGGGACTTCCGTTCGGGGCCGCACGGTGAACAGCAGTTCGTAGTCCTCGCCGCCGTGCAGGACGTGATCGAGCGTCGTTCCGCGAAACGCCGGCAGCGGCCGGTCCACCGATGCGGCCAGGCCGGATGCCTTGGCCATCCGGTGCAGGTCGATCGAGAGGCCGTCGCTGAGGTCCATGGCGGCCTTCGCGCCCAGCTTCTCGCGCAGGAAGACGCCGAGGCGCAGGCGCGGAGCAGGGTAGGCATGACGAGTCCACGCCGCGCCCTTACCGGTCTCCAGCCCGAGCGCGGAGCCGCCGAGTTCCCCCGACACGTAAATCGCGTCGCCCGCGCGCGCCTTGTCCCGGCGCAGCGCCTTGCCTCGGGGCGCTGTCCCGCAGACGACGATGTCGCACGCGACCCGTTCCGCCTTCGCCAGGTCTCCGCCGGCCAGCGCCGTTCCGGTATCCCCGGCCAGCTTCAGCAGGCCTTCGTAAAACTTGTCGATCCACCGCGGCGTCACCCACTCCGCGAGCGCGAGCGAGACAAAGCACGTCCATGACCGCCCGCCCATCGCCGCGATGTCGCTCAATCCTCGCGCCAGCGCCTTGCGTCCGAGCGCGGCCGGAGAATGCTTGTCCCGGCGAAAGTGGACATTCTCAATCAACAGGTCCGTGGTGACCAGCAGGTCCTCGTCGGGGCGCGGCGGGCGAAGTATCGCGCAGTCATCGCCGATCCCGAGCGTCACGCCGGCGCGCCGGCTCGACGCGGCGATTTTCCGGATCTTTTCCACCGCTTCCAACTCGGTCATTCCAATTGAGTCCCAGCCCGGTTAGGATAAAATGCGACAAGAGTCGGCCGCGTTCGAAGCGGCCTCTTCAAGATGCACAAATACATTATTATCGGTCCGCAGGGTAGCGGAAAGGGAACTCAGGCCAGGTTGCTCTGCTCCGAGTTCGATTTCGTCCACATCTCCATCGGCGACATTTTTCGCTGGAACATGCAGCATCACACCAAGCTCGCCGCTCGCGTCAAGCGCATCATGGATCAAGGTCTGCTGGTGCCCGACGACATCGTCGAGGACGTGGTCAGGCGGCGGCTGGAAGAGCACGATTGGAACTACGGCTTCGTCCTAGACGGCTTTCCGCGCACGCGGTCGCAGGCCGAGTACCTGTTTGAACGGTGGAACCTGGATAAGGCCATCTACCTCGATCTCCCCGAAGACGTCATTTTCGAGCGCGTGATGTACCGCGCCAAGGTGGGCGACGGCGAAACGTTCACCAAGCGCACCGACGACAACCCGGAGGCGCTCAAAGTGCGTCTGAAGGAGTATCACGACAAGACCGCGCCGCTGCTGGAGTTATTCGAACGCAAAGGCATGCTGGTGAAGGTGGATGGGCGCCCCGGCGTTCAAGAAGTCCACCAGTCCGTGCTCGCGTCGCTCGACCTCCGCGACCGTCACGCCATCTGCATGGCTCAAAGCTTGGACTCGGCGCCGTCGACGATGGTTTCGCGATAGAGCTTCTTCAACTCGCGGCGCGCCACGTGCGCCCAAGGGCTTCCCGGGTCCAGCTTGAGGTACGCCTTCCAGTGCCGCACCGCGCGCAGCAGTTGCCCACTCGATTGGTACAGCAGCGCGATGTTGTAGTGCGCGTCCGCGTACTCGGGTTGCAGCTTCAGGGCCGCCTGGTACTGAGCCAGCGCCTCCGCCCGCTGCCCGAGTTCATCGTACAGGTTGCCGAGGTTGAACCGGGCCAGAGGATACCGCGGGTCCGCCTCGACGGCGTTCTTGTAGCACTGCCTCGCTTTGTCGAACTCCCGCGCGCCGAAGTGGATCGTGCCCAGGTTCACCCACGCTCCCGCGAACTGGGGATCGATTTCCACCACCCGGAGGTACGTGCGGACCGCCTCTTCCCCGTCGCCGACCTTCTCCTGTTCCAACGCGCGCTGGAATAACTCGGCGGCCGATTCACGCTCGACGCGCGCGGCGGCGAGCGGCCGCTGTGGCTCCGGCGGGAACGACACCAGGCGTTTCAACTCGTTCTCGCCGAAATCGAGCAGCAATTGACCCGTGAGCGGCTCCATGGTCTGGCGGCCCACCTGCACGCGGATCTTCTTTCCGTCGGTGAACAGCCGCAGTTCCACCAGGGGATTGCCGACGTCGAGCAGCTTGCGCCGCAGCGCCGCCACCGCGAGCCGCAGGGTGGCCGGGGAAATCCGGCTGTTGCGCAGCCTGACGATGGTGCGCAGAGCCAGCAGGTCTACGAATCCATACGATGCAACGGGGGCGATCAGGTTCTGCTTTTCCCAACTCCGAAGCTGGCGCTCCGTCAGATTCAGCAGCCGGAGCGCTTCCCGTCGCGAAAAGCTCTGCCCGGTCGCATCGCCGGTCACGGTGGAATTGTAGCACGGGGCCGCCTTTCGGCCGTCCCGAACGCTAAACGGAACCCTTGGGAAGCAGCCGCAGGATGTTGCCGCCAAGAACCTTCTGTTCGTCGGCCGGGGCGAGTTTCAGCAGCTTCACCTTGTACAGTTCGACGCGGGAATCGAGTTCCGGACCGTCGCTGCCGAACACCAGCTTGTCCGGTCCGGCGTCGCGCGCGGCCATCTCCAGGAACTTGAAGAAGACCACCGACGACGTGTCCAGGTACACGTTCGGATACTGCCGCGCAACACTGATCGCCGCGATGTGCTCCGTCCAGTCGTGCGAGGCGAAGTTGCCGAGGTGCGCCATAATGAAGGGAATCCGCGGGTACTCGGAGGCGATCATGTGGAAGTTGGCCACCTTCTCCGGGTGATATAGGATCGGAATTCCCAATTCGGCCACCGTGTCGAGTACCTCGCGCGTGGGGAGGCGATGCAGTTTCAGCCCTTTCAGCCCAAGACTTTCCACTTCGCGGCGCAGCATCGCGCGGATGCGTCCGGCCTCGGTCCGCGGATCGTGCTTGGCGAAGCCGATGAACTTGCCGGGATAGCGTCCGCAGATTTCCGCGACCTCCTGGTTCGGCTTCTCGTATTCGTCGTTGCTGATGGGGAAGATCACCGTGCGGTCGATGCCGGCTTCCTCCATGTGGCGGAGCGTGACCTCCGGGTCCCCCCGCGTGGTCCACGGCGCCGACATCGCCTGCCCGGAGCCCGCATGGCAGTGCGCGTCGATAACCAGCGGCTTCGACTGCGCCAGCGGCGCGGCCATCGCGCCGCTCAGAAGGGTGCGTCGGTTGAGCATACAGGCAGCTTACCGGAAGTTATCCGGCTGCGAGGAGAGCCGGCGCCGCCGGTGAGCGGCCGAGGGTAATTCAACATGACTAAAATGCGAAAATACCTGCTTTTTCTCGCATGCCTCGCCTGCGCCGCGCAGGATACTCATTGGCCCTCGTTTCGCGGCCCGAACGCGAGCGGCGTCGCCGACGGTTATCCTGCGCCCGTGTCCTGGAATATCGAGAAATCGGAAAACGTGCGGTGGAAGACGGCCATTCCCGGCCTCGGCCACTCGAGTCCCGTCATCTGGGGCGATCGGATCTTCGTTACCACCGCGGTGGACGAGAAGAAGGATTCCTCGCTGAAGGTCGGCTTGTACGGCAATATCGAACCCGTCACCGACGACGCCGCGCAGGCGTGGAAGCTGCTCTGCCTCGACAGGAAATCGGGCCGCATTCTCTGGGAACGCACGGCGCATTCCGGCGTCCCGAAAATAAAGCGTCACCCGAAATCCACGCACGCCAATCCAACGCCCGCGACCAACGGCCGCCAGGTGATCGCGTTCTTCGGCGCCGAGGGCCTTTATGCCTACGATTTCGACGGCAAGCTCCTGTGGAAGAAAGACCTCGGCGTGCTGGATTCCGGCTTCTTCGTCGCACCCGAGGCGCAGTGGGGATTCGCGAGTTCCCCGGTGATTCACGACGATCTGGTCATCGTGCAATGCGACGTGCTGACGAAGCCTTTTCTGGCGGCTTTCCGGCTGAAGGACGGCTCCGAAGCATGGCGCACGCCGCGCACCGACGTGCCGGCCTGGAGCACGCCCACGGTCGCCGATGGGGAGAAGGCGCAGATCATCGTGAACGGCTTCAAGCATATCGGCGGTTACGACGCGCGCACCGGACGCGAAATCTGGAAGCTGCGCGGCGGCGGCGACATCCCGACCCCCACGCCTGTCCTCGGCCACGGCCTGGCGTTCATCACCAACGCTCATGGCGGCATGTCGCCCATCTACGCGGTCCGGCTCACGGCTACCGGCGATATCTCGCTCAAGGAAGGCGAGCGGTCCAACTGGCACGTCGCCTGGAGCCAGCCGCGCGAAGGCGCCTACATGCCCACGCCGGTCGTCTACGGCGACTATCTCTACATGGGCCGCGACAACGGAGTGCTGAGCTGTTATCGCGCGGTGACGGGCGAGCGCCTCTACCAGGAACGGCTTGGCAAGGGCGGCGGCTTCTCCGCGTCGCTGGTGGCGGCCGACGGAAAAGTGTATGTCTCCAGCGAGGAGGGCGACGTCTTCGTGGTTCAGGCCGGCCCCGAGTTCCGGCTGCTGGCGACGAATTCGATGGACGACCTCACGATGGCGACGCCGGCCATTTCCGAAGGAACGCTCTACTTCCGCACGCGGCGCAGCCTGATCGCGATCGGCGGCAAGTAGCGGCGCGCGGCGCGGCTCCGCCGGCTGGCTACACTGTTACGAGTATGACGCCCAAGCTTCCCATCGCAGCGATTACCGACGAGTTCTCTCCGGACCTGGAAAAGGCGCTCGACGCCATGGCCGCCATCGGCATGACCGGCGCGGAACTGCGCATGATCGGGTCCCGCAACATCATCGACATCGACGACGACGAACTCGACCGCGCGGTCGGGATGGTCAAGGCGCGGGGCATGGAAGTGATCTCCATCGCGTCGCCCATCCTGAAGTGTGTCCTGCCCGGCGCCCCCGACGTGGACCAGCGCTTCCAGCAGGATATGTTCGCCGCCAAATTTTCGTTTAAAGATCAGCCGCGGCTGGCCGACCGCGCCTTCGCCATCGCCGAGCGTTCCGGCGCCCGGATCGTCCGCGTCTTCTCGTTCTGGCGCACGGTCCAGCCCGGGAAATGCTTCGACGGCATCGTGACGGCTCTGTCGGAACTGGCGGAAAAGGCGGCGCGGCGCGGTCTCATCGTCGGGCTGGAGAACGAGCATGCCTGCAACATCGCCACTGGCGCGGAAACGGCGGCGCTGCTCAGGGCGCTCGATCATCCGAACCTGATGGTGGTCTGGGACCCGGGCAACGCGCTGGTGTCCGGCGAGACGCCGTTCCCGGACGGCTATCGCCTCATCCCGCCAAAGCGCATCGTTCACGTGCATGCCAAGGACTGTCACATGGAAGGCCACCGGCCGGTGTGGGGGCCACTGGGCACGCGCGCGGTGGATTGGCGCGGACAGGTGCAGGCTTTGCTCGACGACGGCTATCGCGGCTATCTCAGCCTCGAAACGCACTGGGGCGGACCCGGAGGCGACAAGTTCGCCGGCAGCGTCATCTGCGGCTGGAATCTGCGAGGACTGGCGGCGGCGTAGCCGTCCGTAAGCGCCAGCCGTCATCCAGCAATTCGTATTCGGCCGAAGCCCCTTCGGCCTCCAGGCGCACGACTCCCGGCTCGCCCAGGCGCAGCGTGCCGGCGCCGAGCCGGACGCGCGTCATGCCCATGAACGCGTCGGCCATCTCGGGACGCCCGGCCGGCGCGGTCACCGTCAGCCCCTTCGGCTCGATCATGCCGAGGAGGCCCGCGCGGAAATCCGTCAGGATGTCGACGGCGCGCTCCAGCTCGGCGGAGGACTGGCCCGTGAAGTTCACCGCTTGCATCAGCAAGCTTTCGCGCAGCGCGTTGCGGTCCATCGGCCGGCCGATCTGTTCGTTGGTGGCCGCAAAGACCATGTCGCGCGAAAGGAAGTAAGGCTTCAGGTCCACCACCGGCGTGCCGTCTTTGAAGTCGAGGCGGTCGCACTCGATTGTCGCCCCGTCGATGCGCAGCGCGCGGACCAGCGTCAGCCCGATGGGATTCGGCCGAACCGGAGACCGCACCGCGAATACGCCGTGCAGGTTTTCCGGCGCGTCGTCCAGGCTCCGGGGAATCACCTGAAGCAGGTCGCGCTCGGCCTCGTCAAGCCAGGCCAGCACCCACAGGTGCGAGTGTTTCTCGATGCGAAACAGCCCCGCGGCGAACTCCGGAAGGATTTCGATTCTGGCCGGCGCGCCCAGCCGCGGCACGCCTTTTCTCGCCTTAATTCCGGAACGAACAATGCCGATTTTTCGAAGTTCCATGTTCAACGTCGCAGTCGCAAGCCGGAGGGCAGCGAGCCGTCGCTCACCCGGTGCATCCAGTCGCGCAGCAGCGCGCTCATCTCGTCGCGCCTGACGCCATGCGCGGTTTCCACCGCCAGGTTCTCCCGCTCGTACGGATCCTGCCCCAGGTTGTACAGGTGCGTCACCTTCAGGTCGCGGTCCACCACCAGCTTGTCCAGGCCGCGGACCATCATGCGCCATTCCTCCGTCGTGCCGAGCTGACCCTGGCAGTAGATCGACTCGGGGCCGGGCCCGCTGCCGTAGATAAGCTGCGGCGACAGGTCCCGTCCCTGCGCCTCCGGCGGCGCGGGGTGTCCCGAGAGCGCCAGCAGCGTCGGCATCAGGTCCACCTGGGAGGCCAGCATGGTACGGGCGCGGCCGGCTCGCAGCATCCTCGGATAGCGGATCGCCAGCGGCACCCGCACCGATTCCTCGAAAGGCGAACCCGCGCCGCTCAGCCCGTGCGATCCGAGCATCGCGCCGTGATCGGACGTGAACACGACCATCGTGTCCTCGCCGATCCTCTTCTCGTCGAGCGCCTCCAGCAGGCGTCCCACGTTGCGGTCGACGGCCGAACACAGCCCGTAGTAGGCGGCAATTGCCTCGCGCGTTTTGTCCGCCTGATCCGAGGGTACGTTGTAGCGAACCGAGACTCTCCCCGGCGCGTACAGTCCGGCATACGCGGGCGGCGGCGTCAGCGGCGGATGCGGAGGTCCCCACGAAACGCAGAGGAAGAACGGCCGCCCGGCGTTCTCCTTGATGAAATCGATCGCCAGGTCGGTTTGGTAATCGGGTTCGAAGCCCGGACCGCGAAGCGGTTTGTCGTCGTCCCGGTAGAAAACGGCGTCGTAGTAGCGATGCCCCCGGTTGAACGCCGCCCAATACACGAAGCCGCGGCGGCGCGGCCCCGGCGGCACGAATCCCGGTTCGTCGTCGCCGTCGAGATCCCATTTGCCGATGAAGGCCGTCGCGTAGCCGGCTTTCAGAAGCTCGCCTGAGAGCGTCCGCTCGGCGATCGGCAATCGGATGCCGTCCCTGGTCACGCCGCTGGCATGGGGGAACTTCCCGGTGAACAAGGCCGCGCGCGCGGGCGAGCATCCCGGATTGGCGGCATACGTACGGCCCAGCAAAACCCCCGCCGCGGCAAGCCGCTCGATGTGCGGAACCTTGACGTTCGGATCGCCCGCCGCCGGAAGCGCCTGTCCCCGCCACCCGCCGGCGAGCAGCAGCAACAGGTTCGGGGCCCGCGGCGCCTTCTGCGACACGCTGCTGTCCCCCAGCGCTGCCGCCGCGCTCCCGCGCAGGAATTGGCGGCGATCCATTTAGCGCAGCATCGCCTCCCGCCGGGCTTTGAACTCGGTCCCCGGCTTCCATTCCGGCCACGCGTCCGCCTGCGCCACCCGGTAGCCGAGCAGAAACAGAAACTGCGTATCCTCCGCTCCGCCGGAGAGGTCCCAATCCGGCTTCACCTCGTCGCTCGCCTTGTGGTAGTCGTTCTCGGTGAATTCCCGGCGCTTTTCCTCGGCGAATCCCGCTGGCTTTCCGATGTAATCCGTGCCCGAATCGGTGTAGAAGGCCGGCACGCCTTTTTGCGCGAATTCGAAGTGATCCGCGCGATAATAGAAGCCCTTTTCGGGCTCGGCGTCCGGCTTCAGTTCGCGCCCCTGCTCTCGCGCGACCTCGGCCGCCAGGTCGTCCAGCGTCGAATTACCCAGCCCGATCACCACAATATCTTTGGTCCGTCCCCACTGATTCATGCCGTCGATGTTAATATTCGCCACCGTCTTGTTCAGCGGGTAGAGCGGGTGCTCCGCGTAGTACTTCGCCCCTAGCAGGCCCTGTTCTTCCGCGGTGACCGCCAGGAAGAGGATCGAACGCCGCGGCCGCGGCTGGAGCCTCGAAAACGCCCGCGCGATCTCCAGCATCGCCGCCGTTCCCGACGCGTTGTCGATGGCGCCGTTGAAAATCTGGTCACCCTCCAGCGACGAATCGCGCCCCAGGTGGTCCCAGTGCGCGCTGTAGACGACGTATTCGTCCTTGCGGTCGCCGCCCTCCAGCTTCGCGATCACGTTCCGCGAATTCACCTCGCGCACCGTGTTCTTCACCGTGAAGGAAGCCCGCGCCGGAAGCGCCACCGGCCGGAAGTCCTTCCGTATCGCCGCCTTCTTCAATTCGTCGAGCGTCTGGCCCGACGCAGCCAGCAGTTCCCTGGCTTTGTCCAGCGTGATCCACGATTCCACCGGCGCCGCCTCCGCGTCCCCGCCCGAGGCGCGTATCTCGAAGTTTTCGCCGCCCCAACTCGAACGGACCACGCTCCACGGGTAGCCCGCCGGACCGGTCTCGTGGATGATCACCGCGGCCGCCGCCCCTTTCTCCTGGGCGATCTCGTATTTATAGGTCCAGCGGCCGTAATAGGTCATGGCGCGGCCCTTGAACATGTTCGGATCGAGTTGCGACGGATCGGAAGCATCGGGAATCGCCGGATCGTTGATGAGCATCACCAGCGTCTTGCCCTTGACATCCACGTCTTTGTAGTCGTCCCACCCGTACTCCGGCGCGACCACGCCATAGCCGACGAAGATCATCTCCGAATCCTTCACTTCCGTAACCGGCGCAAGCCGCCGCGAGACGGCGACGTAATCGTCCAGCCTTTGCATCCGCAATTTGCGGCCGCGCGCCTGGATCGAAGCGGTGGAATCGGAGCGGATGGCGGCCAGCGGCACGTTCTGCACATACGTGCCATCGGGATTGCCGGGCGCCAGCCCATAGCTCTGAAACTGCTTTGTCAGGTAGTCCACCGTGAGATCCTCGCCCGCCGAGCCGGGCAGCCGGCCTTCGAATTGATCCGACGCGAGGACCTTGATATGTTCCAGCAGCGCGCCGGACGTAATCGTCTTCGATGCGGCCTGCGGATCGGCCTCACCCGATGTCGAGCAGGCGGTCAGAACCGCCGCGACCGCGATGACAGCGCACTTCCTCATCACCCATGAGTATCCTATAAACCCGGCGTTCGGCTCCGGCGTCTCGGGTGCTATGCTGGCGGCCAAGAGGCCTATGCCGGCGAATTTGACACCGGATTACCTCGCGGCCGAAGAGGAGTTCAAGAGCGCTCAGAGCCATGACGAGAAGCTCGCCGCTCTGGAGCGCATGCTCGCCACCATCCCCAAGCACAAGGGGACCGAGAAACTCCAGGCCGATATCAAACGCCGGCTGGCGCGCCTTCGCAAGGAATCGCAGAAAAAAGGAACGTCGCACGCCGCCCCGTTCTGGCTCGTGCGGCGCGAGGGCGCGGGCCAGGTGGCGCTGGTGGGTCCGCCCAATGCGGGCAAGTCGAGCCTGGTGGCGCGGCTCACCCACGCCCACGCCGAAGTCGCCGCCTACCCGTTCACCACCCGCGCGCCGATGCCCGGCATGATGAACTACGAGGACGTCCAGATCCAGCTTCTCGACCTGCCTCCGGTCTCCTCCGAGTTCATGGAGCGCTGGCTCCCGCAGGTGATCCGCATGGCCAATCTCGGCGTGCTGGTCGTCGGTCTGGACGACCCTTCCGTACTCGAGGACATCGACTTCATCCTGCAAACGCTCGTCGAACACCGGACCCCGGTCCCCGAGCTGATGCTCTGCAACAAGATCGACCTGCCCGGAACGGCCGATACGCTCGCCGCGCTCGAGGACCTCTACGGCCCCAGGTTCCGCTATCTCCCCGTCTCCGCGGCGACCGGCGCGAACCTCGACCGGTTCGCCCGCGAAGCGTTCGCCGCGCTCGGCATCGTCCGGATGTACTCTAAGCCCCCCGGCAAGCCGGCCGACCTCTCCAGGCCCTACATCCTCCGGCGCGGCCAAACGGTGCAAGACGCGGCCAAGCAGGTTCACAAGGACTTCGCCGACAACCTGAGGTTCGCCCGCCTCTATCGCGAATCCAGCGCGCACTCCGGCATGATGGTCGAGCGCACCCACGTGGTCGAAGACCGCGACATCCTCGAATTTCACATCTGACGGCTTTCACCCGGTCCGCTCACGCCCTGGGGGCGTCAGTGTTCTACAGTAAGTTTCGGATCGTGGGCGGTCAGCTTTGACCAACCCCCACAGTTGGGATAATGCCCGTATGTCCGAAGAAGTTCGGATTTGGCAAGTTGACAAAGCGGACGCGCTGACCGAAGTCAAGCGCTCAAAGCTGGATCTCGAAGCCCGAGTTGAGAGGTGGCTTTCAAGGGATATCTCGCTCTTGTCATCGGACTTGCTCGTCATCGGCGAGCAGGTAGCGACCAGTTCGGGAGCGTTTATCGACCTGCTCTGCATCGACTCTGCCGGATCGCTGGTTATCGTCGAACTCAAGCGGGACAAGACGCCTCGCGAAGTAACGGCGCAGGCTCTGGATTACGCCTCCTGGGTGAAGGATCTGGGCACAGAGGAGATTGACGCCATAGCCGCTCGCCGCCTCAAGGGTACGACGTTGAAGGCGGCCTTCCAGGCGAAATTCGGAGCCGACCTTCCGGAGGTCATCAACGAGCATCACGCGATGCGAATTGTGGCTTCAGAAATTGACGACAGCACCGGGCGCATTATTCGCTACCTGGCTGAGACTTACGGCGTTGATATCAATGCCTTGCGCTTCCAGTTCTTCCAGGCGCCGGACGGGCGGGAGTTTCTTGTTCGGACATTCACCGTCGCTCCAGAAGTAGTGGAGCAGACTGCTGGCTCCGGCCGCGGCAAGCGGGTTCGGCATACTACGCAACAGGAATTTTTGGCGGCCTTGGACCAGAATGGGCGGGCAGTCTTTGAACGGATTTTTGAGCGTGCAGGTTCGCGGACGCCTGAGATGCCGATCCGCTGGGGAACAAGCGGATTCTCGCTGAATGTCGATCTGGGCGGAACCCAAGTTGCTGTTCTCTTTGGCTACCCGCCTACATCTGTGTACAGGCAATCCATCTATACGAATCGGGCTGGAATAAATGCCAGGACTCAGGCGCCGGAGGAGGAGATCGCGGCGTTGTGGAACAAGGCCCAGGCGACAGGACTCTTTCGGCCCGCTGGACGTGAGTTGAAATGCTCGATTGACCACGCCTTCACCGATGAGGAAATCGGAGACGTCCTCTCCTGCTTCGAAGAGATGGCAGGCGCGATCGCGAAGCACGGGCTCAAGGAATAATGGCGTTGTTTTGCGGGGGTGTCATGAAGGGGTGAACCTGGCGATCGAACTCGATCGGGAGGACGACGGACGTCGGATCGCGGAAGCCGTCGAACTGCCGGGCGTGATGCGCTACGGCCTGACACCGAACCAGGCGATCGGCAAGGCTGAGCGCCTGGCCATCGAGGTCGTTGCCGACCGCACCGCCCAGGGTGAGCCTCCGTCTTCTTCGCTCGGCGTCTCCTTCACCATCCCCGATGAGCAGTTGGCCCGCGTCGGTTAAACCGAGATCACGCGGAGGTTCGGATCAAGCCGTCTCAGAGCGATGGGATCGCTTGTGATGACCACAAGCCCCGACCCTTGCGCGCATATCACGACATGAGCATCGGCGATGTCGGACGTTCCCGTTCGCGCGAGCAACGCGCCGACGGCCTGAGCATGCGATCCGTCAAGCGGGACCACCTCGGTTTCACCATGCTGGACCATACGCCACAGGCGGACTTGCTACGTTCTCGAGAGATTTTTGAACAGCCCGCTGAATTAAACCGGAAACGCTTGCGGACTCTCCGGCTGCAACGCGTTTACGGATTTCCTAGAGTTGGCGGTCCGGCAGAGTGATGGTGATCTTCGTAGTCGCCATACCACTCACCATACTACGGTTCAAGGATGGAATGACGCGCGCGCGGGGTTCCGGAATCCGCCCCGAAGAGGAGAAGCGGATTTTCACCGCGGAGTTCCTGCGCCGGGCGATCCCTTTCAATTCTGGTCCATTGGGCGACCAGGAGACCGTTTACGCCTCCGACCAGTTGTTCGCTCTGCTTGAAGCCGAAGAGGATGATACCAGCTCGCGGTGAGGTCTGGCTGTTCGACCTCGCGTTCACAGGTCTCCTTCATTGGCTTGGACATACTGCCCCGTAAGCCTCATCGCTCGGCGCATCGAGCAGATCCCCCCGACGGCGCAGGTTCCGGAATCCGCGCCGACCAGGGTCACCGCAGACTTGATACGATACTCAGGCCGCGATTTCGCTTCGGCGGAACCCCTTTGGGATGACAGTCCGCGCATTTGACCGTGTGAACGTTGTGCTTACTCGCCGGATCTTTGAACGTGGTGTCCATCTTCTCCACATCGAGGCCGCAGTTCGACAGGCGTGGGTGGCAGGTGGCGCAGGAGGCGCGCGTCTGCTGCGTGTGCGGGTCGTGGCACGCCAGGCAACTGATACCCTCATGCACGCCGAGCCCCGTGCGATCGTCCCCGCTCCACGCCTGCCCGCCCGCTTCGGGCGCGTGGCACTGGTAGCAGAGCGCCTGGCGCGGGTCCGGGCTCATTTTCACGGGCCGGCCGCCTTCGTAGATTTGCGGAACCGGCATCAGGTCCACCGCCACGTGAACCTTGGTGCGGCGGTCGAACAAGCCGAGCGAGGCGGGCGCCACGGCCTGCCGCGCCGACGACACAGGCTGCTTTCGCGGAGCGCGCGGTCCCAGCGGCTGCCCTTTCTTGTGCACCTCGTGGCACGTCACGCACGGCATGGTCGGCTTGCCGGCCATCTCCTCCCGCACCAGCTTCCACGGTCCTTCGGTCGCCACCGGCGTTACCAGGTCCTCGATGCCGCCCTGGAAGTGCATGCCGTGGCAGCGCAGGCAATCGTCCATCAGCAGCCGTTTGCGGTTGTGCTCGGCGTCGGTGAAAATATCGGCGTAGGTCGCGCTGTGCGGCCCGGCCTTCCAGGCCGCGTACTCGCGCTGATGGCACTCCTGGCACCGCGCGGTGAGTCTCTCGATCTCTCCCTGGCCCGACATCAGGATCTGCTGCGGCGCGTCGTCCCGAACGTGGCGGACCAGCCGCCTCAGATTCGACGCATGGAAGTCGGCGTCCGGCGTGAGGAGGCCGCCATGACAGTCGTTGCAGGAGATTGTCCGGTGCGTCGAGGCCGCCCACATGTCGAACGAAGGCCGGATCTCATGACAGCGCGCGCAGCCTTCGCCTTTCGTCGACCGGTAGTAGAGAAGACTCCCGCCGGGCGCGATCAGCAGCGCCGCGACGACGAACAGTCCCGCCGCCAGAAAAATGTTTCTCAGTTTCGGCATGGTTCTCTAGCTCCGCGCTTTCAGCAGGTGATGCGACGCCCAATACGCGATCGCCATGATCGTGAGGACCGGATTGAATCCGCCGTTGGTGACGTGAACGCTTGCGTCCACCACGTAGAGGTTGTCGACGTCGTGCACGCGACAGTGCTTGTCCACCACCGACGTCTTCGGATCGTTCCCCATGCGGCAGGTTCCGGCCTGGTGCTGGCCGGCGCTGAGGTCGTCGCCCGGCACGCGGCGCCACGTCCGGGTCGCGCCCGCTTCTTTCAGCCACTCCTCCGCCCGCCGCGACATGAAGTCGGCGATCTCGAGGGTGTGCGGGTGCTTGTTGCCCGACATCCGCGCCACCGGAACGCCCCAGTAGTCTTTCACCTTGGGGTCCGCTTCCACGCGCGCATGGAACACCGGCATCTCCTGCACGGGCCCCTGCACGTTGACGGCGCGCCGGTACCACGTCCGCACGAAATCCTTGTGCTCCTTGCCCCAGGCCGGTATCCATGGCGGCATGCGGCCCAGGAACTGGTACGGCAGACGGATGAACTCGTTGCACAGCATCCCGCCGCCCACCAGGCCCTTATTGCCGTGGTTGTAGTCGCAGATGGCCACGCCCGCCCCCGGGCCGACGTCGTCGTAGCAGTCGAACGGCATCAGTCCGTTGGCGCCGGTGTAGGCGTGGCCCTGAAGATTGCGGCCCACCCAGTCGTGGTTGTTGCCGATGCCGTTCGGAAACAGCCGGCTCTTCGAATTCAGCAGCAGCCGCGCCGATTCGATCGCGCCGCAGCTTACGATAACGACGTCCGCCGTCTGCTCCCGCAGCCGCTCCTTCTCGTCGATATACTTCACGCCGCGCGCCTTGCCGCCCGCGTCCAGGACGATCTCCTTGACGATCGCCTCCGTCCGCAGTTCGCAGTTGCCGCTGGCGAGCGCCGCCGGAATCACCGTGTTCTGCGTCCCGCACTTGGCGTTCACCTCGCAGGCGAACCCGACGCACCATCGGCACCGCATGCACGCCTGCCGCCCGCCGTACGGGACGCTGTTGCGCAGCATCGGAATGTCGAACGGGTGCAGCCCCAGCCGCAGCGCCGCCGGTCTCAGGACCGCGTATTCCCGGTTCGGAGGAAGCGGCGGCATCGGTAGCGGCTTTCTCCTCGGGCCTTTGAAGGGGTCCGGCACCACGTCGCCCGAGACGCCGATTTCGTACTCGGCCTGCTCGTAGAACGGCTCGAGATCGTCGTAAGTGATCGGCCAGTCTTCTAGCGTGCTTCCTTCCACCGCGCCGTACGTGGTCTTCAGCCGGAAGTCCTGCGGCATGAAGCGCCACGCCATCGCTCCATAGCTCGCCGTCCCGCCTCCGACGCACATCGCGTTGTTGTTGTAGGCGCCGCGGCTCGGATAGACGATCTGTTCGCTCCCGTCTTTTTCCACCTTCACGCGCGGGTTACGCTCCTCGTCGTCCGGTCCGAAGGACGCGCCGAGAACCGACGTCCGCTGGTTGCGCAGGTCGTCCTTGGCGCACTCGTACGGCGAGATCCAGCGCCCCCGCTCCAGCAGCGCGACCTTCATCCCGGCCGCGGCCAACTCCTTCGCCACGATGCCGCCACCCGCCCCCGAGCCGATCACCACCGCGTTGACGTGTTCGAGTGCCATGCGCTCTCCTTAACTCTTCGTCAGGTCGTGCTGCTGGCGGCCGCGAACGGGGGGATTCGGGATGCCCATCATTTTCCAGCTCGCGAAGTCGCGGTTGCCGCCGTGGCGCGGGTCGCCGTAGAAGCCCTGCATCGCATGGTCGGCGATCATGCGGAAGAATGCGGTCTTCTCGCGCTCTCTCAGCAGGTCCAGTTGTTGCTCGGAAGCCAGCGCGGAAAAGCGCTTCCCGAATTTCTCCTGGGCGGCCTGCTCGATCTCGACGACGCCCTTGATGTAGGCGTCCTGAAGGTAGGCGTAGTGCCCCTTCAACTGCCGGTCGATGAAGTGCACCACGCCGGCCGAGACCGCGCCGGGGTCCTGATCCGGCGGGATGATCTGATCGCAAATGGCGCCGATCGTGTCGGCCTGCTCGTCGGTCAGAAACCGCCACCGCCGTCCTGCCCGCGTGCACGAAGCCGCCGGTATCGCGGCCACGCCCGCGGCCGTGCGCAGGAAACGGCGCCGATCAGGATTTCTGGATATTTTCATCCTGATTCCTCCCGTGCCTATCATACTACGGGTTGCCCGGTGGTCCGCCGCGCCAGAGGGGGAGCCGCGCCGCCTTCAGACCGCCGTCAGTTCCAAGGCAGGTCCGGCCGCACGAAGCGCTCCTTGGGACGCGCTTTCGCCATGTTCGCCTGCAATTGGGCCAGCAGCGCGTCGTAGATCTCCGCGAACCGCCCGGCGCTGGAATCCATCCGCATCACGTGCTCTTTCGCCAGGCGCACCTTTTCCCGGATGTACGGCCGCGCCACCCGCACGTAATTGTGAAACCAGTCGTCGGCGACAGCGTCGTCGAACTTCCACCGGGCATAGACGCGGAGGGTAAACCAGGCCCATTCGCGCGATGCCGCCGCCAGCCGCAGCAGGTCGTCCATGCCTGGTTCGTAGCCCTGCACGAGCGCCTGGCGCGCCGCTTCGTCATGCTCCGCGATAGCGGCCAGTTGCAGCGCCAGCGTCGCGTTGCCCAGAATCGCCTGCCGGATCGCCAGCCGCGGATTGTCGGCGCCCAGGCTGAACTGCTCCGCTTCGCGCGTCACCCGCTCGGCCTCGGCGCGCACCTCGTCCGGCATCGGCGGGCGAATCAGGCCGGCATCCGGACTAAACGCGCCGGGCGCGGTCGCCAGTCCCCACGCCTCATCCATCGTCAGGTCGGGCCGCCTCGGCCTCACCGCCATTCGCCGCCGGCGAACCTCGCGCACCGCGTACGCAACCACGGCGACAATCAGCGCAATCACCAGGTGGCAGAGCGTCAGACCCACGGCGGTCATCACGACTATCGTAAAATGCGCGGTTGTAACTTCCGACGGAGGGCCCATGTTTACGCCGCTGACGCCGATCCGCTGTCTTCATCGCGCCATCGACATATTCCCGGATTCGCTCGGCGTCGTCTGCGGCGAGCGGAGGTTCACCTACGGCCAGTTCGGCGAGCGCTGCCAGCGGCTTGCCTCGGCGCTGACCCGCCTGGGCATTCAGCCCGGCGACCGCGTCGCGTATCTCAGCTTCAACAACCATCAGCTTCTCGAAGGCTACTTCGGCGTCGTGCAGTCCGGCGCCATCGTCCTGCCGTTGAACGTCCGGCTTACGCCGGCCGAACTCGCCGCGATTCTCAACCACGCCGGGGCTCGCATGCTCGTCTTCGAGAACGATTTCGCGCCCGTGGCCGAACAACTCTCCGCGTCCTGCCCCGGCATCGAGCGTTACGCATCGCTGGGCGACAAGGCCGGCCCGGCGCAGATGACCTACGAGGAACTCGTCGCCGGCGGCCGGCCCGAGCGCGCCGACATCTACAAAGTGGATGAGAACGCCATCGCCGAGCTGTTCTATACCAGCGGCAGCACCGGCGTGCCCAAGGGCGTGATGCTCAGCCATCGCACGCTTTACCTGCACGCCCTGGCCGTCACCACCCTTTACGTGCAGATCGAGTCGATGGCGTACCTGCACACCATCCCCTTCTTCCACGCCAACGGATGGGGCGGCCCGCAGGCGCTCACCTACCTCGGCATCAAGCAGGTGATGGTGCGGCGCTTCGAGCCGGCGACGGTTTTCCGCCTGATCCAGCAGCACCGGGCCACCGACATGTACCTGGTGCCGACCATGGCCAACGCGCTGATCAATGCGCCCGATCGCCCCCAGTACGACCTGTCGTCCCTCCGCAGGATCTTCCTCGGGGGCGCGGCCTCTTCGCCGGCCCTGACCGAAAAGGTCGAGGCCAATCTTGGCGGCCTTTGCATTTCCGGCTACGGCCTCACCGAAACCGCGCCCGTCCTGACGGCCGCGCTCCCCAGGCGCGATGCGGCCTACGGCTCCGAACAGGACCGTTACCGCCGCCAGGCGATGACCGGCTGGCCCGTAATCGGCAACGAAGTGCGCGTGGTGGACTCGACGATGAGCGACGTTCCGCGCGACATGAAGACGATCGGCGAGATCGTCGCCCGCGGCGACCACATCATGGAGGGCTACTACAACGAGCCGGAGCGAACTACGGCGGCGTTTCGCGACGGCTGGTTTCTCACCGGCGACATGGCCGTCTGGAATGAAGAGGGCGACATCCTGATTGTCGACCGCAAGAAGGAGATCATCGTCAGCGGCGGCGAAAACGTCTCCTCGCTCGAGATCGAGAAAGCCATCGCCGCGCATCCCGCCGTGTTCGAATGCGCCGTGGTGGCCGCGCCGGACGACCAGTGGGGCGAGGTCCCGGCCGCCATCGTTGTGCTGAAGCCCGGCCAGCAGCTCACCACCGAAGCGCTCATCGAATTCCTCTCCGGCAAACTCGCGAAATTCAAGCTGCCCCGGCGCGTCGAGTTCCGCGGCGAGGCGCTCCCAAAAACGGGCACGGGCAAGATACGCAAAGTGGAACTCAAGGAAAGTTACTGGGCGGGAAAAGAGAAGCGGGTCCAGGGCTGAATGCGCGCGCTGGTTGTCGAGTGCTCGGAGCCCGAGCGCGACCGGCTGGTGGCCGACCTGTGGGAACGCGGCACGGCCGGCATCGTCGAGCGGGAACTCGCCGGCGGCCGCGTCGAGCTTCAGGCCTTCTTTCGCGACCCCTTCGACGCGGCGGCGTTTCCCGCCTCGCGGTGGGAAGAGGTTGAGGACGTCAACTGGGCCCGCATCACGATGGAATCCTGGCCGCCGATCCTCGTGGGCGAGCGCTTCTTCGTCGTGCCGGACTGGCGCGACGACCTGACGCCGGAAGGGCGCCTGCGGCTGGAAACGCATCCCGGCCTCGCGTTGGGCACCGGCTACCATCCCACCACGCAAATGTGCCTGGAAATGATGGAGCGATGGCTGGGCGTGGGCGGCCGTTTCCTCGATCTCGGAACCGGCGCCGGAATCCTCTCCCAGGCCGCCGCTCTGCTCGGCGCAGGCCGCATTGTCGCGTGCGACACGGATCCCCAGGCGACCGAATCGGCGGCCGAGAACTTCGCGCGCGCGAGCGTGCCTGCGCTGCTGTTCACCGGCTCGCTCGACGCCGTTGCGCGCGGCGCGGCCGATTTCCTCGCGGCCAACATCAGCGCTCCCGCGATTGTCGAACTGACTTCGGAAATCGCGCGCGTTCTCGCGCCCGGCGGCGCGGCGGCCCTCAGCGGGTTCGAGCCGCACGCGACGGCCGCCGTCCGTGAGGCCCTTGCCCGCGGTCCCTTTTCGCTGCTCGAGGAACAGGAGCGCGACGGCTGGGCCGCCATCGCCGTCCGTCGCGAGTGAAGCTGTTAGAATCCGGGAATGCGCCGGCGAAGTTTCTTCTCCTCCCTCGCGGCGGCATCCGCCCCGGCGGCCCTGGCCCAGACCGCGCGGCCGTCTCCTTCGGACAAGCTGAAGATCAGCGCCGTGGAAATGTGGCGCCTTGAGGGACAAAGGGAACTGCTGCGCGGCGTCGACCGCCAGCACCAGGCGCAGCCCCTTCACATCTACGACGAGCATCGCCCCAAGCCCTACCGCGACGATCCCAATCCCACGAAGGAAACCGCGCGGACCAGCGCGCTGTACCTGAGGATCAAGACGGACAGCGGACTGGAAGGCCTCTACGGCCCGATCGACTTCGAAGCCGCGTTCGTGGTGGACCGCCAGTTGCGCCCGTTCCTCATCGGCCAGGATCCCCTCGCCGGCGAAGCGCTCTGGGACAAAATGGCCCGCCTGAACCGCCATGCGCGGCGTGGGCATTTCATGATGGGCATCAGCGCCGTCGACAACGCCTTGTGGGACCTGCGGGGCCGCTACTTCAAGGCGCCCGTCTACCGCCTGCTCGGCGGCCCGACGCGCCCGGCGGTTCAGGCGTATGGAAGCTGCCTCGGCTTCAGCGTCGAGCCGGAGCCCGTTCGCCGCAAGTGCGTCGAGCTGAAGAACCAGGGTTTCGTCCACCAGAAATGGTTCATCGCCTACGGTCCGGGCGACGGCGCCGAAGGCTTGAAGAAAAACGTCGAGCTGGTACGTAACCTCCGCGAGTCGCTGGGCGACGATGTCGACATCATGTTCGACGCCTTCATGGGCTGGAACCTCGATTACGCCATCGCCTGGGCAAAGCAGGTGGAGCAATACCGGCCGCGCTGGATTGAGGAAGCGTTCGCGCCCGACAAGATCGAAGCCTTCGCCCAGCTTCGCCGCAGCACGTCCGTGCCGGTGGCCAGCGGCGAGCATTTCTACAACCGCTGGGAAGTGCACGACAACCTGAAAGCCGGCGCCGTCAGCGTGGTGCAAGCCGACCCGGAATGGTGCGGCGGCGTCACCGAACTGGTCCGCATCTGCGCGGTCGCTTCGCTGTTCGACGCGCAGGTGATCCCGCATGGCCACAGCCTGCACGCCGCGCTGCACGTCGTCGCCAGCCAGTCGCCGATGACCTGCCCGCTGGTGGAATACCTCATCACCAAGATGCGCTCGTATTACCAGTTCGAGAAGAACGTCCCGCGTCCGGAGCACGGCAAGATCGCGCTGCCGGAGCGCCCCGGCTTCGGCATCGAGTTGGACGAATCCGCGATCGAGAAACAGTCCCGCGTGGAATGGAGCTGAGCTACTCCAGTTCCACCACCTCGTAACCGCCGAGTTCCGGAAGCGTGAACGTTCCGGCGCGCCCTTCCCGCTTCACCGGCAGCGCTCGCCCGTCCCGTGCCAGCCGCGCCCGGGGCAGAACCGAGGCCGCTGAAATCAAGGCTTACAATAAAGCGAGGTGTCCGAAAGCATGCGGATTGTAGTCACACTCGGGGTATTCGGCATGGCAACCATGCTGGGATATCAAACGTATTCTCAGTCTCCGCTTACGCAGAAGCAGTGGAAGTCGCTTGTCATTCACGAGCAGGTCCTTCATTTCGGTAGATCGGCGAAGGCCGCGTCTGCCGTTCAGAACAACGTTTTCGCGCGCCGCGGAGACGGCTCATTCGTGAACCTGCGGGAAACTACGTCGCCTCATGGTGAGAAGGGGTATACGGCGGAGATCATCGATCTCCAGAAGCGGCGGGTGGTCGTCCTGGAACCCTTCACCAAATCGGCGATCACTTTCTACCCAGCCGATATTTCGGAGGAGCTTGAGCACCAGGAAACGTGCGCCAGCAATGGCTTGCGGCATGGCGAAGGATCGCTCGCTTACACGCCGGCTGACGAGATGCTGGGGCGCGAGGTGAGACAGGTGAGACAGGCTGGAACCAACGTCACATCGGAAAAGTGGATCGCGCCTGACCTGGACTGCTATCCTCTCCAGAAGAAAATTACGTCGAGTCGAGGTTCCTATAGTCAGCACACAGCTATAAAGGTGGAGGAAGTGGAGCCGCCGGATTCTATGTTCGAGATTCCCCAAGGCTACATTGAAGTGTCTCCTTCACAGGCTGAGGCAGCGTATGCGGCGAAGTACCCAGGTCATCCGTTCTTCGGATCCGCGGGAGTCAAGATTGTCGAAGAGCGGTACTGGAAGGGCAGACAACGATAAACTGCCGGCTGCTATTTTGAGCTACTCCAGTTCCACCACCTCGTAACCGCCGAGTTCCAGAAGCGTGAACGTTCCGGCGCGCCCTTCCCGCTTCACCGGCAGCGCTCGCCCGTCCCGTGCCAGCCGCGCCCGGCGGAAGTCCGCCGCCAGTTCCACTTCAATCCCTCGCATCGGAACCGGATCGAAGTAGGCCGTCTGTGAGTGGCCGGAGAGATTCACGAAATGCACCAGCGTGCGGTTGCGCTTCGGCTGGCGCATCACGGTGATCTCCACCAGCGGGTGCGCGTTCGTCGTCAACTGTCGTCCGGACGGAAGCAGATGGTCAATCAGGTCAGACAGCAGCGCGGAGTGAGCGTGGGAGCTGTAGCGGTAGTAGAGCCCGGCCGCGTCCCACGGCAGGTACGCGATCTTTCCCTTACCAAGATCCTGGATGAGCAGACCGGGCTTGTCCGTCTCCACCTTGTCCGCCCACACTTTCTCCGGCGGGCCGAACATCGCCGGTGGAATCAAGGTCAGCGCCGGCTTCGGCTGCGGCGGCGGTTCGGCGTAGTCGCCGTAGAGGAACACCACATCAGTCTCTTTCAGCGACGGGAACAGGGAACGGTCGCGAACCCGGAAATAGCCGCTGACGTTTTCCCAGCGCTTCACCGGCGCCGGCGCGCCGAAGGGTGGCCGCGGACCGGTGACCAGCAGCCGGCCTCCATCGCGTACCCACGCTTCCAGCTCCGCCGGCGGAGGTCCCGGCGTGATCGCCAGGTCGTAGTCGCGCGGCCGAGCCGCCAGCATCCGCGCATTGCTCGCGGCGACGAAAGGAATGTGCCGCTCGCTCAACAGGCGGAACATGCCGCGGTACCCGTTGTCGCGAGGGCCGATCAGCATCACGCGCCCGGCGTTCTCCTGCCCCGCGTACAGTTGCTCATGCTCCGCGTGCCAGGCGAACAGCGGCCGGGCGGCGTTGAGGAACGTGCGGTCCTCCTGGTCCATCGTGCCGTGCATGTTCTGGCACAACGCGCCGCCGTGCGCCATCGCCTGGGCCAGCCGGACGCGGATCTCGTTCGGCGGAACGGCCGCGAAGCGCCACGCATAGTCGATGAAGCTCATCGACAGGTTGAACGCCATCTTCTCCGGCTCGGAGCCGCGCGCGTAATTGACGTTGTCGCTCGCCGAATAGAGCCACAGCGGCAGCGGCCGGGTCACCGACGTGTTCGACTCCGACATGATGCCGGTGACGTGTTCGTGAATGTAGGTGTTGAACGCGGCCTCCGGCCGCAGCTTGCGGATCAGCTTGCCGATCTCGCCGGCCACGTCGCGCGCGCACTGGTCCATGAACGCGCGGTACTGCGGGTCGCCGTCGTCTTCCGGGAGGTCGCGCCCGTAGCGCTCGCGGTAAATGCGCTTGCAGCTTGCGCAGTGGCACGGCCCCATGCGATTGCCGCTGTAGTCCGACCGCGGATTTCCGAACATGTTGAAGAACAGCCCGTCCACCTCGTACCGGGTGAGCGCCTCGGAAAGGATCTTGAAGATGTGCTCGCGATAGTAGCCGCCGTTGATGCAGGTGGAGTACAGCCCGTTGTAGATGGCCGGGCGGCCGTCCGTGCCCTGGAAGAACCAGTCGGGATGCGCGTCGTAGGCGGGCTTCTGCGTCTTGCTGAAATCGAACCGGCCGATGACGCGGATGCGGCGCGCGTGGGCTGCTTTCATAACGTCGCCGAACGTGTCGCGATCCGCCGGCAGCGCGGCGCTGCGATAGTGGAACTCGACCTCGGTCGGGTAATGAGCCACGATGCCGCCCATGCCGAACAGCAGCGTGTTGGCCCGGAACTCCTCGAGTTGCCGCACGAGCCGCTGGGGATCGAGCGACGTGTCGCTCTCGCGCAGGTTCGTTTGAATCAGGCGGACCGGCTCCTCCATCCACCACTGCCGCTGGCCCGCCGCCGGCGCGCACGCCGCCGCGGCCAGAAGAACAACCGCGCTCCACTTCCTCATGGCGCAACCATCCATAACACAGGCCGCCCCGGCGTTTCCAGTCGCCTGCGGCTCACCCCGGCTCACCCGGCTCGCTGTGGACAAAAATGGCCGCGGCCCGCAAGGAAAGTCCCCAACCGGCCGCGGTCGTCAACAGGGCCCCAGGGCGCCTTCAAGAGTTGTCGCCTCCAGCGCCGAAGTCCGCGTGCGCCTAATTCGTCTTGGCGATCTCCGGCATTTCGCTTTCGATCCGCGCCTCCCGGTCGCGCAGCTTCTCGTACTTCAGGTAATCTCCCAGCGTTGATGCGATCCGCTGGCTGTCGTGAGCGACGCCCTTGGCGTTGTTTCTGTACTGCCGCGCCCAGAGGAAGTTCCTGTTTTCGTCAAAGTGGCGGATCGCGTTGCTCGTATCCTCGGCCGCCTCCTTCAGCAGCGGATGCACTTTGTCCACCGCCTCCCGTTCCCACGGCGTCGGCGTATCCCGCTCGTTCTCCAGCATCGCCAAATCGTTGCCCATCTTGTTGATCTCGGTCTTCCGATTCATCAACTGGCTCATCTGCGAGTCCGAACTCGAGCTCGGATTCTCGATCATGCGCGTGAGCACGTCGGCGTCGTAGGACGACGACCGGGCCAGCGTCTCAATCTCCTGAAGTGTCCTGCGGGCCGACTCGGCGCTCATACCTCCGCTCGTCTTCGCCATCGCCATCGCGGCCGACAAAGCCAGGGTCAACAAGGCCGCTGCGCCGCGTCCCGGCCGCCGTCGCGCACCCCCGCCCGCGCCGGCAGCCCGAGGGAAGCGCGGCGGACGTTGCTATAATGAGTAGAACTGCCGCGGAAGGGGTGTGTGCGCACGCCCTCCCTCAACCGAATGTAAGGCCGGCAATCGTAATGTTCGAGAATCTCAGCGAAAAGCTGCAGCGGGTCTTCAAGAACCTGCGCGGCGAAGGCAAACTGACTGCTGAAAACATGGAAGCGGCGCTGCGGGAGATCCGCATGGCGCTGCTTGAGGCCGACGTCCATTTCAAGGTCGTCAAGCAACTGATTGCCGACATCCGCGAGAAGGCGATGGGCGAGGAAGTGCTGACGGCGCTGTCGCCCTCCCAGCAGGTGGTCAAGATCGTCCGTGACGAGCTGATCAAGACGCTGGGCAGCCACCAGTCGCGGTTGCGCTTCGCCTCGGAACCGCCCAGCGTCATGTTGATCGTGGGTCTTCAGGGTTCCGGCAAGACGACCAGCACAGGCAAACTCGCCCGCTGGCTGTCCCGGAACGGCCATAGTCCCATGATGGTGTCGGTGGACGTCTACCGGCCGGCGGCGCGCAAGCAACTGAGCGTGATTGGCCGGGACGTCAACCTTCCGGTCTACGAAGGCTCGGCGGAGGAAAAGTCGCCGCTCCAGTTGGCCCTGGGGGCCCGGAAAGAGGCGGTGCAGACCGGGCGGGACGTGGTGCTGGTGGACACGGCGGGCCGCCTGCACATCGACGATCAGCTCATGACCGAGCTGACGGAGCTGAAGACCGCCTTCTCGCCGGTGGAACTGCTGTTTGTTGCCGACGCCATGACCGGGCAGGACGCGGTGAAGTCGGCCGAGGAATTTCACCGCCGGCTGGGAATCACCGGCGTGATTCTCACCAAGATGGACGGCGACGCTCGTGGCGGCGCGGCCTTGTCGGTCCGGACCGTGACCGGGCAGCCGCTGAAGTTCGTCGGCGTCGGCGAGAAATTCGACGCGCTCGAGCCGTTCCACCCGGACCGCATGGCCTCCCGCATTCTCGGGATGGGCGACGTGCTGTCGCTGATCGAAAAGGTGGAAGAAACCATCGATCGCAAGCAGGCCGAGCGGATGCAGGAGAAGCTGCTCGACAACGATTTCACCTTGGAAGACTTCCGCGATCAGCTCCGGCAGCTTCGCAAGATCGGCCCGCTTGACTCCATCCTGAAGCTGATGCCCGAGATCGGACCGCTCAAGGGCATGAAGGATGTCGACGTCGACGAAAACGAGATTACGCGCGTGGTGGCGATCATCGACTCGATGACGCCCAAGGAGCGGCGCAACCACATGATCATCAACGGGTCGAGGCGCCGCCGGATCGCCCGCGGCAGCGGCGTCACCGTCCAACAGGTGAACCAGTTGCTGAAGCAGTATACCCAGGCGCGAAAAATGATGAAAAACCTTACCGGCGGCTTCATGGGCAAGAAATTGGCCAAAAAAATGGGCAAGTTCGGCCTGCCGTCGTTTCCCGGAGGCCTTTCCTAAGACGGCGCCGGAGGCAAGTTCAGGAGTAATCGGAGATATGTTGCGAATTCGTCTGGCCCGGTTCGGGGCCAAGAAAAAGCCGACCTACCGGCGGGTGGTGATTGACAAAAGAAACGGCCGCGACAGCGATTGCGTCGAGGTCGTCGGCCATTACAACCCGGTGGCGGACCCGGCCGTTGCCGACATCAAATATGACCGGCTGGAGCACTGGGTGAGCGTCGGCGCGCAACCGTCGGATACGGTGACCCGCCTGCTGAAGAGCCATCCCAAGCCGGAGACGGAGGTCCAGCCGCGGTAATCGCCCCCGTTGCGCTCGGGAATCGATCGCGCCCCGTTTGCCGCCCTGCCATTCGGTCGCGCCGTTTCGAGAGTAACGGCGAGGTCGTCAGTGCTATCATCAAGGCAGAAACAGGAGAGGCCGTCATGGCAGGGATGAAGGAACTAGTCGAAGAGATCGCGAAGGCTCTCGTGGACATCCCGGATCAAGTCAGTGTGCGCGAGGTGCAAGGGGAGCAGGTTACGGTCCTCGAACTACGCGTTGCGCCAAGTGATTTGGGCAAGGTCATCGGCAAACAGGGGCGAACAGCGCGGTCAATACGGACGCTACTAGGCGCCGCGGGAATGAAGTTGAACCGGCGATTTACGCTCGAAATTCTGGAGTAACATCGCCGGGTGGTCTCGGAATTCCCGTCCCGCGATCCGTCGGAGGAAGAGTGGGTTACCATCGCTCGCCTTACGCGGACGAGGGGAAACAAGGGCGAATTAGCGGCGATTTCGTTGAGCAACCAGCCGGGGCGTTTTGAAGAATTAGGCGAGGTCCGGCTGGCGGGGGGGAGAGGTTTGCCCCCAACTCCACATGGGTTTCAGGTCGAGCGGGTATGGGAACACGACGGCCGCCCGATCTTCAAGTTTCGGGGCGTCGATTCGATCTCCGAGGCCGAGCGGCTGGAAGGCGCAGCCGTGCAGATTCCCGCGTCTCAGCGCGTCTCGCTCCCCGAAGGCGAGTATTACGTTTCCGACCTGGAGGGCTGCGCGGTTTTCGAGCGCGGCCGCTCGGAGCCCTTGGGCACGGTGACGGGCTGGCTGGAGGCCGGCGGCGCGCTCAGCCTGGAAGTGACGATGAAGGATACGGGCAGGAAATTCTTGGCGCCGTTCGCCAATGCCATCTGCGTCGAAATCGACGTCACGGGCCGGCGCATCGTGGTCGACCTTCCGCAAGGCCTCAAGGATATCGATGCCTGATGGTCTTCCATGTGCTTACGATCTTTCCGGATTTTTTCCGCGGCCCGTTCGACTACGGCGTCGTCGGACGAGCGGCCACCGCCGGCCAGGTCGAAATCCGGATCCACGATCTGCGAAACTGGACTTTTGACCGGCATCGGACCGTCGACGACCGCCCCTTCGGCGGCGGCGAAGGGATGGTGCTGAAACCGGAGCCGATCTTCCGCGCCGTCGAGGACATTTGGCCGGGGCGCTCCCCCGGCCGGCGGGTCATCCTCCTGTCGGCGCAGGGCCGGCTTTTCGACCAGGACGCGGCGCGCCGGCTCAGCGGCTGCGCCGAACTGCTTCTGATCTGCGGCCGCTATGAAGGCGTGGACGAGCGGGTAGCGGAACACCTGGCGGATGAAGAATTATCGATTGGAAATTTTGTGTTGAGCGGAGGCGAACTGGCGGCGGCGGTGGTGATTGACGCGGTATCGCGTCTCCTACCCGGGGTGCTCGGCAACGCGCGTTCCGCGGTGGCCGAATCGTTCGCGGCCCCGCCGGAGGGCGATCCCCGCCCCCTTGGTTTTTTCGACGCTCCGCACTACACCCGCCCGGCGGATTTTCGCGGCTGGAAGGTCCCCGAGACGCTGTTGAGCGGCAACCACGAGGAGATCCGGCGCTGGCGCCTCCGGGCGGCGATCGACAAGACGCAACGGTCGCGGCCCGATCTCTTGACCGGCCGGGCCGCCGCCGGGGAACCGCGGGCATGACGCCGGACGAAGAGTTTTGTTGAACGATTACAGGGAAGTGATACCATGACAAGCGCGCTGCTGGAAAAATCGACGCAGAACCTGCTGAAGAAGAACTTGCCGGACTTTCGGCCGGGTGACACAATCCGCGTACACGTGCGGATCAGGGAGGGCGAGAAGGAACGCCTCCAGGCTTTCGAGGGCACGATGATTGCCCGCAACAATAAGGGCGTTAGCGAAACGATCACCGTTCGTAAAATGAGCTTCGGGCACGGGGTGGAAAGGATCTTCCCGGTGCACGCTCCGGTGATCGACCGCATCGAGATTGTGCGGACCGGAAAGGTCCGGCGGGCGAAACTGTATTATCTCCGCGGCCTGCGCGGCAAGGCGGCGCGGTTGCGCGAGCGGCCCGAGAAGGGGAGCCAGGCGCGGGCATCCTGACCCATGCTTCGACCGCGAAGACGTGGAGCGCGCTCAGAGCTGGAACGGGCGGAAATCCCGCCGCCCGCCGGCGAGACGCCCCTCGCGCGCACGCTTCGCTGCACGAGGCATTTTGAGACGCTGGCCCGGGCGCTGGGATTCTCTCGCATCGCCGGGCTCGACGAAGCGGGGCGGGGATCTCTGTTCGGCCCCTTGTACGCTGCCGCAGTGGTGTTGTGCGCCGACCGGCCGATTCGCGGTATACGCGACAGTAAACAGTTGGAAGCGGAAGAGCGGGAAGAACTCGCGGCTCGCATTCAAACGCGGGCGGAAGCCTGGGCCGTGGCCTCGGTGGAGGCTCACGAAGTGGACCGGTTCAACGTCTATCAGGCGTCGCGGCTCGCTATGAAGAAGGCGGTGGATCAGCTCTTTCCGGCGCCGGACTACTTGCTGGTGGACGCCTTGACCGTGGATTACGCCGCCCCACAGCGCGCGCTGATTCACGGCGACGCCCGCTGCCGCTCGATCGCCGCGGCCTCGATACTCGCCAAGGTGGCGCGCGACCGGCGAATGCAGGAATGGGACGCCGTTTACCCGCAATATGGCTTCCGGCGGCATAAGGGCTACGCCACGCCGGAGCACCTTCATGCCCTGCGCGTCTTTGGCCCTACGCCCGAGCACCGCGCGACATTCGCGCCGGTACGGCTTGGGAATCAACTAGCTCTATTCCCGGAGGACGAAGTTCCCGAATGCCACTAGCCGGCCGGCAAGACCTGGCGCATGCCGCGCCGGCGCTGCCGCGCGAGCCCGATGCCGGCGCGCGGCGCCGTAGCCGGGTGGCGAGCCTGTTGCTGGCGATCCTGTGTTTCGAGATCGGCATCTTCCTGGTCGCCTTTCCATGGTCCTCCTACTGGAGTTCGAATTTCTTCTCCTGGCTCGGCCCGGAGTGGCGTACCGTCTGGCTCAGCCCTTACTTCCGCGGCGGCGTGAGCGGCCTGGGTTTCGTCAATCTCTACCTGTCCTTGCTGGAAGCGCTGCGGCTCCACCCCAGCGGCCCTTCGTCGCCGGAACGGTAACATGGCGACAAAGCCGCTACAATGAAAGGTCTGGAACAGTTGTGAACGACGAGAAAGCGGTAACCACCGAACCCGCGGCCCCGCCGCCGGCGCCGGACGCCAAGGCCAGGAAGGCTGAACCCCCGCGCGGCACGATCGCCGAGTGGACCGTAACCATCCTGCTGCTGCTGTTCGGCACGACGACCCTGGTGCAGGCGTTCGTGATCCCGACCGGATCGATGGAAGACACGTTGTTGATCGGCGACCACCTGCTGGTCGACAAGCTCAGCTACGCCCCCGCCGGCGCCATCAGCAAGCACCTGTTGCCCTACCAGGAGGTCGAGCGCGGCGACATCATCGTTTTCCGTTATCCCATCGACATCAAACAGACTTTTGTGAAGCGCGTCATCGGCGTGCCGGGCGACCGTCTGCGGCTGGTCAACAAGCAGGTGTATCTCAACGGAAAGCCTCTCGAAGAGCCCTACAAGTATCACAAGACCGACTACGTGGATTCCTACCGCGACAACTTCCCCAGCGAGCCGAACGTGCGATTGTACGAGCCGGCGCAGGAGATGCTGGAGAGCCATGTGCAGAACGGCGAGGTTGTGATCCCGCCCAGAAGCTACTTCGCGATGGGCGATAACCGCGACTCTTCGCTCGACAGCCGTTACTGGGGATTTGTCCCGCGCGAGAACATCATCGGCAAGCCGCTGATCATTTATTGGTCCTACGACGCGCCCACCGAGCGGCTGGTGAGCCCGACGATCGGACTCGATCACCTGCTCGACCTGGCTCAGAACTTCTTCACGAAAACCCGGTGGCGCCGCACCTTCATGCTGATTCACGGCTACGAGATCCAGTCGCCCTGAGTCGCGATCCCGGCACACGCAATGGCCAAGCAGAATCGACACGCCCTCATCCTGGCGGGCGGCAGCGGCACGCGGTTCTGGCCGCGCAGCCGGCGATCCCGGCCGAAACAGTTGCTTCCTTTCTTCGGCGACCGCAGCCTCCTCCAGGAGACGCTGGAGCGGCTTCGCCCGGAGATTCCGCCGGAGCGAACCTGGATTCTCACCAGCGACGCGCTTCGCGAGGAGATCCGCACGCAGCTTCCCGAGGTTCCCGAGCTCCAGGTGCTGGCCGAGCCCGAACAGCGCAATACCGCGCCTTGCCTGGGACTGGCCGCCCAGATCGTCCAGCGCCAGGATCCGGACGCGGTGCTGGGCGTTTTCCCCTCCGATCACCTGATCGGCCGGCCCGCTCGATTTCGGCGGCTGTTGCGCGCGGCCTTCCGCGCGGCGGAAAGCGGAGGACTGGTGGTGTTGGGCATCGAGCCGCGGTGGCCGGAAACCGGCTACGGCTACATCGAATTCCCGGACAAGCCGCGAACCGAAAGCTTCGAGCCGGCGCGGGTGAAACGCTTCCGTGAAAAGCCGGACCTGAAAACCGCCCGCCGGTTCGTCGCCGCCGGACGCTTCTACTGGAATTCCGGCATGTTTTTCTGGCGAGCCGGCGTCTTCGTGAGCGCACTGCGGCGGCACCTGCCGCGGACGGCCGCGCTGCTGGCGGCTCTGCCCGAGTTTTCCGACCCCGGCTTCAACGCCCGCCTGAAGGAAGTCTACCGCCGCGCCGAGAACATCTCCGTCGATTACGCGGTGCTCGAGAAGGCGGACAACGTGATCGGGCTGGCGGCCGGCGATATCGGGTGGAACGACTTGGGCAGTTGGAACGCGCTGTGCGAACTGCTGCCGGCGGACCGCGACGGCAACGTGCTTCGCACCGACTCCGTGGCCCTGTCGAGCGCCGGCAACTACGTCGATGCGCCGGGAAAACTGGTCGCGCTGGTGGGCGTCGACAACCTTGTCATCGTCGATACCCCCGACGCTCTGCTGATCGCCGGCCGCGCCTCGGCGCAGCAGGTGGGCCAGGCGCCCAAACTGCTCGAAAAACGCGGCCGGACCGCTCTCATATGAACGGACTCTTGACTTATACTGCTTGACTAGGAGAAATTCGAAAGCATGTTCAGGTATCGATGCGCGCTGATCCTTCCCACTGCTGCCTTCCTGCTACTCTCGCTGGCGTCCTGCGGCGGCGACGACTACCGCAAACAGGAGATGTACTACCTGGTCGCCGCCAACACAAGCCTGCCGTACTGGCAGCAGGCGCGCGCCGGCTTGCTGCGGGCGGCCGCGGAGGTGGGGGTGAGCGCCGAAATGGTGGGGCCGGAGACCTACGACACAAACGCCGAAAAGGAAGAGTTCCTCAAGCTGATCCACGCCGAAAAGAAGCCCGCCGGCATACTTGTCTCCGCCGCGGACGCGCACTTGATGAAAGATGCCATCGACCAGGCGATCGGTATGGGCATCAATACCATCACCATCGACTCCGACTCGCCCGAAAGCAAGCGGCTGTTCTTCGTCGGCAGCGCGAACTACGACGTGGGCGTCGAGTCGGCCAACTACACGGTGAAGAAACTCAACCGCGCCGGAACCGTGATTGTCTATGCCATCAGCGGCCAGACGAACATCGAAGATCGCTTGCGCGGCTATCGAGACGTTTTCGTGAATTACCCTGCGGTCAAGATCATCGAGACCGTGGACATCAAAGGTCAGGCCACCATCGCCTTCGACCGCACTAAGGAAATGATTGCCAAGGACCGGACCCGCATGGATGCCTTCGTGTGCCTGGAAGCGATTGCCTGCGCCGAAGTCGCCGAGGTCCTCAGCCGCAATAACATCAAGGACAAAGTGATCATCGCCATGGACGCGGGCGACCGTACGTTGGACTGGATCCAGCGCGGACTGATTCAGGCCACGGTGGCCCAGAGACCCTATACGATGGCTTACGTCGGCGCCAGGATGCTGGCCGATCTTCACCGGTATCCGCCAGCCAAGATGGCGGCCGGTTCCACCTTGGCGACCGTACCCGAGTTCGTGAACATCGGATCGGTGCTGATCGACAAGTCCAACGTGGAGCGCTTCATCAAAGATCAGTCCGAGGTCCCCGGAGGAACAGGCGAGAGCCAGCCTTAAACGGCGGCGCCGCTGTCAGGAATGGTCCCGGTACTCAAGCAGGTCCGTCAGGCGCTCGCCAACCTGAATCCAAACGACGTCCGCGCCACCGCGGACCGCCCCGTTTCCATCCGGCTGGCGGCCTCGTCGGACGACGGATTCCGCGCCATCGAGCGCTTCCTGCTGCCGGCCGACCTCACGCCCGCCAGGCGGCACGAGCAACTGTTGGAGTTTCACCGGACGGCGCCCCACCCTCCTGGCGCAGCCTATGACATCGAGATTTTCGAAGCCGGCCTAAACCGGCCTGCCACGGCCTTCACCTTCTACCCGGAGGCGCCGGAGCGGTTGGTCCGCGACATCCTCGAGACGCGCGAAGAACTGGGCTTGCCGCTGGCTCGCCGCTTCCCGCCGTTCCGGGAGGCGGTCACCGGCCAGGTGATCCAGCGGGTGGGGAAAGAGAACGCCCTCTTTTCCGTGGCGACGGCCCTTCCCAACATCGCCCCCAGTCTCCTCGAGTTGCCTTGGGCGCTCGGCGAATTCGGTTCGGACACCGTCTTCCTTACGGTCAACCAGGTTCGGATGCTCTTTCTGCTGGCGGGCGCCAGCGACCGTCATCTGGGCTATCGGCAGCAGCGGGCGGAAATCGCCTCGGTAATCGCCGGCGCGTTCGGATGGCGCGCTCTCGCCCGCGAACTGGCGGGCAAGGTTCCATTCGGCGGCGGCCTGATACCAAAGGCCGCGATCGCTTTCGCTGGAACCTACGTGATCGGCCGTTCCGCGGAACGGCTCTACCGCATCGGCTACGGCTACACCCGCGAAGAGCGCCGGCAGGCATACGGAGAAGCCTTCGAGCGCGGCAAGAAACTGGCGGCCACCGTTCTGGAGAATCTCAAAGAGCGGCGGCAATTGCGGAACCAGGCTGGCGGATGAACGACCTCCGGCCTGTAGCCATCGTCACCGGCGCCAGCCGCGGCATCGGCCGGGGCATCGCCAGCGAGTTGACCCGGACCCATCGCGTCGTGGCCACGTATCGCGGCCGCCGCGACGCGGCCGAATCGCTGCGCGAGGAGTGCGGCGCCGAGATTGCCCAGTGCGACATCTCGTCGCCCTCGGACCGCGCGGCCTTGATGACCTTCGCCCGCGAGCGCTTCGGCCGCCTGGACCTGCTGGTGAACAACGCCGGCATCGCGCCCCGCGAGCGCCGGGACATCCTCGAAGCCACCGAGGAGAGTTTCGACGAGCTGCTTACGACGAACTTGAAGGGGCCGCACTTTCTCACCCAGGCCGCGGCGCGGGCGATGGTCGAGCAGGGCGGCGGAAGGATCGTTTTCGTTACCTCCATCTCGTCCTACACGGCCTCGGTGAACCGCGCCGAGTACTGCGTCTCCAAAGCGGCTCTCAGCATGAGCGCCGCGCTTTTCGCCGCCCGCCTCGCCCCCGATGGCGTCTTGGTCTTTGAGATCCGGCCCGGCATCGTCCGCACGGACATGATTGCGAAAGTGCAGGCGGCCTACGAAGAGCGGATCGCCGGCGGCCTTCTGCCGCAGCGGCGGATGGGCGAACCCGCCGATGTCGCCCGCGTCGTCCGCGCCATCGCCGATGGCCTCCTCGACTACTCGGCGGGAACGGTCATCGACGTCGACGGAGGGTTTCATCTCCGCACGCTGTAGCGTCGCCGCGGCGGCCGTCAGCGCGGCCTGTGTTATAAAGTAGTGATTCGCCCATCCTCGGCAGGAGCGCGCCCTCGAATGACAAAAAAATTCTACGGCGGCTGGATTGTCGCCGCATGTTTCCTGACGTTCGGCATCTCGACCGGCTTTCCGTACTACAACATCGCTTTCTTCTTCGACTACTTCCGCGACCACCATGGCTGGCCGATCAGCTTCATCACGATGGGCGCTCCGATCGCGGTGTTGCTGACAATCTGGGCCGGGCCGGTGATCGTCCCGCGCGTGAGCCCGCGGCTTCTCATCGTCGTCGGCACCGGCGTCACGTTCATCGCCTTTCAGTGGTTCGCCCGCCTGAGCGGCGCCCGGTGGGAATACTACGCCGTCTGGTGCCTCTACATGATCGGGTACTTTCTGTCGGGGCCCATTCCGCACCAGATCATCATTTCGAACTGGTTTAAGGCGAAACGCGGGCGGGCCATGGGCATCACCTACGTCGGCGTCGCGGTGGTCGGTTCCATCGGCAACAAGCTCGGCCCCTACCTCGCGTCCAAATTGCCTTACACGGACGCCCTTCAGTACATGGGATTCCTGCTCCTCGTCGCGTGGCCGCTGGCGATTTTCGTGCTCCGGGACAAGCCCTCCGACAAGGGCCAACTCCCCGACGGAGCGGAACAGCCGGCCGTTACGGCGGCCCCCGCGGCCATCGAGCCCCCGCGCAGTTTCGCCTACCTCCTGCGGCAGTCGCCCTTCTGGCTCCTGCTGGTGGGCAGCGCGGCCTCCATCGGCTCCATTGCCGCCGTCAACTTCCACATGAAGTTCGTCTTCGAGTCGCAGGGCTTCACCGACCAGGCCGCCCGCGACAGCATCTGGAGCACGGCCTCCTTCTGGGTGCTCTGGTCGAGCATCGCCGGACGTTTGCTGGCCGGCTACCTGGCGGACAAACTGCCGCGCAAATACGTGATGCTGGTGACGTACCTGGTGGTGGCGCTGGCGATCCCGACGCTGTTTCTGGTCAAGCCCGGCCACACCGGCCCGATCTACCTGTTCGCGCTGGTCTTCGGATTCGCGATGGGCGCCGACTACATGCTGATTCCGCTGATGGCTGCGGACCAGTTCGGCCTCTCGACCCTGGCTCGCGCGATGTCGGCCATCCTCCCCACCGACACGATCGCCCAATTCTGGGTCCCGAATTTCGTCGCCCGCCTTCGCGACTTCATGAGCGGCAACTACTACGTGGCGATGATGGCGGTCTTCGGCCTCGCCATGCTTGGCGCCCTCGCCATCGCATTACTGCCCCGCCACCGGCGGGAAGAAGCGCCCGTCGTCACAACTGCCGGCCTTAGGCGCCAGAAAGCCGACGCTCCCTGATCTGTCACCAGGCATGTACTACTAGAGTCTGAATTCTTTTCGGCGCGCGAAGATTCACGCCGCGAGGACTATAAGCTGCTGAGTGGTAATGCGTTGAGCCGAGGTCACCGCGTTGAGAATGAGACGGCTGTGCTCGCTGACTTGATAGCGGTGGGTATGCGGCAGTTTTTGTAGGATGCCGTGAGCGCGTAACATGCGCAGCTTGCGGCTCACGGCGGCGGAGCGCCGACGTGCTTCCGTTTTACTGGCGGGCTGACGGGAAAACAGCAGGGCCTGCAGGTCGCGATTGCGCAGTCCGTTGATGGTGAATTCACCGCGGTTGACGGCGGTGAGCAACATCAGATCCGCGGGTTCAAACGGATGCAGAGCGCGAACCCACTGGCCGTTCCAGCGCACGCGTTTTTCAATGGACTCGGTCAGTTCCCGCAAGCAGGCGCTATCATCCACGGCGGCTAGCGCGGTGCAGTAACGATCGAGGGCCTTTTGGGAAACCTCGGCCCTGCGATGTAAATCGGCGATTCCCGCTCGCAGAACCCGCCACTGCATAGGTCCTTCATCCTGCCCAGTCTTGTGGCGGAAGACGCGGAACTGGCCCGGCGCATTCAGGGTAAATTCCGGGCGCAGCACAGCGCCCCGTTCCGAGTACGCTTTATCGTAGATCTTGATGGAATTCTTCCCGTAGCGGTGCTTGATGCGCACACCCTCGTTGCGCACCTTCCGATCACTGACGACAGCCGGCATGTGGGGTCCATAGGGGCGGCCCTGCGGAGAGACCTGTTTGCCCATAAAGCGCATCACGTCGGGGCTGGAGAAACTGACCAGGCCCAAGTGAACCAACTGCGGAAACAGGCGCCGGAGTTGATCCGGATCGCGAAACACGATATCCATGGCCCATTCACTCTGAAACGCGGTCCAATAGTAACTCACTGGATAATGCGCGAACAGTTCGGAAAACAGCGGATGAATACGCTCGGCGAGGTATTCAAGGCGCGGCGCCAGTCCGTGGTCAACTGTTGGTCCATCAGCGCCTGGGCGCGCGCAAAGTCCTGGATCCAACTGAAGCAGTTGTCGTGCCTGTTATAGGCGATGCCAGCCGCATCCATCTGTCGCGCCAACCACTCGCGGCCGTTGACGTACACGTACAGCGTGAAAGGGAACCAGGTCTGGAGGCGCGCGCTCTCACGCGCCAGTTCCTCTTTGCTGTCGTGGCCGTTGGATAAATAGCGGACCGGCCGATGAGCGGCGTTCATGGGGACCAAGGAGGCCTCCTTCACGCGTTGGCTAACCTGGGCCACGTGTTGGGCGTAATCCTTCCAAGCGATTCCGTTGGCCCACAAATACCCCTTCCTTCCAGTGTCGTGATTCAAGGCGAGCTGCCCGCGGAATACCAGCCGGTCGAAACCGGCGAGAACTCCGCTGAGCTGGGGTTGGTATCTGGAGATAAACTCGTTCATGGCGTTTCTCTTTCTCGTGCCATCGGCCTCAATAACCACAGGGTACGAGAAGCCGGGGAACGCCACTTCCCCCCACGGGCAGGACCCGATGAAGGATTTCCGTGAGCTGAAGGTATGGCAGAAGGCGCACCGGTTGACCTTAGCGGTGTATGCAGCAACCCGCGGCTTTCCACCCGAAGAACGGTACGGCTTGACCAGCCAATTGCGCCGCGCGAGTTTTTCGATTCCCAACAATCTGGCTGAAGGATGTGGCCGAAGCGGTGACAGCGACTTCGCGCGCTTCTGCTGGATGGCGATGGGATCGGCTAGCGAGTTGGAATATCTGTTACTCCTGGCTCGGGATCTTCAGTTGCTTACGGCTGAGCAATACCCAGCTCTGACGGAAGCCACGACGGAAATCAAACGTATGCTCGCGGCATTGCTGCAAAAGCTGTTTGAATGATCGCTGACAGCCCAGAGCAGCATAGCCGCGAACAAGTCGCATCCGCATGAGGAAAATTTGGTTGCGGCTATGCTGCTCTGCGGGGCAGGTTTGCCAAAGGCAACCTGCGGGCCGATCAGCCATCGGGCGGGCGGCGGTTGGGAACCGCTGCGCAGGATGAGATCCAGTCTCCTTGCGTTATGAAAGTGTCGTTCGTGGACAGGCGGAAAAACCATGAGGCGCTGCCGGGCAATGTCGGCGCGGAATCGACGCCGGCGATTTGCAGCGCCCGCTCATCGATCTCCCCAGTCCTCCTGCCCCGCAACCGTTGGGCAGCTTATGATCACGGTTACTTGCTGCTTGTCTTGAAGCGGGAGGGCCTCCAGCGGATGGAGCACGCCGTCCTTATACACGGCCCGCACTCGCTTCTCCATACGCGTTCAGTGTAGTCGATCCTGTGACCTTGAAGCGCAAGCCTCCGCGGCGCCCGATCCCGGCGTATCATGGCAGAGGCATTTCTTTAGGAGATCCTCATTATGCCCGTAAAACAGGAAGAAATTATCTGGAATGCGCTAGACGGCTTCGAAATCGAGATCCCGTCCTGGGGTTTCGCGAACACCGGAACGCGGTTCGGCAAGTTCGTGCAGCCGGCCGCGGCGACAACCACGGAAGAGAAGCTCAGCGACGCCGGGCAGGTCCACCGGTTCACGGGCTGCTGCCCCACTGTCGCCGTCCACGTGCTGTGGGATTTCCCGGACGGCGGCGCGTCCGCGCGCGAGGTCGCGGAAGCCGCGGACCGGCACGGCGTTCGCATCGGCGCCATCAATCCCAACGTGTTTCAGGACCAGATTTACAGGTACGGCTCCCTCGCCAGTCCGCTGCCGGAGGCGCGCCGGGCGGCCCTCGATCACATCCTGGATTCGATCGAGATCGCCAAGCAGACCGGCAGCCGCGATATCTCACTTTGGTTTACCGACGGCTCGAACTATCCCGGGACCGCCAATATCAGGCGAAGAAAAGGCCTGTTCGAGGAAGGGCTGCGGGCGGCGCACGAGCGGCTCTCGGACTCCCAGCGGCTGCTGGTGGAGTACAAGCCGTTCGAGCCCGCCTTCTATCACACCGATATCGCCGACTGGGGCATGGCTCTCCTGCTGGCCCGGGCGGCTGGGCCGAAAGCGAAGGTGCTCGTCGATACGGGGCATCATTACCAGGCGCAGAACATCGAACAGATCGTAGCGTGGCTGCTGGCCGAGGATATGCTCGGCGGGTTTCACTTTAACGACCGGCGGTATGCCGACGACGACCTCACCCTCGGCTCCATCGATCCTTACCAGGTCTTCCGCATCTTCCATGAGATCCTGTTCTTTCAGTGGGAAACGCGGCGGCGTCCGCCGGTGGCGTACACCATCGACCAGTCGCACAATCTGAAGCCGAAAATCGAGGAAATGATCCAGACCGCCGCCACCGCGCAGGAACTGTTCGCCAAGGCGGCGCTGGTGGATCACGCCGAACTGGCGCGGCGCCAGGAGGCGCGCGACCTCATCGAAGCCGAAGAGTGCCTGAAGTCGGCGTTCGCCGTTGACGTGCGCCCGGCGCTCCGGCTGTGGCGGCGCACGAAAGGACTGCCGGAGGAACCCCTGGCGGAGTTCCGCGCGAGCGGCTATCTGGAGCGGGCGGCCCGCGAACGCGGCGAGAGGAACCGCGGCGCCGTCGCCAGCTACGCCTGAGCGGCCTGTGCTAAAATCCCGACACCGGGAGAGTGCATGCGGATTGCTTTGGTTTTCGCGCTGGGATGTTCTCTGGCGTTCGCCGAAACGAAGGTCCTCGAGAACTTCACCCTGATCGACGGAACGGGCAAGCCTCCGGTGGCGGCGGCGGCCCTGGTGATCACGGACGGGCGGATCGTCTACGCCGGCCCTATGAGCGGGATGAAAGCGCCCGCCGGGGCGGAGCGGATCGACCTCGCCGGCAAGTACGTCATGCCGGGCATCATCAACCTTCACTGCCACCTCGGCAACGTGAAGGGCCTGGCGCAGGACCCGAAGAATTTCACCCGCGACAATCTCAACGCCCAGCTTCAGACCTTCACCTCGTACGGCGTGACCTCTGTGCTGAGCATGGGCTCGGATGCGGATCTCGTCTACCAGGTGCGCGCCGAACAGCGCTCGGGACGGCCCTCGCTGACGCGGATCTTCACCGCGGGCCGCGGGTTCACGAGCGAAGCGGGGTATCCGACCTCCGCACCGGGCATGAAGGGCGTGCCTTACGAGGTGAAAACGGCGGCCGCGGTGAAGAAGGCGGTCGCGGAGTTGGCCGATAAGCGCGTCGATATGGTGAAGATCTGGGTGGACGATCACCTCGGCAAGGAAAACAAGATCTCGATGGATCTGTGCCGGGCCATCATCGAGAACGCGCATGCGCACGGGCTGAAAGTGTCGGCGCACATCTTTTACCTCGAGGACGCCAGGCAGCTTGTGGATGCGGGGCTCGATGGTTTGGCGCACAGCGTCCGGGACAAGCCGGTGGACGCCGAACTGATCGCGCTGATGAAGAAGCGCGGCGCGTGGCAGGCGGCGGCGACCATGACGCGGGAACTGTCCACCTTCATCTACGCCAAGCCGGATTCCTTCCTGGACGACCCGTTCTTCACCAAGTCCGTCTCGCCGGACGTGCTGGCGGCGCTGAAGAGCGAAGGATATCGGAGCAAGCTCCAGGCCGATCCGGATCTGCCGAAGTACGAGCAGTGGCTGGAGATGGCCAAGAAGAACCTGAAGACGATGTTCGACGCCGGCGTGCGTACGGGTTTCGGCACCGATACGGGTCCGCCCGCCCGCTTCTCCGGCTTTTTCGAACAGCTCGAAATGGAGCTGATGGTCGAGGCCGGCATGACCCCGGCGCAGGTCATCCGCGCGGCCACGTCGCAGTCGGCGGAGTTTCTCGGCGCATCGAAAGACCTTGGATCGCTCGAGCGCGGCAAGTGGGCGGACCTGGTGGTGCTGGGAAAGAACCCGCTCGATAACATCCGGAACACGCGGTCCATCGAGTCGGTTTGGATCGCGGGCAACCGGGCGAACTAATCGAACCCGCCGCCGACGGCGGGCCATAGGGGGGACAGGGGCATGGGACTGACACGCAGGCAATTCCTCTGGGCGGGCGCGGCTGTCGCCGGGGCCGCCGCGGCGTCGCCACGCTACCGCGTGGGCATCACCACGAACACGCGAGGCGGCTGGGAGAAGGACGTCTTCCTGTCGTTTCGCGAGGCGCGCGAGGTCGGCTACCGCTACGTCGAATCGTTCTTTCACTACTTCGTGGACTACGCGAACCGGCCGGGCGATCTGAAGAAGAAGATCGACGAGATCGATGTCCGCTTTGTGACCATCTCCAACAGTGGGCCGATGGAGATGCATTTCGAAGATCCGGCCAAACATGCCAAACTGATCGACGACCATCTGCGGCTGGCGCGTTTCATCCGCGAGTTCGACTGCAAGCACCTCAAGATCAACCTGGGACCGCGCCGTCCCGAAGGAACCACCGACGAAGACCTGAAGAACATCGTCGAGGTCTTAGCGGCGCTCGGCCCGCGGATGAAAAAGGAAGAAGAGGTCGAGCTTGCCATCCACGCCCACATGTGGTCGCAGTTCGAAAACCGAAAGGAGATCGATTTCGTGCTCGGCCGGACCGATCCGGACGGCATCAAGTTTGTGCTCGACACCGGACACATCACGTTGGCCGGCATCGACCCGGTGGAACTCACCAGGACCCTCGGCCACCGCATCGCTGAGTTTCACGTGAAGGATGTGAAGCCGGAGAACCTTGGCGGCGCTAAAACGCGGCTGGACCGGCCCGACGTGATGAACGATCCCCCATTCTTCGCGCTGGGCTCGGGCGGGGTGGACTTTCCCGCCATCAAGTCGCACCTGGACCGCATCGGTTGGCAGGGCTGGCTGACGGTGGAACTGGACTCGTCGCCGCAGCGCCCGCCCAAGGAAAGCGCCGGCATCAGCAGGCGCTATCTCGAGGAAAAGCTGGGGCTCGACGTCGCCCAACTGTGAAGCCGGCGACGAATCCTGCCGATGAAAGAGTGAGAAGGAAAGCCGTCCTGATCGACGGCAGCGGCTGATTTGACCGGCAACGGGTCTCTGCCAAGCGCCTCCAGCTCCGGCCGGGTAGCGGATGGGAAATCTTGCGATGGGGTGGTATCCTGAAAGTGGCCAAGAGAAGGTGGCACGACTTGGACGATAATCTGAAACAACTCATGCAGGAACTCGGTAATGCCATTAACGAGTCCCTGTCCGATTCGGATCGGATTGCGGCCGCCATCGGGGAGATAAAACGCGCCGGCTACGACGTCTTCCTGGTGCTGGAGGCCACCATCGGCTTCAACAAGCGGCGTGAATCCGGGAGTGACAAAAGGGCTCCGGAAGTCGCGCATATCTCCGAAACGGCCGGACGCATCCGCTGGACGTCGCAGGATCAGAAGTTTCTGCGAGCACTGAAGATTTCGGTGGACGAGGAAGCCTAGCCGAGCCTAGCCGTTCCCCATCCCTGCTGCAAGCTCTCATTGCAAACTCTCAGCAATCAGCATTCAGCCGTCAGCTTAGCGATCAGTCTACTGCCGACAGCACTCCTTCAGAAGCTGAACGCCGACGGCTGATCGCTGATCGCTATTGTCAGAAGAACGAGCCGTACAGAGCGCGCAGGGAGAAATGGAAGATCGGCGGGTAGATGCGCCCGAAAAGCTGCCACGCCACAATCAGCCCGAGGAGGCTGAAGGCGCCGGCCTGGAAGCCCCATAGCTTCATTCTTCGCGCCGCTGCTTCCGGCAGGAATAGGCCGGCCGCGCTCCAGCCGTCCAGGGGCGGTACAGGAAGAAGATTGAACGCGGCCAGCAGGATGTTTAGCGAGAACAGAATGCTGAGTACGGCGGCGGCCGCTTCCGCCGCACCCGCCGACGCCGGTTGCACGATTTGCGCGAAGCGGACGAACTCCGGCGGGCGGAAAAAAACAAACGCCAGCCCGAGATGGATTCCCACCGCCGCCACCAACGCCAGCGTCAGGTTCGCCGCCGGCCCCGCCAGCGCCATGATGGCCGACCGCCGCGGATAACGCAGCGACCACTGCGGGTCGTAGGGCGCGCTGGCCCAGCCCATCATCCACCCCGCCGTGACAAACGAAAGAATCGGAAACAACACCATCCCGAACGGCTCGCGCCGGATGTGCGGCAGCGGATGGAGCGAAACCTGGCCGCCGTGGAACGCGGTAAGGTCGCCGCCGAGTTTCGCCACGAGCGCGTGGGCTGCCTCATGACAAGTGGTGGACAACAGAAACACCACGTACCACAGCGCTCCCAGTGCAAGCTGATCCTGATCCATGTTCTCTGTCTGAGCTTACCAGCGCGGCTCCTGTCGCCGCGCTCGCGCCTAGGCCCCCTGGGGCATCGTGAAGCGGGATCCCACAACGCGGGCGCGCCTCCGCGTTACAATGCGCCTATGCTGGGCACGAATCCCGATATCCTCAGTCTGGAACCGCCGGTCCCGGAGCAAAACCGGCGGCAGTTTCTGGTGACGAAGCTGGCCACCGGTTTCGCCTTGGCCGTGCAACCCGTCACTCCGCAGACGATCACGACCCCGACGGACGGCCTCGAGGCCGGGGAGGTGAAGATCCCGGTGGCGGACGGCGAGATCCCCGGGTACCGCGCCATGCCGGCCAAAGGCTCGCGCTTTCCCGTGGCCCTGGTGGTCCAGGAGATCTTCGGGGTGCACGAGCACATCAAGGACATCTGCCGCCGGTTCGCCAAGGAGGGGTACTTCGCCATCGCGCCCGAGTTGTACGCGCGGCAGGGCGACGTCTCGAACATGACAGACATACAGGGGATCATCGGCAGCGTGGTTTCGAAAGTTCCCGACAAGCAGGTGATGTCGGACCTGGACGCCGCGGCGGCCTACGCGGCGAAATCGAGCCGCGCGGACGCCTCGCGGCTCGGCGTCACCGGGTTCTGCTGGGGCGGGCGCATCGTCTGGCTCTATGCAGCCCACAATCCGGAGCTGAAGGCAGGCGTGGCATGGTACGGCAGGCTGGTGGGGCAGGCCAGTGAAATGACGCCCCGGCATCCGGTGGACGTCGCCTCGGAGTTGAAAGCGCCGGTACTCGGTCTGTACGGGGAAAAAGACGGCGGAATTCCGCTCGATACCGTCGAGAAGATGCGCCAGGCTTTGAAAGCCGCCGGCAAAACGGAGTCGGAAATCATCGTCTACCCTGGCGCGCAGCATGGTTTCCACGCCGACTACCGCCCGAGCTATGACAAGGAATCCGCTCAGGACGGATGGAAGCGGCTGCTCGCGTTCTTCAAAAAGCACGGCGCTTGAGGAGCGCCGGAACGGTCCGAGCCGCTCGGTTGGTCGGGTCCCTGGAATGCGCTTCCGGCGTCGATGTTAAGGTGAAGGCATGGGCAACGGTTCCCTCTTCCCGATCGTGGGAACGGCCAGCGTCCCGGGTTGGAGCGCGGCGGAGGGTCCCGTCCCGCGCATCACTTCCCTACTGATCAAGCCGGTTTCCGCGGTCTGCAACCTGGATTGCGCCTACTGTTTCTACCTGGACCGCGAAGCGGATCCCTATCAATCGCTGCCCGGGCGCCAGATGTCGTTCGAGACCCTCGAGCGGCTGGTGGACACGTATCTCTTCTACTCGTATCCCGAGTCGGTGTTCGCGTTCCAGGGAGGCGAGCCGACGCTGGCCGGGCTGAAGTTCTTCGAAAAACTCGTACGCCTCCAAACCGAGTACGGGCGGAACGGACAGAACGTCAGCAACGCGCTGCAAACCAACGCCATGCTGATCACCGAAGACTGGTGCGACTTGTTCCGCGAGTACAACTGGCTGCTGGGCGTCTCGGTGGACGGACCGGAACCGGTCCACGACCTCTACCGCTTCAACAAGGGCGGCCGCGGCACGTGGAAGCAGGTGATGAAGGGCGTCGAGGTTCTCCAGAGGAACAAGGTTGAGTTCAACATCCTCTGCGTCCTCAGCCAGGCGAACGTGGAACAGCCGCGGCAAATCTACAGGTTCTTCCGCAGCATCGGCGTGGACAATATCCAGTACATCCCGCTCTCGGAGTTCCACCCCTCAGGCGAGCCCATGCCGTTCACCGTCACGCCGGAACAGTACGGCCGCTTTTTGTGCGAAACTTTCGACCTGTGGTGGCCCGACCGTAGGAAGGTGCGCATCCGGTTTTTCGACAATCTGGCGGAATCGCTGGCGGGCATGAAGCCAGGTAGTTGCACGCTGCACGAAAGTTGCGACAGCTATGCCGTCGTCGAATTCAACGGCGACGTTTATCCCTGCGATTTCTTCGTTGAAGGTGGCTGGAAACTGGGCAACGTGAATGAGGATTCCTGGCCGGAGATCGCCCGCCGCCGCCGCCGGCGCGAGTTCGCGGGCAAGAAAGCGTTGCCGCACCAGGAATGTCTGAAATGCCAGTGGCAATCCATTTGCCATCAGGGCTGCCCCAAGTTCCGGCATGCGCCGGGGAGGAGATTCGAGGACCTGGATTACTTCTGCCAGTCGTACAAAATGATTTACTCGAAGTCCGTCGAGCCGCTGCGAAACGAAGTGCAGAAGCTGCTGGGCCGGAGCGCCGCCGGCGCCGGGCTGAGCCCGTACTAACCGCCGCGGCCGCCAATCGCGCGCTTCCGGCGGCGTCTCTCAGGCCGTCTTGGCGGGACTGGGAGTCCCGCGCAGCCTGCGAGGCTGCCCCACAGCCAGGCCCGCGGCGGTCGAAAAAGCAGATAATTTCATTCTGAGCGATAATAGAAGCGTAGGGAACAACCTGCTGCTTCAATAGACATGCGGATTCACATCATTTGCACTTCGCCGCCGCAAAGTGTCTACGGAAACCGGATCACAGCAGAGCGGTGGTCGAAGATGTTTCACGACCTTGGCCACAGCGTCGAGTGCTCGCAGCATTACGGAGGCACGATCAGCGACCTGCTGGTCGCGATGCACGCCGATCAGACCTGCGACGCCGTCCTCCAGTTCCATAAGCGCCACCCGGATAAGCGGATCGTTTTGGTGCTGACCGGCACCGACGTCTACCGCGACGGGGCGGACCCGGCCAAAGCGCACGAATCGATGCGGATCGCCGACCGCCTGGTTACGTTTCAGCCGCTGGCCATCGAGGCCGTCCCCGAAGAATTCCGCCCCAAGGTGCGGTTGATTTACCAGTCCGCGGAGCCGACGCTGGTGAAGGATCCGCCGGAGAGGAATGCCTTTGTCATCAGCGTGGTCGGCCATCTTCACCAGGTGAAGGACCCGCTCCGGCCGGCGCTGGCCGCGCGGCAGTTGCCGTCGCAGTCCCGCATTCGCATCGTTCACGCCGGCGACGCCAATGGGGCGGGCATCGTCACGCAAGCGCGCGAAGAGGCGCTGAAGAATCCCCGTTACCGCTATATCGGCTCCATCCCTCGGTGGAAGGTAAGGCGGTTGATCGCCAGCAGCCACCTGCTGGTGCTGAGTTCGCTCGTGGAGAGCGGGCCGAACGTGATTTCCGAGGCGATCGTCGATTACATTCCCGTCCTGGCTACCAAAATACCCGGGAATGTGGGCCTGCTCGGCGAGGATTTCCCCGGTTATTACCCGCCGGGCGATACCGAGACGCTGGCGTGCCTGCTCCAACGGGCGGAGACCGACCCGTACTTCTACCAGGAGCTGAAAACCAGTTGCGCATTGCTGGCCCGGCTGTTCCGGCCCGAGCGGGAACAGGCGTCGTGGGACAAGCTGATCCGGGAGATCGCCAAGCCGAAACGCTGACGACAGCCGCGCTCAAACGCGGAGCTGGCGCCCCGCTGCCGGGCGCCGCGGCGCTATTGCTGTGCGCGGCCGCTTTCGCCCAAACCGGCGGCTTCTCACCCGTCGAATACGCCCTCCCTGGCGACGAACAGATTCGCGGCGCGGCGCTTGCCTCTGCCGGCCCCGTTCCCCGCTTGTTCACCTGGGGCGATCGCGTCAGGCTGTGGAACCTGCCGGATGGAACCTCCAAAACGCTGGGCGCGCCCGGGCCTGCCTACGGGGAGGGCGGCTGTCCGATGGACGTCAACCTCGACGGCGCGGAAGACCTTGTCGTGCTCCAGCCAGGGATGGCGGGCGGCAGCGGGCGCATGACGTGGCTGGAGGCGCCACAGTGGGAAGCGCACGAGATCGACAGCGGCGCCGACTTCCGCGATTGCCTGCCGGCGACGTTGCACGGCCGGCGCGGCATCCTGGTCCTGCACCGCCGGATGCAGGCGCGCTTCTACATGCCTCCGGAAGAGCCGCGGCGCCGCTGGCCCTACCGCGAGATCTATTCCATCTACACGCCGTCGGACCAGGGAGGCCTGCTGTTGGAGGACGTCAACGGCGACGGATTCCCGGACATTCTCTGCGGCAACTACTGGATCCGCAGTCCCGAGCGATTCGAGCTTCCATGGCGCCTGTTCGCGATCAACCTGTGGTTCGAGGGGCCGCGCTCCGCGATGAGCAGGCTGGCGCTGGCGAACATCTCGGGCGGCGCGTTTCCCGATCTTGTCTCCGTCCAAACGGACATGGAAGACGCGCGGCTGGCGTGGTTCGCCAAGCCCGCCAATCCGGAGGGCCTCTGGACGGAGCGCCGGCTCGAGGGCGCGCTGCGGCTGCGCTATCCCAGGGCGCTGGCCGCCGGAAACCTCGACGGGGACCGCCGGCCCGATATCGTCGTGGGCGAGGCGAACGGCGCCGGTTCGCGGCTCATCCTGCTGCGCAACGAAGGCGGCGGGAGGTTCTCTCCGTCGGTCATCGGAACCACGGCCGGACTGCTCAATGCCTGGATTGCGGACGTGAATGGAGATTCCACGCCGGACATTGTAGGCGTCGGGCCGGGATCGGTCTCGCTGTGGAGGAGCCGAAGCCTGACCAGATGATCGCCATGCGCGTGGATCCCGACGAGAGGCGGGAACGCGGGCTGAAAACGAGCGCATTCTTCGACGAAATCCTGAAGCGCGCGCGAGGCGTTCCAGGCGTGACATCCGCGGCGCTCGCCGTGAATCTGCCGCTCGACGCGCCGCAAGCACTGACCCGAGGCGCGCGCTCGGCGCCGACCAGCCCACGACGAGCTAGAACAGGGCCGGAACCGCCTTGAGATCGGGCCGGCGACGATGTGATAAGCTCACTCGCCGGAGGAGTGATGGATCGCCGGAGTTTCCTTCTATTACCGCTGGCGCTCAAGCGAGCTTTCGCCGGACGCCTGAAGATTACGGACGTGCGGGTGACGGGGCTGCGAACCGTCCGGACGTTGGGGACGCTGGAGCCGGCCTGGAATCCCGGCGGCGAAATGGCGTTCACCGAAGGCGGCGGGTCGTTCATCGAGGTGACGACGGACCAGGGATTGACCGGCATTGGCCCCGGCATCGCGCCTGACGTGTTGCCCGCCGTGAAAGCGCAGCTTGTAGGGAAAGACCCATTCGACACCGAGCAGCACGCGGCGCGGCTGCGCTATTACGCGCGCGGGATGGCCTATCGCGGCAGCGCGTGCGTGGACATCGCGCTCTGGGACCTGATCGGCAAGGCGTGCGGCCAGCCGCTGTACAAGCTGTTCGGCGGCGCGAAAGACAAGGTGACAGCTTACGCCAGCATGATCAGGCTCTCGACGCCGGAAGAGCGGGCCGAACTCGCCCGGAAACTGAAAGCCGAGGGCTGGAAGGCGATCAAGCTCCGGCTGCACCACGAGACGCTGCGAGAGGACATCCGGACGGTGGAAGCGGTTCGCAAGGCGGTGGGCGACGGGATGGTCATCATGACCGACGCCAACCAGGCGCAGGCGAGCGGGAACTGGCAGCCGGGCGTGCTGTGGGATTTGCGCCGGGCGATCGAGACGGCGCGGGAACTGGAGCGGCTGGACTGTTACTGGCTGGAGGAGCCGCTGCCGCGATACGCATTCGACCATTTGGCCGAGCTGAACTCGAAGGTGGAAATCGCCATCGCCGGCGGCGAGAACAATCCGGGCCTGCACGAGTTCCGGCAGATGCTGGAAAAGGGCGCATACGACATCCTCCAGCCGGAGTGCCTGGTAGCGGAGGGCATCACCGGCCTGCGGAAGATCGGGGCCCTGGCGGAGCTGTACGGCAAGGAAATGGCGCCGCACAACGGGGGCCGGTATATCGGCGTGGTGGCGCACCTGCACCTGATCGCCTCGTGGCCGCACGCCCGCTATCTCGAGGTGCTGCACGATCCTCCCATCGGCGACTACCGTCCGGCGTTCGCGATATTCCGGAATCCGCCGCTGGTGGGCGCCGACGGCGCGGTCGAGATGCCGCAGGGCGCCGGGCTGGGCGTCGAGATCGATCCGGACCTGGTCCTTAAAGGCTGATGCCGCGATGAGTCATCCGGACATCGCCCATTTGCACACGTACTTCTTCTTCCCGTTCAGCGTCGACAAGACGGTTGTGCTCGCCGAGCACCGGGACATCTGGGCCCGGCACGAGCACTGGATCGACGGGCTGGACGAGTGGATCGCGGCGCACAATTCGCCGCGGACCTCGCACGTGGTTCAGAAGATCGGGGCATGGCGGCGCGCGGCGTATACGCGCTTCGACATGAATGCGCAGGCCTACCAGGACATGGTGTTCTTCCATCCGTTTGTCCGGCGGGTGTTTTTCGACACCCGGGAAGAACTCGACGTCGCGGGCGAAAAAGAGTCGCTGCTGCGGACGTACGCGATTCCGATCGAAGACGGCAAGGATCTGTATTTCTCCGCCGACGATGCGAAAGGAAGACGTATTACAGCGCAAATCACAGATTTGCGTTTGTTTTTATTCGCGAATGGAATCGGGATTCTGTCGATCGGCGTGGAAGCCTTCAGCCTGCCCGCCGCCGAAGCGCTCTGGATCAACGAATCGATGCGCAAGACGTACCCCTCGAGTGGACGGCAGATCCGCGAAGGGCGGATTCCGAGCCGGATGGCCATGGTGCTCCAGCGGAACGGAACGCCGGAGACGGTGGTGGAAGAACGGTTCGAGCGGTGCGAGATGACCGGCTTCCTGCCGCCGCTGGCGAAAACGATCACCTCGCTGATCTATTTCGCCGACTACGCGCGGCAGGAGTACGAACCGGTTCTCGACGACCGCATGATCGTGTACACGTACTTCGCCGTCGATCCCAACGCGCTTCCCGAAAGGTTCGTCGGGAGCGAGGAATACCAGGTGCTGCTGAGCCGGTTTCTTTACGTGGACCGCGCCGGCAACGGCTACCGGTACAACCCGGATTTCACCCGCGAACAGATGCGGCAGCAGATGTACCCGCGCTGGGCGCACCAGGGTACCTGGTACGGCTGCACCAGCTACAGCAATATCAGCGGCGCGATCGGCGCATTCGATTGTGACGAGCACCAGTTGCGCGAGGGCTTCCTGATTCACCGCATGTTTGAAACGCGGTATTACCTGATGGCGATCGTCGCGCTGTTCTACCGCGCCACGCTGCTGAATTTCAACGAGCGCACGGCGCTGGTGTCGAAGCGCCTGTACCTGGACCAGGAGGACGGCAGGCTGACGCTGGATAACATACGGCTGGCGGCCGGCCTGCGCGCCGAGTTCCTACACTTCGCCAACTACTGGTATTTCGACGAACTGGCGAACAAGGACGAGGAACTGGAGCACTTCACGCTGCAATGCCAGCAGTACCGCATCGAGCCGATGAAGAACCACATCGAGGCCGAGCTGGAAAAGCTCGACGCGTCGCTGCACAACTACAACCAGATGCGCAACACGGAGGCCGTGAACCGCCTGGCGATGCTGAGCCTGATCCTTGGCGCGGGCGCGGTGCTCACCGGCTTTTTCGGCATGAATTTCGGCCGGGGATTTGCGCGCCTGTTTTTCGAGCCTGACCAGGAATGGCTCGGCGTACACTACGCCGCGGTGACGATGGTGGCGCTGCTGGCCTTCGCGGCGCTCGCCTTCGGCATCTACATGGTAGCCGCGAACTGGACGGACTACCGCGACATTTTCCGGCGGAAGAAGCGTTAGCTCCCTCCCCCGGTTCTTGGAATCAATTTGTGACAGGCGCTCAGTGAACGAGCGGCTCGAAATCGCCTCTCGACATCGGCTCGTAATCGGGCCAGTTCCCGGACAGCTCCACCAGCAAGCGCTGTTTGGACGGCGCGGGCAACAAAGGAGCGCGAGGTCTCGGTCATCCAGCCCTCCGGCGCCCGCTCCACGATCTGCCGAAGCCCCTCTCTTTCCAGATGATCGAGCCGTTGCAGCGGCAGGCGGAACGTCTCGGGATGCGCCGAGGCCGCGCGCCGGACCGTACTCGGCAATGCGCACCTTGCTGCTGCGCTTCCGGCTGCAGCACCCATTCCGGCTGGATGCTGAGTATGGGATACAACCCGGGGGCGGGATCTGTCATATATATGGCGGCCTGACCGCTCATCAGGCGGCGCGTTAGTTTTTCGGCCGCAGGTGGTGCGCGGGGGTGTACCGCTTCACTTTGATGTTGCGGAATTCGGCCGGAACGCCTTCCGATTGTAGGCAGATGTAGCCTACCTTCGGGTCGGCGTTGGAGCCGAGGCCGACGAGGACGCCGTTCAGCACGGTGGCCACGCGGCCTTCTTCCGAATACACTTCGTACGTGTTCCACTGGCCGGGTGGCTTGGCCGATTCGTGGATCATTTCGCCGCCATCCATGGTCGCGCCCTGGATGGGGAAAATGCGGCCCATGTGCGCCTGGTAGAGCTGGCACTCGACGCCCTTGGGCCATACTTCGTCGCGCTGGACGTAGATCAACACGCCGCTGTTGCCCGCCTGGGAAAACCGCACCTCGACGTGGAAAACGAAGTTATCGTAAACGTCGCTGGTGCGGACGTAGCCGTTGGGCGTACCGGTGGTCTTGAGGAGGCCGCCTTCAACGTAGAACGTCGATTGTTCGCCGACCTCGTTTTCGAGATATCGCTTGAGCTTTCCGCCTTCAGGCTTCAGCACGGGCGTCCAACCCTTGAGGTCCTTGCCATTGAACAGGCTGATCCAGCCCTCGTCATAGGTCCAGTCGGGGTCGCGGTAGTCGTTGATTCGCTGCGCCAGAACAAAAGCGGCGCAGAGCAGAGGAATCAGAACCAGCTTTCGCATCAGAGTTCCACGCCGAAGTTGCGCCACTCCATCACTTTCTTTTGGTAGATCGCTTCGCGGCCGAGAATAGCCGTCAAAGCGCCGGTGGCGCCCACGACGATGTCGGCCGGAGGCTCCTTGCCGGTGCGGATGGATTCATAGAAGGCTTTGATGGCGGCGTCGCGGTCCTCTTTCACCGGTTCGGTGAGGACGCGAGTGCGATTGCCGGGCTTGCGCTCCCGCGGATAGTAGGTGGCGGTGTCCAGATCCACAGCGCCGGTGGTGGTGTAGACGTAGGTGTACTGGCCTCCGCCGGGCAGGTCGCGCGGATGGAAGAAGACCTGCGTGTAGGAGAGCTTGACGCCGTTGCCGTACTCGTAGCTGAGCGTGTAACCGTCCATGTTGGTGCGCCCCGGGGGATCGTTCTTCCACACCAGCGCGCCGCCGAAGCCGGCCGCCCGCTCGGGGAGGCTGTTGATCACCCAGTTGCAGACGTCGAGATTGTGCACCGACATCTCGACCAGCACGTCGCCGGAGCGGCTGGCGTTGAAAAACCAGTCGGCGGAAGGTCCGTTGTGGTCGAGATCGTCGCCGGCATGACGCTGCGCCTTCACCATCACCACGTCGCCGGCCTCGCCCTGGTGGATCTTCTCGATCGTCTGCCGGAGTCGCGTCACGGCGCGCATCTGCTGGCCCACCTGGAAGACCTGCTTCGACGCCTTGGCCACTTTGACCAGCTTGCCGATGGAGCGGGCCTCGATGCCCACGGGCTTCTCGCAGTAGACGTGCTTACCGGCTTCGAGGGCGGCGATCGCCATCTCGACGTGGAGGTCGCAGGGGGTGGCGATGTAGACGGCGTCGACGTCGTCGCGCTCCAGGAGCTTCTTATAGTCCGTGGTGGTGAACGGCTTGTGGTCCGCGGCTGTGGTGGCGGCCTTGTCGAGCCGGTCGGGCTTGATGTCGCAGATCGCGGTCACCTTCGCGTTGGGCTGCCGGAGGACGGACTCCATGAGGTAGTAGCCCCGATTGCCGACGCCGATCATGCCCGTGCGAATGGCGCCGGCGGCGGTTTGTCCCAGGGCCGCTTTCGAGAGTCCGGCGGCGGCCAGCGATCCAAACATGAAATGTCTTCGATTCGGTTGATGAGTCATGATTGCTTCTTCTTTCGTATTTTCTTCCACCAGACTTCCGGGCGGCCATCCGGCCCGATGGCGGGATTCGGTTCAACCATCTTGGCGTAGAGTTCCGGCCGCCGGGCGCGGATGTAGCCCTGCCCGGAGGCGACCTCGATTTTCGCGGGGTCCAGCGTGGCAACCACCACTTCGTCGCCGAGGCTGCGGCACTCGGCGAGGATCTCGCCGAACGGATCCAGGATCATCGATCCGCCCGGTTTGACGGTGTCGCCATCCATGCCGATGACGTTCGTGTAGATGGCGTAGACGCCGTTTTCGTAGGCGCGCGCCGGCAGCCAGCGCATGATCCAGCCGCGCCCTTTCGGGCCGTCGAACTCCTGGCGGCAGCGGACGGGATCGAGTTCGCGGTTCTCCCAGATCTCGCGCTCGACGATGCCGCGGCCGGGCATGGGCGACGGCAGGCAGCCGGTGACGTGCGGCATGAGGACGATCTCCGCGCCCATCATGGCGGTGAGGCGGACGTTCTCCGGAAGGTTGTTGTCGTAGCAGGTGAGGATGCCGAAGCGGCAACCGAGGTGGTCGAAGACGGTATAGCGGTCGCCGCAGGTGAGCGCGTCGTGGATAAAGGCGTGAATCTTGCGGTGTTTGGCGACAAACCCGTCTTCGCCGGCCACGACGTAGCAGTTGTAGAGCTTGTCGCCGTCCCGCTCGACGAGACCGGCTGCGACGGTGAGGCCCACGCGGCGGGCGATGGCGACGAGCGCTTCGGTGGAGGGGCCGCCGGGGACGGGTTCGGCCAGGGCGCACAACTGTTCGCGCGTCAGGTTCTCGAGGAACGTGTAACCGCCGATCGAGCACTCGTGAAACGAAGCGAGTTCCGCGCCCTGCGCGCGGGCCTGCCCGGCCAGCCGCTCGATGACATCGAGGTTATACCGTTTATCGGCGTCCCGCGCCTCGAACTGGACCGCCGCAACCTTGATCCGCCGCATGATGAACTATCATCATATCCTGTTGTCCGCTAGATCCAGCCTGCGATAGAATCCTCGTTTTTACGAGCTTATGAAGATCCACGATTTGACGCGAACCCTGAAAACCGACAACGGTTCCAAGATTGTGATGGTGGTCTCCGACGGGCTGGGCGGGCTGCCGATGGAGCCGGGCGGCCCCACCGAACTGGAAGCGGCGCAAACGCCGAACATGGACGACCTGGTGGCGAAGAATATCTGCGGCCTGTCGGTGCCGGTGCTGCCGGGAATCACTCCGGGCAGCGGGCCGGGGCACCTGGGGCTGTTCGGCTACGATCCGCTGGAATATACGATCGGCCGGGGCGTTCTGGAGGCGCTCGGGGTTGACATGGACCTGGGTCCGGGAGACGTCGCCGCGCGGGGCAATTTCTGCACAGTGGACGACGAAGGGAAGATCACGGACCGGCGGGCAGGGCGGATCCCGACCGAAATCTGCGTCCGGCTGGTGGAGAAACTGCGCGGGATCAGGATCGAAGGGGTCGAATTGATCGTCGAGCCGGTGCGCGAATACCGCTTCGCGGTGATTTTCCGTGGCGAAGGCCTGCATGGCGAGGTGGACGACACCGATCCGCAGGTGACGGGCGTGCCAACGCTCGCGCCGCGGGCGCGGGATGCGGCGTCGGAGCGCATGGCCGGCATCGCGGCGGAGTTCATCGAACAGGCGCGCGGCATTCTGAAAGACGACCGGCCGGCCAATATGCTCACGCTGCGGGGCTTCGCCAGCCGCCCACCGGTTCCTTCGATGCAAGAGCTGTACGGATTGCGCGCGGCCGCGATCGCGGTGTACCCGATGTACCGGGGCTTGGCGAGGCTGGTGGGAATGACGGTGCTTCCGCCGGTGGCGAACCTCGAGCAGCAGATCGGTTCGCTCCGCGACAACTGGGGATCCTTCGATTTCTTTTTCGTGCATTTTAAGTACACCGACAGCACCGGAGAAGACGGGAACTTCGAGGAAAAAGTCAAGCGAATCGAAGAATTGGATGCCCGTATTCCGGAGATTGCCGCGCTGAAGCCGGACGTGCTGATCGTCACGGGCGACCACAGCACGCCGTGTTTCCACCGCAGCCATAGCTGGCACCCGGTGCCGACGCTGCTGGCGGCGCGGATGTGCCGGCCGGACCGGGCGACATCGTTCGGCGAGCGGGAGTGCCTGCTGGGCGGGCTTGGGCAGGTGGAGGCGAAATACCTGCTGCCGCTCGCCCTGGCGCACGCGGGCCGCCTTCAGAAGTTCGGCGCGTAGGGGCGTCCGCGCGGTCCGGCTGCGGTAACATGACTGATTCTTGAAAGGCGGTCAGGATGAAAGTAATCCTTCTTTTTGCGGTGGCCGGCGCGCTAGCGCTGGCGGCTTCCGACGCGGAAGTTCAGAAGGCGGAAAAAGACTGGGCGGCGGCGGTGATGGCGCAGGATCAGCGCGCGCTGGGGCAGATTCTCAGCGACGACCTGATCTACGCGCATTCCACCGGCGTGATCGAGGACAAGGCCAAGTACCTGTCGAACCTGAAGACGGGGGCGGCGAAATACGACCGGATCGAGCACCAGAGCGTCACCGCGAGGACGTACGGCGACGCGGCGGTGGCGCACTCGATGGTCAGGATGACCGGCAGCAACAAAGACGGTCCTTTCGACAACCGGCTGATGATGATGCACGTTTGGGTGAAGCAGGGCGGGCGCTGGCGGCTGGCGGCGCACCAGACGACGCGGCTTCCCTAGGGCGGGCTGGTGCGGTTCGGGGTCGATCGCCTGCTGCTTGCGGCCGTGGCGCTGGCCCCGCTCGCGTTGCCGCAGGCGTCCAACTACGAGGAAGTCCCTTACGTCCCTTCTGAGCAGTGGGTGGTGGACGAGATGCTCCGGCTGGCGCGGGTTACCAAAGACGACGTCGTCTACGACCTCGGCTGCGGCGACGGGCGGATCGTGATCACGGCGGCGCGGAAATTCGGAGCGCGGGGCGTGGGCGTCGAACTCCGGCCCGAGCTGGTCAGCCTGGCGAACCACAACGCGCGCATGGCCGGGGTGAGCGACCGGGTCCGGTTCATCCGGGAGGACGTGTTTAAAACCGATCTCCGCCCGGCGACGGTGGTCGCGCTGTTTCTGCTGCCGGCGGTGAACGACGGGCTGCGGCCGAAATTCCTGAAGGAGCTGCGGCCGGGCAGCCGCATCGTCTCACACGCGTTTCCAGTGGGCGATTGGAAGCCGGACACCCTTCTGGAGAAGGACGGCCGGAAGATCTACCTTTGGACGATGCCCCCGAAGGGGAAGTAGCCGCGCGCGAATTACCGGCCCCGGCCGCCGCCGGCGTCGCCTCGGGACGCGGCCCCGGAACTGGTTCGCGGGCTGGCTGCGGGCGCAGCGGAAGGCGCGGAAGTAGAGGGCGCCGAACTCAGGCCGCCGCCCGCGCTCCGGCCACCGACCGTGACGTAGCCGCGGTCGGGGTTGAAGGTCCCCATGCCGCCGCTACCGCCGCGGCTTCCACCCCAGTTCGGGCGGTATTGCGGGGCGTAGGCGTAGTAAACGTCCATCGGGCTCCAGTAGGAAAAGCCGAACGGGCTGTAGAATACGCCGCTGCCGGGAATGAACGTGAACATGCCGAAGTACGGATTCCAGTACCAGCCGCCGCGCGAATACCAGGGAGTCTGCCAGTCGCTGATGGACTTGGCCGCCGACAGGTTCGCCATCGCCAGGTAGCCGGAGCGCCGGTAGCTCCAGCGGTAGAGGGAATCGCCGGTCTTGCTGTCGAACTTGGCCGCCGCCAGCACGGGCTCGCCAAGCTCGACCAGCCTGCCTTTCTTAGCGGTGAGCGTCTTGCCGCCGGCGGTGACCTCGGCGCGGCCGTCGTAAACGCGCAGTTCGGAGGAGTCGGAATCGATACGGTACAGGCCTTCCTTCAGGACCTGGATCGTCGCGTCCTTATAATGGAAGGTCACCGCGTTGTCCTGGAGGATCTCCATGGCTTCGATCAGGGCCGAACCGTCCAGGACCTCGATCCGCGTGTCGGAGAGGCGGTTGGCGACCATGCGGACGGCGCTGTGCTCGCCCAGCCGGACAATCACGCCCGGCGTCAGCAGCATCTCGACGCGGCCAAGTTCCGTGCGGAGGACGCTGCCTTCCTGGAGGTTGGGGAACTCGGTCGCCTTGATCTGGATCTCCTTGTCGTCAATGAACGCCTGACCTTCGACGTGGTGGATCGCTCCCGATTTCGCCGAAACGATCGACTGCGCCCAGGCGCCCATGGCGAAGGCCAAGACTGCCACTCCGATAGCGAATGCGGATAACCGACCGGAGATCATAACACTCCTCCTCTCCTTAAGCATATCCTTGCTCTACCGTGTGACGCCTGTCAAGGAAAGCACGTTTCCGCGTGCGGTTAGCGCGCGGCGGCCGCCAATTCACGCCCGGCTTCGAGCGCCGCCACCCAGGCCGGGTCGGACGGGCGCGCCATGGCCCGAATGCGCGCCAGATCCAGCGCCAGCCAGTTGGCGGGCCAATTCGGCGTCCCCGCCCGGCGCCGTATGCGCCAGTAGTGCGGAAATGCCGCGAGCGACGCGGCGTCGATGGGACCAGCCAGGCTGCGCTGAAAGGCGTCGCTAGCGGCCCGCAACAACTCGGGGTCCGTCACGCGCTCGTACAGGGGCGCGTCCGCGAGGCTCGAGGGACAGCGTTCGCGGAAACGGCGGAGGGCGCCCTCGGCCTCGGATGCCGTTCCGGCCGCTTCGGCCAAGGCCAGGTGCGCCCATGCGAAGTCGGGCTCCCGCTCGATGACCTTGCGCAACAGCGCGCGCGACCCCGCGGGGTCGACCTTACCCAACAGCCGGGCGTGAAGGAAATCGGCGGCCGTCCTGTCCTGCATCCGTTCGTAATGGCGCAGCGCCCACTCCCGCTCCGCGTTCAGGTCCGGCTGGCCGCGAACAACCTCCTGCGCCGCCATCCCGGCGAAGATATCCTCCGGATACTCCTCCACGAGTTCTCTGCGCGAGGCGAAACGCTGCTCGAAGGGCAAGGAGACATCGTAAGAAGACAGCGCCTCGATCGCGCCCTTCACCGCCGGGTTCGGCTCGCAGGCGTAGCGGGGCGGCTTCGGCGCATCGGGCCACCAGGCGGAATAGACAACCAGAACCTTCGTGTCCCGATACTCCCGCCGCAGGTCGAAGCCCGCCTCGCGGAACGCTCGAATCATCGAATCCTCATCGCCGGGACGCCAGGAGATGGAGATCTGGAAAGCGCCTCCGATGCCGGTTTCGTCCAGGACCTCCCGCTGGAGCAGCATTCGCAGCACGCGCGCGAGGACTGACGGTTCGGCTGCTCCCCGGATTGATCCCGATCTCCCCTCCAGTCCCCGCCGCTCGCCGTCAGCCAACCTCAACGCGGCGCCTTGCGGTGATCGCTCCAGGATCCACGTGTCGACAGGGCGGGTTTCCCATCCGCCGACGATGGCGAACTTCTCCTCCAGCGCCTGTCGCAGCGCCGGTTCGGGAGCGCCGTCGCCGGCGTCGACAACGAAATCGTACCGCGCTTCGAGAAACCACTCCGGCGCCACGATGCGGAGCGGTTCGGTCTTGTAAGCCCAGGAGACGGCGTCGATCACGCGCCCGTTCGGCCTAACGAACAGGCCGGGCCGCGGGGTGGCCGGAAGCGTGTCCTTGCCGGGCAACGCGATCGAGACGGACGGTTGCGCGGACGCAAGGGCGACCAAGGCAACGGCAAGCAGAAGCACACTCACAGCCGCTTCGCTCCGATTCCATGGTACAACCGGGCGTCGCCGCGGTCGCCCCGCCTCCTGCCGGCTGTGGTATCTTGCGCGGTAAATCGTATGCCGCCTCTTGAAAGCTCCCGCGCGCGCTCCGAAGGATGCCGGCCCCATTCTCCCGTACGGCGGAACAACAACCGATGAAGCTCACCGCGTCCCTAATCAAAGCCAGCATCGTCGCCGCGCTTGGCGGCCTGCTGTTCGGCTTCGACACGGCCGTCATAGCCGGAACCACCGAAGCCCTGACGCAAACCTTCGCGCTCACCCCGTACAGCCTTGGCCTCACGGTCGCCAGCGCGCTGTGGGGAACGATTCTCGGCGCCATGCTCGCGGGCTTCCCGGGCGACCGCTACGGCCGCCGCAACAGCCTGCGCGGGCTGGCCGTATTCTACCTGGTTTCCGCGGTGGGCTGCGCCTTCGCCTGGGACTGGTACTCGCTGCTCTTCTTCCGCTTCATCGGCGGGCTGGCGATTGGCGGCTCATCCGTGCTCGGGCCGATGTACATCGCGGAAATCGCTCCCGCCAAATGGCGCGGCCGCCTGGTGGGACTGTTTCAGTTCAACGTCGTCGCTGGGATACTGCTGGCGTACTTTTCCAACTACCTGTTGGGTCTGCTGTCGTTGGGCGAGACGGAGTGGCGCTGGAAGCTTGGGGTCGCCGCTTTCCCGGCGGCGCTGTTTCTGGCGATGCTGCTGGCGATACCGCGCAGCCCGCGATGGCTAGCGGCCCGAGGGAAGCTCGATGAAGCCCGCGCGGTGCTGCAACTGACCGGAGAACAGAACGTGGACGCCGCTCTGGCCGACATCGTGGCGTCCATCGAGGAAGAGCGGCGGTACGGCGGGGAGCGGCTCTTCTCGGCGCGTCACAAATTTCCGGTATTTCTCGCCGTTTCCATCGGGATGTTCAACCAATTATCCGGGATTAACGCCATTCTTTATTACCTGAACGACATCTTCGCCCGCGCCGGCTTCACCAAGGTGTCGAGCGACGTGCAGGCCGTGGCGATCGGTTTCACGAACCTGGTTTTCACCATCCTGGCGATGTCGGTGATCGACCGCTTCGGCCGCAAGACGCTGCTGCTGATCGGCTCCGTCGGGACGGCCCTGTCGCTGGCGGGCGTCGCTTACATATTCTGGACCGGCGCCCGCGAACACCTGCTGGTCTGGCTGCTGATCGCGTTCATCGCGTCCTTTGCCTTCTCGCAAGGCGCGGTGATCTGGGTCTATCTCAGCGAAGTGTTTCCGACTTCCGTGCGGGCCAAGGGCCAGAGCCTCGGCAGCTTCACCCACTGGCTGATGAACGCCATCATTTCCTGGGGATTTCCGGTCGTCGCCGCGTCGTCGAAGGCGGCCCCATTTGTGTTCTTTTCGGCGATGATGGCGGTGCAATTCGTGGTGGTGTTGGCGATGTACCCGGAGACCAAAGGCGTTTCGCTCGAGGAGATGGAGAAGAAACTGGCCCGCGCGTAGGCTGAGGATTGGCCGGCGCTAACCGGCCTTCCCCTTCTTTTCGAGCGTGGCGCGTTGCGCCGGCGCCTTCACCTTGTAGTTGGCGGCGATGTTGCGCAACTCCTCGACGTCCTCCATGCCGCCCTTGAGCGTCAGCCCTTCGATTTCCGCCACGGAAAGACCGGTGTCGGGCGTCAGCATCACGCCTGCGCCTTCCGGCCCCTCCACCGTCACCATAGACCGGATGTTTCCGTCAGAGTCGTAGTGAGCGTAGATCTTCATGACCCCTCCTTCACGCCGATATCCACCCGAAGCCCATGCCGTAGCCCGGCACAAAGCTGTTCCCGACGTTCCGCACGGTGAAGAACAGACGGCGGCCGGCAGGATCGCCCTGGATGCGGACGTTTTCCACCTGGAGGAACCGCTCCACCGGCGCGCCGACAACCGGATGCACGCTTACCGAGACGGCATCCCCGTACCCGAAGCCCCACATGATCCAGCCGTGCGCCTGTCCCGGCGCCATGTCGTTCCCGGGACCGGACGAAGCCCAGCCGCTGAAGAAATGCGATACTTTCGCCATTCCACCCTCCTTCCGTTCCATGTTCCCAGCTAGCGCAGCGGCCGCCCAGACGTGACGTCAAAACGGCCGTATGCCACTAAGTGAGCCGCACCCGTCTTCAGTTACATTCGCGCGCCGCGGATGCGAAAAAAGGCTGCGCGGCTGCAACGGAACCGGCCGCCTGCCGTGAAATCCCAGCAGTTTATCGGGCGGAAACCCGATTGAAGGGTATGGGGGAACAGGCTAGAGTGAAGCGACGATGAAGACCGTTGCCCTTTCTTTCTGCGCTGTTTTGCTCTTCGCCGCGATGCTTGCCGGACAGCCTCCGGCCATCGGTTCCTGTCCAGTCTTCCCGGCCGACTACGTCTGGAACACGCCCATCGACAAGCTCCCTGTCGATTCGAACTCCAACGCTTACGTGGAATCGATCGGGATCTCGGCGCGCCTGAAAGCGGATTTTGGGGCCGGATTATGGAATGGCGGCCCCATCGGGATTCCGTTTATTGCCGTGCCCGGAAGCCAAGCCTGGTATCCGGCCACATTCCTGTACCGCGACGAGAGCGATCCCGGCCCGTACGCCGTGCCGCTCACCGCCCCGATCGAGGGCGGCAGCCAGAGCGACGGCGACCGTCACGCCATCTCCATCGATACCGGCAACTGCGTCCTGTACGAGCTTTACCGCGCCTTTCCGCAAAGCGCGAGTTGGAAGGCGGACTCGGGGGCGATCTTCGATCTGCGCTCGCACAAGCTGCGGCCGGCCGGCTGGACCTCCGCCGACGCCGCCGGGCTGCCCATCTTCGCGGGGCTGGTCCGCTACGAGGAGATCCTGGCGGGCGAGATCCGGCATGCCATCCGGTTCACCGCTCCGCGGACCCGGAGCGCGTATATCTGGCCGGCGCGCCACAAGGCCTCCAGCCTCACCGGGTCCCAGTATCCGCCCATGGGCCAGCGGTTCCGGCTGAAAGCGGGAGTCGACATCTCGAAGTTTTCCGCAACCAACCAGGTGATTCTCCGCGCGTTGAAGAAGTACGGCATGATCCTGGCCGATAACGGCTCCGCCTGGTACATGTCGGGAGCGCCCGATTCGCGCTGGAACAACGACGACCTGCACCAGCTTGGCAACGTGCTGGGCTCGGCCTTCGAGGCGGTGGACGAATCCTCGCTGATGATCGATGCGAACTCGGCGCAGGCGCGGCAGTCGGGCGTGGCCGTCACGGTCGGCCCGGCTTCGGCCACCTTGCTCACGGGAGCTTTCGCCGGGTTCACCGCGACGGTCAGCGGCGCCGCCAATCCCTCCGTGACGTGGCTGGTGAACGGCGTCGCGGGCGGAAGCGCTGCGCTCGGCTGGATCGACGCCAACGGAACGTACCAGGCGCCGCTTGCCGTTCCATCACCGTCCACGGTGCGAGTACAGGCGCGGAGCGCCGCTGATCCGGGGGCGGTCGGGGGCGCGGACGTGACCATCGTCGCGCCTCCGGCCATCGCTTCCGTGAGTCCTTCGCCGATCCCGGTGGGCAGCTTCACGCTGACCATCAACGGCGCGGGCTTTCAGAAGGGGGCGGTAGTGCGCCTCAACGGCGTTGCGCTCGCCACCACGTTCGTCTCGGCGGCGCGGCTGACGGCGGCCGGCAAGGCCGCCGCGGCGAATCCGTCTGTCCCGGTCTCGGTGAAGAACCCGGACGGAAACGTCTCCAACACGGTAACCGTCGCCGTCGTCAACGCGCCGGTGACCGTGTCGGTAACGCCCACGAGCGCTACCGTTAAGGTTCGCCGGACGGCCCAGTTCACCGCTGCGGTCCGGAACACGTCCAACAAAGCGGTCGTCTGGAAAGTGAACGGCGTTACCGGCGGAAGCGCCGCTACGGGCACGATAACCTCCGGCGGACTCTACACCGCTCCCGGAACGGCGGGCACGTTTCGCATCACGGCCGTCAGCAAGGCTGCCCCGTCGGTCTCCGGCAGCGCGACGGCGGTGGTGAAGAGATAGCGGATACGCGCGGCGCGAACGCTACACCCCAGGCGGCAGGCCCGAGCCGAAGCCGCCATCGACCACCATCGCCGCTCCGGTGACAAACGACGCGTCGTCGCTGGCCAGAAAAACCGCGGTTCGGGCGACTTCCTCGGGCCGCCCGATGCGCCACAGCGCGTGGAGCTTGCCCGCCGAGGCGCGGGCGGCGGCCGGGTCGGGCTGCGCCTGAAAGTAGCTTTCGGCCAAACCCGCGTCGATGTAGCCGGGGCAGATGCTATTTACCCGAATGCCTTCCTTGCCGTGGTCGATGGCCATGGCCTTGGTCAGCCCGATGATGGCGGCCTTGGTCGCGCAGTAGCCGGCGCACATGGGCTCGACGAAGAAGCCGTTGACGCTGGCCATGTTGACGATTGAGCCGCGCGTGGCGCGCAGGTGCGGCAGGAAGTACTTCGAGCACAGAAACACGCCGCCCACGTTCACCGCCATTTGGGCGTTCCATTCCTCGACGGTGGTCTCTTCGACGGTCTTACTGACCTGGATGGCGGCGTTGTTCACCAGGACGTGCACGGCGGAGAAAGCCCGCAGCGTCGAGGAGACGAGGGCCTGCACCGACTCGGGGAGCGAGACGTCGGCGTACTCGGCCAGGCAGGTTCCGCCGGCGGCCTCGATCTCGCGCGCCGTTGCCGCGGCGCCTTCCTGGTTAATGTCGGCCGCGACGACGCGCGCGCCCTGCTTCGCGAACTCGATGGCGCAGGCGCGGCCGATGCCGGCCCCGGCGCCGGTGACGACGGCGACGCGGTTCTCGAGTTTCATCGCAACGTTGCTGGAAGGGTCGGACGACGGCTCACTCGGCCGGCGGCGCCTGCTTGCCGAGCCGCTTCTTGAGCTTGCGCGGCATCCGTTGCTTGTTCTTCTTGGGCAGTCTGCCGGCTCGCTTGCGAGCCTTGGCGCCGGGCTGCGGCGCGCCGGACGGGGCGGGGGGGCTTTTGGCTGCCGCCTCGTCCGCCGTTTTCGGTTCCTGAGCCTGATCTTTGCGTTTGGCCATTGGTCTTCACCAGCCTCGATATCGTGTTAAGCGTAACATCCGGCGCGGTTATCCATACAATATGTAGGCATGATACCGAAAGTCCGCAAAGCGGTTTTCCCGGCGGCCGGCCTGGGCACGCGTTTCCTTCCGGCGACCAAAGCGCAGCCGAAGGAGATGCTTCCGCTGGTGGACAAGCCCCTGATCCAGTACGGCGTGGAAGAGGCCATCCATTCGGGCGTGCAGAACATCATCATCGTTACAGGACGAAACAAGAGCAGCATCGAGGACCACTTCGACGTCAGCTTCGAACTCGAAAGTCTGCTCGAAGACAAGGGCAAGACCGACCTGTTAAAGCTGGTCCGCGAGATCTCGGAACTGATCGACGTCGCGTACGTCCGTCAGAAAGAGGCGCTGGGGTTGGGCCACGCGGTGCTGCGCGCCCGCGACCTGGTCGGTACGGAGCCCTTCGCCGTCGTCCTCTCCGATGACGTAATCCATTCCGAGAAACCGTGCCTGGCGCAGTTGCTCGATGTCTACCAGTATTTCGGCGCGTCCGTCGTCGCGCTGCTCGAAGTGCCCGAACAGGCCATCCCCGCCTACGGAATTGTCGACGCCGAACCGATCGCGCACAACGGCGTCAACGACCGCGTCTACCGCATCCGCAACATGGTGGAGAAGCCCAAACCGGAAGCGGCGCCCTCGCGGCTGGCGATCATCGGACGCTACGTGCTGACGCCGGAGATCTTCGGCTCAATCGAGGCGATCGACCCGGGCGCGGGCGGCGAGATCCAGCTCACCGACGCGCTGAAGCACCTGCTGCGCAGCCGGCCGATCTACGGGTTGCGTTTCGAAGGAAAGCGCTACGACGCCGGCGACAAGCTCGGTTTCCTCCAGGCCACGGTCGAGTACGCGCTCCGCCGGGAGGACATGGGCGGCCCGTTCCGCGAGTACCTCAAATCGCTGGATCTCGGCTGATCGCGGCAGCCGCCGTCTCCATCGGCGCGCCGGCGATTCCGCGATAATACAGGAATGCGCCGCAGAGAGTTCCTGGCCCTGGGGTCCGCCGCGGCCGTTCCGCAGGCGGCGAATTCGCAAGCGAAGCAGCCGGTCAAGCTCGGGATCGACCTGTTCAGCATCCGCTCTTCCAACTATTCGCCGTTCGAGTACCTGGACTACTGCGCGAAGTGGAAAGCCAACGTCGTGCATTTTTCCGAAGTGCGCTTTCTTGGCAGCCTCGATCCGGCGCACGTCAAGAAGGTGAGCGATTACGCCAGAAAGCTGAACATCGAGTTGGAGATCGGCATGAGTTCCATCTGCCCCAGCTCGACCCGGTTTCGCGCCGAGGACGGTACAGCGGAGGAGCAGCTTTCCCGCGTCATCGAGGCCGCCAGGGTCGCCGGCTCGCCGCTGGTGCGCGCCTACCTGGGGACGATGGAGGACCGCAAGAGCCCCATCGGAATCGAGGGCCACATCGAGAACACGGCCCGCGTGCTGCGCAACGTGAAAACCCGGGCGGTGGACGCGGACGTGAAGATCGCGATCGAGAACCATGCCGGCGACATGCAGGGGCGCGAACTCAAGATGCTGATCGAGGAAGCGGGCAAGGACTTCGTCGGCGCCTGCATCGATTCGGGCAACCCGCTGTGGACCATCGAGGACCCGCACGTGACCCTGGAAACGCTCGCGCCGTTCGGCTTGACCAGCCATGTCCGCGACAGCGCGGTCTGGAAGACGCCGAATGGCGCCATCGTGCGCTGGGTCCGCACGGGCGAAGGCAACGTCGAGATCGACGAATGGATCCGTAAATACGCGGAGCTGTGTCCCGGCAAGGCCTGCACCATGGAAGTGATCGTCACCGGACCGCGCGAGTTCCCGTATCTTCAGCCGGATTTCTGGGACGGATACCGCAACGTCCCGGCGTGGCAATTCAGCCGCTTTCTTGCCCTGGTGGAGAAGGGCAAACAGGTGGAAGGGCCGGCCCCGGCGTCGCCGGAGCAGCGCGCGCAGCGCGAGCGGGAGGACCTGGAAGCCAGCACCCGCTACGTTCAGGAACTCTTGGGGATGGCCGCATGACCCGCTTTCTCAGCGTATTACTGGCCGCCGCGTTCGTATGGGCGCAGAGCGGGCGGCCCAGCCTGGTTCGCGAGGTCCGGACGGCGGCGACGCGCGGCGATCTGGCAGGCGGCGAGCGTCTGATCGCCGAATACCGCTCCGACCACGGCGTCACGCCCGAGATGCTGGAGGCGTTGTCGTGGCTCGGCCGCGGCGCGCTGGGCGCGGAGAAGTTGGACGAGGCGGACCGCTACGCCGCGGAAACGCGGGAGTTGGCGCTGGAGATGCTCAAGGGCCGGGAGCTGGATGCCGAGCGGCGTCTCCCCATCGCCCTCGGCGCTTCGATCGAGGTGCAGGCGCAGGTTCTCGCCCGCAAGGGCGCCCGGGCGGAAGCCATCGCGCTCTTGAACGAGGAACTGGCCCGGTGGCGCCAGACCTCGATGCGCGCGCGCATTCAGAAGAATATCCACCTGCTCAGCCTGGAGGGCAAGCCCGCGCCGCCGCTGGAGACCTCGGAGCACCTGGGACCGCGTCCGCGTCCGCTTTCGGAACTGAAGGGCAGGACCGTGCTGCTTTTCTTCTGGGCCCACTGGTGCGGCGACTGCAAAGCTCAGGCGCCGGCCCTGGCGAAGCTGCAAGCCGAGTTCGGCAAGCGGGGCCTGACCATCGTCGCGCCGACGCAACGCTACGGATACGCGGCCCGCGGGGAGGACGCGGCGCCTGCCCAGGAGTTGCAGTACATCGACGGCGTTCGCATCCAGCATTACTCGGCAATCGGCGACATGCCGGTTCCCGTCAGCGAGGAGAACTTCAAAAACTACGGTTCCAGCACGACGCCCACGCTCGTGCTGATCGACCGAGCGGGCATCGTCCGCCTTTACCACCCCGGACAGATGCCATACGAAGCGCTGGCGGCCAAGGTAGCGGCGCTGACGGGAAGCTGAAGCGGCCGGCATGACTCCGGTCACTGAACCGCAGCCGCGCGGCGGCCATAATGAAGCCATGCATGGGAAATACACGTTCATCGCCGACCTGGTCAAAGAAGTCTCGATCCCGGAAAACGGCATCCTGAGCCGGACCCTCTACAACGACGAGCGCTCGAAAGTGCTCGTTTTCGGTTTCGCGGCGGGCCAGGAATTGTCGGCGCACACCGCGCCGATGCCCGCCATCCTTTACTTCGTCCAGGGCGAGGCTACGGTCAAACTGGGAACCGATCTCCACGAAGCGGGGCCGGGCGCGCTGGTCCACATGCCGCCGCTGCTCGAGCACGGCATCGTGGCGAAAACGCCGGTAGTGATGGCGCTGATCATGCTCAAGCAACAGGGCTAGTCTCCTGTCCGGGTTGAGAGTTGACGTGCGCTTCTCCTCGCGCCTTCGGTGGGACTTCCGCCCGAATGCGCTGTTCCGCCTCCTCGAGGAGAAGCGCCGGGACGGGACGCCGCTCGTCGACCTCACGGAATCCAACCCGACGCGCGCGGGCTTCCTTTACGATGAATCGGCCATCCTCGGGGCGCTCTCGGATCCGGAGGCCCTCCTCTATCGGCCCGAAGGGGCGGGCATGCGAACGGCGCGGGAAGCGGTGGTTTGCTACTACGCGGGTCGAAACGAGAGTACGGACGCCGGCCGGATCGTGCTCGCGCCGGGAACCAGCGAGGCCTACGCCTACCTGTTCAAGCTGCTGGCGAACCCCGGCGACGAAATCCTCGTTCCCCAACCTTCTTATCCGCTGTTTGAGTACCTCGCCGAACTGGAATCGGTCGGGGTCAAATCTTACCCGCTGGAATTCGACGGCGCCTGGAGGATCGACGCCGAAGCGGTGCGCGAAGCGGCAGGCCCGCGGACGAAAGCGGTGATTGTGGTGAATCCGAACAATCCGACGGGCAATTATCTCAAGCGCGGCGAACTCGCGGCCCTGACGCGGATCTGCGACGAGTGCGGCCTGGCGCTCATCTGTGACGAGGTGTTCTTCGATTTCGCGCTCCTGCCCGGAGCGGGCGCCTCCACAGTAGGCAACGACGGCGTACTGTGCTTCACCCTGAACGGCTTGTCGAAAATGGGAGGGCTCCCGCAGATGAAGCTCGCATGGATCGTGGTGGACGGGCCGGACCGCGCCCGGCGGCAGGCGATCGAGCGGCTGGAACTGATTGCCGATACCTACCTGTCGGTGGCCACGCCGGCGCAGTGCGGGGCAGCGCGCCTCATCGGGACCCGGGCGGCATTCCACCAGCAGGCCATGTCCCGCATCGAGCGCAACCTGCGGTTCCTGCGCCAGGCGCTGGGCGGTGCGCACGCCTGCGCCGCGCTACCTGTGGAAGGGGGCTGGTACGCCGTTCTGCGGTTGCCCGGAACGCGGGGGGAGGAGGAGTGGGCGCTCACGTTCCTGGACCGGGACAACGTCCTGACGCAGCCCGGCTACTTCTACGATTTCACGGCCGGCGCGCACGTGGTTGTCAGCCTAATCGTCCCTCCGGATGTATTCAGCGAAGGGATCGCGCGAATGCTCGCCCGAGTCGTCGAGTCCGTCAGCTCCCAACGGCATTCGTCGGAGTTCCGTTGAGGAAGTTCCAGACGTTGTCCACTGCGAGCTGAAGGCCGGCTTCGAGCGCCTCGGGCGTCACGCCCGCCGAATGCGGCGTGAGGACCACATTATCCAGCCGCGTCAGCGGGTGGCCCGCCAGCAGCGGTTCGGTTTCGAAAACATCCAGGCCCGCGCCGCCGATGGTTCCCTTCTCGAGCGCCTCGACCAACGCCGCTTCGTCCACAATCGCCCCGCGCGCGGTGTTGATGAACACCGCGGACGGCTTCATCAGGCGGAACTGCTCCCGGCCGATCATTCGGGTGGTTTCGGGCGACAACCTCAGATGCAGGCTCACGACATCGCTTTCGCGGAGAAGGCGCTCCAGCGGTACGTGCTCGAAGCCGAGTTCCGGCTTGGGATGCATGGTCCAGGAGACAACTCGCATCCCGATGGCCTGTCCGAGATGAGCAAACCGGCGGCCGATGGCGCCGAGGCCGATCACGCCAAGCGTCTTGCCGTGGAGTTGTGATACCTGCGCCTTCGGCCACCTCCCCTGCCGCACCTCGGCGTCGATCCGGGGAATGCGGCGGACGGCGGCGAACATCAGGGTCAGGCAGTGTTCGGCGATCGAGATGGCGGAGACGCCCGGGGTGTTGGTGACCGTGATCCCCCGGCGGGCGGCGGCGGGCAGGTCGACGTTATCGGTACCGGTACCCCAAAGGGAGAGGAGGCGCAGTCTGGGACAGCGCGCAAAGACAGACTCCGTGAACCGGCAGGACGACCGGATGTTGATGACGATTTCGGCCTCGCGGATGCGCTCAACCAGTCTTTCCTCCGAACCGGGCAGCGAGCCGTAGTACTCGACGGCGCCGCGGGCCAACAGTTCTTGATAGGCCCGGCTGGCGGCCATCACCGGGGGCTCATCGTCCGGAATCACAATGTTAGGCATCGTCCCATCCTACACGGGAGGGCCGAGCCGGGCGCGACGCTGGAGCCCATTGAAGAATCCCGGCGATTCCGCCGATGAGTTGGGAGAGGCGCTATGGCGGCGCCCCGCGTATTCCGGCGAGCCGGATTTTAGCCTATGAGGACCTTGATTGCGGACGATGATGTGGTGAGTCGGCGGGTGCTCGAGCAGTTCCTCACTGGCTACGGCCCTCCCGACATTGCCGCCAACGGCAAAGAGGCCGTCGACGCCGTCGTTGCCGCGATCGATGCCGGGACTCCGTATGAACTGATCTGCCTCGACATGGTCATGCCTGGAATGTCCGGCCACGCGGCGCTGAAGCGCATTCGCGATATAGAACGGGAGCAGGGATTCGATGGCGGCCAGGCGGCAAAAATCGTCATGACCACTTCTCTCGGACGCCGAGAGAACGTCATTGCCGCCTTTCAAGCCAAGTGCGACGCTTACCTGGTGAAGCCGATCGTGAAGGCCCACCTGCTCGAACACCTGCGCCGGCTCGGGCTGATCGACTGAGCCGCCAACCTGGGGGCTGCCTGGCAGGAGAAACGGGAGAGCGGATGTCACCCTCCCGTTCCGGTTAACGCCTCAGCAAGAGTGGCTACTCGTACGAAACGGTCTTCATGAAACCGTTGCTGTAGGTGAAGCTGCCGCGGACGATGTTGCCGCCGGCCGTCAGCGGCGCGGTGAAGGGTCCGCCATTTGCCGGCCCTGTCAACGAAAGCATCAACATGCCGCCCGTTCCTTCGAGAATATCGCCGGACGCCGGCAACTGGCTGAGGATCGCGGAAGGTACTGAAAAGCTGCCCGCGTTGGCGTTCTGGTAACAAATGAACACCGCGCCGTCGTAAATCGGGTCGTCCTCCGTGCCTCCGGATCGAACGGCGCTGCTACCGAAGATCCACACCAGGTCGGAGCCGCCGCCCGTCCAGGTGAGGTTCAGATTCTGGCTGCGGTTGATCTCGGTGATCGCGTCGCGGTTGGTCCAGGTCAGCGGCGATGGCACGGTAACCGAGGCATTGAACGCCCCGATATCCACGCCTCCCGTTCCGGAGAGAGTGTAGGCGCCGGCGGAAATCGTGGGCGAACCGCTGCCGCTGCCGGGTACGCCAGGGAAGCCGGACGAGTACAGGGTATGCGAATAGTAGTTGCCCTCCAGCCGCTCCACCGCGACGTTGGCCGCATTGGGGCCGTTCAGTCGGAGGGGGTTGCCGGCGTCAAGTGGAGTCGGAGGCGTGTAAGCCCCGGGTTGCGACTCGTCGCCCTGGAAACGGGTGACGAAGCAGGAACCCGCCAGTCCGGAGAAGTCGCCCTCGAACTCGCCCAGGTTGCCGACGCCGTAACGCGCAAACTGGCCGCCGACGGACTCCGTGGTAAGGTCGAAGCCGCCCACGCCCGGAACCTCCGTGCTGATGTTCTGCCGCCCGAGGTTGAAGTAGCCGAAGACCAGCGTTCCGCCCTCAGACATCGCGCGCAACTGGTCGGCCGTCAGGAACGGGTGCGAACAGGCATTCTGCCCCGCGGCGGCGATCGCCAGCGTTACCTGGTTGCTCCCCCCGCCATCGCCCGTGGTGATTTGCAGCGGAACCGCACAGTCGAGCTGGGCGTCGGCCGGCACGGTGAAGTTAACCTGATCGGTACCCGGCAAGCCCGAAGCGCGCCCCGCAAAGGCCGGGACAATCTCCCTGTTGCCCAACCGGATGCGTATGCCGGCCGCGGAGGTCCGGTCTCCGCTCGAGCCGCCGGTCGTGTCCGAGGCGGGATCCGCCCCGATTCCGGTCAGCCACAATACCATGGCTTCGCCGGGGTGGGCCACGGCGGTGTCGAATGTGCCGATCCGGCCGCCGGCAAAGCGGTTCAAACTCCAGGCGGTGGCGGAGTAGTAAATCTGCGCCTGCGCCTGTCCCCCGCCGGAGGAGTCGGCGCTTACGATGCCGAGGCTACGCGCCGTCACATTAGCCAAGCCGGGCGGCGAGGTCTGGCCGTTGTAGGTGACCGTAACGGTGTACCTGCCGGGCGCCGCCGCCGACGGAAGCAGGCCGGCAATCTGGTTCCGCGTGGTGTAGACCATCAGCGCATCGATCGCCGAACCTCCTCCGGATGGGGTGAAGCGGATGGAGACTCCGCCGAGTGAAGTCGCGAGTGGAAGCGACGGCGCCTGGAGAATCGCGTCCCCGGCCAGGTTGGTTCCGAAAACGACGAAGATCGACCCGGGAGCAATCGTGTTGGCATAGCTGCCGCCGTTGACAACCGGATTGTTCGTGCGCAAAACCGGTTGCGCCAAGGCCACGCCGGCGACGAGCATCGCGGCGGGCAACATCCTGAACAGCAATCGATGTTTCAAATACTACCCTCCTCTTCTGGTCTGTGCCCAGGGCATACCCTTGGCAATAGACGAAAATACCACATCCCGCAGCGGAGAGCGCGTCTTAGTTGGATTTTCTCAGGCGGCGCACGACGCGGCTGACAAAAACGCAAGCGAGGCCGGTGGCGAACAGAACGAGCGGTGGAGGTTCCGGGAGAGCATTCAGGGGGATATCTTCAAGTCCTACACGGTGTTCGCCAAGGCCGGCCAAGCTTTCCTGCTCTGAAGCGGAGGCGCGTTCATCGGGGTCGAGGCTTTCAGCCAACAGATCGACGTTGGGCTCGAATTCCCGGGCCAACCGTTGGCCGGCGCGCGAGGCGCCGATGCCGGGCCGGTCGGCCGGATTCGTGAAGTGGAACAGGATGGCCTTCTCCCAGCGCCAGCCCTCCGATTTGGGCTGGGCGGCGGCAGCATCGCCTTCCGCGTCCCCGGAGCCGCGCTCCGGAGGCGCCTCCACCAGCGACGCCGTCGTCATCCCCTGGCGCGCCGTAGCAGGACCAGTACTACGGACGTCGATGAGACCAGGGAAGGGGTTTGGAGAGGAACGTTTGCCAAGAGAAGGGGTGCCTTGAAGCCCCACAGGCCCGATCGCGACCCCCAGCAAGACTACCAGGATCGTGTTTGCACGAAGCTCTCCCAGGTGCGACTGCTGGATTGCTTTAGGTAGGCGCATAGGCTAGTGCTTCTACGTCAGCGTTCTGTGTTTTCAAATATAAACTTTTACTTTAAGTTTGTCAACAGCCAATCGCGCCGATGTAAAACAAAAATGCAAAAAATGTTTGCTGAACGCGGAAAACGCCCGTCGGAGACGTGGGAAGAAGTCCTAGGGTGCTGAGTCCTACTGCGGGCAGTTTCTTAGGGCTGCGCGGGACTCCTAGTCCCGCTCAAAGCCGGTTGGAAACCGGCTCGCAAACCTGGAGGTTCACCCCACCAGACCGCGCCTAGCGAGCCGCCAAAAGCGCCCGGAGATGCCGCGCCCGTTCCGGCGAGCGCAATTGGCGCAGCGCCTTGGCTTCGATCTGCCGAATCCGCTCGCGGGTGACGTCGAACTCTTGTCCGATCTCCTCCAGCGTGTGCTCGCGCTCGCAGCCGATGCCGAACCGCAGCCGGATCACCTTCTCTTCCTTGGGAGACAAGGTCTTAAGAATGTTGGCCGTCTCGTCGCGCACGTTGGTGTCGATGACGGCGTCCACAGGAGAGCCAACCCACCTGTCTTCAATAAGATCGCCGAGAGCGGACTCGCCGTCGCGGCCCACCGGTGTTTCCAGCGAGACCGGGTCGCGGGAGATGGTCTTGAGCTTCTGGACCTTCTCCACCGGGATGTCCATGCGGCGGCTGATATCTTCGTTGGTGGGCGCGCGGCCGAGTTCCTTCTCCAGTTCGCGGGTGGCGCGAAGGAACTTGTTCATGCTCTCGTTCATGTGAACGGGGATGCGGATGGTGCGGGACTGGTCGGCGATGGCGCGGGTGATCGCCTGACGGATCCACCAGGTGGCATAGGTGGAGAACTTGTATCCGCGCCGGTATTCGAACTTGTCCGCGGCGCGCATGAGGCCGATGTTGCCTTCCTGGATGAGGTCCAGCAGGTGGAGGCCGCGGTTCACGTACTTCTTGGCGACAGATACCACCAGCCGGAGGTTGGCTTCCACAAGGTCCTTTTTCGCCCTTTCGGCTTCGCACTCGCCATGCCGGATCACCTGCAGCGTGTGCCGGAGTTCGGTGATGCTGGCGCCGGCCGCCGCCTCGCGCTTGCGAATCTCCCGCTTCAGTTCCCGGACCCGATTGGCGCTTTCCGGGCCACCGCGCTCCTCCACGCGGCGGAGTTCGGCGTCCAGGTGAGATAGTTCTTCGGCCGCCCGCTCGATCTCGCCCGCGTACATCTTCCAGAGGCTCGTTCGGAACGGCACGGCGCGGATCGCCCGCGACATCTCCACCTTGGAACGATTCAGCTTTCCGTTCCATCGGCGATACGCGCGTTTATTCGCCGGCGAGAGGGCCTCGACCTTTTCTCCCAATTGGTTGAGCTTCTTGTGGGAGTTGACCAGATCGAGGAACTGCTTCTTGACGTCGGCGCGGCGCTTGATGGCCGCGGCGGTGCCTTCCTCGATGTCGCTGCCGAATTCCACGAACGCCTCGATGTCGATGACGCCCTTCTTCACCTGCTCGCACTGGTCGACGACGATATACTGCACCAGCGGCGAACGGCTCACCGCCTTCTGCATGCGCAATTTGCCTTGCTCCATGCGCCGGGCGAGGCTCACCTCCCCCTGGCGGGTCAGCAATGGTACTGCTCCCATCTCCCGGAGGTAGACCCGGACGGGGTCGTCGGTATAGATCGACTCCTCCGGCGCCTGATGCGCGTGAAACTCCTCGCCGTCGTGAACTTCTTCGGGGTGGAAAAAGTTGGAGTCCTCGTCGAAGGGAAGACTCAGTGGCTCATGGGCGTCGCTAAGGTATTGATCGTCGAACTGATCCACGTACCATCCATCCTGCCAAGCTCAACCTGCGCACCTGCGCCGGGAGAACGGGAGCTTGGGTTTTCAAAGCAATATCAGGCGTCCCAACGGCAGATTCCGGCTCTTCTCCGGGGACACAGATCCCACACTACCCGGATATTATAGCATCAACAGCTTGGCTTGATAAGCCCTACGTTAAGGGATGATGACAAAAACTCAAAGATTCACTTGATTTTGCGGACCGGAGCAGTTGGTCGAAGCGCTCCCTTGAGCCGATCAGGGCCTTTTCTGCCGCATCAGGCTTTCCAGTTCCGACAGGAACGCCTCGACGTCCTGAAAGTCGCGGTAGACCGAGGCGAAGCGCACGTACGCGATTTTGTCCAGACCGTGCAGGCGGTCCATCAGCAGTTCCCCGATTGCGGCGGTAGTCATCTCCCGTTCTGCGCTGTCAGCCAGCCGCGACTCCACCTCGTCCACCAGTTCGGCCAGACGCGCCATGCTGACGGGCCGCTTTTCGCATGCGCGCAGCAGACCGTTCAGCACCTTCTGCCTGTCAAACTTCTCCCGCCTTCCATCTTTCTTTACAACCATATAAGGGACTTCGTCAATACGCTCGTAGGTGGTGAAGCGGCGCTTGCATGCCAGGCACTGCCTCCGGCGCCGGATCAGATCCCCTTCCTTGCTTTCCCTCGAGTCGAGGACGCGGTCACGCCGGTGCGCGCAGAACGGGCAGATCATAACGCGGCCTCCTCCTCCATCTTCCGGAGCCGGCGAATCGTGAAGCCTTCGTGGCAGGCCAGCAGAAGACCCACCGGCGCAATTACTACAAATGTGGTCAACCATAGCAGTACCGCCATCCCGCTGGATGCCTCCAGGCTGATGCCGAACAACTCCGTCAGCACCACGATTACCGTAAGCTGAATACCGCCGCCGATCCCCGGAATCTGCACCACGGCGCCGAAGCTGGCAAACCCAACGAAGATCAGGATGTCGGTCAAGCTCAGCGAGGCCGTGGCAGGCGCCGCCTGAAAGAGGCAGACGTAGGATCCGACGATCAGAAACCATTCCAGCAGGCTGTAAAAGGCCAGCAGCCATAGAAATCGCCCCTGGCCGGTCGACCCCATGCCATGGGTGAAGGCGGTGACCACGCCTCGAGCCCGATCGTATATGTGTTCCGGCAGGAACGTCAGCGCCGCCAGCAAACGCTCCCGCATGCTCCCCGAAAACCGGCCTACGAAAAACAGGACCAAAAGGCACAGCAGCGCCAGCAGGCCTGCCACCCACCCGCCGGCGCGCAACACCCATTCCAGCCGCGGGCCGACGACCGCCCCGGACCGTTTCATCTGCGTCAGGGCGAACCCGAAGATCAGAAGCGCCGTCAGAAGGTCCCAGATGCGCTCAATCAGCCAAGCGCCGACCTGGGACGAGAAAGGCACCTTCTCCTTGACGGCGATCAGGTACGGACGTAAGGCCTCCCCGGCGCGGCCGAACAGGACGATCGCGCTGAAGCCGATGACGGTGGCCGAAAGCACGTTCCAGAAACTGGATGCGCTTTTGACTGGCCGCAGCAGCACCTGCCAACGGAGCGCCCGGCCTACGTAGGTCAGCAGCGCGAACCCCACGGCGGCTGTCAACCAAGCCAAGTTCAGCGTCGCGAACACCGCGGTGAACTTCGACCATTCGAACCCGGACTCCCGCCAGCGGTGAGCCACGAACGCGGCCACCACGGCGGCCACCGCCCCGGCGACAAGCCACTTCCGCGTGTTCGAGGCGCGCTTCTTCGGGCTGGGTTCCTCGGTCATTCGGTGGGATCTCCACGCCCGGGAGACTCAGGAGCGGATCGCCGTCGAGGCCGCCGGAGGCCCGGCCCGGTCGCCGGCGCGGGGGGCGCGGCGCGAACGGCGCGGACAGAAGCTGCTTTCGGGCATCGGCGGCCCGAAACGCCTGGAATTCGCATTGAAAGCGGCCCGGCAAGAGCTAGAATAAGGTCTGCGGGCCATCGCCCGCAATCCGAGCGAACTTCGCATGCCGATTCCTCGTTTCTCATACTGGAAGGTGAATTCGGACGGCTTCCGAATCCGGTTGAGATATGGCGGCATTGGCTACAGTTGCTCAAGGTATCACGCCCTTCATGTTCGGTGCGGAGCTGCCGATGATCGTTGCCCGCCCTTCCGGTTCGGGAAACGCGTTGGACCCTGACGCCAGGCTGGTAGAGCGCTGCCTGCGCGGCGACGAGGCCGCATGGGAGGACCTTGTGCGAAACCACGTCCGCCGCGTGCATTCCATGTGCTTTCGGTTCACCAACAGCGCGGCCGACGCCCAGGACATCGCCCAGGAGGTTTTCTTCCGGGTTTTCCGGTCGCTGAAGAGTTACCGCGCCGGCGAGGGATCGTTCACGGTGTGGCTCGGCCGGCTGACGCGAAACCTGCTGATCGACCACTACCGGCGGTCGAAGTCCGACCGGGTGACCGAATCGATTGAGGACCAGCTCCCGATGCTGGAGGAGCGGTCCTCGCCGGACTCGCGCGCCGACGCGGCGCTGGCGGGACGCGAAGCCAACGAAGTCTTACAGGCGGCGCTGCAAAAGCTGTCGCCGGAGCTGCGGGAAACGGTGATACTGCGCGACCTGGAGGGTTTGGAGTATCGCGACATCGCAAACGTTCTGAGCGTGCCGGAAGGCACGGTCAAGTCGAGGTTGAATCGTGGCCGGTCGGAACTGGCCAGGATTCTTCGGAGGCAGAGGGTTCTGGTATGAGCCCGAAGCGGGAGATGGCGTCATGACGTGCGCGGAATTCGAAGCGTTGCTCTGCGACTACGTCGATCGTACGCTCGACGCGGAACGCGAGGATCTGGTGAAAAAGCACCTCGCCGCCTGCCCGGCTTGCGCGGCGCTGGCCACCGACGCCGCCGCGGCCGTCGCCTTCATGGCCCGCGCGCCTGAGATCGAACCGCCCGACGAACTGGTTACCCGGCTGCTGTGGCTGCACGCCTCCAACAACCCGGCGCCCGCCAAGCCCAGCGGGTTCCGCGCGTTTTTTACCCGTTGGATGCAACCGGCGCTGCAACCCCGGTTCGCGATGGGCATGGCCATGACGATTCTGTCGTTCGGGCTGATCGGACGGTTCGCCGGAATTCCCGACCGCCCGCTCCGGGCCGACGACCTGCGCCCCTCCAGGGTGATGGAAGCGGTCGACGACCGGTTTCACCGCGTCTGGGACCGCCTTGTGAAGTACTACGACAACCTGCGAATTGTCTACGAGATTCAGAACCGCCTCAGCGACTGGACGGGCGGAGAGGAGCCGGCTTCACCTGCCGCGCGGGAGCAGTTGACTCTCCCGGAGAACTCCCAGGGATCCGCTGGAGATCAGGAAAGGAATGAACAGCGATGAGCGACACGATATCGACCGACAACCCCGCTCGCGAAGAACCCAAGCCGGCCGGATACTGCCGTACTTGCGGCAAAAAGCTGGCCGAGACGGACGTGCGGCTTGCGGACGGAATTATCTACTGCGCCGATCACGCGCCGGCGGTTCCCGCTACGCCGATCACGCCCTATCCCGTCGGGGACTTGGGCCCCCTGGAGCCGCCGTCCCCCTGGGCTGCGCCGGCGCCCCCGCCGTCCACTTCGTCCTCTCCGGGACTGGCGTTTCTGCTGGGGCTGATTCCCGGCGTGGGCGCAATCTACAACGGGCAATACGCCAAGGGCCTGATCCATGTTGTGATCTTCGGGCTGCTGATCAGCATCATGAAATCCGGGCCCGGCGAGATGGAGCCCCTGTTCGGCATGCTGATGGCGACCTTCTACCTGTATATGCCGTTCGAGGCGTATCACACCGCCAAAAAGAAACAGCGCGGCGAGCCGGTGGACGAGTTCTCGGGACTGGTCGCCCTCCGGCGCAGGCGGCCGAACTCGAACCTTGGCGCCGTGATCCTGATTGCCAGCGGCGTGCTGTTCCTGCTGATCAACTTCGAGGTCATCCGGCTCTACGAGATCATCCGGTTCTGGCCCGTCCTGCTGATCGCCGCCGGCGCCTACATGCTCTATTCGCGCATGACCGAAGGCCGCAGAACCAGCGCGGCGGAGGAGCTGTTCAATGAACGAAACTAGCGCGTTCATCGCCGCGATTCGCGGGCCGATCATGATGATCGCGCTCGGCCTGTTGTTCGCGATGGACCGGATGGGCGGCTACGGCTTCGGCCAGACCTGGCCCGTGCTAATCATCGTTTTTGGAGTGTTGATCCTCCTCGAAAGGAGTTCGGGCCGGAAGCGATCCTACCCGGACAGCTACGTGTCATGAGACCGCGTTCCCTGATCGGTCCGATTCTGCTGATCCTCATCGGCGCCGCGTTTCTGGTCCGGAACATCTGGCCGGAAATCCCGCTGCTGAGCCTGCTATCCGACTACTGGCCCTTCCTGCTCATCGGATGGGGTCTGCTGCGGTTGATGGAGGTCGTCTTTTGGGCGCTCCAGTCCAAGCCGCTGCCGCGCGCGGGCATCTCGGGCGCGGAATGGGCGCTCGCCATCGTCATCTGTATTGTCGGCGGCGGTTCGGAGGCAGTACGCGACCGCTGGCCGCGGGTGCAGATCGGCGGCCGCGGCGTCGAAGTATTCGGACAGCCGTGGGACTTCGAAGTGAACGCCACGCATCCGCTCGGCGACGCCCGGCGCATCGTAGTTGAGAATCCCCGCGGCAATGTGCGGGTCACCGGCGGCGGCGACGGCGAAGTCAGAATCGGCGGCCGGACCACGGTGCGCGCCTTCCGCAAGGAAGACGCCGTCCGGGCGCACCGCGACTCGCCCCTGGAAGTGGTCGCCGACGGCGACCGGCTCGTCATCCGCAACAAGCAGAACCGCCGCAAAGGGCCCTGGCGCATCACCAGCGATCTCGAGATCAACGTCCCCAAGCAGGTTTCCGTGGAAGGGCGCGGCGAGTTTGGAGACTTCGACATCGTGAACGTCTCCGGCGACGTAGATGTTCAAAGCGACAATGCCGCCGTGCGTATGGCTGACATCGGCGGCCGCGTCCAGGTGAAGCTGAATCGCAGCGACGTAGTCCGGGCGGTGAATGTCGGCGGCGGCGTGAAACTCGATTCCCGAGCGGGCGAGGACGTCGAATTGGCGGGCATCCGCGGCCCGGTGGTGGTCAGCGGCTCGTACTCCGGCAGCCTCCTGCTGAGAGAACTCGCGGGTTCGCTGGTGTTCGACTCCCCGCGCACCGAGTTCCGGGCAGGAGCCGTCCCCGGCGAAGTTCGCGTCAATCTCAGCCAACTGACCGGCGTCAACGTGATCGGCCCGATCAAGGTGAAGACCCGCTCCCGCGACGTGGATCTGGCGGATTTCACCGAGAAACTCGACCTCGAACTGGAGCGCGGCAGGCTCGACTTGCGGCCGGGCCGGACGCCGCTGGCCAAAATGGACCTGGCCGTTAAGTCGGCGGACGTGCAACTAATGCTGCCCGAGTCCGCAGCCTTCGGCTTGCTCTTGCAGGTAGAGAAAGGATCTCTCGTAAACGAATACGGCGCGGCCCTGACCCAGGAATCCCGGGACGACCGCCAGGTACTCAAAGGTCCGCCGGGCCGGGATCCAACGATCAGGCTCCGCGCGGACCGCGGCACGGTGACGGTTGCAAAGGCGGGCGCCGTCGTCGCGGAAGCTCCCTTGGCGCCTCACCCGCCCATTCCTCCCAAACCTCCCCAGGTGGAACAATACTGACGGAACGCTCCGGCGGCCGGCCTCCCCGATTTACGCGAACAGTTCCGCGATCGCCTGGCCCTTGCCGTCGCGGGTGACATAGACGGGCCGCTTCTCCACCACGTACGCAAGGTCGGCAGGTATGCCCAGCGCCCGGTAGATCGTCGCGTGCAGGTCTTCCATGGGGACCGGCTTCTCCAGCGTCGTGCAGGGTCTTTCCTCGGCAGTCCTGCCGTACAACAACCCGCGTTTCACGCCGCCGCCGAACAGCAGCACGCAGCCCGCGCCGGTAAAATGCCGGTGCATGCCGTAGTGCTTCGGCTCGGTCATGACGTCCGGCACCACCACCTGGTCCTTTACCTGTTTGCCGACTTTGCCCTCCGTCAGCATGTCGCGGCCGAATTCGCTGGCCAGCACGATCAGCGTGCGGTTCAGCAGTCCGCGCTCTTCCAGGTCCAGGACGAGTTGCGCCACCGGCGCGTCGATTTCCCGCTTCATGTTCTCCGCCCGCTCGTGCCCGTTCTCGTGCGTGTCCCAGTAGCGGAACGGAATGTACTCGGTGGTCACTTCCACGAACCGCGCGCCCGCCTCCACCAGCCGCCGCGCCAGCAGGCAGCCCTTCCCGAAGCGGCCCGTGTTGTACGCGTCAAAGCTCTTCTTCGGCTCCAGGGCGAGGTCGAACGCCTTCGCCGAGGGCGACGTGAGCAGGCGGTGCGCCGCGTCGACGGAACGGACCAGCGATTCCCTCTGAAAATCGCCGGCGTACTCGTAAACGGGACTCTCGCCCAGCAGGTCCTGGTACAGCTTTCGGCGGCTGAGGAACCGCCGTTCGCCCAGTTCCGCCGCCGGCCGCACGCTCGCCGCCGCGTCTTCCGGATTCGTGATCAGGAACGGTCCGTACTCCGACCCCAGAAAGCCCGCCGTGTGGAACGCCTTCACCGCCGCGCTCTCGCCGCCGATTTCCAGGTTCTGACCGATGCCGATGAACGCCGGCATGTCAAGATTCCCGGGTCCGAGCGTCCTCGAGATCACCGACCCGAGGTGCGGCATGGCGACCGTCTGCGGCGGCGCATAGCCCGTGTGCCAGTGATACTGGTGGCGCGAGTGCAAAATAAAGCCGAGGTCGCCCGCCTGGAAGGTGCGGATCAGCGCCCCGCGATCCATCACCCGTCCGATGCGCTCCAGCCCTTCGGAAAACTTGATGTGATCCACCGCCGTGTCGATGCTCTTGAACGTGCTCAGCACCTGGCTCGACTTCAGACCCGGCTCGTAGGGCGTATATCGCTTCGGGTCGAACGTCTCGGTCTGCGCCATCCCGCCCGCCATCCACAGCACGATCAGCGCGTCGGCGGTGGGTTCGATCTTCGCCGCGGCCCCGGCCATGCGAGGCGCGGGACCCGCGAGGGCCGCCAGCGTCGCGCCGGCCGTCGCCCCCATGAATCCGCGCCGGCTAACTTTCGAGTAAATCCGTCTCTCTTCCGCGTTCATCCCGGACATCCTCTCTCCGCTCACCGTTGGCCGTCTAGTAAATCAGTTGAAAATCGGGGCTCATCATCAGCGCCCAAAGCAGGTCCGCCAGTCCCGCGGCCGACGGACGCCTCGGACGCTCCCCGTCTTCCAGGGCGGAACGCGCCAGCATCTGTTCCCGTTCGGTCGGCGCCCGTCCCAGCGCGTGCCGGAGCACCCTGTCCGCCAGCCGGTCGGCTGTCCATGGTCCACGGGCCGCCGCGACCGGGGTCTCCGGCGCGACCGGAACCAGCCGCTCCATGTTGGGCTCTTCGCGAAAGACGAAGAAGCGCACCTTCGGCATGATGTCGTCGCGATAGCTCGGCTTTTCCAGCACAACGCTCCCGCGGAACCTGGTGAAGCCCCGGCCTTTTACCTCGTACGCGACCGTCGACGGCGACATCACGCGCAGCCCGTCGGTCGCGCCCGGATAATCCAGCGGCCCGGTCCCGCTGCGCAATCCATTCGCCGAAGCCGGCGTCAGCGCCTGAAGGGGCGTGACGCCGCCGGGTGAGACAAACTCGGCTTGCGCCCATACCGGCTCGACCCGGTCGGCCTCGTACGATTCAACGTCTTGTACGACCAGCCACACCTTGTCTGCTCCGGCGATATCGACGTCGAAGGCCACCGGCTTCGGCTCGTTCCGGCCGCTGCCGCGAACCGTGCCGCTGTCGAACACGCTCTCCGGCTCCGGCGGCAGTTCACCGAGCATCTTGCGCGCGCCGCGCGACAGCCACCGTGTCAGCGTCTCCCCATTCACCAGTTCCAGCGCTTGCAGCGTGGTGGCTTCGCCGGCGCGCGTCGTCACCACCTGGTCCCGTATCGGCCGCCCCAGCGCTCTCGTCATCGGGCTCGACGCCAAATGCCATTCCCGCGCGTACGCGCCCCTCCGCGCATCGTCGGGCTGGTAGACGCGCCACTCGCCCGTGATGGAACCGATCGCGTCCGCGAACTGCTCCGCCGTCATCCGGCGAACTTCCGGTCCGCGGAAGACGTAGGCCGCCGGTTGCTCGCCCATGCGCGCCGCCGCCGGCATCTGGTACGTGCGCGACGTAAGGATCGTCGCGATCAGCCGCTTCATATCGTAGCCCTGACCGGCGAAATCGCCCGCCAGCCAGTCGAGCAGTTCCGGACTCCACGGTTCCGCGTCCATTTCATCGGGGGGATCGACAATGCCGCGGCCCATCAACCGTTGCCACACGCGATTGACCAGCGTCCGCGGCAGACGCCCGTTCCGCGGATCGGTGAAGATCGCCGACGCGGTCGCGCGCCGGTCGGCCGCCGAGGCGGACGGAATCTCGCGGTCCAGTTCGGGGTACAGAAAGGCCGGCTCGGCGAACTGCCCGGTCGCGGCGTCGCAGCGGTACATCTCCATCCTCGGCTCGTCCGCGAAATAGCCGGCCAGCGCGTAGGCGTCTTTCAGTTTCCACCGGCTGATAAAGCTGTCGTGACACGAATTGCACTTGAGGTTAATGCCCAGAAACACCTGGGCCGTATTCTGCGCCGCCTGCATTGCCGGGGTCTGGCTGGCGCTGATGTCGCCGCGCCAGTTGACGCCGACCAGAAAACCTTCCGGATCGTCCGGCCCTTTCGGATCCAGCAGCCGCGCGACGAACCGGTGGTACGGAAGATTCGATTCGAGCGCGCCCGCGAGCCATCCCGTAATGCTCTTGCGCGACCCGGCGTAGTTGACGCCCTCGTCGTTGCGCAGTAAATCGTTCCAGAAACTGATCCAGTTTTCCGCGTATTTCTTCTCGTCCGCCAGCAGCCGTTCGATCAATTTCTCTCGTTTATCCGCACCGCGGTCGTCCCCAAACGCCTGCAACTCCTCGGGCGTCGGCAGGAGTCCCCAGACGTCGAGATAGACGCGGCGGGCGAACACGGCGTCGGAAACCGGGGGCGGCGGCTTCATCCCGTGAGCGGCCATATAGCGGGCCGCGAACCGGTCGAGCGGCGCGCTCCATCCGGCCCAGACTGTCGCCGGAACTTCCGGCCGCGTCAACTCCAGCGGCGGCTCCCACTTTGGCTTCGCCGGGGCGGATTTCGGCGTCTCCCGCGCTCCCTCGTCGATCCACCGCCGGACGGTTGCGATCTCGGCCGGCGCGAGCGCGGGCATCCCCAGGGGCATCGCCGGCGCCACTTCGCCATTGATCCTTCGCAGCAGCAGACTGCCGCTGCTGTCGCCCGGCCTCACCGCGGCGCCGCCCCGCCCGCCGTCCAGCACGCCGGCGTACGTCCCCAGCGAGAGGCCGCCCGATCGCTTCTCCCCGCTGTGACACGACAGGCATCGCGCGGCGAGGATCGGGTGCACCTGCCTTTCATAATCGATCGTCGCCGGCGCCACCTGAGCGAATGACGGGCAGACAAGGAAAAGGCAGAGCGCTAACCCTGCCGGAGTGCGTGCGGGCATCGCGTTACACCTGGCGCGTTTCCGAATTTGACCCGCCGAACAAAGGAAGTTCCCAGACACGACGGGCCCAGTCGCGTCGTTTCCCTGCAAGTCTAACACACGCCCGTTGCGCCGCCCGGTTTCTAATGCGGCGATTCGCTACGAGTGCTCGTGGACCTGCTCCTCGCCGACATGGCGGATGGCCGCAAGCGCCGGTCGTTCGACTACAATCTGGTGCGCGGCCTTATGCCGGCGCGATGTTGTGGTTGAACCGGAACAGGTTGCCCGGATCGTGGCGGGCTTTGATGCCGGCCAGGCGGCCGAAACGGGCATCACTGTAGGCTGTGTGAACGTCGTCACCCTCGGAAAGATAATTTACGTATGAGCCGCCCGTCGAGTTGGGCAAGATTTGTTGGTACAACTTACGCGCCCAGGCCGCGTCGGCCTGATCGAGCATGGGATCGGTGGAGACGGCGAAGATTCCCAGGTTAAACGGCGCGTACCTGTGTTCGAAGGCTGTAGCATCCTTCGCAACGCGTGAGATGGCCCCTCCATGGCTCTCGATCATGATCTGATCGCGATCGGCGGGCGTGTTCTCCATCGCCGCGACAAGCAGGCCGATTACCTCGTCCGATAGTTGACTCATATACGCGGATTTCCAGTAATTCCGGAGCCCCTTCGGGGAGTTTGCATCCAGTTGCCGCTGCATGACGCAGTATGGAACGGTTGCGACGGTGTCGAGCACAGTCGAACCTAATTCGCGGATCGGGCGAAGTGCGCGCCAACCCTCATCTTCGCTGCCAAAATTGCTCATCACGACCGCCACAAGTTTGCCGACGCCCGGAATCTGAAGGATGCCGGCAAACCATACGCGGTGGTCGGGAGCTTCGAGGGCAACGTCGCGGTATCGCTTCAAAACCGCTTCCGACATCTCGAATGGAAACGCGACGATGCCGCTCAGGACTTGCTGGACAGGATAGAGTTGGTACTCGAACGAGGTCACAACACCGAAGTTTCCCCCACCACCTCGCAGGCCCCAGAACAATTCAGGATTCAGATTTTCGCTTGCGATTACGAACTCACCTGCCGCGGTGACGACATCGGCGGAAATGAGGTTGTCGCACGCCAAGCCATACATTCTGGAGAGGTAGCCGAAGCCCCCGCCGAGGGTGAGTCCGGCAATGCCCGTCGTCGAGACGGCTCCGCCCGGAGATGCCAATCCGAATGCCTGCGTTTGATGATCGTATTCACCCCACAGCACTCCGCCTTCGGCGCGCGCGCGCCGGGCGTGAGGGTCTACACGGATAGACTTCATGAGTGCGAGGTCAATCACGAGGCCGTCGTCACACACGGCGCTACCCGCCACGTTATGACCGCCGCCCCGGATCGCGACCGGCAGGCCGCGTTCCTGCGCGAATTTCACCGTGGCTTGGATGTCGGCTACGCCAGCAACTTTGACAATGGCGAGCGGGCGCTTGTCAATCATACCGTTCCAGACCTGGCGCGACTGATCGTATCCGTCGCTGCTGCGCAGCAGTATTCTGCCGCGGAGGGCGCCTTCCAGTTCTTTGACGGTACTAACGCCGAGAGCGGGGGTCATCACTGGAGTCTAATAGAATTTCTGATGGCTCGCAATCGCAACCCAGCCAAGCCAGCTTCTGTTGCCCCCTCAGGCCCGCGCTTGGCTTTTCCTCCGCGTTTCGGTACACTTAGCTGCTACTCGACTGAGTTCGAGAACGAAACGCGCATACAGGTATGGCTCTTTCCCCCGGCGCTCTCCTGGGGCCCTTCCAGATCCTGCACCTGCTGGGGACAGGCGGGATGGGCGAGGTCTACAAGGCCCGCGATACGCGTCTCGACCGTATCGTGGCGCTGAAAGTCTCCCCCGAGAAATTCAACGACCGCTTTCAGCGCGAGGCCCGCGCGGTCGCCGCCCTCAATCACCCCAACATCTGCACGCTGCATGACGTCGGTCCCAATTACCTGGTAATGGAGTATGTCGAGGGCACGCCGCTCGGGGGACCGTTGCCCGTCGATCAGGCCCTTGCGTACGGAATTCAGATCGCCGGCGCTCTCGACCACGCGCACCGCCGCGGCATCGTCCACCGCGATCTCAAGCCGGCCAACATCATGGTCACCGCGGCGGGCGTGAAACTGCTCGATTTCGGATTGGCCAAGATCGCAGAAACACCCGCCGGAGAGTTCGATGTCACGCGCGCCGACACGCTTACCCAGTTGGGGACTCTCGTCGGAACGCCGCAGTACATGGCCCCCGAACAGGTCGAGGGCGAGCCTACGGACGGGCGAACCGACATCTTCAGCTTCGGGGTTGTGCTGTACGAATCCCTGGTCGGCAAAACGCCTTTCGAAGGCAAGAGCATGGCGGGCATCATGGCCGCCATCCTCACCTCCGCGCCTCCGTCCGTGGCGGCGTCGGGCACGGTTTTGCCGCCCGCTCTGGACCGCGTGATCCGGAAGTGCATGGCCAAGCGGCCGGACGATCGGTGGCAATCGGCGCGCGATCTGCGGGACGAGTTGCAATGGATCGCCGACGGCTGCCCGAAAACGCCCGCCGAGGAGCCGCCGCGTCCCCGGCGCACGGCCCGCGAACGGCGCGCCATGCTCGGCTGGGTTGTGTCCGCCCTGGCGCTGCTCGTCGCCGCCGTGTTTGCGTTCCTGTGGTGGCGCGCCCCCGTCGGCGCCCCGGGCGTTACTCGCTTTGCCATCCACCCGCCGCCGGGAACCAACTTTGTATCCGGCGTGCCGGCCATCTCGCCCGACGGACGGCGCATCGCGTTCCTGGCCATGGCCAAGGGCGGCGGCCCCATGATTTATGTCCGCCCGCTCGATTCGCTGGAGGCGCGCCCGGCGCCCGGCACGGAGGGCGTCTCGCGCAGCGGCGCTCAGTGGTCCCGCGACGGCCGCTCGCTTATTTTCCTGGATGCCGACAACAACCTTCGCGTCGTCGATTTCGCCAGCGGGTCGTCCCGCCTTATCGCCGAAAGCGTGGGCGCGGAAGGATTCACCTGGAATGCGGATGGAGTGGTTCTGTACACCGCTTCCGATCGTCTGATCCACCGGATTCCGCTAGCCGGCGGGACGCCGTCGGCTGCCACCCGTCTCGACGAGCAGGCCGGCGAAGTGGCCCATTCGCTGCCCCAGTTCTTCCCCGACGGCAAGCGGTTCCTGTACCTGGCGGGCGGCCGCGAGCCCGGCGCCGCGACCTTGAAACTCGCCGCGCTTGACGCCGCCGAGTCCCGCGCGCTGCCGGCCGGCAATGGCCGCACGATTTTCACCGCAAAGCCGCGCGGCTATCTCCTCTACGTTCAGGGAACCACCCTGATGGCTCAACCGTTCGACGAACGGCGGTTGCGCCTGGAAGGAGCGCCCGCGGTGGTTGCCGACAGGGTCGCCAATCTGTACGGCGGCCTTGGCGCCTTCTCGGTCTCCGATAACGGCGTTCTCGCGTACCTGCCGAGCCAGACGCAGGACCGCGCGACGCAACTGACCTGGTACGACCGCGACGGAAACCCGCTCGGCGATCTGTCCTCGGCCAGCGGCGCCTTCAACGCCGTGCTGTCGCCCGACGGGCAACGCGTCGCGTGGGAGAAAGCCGGATCGGGCGGGGCCCCTCGCGAGATCTGGATCACCGACCTCGCGCGCAACGCCTCGGCGCGGTTCACCTCCGGCCCGGTGGCCAAAACCACGCCGGTATGGTCCCCCGACGGCCGCCGCATCGCGTATGTCGTCTCCGACCGCGGCAAGGACAGGATCTACGAGAAGGACATCGCGGGCGGGCCGGAGCGCGTGCTCGTCGCCGGCGCCGTCACCGCCATTGACGACTGGTCTCGCGACGGCCAGCGCATGCTCTACTTCGGCGAGTTCCGGCTGAACATAGTTACCCTGGGCGGCGACCGGAAATCGATTTCGCTCGCCCCGCCCGGCAAGTTCTTCACCGGCCATGGCCGTTTTTCCCCCGACGGAAAGTACGTCGCTTACACCTCGACGGAATCGGGGCGCTTCGAAGTCTACGTTCGCGAGGCCCCGCCCGGCGAGCGCCGTTGGCAGGTATCCGTTAACGGCGGCTTTGAGGCGCATTGGCGCGCCGACGGCCAGGAGCTGTTCTACCTGTCCACGGACGCGAAGATGATGTCCGTCGAGGTGAAGCCCGGCCCCGCGTTCGAACCCGGCGCCACCCGCGCCCTCTTCCAGACCCCCATCCCCGGCATTGCGGAGGTGCGCAACCAGTACAGCGTAAGTCCGGACGGCCGCCGGTTCCTGATTTCCGCTGCCGCCGGCGCGGGCAACGACGCCGCTATCGTCGTGGTGGAGAACTGGCACGCCGCGCTTCAGCCATAGAACGACACGCGCCGCAGTCCCCCGTTACTCGCCAAACCACCGGCTTCCCTCGGCCAGGTGCTTCTTACATACCTCCTCGTTCAGCTCCAGGCCGAGGCCGGGCTTATCCGGGACCGTCAGGTATCCGCCGGGATAGAACTTGCCGCCGTCGTTGACAATCATGTCCTTCCACCAGGGCAGCTCGATGCTGTCGCTTTCCAGCGCGACGAAGTTGCGGACCGCGTAGCAGACGTGCGCCGAGCCATACGTGCCCACCGGCGTGCACATGTTATGGCACGCGAAAGTGATGTAGTAAAGGTCCGCCAGGTCCGCGATCTTCTTCGCTTCCAGCAGCCCTCCGCATTTCTGCGGGTCGGGATTGACGATGTCGCACGCCTGCTTCTCGATGAACGGCCGGAACGTGTGGCGCGTGTAGAGGTTCTCTCCCATGCAGATCGGCGTCTTGGTGGCGGCCGTGATCCGGGCCAGCGCGTCCGGGTTCTCCGGCGGGACGGGATCCTCGAGGAACCACAGGTTCAACGGCTCCACCGCCTGCGCGAACCGCAGCGCGTCGCGCGTGTTGTAGTTCCAGTGACAATCGACGCCGATATCATATCCGGGGCCGAGCGCCTTAATGATCTCCTCGAGGATGCGAACCCATTGACCTTGTTCCTCGGACGAGATCGTCCGGTTCCAGATCTCGCGTCGATACTGGAATGGCTCCTTGCCGGCGATCGCCTGTCCCCGCGACTCCCAGTCGAGGTCGAACTTCATCGCCTTGAAGCCGTACTCCCTGGAACGCAGCGCCTCCTCCACCCATGGCCCCGGATCGGACGTTCTCGGCGACCCGGTATCGTGATAGACGTACAACTTCTCCCGGTATTTCCCGCCGAGCAGGGTGCAAATCGGGACATTCAGGATCTTGCCTGCCAGGTCCCACAACGCGCTCTCGATGCCGGAAATCGACGAAACCATGGCGCCGGCCATCGACCCGTGGCCGGACGTCGCTTCCATCATCTTCGCCCACAGGTACTCCACCTGAAGCGGGTCCTGACCGACGACGTAGTTTTTCAGGTAGCGAATGTTGTCGAGAATCCCGGGACCGTTGAACGCCTCGCCGATGCCTGAGATGCCCGCATCGGTGGTGATCCTCACCAGGTGGGCCGGGTACCGCATCATGATGGTCGCCGTCTGGACGTCCCGAATCTTGACCTTTCCGAGTTCGGTTTGGGCCACCGGCACGGCGCGGAGTATCCGGGAGCTCTCAAACGCGCAGGCGGCGCCCGCGGCAGCGCGAGCAAGGAAGCGGCGGCGGTCGATACGGTTCATGCCGTTCTTAATACCACAGACCGACCTGCCGTGTTCCAGGAATGTGTCCGCCAAGCCTGACAGTGTCAGCTAATACTGGCGCATTGGCAAAACGGGCCGGCGCCGAACCCAATGGAATCAACAGATTCCCGCTACCCGCCCTGGCCGTCCAAATGCCTCGGTCTTTATCCGAGGCTGTGACATGTTACGCAGAATTCTGGCGCTAACCCTGGCGGCGGCAATGTTGGCCCCCGCCCAGCGAGCAAAGCCATCTCTCCGGGAGCAAGCGCTCGGCATACCGGCCGGCGCGCTCGTTGAGGTGACGCTCGCGCGTAAAGAGCGGCCGAACAAAATCGCCGGCAGGATGAGCGAGACCACCCCCGAAGGAATTTGGATCGAAGTGGTCAAGGACCGGAAGGCGACGGCGATGGAATTCGCCTTTTCCGAGGTGAAGTCGCTCAAAATCGTGCGCGGCGCCGACGAAGACCCGCCCCGAAAAGGCACAACCCTCACCGTCCTGGCCGCGGCAGGTCTCATCATCGTGTTCGCGTTTCTCGAGGCCCTTGCCGATACCTGAGCCAGCGGCGTTTTCCCCGCTGTATTTTATCCGAAAAGACCCAGGAGGCGGCAGTGATCGTCCGTCGAAGCCGCGTGACGCATTGCCTGTCCGGCAAATCGTAATTGATAAGCGGGCTTTGTATTCAGGTGGAATCGGGTTGAGGGACAGATCGCAGCAACATGTGGAACGTGTCGGCGATGGCGGCGCTGTTTTTCTTGACGGCGGTTCGCGCCACGCTGGTAAAGGCAGCGAACGCCTCGGCGCCGCGCTGGTTCTTGGAGCAGTGGGACACCTTGCGCGCAATCACGGCTGGTCGTAGTGCACGTTCGGCTCGGTTGTTGGTTGGCTCCACTTCCGGTTGGCGCAGAAAGGTCAGCATTAGCAATTTTCTGCGTTCGATCCCGGCGGCCCAGGCGGCTTCGACATCGACTGGGCGTTCCGCCGCGGCGTCGTCCAGGCTGGCCAACAATTCGGCTGCCACGCCCGCGCGGTCATTCAGGGGCAGGGCCAGGGCCTCGCGCAGAACATCTTCCGCTCGTGACGTCGTACGGCCATTCTACGCCGGCCGCCATCCGTGCCTGAGCGGCAACCCGATGCCTGCTGCGTCACCAGCACGCCACAGCCGTTGCCGGTGAACGCCAGCGGGAGGCAGACTGCACCTGGACCAGAGTCGTGCGGTACAAAGAAGCTGTTGGGCCTCTCCGGTCGCCGGACGAGCGGAACCTGGAAAGGAGGTTGCCCTGGATATCGATAAGCTCACGAAGCGGATTTCAGGAAAATCCGCATCTCACGTTGAGACTCGCGAAAACGATGAGTTTGCCGTCGTCTTCATTGACGGGTCGGCGCTGGTCATAAAGCGCGTGGGCCAAGGCGTGTCCATGGACTTTGAATCCGCAGACGTTCGCCGCCCGTGCCCCGCCGCGAGGAGCCGAGCTCGCGACAGCGCGAATACCTGGAGTTCATCAAGAAGTACATGCTCCGGTTTGGGGGATCTCCGGCGGAAGCCGACATTCAGCGCCACTTTCTCGTCTCCGCGCCGTCCGTGAATTCGATGATGCAGGCGCTCGAGCGGCATGGCTTCATCATGCGGCAGCGGGGAATGCCGCGGTCGATACGGCTCGTCGATCCCAAAGTGTGCGCGATCTGCGGCCGTATTCACTACCTGAGGAGCGGGAACTCCGGGGGCGCCGCTATCCGAACATCGCGGACCAGCCGGTCTTGAGGAAGACGTAGACGAACCAGAGGGCAACGACGCGGGTGAGCGCGACGCCGAACTTCAGCTTGCGGATGGCGGTAGAGAATCCCAGCGCCAGCAGCAGCATGATCCAGATGGAAAACAGGTCGAGAGAAGTCGCCACGGCATGGAGCCAGCGCGGGGACGTCAACGGGTCCAGGAAGAAGCCGGCGTTCAGCGCGACGGGATTGCGCAAATCGAAGTCCGCCGGGTTCACCAGAAACATCACCACGATCGCGAGGATCGTGGCCAATGCGTTGGGCAGAAACGAATAGTACGTGATGGAGAACGACTGCTTGAAGCGGAGATCGGCGCCGCCGAGGGTCTTGAAGACGAACAGGAACAGGGCCGCGATCACCACTGTCATGACGAAGCCCCCGACCACGGCGCCGGCGTAGCTGGCGACGCCGACGATCTTGAGCTGCTGCTGCAACATCTGGTCGCGCTGCTCGGGAGAGAGCTGCTGGAGGCGGCTGTTGGTCTGGAATTCGTGTTCCATGAAGCGCTCCCAGCCGACGTGACTGGAGAAAGCCGCCAGGTAGACGACGGCGAGCGCTGTCAGCAGGATGAGGGGCGCCCACCAGCGCGGGCGGGCAGCGAGGTCCTGGTAGACGGGCTTGGGATCCCAGAAGATCCCGAAGATCCGGCCGGCTTCGCTCATGCGGGGTTCGATGGGCTGGCCGCCGATAGCGGAACTCATGCGTGGTAACTCCTCCTTTCGGGCGTCTTGATGTATATCACGGACGCCGCGGCGCAATGTTGCCGAAATTTGGGGCGCTCAGGCGCGCGTGACGTCGGGCGCCATCGGCACGTCGCGGCAGGGTTACCGGTGGTACGACAAGGTGGCCGACGAGCGGCTTCCGGCCAAGGGCTACAAGGATCCGAGTCCCGCGGAGGCGCCGGCGGAGGTTGCGACGACCTACGACATCACCGAGGACGCGGTGGACGAATTCATCGAGGGAGCGCGGACGGAGAACGTGGAGAACGCCGCTTTCTGCGCGGTGGACGCGATGCGCACCGCCATTATGGCGAGGATGGCGATCTACAGCCGGCGCGAAACGCGTTGGGAGGACGTTCTGGAGTCGAGCTAAGCTGCTTTGCGGTGGAACGGCGTCCGCGGCGCGTGTGATACTCTGGCTCTGCTCCGGACGCCCTAACCGTCAAAGCCGCCGGATGTCAACCGATGGCCGCATCCAAAGCGCATCCGTTCCGAGATAAAGACCTATGAGACGAAGCCGGATACTTGTTTTGTTCGCACTTCTGGGTTGTCCCGCGCTTGCGGCGAGCGCCCCGCTGATCACGCCGCCGCCCAGGATGGCGGAATGGACCAAAACCGCACAGCCGGTGGGCGCGGGGATCTTTTTCGATGCGGCGTCCGCCGAGGAGCGGCAGGTCGGAATGGTTTTGGCGGCGGAGTTCCAGCGCCTCCACGGCGTACCGGCTGTCGAGGACGGGAACGGGGATCTCACCGTGGTTCTGGCGCTGGCCAATGGGGCGCGCGGCCAAGCGGCGCTTGCGGCGGCGTTCGGCGCCGGGAGCTACCAGTCGGCGCCGGGCAGCGAGAAGTACCTCCTCGAAACGTCCCCGGGGAAAGTGGCCATAGTGGCGGAGACGCCCCGCGGGCTGCTCTACGGCGGCATGACGCTGCTTGGAATGACCGCGAGAGGCGCCCTGGGCGCCGAAGTCGCAGGCGCCAGAATCGTGGATTATCCGCAGCTCGGCTTTCGCAGCCTTCATATCTGCATTTTTCCGAACACGGAACTGGAGGGCGTGCGGCAGGCGATTTTGACCGCGGCGCGATTCAAATACAATGCCATCGTCCTTGAGCCATGGGCATCATTCAAATCGGTGAAGCGGCCCGAGACCGCCTACGAAAACACGTACACGGCGGCGCAACTGAAGCCGCTTATCCGGCTGGGCAAGGCCCTCCACATGGAGGTGATCCCGATGCTCAACTCGTGGGGGCACGCCAGCGGGATGCGTTCCAACTCCGCGCAGCACGTTGTACTGGACCGCTTTCCGCAGTTCAAGCCGCTCTATGAAGAAGACGGCTGGTCGTTCTGCCTTGCCAATCCCGACATCTATGGGCAGCTCTTCGACCGCTATGGAGAACTCCTGGAGTTGTTCGAGAATCCGAAATACTTTCACCTGGGCCTGGATGAAGCCTGGGGGCACCGCGGGCTGATGGAAAGCAACCGTTGCCGGGGCGATGACCCTATCGAGACCCTGGCGCGGCATCTGGAGAAGATCGTCGGGTACTTCACCTCGCGCAATGTGCGCGTGTTCATGTGGCACGACATGTTCATCGAGCGGGACCACCCTCAGCTCGGGCGGCTGTCGCCCGCGAATAGCGTGCCGCCGTTTTACAGCCACCGGGTGCTCGCCCGCCTGCCGAAAGACGTGATCATCGCCGCGTGGAACTACGCGGAGACGAAAGAGTGGCCGGTGATCCAGTACTTCCACGATAAGGGATATCCGGTGGTCGCCTGCCCCTGGAAAATCAGGAAGAACGCTGTGGCGATGGTCGACACGGCCAAGAGACTCGGAATCATGGGGATGATGCAGACGACGTGGGACTCGCTCGATGTGACGCTGCCGACAGTGGGCGAAGCGGGCGTGGCGGCATGGTCGGCGCCGGGCTTCGACATCGAAACGATCCCCTACGACCAGGGTTTCCTCAAGCCCATACGCGACCTGCCCATCACGGCGCTGCCGAAGCTGGAGACCTCGTTGAGCGCCGCGAGCAAGTAGCCATCCCGGGGCCGCGAGGCTTACCGCGCGATCTCGTAGCGCTTGATTTTTTCGTACATCGTGGAGCGATCGATGCCGAGTTTCTGGGCGGCTTCCTTGACGTTGCCGGAACTGCGGCGGAGCGCGGCTTCAATGGCCAGTTTCTCGAGGTCGGCCAGCGTAAGGTCGGCCGGCACGGTCCACGGGCGGGAATTCCTGCCTTCGACGAGGAATGCGAGGTCCTCCTCGGCGATAGTTCCGGACCGGCAGGTGACGATGGCGCGTTCGATGGCGTTTTCCAGTTCGCGGACGTTGCCGGGCCAGTCGTGATCGAGCAGAAGTTTCATGGCGCTCTCGGTGATGCCGCCGATTTCCTTGCCCAGTTCGTGCGAGAGCCGCTCAATGTAGAAGGGCGTCAGGAGGGGTATGTCTTCGCGGCGTTCCCGAAGCGGCGGGATGCGAATCTCGATGACGTTCAGACGGTAATAGAGGTCGTCGCGGAAGCGTCCTTCCTGCACCGCCTGCTGAAGGTCGTGATGGGTGGCGGCGATGACGCGCACGTCCACGCGGACTTCCTCGGAGCCGCCGAGCCGGTAGAAGCTCCGCTCCTGGAGGACGCGCAGCAGGTCGGCCTGGAGCTTGGGGGAGATGTCGCCGATCTCGTCGAGGAAGATCGTGCCGCCGTCGGCGAGCTCGAATTTGCCTTTCTTGCGGTCGACGGCGCCGGTGAAGGCGCCCTTCTCGTGGCCGAACAGCTCCGCCTCGAGCAGCGTCTCGGCCAGCGCCGCGCAGGAGACGGCGATGAAGGGCCTGGCGGCGCGCGCGCCGGAGTAGTGGATGGCGCGGGCGATGAGTTCCTTGCCGGTGCCGCTTTCGCCGCGGATGAGGACGGTGCTGCGGAGGCTGGCGACTTCGGCGGCCAGCTCGACGATCTCGCGCATGCGCGGATTCTTGCTGATGATGTCGTGGAACTTGTACCGGCGGGAGAGGCGCTTGCGCAGCATCGTGTTCTCCCGCTGAAGGTTCTTCACCTTGATGATGCGGTTCACCAGAAGCGAGATTTCCTCGGGATTGCACGGCTTGACGATGTACTCCTGCGCGCCTTCCTTCATCGCGGTGATGGCGGTGTCGACGGTGGCGTAGGCGGTGATGATGACGACGCAGGCTTCCGGGTGGAGCCGCCGGACTTCCATCATCGTCTCGATGCCGTCGAGCCCGCCCGGCATCTTCAGATCGACGAAGTAGACGGCGTAATCGGTTGTTTTGGCGAGGGCGATGGCGTCGCGGCCGGACGCCGCGGTGTCGACGGCGTAGCCGTCCTCGCGGAGCCAGGCGGCGAGCGACTCGCACATCACCTCTTCGTCGTCGACCACCAGGATGCGCCAGTGCGCTCTCACCGGACCCTCTCCCAAACGCGGGCCCGGCACGCCGGACAAAGCACATCCCGCTTCAAGTCGATCTGGTGGATATTCGTTGAAAGCGACATCGCGCAGGTATTCGTCATGCAGTGTACCAATCCAAACAAATGCCCGGTTTCATGAACCGCCTCCTTGCGGGCGCGAGTCAGCAGCAACGGGGGGTGGGGAGCGAGCCCGTAGAACTCCGGCCGCAGCCGCGCCACGGAAACCGCCGCCACGCGGCCGTCGAGCTGCGCCTGCCCATAGACGAAGCTCAACATCGGAATGAACAGGTCGCAGGCGGTGACGGCGACGATCTTGTCCACGCCCGGCGGGAACAGCGTCAGCAGGCGCTTCAGCACCAAGGGAGCATTGTGCTGCCGGCGCGACGGATCGTAGGCGTCGGGCGAGCCGATCGGCGGGGGCGAGGCCACCCGGCCGGGGAAGTTGTCTTCGAGCGCCTCGCGCATCGCGGCCAGGAGATCTTCTTCGAGGTTGTCCATGGCCGCCAGGCCAAGGACGATCATGCCACCCGCGCCTGGGGCTCTTCGGCGAGCGGCGCTCCTTTGACGGGCAGGGTTACCGTGAAGCAGGCGCCGCCCGAGGCGGCGTTCTTCGCTTCAATATCGCCTCCGTGCGCCTGGACGATGCCGTAACTCACGGCGAGGCCCAGGCCCACGCCTTTCCCTTCCGCCTTTGTGGTAAAGAACGGATCGAAGATGCGGGGCAGGCTCTCCGGGGGTATGCCTTCGCCGTTGTCGCTGACGCGGAAGAAGACGACTCCCTCGCTCGCCGCGCCGCTGGCGATTTCGAGAACCCCGTCCTTGACGCCCTGCATCGCTTCGGCTGCGTTCATCACGAGGTTAAGCGCCACCTGCTGGATTTGCGAGCGGTCGCACAGCACCGCCGGGAGCCCGCCGGCAAGGTCGAGATCGACGGCGACGTTGGAGAGCTTGAGCTTGTGGCTCGCCAGAGAGAGGGTGGCGCGAATGATCTCGTTCAGGTCGGACTCGGCGCGCTGGGGCTTGGAGCGCCGCGAGAACGACAGCAAATCGCTAACGATGCGCCCCACCCGAGATGTTTCGATGATCACCTGCGAAAGGTAGCGGCGAAAATCGGCGACGCGGCCGGGCGGGACGCCGTCGTCCTTCATCACGCGCTGCATCAGCATCGCCAGGTTCAGCACGCCGGCGATAGGGTTGTTGATCTCGTGGGCGACGCTGGCGGAGAGCTGGCCGAGCGAGGCCAGGCGGTCGCTCTGCTGCAGCTTCTCGTAGGCGAGCTTCAGTTCCCTGGTTCGCGCCTCGACCTTGGTTTCCAAGCGTTGGGTGAACTCGTTGATCTCGTTCTGGGCGGCGCTGAGGCGCTCGCGCATGACGTTGAAACTCTTGGCCAGCTCCGAAACCTCGCCGCTGTTGGGGGGCACGGGGACCGGCTCGGCGAAGTCCATCTGGCCGACCGCCTGCGTGCCGGCGATAAGTTGCTGAATCGGCTTACTGATAAAACGGCGGACAAAGAAGTACACCAGGAGGCAGATGAGCGCGGCCTCGACAATCACGCGGAACAGGACCCTGCCCTGGATGGTTGCCAGTTCCGCATCCGCCGCCGCAAGATCGAGGTCGATTTCCACCACCCCCAGCACCTTGGTGGTGGCCGGGTGCGCGTGACAAGAGGCTTCGCTGCAAGAAGGCTCGTTGTAGATTGGCGTGGCGATGGCCAGGCTGCGTCCGCCTTCCGACCGTTCCATGACGCGCAAGCGCGAGCTGAGCGCGACGCGGTCGAGCGGAACCTCGCCGCCGACGTGGCACATGGCGCAAGTCTCGTGCCGCGTCGAGACCCTGGTATTCGCTTCCGCCTCCCGGGTGGAAAAGGTGATCAAGCCATCGCGATTGAACATCCGGATGCGGTCGATGCCGTGCTGGAGCGCGACGGTTTCCATGACCTGGTACACATCCTGGCGGCGGTCGGCGAGCATGCCGTGCCAGGTGGAACTGGTGAGCCCGCGCGAGAGCTGATCCGCGCCCATCGCCACCAGTTTGAGCAACTGTTTCTCTTCCGCCTTGTAGGTGTAAACGCCGGAGATGACAGCCACCACCACGACCACGACGATGAGCGCGGCCATGAGTTTTGTCACAAGGCTCATAGGGGGTCGATGCTCCCGCTCCTCCGCTGTCTACCGTAAACCATAGCGCTTCAGTTTGTTGTAGAGCGTCGTACGATCGATCCGCAGCATCCGCGCCGATTTCGAGAGGTTCCAGTTGGACTCGCGGACGACTCGCTCGATATGGCGCCGCTCCACCTCGAGCAGAGAAAGCGAGTTGTCCGTGGCCGCGTTGGAGAGTTGGAAGGGAAAATCCTCCGGCTGGACGCTTCCGTCGGCGCGAATCAGCAGCGCGCGCTCGATTGCGTTCTCCAGTTCGCGCACATTGCCGGGCCAGGAGTATGCCAGCAGCAGGTCCATGGCGCGTTTGGAGATCTTCGACGTCGGGCGATTCAGCAGGCGGGAGTATTTGTTCAGAAAATGGGACACCAGCAGGGGAATGTCCTCGCGCCGTTCCCGCAACGGAGGGACCTCGATGGAGAAAGTGTTCAGCCGATAGTAGAGCTGGGAGCGGAAGGCGCCCTGGCGCACCGCCTGCTCGAGATTTCGGTTGGTGGCGGCGATGCATCGGAAATCGACTCGAACCGGCTTGGCGCCGCCGACCCGGACGATCTCCCGCTCCTGCAACACGCGCAGCAGGTCCGATTGGGCTTTGGGTTCGATCTCGCCGACCTCGTCCAGGAAAACCGTGCCGCCGTCGGCGATTTCGAACTTGCCGCGCCGCCGGAACTGCTCCTCGGGAAACGTGCCTTGCTCCTGTCCGAAGAGTTCGCGTTCCAGCAGCGACCCGGTAAGAGCGCCGCAGTGCGTCACGACCATGGGCATGGCGCTCCGCGGACTTCCAGCGTGGATCGCGCGCGCGATCATCTCGCGTCCCGTGCCGCTTTCGCCCGTGATGAGCACGCTGGCATTGGTGGGCGCGACCATGTCCACCATCTCGATCACCTTTTTCATCGCCGGACTCTGCCCCACGAGCGCGGCTTCCGGCGAAGCCTGGCGAAGATTTTCGCGGAGCCGGGCCTCACGCCGGCCGCGGGTGTGTTCCAGCGCGCGTCCGGCCAGTTGCACCAGCCCGGCCTGTTCGAGCGGCTTGACGATATAGTCGTAGGCGCCCCGTTTGAGGGCCCGGATCGCGGTCTCTACGCTGGGCGCGGCCGTGGTGATGATGACGGGGACCTCGGGGTCGTTCTCGACCACCCGGCTTTGGAATTCGAGACCGTCCATATCGGGCATGCGAAGTTCGACGATCGCCAGATCCCAGCGCTGCTTCTCGAAGGCATCCAGCGCCTCGGCCGCGGTGGTGGCGATGCCGACCTGGCAACCCTCCGGCTCGAGCCACCGCTTCAACAGGCAGCAGACCGCCTCGTCCCCATCGATCACCAGGACCTTGCCCTTCACCATGGCGATTTCCTCACTATCCGCACGGATGCGTACTGTTAATCGATTATAGCAGTATTGCGCACCTTTTTCTCTTAAAATGTAGGGAATCTCAACGCCGTCCGGGAGACGTGCGGACAGGCGCAGCGGTACGAGCAAGTTCAGTAGTCGCGCTGCCGGAGCAACCGCCCGTCCGGAGCGATCCAGTACAGCCTCGAACCCTGTCCCGGGCGACGGGCCACGACAACCAGGTCTCCGGAGTCGAGCCGCGCCAGCACGCGCAGCGCGTCGCCTTCGGCGGCAAGGCTGCGGAGAGAATCGTTGAAGCGGGCATCGGGCTCGCCGTCCGAGCGATACTTCTCGATGAGCGGGCGAAGACCTCGACGGACGGTCACGACGGCGCCGTCCGGCTCGGCGTGGATCGCATCCATCGGACCGTTGACCGGAAAAGCTTCCTCCGGCGTTCCGAACCGGCCGATCTGAAAGACGGTATTGTCGGTTGCGGCGAAGATGACGCCGTCGGACCGGACGCTGACGGCGGTCACCTTGCCGATCTTATCGAGGGCGCGCAGCAGGCGGCCCTCCGCGTCGTATTCCTCGATGGGCGCCTCCGCGTCCGGCCCGAATTGGAGCAGGAAGCCGCCGGACGGCAGTGGATGGAACTGCCGGGCGCCCTCCCGGCGTTCCGGCATCGGGAAGCTCTCGTCGCGGAGGCCGCCGGGCAGGAGCCGGACAAGGTGCGTCTCCTGGCCGGGATAGCCGCCCACCACGAATTGGCCGAGCCGCAACAGCCCTCCGGCGCGGTCGCGCAGATAGCCTCCGGGCGGCCCGACCCCCACGATCTTTGTGGCCAGGTCGTCGAAGCGTTCGATGGACGTCCCGCCGTCCCGATCCACCGTCATCACCAGCGTGGCGTACGGTTCGGCCCAACTTACGAGCAGCGTTCGGTCCGGTTGCGGCGTGGCGAGGAGGAAGTAAGGGAAGCGCCGCGGCGCGCCGTCCTCAATCGGGTCCCCCTCGCCCGTAAGACGCACGATTCCGGAGACCGTCTTCTGCCCCGCGTCGAACCGGGCGGCGGCCACGAGGGCCGCCGTCGGGCCGGGCGATCGCGGCCAGCAGGTCGACGTCGATGTTCATCGCGCGCATCTGGCCGAGCGGCGCGCGCATCTTCGCGGCGCCGGCCGTTTTCGACAGCAGCGAGTAGACCGGTACGCCGGGTAGCGCCCAGAAGTCGCGGAAGCGCAACCGGAGATTGATCCAGCCGCCCGACGGCGGCCCGGAGAACAGGTCCACCACCACGAGCGCCAGGAAAACAACCGCCGGAACGCCCAGCGCCGCGGCCAGCCGTTTCCCCGGCGCCGCGCCGAACAGGAGGGCGGCCAGATAACCGGAATAGAAGTAGACGTTGAACGCGGCGGCGATGACGATGGGAGCCTCCATCACCGGCAGCCTGCCGCCGAGATGCGCGCGGAGAAGGCAGGCTGCAGCCAACCCCGCCAGAACCAATGCCGGAATCGCGGCCAGTTTCATCCTGAATGTTCCTGCAACGGGCCGGACGGAGCGTGGTGAAGGCCGCCGCCGGCAGATCCCATGATGGCAGTCCGGGAAAGAGGTGGAAACCGCGGCTGGGGTTGACGGGCCGACGGAGGCGAATATAGTCTGTAAACGTTTCTCGAAGTCCTCGAAATGGAAGATACGGGTCATGATGTGTGAATTCAACACTGCTGTCCGATGGAATCTTGCCGCCCTGGCCTTGTGTCTGCCGGCGGCGCCCGCTTACGCGCAACCGCGCGCGGCGCCGGTTCAGGCGGAGGTCGATTTTGCACAGACCCTTCAGGACTGGGAGGGCTTCGGCGTCAACTACGTCGAGGCCGCGCAGACGCGCGACTATCACAAACGACCTCAGGAATACGGCGGCTTCAGCACGCTTTCGGAAGAGAAGCGTCAGCAAATCCTGGAAATGACGTTCGGTCCCGACGGCCTGAAGCCGGCCATCGTCAAGATGTTTCTCGACCCGTTCCACGAAGGCATGACCGAGTCGGGCAACGACAACGACGATCCCCGCGTTCTCGATATGTCGCGGTTCGACCACCAGACGACGACCCGGTGGATGCGATACTTCGTTCGCGAGGGCCTGAAGCGGACGAGGGCCCGCGGTGCGGATCTGCAGATCATCACCACGCTCTACGGCCCGCCGGCCTGGACCACCGAACAGCGTTTTCTTCGCGGCCGCGACCTGGACCCGAGGAAGAAAGAAGAGGTCGCTGAATACATGATCTCCTGGGTCAAGTACCTCCGCGACGAGGAAAAATTCCCGGTGAAATATGTCTCGCTGCACAACGAGGGCGAGTGCTGGAACCGCTGGCCCGTGGACGGCAAGAGCGCTGGCGAGGCCGGCCACGACTACAACCTCTGGTGGCCGTCGAGCCAGGTGGTGGATTTCCTCCGGTTCATGCGGCCGATGATGGACCGCGCGGGATTGCAGGATGTGGGGCTCACGCCGGGCGAGACGTCGAATTGGGAAGCGTTCGGCCGATGGTACGCCTGGTTTCTCTACAAAGATCCGGCGGCGATGAAGAACCTGGGCCTGCTCACCAGCCACGGATTCGGACTCGGGCGGCAGTACACGAACAGTCTCGGCATCGATACGCTGCGGCTCGTCCGGCCGGATTTGCGGGCGTGGACGACGTCGATGTCTTTCGGCAAAATGGACACGACCTTCGTCGAAATGGTTCGCCAGAACATCTACGATGCCAAAGTGAACGCCCTCATCCCGTGGGCCTTTATCCAAACCGACGACTGGACGGGCGGCGACCCGAACCCAGGGACGGCATTCTGGGCGGACGGCAAAGGCGGGTATACGGTTGAGCCCGGTTACTATCTGCTGAAGCAGCTTTCGCGCCCGGGACAGCCCGGCACGGCGGTGGCGCACGTCTCGTCATCGGACCCGAACGTTCAACTGATCGCCTTCGCAGGCAACGGCAGCCGGCATCCCGATGCGTTCGTGATCTACAACATGGGCGAACGCGGGAGCCGGCAGGCGCGCGTCCGGATCGGAGGAACGCGGGCTGAGGCGTTCGAAGGCTACATCAGCGGCTTCCGGAAACGCTACGATTCGCTTGGAGCGTTCCCCGTCCGGGACGGCGGAATTGAATGCGTGGTTCCGGCCCAGGCGGCGATCACGTTTTTCGCGGTCCGTTGATGCAGTCGTCCGGACTTTCGCCGCTATGGCGGGCGAAACGGTGGTCCGCCACGCGGCGGTCCGACGTGGACTCATCGAACCAGCCGGCCCTGGTTCCCGGATAACAGTCGAACTCTGGCACGTACGGCTTAATATCCAGAAGCGGCGCGCCGTCCACGATGTCGACATCGGCAAGTTCGAGGATGCCGTCGTCGATCCCGAGCAGACGGACGGCCGAGATCCCGATCGGAGCGGGCCGCGCCGGGGCGCGCGTCGCGAAGATCCCGCGCGGCTGCGCGTCGAGGAACGGAGTGACCAGCAAGCGCGGCGGCGGCGCCTGGTGGAGCCAGTGAATCAGCCACACGCGCTCGAAACCGGCCAGGTCCTGCAAGCCTTGGCGAAATCGTTCGAAGACCAGGGCCTGGCCACGCGCACCGCCGGCGCGGCTGGGCTGGATGGGAGCGCCGGCCGGGGCCGGGAAGGGCGTGCGGATCACGCCGATCGGTTCGATGACCAAGGGGCCGCGGCTGACGCCGGCCGCCGGGGAGTCGACTTCGTCCCGCACCGCCGGCCGCGGCTCACGTATTTGACGCATCACAGACGCTATTGTAATATAAGTGTGAGTTACACTCATTTATGCGCGGACAGGAGCCAGCGTCGGAAGCCGCGGGCGTAAACGGCGGCGAACTTTCTTCTCCTCCCCGCCCGCAAACGGTCTGCTTCGCCTGCGGCGCCGAGCACCCCCATGGCCTCCGACTTCGGTTCGGCGCAAGGGCCGAGGGATTGGCGGAGGCGGCGTGGACGCCGACCAGCGTGTGGGAAGGTTCCAGGGCATCATCCACGGCGGGATTGTCTCGACCGTGCTCGATGAGGCGATGTCAAAGGCCGTCGCTTCCAGCGGCAGCCCCGCCGTGACCTGCCGCCTCGAGATCCGTCTGCGCCGCCGCATCGTCCCCGGCGAGGGCCTCACGGTTCGAGGCTGGATCGTCGAGCGGAAAAAGCGTAGAATCCGGGCGGAGGCCGAAATCGTCGACAGAGAAGGGCGCGAGAGGGCGCACGCCTGGGCGGTATTCCTCGCGCCCGCGCAGGACGAGCGATTCCCAAACACTTCGAGGTAAACATGGACAAAAGCGCAAGCATCGATCGGCTCAACAACGCGGTTGCGGATGAGCTTCAGGCGGTACACCAGTACATGTACTTTCATTTCCATCTGGACGACCAGGGCTTCGGTCTTCTGGCGAGTCTGTTCAAGAAGGTCGCGATCGAAGAGATGAAGCACGTGGAGGATCTCGCCGAAAGGATTCTCTTCCTCAAGGGCGACGTCGCAATGGCTGCGGCGGGCCCGGTGGAGACCATCACCGATCCCGAGAAGATCCTGCAAAAAGCGGCGCAGATGGAAGAATCGAGCGCCCGCGACTACAACCGCGCGGCCATCGCCTGCGCCGAAAACGCCGACGCGGCGTCGCGCCAGATTTTCGAGCGTCTCGTAAGCGATGAAGAACGCCACTACGACATCTTCGACCGCCAACTCGACAACATCCGCCGGTTCGGCCTGAACTACCTGGCGCTCCAGTCGTTCAGCGGCGAACCCAAGTGAGGTTCCGGCGCGCACGGGGAACGCGCCGCCGCGCCGGATGACGGGCGCATCAGCGGGCGGTTTCCGGCGGATGCGCAAGTCCTTCGGGTTTCTCGCACGACGGAACCGCGGTGGCTTGTCCGGCCAGGTACGCCGAAACGGCGGCCTCGAGCGGCAAGCCGGGGTCGACAGCCACCGGCCGGATGCCGTGCGCCGACAGGTCGGCCGCCGCGCGCCAGCCCATGCCGCCGCACAGCGCCGCCTCGCAATCCTTCAGCGCCTCGAGGATCCCGCCGTGATCGTGATCGTGACCGCCCCGCCCGTGATGTCCCTGGCGACAGAGTCCGCGGCCATGCGCGGTAAAGCGGTTCGGCCGCACCTGGCGGTCTTTCGTCACGCCGCCTTCCACGTCGAACACCGCGAAATATTTGCTCCGTCCGAAATGTCCGGATACCGTCAGCTTGTCGTCGGTCGCGACAGCGATCTTCATCGTCGATTCTCCTTTGCGGGCGCATCGCGCCACGCTTTTTATTATAAGCATATGCCCATAATAAATCCAATGGGAGCCTTGACGCCGTTATGAGCGCAAGCCCATTATGGAAGCAGGAAAGCCCGCTTCCATGCCGCGACCTCCACTTTGCCGGTCCATCGCGCAGGCGCCCAAGGCGATGTACTTCAAGCCCCGGGGCGCGCCGCTGTCGCAACTGGAGGAGGTGGTTCTCACGGTTGACGAACTGGAGGCCTTGCGGCTGGCCGATCTGGAAGGCCTGTACCAAGAGCAGGCGGCGGAACGGATGAAGGTTTCGCGGCAGACGTTCGGCAGGATCATCGCCTCCGCCCGCCGCAAATCGGCCGAGGCGCTGGTGGAAGGAAAGGCCCTGCGAATCGAGGGCGGCCATTTTGAGATGGCCGCCGCGCGCCAGTTCGTTTGCGCCGGATGTGGACACGCGTGGGGCGAGCCCTTCGGAACGGGGAGGCCCGGCCGCTGTCCGCGATGCCGCAGCGGGCGAATTTCCCGGGTGGACGCGGGCTTCCGGCGCCGATCCGGCGGAGGCTCTCCCGGCAGCGGTCCGCCGCCGCGTTAAGAGCGCGTTGCAGGGCTCGGGGATTCAGCCGTATTTCGCGAAGAATCTCCTCCAGCCGGTCCCGCTCCGCGACGGTCAGTTCGTCGCCCGGTCCCCGGACGGGCCCTCCGGCCAAGCCGGTTATCTCGAGCGCGGCCTTCAGAATCGCCACGTAAGTGTGTCCGGCCGTGTAACCCTGCATCAACCACGGATCGCGGCCGCGGTTGCGGGCGCAGAAACCGACAAATTCGTAGACCCGGCCGATCCTCGACGCGATCTCGCGAACGCATCGGAAGTCGCACCGGTCGGCGGCGTCCAGCAACGCCAGGGACAACTCGGGAGCGAAGTTGGCGGTCCAGGTGACGAACCCGGGACAGCCGAGCGCGGCCGCATAGGAGAAATACAGGTCGCCCAGTCCGCAGAGCACGGTCATCTGTTCGGGATCCACCGCGTCCCGCATCGCCTTGTATTGCGTCATGTCGGACGCGCTCTCCTTGTCGGCCACGATGTTCGGGTGCTCGGCGCAGCGCGCCATCAGGAGGGGCGGCATCCAGAGCTTGGAGACCAGCGGGTTGTTGTACACCATCACGCCGATGTCGAGGGCGTCTCCGAGCCGGGCGAAGTGGCGGTACATCCCGTCCTCGCTCGGCACGTGGTAATAGGGCAATACCACCTGCACGCCGTCGGCGCCGGCCCGTTGCGCCGCCCTGGACAGTTCGATGGTCAGCTCGGTTCCCGCTTTGGCGGTTCCGGCAACCACCGGGACCCGGCCCGCCGCCGTTTCGATCACCGTCTCGATCACCTTGAGACGTGCGGCGTCGGAAAGCGCGTACGCCTCTCCGGTGCTGCCGGTCGGCACCAGGACGATGCGCCGGCCCCTCCCGCGCTCGACCAGGAATTCCGTATTCGCGCGAAGCCCCTGTAAATCGAGGCTTCCATCGTCGTTCATCGGCGTGGCCTGCACGACGGCAACGGCTCTCATCCTTTCTCTCATGGCGGCCGGAGACAAGCTCATGTTCTTACCTTCTTTGCGCGGCCCCCCACGCAGGGGGCCGTCTCAGAGTCCACGATAGAAAAAGTTACCTCTAAATGTACTCTACATCTATCGAGGGCCGACAGCCGCGGAATCCGAAGCCGTCCTTGTCACTTCTCGCGCCGGTTCTGCATCATTCCGTTGGAGGTTGTTTCGATGAACGCCAGGCCGGGCGGCCGCCCCGATCCGGAGTCCATGGTGTCGGCCCTGTGTCGAAGCCACACGCAGCTTATGGTGACCGAGAACGGCGCCCTGCTGGCCCGCATGGCGGCGGCGTTGAGCCACGAACTGAATACCCCGTTCGGCGCGCTGGCCGGCGCGGTCCAGACGATGGGCTCCGCCTTGGCGAAAATCTCTCGCGGCGAGGGCTTCGACGCGGCGCGCGCCGGCGAGTTGCACCGGCGCCTGGACGGTCCGGTTCGCGAAGCCATTCGGCGAATCCAGGAGGTCATCGGCCGCATGCAGCGCTTCTCGAATCTTTATGGAGCGGAAACGGGCGTCGTCGCCGTCGATGCGCTGCTCCGGGATGTCATGGGGCTGTTGGACCCCAAGCTGAAGCTCGAGCATTCCGTGCGTCTCGAGTTGGACGAGGGACTGGCCGCGGAATGTCATCCGGAACAGATTTCCGCCGTCGTATCGGCGGTGTTGCACCGTTTGATGGGAATGCCGGAGGCGGCCCAAAGCCTGACCGTTCACGCTTCGCGGCAAGACTGCTGGGTGGCAATCGTCATCGAAGCGCCGGGCCTGGCGCTGACCGGCGAACAACTGGCCTGTCTGCTCGATCCCGGATTGGAGACCTCTCGATGCGCATGGAACCTTTACAGCGCCCGCCAGATTCTTCTTGCGCACGGGGGAGACCTGTCGATCGGGAGTTCGCGCGAGCACGGAACGATCATCACGCTGCGCCTGCCGGCGGCCGGCCGACGCCAATCCGGTGAATGCCCTATTGACCCAAGGACAGAGGATCTCCCGAACCCCGCTTTTGGATAGTATTTATTTACATCTATATGCTAATCTCTACACAGGAGGTTCCATGAAAAGGGCGTCCGCAGCGATCGTAAGCATTCTGGCGGCTTTCGCGGTGGCCGCTTTCGGAGAGGATCGCGCGCAGCGTGGCGATCAGCCGCTGGGGCGCGGGAGAGGCGGAGCCCCATTCGCTTGGAACGACAAAGACAAGGACGGGGTCTGCGATGTCGCGGGACGACCGGTGGGCGAGGGCCGGTAATGGGAGGGATCCAGGCCAGCCTTCGACGCGCGCGCTCGAGGTTCTCAAACTGGCCGCCCCACTCGACCTTGTAGCCGGGCGGCAAATCCAACGCCGATTTGAGCCGCTGCTGCGCCTCGCCGACAAAGCTGCCCTTGTCCCGCCCTCGAACGTTGGTCCGGACGCTGATCTGACGCCGGTTTTCACGGCGCGCCACGATCGTCGGACCGCTGGCCACTTTGATGTGGGCGAGCCGCGCGAGCGGAATGCGTCCGCCATCGCCTGCCGTCACGAGAATATTTCCAATTTCGGTCAGGGTTCCGCGGGCCTCGGGCAGATAGCGGACAACAATGTCGAACCGGCGATCCCGGTCGAACATCGTTCCGGCGGGCCGGCCTCCCACGGCCAGCTCAATGACGTCCTGCACATCGGAAATGCTGATGCCATGGCGCGCCGCCTCGCGGCGATTCACCTGGATCCGCAATTGCGGCTGATCGCCCTCCTGCTCGATCGCCGTATCCACGGCCCCGTGAACCTGGCGCAACTCATCCACGACCTGCGCTGCCATCTCACGCAGCGCCGCCAGGTCCGGACCGGTCAGGATCACGGCTACGTCGGCCGACGATCCGGTAATCGCCTCCATCACCATGTCGATTATCGGCTGGGTGAAGCTGAGCGCGGCCCCGGGTATCGAGGAGCGCAGCCTTTCGGAAAGCTGCCGGACGAGATCGTCTTTCCTCATTCCCGCCGGCCAGGTGGAATAGGGCGTCAGCGCCACCAGAAACTCGTTCCGATTCGGGCCGAATGGCTCGGTGTTGGACTCCTGGCGTCCCGTCTGCGAAGTCACCAGTTGCACCTGCGGGAACTCGCGGACAATGGACCGGATTCGGGAGGCTACCTCGGTCGATTTCTCCAGCGAGGTTCCAGGCGGAAGAACGGCCGAATCCAGATAACGCCTTCGCCAGGTGAGGAAGAAATTCCGTTCCCAACCGAGCGCCGGCGAACAAGGCGCCGCCCACGATTACCGCGGAGGCAACGACGACTCCCCAGGGCCGGTTGAGCAAAACGCGCAAGGCGACTTCGTAGCCGCGGGTCAGCCGGCGCAACAGCGGATTCCTCCACGATCTGCCGCCGGAGCGAAAGAGAAAGGTGGCCAACGCCGGCGCCAGGGTGAGGGCAAACAGCAAAGACCCCAGCAAAGCGGAGCAAATGGTGAACGCCATCGGCGTAAACAGGCGCGCCTCCACCCGCTCCAACGCGAACAGCGGAATGTAAGCCGCGACGAGAATGACCAGGGAGAAGAAGATCGGCCGCTGCATGGTCGAGGCCGCCTCCTCGATGATGGCGGCCCTCCTCGCCGGAAGGCCGGAATCGGGATCGTGGGAGATCCGCCGGACCATGAACTCGACCATGACGAGCGTGCCGTCGACGATAATGCCGAAATCGATGGCCCCAAGGCTGAGCAGGCTGGCGTGAATTCCGGCCAGGCGCATGCAGACGAAGGCGAACAGCAGGGACAGGGGGATCGTCAATGGGCGAAGGCGAAGCCGCCACCGAGCCCGGGTATGCGATCGGACGGCGATGCCGCGGCTGCTTGAGCAGCCCCTCGGCCGGCCACTTTTCCTTGCGAGACGGGGCTTCGGAGAGCAGGCGCCCTGCCTCTTAAGATGCGTTTTGGCACCGAGTATGATGCTATAATGTATCAGTGACTCGCAGGCTGCGTCTTTCTCCCAGGTCCAAAAAACGCCGGACGACGCTGACTCTGCCAGCCGATTCTCTCCGCGAAGCGCAACAAGTCGCCCGCATAAGGAAGGTGACTCTGAGCACGGTGATCGCAGAGGCACTCGATGAGGGCCTGCGCCACCGGAGGGCGGCAGAGCGAAGAGCTGAGGTGATCGAAGGCTATAGGAAGGCTTTTTCCGGGTTTTCGGACGAGGACATGTCTGTCCTCGACGGCGTGATCCTCGAACCGGCGCCGCACGATTAGTCGATGGTCGATCCGGCTGCCGGTCCCTTTTTGTTCGATACGAGCGCCGAGAGCTGGTTGGGCCGCACGGAGCGGTTCGCGGCGCTGGAGTGGCTGCGGGAATACCTGTTCCATCATGAGATCCACATTTCGGCCGTTACGGTGATGGAGCGAGTTCGCGGCTATAGTCTCTTGTGGCGTCGAGCCGAAGCGGGCAAAAGGGAACCGATCGAAGCGGCGCGAGTGACTTACCTTACGAATCTGGGGCGCGTCGTGCCGCTCGACGGCGCCATCGCCATAGTAGCCGGCGAGATCATGGCGCTGCTGCCAGAGCCGCCTACACCGCCGCGCCGATCTCATCGACTCGTAGAATCCCGGCATGAGCGTTTGGCTCGCTGGCGATTCGACGGAATGATCGCCGCTACCGCGCTGGTGGCGCGGCTGCCGCTCATTCACAACAACGCCGGCGACTTTGAGTCTATCCGCGGCGCCGTTGAAAGGGCGCCCGGGCGATTTCCCAACCTGGGTCCGCTGGAGTTGATCCGGTGTATGTCGCTGGCGTGACGCTGGCAGGCCGCGGCTACTTGAGCAGCCCTTCCGCTTGCCACTGGTCGAGCTGCCGGCGCACGACGTCGGCGGCGCGGGAGCCGGATTCTTCGGCGAGAAACTGGCGGAACTGGGCCGCCGCGCCGGGAATGTCGCCCCTGCCGATGAGGATGTTTCCCAGCATGAAGTGGGTCCGCGGGTAGCGCTCCGCTTCGCCGCCGGCTTCTACGGCTTTCAGCGAGACTTCGGCTTCGTTATCGCGGCCGAGACCGGTCAGCGCGATCGCCCGATAGTAGTGGGCCTCGGCGAGTCCGGGCGCCAGTTCCAGGACGCGATCCGCGGCTTTGACGGCGTTCTCCATCCGGTTCTCGGTCAGGTCCAGCCGCACGAGCATCAGATAGGGCGCGAATTTCGGCTCGGCCGCGATCGCGCTGTCGAGCGCCGCTCGCGCGCCGGCGAAGCCCTTCATCCGGAGACGGGCGTCGCCCAGCAGGTTCCAGGCGGCACAGTTCGCCAGCAGCAGGATGAGACGCTTGAGCAGGAAACTACCCCTTCGAGCCTGGACCGACGAAGCGTTTCCCGCTTCCCAGCCGTTTGGGCGCGCCGCACGACTACTGCCGGTTCCACATGGTCTTCTGTTGAAACTGGCGCAACTGTGTGTCGTATCCGAAGGTGGTTGCAGTCAGCGAGTTTCCATCAGGTGATACCTCGTAGGCGCCGCCGCCGACAACCGACCCGTCTTCTCTTCGCACTTCGGCGACCAGCGTGTTCGGATCCGGGCGCGTGACCACGCTGGTCAGGCCCGGAAGGTCGGGAACCGGATGCACCTTGCCATCCGGAATGAGCTTCGTGGGTCTCTCCGCGCATTTCTCGCCTCTTTCCGTCACGCCCTCCGCGGTGAGCACGTAATGCCCTTCAGGCGTCAACTCCAGAATCATCATGCCTGCCGACGGCCGGTGATTCGCATCGAACTCCGACCTCGCGGCATTTAGTTTCCACGTTCCGATCAATGAATCTTGCATCTGGGTCCCTCCTTCTATACCGTAGCGCCCGCTGGGCGGCAGGTCCTGAAGAAATTGCTAGGATCTTCTTAATTTATGGCCGGGAGTGAAGTGTACGAGTTCGACGATTTCAAGCTGGATGCGCGGGAACGGCTGCTGTCGAGGGGCGGCCGTGCGATTGCGTTGGCGCCCAAATCCTACGAGCTGTTGATCGCGCTGGTTCGCAACGCCGGACGGCTGGCAACCAAACACGAGCTTCGGACGCGCAGTCGCGCTCGGCGCCGTATTGTTCTTCGCCGAGTGGAACTGGGATGCCGCGGAAGCGAGTCTGAAGCGCGCGCTTCAGCTTAATCCGAGTCACTCCGAGGGTTTGCTGATCTACGGCCAGTTGTCAGAGGTTCTGGGCCAGTTGGAGAAAGGATTACAAATCAAGTTGAGGGCGCTCGAACGCGATCCGTTTTCACCCCTGGTCCACCTGCAGATATCAATGTCTTATTGGAATCAGCGGCGGTATGACGATGCGGTTGAGTGGGCCAAGAAGACTCTGGAATTCGATCCGCGACATCCGCACGCGCGCGAGCACCTGGCCGCCGCTTATTGGAAGAAAGGCGACTCTGATCGTTACATGTCGGAGAATCTCAAGCACGCGGAGATGCACGGCGCTCCCCCCGCGGCGTTGGAACAGTTGAAGCAAGCCTACGCGGACGGCGGCGTCGCGGGCGTGCTGAGGCGTGGTCTCGAGTTCGCCGCCAATCACCCCCGCGCCGTTCCCGCGATGCAGTTGGCCCTCTTCCATGGGGAACTCGGATCCATGGACGCAGGATTCAAATATCTCGAACAGGCGATCGAGAGCCGTGACCCTGGGCTCGTCCATCTCGCCGTCGGCCCGCAATGGGATTGCCTGCGAAGCGATCCGCGATTCGAGGACGCTCTGCTCCGGATGGGTCTGCGCGCTGCTCCGCGGCCTGGCAGCGGAGTTTGACAGAACAGCCGGCAAGTGTCGACACGAAAAGTGGATGCCAAGGACGCGGGATTATTTCAGCAGCCCTTCCGCCTGCCACTTTTCGAGCTCCTGCCGAACGACTTCGGCGGCGCGGGAGCCGGACTCTTCAGCGAGAAACTGGCGGAACTGGGCCGCCGCGCCCGGAATGTCACCCCGGCCGACGAGGATGTTTCCCAGCATGAAGTGGGTCCGCGGGTAGCGCTCCGCCTCGCCGCTGGCCTCGACGGCTTTCAGGGAGACTTCGGCTTCGTTGTCACGGCCGAGACCGGTCAGCGCGATCGCCCGATAGTAGTGGGCCTCGGCAAGGCCGGGCGCCAGCTCCAGGACGAGGTCCGCGGCTTTGACGGCGTCCTCCATCCGGTTCTCGGTCAGGTCCAGCCGCACGAGTATCAGATAGGGCGGCGCGAATTTCGGCTCGGCCGCGATCGCGCTGTCGAGCGCCGCTCTCGCGCCGGCGAAGTCCTTCATTCGGAGACGGGCGTCGCCCAGCAGGTTCCAGGCGGCGGAGAAGGCGGGGAATTCCTCCACGGCTTTTTGCAGGTCCTTGGCCGCTTTCGACGGATCCGGCGAAGACTTTGCCAGCTCCTTCTCGGCTTTTTCAAAGGATTTCCGGGCTTTTTCGGGCGCCTGTAGAGTATTCAAGCTCACCAGGGTCGCTTCGCCCGCCGCCACCGGACGGATAATAATGACGCCGACGTCCGGACTCTCGAACACGCTCCGGCGTCCAAGCTGGATCTTGGTGGACGTGTATCCGGGCAGGTAGGCCATCAGCTCGCAGCCGATCATCGATACGAAGCTGCGGTCGGAGCCGCTGGCGCCCACGGGGGCGTCGGGCAGCGAGCGGCTCGCGTCCATGATCCGCTCCTGCTGCGTCCCTCCCACCGGAAAGTTGAAGGCGCCGTGACGGTCCGTGTACGCCTGCGGCTGCCGCCCGTCGGCGCAGTAGAGGCGCATCAGGACCGGCTCGGGCGGCTCCGAGCCGTCCGGCAGCGTGACCTTGCCGGACAGATACAAGGGCCGGAACTGCGCCGCCGCCGGAACGGCCAACGCAACCAGCGCCATCAAAGCCATCAACGGCGATCGCATAAACACCACCGCCTCCGATTATCCTGCCGTCGTTCCTGCCACGGCAATTTGGCATTGGGTGGCAATCACGGCGCGGGGGGGCCTACGATGCGGGTATGAGCCCTATTGCACTGGTTGCGCTGTTAGGGCTGTGGCCGGCGCAGGATATGTACCGGCAGCAGCGCGAGGCGATGGTCCGCGAGCATATCGAGGCGCGGGGCATTTCCAACGCCCGCGTGCTGCGAGCTATGCGGACCGTTCCACGACACGAGTTCGTGCCGGCCGAACTACGGGCGCAGGCCTACGCCGATCATCCGCTGCCGATCGGCCACGGCCAGACAATTTCGCAGCCGTATATCGTCGCGTTCATGAGCGACGCGCTCGATGTGAAGCACACCCACAAGGTACTGGAGATCGGCGCCGGGTCCGGCTACCAGGCCGCCGTTCTGGCGCTGCTCGCCAAACACGTCTACACCATAGAGATCGTCGAGCCGCTGGCCGTCTCGGCAAAACAGAAACTGGCGCGGTATGAAAACGTGACGGTGCGCCATGGCGACGGCTACAAGGGCTGGCTCGAAGAGGCGCCGTTCGATCGGATCATGCTGACTGCCGCGCCGCCGGAGTTGCCGGCTGCCCTGCTGGAACAGCTCAAGCCCGGCGGAAAGCTTATCGCCCCGGTGGGGCGGACGGTCTTCGACCAGGAACTGGTGCTGGTGGAAAAAGCCGCGGACGGAACCATGAAGCAACGCTCCATTCTGCCGGTGCGCTTCGTGCCGATGGTGCCAGGCAAGGAGTGACGCCGGCGGCTACAGGAGGCGGGCGGGGCGGACAGCGGCGCGGCGGCGGAGGCGTGCTTCGCGGCGGCGCAACTCAGGCGTTTCGCAAAGCTCGAGCGCGTTGGCGGTGAACTCCAGCGCCATCGCGTAGTTGCGTTCGCGGTGCTCGTAGTGCTTCGCCAGTTCCACCAGCGCCTGCGCGCGGTACGGATTGCGGCAGGCGCTGAGGTCGGTGAGGATCGCCAGCGCCGCACCTTCCCGCTCGAACTTCTTCTCCAGCGCCGCGACGTCCCACATCGTTCGGAAAAGCAGGTCGTCGCGCAGGCCGCAGTTGATCGCGCGGCGGAACAGCGCCAGGGCCTGCTCGCGTTGGCCGGCGCTAAGCAGCCAGCGCGCCAGGCCGACCATTTCCGCGCCGTGTCCCAGCGGGGCGTCCGCGGGCGAGCGAAAGGCGTAGGGCACGATGCCCGTCAGGCAGGCGAGCGTAAGAATATCGATGGCGTTGTGATGAAAGACGGGCACAAGCCGGAACGCTTCCCGGTTCCGCAGGTAGTCGAAATACACGTACGGAATCAGCTCGCCCGGCAGGTCCCCCTGGCGCTCGACGCCGAGAACCTGGTTTTCCAGCTCCACCAGGCGGCAGCTTTCAAAGCGTAGCTTCCACAATCGCCGCGCGCCGAACAGCAGGTCGAGGTGAGAAAGGCGGGAGAACGGCGGCCGCGCCCGCGCCATGCGGAACCGCGTCTCCAGCAGCGGCTGGTCGTACACCTTGCCGTTGTAGGTGACCAGCACGTCGAACGCCGCCAGGTGTTCCGCGAGCGCGTGCAGCAGGCTGGGCTCTTCGCTGTGGTCGCGCATGAAGAACTGGCGGACGCGAAAGCCTTCATCGGAAATTCGACCCACGCCGATCAGGAAAGCGTACGTGCCGGCGCCTCCAGCCAGGCCGGTGGTTTCGGTGTCGAGGAACGCCCATCGGCGGGCCGGCGCGGGCGACACCTCGCCCCCGGAGATCGCTCCCAGCAGGTCGTCGGGCAGGTCCTCGAGCGAGGACACGTCCATCGCGCCGTGGCGGCGATGCCGCTCGAACAGGCGCTCGGTCTGGAAATGCTTTCCCTGCGGCGTCTCCACTTCCTGCCCGCTCATCCACTCGTCGATGAAGTAGCGCGCGGGACGGGGCGGGGCCGAGGGGAAGACTGTCCCGATCGCGGGCGGACCGGCGTACTTCTTGTCGATGCGCGCCACGCGGCGCCGCAGGAGCGCGAGTTGTTCTTGAAGGTCGCCCAAGGCTTCGCTTTTTCTTCTCCAATATAGCAAGATAAGGTGCGCTACGCTGATGAGTTACAATGACGCCTCGTTCTTCGCTCGTTGTCAATTCGGCCCTGGCGGCCGTCGCGCTGCTATCGCTGTACTCCTTGCTCGACCTATACCAGGCGACGAAATTCTATAACCAGCAGCAGCCGGATCCCTATCGCATCGGATATCAGGCGCCGCGGTTCGCCGAGGCGATGAAGATGCTGCCGCCCGACGCGGTTGTCGGCTATGTTTCGAACCTCGATTTCGGCGAAATACGGGGATCCTCGGCCTTCTTCGGGGCGCAGTTCGCGCTGGCGCCGCGCATCGTCGTGCCGAACGATCATCCGGCCAGCGGTCCGCTGGTATTGGGCAACTTCTCCGCCGACGTCGAGACCTCCGATATCAGTTCGCGCCTCGCCCGGGAGCAGGGCCTGCGAGTGGTACGGGATTTCGACGCCGGCGTCGTGCTGTTCCGGAAAGAAGGGGCAAAGTGACGGCCCTGGCTCTCGCCCTTGCGGCGGCGATCGGATGGCTTGCGGTCAGGATCCTGCTGGCAGGGCTTCCGCGCCGTCCGCGGTGGATGGCGGCGACCCTGGAGATCGCGCTGGGAATCGGCGCCGGAGTCGCCATTACGTCGTCGCTGTTCTTCGTTTTGCTGGCCGCGGGCGCGGCGCAGCGCGGCGTTGTTCTGGGGGTGGAGGCGGCGCTGCTGTCGGGGCTTGCCGCCATCGCCTGGCGACGACGCGCGTCGCACGCGGAGGAGGCCGTGCCCCCTCCGCCGAGCTTTCGATGGAACTGGCTGCTTGCGCTGGCGGCGGGGGCCGGCATCGCGCTGATCGTCGCCACGCAGGTGGACACCGCTCGCGCGAGCCCACACGGCAACTGGGACGCTTTCGCCACCTGGAACCTGCGGGCGAAGTTCCTGCTGGCCCCGGACGGCCAGTGGAGGAACGCCGCGTCGGAACTGCTTACCCGTACGCACCCGGAATACCCGCTGCTGCTTCCGGGCTTCGTCGCCAGGACGTGGCGTCTGGCGGGTGAGGCTGCCACGCCCGCCGCTCCGCTGGGGACGGCGTGGCTGTTCGGCGGAGCGGCGATCGCGGCGCTGGCGGCGGCCCTGGCGCTCGTCCGGGGCGCGGGCGCGGCCTGGCTCGGCTGCCTGGTTCTGTTCTCCGGAGCGTCTTATATTGACCAGATTTCCTGGCAATACGCCGATATTCCGCTCAGCGTTTACATCCTGGCTACGACGATTATCGTTCTACTTTCATGGCGTTATTCGGACCGGCCCCGGGCGGGGTGGCTTGCGCTTGCCGGAGCGCTCGCCGGCAGCGCGGCCTGGGCAAAGAACGAGGGGCTGGCCTTCTTCGTTCTCAGCCTGGCGTGCTACGCCCTGATTACGTGGCGGTCGGAGGGCGCAGCGGAATCGATCCGGCGCGGCCGCTGGTGGCTGGCGGGCGGTCTTCCCTTCCTGGCGCTGCTGGCCGCTTTCCACCTGTTCCTGGCCCCATCGGGCGCCGCGCTCCGCGGGCAGACCTCCGGAGCGGTGTTAGCGAGGTTGGCCGATCCGGGCCGCTACGCCGCTGTCGCGGGCGCCTTCGTCACCGGAGCGCTGGAGTGGGGGCGCGGCGTCAGCCATCCGGCGATCCTGCTGGGCATTCTGGCGGTTGCGCTCCGGTTCGACATCGCGCGGCGACACCGCCCGGCGCTGTGGTTCGGCGCAGCGACGCTGGCGCTGATGATGGTCGCTTACGTCGGCATCTACCTCGCATCGCCGGACGAGTTGTCTTGGCTGCTTGGCGGATCGCTCCAACGGCTGTACGCACAACTGTGGCCGGCAGCGGTTCTGCTGGCTTTCGTCGCGCTGGGGGCGCCGAGCGACCCGCCCCCCGCCGTCGCGCACGCCAAGCCGCACAAAGCGGCGGCCAAAAAAGCGAGGAGTAAACGATGAACAGGCGATCTTTGCTGGCTGGGGCCCTGGGCGCGTTCGGAGTTCCGGCCGCGCCGTCAAAGCGGCGCCGGGCGGCCGTCATCGGGCATACCGGCCGCGGCAATTACGGCCACGGGCTCGACATCGTGTGGAAGGCGTTCGAAGCCATCGAGGTGGTGGCGGTGGCCGACGCCGATGAAGCCGGCCGGGCGAAGGCGGTGGAGCGCGCCGGCGCCAAACGCGGTTACCGCGATTACCGCGAGATGCTCCGCAAAGAGAAGCCGGACCTTGTCAGCATCGGGCCCCGCTGGCTCGATCAGCGCGTCGAGATGGTGACCGCCGCGGCGGAAGCGGGCTGCCACATTTATTTGGAGAAGCCGTTCGCGCGCGACCTCCAGGACGCCGACCGCATGGTTGAAGCCATCCGGCGCGCCGGCGTGAAAGTGCAGCTTGCGCACCAGATGCGCGGCTCGCCCTTTGTGCGGCGCGTACAGGAGGTCGTCGACGCCGGTGAGATCGGCGCCATCCAGGAAATCCGCGGCCGCGGCAAAGAAGACCACCGCGCCGGCGGCGAGGACATGATGGTGCTCGGCTCGCACATCTGCGACGTGATGCGAATTTTCGCCGGCGATCCCAATTGGGTGACCGCCCACGTCACCGAAAAGGGGCACGAGTTGAACCGCGGCCATGTCCGGACGCCGACCGAGCCGATCGGTCCCGTGGCAGGCCGGGAGATCGCGGCCACCTTCGCTTTCGACCGCGGCGTTCACGGCTACTTCGCTTCCAAGGCAAGCGACGAGACCCATCCTCTGCGCTTCGCCACCCAGATCGTCGGAACCAAGGGCGTCGTCTTTCTCCCGAACGGGATCTATCCGGACGGCCAGCCGTACATCCTGCGCACGCCGTCATGGTTGCCGGACGAAAAGCACGCTTGGGAAAAAATCGGGCGCGCCGCGCCGGTTCCTGGGGAAGCGGAACTTCGCGGCGATCATTCCGTGATCGCGAATGCGCTGATGGTCCTGGATCTGCTCGACGCCATCGAGCGCGGCCGGAAGCCGATCTGCAGCGAGCACGACGGGCGTTGGACGATCGAGATGATCATGGGCGTGTATGAAGCGCAACGCACCGGCGCCCGCACGCCGTTCCCGCTGGAGCGAAGACGCCATCCGCTCGAGAGTTGGTGAGCAAGGCGTCAGCGGTACGCGTGCGCTTCGCTATGCACCACGAACACGCGCACGCCCGGTTCTTTGCCCGCCACTTCGCCCACGCGCGTCTGCGGCGGCATGGACTTTCCGAGGAGGCAATCCCCAGCGAGCACTCTGCTTCATCTTCCGCAGTTGCTCGATACCGCCGAGGGTCATCATACCCCGATCCCCGACAAACACCATCCGGTTCAACGCGAATCGCTGGTTCAAGTCCTGGAACACCTTCCAGCACGGTGGTCTGATCCAGACCAGACCCAGCGCGGAGCGATGGACTCGTCTTGCAGCAGGCTGACGAGGGCGTTCCAGGTGAGGAGCGAGGAGATCCTGGTGTCCAAGATGGCCCACGATGCGCTGTTTGACCTTGCTCGGCCAAGACCCGCGCCGCTCACGGAAGCCCCAAAGCCTTCCGCCCGCTCTCCGTCAGCCGGTTCGCGTCCCAGGGCGGATTCCACGCCGGCTCGACGACTACTTTCCTCACGCCCGGGACTTTCAGCAGCCGGTCCCGAACCGGCTGGCTGTTCCCGCCGGAACCCCACGCGTAGTAGCCGTATCGCGGACGGCCCCGGTGAGGCGTCGTCATCACTATGTGCACTGCGTCGCCCCGCACGCGGACGTCGTAAATCAGCCCGAGGTCCACCACGTTCGCGTTCGCCGTATAGAGCTGCTCGTCCTTGCAGTCGCGCAGCGCTTCCCATATCAGCCGCTTGTCCACGAGACTATCGCCGGCCTCCCCCGACCGAGCCAGGGCCCCGGTTCCAGACGCCGCGTGCGCGCCGCGCGAAAGATCCGCCGCGCTCACCGCCAGCGGATTCAGCAGGCGGCGGCGGAAGCGCTGTACCATCTCCGCGCCCCCCGTCTCCGGAAACGCCGCCACCAGGTAGGCATTCTTCTGCTTCAAAACGGCGCCTGCCGGCAGCGCGGAGTTGTGGAACAACTGCCGGCTCCACACCGCGCCGTGCCACCGGTAGCTCAATACCGGCGCGCCGGGGTGCTTCAGCCCCGATACGTTTTCGGCTTCATGCTCCAGGAACAGCCCGATGAACGCGTCGCGGCTCGTGCGGTTGTAGAAGCCGGTCGCCCAGAGGTCGTCGGCGCGCCCCGGATCCACCGGACCTTCGCGCAGCTTCCCATCTGGTCCCATCCAGAGCGTATCGGTGAACGAGTACCCGGAAAAGACCCATTCGTCGTCCCGCATATAGGTGATATCGAGGTCCTTCAGCGCCTCCATCCGTCCGGTCTTCACAAAGTACGGAGCGCCCGCGTAGAACCGGTACTCCACGAACATATGTATCCGGCTCGGAGAGAACACCGGGTGCACCGGCGAGTGCGGGAACCCCCAGCGCCGCACCGTCACCGACAGCGGTCCCCGAATCACTTCGTAATCGGGACACGTCGCCCAGTTCGTCACACGCATCTTTTGGAAATTGCCGGCCGTCACGTAATCGTGGGCCCAGTCGATGCCCGGCGGCTCGGCGTGTCCTTCGCCCCCGGCGAACAGTTCCAGACCGTGCTCCCGCTTCAACGTCAGCCGCTCGAGCTGCCCCATCTGCCGCGAAAGCGACGCCCGGTAGTGATCGTTCTCGATGTCCAGCGCGAAGCCCTCCCCCGTCACCTTCAGATCGGTCGGGTAATCCGTCAGCTCCGCGTTGGGATTGCCGTAGAAGACCAGGTACGATGTTCGCGTGTGCGCTGGAGAGGCCGCGAGCAAAGTGATCCGGCACCGCCGTTCCCCGCCTCGCCGGATCTCGCTCGATACCTGGCAGGGAACCTCGCGCAGCGCGCCGCTCTTTTCCACGGCCGCCACCCGGACCTCCCGCCGTAGCGACTCGGTCTGATCCGCGCGAAACGCCGCGACAAATTCCACGGGTTCCCCTTCGCGCGCCAGCGCCACCGTCTCGTCCAGAGCCACCGGCTTCGAGTAGGCCCACCCGCGAGCCCAGCGCCGCCATGGCTCCGGCAGATCGGCCACCCGAACGTACTCGTCCGCCGCCACTGCGGCCTCGCCGATGCTTTCGTTTTCCTGTTGCGCGAAACGGATCGTGTCCTTCAGCGACTCCGCCAGCGCTCTCGCCACCCGGAAATCGCCCTTCTTAAACGCCGTCTCGATCAGCCGGACCTTTTCCTCAACCGAATCGGTCCTCTGCCAGTATTCGGATTCGCTCATCAGTGGGCATTGTAGTCCTATGCCGCCCGCCCGAGAAACCGGCTATCCACCTCGACGCGCGGCCACTGCTCCTCCTGGCGACGCCTGGATTTCCTACCTTTCGCGAGGTGGGCGAACCTCCGAGTCTGCAAGCCGGTTTCCAACCGGCTTTAAGCCGCATTCATGCCGGCTTATTGGCCACCACCTACCTCTACTCGACGCCCGGCGGGCTCTGGTGCGACTGGTGGGACTACTGCTCCGTGGCCCCAAACCCCACCTTTTTCCGCGCGATGGACGCCACCCTCGGCCGGATCTTCCGGTTCTGATTCACCGCCCTGCGTTCGAAATCAGTTGCGCGTAGAACTGCACGGCGCGCCGGTAATCGCCCGCGCTGATCCTCTCGTTCACGCCGTGCGCCAGGCGCAATGTTTCGGCTGTCGCCGTGATCGGCGCGAAGCGGTAAATGTTTCGGGTCAGTCGCGCGTAATGGCGGGAATCGGTCGCGCCGGTGGTCAGGACAGGCGCCAGAATCGCGCCGGGAATCGTTTCCGCGATTGACTGCTTCAGCCACTGCGCGGCCGGCGAGTCGAAGTCGGAGGGAGGCGGTGGTTCGGAATGAACTTCCGGCGCCCGCACCTGGACGTCCGGGTCGCCGATCGCTTCCCGCAGATGTCGCGCCACGCCGGCGACGGTATCGCCTGGAAGCAGCCGGCAGTTCACCACCGCCCGGGCGGTCGCCGGGATGACGTTCGACTTGGTCCCCGCCTCCAGAATCGTCGCGACGCAGGTGGTCCGCGTCTGGGCATTTCCGGTATCGCTCCGCTGCATGAACCGCAGAACGAGCGGCGCGGAAACCCAGAGGTTCCCCGCCGCCAGCCGCTGGAGGAACGGCGCCTCCGGCGCGATATAGTCGAAGGTCGCCTTCACCGGCGCCGTCAGCCGCGCCGGCATCGGGTTCGCCTCAATCCGAGCCACGGCCCGGGCGAGTTTCCCCGCGGCGGTCGCTTGGGGCGGCGCGCTCGAATGTCCGCCCGCGCCGGAGACCGTCAGCTCGACGTTCACCACGCCTTTCTCCGCCACGGCGACGGCCGCGACGGGAGCGGTCACCCCCTCTACCAGGCCTCGCGTCAGCGCGCCGCCTTCATCCAGAACAAATTCCGGTTTCACCCCGCGCCGTGCGAGCAGGTCCGCTATCGCCCGCGCCCCGCGCCGCCCGCCCACTTCCTCGTCGTGCCCAAACGCAAAGTACAGCGTCCTGCGCGACCGGAAGCCGTGCCCGAGCAGCGACTCCGCGGCTTCCATCAGCGCGACGAGGCTGGCTTTGTCGTCCAGGGCGCCGCGCCCCCAGACCTCTCCGCCTTCGATCCGTCCCTCGAACGGAGGATGTTTCCACCCGGCGTCGGACTCCGCCGGGACGACATCGATATGGGCCAGCAACAGCGCCGGGGCAAGGGAAGGGTCCTCCCCGCGCCATTCGTAGAGAAGCGAGAGTTCGTTCACCGTCTCGCGTTCGAGCGCGGCGTGGACTTTCGGATATGCCGACGCCAGCCACTCGTGGAAGCGCAGAAACTCCACCCGGTCAACCTCGCCGTCTTCCCTTGAGACGGTGCGAATGCGTATGGCCTCGGCAAGACGGTCCGGCGCCCGGCTGGCGTCCACGGCCACCAGCGGCCCGCGCGAGGCGACCTGGCGGGAGCGGAGGGTCGCGGCGCGAAAGGCAGCGACCCCGACGAACGCGGCCAGCAACAGCGCGGCCGCGGCCAAGGCCTGGCCGACGCGCTTCATCCTAAAATCAGGGTACACGCTCGAACATCGTCCGTAGATCCGAAAGGAACCCGAAAAATGCGATGCATCACAGCCGTCCTCGTTTTGACCCTGAGCCTCGCCGCCGGCGCCGCGTGCCAGCGCCGGAGCACGATGTTGCCCGATAGCGGTTCTTACCCGCCGTTGGCCAACACCGACTCCGAAAAACGCATCATGGCCGCCATCCGCGACGCCGTGAATGCGGGGGCTACCTACGCCAACGTCCCCGCCGCCGATGGAAGGTTTCTCCGGCTGCTGACCGAGGCTGTGAACGCGAAGCGCGTGGTCGAGATCGGCACGTCCACCGGCATCTCCGGCTTGTGGCTGACCATAGCCCTGGAGCGGACCGGCGGCCGCCTGACAACCTTCGAGTACGACCCCCGGCGCGCCGCCACCGCGCGGGAGAATTTCAAAAAAGCCGGCGTGGACGGCATCGTGACGATTGTCGAAGGCGACGCTCATCAAACCATCACGAGGCTGACGGACCCGGTCGACGTCGTCTTCATCGACGCCGACAAGGACGGCTACCTCGACTACCTGAACAAGATGTTGCCCCTGGTGCGTCCGGGCGGCCTCATCCTGGCGCACAACGTCCGTTCGGCGCCGAACTACCTCCACGCCGTCGCGTCGAATCCCGACCTCGAGACCCTCTTCTACATGGAGGGAAACGAACTATCGGTGACGTTGAAGAAGCGGTGAGAAGCGTCCGGGCCGGCTTCGTGCTATCGTGACGCCTATGGCCTTCACCAGCCCCGCCCAAGCCCACGCCGAATTCACCGCCGCGTTCAACGCCGGCGACCTCGATGCGCTCTGCGACATGTATGAGCCGGACGCCGCCTTTGTCCCGGAACTCGACGCCGAAGCGGTCCGCGGCATGGACGCCATCCGCCAGGGGCTCGCCGCTTTCCTCGCCCTGAAGGGGACGATCAAGATCGACACCGTCTTCGCGCACCAGTGCGGCGATATCGCCCTGTCGCGTTCGCGCTGGACCTTGTCGGCCACCGGCCCCGACGGAAGCCCGATGCTCCTGAGCGGCAGCAGCACGGAAGTGCTCCGCCGGGGCTCCGACGGCGCCTGGCGCCATATCATCGACCACCCCTTCGGCGCGAGTTAGCGCCCGTCTGCATCGGCCTCGCTTGGCTGCCTCGCCTCCCCTCCCACTTGAATCCCGTCCCGTTTTGTGATAGCAGTCTTGGGGCAGGAGGCTGAATGAATCGGGAAGGATCACGTGGTTTCTACGCCCTGGCATTGTGCCTGAGCCTTGTTCTGCTGGCGGTTGCGTGCTCGAGCGGCCCGGCGCCGCCGGCCAAGGGAAGCCCCGCCTGGTACTGGCAGGCCGCGGGCGAGACCTACGGCGCCGGCGACTACCTGAAAACCAACGATCACCTGGAGAGCCTCGTCAAGCCGGGCAACGAGTACGCCGCGCGGGCCCAGCCTTGGCGGATGGTCCTCAGCGGCGGATTGGCCAGCGGCTATATCGAGCTCGCCGATACCGCCGAGATGGGCGTCCGCGCCAATCCCGCGGCGGCGTCAAGGCTGCGCGGCCAGATGAACCTGTACCGCAAACAGGCCAATGCGGAGGCGGTGCACTTCGCGGAAACGTTCCTGGCTTTTCAGAAAAGCCGGCATGAGGGCGCCGTGCCCCTGACCTTCACCTTCCCGAGCGGCAGCGCGGGCGCCGTTCCCGAACTTACCAGGCTCGGACAAGGGATGGCACTCTCCGAGGCGGAGCAGAACAGCATGGAACGGCGCGTGCTCGGCCGGGCGCTGGTGCTTGCCGCCGCGCGCGCTGTCGGCGCGGGCGACGACGTCGCCAAGGGCCAGCAGGCGTTCACGGGCGAGAGCATGGCGATCCCGAAGGACACCTTCACCCTGGCGATGGCGTCCAAGCTCCACGAACTCTCGAAGCTCTATTCGCGATCCAAGGCCGACCAGCCCGAGCGCATGAAGCTCTTCCTTCAGGAAGCGCTCAACGCCGTCAAGTCTCTTCCCGAGGACGACAAGAGCAAGAAGCTCGTCGAGACGATCGAGAAGGATCTGAAAGGGCTCGAGAAGACCGCGATGTGACGCGCGGCACGGGGACGTTTCAGTCCGCCAGGTACGCCGGCGCGCCCGGGCGCTGCTTCACCCGCAGCGGCCGCGGTTCGGCGCTGCAATCGGGCAGCGGCTCGACCGAGTAGTAGTTCAGGCCGTAGCGCCAGGCGCGATGAATCGGCTCGACGCACACGCTTTCCCGCTGCGGGGCCGCCTGGCGCCAGAGCGCGCGCGTCGATACGGTCGCGTCCAGCGGCGGATAGACGGCGATTTTCAGGTAGATCACGCAACCCACGGCGGCCGCCGCGATCGCTCCGATCGCATAGCCGCGCCGCCCGCGCCGGTCCAACCGCCAGGCCAGCGCCGCGAGGCCGAGGAAAGGCAGCGCGGCCCACCACCATATGTCGGCGGGATTGGCGCGCGAAAGACCGTCTCGCACGGCATCGGGCAGGATCGGCGCGGCGGCCGGAATCGCGCCCGGCAGCAGGCCGGCCACGCCCAACGCCCAGGAGGCGTTTCTCCCATTCGCCAGTGCGACGCCGATCGCCGCGCAGACCGGCGGCAGCAGCGGAAGCAGGTAGCCCGGCAGCTTGTTCGTCGCCGCCGAGAAGAACACGAAACCGAACGCGAACCAGGCCAGCAAAAACCGCAGGCGGACATCGCGCCAGAGCCGGCGGCCGGGCACAACCGCCAGCGCCGCGCTCCACGGGAAAAGGCCGCCAAGCAGAACCGGAACGTAGAACCAGAACGGCTGCACATGCTGAATCGCGTCGCTCGAAAACCGCTCGAAGTGGTGTTTCCAAATGAAGTCGTCCACGAACGGCTGTCCGTGGCGCAGCCAGCAGGCGATGTACCATGGCGCCGCCGTCAGTACAGCCACGGCGGGGACCAGCGCGATCTTCCACCCGCGCCTCGCGCCGAACCAGAGTCCCGGCGCCGCCAGCGCGAACGGAACCAGGCCCTTCGCCAGCGCCGCCAGGCCGAGCATTGCGCCGGAGCATACCAGCAGCCCGGTCCGTCCGGAGCCGGTCCACCGCAGGATCAGCAGCATCGAAGCCCCCAGCGCAGCCGTCAGCGGAAGGTCGGTGAGGCCAAGCTGGCTGTAAGCGATCCATCCGGCGCTGGTCGCAAGAACCGCAACGGCGTACCAGGCGGCGGCCCGCCCGAATTCGGCCTGAAGCGCGCGCTGGAAGAACACCAGGAAGGCAAGGCTCGCGATGGCGACGGGCAGCCGCGGCGCCAGATCGTCGCCGAAGCCCACCCGGAAAGCGGCCCCGGTCATCCAGTACAAGAGGGCCGGCTTCTCGAACCATGGCTGGCCCCACAGCCGCGGCGTAACCCAGTCGCTCGAAAGCGCCATTTCCCGGCCGATCGCGGCGTAGCGAGGCTCGTCGGGACCCAGCAGGCCGACCCCGTCGAGCCGGAAGAACAGGAGGAAGTAGACCGCGAGGACGAGGAGCGCGGCGCGCGCGAACGGGCGGTTCACTCATCAAGTATAATGAGCGGACGAAGGCCCGACGAACACGCCGGCGCAACCTCCGCCGGCGCGGACTCCCGGTCCCCCCCGCTCCTGAACCCGAATGGACCAGATTGTCAAGTTGCCCACGGCTCATAACGCCGTTATCCATCTCCATCACGCCGACAACGTCGCCGTCGCGCGCGTTCCCCTCACTCCGGGTCTCCGGATCGTCGCCGAGGGCAGGACCGTTACCGTCCAGGACCCCGTGCCTCCGGGTCACAAGGTGGCGCTGGAGCCGATCGGCGACGGCGAGCAGGTGACGCGCTGGGGACAGATGATCGGACGCGCCGGACGGGCGATTGAGCCGGGCCGCCACGTCCATGTTCACAATGTCGTCTACGAGGAGCGCGCGGCCGAATACGAACTGCCGTCCGGCGACATCCCGCTGCGGACGCCGCCCGCCTCGGCGCCCGCTTTTCTCGGCTATCCTCGCGAGGACGGCCGGGTAGGGACCCGCAACTACATCGCGGTGGTCGCCGCCAGCAACTGCGCGGCGTTCACCGTAAACCAGGTCGCGCGGCTGTTCGAGAACGAAAAGTTTCCGCCCGGGGTCGACGGCGTCGCCGCCTTTCCGCTGGACGGCGGCTGCAGCATTCCCGTCGGCGCCGAAACGGACCTGCTCAAGCGCACGCTGAGCGGAATCCTCCATCACCCGAACGTCTCCGGCGCCGTGCTGGTGGGGCTTGGCTGCGAAGTCAACCAGGTGAGCCTCTACTTCCCTGACGGACAGTCGAGGACGGAGCGGGTAGTCGGGCTGACGTTGCAGGGCGCCGGGGGCACGAAAGCCGCCGTCGAGGCGGCGCGGCGCGAGGTCTGGAAACTGGTCGAGCGGGCGGCGTCGGAGAAACGGGTCGAGACGCCCGCGGCCAGTCTCGTGCTTGGCCTGCAATGCGGCGGCTCCGATTCGTTCTCCGGGATCACCGCCAATCCCGCGCTCGGCCACTGTTCGGATCTGCTCATCGACTACGGCGGCGCCGCCGTCCTGGCCGAAACGCCCGAATGCTTCGGCGCGGAGCACCTGCTGGCCGGGCGCGCCCGCAACCGCGGCGTGGCCGAGAAGTTCCTCGGCTTCGTCGACGGATACAAGGACTATCTGCGCCGCTTCGGCTGCAATTTCGACGACAATCCCACGCCCGGCAACAAGGAAGGCGGGCTGACGACGATTCTGGAGAAGTCGCTGGGCGCGGCCGCCAAGGCCGGAGTCTCGCCGCTCACCGACGCGGTGGACTACGGCGAGCCGGTCACAACCAGCGGCTTCGTGTTCATGAATACGCCCGGCAACGATCCCATCTCGCTGGCGGGGTTGGCCGCCGGCGGGGCAAACATCATGGCCTTCACCACCGGACGCGGCAGCGCCAGCGGATTTCCCATCGTCCCCGTGATTAAGATCGCCTCCAACAGCCACACCTTCCGCAACATGCCCGACGACATGGACGTCAACGCCGGCCGCATTGCCGACGGCGAGGCGAGCGTCGAGCAGGTGGGCCGGGAGATCTTCGACCTCGCCCTCCGGGTCGCTTCCGGAGAGGAAACCTCGAGCGAGCGCCTGGGACACAACGAGTTCGTGGTCTGGCGTATCGGACCCGTGTTGTAAGATGCGGGCCGGTTTGAGCGGGCTCGCGATAAGATGAGGATATATGCGTCATTTGGCTGCTGGGCTTCTTGCGTTTGCCCTGCTGGTATCCGCCCAGGCGGCGGAAACCGGCAAGAAATCCGCCCTCGATAAGGCGACCCTCGAAACGTTTGTCCGGCACCTGCTGTTGTGGGGACCGGAAGTCAAAGTGGAGGTCTCCGATCCGAAGAAGTCCGACCTCCCCGGCCTGCTTGAAGTGACCGTGCGCGGCTCCGCCCGCGGCATCACGCAGGATGAGAACTTCTACGTTTCCCAGGATGGGCAGAAAGTGGCGCGGGCGCTGGTCTTCGATATCGCGAGAAACCCTTTCTACAGGGAAATTGAAAAGCTCAAGCTGGAATCCCAGCCGAGCCTGGGCAAGTCTGGCGCCCCGGTTGCGCTCGTCGTCTTCAGCGATTTTCAATGCCAGTTCTGCGCGCACGAAGGGAAAATGCTTCGCGAAAAGCTGATCCAGGCGTTCCCTCAGGAAGTGCGCCTTTATTTTAAGGACTTTCCTCTCGATCAGATTCATCCCTGGGCCCGCTCCGCCGCCCTGGCCGGCCGGTGCGCCTACCGCGAGTCCGAGGCGGCCTTCTGGGACTACCACGACTGGGTTTTCCAGAACCAGGCCCAGATCACGGCGGAGAACTTCAAAAGCAAGTTCCTCGAGTTCGCCAAGAGCAGGAAGATGGACGAATTCAAGCTTGGCAACTGCCTGGACGCCAAGGCCACCGCGGCCGATGTCGACCGCTCCGTGCTCGAGGCGAAGGAACTCCGCATCTCCGGCACGCCCACTCTTTTCGTTAACGGACGCCGCATTCCTAACCAGATTCCTTGGGAAAACCTGAGACAGATCATCCAGTCGGAAATCGAGTATCAAAAGAAGACGAACGGCGCCGACGAGGCCTGCTGTTCGGTAACCCTTCCGACTCCGCTTGCGCAGTAATCAACGGGAATTTACGCCAATGGTCAAGCGAATCACCGCCGTCCTCTCTCTGTTTGTCCTCCTGTCCTGCGGCTGGGCGGCCGAGCGCGCGGCGGAGTTCGATTCGGACAGATACCTCCAGCACGTGCGCTTTCTCGCCTCCGAGGACATGAAAGGGCGGGGAACGGGCCGTCCCGAGCTCGACAAGGCGGCCGAGTACATCGCGGGCCAGTTCCGCCAGGCGAGCCTCCAGCCGGCCGACGGGCGGAGCTTCTACCAGGACTTCACCGTCACCACCAAGGCGCGAATCGGCGCCAACAACCGGCTGGTGGTCCGCGACGCCGGCGCCGAGCGCGCCCTCAAGTTTCAGACCGAGTTCATCCCGTTCAACTTCTCGGCGCGCGGCAGCTATTCCGGCCAGGTGGCGTTTGTGGGCTACGGCATCACGGCCAACGAGTACGGCTACGACGAATACGCCGGGGTGGACGTCAAGGGGAAGTTCGTTCTTGTCCTCCGGCACGAGCCGCAGGAGTACGACGAGAAGAGCATCTTCGCCGGCAAGGTGTACACCGAGCACGCGCAGTTGTTCAGCAAGGCGGTGAACGCGAAGATGCACGGCGCCCTCGGCGTGCTCTTCATCAACGACACCGGGAATCACGGCGGCCGGGAGGGAGACCTGGAGAAGTTCGAGAGCACCGTCGGGCCCACCGACGCCGGCATCCCGTTCGTTCAGGTAAAAGCCGAGATCGCCGAGGAGTGGCTCGCTCAGGCGGGCAGGAAGCTCGCCGATATCCAGAAAGGGATCGACGAGGATCTCAAGCCCCGGAGCTTCGCCCTCCCCGAGACCCTGACCGTTCAGTTGCAGACCGATCTGCGGCGCGACTTGCGGACGGTGCGCAACGTTGTCGGCTACCTGCCCGGACGGGAGCCCGAATACATCGTCATCGGCGCGCACTACGATCACCTGGGGCTTGGCGAGCAGTTCTCCATGGCGCCGTCGGAGGCGGGCAAGCCGCACCCGGGCGCGGACGACAACGCCTCCGGCACGGCGGCCGTCATCGAACTGGCGCGCTATTACGCTGCGCAGCCGCAACGCAAACGGGGGCTGCTGTTCATGACCTTCGCCGGCGAGGAACTGGGCTTGCTCGGCTCCAGCCATTACGTGAACAATCCCCTGATGCCGCTTGGCAAAGCCGTGGCCATGATCAACATGGACATGATCGGCCGCATCCGGGATTCCAAGGTGTACGTGGGCGGCGTCGGTACGGGCACGACCTTCCGCGAGGTCCTGGACTCGATGCTCGACCGGACCGAGTTGAAAATCGAGTATTCGGACCTGACCGGGTACGGCTCGAGCGATCACACGTCGTTCACCACGAAAGAGGTGCCGGTCCTGTTCTTCTTCTCCGGCCTGCATTCGGACTATCACCGGCCGAGCGACACGTGGGACAAGATCGACGCCCCGCAGACGGCGAAGCTGCTCGGCTTCATCGCCGGGGTCGCCGACAAGCTCGCCGGCGAGGAGGAGCGGCCGCAGTTTGTGCGCGTGGTCGATCCGCACGGAGGCAAGATGGGCGCTATCGCCGGCAGCAGCGCCGGCGGGTATGGGCCGTACTTCGGCAGCGTGCCGGATTTCGCCGACAACCCGAAGGGCCTCCGCTTCGCGGATGTGCGCGAAGGTTCCCCGGCGGCGAAGGCGGGCCTGAAGGCAGGCGACATCCTGACCGAATTCGACGGCAAGCCGATTCAGAATCTTTACGACTTCACCTATGCGCTGCGCGCGAAGAAACCGGGCGATGAGGCGCCGGTGAAGGTGCTGCGCACTGACTCGGTAGTCGAGGCGACGGTGACGCTGGAGGAGCGGAAATAAGGGGTTGCTAAGGATTCCGCGCGGACAGACGATGAGTAAGTAAGGAAATGTCTTCATACACGGATCGCAGAGTGTATACCCTCCCGCCCCTCATCCTCCACCCTTTTTCCGACGCCACCGGCCCCGGCGAACTCGTTGAAAGCTCCCGCGCCAGCCTCATCATGCACGGGCTGCTTCCGCAAACCGGCCAGTCCCGCGAGGAACTGGAGCGTAAGCTGCTCGCCGGCCGCTATTCCGAGCTGAAGATGCTCTGCTACGTCGGCAAGGACCTGGTCCGCTGGGTGGAGCAATGCCTGGACTTCGCCGCTCACCAGCCGGAACTGGGAGGGAAGGGCATCGCCTTCCAGAGCTTCGCGTGCCTGCTGGTCTACGACCCGCCGGCCAACGTAATGGATAAGATGCGCCGCTGGGGCGTCACCGACTACAAAGGCATTTTCTCCCGGGCGATCGGCCTCCATTCCGTTTTCACCACGCCTCCGCCGCGCGAGATCCTGTCCGACGATTTCCTGCGGCATTACTACCGCTACGCGGACCATCTGTTCGCCGCCCGCCTGAGCCTCTCGAAGTACGCCGAACTGGACCCGGCGGACTACGAGTTTCCCCTCTACGCCTCCGGCGAGTACGCGCGTATGCTGGAGCGCGAGTGGGAAGGCCTCTGAGCGCCGCGCGTGGCGTCCATCCCGCAACCACGCTACACTAAGAACGACCCTTTAACTTGCGCCGGAGAGGTGGCCGAGTGGCTGAAGGCGCACGCTTGGAAAGCGTGTATAGGGGAAACTCTATCGAGGGTTCGAATCCCTCCCTCTCCGCCACCAAGCGACTGTTCGAAAAAACAATTCCAAATGAACCGATCCAGCACCGTCGGAGGTTCCGCAAAGTTCCGCCTCGGGATCGCCGACGCCAGGCTCGCCGCGGCTCCACCGCTTCTGCCCGTTGCACTCTCCGGGAGACGACCGCAGTTGTCGTGCCCTTCGATTTCCGATCCCTACCCGGCTTCCCTTCAGTCGCCTCTCTAGCTCTGCCTTGCTCCTTCCGCCCTTCGCTCCACGGGCATTACCCCGCTTCTCCGCTGTCCTTTCATCTCGATAGATTCTGCCCATGCTTTGCACACTGGGGCGCCGTCGAAACAGCAAGAGATCACGTTTGACTCTGCCAGCTCAACAATATGGCGATTAAGGCTGCTCCCGGCGTGTCCTTGAAACATTGCATCCATCCATCCGAGAACCCTACGGCATTACCCACGCCGCGTCGCCTACAATATACCAATATGGCCGTTCGCCTGAGAGGGCTCTGCTCCCTCAGCGTCGGTCCTGCGTACAGCCCGCTTTGAGAAAATACGTGAGCGAACTTCAGAAATCGTGGACTTAAGGTCGATAATGAAAACTCTCCTGCCGGCTTTCCTTGCCGTCGTGTCTTTGTTGCCCGCACAAACCACCGAGCCCGACCCCTTCCTTCAGTGGCTCGACCGCATCGCGCAGCGGCAGCTTGACGAGCGCGAGCGCGCCATGGCCCAAATCCGCGACCGGGCCGCGGCCGACCGGCGGAGAGAGTTCGTACGCGGCAAGTTGGTTGAACTCCTGGGCGGCCTCATCGACTACAACGGACCGCTCAATGCCCGCACCACGGGCGAGATCCGCGCCGACGGCTACGTCGTCGAGAAAGTCATCTTCGAAAGCCTTCCCGGCTTTCACGTCACGGGCAACCTCTACCGGCCCAGCGACCCCGGCCGCTATCCCGGCGTGCTCGTCCCCATCGGCCACACGCAAGAGGGCAAGCCCGAAGGCCAACTCCTGTCCGCGAACCTCGCCAGGAAGGGGTTCGTCGCCCTTGCGTACGATCCCATCGGCCAGGGCGAGCGCGAGCAGCACTACCTCCCGCAACTCGGTCGAACGCTCACCGGCGGCGGCGGCAACGAGCATCTCGAACTCGGCGCGCGCAGCATCCTGCTGGGCCAGAGCGTCGCCCGCTACTTCATCAACGACGCCCGGCGCGGCCTCGACTACCTGGTCAGCCGCCCCGACGTCGACCCCGAACGGCTCGGCGTAACGGGTTGCTCCGGCGGCGGCTGCATTACCACTTACATTGCAGCGTTCGACCCGCGTATCAAAGCGGCGGCGCCCGCCTGTTACATCAACACGTTTCGCAAGCTATTCCCCGGCCCCACCGCCGATTCGGAAATGAGCCTGCCCGCTTTTCTCGCTTCCGGCCTCGATATCGCCGACTTCGTCGAATTGCCCGCGCCGCTGCCCTGGCTTCTCATCGCCACCACCGAGGACTATTTCACGCCGGAAGGAGCGCGCCCCGTTTACGAGGAAGCGCGGCGGTTCTACGGCCTATACGGAGCGGAGGACCGCGTCCAGTTCTTCGTCGGTCAGGGGCCGCATGGCACGCCGAAAGACTCGCGCGAGGCGATCTACGCCTGGCTGATCCGCTGGCTCAAGGACGGCAAGGGCGATCCGGCCGACCAGCCCGTCAAGCTCTACACGAACCTTGAGCTTCGCGTCACCAAAAGCGGCAACGTCGAGGAGGAGCCCGGCAGCCGCAAGCTGTACCAGATCATCCACGACGAGATGAAGGCGCGCCTTCAGCCCCGGTCCGTCGATAAGCTGAAGGCGGAACTCCGCCGGCTCGGCGTGCCGTCAAACGGCGCCGCGCCGTCCGTCCAGGTCCGCGAGGAATCCACCGCCGAGGGTTATCGCGTGCAGCAGATCGCTTTTGAAAGCGAGCCCGGCATCCAGCTCGCGGCGAAGCTCTATCTCCCCGGCAAGCCTGGACGCAAGCCCGCCACGCTGGTGGTGGAGGAGAAGCGCCTCCCGGTCCCGCTGTTCGTACAACGCAGCCAGTCCACGGCGGCCATTGCCGAAGCCCTCGCGCGCGCCGGCAGCGTCGTGCTCGAACTCGACCCGCGCGATTCGCCCGCCGCCAACGAAGGCCGTCCATTCCTCGGCAACTGGCTGACAAACGAGCGCGCGGACCTGGTGGGACGCAGCCTCCCGGCCATGCGCGCGCACGACATCCTGCGCGGCGTCGACCTGCTGGCCGCGCGGCCCGACGTGGACCCTGCGGCGATCCGCGCCTACGCCCGCGGCGTGAAGGGCTTCTGGCTGATGCTCGCCGCGGCCATGGATTCCCGTCTCGCCCGCCTTTGGCTCGACCGCACGCCCCACACTCTCCGCTCCTCTTTCGAAGCCCCGTTGACCAATCACCTGTTCGACGTCATGATCTGGAGCTTCGCGCGCCACTGGGACTTTCCGGACCTCCTCAAAGCGATGGAAGGTCGCCCGGTGTTGTGGTCGGACCCCGCCAACTGGATGAACCAGGTGGTGGACGCCGGCCCCTCGTTCCGCTACCGCTACGTCAGCGAGGCCGTCGACTGCTACGTCGAGGAATTCCTCAAGTGAGCCTCGGCTTACCCCACCAGCCCCGGCTGAAACCCGTGCAACACCCGGTGATGCCGTGAATCGAACATCTTCGTGGATTTGAACAGCTCGTAGCGGCCATCGCCCGCTTCTTCGCGCGTGCGCGCCAGCAGCTTCTGCCGCACGTCGGCGGCCATCGGCTTGAACTCCCGCGCCAGCTTCGCCCCTTCCTTGAGCTGATCGACCGAAGTGAAGCCGACGATCTGCGTCGCCACCGGCGTGTTGAGGCACCAGTTGATGCACTCCTCGAACGTAAGTCCGCTCTTTCCCAGCAGGTTGCCCCGGCCGCCGCCGAGCCCCTTCATCCCGATGACGCCGATCTTCCGCTTCAAACAAGCCGGAATCACGTTGTTCTGGAAGCTGCGGAAGTGCGCGTCCATCACGTTCACCGGCATCTGCGCCGCGTCCCAATCCACCGGCTTGCCCTCGTACTTGCGCGTCAGCATGTCCATATGGATCCGCGGATCCTTGTGTCCCGTGAAGCCGATGTAGCGGACCTTCCCCTGCTTTTTGGCGTCGTGCGCCGCCTTCACCGCTCCTCGCTCGAACACCCACTCGGGATCGTTGTCGTTGTTCATCTCGTGGATCTGCCACAGGTCGAGATGATCGGTCTTCATCTTCGTCAGGCTGTCCTCGAGATTCTTCATCGCGCCTTCGTAGGTCGGCTCGCAGTACTTCGTCATGAGGAACACCTGCTTGCGCTTGCCGTCCATGCTGAGCGCCTTCCCCATCAGCTCTTCCGACCTGCCGCCGTTGTACTCCCACGCGTTGTCGAAGAAGGTGACCCCCTCGTCGATGGCGGCGTGCATCAGCCGGATTGCTTCGGCGTCGTCCTTGATCCCGCCGGCATGCGCGCCGCCGAGGCCCAGAACCGATACCCGTTCTCCGGTCTTGCCCAGCGCCCGGGTCGGAACACCCGAGCCTGACGCCCCCGTTTGCGCCATCGCTTCCTCCGCCAGGGCCGCGACGCTTGCCACGCTCATCGCCCCCCGCAGAAAGCCTCTCCGCGAAATGTCGTGCTCGATCATCGCTTCTCTCCTTACCGATGCTGGATTCTGTTGTACCAGGATTGCCGAGTTCCCGCCAGTCGTGTCGCGCGCAAATTCCCGGCCCCGAACTTACTCAATGGTATAATCGCACGCTATATGACGCTGGGCGCTGGGAGCCGGCTCGGGTCCGTACGAGATCGTTGCGGGGCTCGGGGCGGGCGGCATGGGGGAAGTCTACAAGGCGCGCGACACGCGGCTGGACCGGACCGTCGATACCGGCCGACTGCACTACGCTGAACCTGCCTGGCCGAGGCGGACCTGGCGCTACAACCCTGTTTCGGCCTCCCGCTTCAACCCCACCGCTCCACTCGCTGAACCCGACCCGGTCTCGCGGTCGCGGTTCACGTTCGACGGGCGCCAGTCAGGAAAGCACGGCCCGTCCCTCTAGTCCGAAGTTCTCGGTTTAGTTCTGAACGCTGAGACGCTGTCGCCGCACTGGTTCCGAAGTACGTAAGCCAGGTTGCGTCACCTTAATTCCGAACGCGTGTACTAAGGCGCCTCATCCAAGCAGGCGCAGGCGTGGTTTAGATGACCCGGTATACTGAGGGTCAAATCACCAAAGAGGAGGACAGATGCTCGGTCTGAGACGAGACGACATGCAGCCGGTCATCGAGGGCGACGGCGTCGATCTGCGAAAGCAGAGTCTTGGAAATATGTCCGTTGCGTTCGTTCGGGCGCGGAAGGGAACGGACCTGCGGCCGGCGCTCAAAGGGCTTCCGGATGACCTTTGTCAATGCCCCCACTGGGGATACGTTCTGAAGGGTAAAGTGCGGATGCACATCAAAACGGGCCACCAGGACTATGATGCAGGCCAAGCATTCTACTGGGCGCCCGGACATGCGCCGGAGATGCTGGAGGACGCCGAGTTTGTCGACTTCTCACCGACCGCGGAATTCGACGCGGTGATTCACCATCTTCTCGGACAGGCGCGGCGAAGTTGAGCCGGCGCGGCGCCCCAGCCATCACGCATTCGCGGGACCGGACAGGGTAAAGACCCGGGACAGAACAGCCGATTACGGATCAGAATGAGTCCGCGCAGGTTCGCCTTGTTACTGCTCGCCTGCCTCGGCTTCGGCCAGTCATTGCAGCAACTGCCGTCCTGGCTTGTGCCCTATCCGGGCTCAAACCCGCAAATGGAGGTTACACAGAACCTCGTCGAGTCTTCGTACACCACGGAAGCTTCGATTCAGCAGGTGCTCGACCGCCTGCGAAATGCGTTCAACGAAGCGGGGATTGCATTTCTGCCAGGCTCGGACGGGCTCGGAATCTCGATACGCGCCGACGCGCCGGAGTGCGACCTGTTGATCAAGCTCCGCGAGGTGTCCGCAGGCGCGTCGGTGTGGGTGAGTTGTTCCAGTAAGTCCTCCGTCGCGACGGCCGAGGCATCTTCAACAGCGGATGTTCCGGTTGTGGGACCCGGCCCCTCGCGACCCGGCGCGTACCCGCGCAGGCGCCCCAGGTCCCCGCAGGAGATCGAGCGATCCCGCGACGAGCACACCCGCCGGGTCCTCGCCGATGCGGAGGCTACCCACCAACGCCGCATCGCTGATATGGGACGCTACGACCAACCGGTCCCAGCGGCCGCCATCCCGCGGAGTTCGTTCTACAACGACGACGCTCCCCCGCTGCAGTGGCCGTCGTGGTTGGTTCAGGAAGGGACGAATCTGCCGCTCAAGCCGGTTCCGGGCACGGCCGACGGCAAGCGCTATCTCGAATGCCGCTACCGGACCACGCTCCCGATGACGCGCTTGTACCAGTTCTACGAGGCGCTGTTCAAAGCGAACGGTCTCCGCATCGGGACAGCAAGGCTGGCAACGGGCGAGACGCTTGACCACACCGTGCAAAACGCCACCGGCTACGTCGAAGCTCACCGATCGGAGGACGGGACGGTGAATGGGCCGAGCACCCGCGTGAGGGCTTCGTTTCACCGGAGCTATTTGAATGGGCCGATCACGGTGACGCTGCGCGTTTCCGTTGCGGGCGGTTTCGGCCGCCGTTAGCCAGCGCTGCCTTCCCTCCGGTTGAACGCCCCGCTCTCCTCCACCTCCAACGTTATGCGGCGGCCGGGGCGGGCGTTGCCTCCGAAGGTATGGTTAATGTATACTTGTTAACCATGGTCAATGCTGGGGCCTGGGCTATGGTGTCTCTTCTCCCCCTGCATATCGTTCTTTCGTCCGCACGGGCGCCGATGATGGCCGAACGGGGGCCCGTCTGAAGGAATTCGAGACTGGCCTGCCGGCGGCCGGCTGGAGCGACGCCATGTTAAGCACGTCCGGAATCATTTGCAGCTCGCTTTGGGTCCTTGCCCTGGTCGCGAGCTTGAGTGCGCAAACAACAGCGGTCATTCGGGGCGTCGTAACCGATCCGGCCGGCGCCAGTATCCCGCGAGCCCAGATCAGGCTGGAGAATGCCGTGACCGGGTTTCGCGCTGCCACCGCCTCGGGCGACGATGGACAGTTCACGATCACAAACATTCCGTTTCAGACCTACCAGTTGACCGTGACCCGTGACGGCTTTGCGCCTTCCGTCCGAACAGTGTCGCTTCGGTCTACCATTCCTTATGTTGAATCCATCCGAATGGAACTCCTGGCAGCCACTACCAACATCGAAATCTCCGCCTTCGATGTTGTTCAGTTGGTGAATCCCGAAGAGACCGGCACACGAGCGGAGTTAAATCAGACTGCCATCGAGAAAATGGCGCTTCCGGCCGGCAACCGAGGCATCGAGTCGGTCCTGGTGACGTTTCCGGGTTTCCAACAGAACGCCAATGGAGCCATTCACCCGAGGGGCGCCCACAACCAGATGACCTTTGTTATCGACGGAATGCCGATCAGCGATCAACTCACGGGCGCCTTCGCGAATGCCGTCGATGCGAGCATCGTGCAAACGGTGGAGCTGTACACCGGAAATATCCCCGTCGAGTACGGCAACAAAGTGGCAGCCGTCGCGAACATCACAACGAAGTCCGGGGCCGGGACTGGGAGGCTGTTGACCGGCAGCGTCCAACTCGGCGCGGCTCAGTTTGGCACGCTCGAGCAGACCACGCAGGTCGCTGGAGAAAACGGAAAGCTCGGTTATTCAGGGTCCGTACACATGCTGAAGACCCAGCGGTATCTGGATCAAGTCTCTCTCGACAACCTTCATAACGCGGGACACTCTACACGGGCCTTCTCGCGATTCGACTACACTCCGAACGCAAACAATATATTCCGTCTGAACATTCTGGCCGGCAGCTCGCCCTTTGAACTGGCGAACCTGCGCAGCCAGCAGGCGCTGGGCATGGATCAGCGACAGTTGATGCGCGATCTGTCCACGGCCCTCTCGTGGATTCGTACGATCAATGCTCAGAGCACCTGGGAAACGAACCTATCGTACCGGGTAGCCACCGCGCAGCTCTTTGGAAGTCCCGGAGACACGCCAGTTACCGCTTCACAGGCGCGGCGCCTGGGGACATTCACGGTCGCCAATCGCTGGAATCGCATCGCGGGGAGACACACGTTTCGAGCCGGGTTTGACTTTCAGCGTTTCAGCGCTCGCGAAAACTTTGACTTTGGCATCACGGACCCCACGTTCAACGAGGCTACGAGCGACAGCTACAATCCGGCATTGCTCCCGTATGACCTGACGCGGGGCGGAAGTCTATTCATCTTCGGGGCCCAGGACGCCGGCCGGTTGTATTCCGGTTATGGTCAGGACAGCTTTCGGCTACAGAGATTTCAGTTCAGCGTCGGTCTCCGCTACGACGCTTACCGCTTTCTTGCGCGCGGAATTCAGTGGCAGCCCCGGGTCGGCGTATCCTATAACCTTTCCGAAACGGGAACGGTACTCCGCGCTTCTTATAATCGCCTCTATCAGACGCCGGTGAACGAAAACCTTCTGCTTTCCAACTCGCCGCAAGCGGCGGCCCTGACCCCGCCCGCCGTTCGCGAAGCTTTGGGCAGCGCCTTCGTGTTGATCCGGCCCGAGCAGCAAAATCTATATGAAGTCGGGGTACAGCAGGCGGTGTTCGGCAGGCTCAGCGTAAGCGGCGTCTTCTATCACAAGCAGGCTTGGAATCAGGCGGACAATAACAATCTGTTCAATACGGGCATCATCTTCCCGATCTCTCTTGCAAGAATTCGCGTAAATAGCGTTGAGGGGCGCCTGGTCTTCCCCGAGGCGTACGGCTTTTCCGGAACATTGAGCCTGACCCACTCCCGCGCAATTTCCACACCGCCGTTCACGGGCGGACTCTTTCTGGGTAACGATGCCATCGCGGCTTTGACGGAAGGCGCATTTTTGATTGACCACGACCAGGCGCTTGGCATGCACGGCATACTCAACTATTCCGCGCGGCGCGGCTTCTACGGAACACTTTCGGTACGTCACGACAGCGGACTGGTGATCAATCCATCAGACCCAATGCAGGTCGCCAACGATCCGGACCACTCGGATCTGTTGCCATACATCGACCTGCGATCCGCTCCTCCTCGCGCCAGGCCCAGAACGATTACGGGTATAGTGGTTGGCTACGAGCGCATAATGGAAGGACGGCGCCGCTTTGACATTAGCGCGCAGGTTTCCAACTTATTTAACCAGACAGCCGTGTACAACTTCCAGTCGATCTTCGTCGGCACAAGAGTGGTGCAACCTCGAACGGCCGGACTCCGGCTACGCTGGTATTTCTAACGCGGTCTTCGACCTCTAACCACGGGTGGACACGGTGAAGAAAGTTGCGCTGATTCACTGGAATCAGGCCGAAGCCGAGATGCGCGGCGCACTGCTGCGCGCGGCGGGGTTCGAGGTGGACGTGAAGGTGAAGATCGGACCGGGGGAATTGCGCGCGTTCCGGGAGAACCCGCCGGATGCGTTCGTCATCGACCTCGACCGCATGCCTTCGCACGGCAAAGCGGTGGGCGTTTCGCTTCGCCAGTATAAGGCCACGCGGGCGGTCCCGCTGGTTTTCGTTGGGGGAGAACCGGATAAGGCCGCGGCGGTCCGGCTGCTCATGCCGGACGCGGCGTACGCGGATTGGAGCGGCGCGGCGGGGGCCGCGGCGGCCGCGATGGCAGATCCGCCGGCGGCGCCCGTGGTTCCGGGTACGATGCAGGGCTACTCCGGGACGCCGCTGGTGAAGAAACTGGCGATCAAGGCGGGCTCGGCTGTCGCGCTGATGGGAGCTCCGGAGTCGTTTGAGGAGTTGCTGGGTGAACTGCCGGCGGGTGCCCGCCTGTCCAGGGAAGGGAAAGGGCCGGCCCGCATCGTGCTCCTGTTTGCCAAGAGCATCGCCGAGTTGGAGCGGCGGTTCCCGCGCGCGGCAGCGGCGATGGCCGGCGACGGGGGACTGTGGATCGTGTGGCCGAAGAAGACCTCGCCGCTGGCCAAGGATCTGAGCGAGCAGGTGGTGCGCGCCTATGGGCTGGAACGCGGATGGGTGGACTACAAGATTTGCGCGGTGGACGCGACGTGGTCGGGGCTGCTATTCGCGCGGCGCCGCGCGGGATCGCGGACCGAAAAGGTCCGCAAGTAACTGGTTGAGAACGCAGGGAAGGGCGGCTTGACATCGGGGATGGGAGGCGGCTAAAATTCATATAGGACTGATTCGGTCCTAGATGAGGGATGTTGAAGCTGACCAAGAAAGCGGATTACGGGCTGATCGCGCTGCGGCACTTGGCGGTGCACCGGGCGAGAGGCAGCGCGAGCGCGAAGGAGATCGCCGAGTGCTACCGTATCCCGTTGCCGCTGCTCTCGAAGGTTCTGCAGAAACTGGCGCGAACCGGCATCCTCACGGCGGAGCAGGGAACCAAGGGGGGCTACCGGCTGGCGCGGAATCCGGAGCTGATCAGCGCGCTGGAAGTGATCCGGGCGATTGACGGCCCGATCATCCTGGCGACGTGCTTCACCGAGCGCGGCGCCTGCGACCAATCGACGCACTGCACGGTGCGGGAGCCGCTCAGAAAGGTGCACGAGAGAATCTTGAACCTGCTGTCCGGCATCACAATAACGGACATCAGCGGAGAGGACAGCTGCGCCTGGGAAGACGGCGCGAAGAGTCTCTATAGCGTAGGACGGCCGATGCCCGCGCTGAGCAATTCATAAGGATCTTGCGATGAAGAAACCGATTTACCTGGACAATCACGCGACGACGCCGGTGGACCCGCGGGTCGTGGACGCGATGCTGCCGTATTTCACGGACCGGTTCGGCAACGCCGCCAGCCGGAACCACAGTTTCGGCTGGGAAGCCGAGGAGGCGGTGGAGAAGGCGCGGAAGCAGATCGCCGACTTGATCGGCGCCAACGCCAAGGAGATCATCTTCACCAGCGGCGCGACGGAGTCCGACAACCTGGCGATCAAGGGCGTGGCCGAGATGTACGCCGAAAAGGGCAACCACATCATCACCGCCGCCACCGAGCACAAAGCCGTTCTCGACACGACGAAGAAGCTGGAGAAGCAGGGCTACCGGATCACGTACCTGCCGGTGAAGGCGGATGGTCTGGTGGACCTGGACATGCTCCGGGAGGCGATCACGGACAAGACGATCCTGGTCAGCCTGATGTACGCAAATAACGAGATCGGCGTGATCCAGCCGGTTCGCGAGATCGGCAAGATCGCCAAGGAGCGGGGCGTGCTGTTCCACACCGACGCGGTCCAGGCGATCGGCAAAATCCCGGTGAACGTGATCCAGGACAATATCGACCTGGCGTCGATCACGGCGCACAAGATCTACGGACCGAAAGGCGTGGGCGCGCTGTACGTGCGGCGGCGCAACCCGAGAGTGCAGCTTACGTCGCAGATGGACGGAGGCGGGCATGAGCGGGGGATGCGGTCGGGCACGCTGAACGTACCGTCGATCGTCGGATTCGGAGAGGCGTGCGCGCTCTGCCAGCGGGAGATGCCGGAGGAATCGGAGCGGCTGCGGCGGCTGCGAGACAAGCTCCGGGCGAAGATCGAATCCGAGTTGGACGAAGTGTACATAAACGGCAGCGTGGAGCACCGGCTGCCGCACAATCTCAACATCAGCTTCGCCTACGTCGAGGGCGAGTCGCTGCTCATGGGCATCAACGACGTGGCGGTGTCGAGCGGCTCGGCGTGCACGTCGGCGACGCTGGAGCCGAGTTACGTTCTGAAGGCGCTCGGCGCCGGCGACGACTTGGCCCACTCCTCGATCCGGTTCGGCCTGGGACGCTTCAACACGGAGGAGGAAGTGGATTACGTGGGCGCGCGGATGGTCGAGGTGGTGAGCCGGCTGCGCGAGCTGTCGCCGCTGTACGAGATGGCGAAAGAGGGCGTGGATCTGGCCAAGGTGCAGTGGAGCGCGCACTGAGAAGAGGCGCGCCGCTCAGAGGGAGTCTTTAGAATAAAGGAGCCAACATGGCATATTCAAACAAGGTTCTGGACCACTACAACAATCCCCGCAACGTGGGATCGCTGGACAAGACCGACCAGCGGGTCGGCACAGGGATGGTGGGCGCGCCCGAGTGCGGCGACGTCATGAAGCTCCAGATCCTGGTCAACGATGAAACTGGGGTCATCGACGACGCGAAATTCAAGACGTTTGGTTGCGGCAGCGCCATCGCCAGTTCCTCCCTCGCCACCGAGTGGCTGAAAGGCAAGACGGTGGACGAGGCTCTCAAGATCAAGAACACGGAGATCGTCAACGAGCTGAGCCTGCCGCCGGTGAAGATTCACTGCTCGGTGCTGGCCGAAGACGCGATCAAGGCGGCCATCACCGACTACAAGAAGAAGCAGTCGCCCCGGCAGGAGGCGCCTGTCGAGCAGAAAGCGTAACGTGTCCACGATAACGGAAGAAAAAACGATTCACGTGACGCCCAAAGCGGTGTCGAAGATCCGGGAGGCGTTTGCCCGCGAGGGCGTCTCCGGCGGGGGCCTTCGGCTGGGCGTGTTGGGAGGCGGGTGTTCCGGCCTCAGCTACCAGTTCAAGTACGACCCCAAGGGACGGCCGAACGATCACATATTCGAGTTCGACGGGGTGAAGGTATTCGTCGACCCGAAGAGCATGCTGTATCTGAACGGCATGACGCTCGACTATAAGGAATCGCTGATGTACTCGGGCTTCGCGTTCGAGAATCCGAACGCGTCGAAAAACTGTGGCTGCGGAACCTCGTTTACGGCGTGACCCATTTCAAAGAAGCAGAGCCCTGCTGGCATTGCGGCCATCCAGCGGAGCATTCGCTGTTCTGCCACTATTGCGATAGCCTGCAGCGGCCAACGACCGACTACTACCGCTTCCTCGGGATCGACCCGAAGCTCACCATCGATTCGAGGTCGCTGGAGAAACGTTTTTATGACCTCAGCCGGCTGCTGCATCCGGACCGTTACACGCGCAAAGGCTCGACGGAGCGGCAGTTTTCGCTGGAGGCCACGGCCATTCTCAACGACGCGTACCGCGTGCTGCGCGATCCGGTGTCGCGCGCCGAGTACGTGCTGCGGCAGAGCGGGTTTCAAACCGAGGAACCGCGCGCGAAAAACGTGGACCCGGATCTGCTCGAGGAGGTCTTCGAGCTGAATATGGCGCTGGAGGAATTGCGTACCGGCGACGATTCGGCGCGGCCGCAACTGGAGGAGGCCCGCCGGCGCTTTCTCGGACTACGAAACGAAGCGGACGGTCAACTGGCCGGGCTGTTCGGCCGATACGACGAGGACCGTTCGCGCGAGGCGTTGGAACAGATCCGCAAAGTGCTCGACCGGCGCAAGTACATCCACAACCTGGTGACCGAGGTCGAGAAGGCGCTGGCCGCGTAAATCATGCAGGTATTCAATATCGATTTTGGGGAGCAGAAGCGCTCCCGCATCGTCGGCATCGACCTGGGGACGACCAACAGCCTGGTAGCGTACATGGACGCGGCCCGGCCCGAGGTGATCCCCGGACCGGACGGACGCATCGTGACGAGCGTGGTCTCCCATACCGAGGCGGGAGAACTTGTCGCCGGCGAAGCCGCCCGTCAGATGCTGGTGACGCGCCCGGACCGGACGGTCTACTCGGTGAAGCGGCTGATGGGCCGCGGCGTGGAGGACATCGGCGAGGAGCTGAAGCTGTTTCCGTTCCGCATCGCCGAGGGGAGCGAGTCGGTGATCCGGCTCGCGCTGGGCGAGCGGGCGTTCACGCCGCCGGAGATCTCGGCCGCGATTCTCCGCCAGTTGAAGGCCAACGCCGAGGCGTTTCTCGGCGAGCCGATTTCGCAGGCGGTGATCACCGTTCCGGCGTACTTCAACGATGCCCAGCGGCAGGCGACGAAAGACGCGGGGCGCATCGCCGGGCTCGAAGTGCTGCGGCTGGTGAACGAGCCGACGGCCGCCGCGCTGGCCTACGGGCTGGACAAACGCCAGGAAGGCATCATCGCCGTCTACGATCTGGGAGGCGGCACGTTCGACATCTCGATTCTGAAGCTGCGCGACGGCATTTTCGAGGTGCTGGCGACCAATGGCGACACGCACCTTGGCGGCGACGACATCGACAACCTGCTGCTGCGCATCGCGCTGGAAGACATCCAGACCGAATGGGGCGAGGACTTGTCGGGAATCGGCGGGGCGGTGCAGTTGCTGCGCCGGGCTGTCATCGAGGCGAAGGAACAGCTCTCGTTCGTTCCCGAAACGCAGATCCGGTTCGAATACGGCGGCCGCCAGTATCTCCGCGAGCTGAAGCGCGACCTGTTCGACCACCTGATCACGCCGATCGTGGACCGGACGCTCGAACCGTGCCGGCAGTGCATCAGCGATGCCGGCGTCGCGGTGGAACAGATCGACGAAGTGGTGCTGGTGGGCGGCTCGACGCGGATACCGCTGGTACGCAGCGCGGTGGAGCGGCTGTTCCGCGCCCGGCCGCACACGGAGTTGAATCCCGAAGAGGTGGTCGCGCTGGGAGCGGCGGTTCAGGCGGCGATTCTGTCGGGCGATGTGGAAGACAAGCTCCTGCTCGACGTGACGCCGCTGTCGCTCGGCATCGAGACGATGGGCGGCGTGGTATCCAAGCTGATCCACCGCAACTCGACCATCCCGGCCAGCGCCACGGAGCACTTCACCACCGCGGTGGACGGGCAGACGAACGTGCTGATCCACGTGGTGCAGGGCGAGCGCGAAATGGTGAAGGATTGCCGGAGCCTGGCGCGGTTCGATCTGAAGGGCATCGACCCGCTGCCGGCCGGGCTGGCGCGGATTGAAGTGCGGTTTCTGATCGACGCGAACGGGATTCTCAACGTCGCCGCGCGCGATCTTCGCACCGGCAAGCAGCAGGAAGTGGAAGTGAAGCCCTCCTACGGTCTCACGGAAGACCAGGTGGAGATGATGATCGAAGAGTCCTACCAGATGGCCGAGGAGGACTTGAAGGAACGGCAGGCGCGCGAGGCGCGGGTGGAAGCCGACGCGATTCTCGCGGCGATGGAAAAAGCGCGGCAGAGCGACGCCTACTTCGACCTCGCCGATGAGGAGCGGAGCGGCATCGACCGGGCGCAGAACGAGCTGCTGCTGGCCTACCACTCCGACAACCACCTGCTGATCCGCGCCAAGATCGAACAGCTTAACGCCGCGACCATGAAGCTGGCGGAGAACATGATGAACACGGTGGTGCGGCAGGCGCTGAAAGGAACGAAGATCTGATGGCTGGAATGACCTGGGACCACACGGACAACATCGCGCTGGCGCTCTACGAAAAGTTCCCCGATCTCGATCCCCTCACCGTCCGCTTCACGGACCTGCACAAATGGATCACCGAGCTGGAGGATTTCGACGACGATCCGGCGGCGTCGACCGAAGGCAAGCTCGAGCAGATCCAGATGGCGTGGTACGAGGAGTGGAAAGACAACCAATAGGCAGACGCTGACCGGCGAACGTTCGTCTGGCGGCGGGACTATCATCGGAAAGATGACGTCCACACGCAGACAGTTCGCACAGGCCGCCGCGGGACTGGCCGGCTGGCGGGCCGCGGCGGCGGAGGAGCGCTACCAACTCGGCTGCCAGACCCTCCCCTATCGCGCCCAGCCGCTCGCCCGGGCGCTGGAAGGCATCCGCAAGGCGGGGTATCGCTACGTGATGCCTAACCACTCGCACGCGGGCAAGCCGGCCTTCTCGCCCGCGCTCGACGCCGCCGGCCGCGCCAGCCTGCGCCGGCAAATCGGCGACGCGGGGCTGGCGCCGTTCATGAGCTTCGTGGGACTGACGGCCGATATCCGGAAGCCCGAGGGCCTGGATACCTACATGAAGGAACTCGACCTGTGCGCGGAGTTCGGCATCCGCACGGTGGTCGGCATCGGCCCGTGGTATTACGACAAGTTCCCCACCGTTCCTAAGCGCGCCCGGGATTGGGAGATCGAGACGCGCGAGTTCTACGCCGCGCAGGAAAAGGGCGTGCGGCGGGCGGAGCAGCTCGGGATCACGATCGCGGTGAAGCCGCACACCGGCATCACCGCCAACGCTAAGGCGTGCCTGGAGGTGGTGCGGCGGATCGTCTCTGACCGGTTTCAGATCTGCTGGGACGCCGGCAACGTTTCCTTCTACGAGGGCATCCACCCCGACCCCGACCTGCCCGACCTCGCGCCGCACGTGAAGGCTGTCTGCATCAAGGACCACAAAGGGATGCGGGCCGAAGCGAACTTCCCCACGCCGGGCGAGGGTCAAGTGGATCACGACCTGATGTTCCGGATTCTGTTCAGCGCCGGCTTTCGATATCCGATCGCGGTGGAGCGCGTGGACGGCACGGACGACGCGTCGAAGATGGATCCCGATCTGATCGACCGGCGAATCGCGGCGGCGCGGAACTTTCTTGTCCCGATTCTCGACAAATACGCGTCAAAGGCGGGCGCGAGGAGCTGATCGGCATGAAGAAGCTGGGCGCCGGCATCATCGGAACCGGCTGGGTCTCCGACGAATACATCAAAGCCTTCGAGAAGAATCCCCAATGCGACGTGGTGGCGATATGCAGCCGCGACCGCGTTCGCGCCACCGCCAAGGCCGCCGAATACCACCTGCGCGACTGCGCGTCGTTCACGAATCCGGCGGAGATGCTGAAGGAGGCGGCCATCGACATCGTCGCGATCTGCACGCCGCACAACCAGCACGTGGAGCAGGCGGTGGCGTGCGCGCGGGCCGGCAAGCACGTCATCGTCGAGAAACCGATCGCGATCGACCTGGACGGACTGCGGCAACTCGACCGGACCATCCGAGCGGCCGGCGTGAAGAGCGTCACGAGCTTCGTTCTCCGCTGGAATCCGCTGTTCGAGAACATCCGAGCGATGCTCGACCGGGACCTGATCGGCAAAGTCTTCTACGCCGAGGTGGATTACCTGCACGGCGTGGGGCCGCAGTACCGCCTGTGGCCGTGGATGATCAAGAAAGAGTACGGCGGGTCGTCTCTGCTGGCCGGCGGCTGTCACGCGGTGGACGCCATGCGCTGGTTCGTCCGGGACGAAGCCGTCGAGGTGTCCGCCTATTCCAACACGACGGCGGCCAACGCCTACCAGTACGAATACGATCCCAACGTGGTGGCGATTGTGCGGTTCGCGGGGGGCGCCGTCGGCAAGGTGGCGTGCTGCCTGGAGGCGCGCATGCCGTACGTGTTCAACATCGAGCTGTTCGGCGACAAGGGCACGATCCGAAACAACCAGCTCTTCACGTCGGAATGGCCCGGGCAGACCGGTTGGGCCACCGTTCCGGCCGTGCTGCCCGACAGCGGCGACGTGTCGCACCATCCTTTTCAGCGGGAAGTGGATCACTTCGTCGAGTGCATTCTGAACGATCGCGAATCGCACGCCAGCGTCGCCGACACGTACAAGACGCACGAAATCTGCCTCGCCGCCGACCTGTCGGCCGCCGAAGGCCGGCCCGTTCGAATCCCGCTGCCATAGCGCGACTCCCAGCCCGGGCGTCTTCCGTCGCCAAAGCTGTGAGTCTCGTTGGGCTACAATGGGCGCCAGAGCGACGGGCCGGGGGAAGCCAGCGTGAAAAAGAAGCGATCGCTGCGGAAGAAGCTCTTGTGGGCTGGGGTTGCCGCCGCCGCGCTATTCGGCGCCCTGGCCGGCGTCGCCTGGCATCTTTCAAAGCGTTTCGAACCGTTCGTCCGCGACCAGTTGGTCGAATACCTGCGCGCGCGGTTTGATGGCGACGTGGAACTCGGGTCGCTGGACGTCTCGATGCCGATTCGCGATCCGCTCGCGGCGCTGCTGCGGAAAGGCAAAGGCGCCCGGGTGCGCGTGAAAGCCGGTCATATCCTGCTCCGCCACCGGGGCCGCACCGACATCCCGCCGTTGCTCGTCATCCGGCAACTCGATTTCCAGATGGACCTCTCGACGCTGCTGGAGAAGCCGGCCCGAGTCCAGCACGTGAAGCTCGAAGGCTTCGAGCTGACAATTCCCCCGAAGGGCGAGCGGCCGGACTTCGGGGGCGCGCCTGCTGCCGGCCGGCCGCCCGCGGCGGCGTCTGAACCGACGGTGATCATCGACGCGGTGGACCTCGACGGGATGAAGTTGGCGATTCTGCCGAGAGACCGCGCAAAGGCGCCGCTGGAATTCGAGATGGCGACCCTCCGGCTGGAATCGGCCGGCCCCGGCGTACCGATGCGATATGAGACGGTGATGACGAACGCCCGGCCGCCCGGTCTCATCCAGTGCAAGGGAACCTTCGGCCCGTACGTCTCCGGCGAACCGGGCGAGAGTCCGCTTACCGGCTCGTATGTCTTCACCGATGCGGACCTGGGCGTGTTTCAGGCCATCGCGGGAAAGCTTTCGTCGAAGGGCGAGTTCAAAGGCAAGCTCAACGAGATTATCGTCGACGGCGAGACGCACACGCCGGACTTCCAACTCAAGGCGGTGAAAAACCCCGTCCCGCTCAGGACGAAATTCCACGCCATTGTCGATGGAACAAACGGGAATACGATGCTCCAGCCGGTGGAGGCCACGCTCGGCGCCTCGCGCATGACCTGCCGCGGCGCGGTGGCGCGCAACAAGGACGAGACGAAGAAGACGATCGATTTCCGGGTGGTGGTGAACCGGGGGCGCGTGGAGGACTTTCTCCGGCTGGCGGTGAAGGGGCCCAAACCTCCGTTGGAGGGCGGGACGAAAATGAATTTCAGGATGCGGGTGCCGCCGGGGCCGGGCAAGGTGGCGAGCCGCCTGGTCCTGGACGGAACATTCTCGCTGGACGCGGCCACGTTCACCTCTGATACCGTGCAGGAGAAGATCGACGATCTCAGCCGGCGCGCGCAGGGGCGGCCGGCGGCCGAGGAAATCCAGCGCGTGCCTTCGGACTTTGCGGGCGCCTTCCGGATGAAGGGCGGGCAGCTTGACCTGTCGCGGCTGGTGTTCGCCATCCCGGGCGCGGATGTGGCGCTGCGCGGCGGCTATCACATCGAGTCCGAGGAACTCGACTTCCGAGGCGTGGTCAAGACCAAGGCGAGGCTGTCGCAGATGGCCAAATCCCGGTGGAAGCGGATTGTTCTGAAGCCGGTGGACCCGTTCTTCGCCAAGGGCGGGGCGGGGGCCGTCTTCCGTATCGCGATTACGGGAACCCGATCGGAGCCGCACTTCGGACTCGACAAGTCGAAGCCCGAGGAGCAGAAGGCTACGAACGCCGCACGGCGATCCAATACCCGGTGACGCCGGACGCCGTTCCGCTTCGGGGGGCGCGACATTCTCTAAGACTTCACCACAGAGCCGCAGAGATCGCAGAGAAGAAGAGGAAGATTCTGAGACTTCACCACGGAGACGCAGAGAACGCAGAGAAGAAGAAGAGAGACGGGCGCGACGCATGACTGAAGTTTTTCGTGAAATGGGAGCGAAGAGGGAAGTGTCGGAAGATGAAGGGGTTGGGGGCGGCGACGGAGGCACAATAGCCGCCGCCCCCGCCCTCGGCCTCACCGAGCAAGACATCCTCGCCGCCCTCGACCCCGACCCCGATCCCTCCGCGCCCTCCTCCCCCTCCGACCTGTCATCTTCCCTGGAATCCCTCCTGACCGGCCAATCCCAATGGACCGCTCAGCGACCGAGCTAGTCTCCGCCCTCGGCCTCTCTTTATCTCCGAAGACCCTTTCCCAGCGCCTCCGCCGCGCCTCCTTTCCCGGCTACAAAATCGAGTTCCGGACCACCCATCACGGCCGCGTAATCGTGATCACCCGCCTGGAGCCTGTCCATCCCCCACTTGTCCATTCCCCACAAAGTGGGGCGAGCGTCCACGATTGCAAGCCGGCTTTCATGCCGGCTTTTCGCGCGACTGCGAGTCCCTCGACCCGCGAGATCGAGATCGCGCGCCGCGACGCATCGTCGTCTTCTTCTGCGTCGCGCCCCGCCTCACTGCCCGCAACTCATTTCCTCTCAATGCCTTACTCCGAGTCTCAACTTTCCACAAAATTTCCGTAATGCGTCGCGCCCCGGTCTCCTCCTCTTCTCCGCGACTCTCCGGTGAGGTCTTGAATATCTTCGGGTCTGCTTAGCCCTTTCTGCATTCCAGATCCCCCGGCGTGGCGTGTTTGCCATGCACGTGCGCGGCTTCCAGGCGACCATCCTTGAACCGCTTCGGCATCGACCACGACCGCTTTACTTCCAAAGAACCAGTGCCTGGAACAGAAGCTCACCGGCGTCGAGAAAGCGTGCGTGTCAAAGCCCACCCTGACCGTTCTCGTCGCGAAGAAATGGTGGCGCTGAAACTCGCGTCGGTCGAGGTCAAGCGGAAATTCAGATTGTCTGAGATGGTTAAAGCTGGAGCTACAGTTTCGTCTCGCGTTCGGTTCTCACCACTCCTCGCCCGGCAGGTCCACGGAACTGGCAGAATGGCTGCTGGGAAGATGAAGAACAGCATAGGCATCCTACTTATAGGCGCGGGACTGCTAGGCGGCGAGCAACTGACGCCGGTCGCTCCGGGCGTCCCGGGTGAGCGGGGCGGTGAGGTCCACGCGCGTCAGGAGGGCGCGTATCTGCGGCTTACGGCGCGCTTACCCGAGCCCGGCGGCAAGGCGCTGGCGCGCTCGGCCGGCCGCAATCCGGTATGGGAGCGGGATGCGGTCGAAGCGCCCGAACTCGAGGACCGGGTGCGTTGGAACTTGCGCTACGAGAGCGCAACCGGAACGGCGCGAGCCCTGACGCTCGAAATCAACCCACTCGGCGCCTACCGGATCGAGGAGCACGGCCAGCTTCTACCCGATCTCACCATTCCCCGCGCCGCCGAGGTGACGGCGGAAGGGTGGCTGGTCGAGGCGGCTGTGCCCGTGAAGGCATTGGACCTCGACTGGAACGCGCCGCGGCTCCAAGTCAGCGCCGAGCGAATACGGCCGCGACGGCCTCTGTCCCCGGAATTTCGGTGGACCACCGATCTTGGGACTTTGACGCTTACCAATCTCGACGGAGGTGAGCCGCCGCAATTCCGCTCGGCTCTTCCCGGTAATCACGATCCGGCGCTGGAAATCGGCCGCGTTTTGCGCCTGCCTGCGGTGGAGGCGAACTGGGACGATCCGGCCTGGCGAAACGTCCCCGCTTTCGAACTGCCGCGGAACGAGCCCCATCCCCGGACGCCCCGATACCGGACTGACGTCAAGTGGATGCACGACGGGCGAACGCTGGCATTGCTCGCGCGGATGGAAGAGCCGGAGCCGGTGGTGGCCCGCCAGGGTGGCCGCGACAGCGCTGTCACCGGCGACGACCACATTGCCATTTATCTCGCCACCAGCGGCTCCGCGTTTGTGGAGATCGCCGTTAACAGCGTGGGCGCCATTCGCGACGCGCTCGGCGCCGGACCTCGCGTCACGCGTCCCCGCGCAAGCTGGAACGCCGGCGTTGAGACCCAGACCGACATTCGCCACGGCGCATGGATCGCGCGCATCGATATTCCGCTCGATGAGTGCGCCAGGGCGCTGGGAGAAACCGGCGTCCCGCGCGATTGGCGGATTCTTCTCGCCCGGCGGCGGGCGGCGCGTCCGGGGGAGGCCGAGGAGTGGAGCGCTCTGCCCGCGCTGGACGGCGTAACGACATATTACGGTCCGCTCCGCTACCGGCCGATGCTGTTGAGCGATTCCGCTCCGGCTTCCGTAAAACAGCAGGAACGCGTCCATCCGTCACCGGGCGGGCTGGCCGGCGAGTTGGCGCGGCTCGATTCTCGCGTGTGGACTCCCTCGTACCGCCGCGCGCACGCCGTGCGGACGATGGCGGAGCGCTACCTGGAACGCAAGGTGGAAGAAGCGGTGCTGGCGGAACGGCGCGCATGGGAGCAGGTGAATTCGCGCGAGGCTTGGGAACGATTTCGCGACGAGCGAATCAGGTCCCTCCGGGAATCCGCCGGCGTGTTTCCGCCGGAACGCCCGCCCTTGGAGCCGCGAGTAACGGCGACGTATGAGGGCGAAGGGTATCGCCTGGAGAATGTCGTCTTTCAGGTCCGGCCGGGCTACTGGATGACGGCCAACCTCTATCTTCCGGCGCGGCCGAAAGCGCCCATGCCCGCAATCATCCTCGTGCACAGCCAGCACTTCCCGCGAACGCAGGGCGAGTTGCACGACGCGGGGGAACTATGGGCGCGCGCCGGATGCGCCGTTCTGGTCATCGAGCGTCCCGGATATGGCGAGCGCGTCGAGACGTCGCCGTGGTTTCGCCTGGCGTACGGGTCGCGCTTCAACTTCACAAAGCAGTTGTTCCTGGTGGGCGAGAGCTATTCGGGCTGGGCGGCCTGGGACGTCATTCGCTCGGTCGACTACCTTTGTGAGCGTCCGGAGGTTGACCGGGAGCGCATCATCCTCATCGGCTCGGTCGCGGGCGGAGGCGAGATCGCCGGCGTTGCGGCGGCGCTCGACCCCCGGATCGCGGCGGTTGTTCCGTTCAACTACGACCAGGGTCACGTGCGCGTTCACGGCGACTCGCCCGGCCAGATTGCGCGCCAGTTCTCGCCGTGGCTGGTGGCCGCCTCGGTGGCGCCGCGGCGCTTTGTACGCGCTTTCGAATTCGGTTGGGAGGGCGCGGAGGAGCCGGACTATCCGCGGCTCTGGGTGGACGGCATGGAGCGCTCCCGGAAGGTATGGGGATTCTACAATGCCCCCGATCGGCTCGCCGCGTCGCAGGCGTATGGTTTAATCCGGCTGAGCATGGAGCGCGTCAGCCACTGTTTCAGCATCGGCCCGCAGCAGCGCAAGGAACTCCATCCGATCTTCCAGCGCTGGTTTGGGATTCCTTTGCCGTCGGCGGAGGATCTCGCCATCCTGCCCGACTCGCAGCTATCGACCAATCCGGAACGCGGCGAAGCGGCGCGCCAGGAGGCGGCGCGGAGGCGGCCGCTGGCCGATTTGGTTAGCATCACCCCCGCGGTCTCGAGCGAGTTGAAACGAACCGCGATGCACCAGCTTGCTTTCGAGATGGGAACCGGCCAACTGGAGGCGGCGCGACTTCGGCGCGCGGCCCTCGGCCCCCGCGAGCGCCGGGAGGCCTTGCGGCGGGAATTGAAACCGATCCTCGGCGATATGGAACCGCTCGCTTCTCCGCGCGCGCATAGCTGGTGGACCCGGCCGCTGCCGGGCGCAACGGTGGAAGCGCTGAGCCTGGAGGTGGAGGACGGGATCCAGGTTCCCGCGGTGCTGATCAAGCCGGCGGGTCTTGGGAGGCCGCCCGTCGTCGTCGCCGTCTCGCAAGGCGGGAAAGATCGCTTCCTCGCGAATCGCGGCGGCCAGGTCGAGCGGCTGACGCGCGCGGGAATCGCGGTGTTCCTGCCCGACGTACGCGCCACCGGGGAGACGGCGCCCTCGGTGGAACGCGGAGACGGGGGAGCGTTCCACTCCCTCGCCGAACTGGAGTTCGATCTTGGCCGCAGCCTGTTGGGATCGCGGCTGAAGGACCTTCGAACCGCGCTCGGATACCTGCGCTCCCGCGCCGATGTCGACTCGGCCAGGCTTGCGCTATGGGGCGATTCGTTCACTCCGCCGAATCCCGGGAATCTCTGGCTGGACGAAATCGAGTACGAAGGCGGTCCCCACATCCAACGTCGCGCCGAGCCGCTCGGCGCCCACCTCGCCTTACTGGCGGCGCTATACGAAGACGGCGTTCGGACGGTAGTAGCCAGGGGTGGATTAGGCGGTTACTTGAGCGCGCTGGAGAGCCCGGTGACTTACGTGCCGATCGAAGATATTCTGCTGGGCGTGTTGAAGGCGGGCGATATCGCGGATTTGGCCGCGGCTCTGGCCCCGATACCGCTCCTGATGGAAGGCCAGGTCGACGGTCGAAACATCCGTGTGGAACAGGAGAGGCTGGCGCGCCTTTTCGAGCCCGCGCGGATGGCCTATCGCGAAGCCGGAGCGACCGAGTCGTTGACCATCCGAATCGAACCAGGGGACCCGGCCGCCTGGCTGCTTGAGGCGTTCAAGCGTAGATAGCGCGGCCGCGCAACCGTGAACGGCAGGCAGGAGGGCGCACGGTAAGACGCGCGTAGCGAAGCGCCAGCTAGCGGCGGCGCAATGACGCCTCGTCGATCCAAGCGACGCCTCGGATCTTGTTGTCGATCTTCATCGAGGCGTCGCGGCAGATCTGGATCCGAACCAGCGCGCCCCCTTGCCCGACCGAGAAGTCGGCCTGGGCGGGCGTCCAGTCGTTTGTCCCGGTGAACTGCGCCGTCCGCGCGTACAACCGGCGCGGCGCTTCGTAATCGGCGATGCGGAGGTAGATCCCCTGATCGGTGGTCAGTTCCAGCGTCCGCGCGTAGACCTGGAAGCGGTACGCGCCCGGAGGCAGCCACGCCGTCTGGACGTTTTGGTAGTACGAGACGTTGTGCTCCCCCGAAAATTCCACAGCCAGGGCCCAATTTCCTTGGCGGGCATCGCCGGAAACTCGTCGCAGGCGGACGCCCTGCGTCTCCGCGAGATTCCAATCGAACGCATTGCCGGTTAATTCTTCCTCAACACTGCCGTTAAATATATAATTGTCCACGGGATATTTCACGCCCGGTCGTCCCTTCCAGGCAGAGATTGCTTCCCGGCCGCGCCGCCGGTCGAGCAGGTATTGAACGTAGTGGTTCTCCTCCGCGCGCGACGCGTAGCCTCGCGCCGCCGCCGCCGCCCAAATCTTCGCCGCCCGGTCAGGCTCCGCCCATGTCAACGCATGCGCGAAATACGATTGCCACGCGCGGGGGCTGTCCGGGAGACCGGCCGCGAGAACATCGTCCGCGGGAATGTCGAACCTCCGGTAATAGCTGAAAATGATCGCGTCGTAGTGGGAAACGAACGCTAAAATGCGCGAGGCGCTCTCCAATGCCGCCCGCGCATCTCCGTGCGTGAAGTGGAAATTCGCCGCTCTCATCAGGATGGACGGCTCGCGGGGACCGAGTTCCTGCGCGCGGCGGATCAGGTAGTCCGCCTGCTCGAACCGATCTTCGGAAGCCGCCGCTTCCGCCGCCGCGCACCAGGCGTAGGGGTTCGCCGGTTCGTCCCGCAGCGCCTCCTCTTCGGTCGTGCTCGAAGGCAGATACGGCCCGGCGGCGGGAAGTCCGCGCGGGTCCCACAGCCGGCGTTCCCCCAGGTAGGCTGCCAGGCTCACCGCGGCTAGCGCAAGGCAGCCGGCCGGGCGCAGAATCCTCCATACCGCCGGGGCCGTCCTCATTTCGTCACCGCTTCGCCTCCACAACCACCGGCATCCGAAATCGGCTTTGCCTGCCGGGCCGATGCTCCCGCGTGAACCGGAGTCCTTGCGCGATGCCCGCTACCCACACGGCCAACATGCCGTTCGCCGAAATGTAGAGATTGAAGTCCGCGAGGCTGTGCGCCGCGATTGCCGTTAGCGACCCCAGGCAGGCGATCGCCAGGTAGCGGAGGCTGCCGTCGTGCTCGCGGACGCCTTTCAGCGCATTCCGGAACATCAGCGCCGCCAGACAAGCCAGGAGGACAAACCCAACCGCGCCGGTCTCCGCGAGAAGTTGCAGATAATCGTTGTGCGCGAGGTCGACCGTGTTCAGGGGCGCCGCCGTCTTGTACCGGTGCATCGCGGACTCCAGCCCTCCGAGTCCGCAACCGAACACCGGATAGGCCTTGATCACCAGCAACGTGTCACGCCACATTTCCGCCCGTGTGTCCGCCGAGAGATCCTCCGTCGCGACGAGATCGGCGAAACGCGATATCAACGCATCCGACGGCAGGAAGACGAAGCCGAGCGCCAGGGCCGCCAGCAGACCGAAAGCGGTCGCCATTCTCACGCGGCCGCCCACCCTGCCTCCCAACCCAGCCATCCCCATCGCGAACAGACCCGCCAGGCACGAGATGAACCCCATGCGCGACAGCGACAAGAGAATCCCCAGCAGCATCACCGCGGCCGCGCCAAGTAGCGCGCACGCCGCGACGGCCGGTCCCGCCGGACTTGAGCGTCGCCGTCGCGCCCGCTTGCGCAGCAAAGCGACGGCGCCCAGGACGGGAAACGGCAACGCCATCTCGAGCAGCCCCGCGTAGTTGTTGCGGCTCACGTACGTCCCATTGGCCAGCGGCGCATCGAACACGAACACCTGAGCCAAGCCCAGCGCGCCTTCCAGCAGCGCCACCGCCGCGAACGGAAGCGCCACAAGCCACGCCCTCTCCCGCCATCGCTTGCATAGGTCGACGACGAGGAAGAATACGAGGATGTACCCGCCCACTGTGAGCAACAAACGGAAGGTGGTCTTGGGGGCCACGCTCAGCGTCGCGTAGGCCGCGTCGAGCCCCAAAGGACTTAGGGCTTCTTGCAGTTCCCCCCGCGCCGGCGCGGCCAAGCTCACCATCCACGCCGGCAGCGGAACAATCTGCGCCAAGCAGACGCCGAAAAACGCGAGCAGCAGCGCCATCGCCGGAACCGGCGCGCTTCGGTCAGCGTCGCGCCACGGGGGGAAAAGCCAATAAACCGCGCCGCATAGTCCCAGCGCCGCCAGGCAAAGATACCACGTCGCTGGAACAACCCCGCCGTACTGGAAAACGGCGAACGCGAAAATCAATCCAAGGGCGCTGACGCCAAAAACCGCCATGCTCCGGCGACTCTCATCGAACGCGGACGCCCAGCCGCCTCACTCGATTCCGCCCACGAAAGCGTTTGCCGGCGGCGCCGGCTTGTATCCCTTCGCGGCGGCGCGCGTCTTGGCGCCGGCGACAGGCGTGCTCTCGGGAACCGCCGTGTCGTGGCTGAACCAGTACTCGCCCGCTTCGAGCGTCAAGGGCTGATCGAGCTTGTAGACCATCCGGTAGAGCGGTTCTCCCGCCCCGGTGCTGAAGATGCGCCGCGCGTCCGTCGCTGAGTATGAAAAAATCCCGGGCGTCGCGTCGCTGCTGAAGACGTTTCCGGTGAAGCTGTTGGTCGCCGGCATCTCTCCCGCTCCGTTCGACCAGATGTTCATCCGGAACCGGTTATAGACCGACGCCGGGTTGAACCGCAGTTCCGGCTGTCCATTACCGTCGAAATAACCGATGATTTCGTCGAACGTCGTAGTCTGTGGCAGCCGGAAGTACGATGCAAACACTCCATAAAGGTCGTTCGACATCGAATACCATTCCCAGAGTCCGGGCTTCTCGTTGTCGGAAACCGCTCCGTTGGAGTTATCGTAGAAGCCGCCGTGCGTACCGTCTTCGATGCCGTTGTTGTCGTAGACGACGACTCCCTGGTTTCGCAGCGTCAGTGCCAGCCCGGACGTGGCGGCATGCGCCGCGCCCAGCGGCGAGCTGAACGTCCACTGCCGCAGCCCGTCCTCGCCCCAGATGGGGACATTGTCGTGCATGAATACGATGGCCGCGCCCGGCCCCGGAACCGCATTCCTGGTCTGGCCGTTCGGAAACTTGCCCGCGCCGATCACCAGGTAAAACCCGTTGGGTTCCGCCGGGACGGAAAGCCCCGTCTGGCTCTCGACGCCTTCGGCCGACACCGTCACCGGCAGGTCGCCGATCGTGTCGTAATAGGGCGTAAATACGTTTAACTGATACAGTCCGGCCAAGTCCGGCGTCAGCCCCGCGAACGCCACAATCGCAGGACGCCCGCCGATCATCGCCGTCACCGGCGCCGTGACCTCGCTCAAGGGCCTCCCGGGCGAACCGTCTCCCGCGCCATAGCCCGCCATAATCGGCGGATCCACCTCTCCCAGGCTGTTCGCGTATAGCGAAACCCACTCTCCCGGTTTCAAAGGATTCTGCCTCGTCGCTCCCTGGCCGTCCAGATGAAGAACAACGGCGCGGCCCACGCCTTCCTCGCTCACCGAGAACAGCTTCGGCGCGCGCGGCGCCAGCATTAACGAGTCCGGGTCGCTGGCGCCGGCCCCCGTCAACACCCGAAACGTCACGTGCGGCCCCATGTCATACGGGATCTGCCCCGCCAGTTGCGCCGGCATCACCCAATAGAGCGGCATCAGAACCGTCTTGACGCCGTCGGAAATCTCCACCGAAGTCCCGGCCAGGGCCGTCGGCAGCGGCAGTTCGGTCGCCGGCGCGAAGCCAGGCGCCAGATTTGCGCCGAAAATCGTCACAATCGAGCCGGGCGCCGCCTCGCGCGAATACGCAGCCGCATCCACGACGCCTCCCGCGGGAACCACGGGTTGGGCGAGAAGAATTCCGCCCATCAAAGGTAACAGCAACCATTTTCCTGACATCGGATTCCTCCGCGACCGCCTTACGGTTGCCAGTTCGACGTGGGCGCCGGTAGCGGAGGTCTTATTTCCGGCGCAGGCGGCAGCGTGCCTTTGCCGATCTCCCCTGGCTTGGCGCTCCAGTCGGGCTCATATTCCCGCCATTTCCCCACGAAATCCAGGTTGAAATTGTTCAGGCGATAGCTATGGAAGATGATCGGTTCCTGTTGGCGCGGATCCGCTCCGAGAAAAGCGGCGTCCAACGGGTTCCAGTAACCTTCTCCTCCGCTGGCTACCAGGCGACCCGATCCCGATCTCTGCGGAATCCGCTCTTTCTTCAGAGCCGCAATATCCACCCGGGAATCCTTCGGCAGATTGTAGCTGAGCGCCCCAGTCTCCAGGCGCGCCTCCACCCTGTTAGCCGACGTGGTGATGGTGACTTTCGTCCGAGCCAGCAGATATACGGTCCCGCCGTCTCGAAACTTCACCAAGGCGGGCGCGTTCCCGGTTTCGATCACGTCCCCTGGAACGACCGGCCAGTTCGGTACGCCTGCTACCGGGACATCCGTTCCGTTTATCCGGAACGATTGCGGGCTGGTCACCGTGGCCACAGTCGCCAATGGCCCGGCCACCGCGATGCATACTACTGCGAGTATTGCAGCTAATACGAAGCGTGACACGAGGAACCTCCTCATCCGAATTGTACTCCCGCAGCCCCCTGGAAATCAAGATAAATCCTTTGTTCTCAAAGTCTTACAGTGTAAGACGGCCCGCCCATTCGGTCTCATCATAGGTGAAGACACCTCTGTTTCGGGTTCGCTCCGCTTTTTTCCGCGGGCGGCGTACGCCTCGCCGGCGGCCAGCCGGCAGTATCCTGGGACGTGCGGCGGCGGTCATTCCTTTTTCAGGCGCCTGCGGCTGGGGTTGTGTCCGGGCTTGCGGAGAGCCTTTCGCGCGAGCGGCTGGAAAAGCTGCGGGAGCAGTACCAGACAGACCTGTTCGACGATTTCCTTCCGTTCATGGAGCGGTACGTCGTCGATCACGAGTACGGCGGCTTCCTGTGCGCCACGGATCGCGACGGCGCACGGGTCAATACCGACAAGCGAGCTTGGTACGAGGGGCGCGGAATCTGTGTCTATTCGTTCCTGTACAACAACTTCGGGAGCGAGCGGAAGTACCTGGAGGTGGCGGCGAAGTCGGCGGCGTTCGTTCTCAAGAACAAGCCGGCGGGTGAAGGCTTGTGGCCGGCGACGTTCACGCGCGAGGGCGCGCCGGCGAGCCCGCCGGATACGGCGATCTATGGCGACCTGTTCATCGCCGAGGGCTTCGCCGAGTACTCCAGGGCGGCGGGCGATCCCCGCTATTGGGACATGGCCAAAGAGATTGTGCTGAAGTGCGTGCGCATATACGACCGCGACGATTACGAGCCGCGGATCGGCGAGACCTATCTAGGCCCGGGCGCACGGCCGTTTCCCGGAGCGCGCATTCAGGGCGTCTGGATGGTGCTGGTCCGCATCGCCACCGAAATGCTGAAGACGCGCCGGGACGCGGAGATCGAAGCCATTGCCGCGCGGTGCGTGGACGCGGTGATGAACCGGCATTACAACCCGGCGTTCCACTTGAACAATGAGCTGCTCAACCACGACCTGTCGCGGCCGGACAACGAATACGGGCAGCTCGTGTACACAGGACACGCCATCGAAACGCTGTGGATGCTGATGTACGAAGCGCTGCGGCTGCGGGACATGGGACTCTTCCGGACGGTAGCCGGACGGTTCCGGCGGCACGTCGAGGTCGCCTGGGACGACGTTTATGGCGGCGTGTTCCGCAACCTCCAGCACGTCGATAACAACGTCTGGAGCGTGGACAAGGTTCTTTGGGCGCAGGAAGAGACGCTGATCGGCGCGCTTTGCGTCGTCGAGCAGACGGGCGAGGCCTGGGCGCGGGAGATGTTCGACCGCACGTACGCCTACGTGCAGGCGAAGTACCCGCTGAAGCAATATGGGTTCCCGCTATGGATAACGGCGGCGGACCGGAAAGTGACATTCGAGCGGCATGCGAACCGCGTGGAGAACTTCCATCATCCGCGCCATCTCATGCTGAACCTGCTGGCGCTGGAGCGAATGCTCAAGCGGGCGTAGCGAAGGCGGCGCCGGGGCCGCTGCCGGAGGCTCGCGCACGGCCATTGGCGGCGAGGTGCTCCAGGATCAGGTAGACCGTTTCCACGTCGCCGGCGTCGATTTCCCCGGCGATCTGCTCCGCGGTTTGGGGCGATGCGGAAAGCTGCCGTTCGATCCTGCTTTGGAGCGCCAGCGCCTGGTCCGCGGCGTCCTTGCCGGCCTGCACGCCGGGTTGATGATAGGCGTTGATGCGGATCAGCGTCGCGTAGAAGCCGACGGCCCGTTCGAAGAGCGCGATCAGCCCGCCGACGGTTCGGGCGTCCACGCGCCGGACGGTGATGGTCATCGATTCGCGTCCGTTGCCCGAAAGCGCTTCGCGCGTGCCGAGCAGGAAACCGTGCAGGTAGTCGCCCGATCGCGCTCCCGGGGCTACCTCGACCGGATCCGCGCCGGCTTCGAGGACGCGGATGAAGGTGACGAAGGCGTGGCGACTGGCTACGACCGCCGTTCGGAACGAAATGGAGTCGCTGCTGCCGCTCGAGGGTTGGCCGGGGAAATCGGTTTGAAGTTCCGGTGGCGACGCCAGGCCGAAGACGCTGGGCCGTGTTGGGATATTGGCGATCTGCGAGTTGGAGTGCAGCATCAACGGTGTCTCGCGCCTGGACCATGCCAGTATACGCTCCGCTGGCGGGCGATGGGAAGTAGGCGGACGCGTCGGGTTTCGTGCACCACCGAAGGGTGGGGGCTCGGGGCGCGTGGCGGCTTTCGCCTCTCTTGGCCGGTGTAACGTACGTTAATAACGTCCTTCGGACCCAATGTAACCGGGGATGTAACCGTTAGTAACGCCACCTTCCTCTTCGCTTGCGGTATTCTGCCGCTAACTTCGGTAAAAAGTCCAAGGTGTTCGCAACAGGATGGCGAACACCGGGCGAAAGAGAGGGCGGCGACCATGCTGGGCAAACTGACGAGGACATCTGGAGCGCTGCTGGCGGCGCTGGGTGGGTTGGCGGCGGTGCAGGACCTGAGCGCAGTCGGACACGTCTTTCCAGGCGAGTCCACCAATTCCGGCGAGCGGGTGGTGGCGCGGGAAACGGCGCCATCGGGCATCACCAGGTTGGACTGGCGAATGATCCGGAGTGAATCCCGGCAAAACATTCGGGCTGCCTTCCGGGCCGGAGGCGCCTATCTCGCGCGGAATCCGGATAAGCGATTCCTCACCACCTTCGACGGACGTGGATTCTCCGTCGAGCCGGACGGCGCCGGCTGGCGGTGGGGCTTGGAGCTCGAAAGCTACGGATTCGCCGGCCACGAACGCGCAGTCAAGGGGGCGGCGCGCGTGACGGCGGGAAACGATCGCGTCAGCTACGCGTGGGACGAGATCCTGGAGGAATGGTTCATTAACGACCAGCGCGGACTGGAGCACGGTTTCACATTGCGGGCGCGGCCGCCGGGCGACGGCGCCCGTCTCTCGCTCCGGCTCGTGGTGCGCGGCGGGCTGCTGCCAATCATCCAGTCGGGAGGGCGCGATGTACGTTTCCTTGACACGGAAGGCCGCTCGGTGCTGCGCTATGCCGGTCTGAAGGTCTGGGACGCGACGGGAAGACTCCTGGCGGCGCGTCTGGAGCCCGCCGGCATCGGGCTGCGGCTCGCGGTGGATGAGACCGGCGCCAGCTACCCGATCACCATTGATCCCATCATCGACCCGATCTCTCAACAGGCATACCTGAAGGCCTCCAACACGCGAGGAGGCGACCCCGACAACGCCAATGGCTGGTTCGGCGCGGCGGTGGCAGTCTCGGGCGACACTGTCGTGGTCGGAGCGCCGACCGAGTCCAGCGGCGCGAAAGGCGTGAACGGCGACCAGAGCGACAGCAGCGCTCGTACCTCCGGCGCCGCCTACGTGTTTGTGCGGAGCGATGGTGCCTGGACGCAGCAGGCCTACCTAAAAGCTTCCAACACCGACGCCGGCGACCTGTTTGGCTCTTCCGTCGCTATCTCCGGCGACACCATTGTGGTGGGAGCGTATGGTGAGGCGAGCAACGCCAAAGGGATCAATGGGAATCAGAACGACAACAGCGCGCCGCGCGCCGGCGCCGCCTACGTGTTCGTGCGAAACGGAGGCGCCTGGAGCCAGCAGGCCTATCTCAAAGCCTCCAACACCGACGCCAACGACTTCTTCGGCATTGCCGTGACCCTGTCAGGAGATACGATCGTCGTCGGGGCCGCCGGTGAGGCCAGCGGCGCCCGAGCCATCAACGGGAACCAGAGCGACAACGGCGCCGTCGGCGCTGGCGCCGCCTACGTGTTCGTGCGAAGCGGCAGTACCTGGAGCCAGCAGGCCTACCTCAAGGCCTCCAACGCCGACCCGGGCGACTCCTTCGGTTCCTCGGTGGCCATCTCAGGCGAGACGGTGGTGGTCGGGGCCGCCGGTGAAGCCGGCAGCGGGAGCGGGAACCAGAACGACAACAGCGCGCGCGCGGCGGGCGCCGCCTATGTGTTCGTACGGAGCAGTGGGGCCTGGAGCCAGGAGGCCTACCTGAAGGCGGACAACGCTAGCGCCGAGTGCATGTTCGGCAAGGCGGTGGCGGTGTCGGACAACACCATTCTGGTCGGCGCGCCTCAGGAGAACGCCAAATTCACGGGCGCCGCCTACGTGTTTGCGCGGAGCGGCAGCGCATGGAGCCGGCAGGCGCATTTGAAACCCACCAATACCGAAGCGGGCGATTACTCCTATTTCGGCTCCACCGTGGCCGTCTCGGGCGACACTGCCATCGTTGGGGCGCCTGGCGCGGCCGCGGGGGCCGCGAAGCAGAACGGCAGCGCCGCCCTTGGTACGGGCGCTGCTTACACTTATGCGCGGGTCGCCGGCGCCTGGTACCAGGTGGCGCACCTCAAAGCCTCCAACGGCGACGTCGGCGACCTGTTCGGCGCTTCGTTGGCGTTCTCGGGCGATACCATTGCCGTTGGCGCGTTTGCCGAGGCCGGAAACGCGAGAGGCGTCGGGGGCGATGAGAACGACGACAGCATTCCCCGCGCGGGCGCCGCCTACGTGTTCGCTTTCACTCGCACACAACCAGGGGCGCCCTCCGCGCCAGACCGAGCCGCTCTCTCAAGTCAGCGCTCGAACGCTCTCTCCGTTGCCGGCGGCATGCCGCAGGTCACTATGTCAGAAGGGCAGGCTAACCTCACTCAGTATGTAATTACAATGGCCGATTTGTTGAACGAATACAAAAACTACGACTTCCCCCCCGCGGATGGCAGAATCGAGATCGCCTCGCTGACCCCGGTCCAAGGAGTTGAGCTTGACCCAGCTTACGTTCCACCAAATAAGCCCCTGACGATCGTATTTATCGAACCTCGCCTTTTGGAGGAGATCCCGAATTCCTTATACAACGTCACCCAACTTAAAACAAGGCTGATCCGTTTCAAGCAGGACCTGTGGAGCGATGGACGATATTCCCTCGTGTTGGAAGCCAATGTCGACGTCGGCACGGGTCAGCAGGGCCGAACCTTGCTGGCCATCCGGCGCTTTCTGAAACTTGTTAAAGCACACTATAAGCTGGACGGCGTTATTTTCGTCGGGCGATTTCCGGAAGCGAAACTGGTGCATCGCTTCGCGTGGCCGAGGGAGGGGACAGCCACCGACGACTGCGTTGGACTTGGTAACAGATTGGCCGTCACGATTTACCCCGGAATTATGGCAAACCGCCCGGACATCCCCCTTGCCGATTTGGATGGCAATTGGGAAAGCCTGTATACACAACCCAATAGGGCCGTTGAATATATATGTGCGGTGCCACAAAACATGAATGCTGACGAACTCAAGAAGAAATTCAAGACTCCATCGTTTACGATCACATCTCGGACCAAGGATAACTTCATTCGCGGTAACGTGAACTATGGGGACTTCTTTTTCCTGGACGATGCACAGTACACCGCAAGTGTCTCGGGGGACACTTTGACTCTCAGTGTGACTACAGCTTGGCGCAGCGCTGAGGTCAGCGCGTCCGACCTGCGTAACCGCAGCGCGATCGCGATACCCGACATTTATGTGAGCCGCATCAACCCGCGTTCCGCTGCATTCGAGTACGACTTTAACTTCCGAGACAGCACTGGCAAGGGCCTATACGATCAGTTCGGAAAGCCCCGAGTTCTACAGGGGCCTGCAGGTCCCCCTCTGGTGTTCTCAGCCGACCTTGAACGCACGTTGCTGGTGGAGTACTTCGATAACAACCACATGTTTCGCATCGGCTATTTCTCCCAGAACCGGATTTTTCGACCCGGCGCGGCAACGAACCCGGAAAAAGAAAACGGCCAATGGATATTTCCTGTCGAGTGGTTTTCGACCTGGGTCTCCAAGTTACGACGTGACTATACGGGTGGCCCAGTAAATGCGCCGAGGAATGCCACATTGGCTGATTACGCGGAATGGCTTAAGAAAAGTGTGGCTCTTCGTTTTGTGATGGCACACTCATCTCTGTTTGCAACTATGTTTGAACAATCCACTGCCGCCAGGCTGCTGCAAGAAATGGGGCCCTTTCATGGCTGGAGCCCACGACCGCACGGACAGGAGTGGGCTCCCGAGCCGCCTGACAGGTCTAATGCTACATTCCTGTTCTACCGCTCGTTGTGGAAGAACCGAAAACTGATGTTCACTTCGCCAAGTCTGATGGTGCACGGCGGCTGCAATGTCAACACCCCCGTCCGCCCCACCGACCCTGGGCAGAACGCTGAGAGCATTCTTTTTTATGCTAAAGTGCTGGCCCTGATGGCCCGTGACAAACTGTTTTACGATTACCCGGAAGGACAAGAGTATTTTCGAGACAATGAGAACGCCGTCTTCGGCGATATCTGGAAGAGGTACTCACTCGCCATAGCCGGAGACCGCGATTACTTGACTGGCGACCTCAGCGCTCGAAAACGGACGTATTGGTGGGGCATCCTCGGCGATTACACGCTGCGCCTCCGTTACCCGGTGAGAGTGCCTGGGGCATTCTCGGCCGTAACTGAGCGTGGTAACGATCCGGAGATCGCGGTCTTTGGATGGAGCGAAGGTGATTACAGAGGACTGAACGACATACTTTGGTACCAGGGCTGGCGGCTTCACGATCTACAGCCATACGTAGCCGACAACCGTCTCTTGTATAATGCAGTTTGGCGCAAGGGCACTGAACAACAGATGGAGGAGTACAGCCTGAGCTATTCGGCGTTCCGCAGCAAGTACGACAGAATTTGGTTGGACGGCTGGCGCCTGAAGATTCTCCGGGTGTACGTAATGGGTGGGGAGGTTCGCTACGCGGCTGTGTGGCGTCGCGGTACTGACGGCGAATTCCAACGTTACGGGGCGACGTGGACGCAGCTCATCAAGGAGCACAGTGAGTTTTTGGACAAAGGCTACGGCCTAAAGAGTCTCCAACCATACGTGCTCGGCGGCGTCGCACGGTATATCGCCGTCTGGCATCGCACTACGGAACGGCAGTTCCCGCTCTCCGGGCTGACGGAAGCACAGTTCCGCGCATATCAGGAGGCGCTAGGGAACCAATGGCGTATACAGTTGTTCGAGCCGTATAGGCTTAACGGGCAAGTCTTGTACATGGTGGTCTGGCGTCGGCCCACGTCACCAAAGGCACAAGCGGAATTCGTAGACCTCACGTACCCGAATTTTCGCGCGGCCTACGACGCGGCCTACGACACCGGCACACGTCTTCAACTGGTCCGGGCGCAGTGAGCGAACCCACCGCTTGTCTGCCAATGTGAGATCCGGCTGGCGGCGAATCTCAAGCTCATACACGGCCGGGGCTACGTCGCTCCACTCGACGCGGGGAGCCGCCACTCACAGGTGGGTACCGGAATAAGTGCGGTATTTGTCGACTTATTTAAGCGCGATCGTGGCTAGCACTTCTGTTGGTCCCCGCGCTTTGGAATCTGGAGGTATTTGGAGGTATAAGATGAATCGTCTGAAAGGAAAAAATGACCTGACGGGTCTATTCGTCAGTTCCATCGTTAACCGTGTTATTTCGGCCCTGCCAATGGTGCTGATTCTCACGCTCAGCGGGCCTAACCCAGTTGCTGCCCAGCAGCCTCCGTCCCCCGAGGATTGCCTGAGCATCGCGGGGATGCGATCAGGCGTGGATTACGAATGTGGATTCCTCTGTAAGGAAACCACGAATTGCGCAGAGCAATGTATTATCGTCACCGAGTGTAAGGCAGGACAACTTATCGACTCGGCTCCTATAGTAGAGTTTGAGTTAAAAACCTGCAACGACTTTAACTGCGCATATCCTGACTGCACGTCTTGCAGCGCCTTTGACGTTGAAGACAAACAATCCTGCCGGAGACAAACTAGTGGCGGCGCCATGGAGAAATCGACTTGTACATTCGACGACACTGAATCGAGCAGGCCTAGCTGTGAAGATTGTACTTGTGACTGGGCGGGACGAAGTTGCAAACTAACGGAAGGCCTGTCGACATGTCCGGCCCGTGCTGACCGTACTGATTGTCCTGCTGATGAAGGTGGTAGTGGTGGTGGTAGTGGTGGCGACGGCGGCGTGGGCACCTGTGCGTATCCCGTCATCGATCCCGCGGTGGGCCTGTTCACCACGAAATCGGGTTCCTGTACCGCAGTCCTGATCACGCCTTGGTATTTCGTAGTCCCGGCAAGTTGCGTTGCAAATACCCCCCTGGCCAGGCCCGCCAGCGGCGAAGAGTGGACGTGGAAGAACGCAGCAGCAGTTCTCAATGTTAACGGCCGCGTGGCGGCAAGCGTGGCCTATATCGTACGTTTAGGCAGTGAAGGCGCGTTCGATCTCGCTCTCGGCAAACTGAAGTCGTCAATTGCCTCCATCGAGCCGGCGCGGATTGGAATATACGCTCCACGGGACGAGCCAGTGCAAGCGTTCGGCTATGGCAGAAGCGATTGTAATCGGGAAGGGCCCGTTGCGTCTACGTTCCGTTGGCCTACCGCCCCAAACACACCCATAAAGCGCGGCTCGGCCGTCTTTGCGGAACGGCCTATGCCTAAGGAACTACCTCTGCCTGTGCGTCCGGCGCTCCTGATGATCAGTAACAAATTAAACAATACTTCGTGGACGGATCTGACGAGGTTTCGCGAGAAGATCTTTGAGGTGATTCGGAGCATAGACGGGGGGTTTGAAAGGGGCATCAATCGATGGGCGGCCGACCTGTCTAGGCCAGGAGGCCCGATCAGCACTGGTACCGAATATGACTGTCGGGAGGAATGCGAGAGGAACAGGTCGTGTGCGGCGTTCGCCTTTTTCGATTTCAAGTGCTATCTCAAGGGCGCTATTCCCGATCCGTTACCCGCTGCGGGGGTCGTGTCGGGCCTCCCTCGCCGCATCAGCATGCTGAGTCGTCCTGGTAATCGGGCGGACGTAATAACGGCAACATCGCAGTATGAGTGCGAGGCGGAGTGCGGGAAACGGCCTACATGTCGGGCTTTCGACTACTTGAGTGGGGGGGCGAGCGGAATGTGTTTCTTGAGACCGGAGGTCCCGGATGTGGCAAATGCCTGTTCCAACTGCGGCGGCGGATCCTTCCGTGAAGAGAAGAATTACGATAGGAAGGGGGAGGACCTGCGGTCGATCAGCCAAGTTTCGGACCTTCATGCGTGCGCGTTGGAATGCGCGAAAAACCCGGAGTGCCAGGCGTGGACATTGAATCCAAAGTACAATAACTGGCCCGCTCAACCGGGCAGGTGCTGGCTCAAGAGAAGGCCCGCCTTTCCCGTTCCCAACAATAATCCTGGTTTTGTGTCCGGCCTCCGGCGGGGAATCGACTACGGAGTGGACCTGCTTCTGACGCCCTCCAGGGACTGGCGTTCAGACAACAGTCTGAAGTCCAGCACACCAGAGCCAGAGAAGTGCCAGGCCCAATGCGAAAAGGATGGGCGCTGTAAGGCCTGGGTCATGAAACAGGTCGAAACCTCCTATGGTTGCTCCCTTTTCAACGCGGCGCCCCAAGAGAAAGACCGGAAGACAGGCGTCGCGGGGGTCGCCTCCGGTCTTAAAGGAGCTTTCAAGTTCTAGCAAGCTCATACCCGGACGCGTGAGCAGACGCTCCTCCAACACCGGTGGGCCGCCTCGCTGGCGGACGTGGGGAAGGGGCCCGGGTTTCTCGGACGTATTTGTGAAGCGCTGCAGGAAGAGGCGATGGAAATCCGGAGTGGAGACGCACGGCGGCCGGGCGGCAGTATCCTGGGACGTGCGGCGGCGGTCATTCCTTTTTCAGGCGCCGGCGGCCGGGGTTGTGTCCGGGCTGGCGGAGAGCCTTTCGCGCGAGCGGCTGGAGAAGCTGCGGGAGCAGTACCGGGCGGACCTGTTCGACGATTTCCTTCCGTTTATGGAGCGGTACGTCGTCGATCACGAGTACGGCGGCTTCCTGTGCGCCACGGATCGCGACGGCGCACGGGTCAATGCCGGCAAGCGGGCGTGGTACGAGGGGCGCGGAATCTGGGTCTATTCGTTCCTCTACAACAACCTCGCGAGCGAGCGGAAGTACCTGGAGGCGGCGGCGAAGTCCGTGGCGTTCGTTCTGAAGAACAAGCCGGCGGGTGAAGGCTTGTGGCCGGCGACGTTCACGCGCGAGGGCGCGCCGGCCAGTCCGCCGGATACGGCGATCTATGGCGACCTGTTCATCGCCGAGGGCTTCGCCGAGTATTCCAAGGCGGCGGGCGATCCCCGCTATTGGGACATGGCCAAAGAGATTGTGCTGAAGTGCGTGCGCATTTACGACCGCGACGATTACGAGCCGGGGATCGGCGAGACCTATCTCGGCCCGGGCGCCCGGCCGTTTCCCGGAGCGCGCATTCAGGGCGTCTGGATGGTACTGGTCCGCATCGCCACCGAAATGCTGAAGACGCGCCGGGACGCGGAGATCGAAGCCATCGCCGCGCGGTGCGTGGACGCGGTGATGAACCGGCATTACCATCCGGCGTTCCAATTGAACAATGAGCTGCTCAACCACGACCTCTCGCGGCCGGACAACGAATACGGGCAGCTCGTGTACACAGGACACGCCATCGAAACGCTGTGGATGCTGATGTACGAAGCGCTGCGGCTGCGGGACATGGGACTCTTCCGGACGGTAGCCGGGCGGTTCCGCCGGCACGTCGAGGTCGCCTGGGACGACGTTTATGGCGGCGTGTTCCGCAACCTCCAGCACGTCGATAACAACGTCTGGAGCGTGGACAAGGTTCTTTGGGCGCAGGAAGAGACGCTGATCGGCGCGCTTTGCGTCGTCGAGCAGACGGGCGAGGCCTGGGCGCGGGAGATGTTCGACCGCACGTACGCCTACGTGCAGGCGAAGTACCCGCTGAAGCAATATGGGTTCCCGCTATGGATAACGGCGGCGGACCGGAAAGTGACATTCGAGCGGCATGCGAACCGCGTGGAGAACTTCCATCATCCGCGCCATCTCATGCTGAACCTGCTGGCGCTGGAGCGAATGCTCAAGCGGGCGTAGCGAAGGCGGCGCCGGGGCCGCTGCCGGAGGCTCGCGCACGGCCATTGGCGGCGAGGTGCTCCAGGATCAGGTAGACCGTTTCCACGTCGCCGGCGTCGATTTCCCCGGCGATCTGCTCCGCGGTTTGGGGCGATGCGGAAAGCTGCCGTTCGATCCTGCTTTGGAGCGCCAGCGCCTGGTCCGCGGCGTCCTTGCCGGCCTGCACGCCGGGTTGATGATAGGCGTTGATGCGGATCAGCGTCGCGTAGAAGCCGACGGCCCGTTCGAAGAGCGCGATCAGCCCGCCGACGGTTCGGGCGTCCACGCGCCGGACGGTGATGGTCATCGATTCGCGTCCGTTGCCCGAAAGCGCTTCGCGCGTGCCGAGCAGGAAACCGTGCAGGTAGTCGCCCGATCGCGCTCCCGGGGCTACCTCGACCGGATCCGCGCCGGCTTCGAGGACGCGGATGAAGGTGACGAAGAAGTTGTTGACGCCGTCGCGCAACTGTTGCACATAGGCGTGCTGATCGGTGGAGCCCTTGTTGCCGTAGACCGCGATGCCCTGGTCGACGCGATTGCCGTCGAGGTCGAGACGCTTGCCGAGCGACTCCATCACCAGTTGTTGCAGGTAGCGGCTGAAGAGCAGAAGGCGATCCTTGTAGGGAAGCACCACCATGTCCTTCAGGCCCCTGCCGCCGGTGGCGTGATGCCACATCAGGGCCAGCAGCGCCGCGGGATTGCGCCGCGTGTCCGTTGCGCGGGTCGCTTCGTCGCAGGCGGCAGCGCCGGCCAGCAGCGCACGGATGTCGAGCCCCTGCAACGCCGCGGGAAGGAGCCCGACGGCGGAGGTGACGCTGGTTCTCCCGCCCACCCAGTCGAACATCGGGAAGCGCGCCGCCCAGCCTTCGGCGGCGGCCTGCCGGTCGAGCTTCGAGTCGCGCATCGTGATGGCGACCGCGTGGGGAGCGAAATCCAGTCCGGCCTGGGAGTAGGCGTGCGCGGCCACCTTCATGCCGTTGTGGGTTTCGGGGGTTCCGCCGCTCTTGCTGGTCACGATCGTTAGAGTTTGACCCAGTTGTCCGGCGAGCGAGGCCAGCGTGCGCTGCATCCCGTCCGGGTCCGTGTTGTCGATGAACTGAACCGGCATCCTGTCCGTGGCCGGATGGCCGAGGGCGTCGGCCACAAACATGGGACCCAGCGCGGAGCCGCCGATGCCGATGGAGAGGACGCGCGTGAAACGCGAGGCGGACGGCGGCTTCATGGTCCCTTCGTGAACGCGGGCGGCGAACTGCTCGACCGCGTCAACCGTCTCGACGATTTCCTGGCGGATCTCCTTAGTGGGAGCGCGGTCCGGCGCGCGCAGCCAGTAGTGGCCCACCATGCGGCTCTCGTCCGGATTGGCGATGGCGCCGCGCTCCAGTTCATCCATGGCCCTGTAGGCGCGCTGCATTTCCGGCTCCATACGGTCAAACAGGTCCGGCGGAAAATTCATCCGGCTGATGTCGAGGGTCAGGTCCAGTTGCGGAACCGCGCAGAGGAGCTCGCGGAAACGGTTCCAGCGTTCCAGTTGGTTCAACGTAACCTCCGTAAGGACAACTTTAGCGGATGCGATGCGAGCAACGGAGCCAGGCGCGCTACTCGTACCGCAGCGCTTCGGCCGGTGCGATGCGCGTGGCGTTCCGCGCCGGGTAGATTGTCGCCAGGAAGCTCACCACGATGGCCGCGGCCGGTACCCAGAGCGCGTCGATCCAGCGCGGATCGAACGGCACGTAGCTCAGCGAATAGACGTCGGCGTCGATCTGAATCCAGCGGTACTTGTCCGCCAGGAAGCTCAATCCGTAACCCGCTGCCAGCCCCAGCGCGCTGCCCACCACGCCGATGATCACGCCTTGCAGCATGAAGATGCCGCGGATCTGCTCGCGCCGCGCGCCCAGCGACATCAGGATCGCGATGTCACGGTGCTTCTCCATCACCATCATCACCAACGTGATCAGAATGTTCAGCGCGGCCACCAGCTCGATCAGCCCGATCGTCACCACCGTCACCACGCGCTCCATCTTGAGCGCGCTGAGCATCTGCCGGTTCTGCTCCATCCACGGGCTGGCCTGCAATTGGGGCCCGGCGATCTTGTCCGCCGCCGCGGCCACCTCCCCGGCCCGGTTGATGTCGTCCAGGCGCAGTTCGATGGCGTTGACCACGTCGGGCACTGCGGAGACCCGCTGCGCGGCGCGAAGGGTCGTGAACGCCAGCCGCGCGTCCAGTTCGTAGAAGCCGGACTCGAAAATGCCGACCACGCGAAAGCGGTGATAACTGGGCTTGCGTCCGAACGGCGTCAGCTCGCCCTGGGGACTGATGACGGTGAGCACCGCGTCCAGGCGCATACCGGTGGTCTGGGCCAGCCGCGAACCCAGGACGATGCCTGGCATGCCCAGCGACTCCTGCGCCGCCAAACGCTCCAGCGAGCCTTCCTTGAGTCGCGTAAGCACATCCACTTGGCCCGTATCTTCCAGCCGCACCCCTTTCAGCACGCCCCCTTCGGCGTGCGCCCCGGGCCCGGTGAAGAACACTTCCGCGTACAGGGTCGGCATCACGCCGGCGACGCGAGGGATGCTCCGCAGCTCTTCGCTCAGTTCCTTCCATTCGCCGATCCCGTACTGCGGGTTCTTTTCCAGCACGCTCACGTGCGCGGTGGCGCCGAGCAGGGTCCGCTGAAAGGCGTTGCGAAAGCCGTTGTTGATGGAAAGGGCGATGATCAGCGCCATCACGCCGGCGGCCACTCCCATCACCGAGATCGCCGTAATGACAGATATCACCGCCTGCTTGCGTCGGGCTTTGAGATACCGGAGTGCGACGAACAGTTCGAAGCGCTTGCCCAAAAGGTCATTGTACTCCCCGCGTCCGTCCGGACCGCGCCGCGCGCCCTTCGGCGCCGGCGGGCCTGCGGAGGCAGTATCATGGCCAGGTGCCGATCGACAATCCGCGCGGTGGATTCGCTTTCGTGAAGGGCATTAGCCCGTATTCGGCCGGAGGCGTCGCGTCGCCCGGCTTCGAAATCGAACACGCGCGCCTGCAACGCCCGCTGCCGCTCGACGCCGGCTTCGACCTTGTCAGCGACCACCTTCAGGGGATCGGCAGACCTCGCCAGGCGCTCTGCGGCATGGAACTGCGCTCGCCACGGCCGTTCACCTTCGAGGGATTCGGCCGGTTCAACGCCGGATACGTCGAGACGCTGAAGAGATGGGACGTCTTTGTGGACGGCGTCAACCCGGTAGCCCGCACGAACGTCGCGCCCGAAGTCGCCCCGCCCGCCGAACCATCTCTGTACGGCTTCTCCTATACCGTGCCGTCAGGCCAGGCGGCCAAGCGACGGCCGCCCTCCTTCATCGTGGCCGGGGCGGGGGAATTGCCCGAGGGTTCGCTCGACGCAAGGGATGTCGTGCGCCGCGGGGAGACGTCGGCTGACGCGATCGAGGCCAAAGCGCGCTTCGTGCTCGATCTGATGGAGGGCCGGCTGCGCGAACTGGGCGCCTCCTGGGCGGACGTCACGGTGGCCGAACTCTACACCGTCCACGACGTGCATCCTTTCCTCCAGCGAATGCTCCTGCCCCGGATGGGCGGCGCCCCGCACGGGCTGACGTGGCACTTCGCCCGTCCGCCGATCGTCTCCATCGAGTTCGAAATGGATCTCCGCGGCTGCCGGCGCGAGCTGGTTCTGCGCTCCTGAGGCGCTACTCGTACCGCAGCGCCTCTACCGGGTCCAGCCGCGCCGCCTTGCTGGCCGGCCAGATGCCGAAGAACAGCCCGACCGTCACCGAGACGATCACGCCGAGCGAAGCGGCCCACAACGGCACGCTCGTCGGCAGCGAGGGAAACACCAGCCGCGAGCCGAGCGAAATCAGCCAGCCCAGCGCCAGGCCCAGGCAGCCGCCCAGCCCCGTCAGGACGACGGCCTCGGTAAGGAACTGCACCACGATGTCGGCGCGACGCGCGCCCACCGCTTTTCGGACGCCGATCTCGCGGGTCCGCTCGGTTACGGAAACCAGCATGATGTTCATCACGCCGATCCCGCCCACCAGCAGCCCGATGGAGCTGAGCACCACCATCACCAGCGCCGTCGTGGACATTACCTGCCGGAAGTCTTCCACCATTTGCTCGGCGGTGGAGATGGCGAAGTTGTCGGGCTTGTTGTGGGGCACGCGGCGCTCCAGGCGCAGCACCGCCGTTATTTCGTCGCGCGCCCGAGCCAGCATGCCGTCCTTGGCCACCACCACCAGCATGTTCTCCTCGGCCTGCGGAAACATCTTCCGCATCGTGAAGTACGGCAGGAGAACGCGCCCGTCCTGTTCCCCCGGAAAGGACGCCGACGGCCGCTTCATCACGCCGATCACCTCCGCCTGCCGGCCGTCCACGTCGATCCACTTGCCCACCGGATCGATGTTCGAGAACAACGCTTTGTAGACGTCCTCGCCGATCACGACCACCGGCCGGCGGAAGCGATTATCCGTCTCAGTCAGAAACCGCCCGTACATCATCTCGGCGTTGCCGCCAAAGGCGTACTGCTCCTCGGTTCCGCCCACTTCCACCTGGTACATGTCCGCGGACTGGTACTTCACGCGGTGAATCCGGTCGTTCGGGAAGAGGTAGGGACTCACGTGCTCCACCGAGGGACACCGCTCCGCGATCGCCTGCGCGTTCTCCAGCGTCAGCGGCTTGCGCGTGCGCTCTTCCGCGCTCAGATGAAACCGGAGGCCGACCTTGAACTTGAACACCACCAGGGTGTTGGTCCCAAAGCTCCGAAGAATATTCGTGATTGCGCCGTCCAGCCCGGTGATGATCGAGCCGACGCCGATGATGGCGCTAGTCCCGATGATCACGCCGAGCACCGTCAGCAGCGACCGCAGTCTGTGCGACCAGATGGTGGACAGGGCCATTCCCGCGCCGAACTTGAACGTCGAGAATGTCATCGCTCCACCCGCAGCGCTTCGATGGGATCAAGCTTCGCCGCCCGTTGCGCCGGATAGATCCCGAAGAACAACCCAACCGCCGCCGACAAGCCGACGCCGATCACCACCGCCGTCATCGGGACCGACATCGGAACCGGCGTCAGTTGACCGCCCAGCAGCGTGAGCGCGACGGCCAGAATCACGCCGAGCAGCCCGCCGCTAGCCGCCAGAACCGAGGATTCCACCAGAAATTGATTCAGGATGTCCTGGTTCCGCGCGCCTACCGACTTGCGGATGCCGATTTCGTGCGTCCGTTCGGTAACCACCGCGAGCATGATGTTCATGATCACCACGCCGCCCACCACCATGAAGACCGACACCACCGCCACCGCTGTCGCCGCGATGACGCCCGTCAGTTGATCCCACGCGCCGACGAGGGCGTCGGAAGAGATGATGGCGAAGTTGTCCTCCTGTCCCGGCCGCAGATGCCGGAAGGCCCGCAGGAGCATCCGGATCTCGTCCTGCGCCTGCGCCAGGCGATACCGGTCCTGCGCCAGGGCGACGATGGCCATGCCCGACCGGCTTCCATACATCTTGAAGTAGGTGTCGATCGGAATGACCGCGAAGTTGTCCTTCGACTGTCCGAACACGCTCCCTTGCGTCTTCGCCACGCCGATCACTTCAAACGGGCGGCCCTGAATCTGGATCACCTTGCCGATCGGATCGACGTTGGGAAAGAACTCCACCCTCAGGTCGTTGCCGATGAACGCGACGTTCAGCCGCCTCTGGTTCTCGGCTTCGGTGAAGAAGCGGCCGGTGGCTACATCCGTACTGGTGAGCGGGCAGAAATTCGGCGTGCCGCCGATCAGTTGCACCGCATCCAACAGCCGTTCGCGGAAGTTCACCTTTTCGCGCCGGTCCGCCCGGATGCCGATTTCACGAGTAAGCGTCACTCTCTCCTTGAGGAACTCGTACTCGCTCGGGATGATCTGCGGGTTTTTCCGCAACAGCTCCAGGTATTTCTTCGGATCCCAGTTCCCAAGAAACGCCATCCGCACCACGCGGAATCCGTCGACCCCCATGTCGGAGACGTTCTGCGCGATGTAGACGTCCATTCCATGGATTACGCTCATCACGACGATGAGCGTCGTTGTGGAAAGAATGATGCCGAGCAGGGTCAGGAAGCTGCGGAGCTTGCTCGATCTGAGCGAGGCCAGCGCGACCACGACGGCCTCGATGAAGGACGCTTTCGCCTGCACAACCAGAATACGGTTCTCGTTGCTAAACCGTTCCTCCCATCCATAATCCCACGTCCCGCTTACGCGGGTCGCTCATGGTATCGGAGGGGCGAGTTTAGCGATATCATAGGCGCCATCGGGAACACGCCATGATTGACAACCGCCGCCAGTTTCTGAAAGCCGGGACCGCCGCCGCGCTGTCGCAGGCCCGGGTTCGCGGGGCCAACAACCGGATACGGATCGCGGGAATCGGGTGCGGAGGCCGGTGCCGATATCTTCTGGGCCTGGTCAACGAAATCGGCGGGGCGGAAATCGTCTCCGTCTGCGACGTCTACGGCCCGCGCCGCCGCGAGACGGTCGCCAAAATCGCGCCCGGCGCCGCCGAGGAGGTGGAGTACCGGCGCGTGCTCGAACGCAAGGACATCGACGCGGTCGTTATCGGGTCTCCCGATCACTGGCACGTTCCGATGACCATCGACGCCATTCAAGCCGGCAAGGACGTCTATGTCGAGAAGCCCGTCTCGCACACGATCCAGGAAGGCGAGCAACTGCGCCGCGCCGCGCGCGATTCGCGCCAGGTGATTCAGGTGGGATACCAGCAGCGAAGCTGGCCGCACTTCGATCAGGCCCGCCGGATCGTCGCCTCGGGGCGGCTGGGCAAGATCACCCTCGTGCTCGCCTCCTGGTACCAGACGTATCTCGAGTTCAACCCAGCGACGGCCCCGGTTGAAGAAGCGGAACTGGATTGGAAGCGCTGGCTGGGTTCGGCGCCCGGGCAGCCGTTGAACGCCGCCCGCTTCTACCGCTGGCGCTGGTTTTGGGATTTCGGCGGCGGCCATCTCACCGACCTTTACAGCCACTGGTGCGACACGATCCACTGGCTCCTCGACGCCGGCGTCCCCAAAACCGCTCAGGCGGCCGGCGGCAAATACGCCTTCGATTTCCAGGAGTGCCCCGACACAATCAACGCATTCTGGGAATATCCCGGCGACTTCGCCATCGTCTACAACGGAACCATGCACTGCCACCTCGACGGCGGGACGATTGTCTTCCGGGGCGGCAACGCCATGCTTCGCATCAACCGGGACGGCTTCGCCGTCTATCCGGAAGGCATCGTCGCTCGCGAGAGAACCGAGTATCCGGAGCCGGAGATCCGCATGCGCTCGCTTCGGGACGGCACGATCGACCATGTGCGCAACTTTCTCGATTGCGTCCGCAGCCGCAAACAACCAAATGCGGACGTGAACTCCGCCATCGACGCCGCCAATGCCGCGCACTTCGGGAATCTCGCCTACCGCAAGGGCGCGCGCCTGCCATGGCGGGGCGCCGAGACGGCCTGACGGAGGTAAGATATCCCAATGCTGTCTCGCAGAGACTGGCTGAAGCTTTCCGGGCTGGGGCTCCCCGCCTCCGCTCTCGTGGCGGCGGTCGATTTCCCGACCACCGTCGCCGACTCGGTCCAGCGCCTGTACAAAACCCCCGGCCCGCATCCCAACGGACTGCAAGCGACAAGGGAAGGGCTCTGGATTCTCGACCAGGAAACCAACAAAGCGTCGCTGGTGGAGATCGACTCGGGCCGCCTGGTCCGCGAGATCGACACGCCGGCCGATCGCGGCAGCGGCATCACGTTCGACGGCCAGTCGCTGTGGATTGCGTCCACGTACAACCGCAAGCTGATCCGGGTGGACCCGGCCACCGGCGAGCTTCAGGCCGAATTTGAGAGTCCCGGCTCCGGCGTCGTCAAGTGGGGCAATCCCAGCCCGAACGCCGTCAGCACGGGCGGCCATGGCCTGGAATGGCGGCGCGGCGAGCTGTTCCTCGCCGTTCCTCCGGCCGCGAAGATCTTCGTCCTCAATTCCAGAAACGCCTCGGTGGCGCGTTTCCTGCCGGCGCCCGGCATCCGCCCGCACGGCCTTGGTTGGGATCCGGACGGTTCACTCTGGTGCGCCGAGAGCAACTACCGCGCCTTCTTCAAGCTCGACGCGGCGAGCGGCAAGGTCATCAAACAGCACCTGCTGCCGTTTGTCGCGCCTGAGGTAGAGGGCAAGGTTGTCGTCCCGCACGGCCTGACGGTGTGGCAGCGTTTTTTATACTTCTGCGTCGCCGAAACGGGCGAAGTCTACCGCACGCCGCTGGTCAGCCGGACCGGCTGAGGACCAGACCTGCGCCGAGTTCCTTACTGCACCGCGATAAACGGCCCGCTCGAGCTCTCCACTCCACCGACCGTCAGAACTAGCTCGTGGTTCCGCTCGGGCATGTTCGCCGGCACGCGGAACGTCAGTTGGTCCAGCCCCGCGCAGCAGGGCGCGGCGCCCACATAGAACACCTCTGCCTGCGGGAGGAGGACGCCCCCCAGACGCACGGTGTACTCGCTACTCAGGAAAACCGCCGCTCCCGGGATCTGACCGGCTGCAAGCGGAGTCTGCGTCGGTCCGCCGGCAGTGAAGTACGCGCTCACGATGTCCCCCGGTCGCCGGCCTGAATGGCGCGCCCGCCGAAGCCGGACCTACGATCGCCACCTCGCCAGTGTTGCCGGTCTCGGTATCGTTTATCGCCGCGATCGCCGGCTCTCTTAGCTGGAAGAGGAAGAACTGCGGCCGCGCCCGCCCGATTTCGACGAACAACGGCTCCGACCGCGCCTCGTTGTTCCCGCCGCAGCTCCGGATCACATACGCGCGTACCCACCCTGGAGCCGTCTCCACGGGAACCTGGAAATTGACCTGAGTCGAATTCACGAAGTACATCGGCGCGCGGCGGCCGTCAATCTCCAGGCACGTGTTGGCGAGATTGGTTGCGATCAGCCCATCGTCTCCAACCTGCGGGCTGCGTCCGGTCGAGGTCGAGAAGTTGATCCCGAACACCGTCCCGATCGACCGCGGCGCGAGCACGCCGATGAGCGGCCGCAGTGGAGCCAGGAACCCCGCCGCGCAGCCGATTTGCGGCTCACCCAGATCGGCGCTCGGATCGATCTTTGCGAGGATCGCGTCCTGCCCACCGCCACTGACGGCCTGGAAGGCGGCCGTGGTGGGGAAGTTGCGCCACCCCTTCCGTCGCCGGCAAGTCCTGCGATTGAGTCGATCCCGTTGATGTAGGCCGAAACCGTTAAACAGCGCGATCGCGCGCCCCTCGTCATCGTCGGAGCCCCCGACCAACGTCGAGTAGAGTAGAGCCGTCCCCTGCGGGTTCAGCTTGACCACGAACGCATCGTTGCTGTTTCCCGTCCGCGGGCGGACCGCTTGCGCCGCGCCTGGAGTCACGGGGAAATCGTCCGATGCCGTGTGGCCGGCCGCAAACAGATTGCCCTTCTCATCCACCGCGATGGCGGTAACCATGTCCGACCGCGTTCCTGCCAGGTAGGTCGCGTACTCCAACGCCGACCCGGATGGGTTGAGCTTCAACAGGAACGCGTCGCCCTGCAAGGACGACTGGGCCTGGAATGCTCCAGGCGTCGCGGGAAACGACGGGCCGGCGTTTCCACCGACATACGCAGCGCCGTCAGGTCCTACCGCGATACAGCGTCCTTGATCCCCGCTCTGTCCCCCGATGTAGGTGGAGAAGATCAGTTCCGTCGCATCCGCGTTCAGCTTGGTCACAAATACGTCGCTCTGCGTGTCTGTCAGGTTGGCTTGCAGCGGGTTCCTGGTTGGGAAGTTCGGGGAGGTCGTGCCTCCGGTGAGGTAGATGTTGCCATCGGCATCCAGCGCGATCCCGCGTCCCTGGTCCACGCCGGTCCCGCCCAGGTAGCTCGCGAACAGCACCACCGGGTCGATCACCAGCGTCCGGCTGGGATCGAACTCGCCGATCTCAAACCGCAGCAGATTGCCATCCAGCTTGTACCGGCCCCCGATTGCGGTGCGTTCGCCGTCGCTTGCCTGGTACACAACCGGGGCTTTGTGAACAAGCTCTCCCGTTTCGGTCCTGGCGACGAGGTTGCGATCCGAAGTAACATTCACGGCGTTCCGGCTCACCAGCCGCAGTCCGATCCGCGACGGATCCGCGCCCGGAGCCACCACGAAGTCGAACTCGAGCTGTCCGCTCTCTCCTCGGTAGAAAACCAGGTCGATGCCTGGGTAGACCTGCTCGTACCGAACGCGGCCGTAGGTCGGGATTTCGGTCGCCCAGCGAGAAGGATCGTTTCCCAGCAAGTAATGTACCCGGCCGGTTAACGGTTCGTCCCCCGTCACCTCTACCTCCGGCGAGCCGCTCTCGATCCACATGCCAAGCCATGCCGCGCCGGTCCCAGAAGGCCACGCCGCTCCGGGATAGAGACAACCAGCCTTCGCCGAGGCGGCTCAAAAAAAGAACGCCGGCGGCGTGCTGGCCGCGGTTCTGCTCGAAGTAAAGCGGAGCCTGTTCTTTGGCCGCCGCGCTGAGGATGGTTGCGCAGGTAACGGTCAGCGCCGCCAATCGGAGGGATGAGCTGCTTCGAAGCAAAGGGATCTCCTTTCATCTTTGGATACGGGTAATGTGAAAATGTCCGATTATCATACCCCCTTTCCGCATCCAGCCAGTCCGAAGCCATTCAGCCAAAGGTATGTCACTATGCGTGAAAGGCGCCGTGAATCTCGTCGGCGTCCAGCCTCCAGTTCGGATCACGGTCTGGCCTGACCAATAAATACAATGAGTTATTAATATTTTGAGAACCGAAAAAGCAGACATGGGGAGGTTCCGGACGGGGAAGGAGTTATCCTCAACCATGATGTGCGGCCGCCCACAATGCGGCCCAGGCGGAAGAACTCCGTTCGCCGGCCGATTGCCGGCTGAATCCGGCAATCCGGGGACATCGAGTAACGATCAGTCCGAGGTGACGCGGAGCGGGACGCCGGGCTGGGTAGCCTCCATCTCGGCGAGTTCCTTTTCCGTGATGAGCTTGCCTTCCTCGTGGTAGTCGGTTTCGGCATTCACCGACCATAGGTCGTAGCGCCCGCCCAGGATATTGCGAGCGGCCAGCACGGCGGTAAGCATCGAGTGATCCTGGTTGTTATACCGATGCATGCCGTTGCGCCCCACCAACTGGAGGTTGGGAACCGTATGAAGGAACTCGCGGATCGCCTCGAGGCCGCGCTTGTAGACGCCGTCGTACACGGGATACGCCTTCTCGATGCGCAGCACCGTGCCATCGATCACCGAGTTGGGATCGATGAGGCCGAGCCGGTCCATCTCGCGGCGGCCGAGTTCAATGAGTTGGTCGTCGGGCGTGCTCCAGAGTTCGTCGTTCTCGAAGCAGAAATATTCCAGACCCAGCCCGGTGGTCTCCGGATCCGGGACCATGTCGGGGCTCCAGTTCTTGTAGTTCTGGACACGCCCGACTTTGACGCCGGGTTCGTGGACGTAGATCCAGTTGTCGGGGAACAGGTCCCGGCCCTTGACGATGAGGACGACGGTAAGAAAGTCGCGGTAGTTGAAATCGGCGGCGGCGGCGCGGACTTTTTCCGGCGGCGCGGGATCGAGGGCCTGGATCAGCTCCCGGATCGGCATGCTGCTGATGAAGTGGTCGCCTTCGTAAAGGCTGCCGCCCGCCTGGATGCCCGTGACGCGGCCTGGCCTCCAGAAGATCTTCTCCACCGGGGCCTGGAAGGTTACGGCGGAGCCGCGCTGCTCGACGATCTCGCGGAAGCGCTGCCACATCATTCCCGGGCCGCGGCGCGGATAGTGAAACTCGTGGATGAGAGTCTTGATGACGTTCTTTTTGTCCGTCGAATTTTTCTGCGGGAACAGGGTGTTCTTGAGCAGCGAAGTCATCGACAGACCCTTAATGCGCTGAGCCGCCCATTCCGAGTCGATTTCGGTGCAGGGAATTCCCCAAACTTTTTCGGTATACGTCTTGAAAAAGATGCCGTAGAGCCGGGTTCCGAAGCGATTGGAAACCCAGGCTTCGAAATTGGTCTCGGGTTTTACGGGCGCCAGGCGGCTCCTGAGATAGCTGAAACCGCACTTGGCCGCCTCGAAAAAGCCGAGTTTCTTCAGGGCGTCCATCGGGACGAGCGGATAGTGGAAGAACTTGGAATTATAATAAATGCGGGATAAACGGGGGCGGGCGATGAAATCCGCTCCCATGACTTCCTGCCACATCCGTTCGACCAGCGTCACCTTGCTGAAGAACCGGTGTCCGCCGATATCAAACAGATAGCCTTTATACTCCGCTGTCTGCGCCAGACCCCCTACGATATTGCTCTTTTCAAGGATGACGGACCGAATGTCGTGCTTGGAGAGTTCGTATGCAGCGGTCAACCCGGCGGGTCCAGCGCCGATGATGACGACAGGCGAATTCACAGAGCCTCCTCCTTGTCCAGCGTGCCTCCTGCATGAAGTCCCCATTTTAGCATTTCGAGGCCGAAGATCGCCCCTAGGGAACTTCCCTGTGCCTAAGTGGACGCGCCCTGGCGCGCCTCTCATCGCCGTGGCTACGCGCCGCGGAAAACCACCGCTCCCGGCCGCTCGAACGCAACCACCGGAGGCGTTCCCGTAAGCCGTACTGGCGCGGGTTGCGCGGTGAAATCGGGATCTTCGGTGGACAGCAGCAAGGTCCACGTCTGCCCCGGCCCGGGGTCCGCCATGGCCAGCGTACTAAGGTCGATCTCGGCGCGTCCGGCAGTACGTACCAGAACTAGAAGCGCGGAAGAGCCGCACTGGCGGCACATGGCCAACGCGCCTTCATCGACGGCCGTAACGTACAGGTCCTCGCGGCGCCGCGATTGCAGTGCCGGATGATCGCGCCGCAACTGAAGCAGGCGGCGGTACAGCCGCAGCGTGGATGCGTGAGGCTCCCGATCGCGTTCCTCCCAGGCCAGCTTGCTGGTCTCGAACGTCGACAACGCCTGCGGGTCGGGGATGGAGGCGTTGCGTTGGGGATCCGAGAAGGACGCGAAGCCGGCGAATTCACGGCGGCGGCCGGCGGTTACCAGCTTGCCGAGGTCTTCGTAGTGGTCGGTGAAGAACTGGAAAGGCGTGGAAGCAGCCCACTCCTGCCCCATGAACAGCAGCGGCGTCTCGGGCGCCAGCATGAGCAGCACCGTCACGGCGTGGTAGAGCGCGGGCTCGATGGCATGGTTCAGGCGGTCGCCGAAGGCGCGGTTACCGATCTGATCGTGGTTCTGGATGAAGAAAACGAACCGGTCCAGCGGGAGGCGCGCGGTATCGGTGCCCCGGTTGCGCTGAAAGTGCGGCGCGTACTGGCCGGTGAAGAACCAGCCGCGGCGCACGGTGTGGACGAGATCCTCCATCGAGCCGGTGAAATCGATGTAATAACCCTCCGCGTCGCCGGTTAGGTGTCGCCGCACCTGGTGATGGAAGTCGTCGGACCAGACGGCGTCCAGTTGCCAGCCGGCGTCCTCCTCCGGCAGGAGCATGAGCTGGTCGTTACTGGTGTCCTCCGCGATGAGAACCGGACAGCGGGCAGCGGCGGAAAAGGAAGCCCGTACGCGGGAGGAAAGCTCGGCCAGGAAATGGCGGGGGCTGTCGTCGACCAGGACGTGCGTGGCGTCCAGCCGCAAGCCATCGATATGATACTCGTGCAGCCAATGCAGCGCGTTTTCGATGAAGTAGCGCCGCACGTGCGCGCTGCCTTCGTCGTCCAGGTTGATGCCTGCGCCCCAGGGGCTTTGGTGGCGCGGCGAAAAGAACATTGGGCTGAAAGCGACGGCATACGCGCCATCGGGTCCGAAGTGGTTGTAGACGACGTCGAGGTAAACGGCGAGTCCCAGGCAATGCGCCTCGTCGACGAACCGGCGCAGATCGTCAGGGCGGCCGTAGCATCGCGCCGGAGCAAACAGCGCGACGCCGTCATACCCCCAGTTGCGCTGGCCGGGGAAATCCGCCACCGGCATCAGCTCGACGGCGTTGATGCCCAGGTCCCGCAGATACGGCAGGCGCGCCCGCGCCGCGTCAAATGTGCCCGCAGGCGTGAAGGCGCCGACGTGCAGTTCGTAGAAGACGGTGTCCTGGAGCGGAATGCCGCGCCACTCGCCGTCGGTCCAGGAGAACGCGGCGGGATCGATCACTTCGGAAGGGCCATGAACGCCGTCCGGCTGGTAACGCGACGCCGGGTCGGGGTAAGGCCACTTGCCGTCGGCGCGGTAGCGGTAGCGATCCCCGGCGCGGACCGAGGATACCGCCGCACGGAACAATCCATCTTCGGATTTCGCCATGGGATAGGTGTGGCAGACGCCTTCGGGGCGCTCTACGGTCAGTTCCACCTGCTCGGCATCGGAAGCCCACAGGGCGAACCGGACTTCGCCCGGTGCGCAGATGGCGCCGAAAAGCGGTTCCCACATCACACCAACCCCTGCGGGGTGATCAGCCGCTTGCGGCGCGGCTTCTTGAGACTGAGGGGCGCCGGTTCCTGAAGCCGGAACACGGCCAGGCTGCGCGCCGCGAGGCGGTAGTTGCCCTGCCGGATGGCGCGCTTGCGCCCGACCTTCTCTTCCGAGGTGTCCAGAATCGGGTCCCAGCGGCTTCCGGCCGCGGGTTCGGGCAGCTTGAATTGTACGGCGTCGTGATGTGCGTTCAGCATGACAAACAGCGTATGCGCGGTCAGCGGCTCGCCGGCTTCGTTCCATTCGTCAAGCCCTTCACCGACCAGGCGCAGACCGAAGGTGCGTGAATTGGGATTGTCCCAGGCGGTGTCGTCCATTTCATTGCCGCTCGGTTCGAACCAGGACAGGTCCTTCGTTTCTGAACCCCGGATGGGACGGCCCTGAAAGAACTTGCGGCGTTGCAGGACGGGCTCCTCGCGGCGCAGGCGAATGACGTACTGGACGAACTCCAGGAAGTCTTCCTGCTCCGGCGTGAGATTCCAGCGATACCAACTGATTTCGTTGTCCTGGCAGTACGCGTTATTGTTGCCGCGCTGGGTCCGGCTCAGTTCGTCTCCCCCGGAAATCATGGGCACGCCCTGGGACAGCAGCAGCGTGGCCATGAAGTTCCGCTTCTGTTTTTCCCGCAACGCTTTGATGTGACGGTCCTCGGTGGGTCCCTCGATGCCGCAGTTCCAACTGATGTTGTGGTTCTCGCCGTCCCGGTTGTCTTCGCCGTTGGCCTCGTTGTGCTTCTCGTTGTAGCTCACCAGGTCCTGGAGCGTGAAGCCATCGTGCGCGGTGACGAAATTGATACTGGCGTACGGCCGGCGGCCGCTCTGCTCGTAGAGGTCGCTGCTGCCGGCTATGCGCGTAGCGGTTTCCGACATTGCGCCGCCCTCGCCTTTCCAGAAACGGCGGATGCCGTCGCGGTACTTGCCGTTCCACTCCGTCCAGCCGACCGGGAAGTTGCCCACCTGGTAACCGCCTTCGCCGAGGTCCCACGGCTCGGCAATAAGCTTCACCTGGGAAAGGACCGGATCCTGGTGAATAATGTCGAAGAAGGCGCCGAGCTTATCCACTTCGTGCAGTTCGCGGGCGAGCGCGCTGGCGAGGTCGAAGCGGAAGCCGTCGACGTGCATTTCGATCACCCAATAGCGCAGCGAGTCCATGATTAGCTGGAGAACACGAGGATGGACCATGTTGAGCGTGTTGCCGCAGCCGGTATAGTCCATGTAGTAGCGCTTCTGGTCGTTGACCAGCCGGTAATACGCACGGTTGTCTATGCCCTTCAGCGAGAGCATCGGACCCATGTGGTTTCCCTCGGCGGTGTGATTGTAGACGACGTCGAGGATCACCTCGAGTCCGGCGGAGTGCAGCACGCGCACCATGCGTTTGAACTCGCGGACGATGTCCACTGGGCGCTCTTCGGAGGCGTAGCGGATGTCTGGCGCGAAGTAGGCCAGCGTGTTGTAGCCCCAGTAATTGGCCAGACCTCTCTCCACCAGGTGCCGGTCGTAAGCGTGGTGATGGACGGGCATTAACTCCAGGGCTGTCACGCCCAAGTCCTCGAAGTGCCGCAGCGCGGGCTCCGAACAAAGCCCCGAGTACGTGCCGCGAAGCAGTTCCGGAACGTCCGGGTGGCAGCGGGTGAAGCCCTTGACGTGAACTTCGTAGATGATGGTTTTGTGCCACGGGGTCTCCGGACGCCGGTCGCTGCCCCAGATGAAAGCCGGGTCGGCGACGGCCGCCAGCGGCGCATAGGCCGCGTTATCCCGCGTATCGAAACTCAAGTCCTCCGTCTGGTCGCCGATGGAATACGGGTACATCTCGTCGCCCCAACGGGTGGAGCGCGCCATCGTCTTCGCGTAAGGATCCAGGACGATCTTGTTCTGGTTAAACCGGAAACCCTCTTCCGGCCGCCAGGGACCGTGCACCCGATAACCGTAAACCTGGCCCGGAAGCACGCCTGAAAGGTAGCCGTGCCAGACCATGTCGGTCTGCTCGGGCAGGGGGAGCCGGACGGATTCTCGGGTGGCCTTGGCCGAGTCGAACAGGCAGAGGTCGATCCTGGTCGCGTGCTCGGAAAAGATGGCGAAGTTAACACCCGCTCCGTCCCAAGTCGCCCCGAGCGGGTAAGGAATACCCGGGCGCATCTCCATTTATAGAAACTGCCTCCGTTCCACCAATTACAGCAGAATTTAAAGGTCTGATTTCTGGACAGGCCGGAGCAACGGGGCGTTACAGCGCCTCGCGGCCGTGGCGCGGGACCTCCCTTGCCGGCGGCGCAGAGGCGTGAGCGCTGACGAAAGACGTAATTAGTGAGAGATTCGCGGCCGACCGACCGCGCGATTACCGGCCTCAGACAAATCCGCCGGACCCGCCGGGACGGCAAGCTCCGGCCATGGCAAATCCGGAGACGAGGCGCTCCACCCGCTCGGCGCCGCACTCGGGGCACTTCAGATCGCGATCCGCATCCTGCATTCGCCGCAGCTCTTCGTACTGCCGGTCGCAGTCGAGGCAGCGGTATTCGTACATGGGCATGACAATTCCATTATCGGAGATGCCGTTTGGGGGCGGGAGGTGACAGTGATATGCTCGGTGACCATGGTGAGAACCGAATACCGGGACCGGCGCGCGGCGCAAGTGGAGAACGCCGAGGTGCGGGTTACCGTTCTGGAGCAGGGCGGCCACGTGGCGCAAATCCTGCACAAGGCCAGCGGCGTGAACCCCCTGTGGACGCCGCCGTGGCCGTCGCTCGAGCCTGCCAGCTTCGACCCGGCCAAACATTCCGAGTATGGCGGCGACGCGGAAAGCAAGCTGCTGGCAGGGATCATGGGCCACAACCTGTGCCTGGACATCTTCGGCGGCCCCTCCGCGGAGGAAGCGGCGGCCGGCCTCACGGTTCACGGGGAAGCGTCCATCGCCCCGTACCAGATGGAAGCGGATGGCGACGGACTGGTGGCGCGCGCGTTCCTACCCGAGGCGCGGCTCAAAGTGGAGCGGCGCATCCGGCTGAGCGGCGATACCGTGCGCTTCGCCGAAAGCGTCGAGAACGTGAGCGCGACGGACCGCCCTGTCGGATGGACGCAGCACGTCACGTTGGGGCCGCCATTTCTGGTCAAGGGCGCGACGCAGTTCCGCGCATCCGGGGCGCGATCGAAGGTATTCGAGCAGGATTTCGCCGGTGAAAAGGGATTTCTTAAACCGGGCGCCGAGTTCGACTGGCCGCTTGCGCCGCGGAAGGACGGAAGCGTTCAGGATCTCCAGATTCTCACGGACGCTCCGTCGTCGGGCGGCTTTTCCACCACGTTGATGGACCCTCGCCGGGAGGCCGCCTATTTCCTGGCTTTTACGCCGTCGCTCGGCGTGTTGTTCGGCTATGAATGGAAGCGCGCCGACTTTCCCTGGCTCGGCATCTGGCAGGAGAACTTCAGCCGCGAGGCGCCGCCGTGGGGCGGCAAGACGCTGACCATCGGCATGGAGTTCGGGGCGTCACCGATGCCGGAGGGACGGCGAGCGATGATCGAGCGCGGGCACATGTTCGGAACGCCCGGCTTTCGCTGGATTCCGGCCAGGAGCAAGGTGGAGGTGGAGTACCAGGCCTTTGTGCGGAAGACAAGCGGCTTTCCCGAGCCGCTTTGAGCGAAGGGGATGGCAGGTCGCGCGGGGAGGGCGTTGGCCCACCATTAGCCCCGCTATCGCCGGTTGGCGGCACAAGAGTCCACACGAATGTGGACTCGGCTCGCTGAGAGCGCGCGCCACGCCGTGCCCTGGAGTTTGCACATTCGCGGCTCGGCAAGCGAACCAACTTTGAGGGAAGGCCCCGCGTCCGGTACGGTCAGTTAGGGGGGTGTTCTTATCTAGCCACTTGCGCCGCGGGGCCTAACCGCTTGTATGAACGCTTCTTTGAAGTGCAAGCAAGGGGCCATTTCGGATGTTGTGGTCCGATAGCGATAACCTGTTGACGAGTGGTCCGAGGCGGATCGGGCAGGAGCCAACACGACGAAAAATGGTGACAGCCTCCAGCCAGTTGGCTGTTTACAGCCAAAACCATCGTTAATCGATTGATTATATTGCAGATCGACGGACGGAACGCTCCGCCGCTGGCTGCGCGCCGCCATTTTTCCGCTTCTGCATTCGCCAGCGAAGGGCGCCGCGAGAGATCCCCAGCAGCCGGGCGGCTTCCGATTGATTGCCCCTAGCTTGTTTGAGGGCCAGGGCGATCAGCTCCGTTTCGAGACGGTCCATACTGAAGCCGCCGCCGAGCCGCACCACGACTTCCCCCGGAGCGGACACCCTGGCGGAGGCGGCGGGCCGGAGGGGCTGAATCGGCAGATGCTCGGGCCGGATGAGGCTGCCGCCGCATAGGATCGCCGCGCGTTCCAGCGCGTTCTCCAGTTCCCGCACGTTGCCTTTCCACTCGTAATTTTGCAGGAGTTCGAGCGCGAGTTTGGACAGTCCTATTTCTGGACGTCGCATGCGCGCGGCGATCTTCTGGAGAATCCGCTCGGCGAGGACGGGAATCGCCGGGCGCCGCTCGCGTAGTGGCGGGATGTGAATGTGAAAGACGTTAAGGCGGTAGAAGAGATCGTCGCGGAAACGGCCGGCCTCGGCGTCGGCGGCAAGGTCGCGGTTGGTGGCGGCGACGATGCGCACATCCGCCTGCAAAGGTTCCGTTCCCCCCAGCCTTTCAAACACGCGCTCCTGGAGGACACGCAGCAACTTCACCTGCGCCTGCGGCGGCAATTCGCCGACCTCGTCGAGGAAGAGAATGCCTCCGGCGGCGCGTTCGATGCGGCCGGGTTTGCGGCGGTCCGCGCCGGTGAAGGCGCCGCGCTCGTGACCGAAGAGCTCGCTTTCGATTAGCGTTTCCGGGATTGCGCCGCAATTAACGGCGACAAACGGGGCCATTTTGCGCGGGCTGTTGGCGTGAATCGCACGGGCCAGGACCTCTTTGCCGGTGCCGGTCTCGCCGGTGATCAGCACCGTGGCATCGGTCGGCGCCACCTGGGCGGCCAGTTGCAGCACCTTGAGCATGGGCGGCGAGACGGCGACGATTTCCTGGAACGAGAAGCGCTCGCGGACCTCGGCGCGCAGCTCCTCGAGTTCCTCGACCGCGGTTCGGAACCGGTCTTCGCTTTCCCGCAGGCGTTCTTCCTGGGCGCGCTTGAGCGGGGTAATGTCCTGTCCGATGGCGAAGATGCCGACGGCGCGGCCGCGATCGTCGGTGATCTGAGAGGCGTTCCAGATCAGTATCCGCTCGGAACGGTCGCGCGTGCGGACCGGAGTTTCGTAGTTGCGCCCGACGGATCCGAGCATCGCGTGCTGGATGTAGTCGGCGACAGCGTCCCACTGTTCGGGAGGGAGGACCAGCTCGAAGTAATCGCGGCCGATAACTTCGGCTTCGGAATAGCCGAACGCCCGTTCGGCGCCGCGGTTCCAGTAGAGGATTTTGCGGTCCGGCGAGAGTCCGACCACCGCGCTGTTGGTGGTTTCGAGCATCGAGCGATAGTGAGCTTCGGTGGGGCGGAAACCCGCTCGGGCAACCGGATCGGTGGCAGGCAAGCCCCATTATCCCATGAGCCGGGCGCGGCGCTGCGTTTCCGGGAGCAATAGGCCTGTTTGGCCCATTAACTGCAATCGTTCTTCACGGTGAGCCAAGCGGCAGTGGAACAAGTGCTCGGCCGGCTGCTGACGGACGCGGCGTTTCGCGAGCGGTTTTTCGGTCACGCTTTTCCGGAGTTGGCGGAGCACTTCACGCTGAGCGAGGAGGAAATCGAAGCTCTTCTCCGCTCGAGAAAAACCTTAACCAAGGCTTTATTCGCTCGCGAGGGCGCGAGGCTGGACCCTGCGATCTGCCGCGCGGATCTGCGAATTCTCGAAGCCGCGGCGCACCGATAGATAAGGAGAGTAGTAATGTCTTCATACCTGAAGGCGAACGCGGGAGTGGCGGACAACCCCGGCGACGTCGAACTGACTAACGAGGAGTTGGAAGCCCTGCTGCTGAGCGATCTTCAATGCGTGTTTCCCGGTCCCGCCGCGGAAAAGATGCGCGTATCCTCGGAAACTTACGATCAGACGTTGGGCAGCGCGCACCGAAAAGTCGCCGAGGCGATCTGGAAAGGCCGGGCGGTCAAGATCAACGGCGACTCCCATCGGTTCGCTGGACTGGAAACATACCGGTGCGGCTACTGCGGCCGCATCTGGCGGCTGCCCCGGGGCGCGGACTATCCGGGCGAATGCCCGCGCTGCGGCAGCGGGTACGTCTGCCGTCACTAGCCGCCATGCTCCCGGATCCCGCGGTATTGGCCCCGCGCCGGCGGGAAAGCCGCCCAGGCCGTGCGCCGTGCGGCAGCCCGGACTGCCGGCGGCGGAATCACTGTAAGCAACCCAGGGGTTGTCCCAAACGCAACCTGGCGCGAGAGCGGGTCTGCGCGCCGGCAAAAGCCGTCAAAATTCTCTGACAATCCCGCGCCTCGAATCGCGTCGGAGCCTGTAACAGACCGCCCGTCTGGCGGGTCAAGTTCCACAGACCACGATGCACGTCATCGAGATCACGTTCCGCGATGTCCCGCGCGATGAGGCGGTTGAGAGACTGATCCGGCAAAAAGCCGAAAAGCTGGAGCGCGTTTGCCCGTACCTGACAAGCTGCCGGGTCACGGTAGAGCGGGAGTCGAACCGCCGCCGCGCCGGCAATGCCTACCGCGTGCGGATCGACCTGACGCTTCCCCCGGGCAAAGAACTGGCCGTGAGCCGCGACCCCGGCGACCGCCAGCAGCAGGGAGATCTTCACGTCGTGGTCCGGCGGGCCTTCGAGGCGGCCCGCAGACAGCTTAAGGACCTGGTGGAGAAGCAGCGTCTGGACGTGAAATCCCATCCGGAACAGAACATCGAGGGCGTGGTGACAAAGCTGTTCCGCGAAACCGGCTACGGTTTCCTGCGCGACGCCATGGGACGGGAGGTCTACTTCCATCGCAACAGCGTACGGGAGGGCGACTTCGACCGGCTGGAAGTCGGTACCGGCGTCAATTTCTTTGAAAACGAGGGGGAAGGCGAGCGCGGTCCTCAGGCGAGCACCGTCCGCATCGTGGACAAGCCCGGAATCCGGGCGCCGAAGGTGGAACAGCCGGCGGTGGAGCCGCCGCTCGGCTGGAGGTGAACCCGACAAGACGCGTCTGCCCGGCAGCGCGGCGGACAAGGGAGGATAGGCATGAATAAAGGTGTTTCTCTCATCGGCGGGCTGGGCCTCGGGTGCGGCCTCATGTATTTTCTGGATCCCGACCGAGGGCGGAGGCGGCGCGCCGTCATGCGGGACAAGCTCGCCGCGGGCGGCCACCGGCTTCAGCGCGAACTCGGCAAAGCCAAACGCGATATCGAGAACCGGGCGGCCGGCGTGGAGGCGCAGGCGAAGCAGGCGGTAACCGGCGCGCTCTCGCGGCGCCGCGAGGAAGTCGACGATGGCGTGCTGGCGGCGCGGGTTCGATCGAAGGTCGGCCGCGCGGCGCGCCAACCGCACGCGATTGAAGTGACGGCTGATCGGGGCGTAGTGACCGTGAGCGGTCCGATTCTGCGCGATGAAGCGGACGACCTGATGGCCGCCGTCGGGTCGGTCCGCGGCGTTCACGAAACGCGCAACCATCTCGAGGTTCACCAGAGCGCCGAAGGCGTCCCGAGTTTGCAGGGCAACGGTCCGCCCCGCGCCGAGCGGTCCGAACCGCGGCAAACGGCCTGGACGCCCGCCCTTCGCGTACTGGCGGGCGTCGGCGGGGGAGCGCTGGCAGCCTATGGCATCGCGCGGCGCGGCGCGGTGGGCGCCGCCGCGGGCGTGGCCGGGGCCGCGATGCTGACGCGAGCCACAGCGAACAAAACGCTGCGCCGGGTGGCAGGCCTCGACGGATCGCCCGCCGTGGACATCCATAAGACCATCAATATCCAGGCCCCGCCGGACGAGGTCTTCCGATTCCTGACGACGTTCACGAACCTGCCGCGCTTCATGGCTCACCTGCGGGAAGTCCGCGACCTCGGCGACGGGCGCTACCATTGGGTGGCGGACGGACCGGCGGGCGTGCCCGTGTCGTGGGAGGCGGAGGTGACGAAGATCACGCCCGGCAAGCTGGTGGAATGGAAGAGCCTCCCCGGTTCGCGAGTGGGGAATTCCGGTTCGATGCGCTTCGATCCGAATCCCGACGGCGGGACCCGGTTGACGGTGCGCATCTCCTATTGCCCACCCGCGGGCGTGATCGGGCACGAGGTGGCTTCGCTGTTCGGGGTGGACCCGAAACACGCCATGGACGACGATTTCGTGCGCCTGAAATCGTTGCTCGAGCACGGCCGGACGCGCGTGCGGGGCAAACTGGTGACCCAGGAAGCAGTGCGCTAAGCGCCTTTCATAGGCCGCCCGGACGAGGTGTTAGAATCGCGGCAGTGACCTACGCCGCGCGGCCTTTCGGCGCATCTTTCCGACCCTTCGTTCTGGTCCAGGCATCGCTGCTGGCGATATTGACCGCTCCAGGGTTGTCGGCGCAGGGCATGGAAGGAATGGCGTCCCGGGGCGTAAAGCCGGCGCCGCGAGGGAAGGCGTCGGGGTTGCCCTTCTACGCCCGGTTCACCGATGTCGCGGCCGAGGCGGGTCTGCGGCATCCGGTAGTCTATGGCGGCGTCACCGGCCGCGATTACGTGTTGGAGGCCATCGGCTCCGGCGCGGCATTCTTCGACTACAACAACGACGGCTGGATCGACGTCTTCCTGCCCAGCGGCACACGGCTGGAAGGCGCGCCGGAGGGGGCCGTCAACCGGCTCTACAGGAACAATCGCGACGGGACTTTCGCCGACGTCACGGCGGGTTCCGGGCTGGAACGCGCCGGCTGGGCCTCGGGCGTCACCGTCGGGGATTACGACAACGACGGGGACGAGGATCTGTTCGTCACGTACTTCGGACAGAACGCGCTGTACCGCAACGACGGCGACGGCAAGTTCACGGACGTTACGGCCGCGGCCGGTTTGAAGACGGCGAAGGATCTTTGGGGCGCGGGATGCACGTTCCTGGACTACGACCGGGACGGCCACCTGGACCTGTTCGTTTCGCGCTACCTGGATTTCGATTTCTCCAGGACGCCGCGGAAGGGACAGGCCAATTGCAACTGGAAAGGCGTGCAGGTCCACTGCGGACCGCGCGGTCTGCCCAAGGCAAGCCACTCGTTGTATCGCAACCGGGGCGACGGCGCGTTCGCCGACGTGACGGCCGCGGCCGGAATCGCGAAAGCCGAGCCAGGCTATGGTTTGACGGCGGTGGCCGCGGATTTCGACGGCGACGGCTGGGTGGACATCTACGTCGCCTGCGACAGCACGCCGAGCCTGCTGTTCATCAACCAGCGCGACGGGACCTTTGAGGAAGAGGGTTTGCTCCGGGGCGTGGCTTTGAGCGACGACGGAATGGAGCAGGCGGGCATGGGCGTCGGCGTCGGGGATTTCGACCTCGATGGCCACCTGGACATTCTGAAGACCCATTTTTCCGGCGACACGCCGATTCTGTACCGCAACGACGGCAAGGGCGATTTTCAGGACGTGACGTTCGCCACGGGACTGGGGGTGGAAACGCGCTTCGTAAGCTGGGGCGGCGGGATCCACGACCTGGACAACGACGGCCTGCCCGATTTGTTCTGGGTGACCGGAGACGTGTATCCCGAGCTCGAGGCGAAGCTGCCGAACCTGCCGTTGAAGACCCCGCGTGTTCTGTTCCGGAGCCTTGGGCGCGGCAGGTTCGAGCAGTTGTTCGAGGAGGCCGGCGCCGCAATCGCCAGCAGCCATTGTAGCCGCGGCGTGGCGTTCGGAGACTACGACAACGACGGCGACACGGACATTCTGATCGTGAATCTGAACGAGTTGCCGTCGTTGCTGCGTAACGATCTGAAATCGGAGAATCACTGGTTGAAGGTGCAGTTGGAGGGCGCGAAGTCGAACCGAAGCGCGATCGGCGCGGTGGTGGTGGTGAAGTACGGCGATCGCCGGCAGGCGCAGGCCGTCCTCGGCCAGCAGAGTTTCTATTCGGCGTGCGACCGGCGGCTGCACTTCGGTTTGGGAAAATCCGAATCGGCGGACGTGGAGGTCCGCTGGCCCGGCGGTCTGCGCGAAACCTTCGAGGGCGTCAAGGCGAACCGTCTGCTGACGATACGCGAGGGGGAGCGCCGTCGCGGCGACGCAACGGAGTGAACGGATGTTCCGGGTTCTCGCGATTCTGCTTGGCCTTGGCGCCTTCGCGCAGCAACATTCGCTCCAAGACGCGGTAACGGCTCTCCGCAACGCCGAGTTCGACCGCGCGATCGAGATACTGCGGCCGCTGATCGAGACTGCGCCTGGCAATCCCCAGTTGTGGACGATGCAAGGCATTGCCTTCGCCAGTTCGGGGCACTACGACGAGGCGCTGCGGTCGTTTCGCGAAGCGGCCAGGCTGAAGCCCGATCTGCTGGCGCCGCTGCTGGGGGCCGCGCAAATCGAGTTCGAGCGGAAAGACCCGCAGGCCGGCTTAACGCTCGGGCGGATACTTTCGATTCAGCCGGGGAACGAAGAGGCTCACGCTATGATGGCCACGCTGGCCTACGATGCGCAGAACTGCGATGCCGCGGTGGCGCATTTCGAGCAGGCCGAGGCGCGGCTGCGCGACGACCTGGCCGGGCAATGGCGATACGGCCACTGCCTGCTGGAGGTGAAGCAGCCGGCCAAAGCCGCCGGGGTGTTCGAAAAGCTGTGGAAGGCGGCGCCCCGCGAAGACCGGGTGCGGTACGGATTGGGCGTTGCGCTCTACGAGGCGGAGCGGATCGAGGAGGCCATCGAGGTCCTGCGTCCCCTGGCGGCGGGCGATGCGCCGCGGGCCGAGGTCTTGGCCCTGCTCGCCGATGCCTACAGGGCGAGCCACCAGACGCCCGAGGCGCTGGAAACGCTGAAACGCGCCATCGCGCTGTACCCCGGCGAGGAAATCCATTATGTTGCGCTCGCCGACCTGTGCATGGAGCATGGCTCGTACGAACTCGGCCTGGAGGTGTTGGATGCCGGTGCGGCGAACCTCCCGCAATCGTCGCGGATCCGGGCGATGCGCGGCGTTATGCATGCCCAACTCGGTCAATTCGAGGCGGCCGAGGCGGAGTTCGCCAAGGCCGAGGCGTTGGATCCGAAGGAAGTCTCGGCCGGGATGGGCCGCACCCTGACATTGCAGGAAACGGGCCGGATCGACGAATCGATCAAACGGCTTCGCCAACAGATAAAGCAGCATCCCGCGGACCCTGTGACGAACCTCCTGCTCGCGCAGGCGCTTGTGAAAAAAGGCGTCGCTCCGGGGCAGGCGGAATTCGACGAAGCGAGGAAAGCGCTGGAAGCGGCGGTGGCCGCGGATCCGCGGGAAGTGGCCGCGCGGGTGGAACTCGGCAAGCTTCTGCTGAAGACGGACGACATTTCCGGCGCGGCCCGGCAATTCGAAGAAGCCGTCAGGCTGGAACCCGGCGAGCGCACCGCGACGTACCAACTGATGCGTTGCTATCGCCGCCTCGGCAAGACCGAGGAAGCCGCGGCGCTGATGACGCGGCTCCGGGGGCAGTTGGACAAAGGAATGGAAGACGACGCGAAGACGAATCGCTACCGGCTGGTTAAGACCGACCGCTGACGGCGCGCGCGGCGGACGAGCCTCGGACGCCCACGCCGGGTGGGAATCAGCGAAGCGGAAAGCAAACGGTGCAAAGATCGGAATGTATACTTACCGCGGACTGCCGGACGTCTGCCTGCTGGACGGCGAGGAGGCTTCGCCAACCGGAAGCTGACCGGCTTCCAGGTTTACTTCGAGCTCCCGCCGGGGCGGACGCAGGGCCGCGGTGAGCGCCGCCCCGAGCAGCGCCAGGACCGCGAGTTTCAGGTACACTTCGCTGTAGCCGGCTGCGAGGTTGGCCGCCAGCCGGGCGCGGTCCATGATGCCCGCGAAGTAGCCCGGAACCAGAAAGCCGCAAATGCCCCAGGCCGTGAACACGAGCCCGTAGTTGGCGCCGACGTGCTTTGGACCGTAATAGTCGGCGGTGATGGACGGCATCAGCGCGAGATAGCCGCCATAGGCGAACGCGGCCAGACACAGCCCGGCCAGCAACGGCCAGAATCCCGAGGCGGAACGCAGAAAGCCGAGGCAGGCGGCCACCGAGACGGCGAACATGGCCAGGACCGCGGTTTTGCGGCCGAGCCGGTCGGACACGCTGCCCCAGGCGAGGCGGCCGACGCCGTTGAAGACGCTCATGACGCCCAAGGCCGCGCCGGCCGACATGACGGCGGTGGTCCGGGCCATCTCCTGCAGCAACGGGGTGGCTTCGCCGATGGCGGTGAGGCCGACGGACGTGCCGAGGAAATACACCAGCCAGACCGCATAGAACTGCCAGGAGGAGAGCATGCCGCGCGGAGAAACGCCGGCCGCCGCCCTGCCGGTGGGCGGACTCCACCCCTCGGGACGCCAGCCGGCGGGCGGGACGCGGAAGAACTGGGCCGCCCCGATCACGCCGACATAAAAGATGGCGGCCAGGATCAGAAAAGCCCGCGGAACGGTTTGGCGGAATCTCTCGGGGTCGGCGCCGATCAGCATTTCGAGCAGCGGTCCGAAGACCAGCGGTCCGACGCCGAAGCCCATCACGGCCAGGCCGACGATCATGCCGCGCTTGTCGGGAAACCACTTGATGCAGGTGGCAATCGGCGTCACGTAGGCGAAGCCGACGCCGAGTCCGGCTACCACGCCGTAGGCCAGCACAAGTCCCTCGACGGTGTCCCCGATGCGGGCCGCCAGCAGGCAGCCGGTTCCCAGCAGGAAGCCGCCGACGCTGGCGACAATGCGCGGACCCTTGCGGTCCTGCCAGAAGCCGGCGACGATCATGCCGGCGGCGAAGACGAGCAGCGAGTAGCGATACGGCGCGATGGTCTGGGCCTTGCTCCACCCGTACAACTGCGCCAGCGGTCCGCGAAACACCGACCAGGAATAGAGCACGCCCAGCAGAATCTGCATAACCACGGCCGCGACGGCGTAGCGCGTCCGTTTGACGGGAGAAGCGGGGCTGACCATTCGCACCATTGTAAGCGGAGAGCGGCGCGAGCGACCGCGCGAGTCGCGACGCCTGACGCCTGGGGCGGCCGAGGCGAGTCTTGACGCGCGTAGCGCGCGGGGAATAGAATCGTCTCATTCGAATAAGGCGAAACGGACTTCCTCGGAGCCGGGAGTCCGGGACGCATGGCTCTTTTTCACAACGGTGCGACGCGGAGTCAAGGGAACTCCGGCAGTCGCAAGGGGGGATTCAATGAGACGCGATCGGCAGTTGCATCTATTAACGGCGCTGCTGGCGCTGGCATGCGCCGTTCCTTGCGGCGCGCAGTTCAGCAGCAACATCACCGGCGTGGTGCAGGATGCATCGGGCGCGGTGGTTCCCGGCGTTAAGGTCACGCTGGTCAATGTCGGTACAAAAGTGGAGCGGGCCACCGAGACGGCTGCATCCGGCGTCTACCGCTTCAGCAGCCTGGCGCCCGGCAACTACGAGGTGATCGCCGACGCGGCGGGCTTTCAGCCGCAGAGGATCGCCGTTGCTCTGTTGACGGCGCAGACGGCGGATGTTCCGTTCCGACTGGAGATTCAGCAGGCGACCGAGCGCATTGAGATCACATCGGAAGCGCCCGTGCTGGCGACGTCGGACTCCCGCACGCAGGCGACCATCGAGACGGCCACGCTTAACGATCTGCCTCTGCCCAGCCGGAACATGCTGGGCCTATCCGCCGTGGCCCCCGGCGTCACCGGCTATGGGAGCGTCGGCGGAGGCGCTCCCGGCGACGCGCCCGACAACTTCTCCACGGAAACCACGATCGATTCCAGCGGCAACGGGAGGAACTCGTCGGGCAATCATTATTCGATCGATGGACTGAACGTGACCAGCAACATCATCCAAGGCGTCACGAACCTGGCGCCGAATCCCGATTCGGTGCAGGAGGTGGCGATTCAGACGAATACGTTCAGCGTGGAAAACGGCGTTTCCAGTTCCATTCAAGTCGCGGTGACCACGAAGTCCGGTACGAATTCGCTCCGCGGCACCGGCAGCTACTACTTCACCAATCAGGACATGTGGGCGCGGACCGTTTTCGCTGCGGGGCGCGAACCGTTCAAGAGGCACCTGTTCAATGGGACGTTGGGCGGTCCGGTCTTCATTCCGAAGGTTTACGACGGCCGCAACAAGACGTTCTTCTTCGGATCGTTCGAGGCGCTGCGGTCGAACGTGTCCGCGTCGGACACGGTGCGGACATTCGAGAGCCCGGATTTCGTCCGGTGGGCGCAGCAGAGGTTTCCGGATTCGATCGGCACAAAGGTTTTGACCGACCGGCCGGTGGAGGGTCTCGTGACGACGCGGGTGGCGCAAACGGCGGCAACCGTGTTCGGGACGGGCGCCAACGGATGCGGGACGACGGCGACTTACGGCATCCCCTGCGACATGCCCATGATCATGGAGGGTACGGCCAAACCGGCGCCGTTCCGCAACGCGCTTCAGTTCAATATCCGCGCCGACCAGTACCTCAACAATGGGAACGACCGGCTTTACTTCAATTACTACGACACCACCCTCGACACGGAAGCGGTCAATTTCCGGCGCGGCTTCTCGACCGTCAACGATAACCTCTCTCACGCCGTCCAGGCGAACTGGACGCACACCTTCTCTCCAGCCGTGCTGAACGAGTTCAGCTTTGGCTGGATCAAGGTTCTCGGGAATTCCGGTTTGGACCCGTCCATTCCCCAGTACATTCCCGATATCAGCGTCGACGGCATGAACCAGGGAATCGCTCCTCCGTGGGGACCTGCCACGTTCATTCAGAACAATTACAACTGGAGGAACGTGGTCAGCGTCATCAAGGGCTCGCACAGTCTCAAGTTTGGATTCCAGGCGTGGAGCGGTAATGACGACGCCCTGTTCAATGGCGTGAACGGCCGCACCAGCTTTCGGTTTCTGAATCTGCTCGAACTCGTTACGGACGATCCCTTCTCCCAAGGCGGGCCGCAGATCGATCCGCTTACCGGCCGGGAAGGCCCCGGCGGATATGAACACCGGATGAGCACGTTCGGCTTCTTCGTGCAGGACGAGTGGAAAGTGAAACCGAACCTGACGCTGAGTCTCGGCGTCCGATGGGACGACTACGGCAACATCACCCGAAACAGAGACAAGGGCGTCCCGCTCGGCAATGCTGTCCTGCCCGCCAGGTTCAAGGACCTGGACTCGCCGGCGGCAATTAACGCGGCATTTGCGCAAGCGCGATTCGTCGACGTCGACAGCGGCGTCTATGACGGCCGCATCACCAACGTCTGGAGTCCTCGAGTGGGCTTCGCGTGGGACCCGACGCGAAACGGCGAATGGGCGCTGCGCGGCGGTTTTGGCCTCTACCACGACTGGATCCCGCTGGGCGAGGCGAACCGCATCCGGGGCAATCCGCCGGGCCTGCTGCGGCTGGCTCTCACGCGCGGCGATCCCACGCCTCCCGTGTTCTCGCTGGGCACTTCGAGTGAATTTCCGTTTGGATGGACGCTTCCGCAATTGCCTGCCTACGGCGTGAACGAATACGGCGGGCTCGAAGGAATACGCTCCAGCACGGGAGCGCTGGACCGGTACCTGCGGCCGTCGGACACCTACATCTGGAACATCGGCGTCGAGCGAAAGCTTGGCGAGTTCGTCGCCGGGGCGATGTACAGCGGCTCGAAAACCACGGGCGGGATCATCGGGACGGACTTCAACCGATTCGCCGGCGATCTGCTGGACGGGTCGTTCGATCGCCTGCACAGCAGTTTCGGGACGATCTTTTTTGAATCCAATCTGAACGAGATCACCTACAATGCGATGATCTTGAGCTTACGCAGCCGGTGGCGGGGCGCCAATTTCCAGAGTTCGTACACCTTTTCGAAGACGGAAGACTTCGGGCAGGCCGGCTCCCGGGTCAACCGCGATCCCGGCTACGCTACGCCGTCACAACACAACCTGGAGCAGTTCAAGGCGGCGGCCGACTGGGACTTCCGGCATCGGTTCTCCCTGAGCGGCGTCTTCGATCTGCCGGGACCGAAATCGGGCGCCCTGCGAATGCCTCTGGGCGGCTGGCAGCTCAGCACTCTTTGGATGGTGCAGAGCGGCCCTCCGTTCAACGTCATCTCGACCGCGCCGTTCCGTCCGGTGCGCGACGCCGACGGCAAAGTAACCGGCCTGCTGCCCAACAGCGGCGATTTCAACGCCGACGGCGTGAATTGGGATATCCCGAATATGCCGTCGACGGATTTCACCGGTTCGCACAGCCGGCAGCAGTACCTGAATGGTCTGTTCCGGGTTAGCGACTTTCCGTTGCCCACTCCCGGAACGCTCGGGAACCTGCCGCGCATGTACTATCGAGGTCCGGGAATGATCAACGGCGACGTCGGGGTCCTCAAGAGGTTCCCGCTGACGGAACAGGTGAACCTCCAGCTTCGCTTCGAGTTCTTCAACGTGCTCAACCGCGTGAACTTGCGGAATGTCACTGGCGATATGAACAACAGCAATTTCGGCCGGTCGACGTCGCAGTTCCGGCCCCGCGTGATCCAGCTCGGAGCTCGTCTCAGTTTCTAAGAGCAAGTATCATCGGAATCGGGCCTGGCCGCGCCAGGCACGCCCCTTAATCGCGCGATGCGTTGCGACGCCAGGATGTCGCTGCGGCAAGCAACAAGGAGTGATACAAATTGCGAACGATACGCGAGCGAATCGCCGTCCCTGTAATGGCCGCCTTGGTTACCGCCTTGACGGGATGCTCGGAAGCGCCGAGATCGGCCGGGATCACGCCGAACGCGCCGGCAACCGAGGTCCATTGGAACAAAGCGCCGGTGCACAAGCAAGCCTTTGCCCCGCTGCCCCTCGGCGCCGTGAAACCACGAGGATGGCTGCGAAACCAATTGCAGATCCAGGCCAATGGGCTATCCGGCCACCTGGACGAGTTTTGGCCGGACGTCGGCCCCGACAGCGGCTGGCTGGGCGGAAAGGGTGAAAGCTGGGAGCGGGGTCCGTACTATCTCGACGGATTGCTTCCCCTGGCCCATCTCCTGGAAGACGAACGCCTGATCGCGAAAGCGAAGAAGTGGGTGGACTGGACCCTGGAAAACCAGCGGGAAGACGGCGCCATCGGGCCGGACCCCGCCAAGGGAAGGTTCGCGGCCCAGTGGCAGAACACGGACTGGTGGCCCAACATGGTGATGCTGAAAGTGCTGACGCAGTACCAGGAAGTCACCAACGACCCGCGAGTGATTCCGGTGATGACGCGCTATTTCCATCACCACCTCAAGCACGCCGCCGAACGGCCACTGGTTCAATGGGCGCAGATGCGCTGGGCCGAGGAGATCCTTAGCATCGTCTGGCTGTACAACCGCACCGGCGATGAGAAGCTGCTGGAACTGGCTCGCGAACTTCACAAGCAGAGCTTCGACTGGAACGGGCATTTTGCCAAATTCGAGTTTCCGGGCAAGATCAAGAGCCGGAAGGAGGCGAGTCTCCGGAGCCACGTCGTGAACAACGCGATGGCGATGAAGACTTCCGCCGTGTGGTGGCAGATCTCCGGGGAGGAGACCGATAAGAGGGCCATTTATCAGCTTCTGGACGTCATGGACCGCTATCACCTGATGCCGACCGGGGTCCACAGCGGCGACGAGCACTACGCCGGCCGCGACCCCTCGCAAGGCACCGAGCTTTGCGCCGTCGTCGAAGGCATGTTCTCGCTGGAATGGCTGGCCGCCATCCTGGGAGATCCGGCCTTCGGGGACCGGCTGGAGCGGGTCGGCTTTAACGCGTTGCCGGCCACGTTCAAACCCGACATGTGGGCCCACCAGTACGACCAGCAGCCGAACCAGGTGAAGTGCAGCATCGATAAGAACCGGAACTGGACGACGAACGGTCCGGATGCCAACATCTACGGCCTGGAGCCGCACTTCGGCTGCTGCACGGCGAACATGCACCAGGGCTGGCCGAAGTACGTCTCGCACATGTGGATGGCGACGCCGGACCAGGGACTGGCGGCGGTCGCCTACGGTCCTTCACGCGTTGACGCGGTGGTTGCCGGAGACCAGCTTGTGGCGATCGTCGAAGACACGGAGTACCCGTTCCGCGATACGATCCGCATGGCGGTGCATCCCGCAACGCCGGTTCGATTCCCGCTGCACGTCCGGATTCCGGTCTGGGCGAACGGGGCAAAAATCGCCGTGCAAGGGAGCGCGGTGGAAGGCGTGCGACCGGGGACGTTTCACAAGATCGAGCGGGAGTGGCGGCCCGGCGATACGGTCGAACTCGTGTTCCCAATGCCGTTGCGGACGGAACGGCATTATCGCGATTCCCTGACGCTGCTTCGAGGTCCCCTCGTCTTCGGGCTGAAGATGGGCGAGGAGTGGATCAAGATAAAAGGCGAAGAGCCGCACGCCGATTGGGAAGTCCATCCGACGACGCCGTGGAACTACGGACTGGCTATCGATCCGGCCAATCCTTCGGCCACGGTTTCCGTAGAGGAGCGGGCCGTCGGTCCCGCGCCGTTCTCGCCGGAGGGCGCTCCGGTGGTCTTGACCGCGAAGGCGCGTAAGATTCCCGAGTGGACGATGGTCAACAGCTCGGCCGGTCCGCCGCCCGCGAGTCCCGCTAAATCCAGCGAACCGGTGGAGGAGATTGCGCTGATTCCGTACGGTAGCACCAACCTGCGGATCACGGCTTTCCCAGAGATCGCGCGATGAACCTTTGGCTGCCCTGCCGGGCACGCGTTCCCGTCGCGCCGCTCCCGGCCGTCCTGGCGGCGCTGCTGTGCGCCGATTGCGGAGCGCCCGCCCCGGCCGGCCGCTCCGTGCTGAACACGAACGCGCTGCGCGCGTACGTCGAACGTTTCAACGCGAACGACGAAGAACTCTACGTCCAGCATGTGCCTAACGCCGAAGCGCTCGGCTTTCTGGAAGCGAATATTCCTTTGTTCGAATGCCCGGACCGGCAGGTGGAGGAGACGTACTATTTCCGCTGGTGGACGTTTCGCAAGCACGTGAAGGAGACGGCCGACGGATTCGTCATTACCGAGTTTCTTCCGTCGGTATCCTGGGCCGGCAAGGAGAACACGATCAGTTGTCCGGCCGGACACCATTTCTACGAGGGACGCTGGCTGCGCGATGACAGGCTCCTGAACGATTATTCCGTCTTCTGGTTTCGAAAGGGCGCCAGTCCCCGCTCCTACAGTTTCTGGGCGGCCGACGCTTATTGGGCGCGCTACCTGGTGACGCTGGACCGGGAGTGGCTCATCGATCTGCTTCCGGACCTGGTGGAGAACTACAAGGGCTGGGAAGCGTCGCGGCTGGACAAGAACGGGTTGTTCTGGCAGATTGACGACCGGGACGGAATGGAAGTCTCCGTTGGCGGCTCCGGATACCGCGCCACCATCAACTCGTACATGTACGGCGATGCGGTCGCAATCGCGAAAATCGCCGAATTAGCCGGAAAAAAGGAGTTGGCCGAGGAATACCGGTCGAAAGCGGCCCGCATCCGGCAGCTTGTCCTGTCAAAACTCTGGAATGACGGCGCCCAATTCTTTCAGACGCGCAAGCGGGAGGGCGAAGCGCAGGTGGATGTCCGCGAACTGCACGGTTACGCGCCGTGGTATTTCAACTTGCCGGAGGCCCGCCATGCGGTGGCCTGGAAGCAGTTGACGGATCCCAAGGGCTTCCACGCGCCGTTCGGCCCGACGACCGCCGAACAGCGGCATCCGGACTTCAAGGTGAGCTACCAGGGCCATGCGTGTCAATGGAACGGTCCAAGCTGGCCGTTTGCCACGGCCCAGACGCTCACCGCCGCAGCCAACCTGCTGAACAACTACCAGCAGGACGCGCTGTCGGTCCGAGACTACTTCACGGCCCTGAAAAGCTACGCCAGCTCGCACTACCGGAAGAAGGAAGACGGGACGGTTGTTTCGTGGATCGACGAAAACCTCAATCCGTTCACGGGTGAATGGCTGGCCAGGACGATCCTCGCCGCGGACCCGAAGGGACAGCAATACAAAGAGCGCGGCAAAGACTACAACCACTCCACCTACTGCGATCTCGTGATCAGCGGTTTGGTCGGGCTGCGCCCACAGCCGGACGACGTGGTGGTCGTTAACCCGCTGGTTCCAGCCGGGGAGTGGGATTGGTTCTGCCTGGATCGGGTGAAGTACCACAATCGCCTGCTGACGATTCTCTGGGACAAGACCGGGAAAAAATACGGCCGCGGCGCCGGCCTGCGCGTGCTCGCCGATGGGACAGAGATCGCTCACTCCGACGAACTCGGCCGGATCAGCGGCCGCTTGCCGTAAGTGGAACCCGCGGGCGCGCCCGGCGCATCCCTCGCTCCCCGCGGCGCGCGCGGGAAAGGCCGGATCGCGTAGAATCGGCGGCAGGAGGTTGGATGCTAGGATCGATTTCATCCGAGTTGGGGAGAGTTCTGGCGTCGGCGGAGCAGGGCTCCGGCTTGAGCAATTCTATCGCGGCGATGTTGCAGAAGTCGTTTCAACAGACGTCGGCGGGGATGTTGAAGGGGTTGGGCAGCCAGACGGGACTAAGCGGCATGCAGGGGGTGGTGGAAAAGATTCTGTACCTGACCGTTCTGCGGGCGGCCATCCAGAAGGCAACCGAGTCCCAACACTTCAACATGGAAACCCACATCAACGATCTGTGGACGAAGCTATCCAGGATCCGGCAGAGTCAGTCAAACGGCGATACCGAGAAATTGCAGTCGCTGGCGCAGCAGCAGACGGAATTGTTCGACATGATGCGCCAGCTCATAGACAAGTACAACCAGGCGGCGAAAGGGATCGTACAATCGATCAGGTGATTTGGCAACCGCCTCCTCGGCGCGCGCGGACTTCCATCCTGGCGGCAGACTCAACCGCGGTCTATTCGGTCTCGCCGATGGGAACCTGGCGGATGTCGACGCCGGCCTCGGCGAACAGCGTCTCGACGTTCCGGAAGTGCTCGTCGTAGAATTCGCTCGAATACTGCCGCATGCGCTCGCGCGAGATGATCACGCGCTTGATGCCGGCCTGCACGATGGCGCGGGCGCAGTCCATGCAGGGCATGATCTCGATGTAAATTGAGCAGTTATCCGTGGACGTGCCGGCGCGCGCGGCGTTGTAAATGGCGTTACGCTCGGCGTGCTCCATCCACAGATACTTGGTGGGCCGCATGCGCCGCTCGGGAATATCGTCGCGAATTCCGCGAGGGAACGAATTGTAGCCGGTGGAGCGGATCTCGTGGGCGGGACCCACGATCACGCAGCCGATCTGGGTGTTCGGGTCCTTGCTCCGGGCGGCCACGTCGCGGCAGATGTTCAGGTAGTAGGCGTCCCAGCTTGGGACCTTGCGTTCCGGCATGGATTGCGGTTCCATCGGCTTATTTCCCCCGGGCCGCCCACTTCGTCCAGAGATCGGGATCGGCCAGCATCCTGATGAACACGCCTCCGACCACGGAGCGGGCCTGGAAGCCTCGGCGCCTGCCGTCGTGCGTCCAATACCAATCGGAAAGCGGAACGCGATCCGGCGTTTCGTGCGCAAAACGGTACGCCGGCGCGATCATGGCCTTAAAATCCGCGTCATGTTGGGCGAGCGTCGCGGTCCATACGATCCAGTCGAGCTTGGTATATCGCTCGCGATTGTCGAGCGGCAGGCCGTAGGGATTCATCTTCGTTTTGTAGAAAGCGATTTCCTTTTGGGCAACGGCGGGAGGGAAAAGGTTGAAGCCGAGCAGCCGGTCCCAGACGAGGTTGTACTTCTGGCTCCAGGTTCCCGGGGCGCCGAAAGCCAGGGCGTAGCGATCCCCGTCATCCGCCGCGTCCATCCACCGGCGGGCGAACTCGCGGGCTCTCCGGCGGTAGCGTTCTCCCTCGGCGGCGCGGCCGGTCAAATCGCACAACCGGGCAAAGGAAGCGAGGCCGGCGATGGCCTTCAGCGAGAGGTTCGCATTGCGCGCCAGGTGGCCGGCGAAATCGTCGGTGCAAAGCTGGTTTTCCGGGTCGAAGCCCTTCTCCTCGAGATACGCGGCCCACCGGGCGAGCGTCGGCCAATACCTGTCGGCGAAGGAGGCGTCCCCGTCGGCATGGGCCGCGGCCGCGATCATGATCAGCATATTCCCGCTCTCCTCCACCGGCATCTGGCGATCTTCGGATTTCTCGCCGCCGCCGTAGACCTGGCCGTTGGCCTGCGGGTACGTCCCGAGGTCGTGGGGAGCGAACGGAAACGGCCACCGCTGCATTCCGGCGTAATCGAGGATCGGCTGAACCATCGCCTTCAGCAGGCGCGTGTTGAACAGGAGGAAGAGCGGCGAACTCGGGTAGCTGACGTCCACGGTGGCGATGCAGCCGTTGCTGAAGTTCTCCTTCGAGAAGAGCAGCGGCGTCCCGTCGGCGTCCGCGGTCAACTTGTGGGCGGCCAGCGTCTGGCGGAAAGCGAGCGCGGCAAGCAGCGCGTACTCGTCGCCGCCGGCGCGCCGCAGGTCTGCCATCAGCTCTTCGTCGAAGCGGCGGCAGCGACCGGCGAGGGCCGGGTAGTCCCTGACGGCCGAAGCCAGCAGATCGGCCGCGGTCGCGCCTTTCCTGCGCCAGTAAGGCCGCAGCTTCCGGTGGAAGTACTCGATGGAAAAGATGTCGTCGTACGCCAGGACGGCGTATCGCGAGACGGGAGCGGCGCCCACTTTCCCCAGATCGAAGGCTGCCGCCAGCGCGGGCGAGCGGAAGCGCGCGGGCGCGTGCGTTTCCAGTTCATCGTTGAGGGGCAGGCGTCCGTCCTCCTGGAACGCTTGCCAGGCTTCATCGCGGTCCGCGGCGATGAGCGACGCGCTGCTATCAGGCGGAACGGTGAGGTACAGGTAGCCCCAGTCGATGCGGAGGTCGTCGCCGCGTTTCTCGAGCACCGGTTGATCGCGGCTTCCCATCCGGACCGCCTCCATATCGCCCAGTTTGAAGCGCGACCAGACGACGGGCTGGTAAGGATTGTCCACTACCAGGCTGGAGGTCGCATCGAAGTAAAGCTCAACCTGACGCTCCACGGCGTCGGCGGACCGAACCTCCCAAACGAGGTACGTCGCGGGGCGGGCGGCGACATCGAGATCCTCCGGCAGCGCCGGCGTGAGGAAGGTGAAGGTGAGATGAAGGCCGGCGCCTTCGAAGTCGTAAATGGTGCGCGTTGGCAGAACCTGGAGGCGTTTCTGGACGAGCGGCGCCGGGCCGCCGGAACGCCGCGAATCGGCGCCCATCAGGCGATACGTCTTGCCATCGACGCGGACGGCGGCGTGCAGCGGATGGGGCGCTCCGGTCCAATGCCGGGTCTCCGAGCCGGCAAGATCGTCCGAGAAAGACCACACGCTGAAATAAGGGTCGTGCGCCACCAGCGGCGCGGCCGGCGGGCGGAAGCTCTGCGCGAACGACTGCGCCAGCGACAGAAGGAGCGCCAGGGAGGCGATGAACAGCTTCACGACCAACTACTATAAGACAGCAGGCCTCCATGAGAACTACCTTCAGCCGCAGGGCACTTCTGGCCGCGTCGGCGGGCGTTGTGGCCGGCGCCTGCCGCCGTTTTTCGCCGTCTCCCGAGGAAAAGCGCCCTCCGCTGCGAGACTCGGCGGTCGTTCTGCTGCGTTCGGGCTGGCAGACCGAGAACATCGGCGACATTGCGCACACGCCGGGCGTGTTGCGGCTGCTGGGGCGCTACGTGCCGGAAGCGAAGGTGATCCTGTGGTCGAACGCGCTCGATCGCGGGGTGGAGGAGATGCTGCGCCGCAACTTTCCCGGGCTGCGGATCGTCAGCGGCGATCCTTCCGACGAGTCCGTGCAGAAAGCGTTTGAAGAAGCCGAGTTCTTCCTGCACGGGTCGGGACCGTCTCTGGTGGCGCGGTCGCACGTGGCGGCATGGCGCGAGAAGACCGGGAAGCCGTACGGCGCGCTTGGCATCACGGTATCGTCCCAGGAGGATGCGGCGCTGCTGAAGGATGCGGCATTCGTCTTCACCCGCGAAACGGCTTCACTCGGCAACGTGCGGCAGGCGGGCCTGTCGGGTCCTTCCGTGGCCTTCGCGCCCGACGGCACGTTCAGCTTCGCATTGGAGGACGAAGAGGCCGGGAAGGCGTTTCTGGCCAAGAGCGGTCTGAAGGCGAAAGAATTCATCGCCGTTGTGCCGCGCCTCCGCTACACGCCGTATCACAAGATGCGCAAGGTGGACTGGACGGCCGAGGAAATCGAACGGCGCACCGGAGTAAACGAGAAACGCAAGGAGGAGGATCACGCCAAGCTGCGGGAGGCGATTACGGCGTGGGTCCGGGAAACGGGCCACAAGGCGCTGCTGTGTCCGGAGATGACGTATCAGCTCGATATCGTCGCGCCGCTGCTGTTCGATCCCCTGCCGGCGGACGTAAAGAAGCAGGTTGTGCGGCGAACCGCGTACTGGTTGCCCGACGAGGCGGCGTCGGTCTACCGGAGGGCGGCGGTGGTGGCGAGCTTCGAATGCCATTCGCCGATTCTGGCCGTGGTGAACGACACGCCGTGCCTCTACGTTCATCAGCCCGAGGACGGCATCAAGGGGCAGATGTGGAAAGACATCGGGCTGCCGAGGTGGTACTTCGAGGTGGAGGAGACCTCGGGCAACGAGATCGCGGAGCGACTGCTGGATATCCACCGAAACTATCCGTCGGCCCAGGTGGATGCGCACGAAGCAACGCTGTATGCGCGCAAGCTCCAGGGGGATGCGATGATGACGGTGCGGCGGGCGGCGCTGAGCTGAACGGGGCGCGACGCGGCCGGATCGAATTTCGGACTCCAGGCTGTGTTATTACTGAGGATTCCGTGGAGGATTTCATGATGTCGAGAGCGCGTTTCGTTATACCCCTGGCGCTGCTCGCCGGGGCGGTTTGCCTGGCGGCAGGGTGGGTGAAGCTGTTCGATGGGAAGACGCTCGACGGCTGGTCCGTTCATAGCGGGACGGCCACGTACGAGGTGGAGAACGGCGTGATTGTCGGCAAGACCGCGCTGGGTAGTCCGAATACCTTCTTGTGCACCAACAAGGAATATGGCGATTTCATACTGGAGTTCGAGGTGAAGGTGGATTCCGAGCTGAATTCCGGCGTTCAGTTCCGCAGCCAGATCGCCAAGGATGGAACCACCGTGACTCGCGAGCGCGATGGAAAGACGGTGGAGGAAAAACTGCCGGTGGACCGGGTCTACGGATACCAGGTGGAGATCGCCGAAAGCGAGCACGCCGGCAACGTGTACGATGAAGCGCGGCGCGCCGTATTCCTGGATAGCTTTGCGGACCGGCCGAAAGCCCGAAAGGCCTTCAAGCCAGGCGAGTGGAACAAGTACCGCGTCGAATGCCGGGGCGACTCGATCAAGACGTGGGTAAACGGCATTGCGTGCGCGGATTTCAAGGACTCGATGACCCGGCGGGGCATCATCGGACTCCAGGTGCATGCCGTTCCGAAGGAGAAGTACAAGCCGTACGAGGTGCGCTGGCGAAACCTCCGGATCCAGGAACTGGACTGACTACTCGGCCACGGCGATTGTGACGGTATTGCTGTCGCGTCCGGACTCGCCCATACGGAGGACAACCGGCACGGCAGAGCCGGCTTCCGTATCCATCGGGATGCGGGCGTTGACCTGGTATAGCCCGACGGCGCCGGGCGTGAGGCCGGCATAGAGCACCTCAGCGGGCATGCCTGCGATGGTCACCTGCGCCTCGGCGAGAGTGGCCACCGGCCCCTGAGCGGGTTCCCCTGGGCCGGGCGGCGCCTCGACGGTTCCCAAACCGGAACAGTAGATCTCGATGACCTCGCCTTTGCCGGCCGGCCTTCCTTCGGCCCCGGCCAGGATTCCGGTCCCGGCAATCAGCACGGCGCCCTGTCCCTCGCCGGATTGCGAGAGCGTGAAGATGCCGGGGGCGGAGTCCAGCAGAACGCCCGAGGCGCAGCGCGAGCATTCCACGCCGACGTTGTTCACCCGCAAATCGAAGGGGCCGGGCTCCAGATCATAGGGCAGTTGCAGGTTGATCTGACCGTCGCTGACGTAGAACAGCGGGGCCGGCAGGCCATTGACGGACACCTCGACGGCGTTCATTCGCATGGGCAGCGGGAGTTCGACCGCCAACTGCTCGCCTTGCGACAGCCCGTCACCGAACAGACTGACGAGAGCGCCCGGGGCGAACGCCTCCTCGAAGCTCGCCGCATGGCGCATTCCGCCCTCGGTGACCGAGGGCGGCTGTTCGGGGGGCAGGTAGAAGACATCGTGGACGCTGGAGAAGAAAGCGCCGGCAACCGGGCCTCCCCCGGGGGTGAAAATGCGGCCGTCGTGGGAGGCGCCATAGAATCCGTGGCGCGGCGTTGGCATCGGATCGAGACTGCGCCAGCTATCCGTTTCGGGATCGTACTCCTCGTTCTCGCGGAACGTGCCTTCCGGCGTACCGCTGGCGCCCTCGCCGCCCATCACCACGATGCGGCGATTGATGACGCCGCTGCCCAGGCCGCCTCGGGCGGTCGGTATCGGCGCCCGAGCGCGCCAGGCGTTGGTGGCGGGGTCGAACTCCTCGTTGACAGTGAACTCGCTGCCGGCGCGGCCGGCGATCGCGTAAAACTTACCATCCACCGCCTGCGCAGTCAGATGATCCCGCGCGGTGGGCATGTCCGGCAGGACCGTCCACTCCCCGTTGGAGATGTTGAAGACCTCGAAGGAGGCGACGCTGCCGGAGGCGCCGAGACCGCCAGCTACGTAGATGCGATCGCCGATGGCAGCGACGCCGCTGGCGCCCCGGGGAACGTTCATCTGCGCGACGGTCTGCCAATTTCTTGTCACCGGATCGTACTCGTAGGTATTGCCGTCGACAAAGCTGGAGCCGACCCGAATGGCCCCGAGGATGTAGAGATGCCCGCCGGCCGCGGCTACATTGCAGTGGTCGGCGCCGCCCTCAATGGGGGCGGGTGGGCCGGCGGCCCAGGAATCGATTCGCGGGTCGTAGATATACAGGTGGTTGATGGAGCCGGTCTCGGTGACGCCGCAGACGACGTAAACCCTGCCGTCAATAACAGCGGCGGAGACCTCGGTGGCTTCGATCGGAAAGGGAGCCCGAGGCTCCCAGAGACCTTGAGCGCACGCGATTCCGACGGAAAGGAAGGCCAGGCTGAAATGCAATCCCCACATTTCCCAAGTCTAATCTAAGGGGAAAGCGCGGACGGGTGAGCAGGACTGGCGCCGGGCGCCAGTCCAAGGTTAAAGGGACTCAAGGAAGCAGGTTGGGAAGGGTTAAAGAGGGTCTCGAAAGGGATACAAGTCTTGAGGCAGGCGTTAAGGGGTCGCAAACGGGGAGCAACCTTTGATTCCTTGAGCCCTTCCCTTGTCTCATCCGCCCGATACAGGTGCAATCCCCATGCCAAATCGAGAGCACAGAAGATCAAGCGGGCCCAGCGATTATCCGGTATGCGCGCCGTGAACAAATTGCATATCCGGAACATTCCCCGTGCCATTTTGAACCGGCCGTTCCGAAACGGTTCGGGCTTGGCCGCGTGTCAAGTCTCTGACAGCAGGCGTCTTACGGCGCCGCTTTGCGAGCGAACTCGAAGCGCGTCTGGGTTTTGCCGCTGCAGAGCCGGAGAGCCGGACGCCGGGCAGGCCGCTCCGATGCAGAAGTGACGTTGGTGATTATCAGGATTGATTGGAAAGTAAAGGAGGGGAGTAGCAAAGCCGATTCTAAAAAAGCCAGGGACGCCGCGCATGGTCCCCACCCCCCGGTTAGGAACCATGCGCCAAGCGTGCGGTCGGGAGCGCCCACTCCCGACGGGTCGCCGTTTCACGCCGTCGCAGACCTCGCCCGCCAAAACGAGGCGCGGGCATGAAATGGCGCACCGAAAGACGAAAGCATGTCGGATCTGTTCGCGCTGAGCAGTTCCGCTAAAAGCTTCGCGGCACGCCGGAAGGCGTCCCTGGTAAGCCATCCTGTCTCCCGAAGGATGGCAGCCGCAAACCAACAATGCACATCCGAAGGATCGCGCCGCGGCATGGCCCTCTCCTGTCAGAGAGAGCCATGCAAGCGTCCGAGCGGCGGCGCTTGTAGCAAGCCGCGCCCGACCGGTCCCTTCAATACCGGCCGCCTCGTTCCGGATACCCTTTCTCCCACAGGTAATCGGATTGGAGCCAAACGCTTTTTAGCGACGTTCGCCGCCGCGCCTCGCGGAGCGTTCCGCCTGTCGCTCCGCGCCATCGCGCGCGGCATCCTTTGTTTCCATGATAGCGCGGGGCCCAAAGCAGACGAGGCAAGTTTTTTTGGAACTTATTGAATATATTGGGTATGTTTTCGTGAAATCGCCTGTGACCGGCATCGCGGCGCTCTCGGACTCTCTTTCGGCAACGCGGGTCGAAGCGTCGAAACTGTTTTGCTCGCAAGGGTTTTGGGGCAGCGTCTTCAGCGGCCGAGGCCGGCGAAACCGGGCGGCCGGGCGCTCGACTGACGTTGAGGACCGCTTGAAGGCGTTCGGACCTCAAGCACGACGATGTTGGGCGTGCGCGTCGCGACGCCTAGCCATGCGGGGACGCGCCCGGCAAGCACTTCGCTGAACAACGGCGCCTGCTCGTACTCGATCTGATAGAGAGTTGGGTACAGGATCAGGAAGCGAGCCCCATAAGCGTCCATGGCGGAACGGACGGCCTCCTCGTCCCATACCTGGCTGCTGGTGCTCTGGGAGGCGAGGCTAAGAATGGGTCGGCGAAGAAGATAGCTGGTCGCGTTGCCCCTGGTGGCGGCGAGAATCTCCCCGGGATCGGCGTGACGCTCAATCCACTCCCGCATGGACTCTCCCGAAGGCGTTGGCTCGTCCATCCAGGGTGCGATCTGCACGTGGAACGGTTTGAAATACGGCTGAAACATGCGCAAAAGGTTGCCCGAGCCACAGGCGGCGAGAAACAGCGCCACGGCCGCGGTGAAGGCGAGGCGGGCCGGCTTTGACGGCAGTCCCGGCCACGCGGTTGCGGCCAGTTTCACCCCAACCAGCGCAAGCAGCGGCAGCAGTGGGTACAAATAGCGCGGATTGAGCTGAATCACCGTGAAGGCGCCAGTGTAGACCATCGCAGCGGAATAAACGGCCAGGTACAGGCATGGAAAGAAAAGCAGGCGGGGCGCCCCGAGCGACGACCGGGAACGCCACAACAGGGCAACGGCGACGAGCAGCAGCAACCCGCTCGCGGCGACAGCCGCCTGGATGAGCGTCGAGGTCGCTCCGCCAACGAGCAGGCCGTACAGGGACACGACAAGCCGCGATGCCATGAACGCCACGCCTTCGTAGATTTCCTTGTCGTTTCCGCCTCTCCACGTGCCGGTGATCAGTATGTTCCGCCAGATCAAGGCGCCGATGATCGCGCCGGAAACCCCGGCGAGCGCAATGGACCGCAGATTGTCGGCGGTGCGGGCGAACAGATAACGCGCGCCGAAATAGAGCAGAAGCGCCAGGAATAGAAATAGCCCGGCGTACCGAATTGTATAGGCCGCCACCACAAGCAGGTTTGCCGCCAGCAGCAGACCGGGACGGTAGCGGGGAGGACTGGACAGCGCTGCCTTCTCGTGCCGGACGATCAGCAGAACCGCCGCGGTGGATACGGCGGTGAAGAGCGCTTCCGTCATCATCGATACGCCCCACAACAGCCCCCACGAACTGAGAACGGTGGCCGCCAAGGCGATGCGGGTAGAGACGGGGCCGAATTCCAGCAAGCGAGCGCCCGTCCAGACCAAAAGGACCAGGCCGAGGTACGCGAGGCCCGACCACAGAACCGCTCCCGTCTCAAACGGCAAGCCCGCGACGTTGGCGGCGGCGATCAGCAGCGGGTATCCGAACGGATACGTCGTCATCGGCGCGGGAACCCGGCCGGTGCGGCGCTCGACGTCGTAGTGAATGATAGAGGTGGTAAAGCCGTTGCCGGCGCGAATGTTCTCCGCTTCGCTGAGATAATGATAACTGTCGTTGAACACGCGCAGGCCGTGGAAATGCAGCCCCAGCGCCAGCAGGACCACCGCCGCAAGCACCCAGAGGGCAACTTCGCGCGGGACGACTCCCCGCGCCGGAACGCCGTTGCCCGAAAGACGAGTGGATTCGCAAACGCCTGGCACCCGAGACGAACCTCCCGAAGAAGCTAACCCAGCGATCTATCACGAAGCAGCGCTGGTCCGGCGGACGCGCGGCCAAGCATTCGGCCCCTAAAACGTGACCTCACTTCTATGTTCGTCAGAAAGACGCTACGACCCTGTTATGTGTTACAAGACGAAATTAGCATGGCGGCGGCCTTGACGCAAGAAAATTTGCGGGCATTCCGCACCGCCAGCCTCCGCTACCGGAAAAATGGGCGGACTTTAGGCTTAACAGCCGGTTCTGACCTCAGCCCTGCTGGAAGCTGTGTTGGAATTCCGCAGACCCGGCGGTCAGACGGCCTCAGTCCCAGATCACGTGCGTCAGCTTCGAATAGCGGCCCGGAGGGCCGAGAATACTCTCGTGAAAAGAACCGAACGGCAAACGGTGAATGAGCCGACCGAGGATTTCCTTATCGAAGTGGCCAAGATCCGAGGCGGCGTTGACAAACGCCTTCGGGCTGGCGTTGACGCTGCCGAACACCGTCCTGTTGTGCACGATCAGGTCCCGGAACGGGATCTCTCCGTAAGCGTTGTCGGCGCCGAGCACGACCATGACGCCCAGCGGCGCCAGGCAGCGGAGCCCGGCGAGCGCGGCATCGCCCGAGCCGGTGGCTTCGATCACGACGTCCGCCAGCCGTTCCGCGAGAACGGTTAGATACTCCACGCCCGCGGCTCGAGCCAGTTGCGCCCGGGGGTGCCCGGCGGGTTCGGCCGAATGCAGCCAGACGCGCAGGCCGCGCGCCTGGAGCGCCAGCGCCGATAAGAGTCCGATCGGACCAGCGCCGAGGACGAGCGCCGTCTCGCAGCCCGGCTCGTGCACGCGCAAAGCCGTAGCCACCGCCTTCTCCACGACGCTCAAAGGTTCCATGAGCACGGCATAATCCACCAGCTCCTCCGGGACTCGAGCGAGGTCGGCCTCCTCGTCAACCGCGTACTCGGCGAAATAGCCATCCAGGCCGAAGATGCCTCGTTCTTTGAGGACGGGAGCGAAACAGAGGTCGGGGCGGCCACGGGCGCAGGAAGGACACGGCGGATGGCAGGGACGCCGGATCATCGGCGCCACCCAATCGCCCGGCCGGAGATGCTTGACCGCGGGACCGGTTTCCACTACTTGGGCGAGCGCTTCATGTCCGATCACCAGGAAGTCCGCTCCTTCAGGAGGAAAGCCGAGGCGGAATCCGGCCAATTCGCGGTCCGTGCCGCACACGCCGATTTCCCGGACGCGCAGCAGGACCTGTGAGCCGGCCGGGGACTCGGGCTCCGCCACATCCCTCGTGATGAGCCTGCGCTCGCGATAATCGAGGCCGACGGCGCGCACTAGCCGGTCCTCGCGCCCGCCGGGGTGGCGGTTTCTTCAAGGCCGGAAGGCGAAGGGGCGCCCGCCGCCGACTTGCGCGCTACCACAATGAGCGAAAGCCCCGGCCAGGGCAGCAGCGGGTCGAGAAGCTTCCACAGCCAGACGGTTTTGTCGAAGATCTTCAGGACGGGTTTGCTGATGCGCTTGCGCCGCAGCAGCTTTCCCGGGAGCCAGGCCATGATGGAAATCTTGTTGATGTGATGGACGCGCTCCACCTCCAGGCCCGCGCGCTCGATCATGCCCCGGAGATCGTGGACACGGAACCGCCGTTTATGTCCCATGTTACGGTCGACCGTGCCGTAGAGCCAGGGGCCCTGCGGCACGAGCACGATGAGCCTGCCGCCCGCGGCCACTACCCTGGCGAGGCTGACCAAAGTGTCGCAAGGGCGTTCCATATACTCGAGAACATTGAGGCAGAGCGCGGTATCGAAGGCCTCCGGGATGGCGGCGATCTGCGCCGGGTCCGACGGGTCGAGCGGGATCACCGATACGTTCGGGGTCCGGAGAAACCGGTTATTCAGCGCGTGGAGATAGAGGTGGTCCGCCTCGGCGGCGACGTAGCGCAGCCGCCGGGCCATCAGCCGCCCGCTGAAGGTGCCGAGGCCGGCGCCGATCTCGAGTACGCGGTCGCCGAGATAGGGCCGAAGAAGCCGCGTCATCCAGCTCACGTACTGGGGCGTGCCGGTGATGTTGTTGAGCACGCCGCGGCCATACGGTTCGACGTACAGATCGTCGATGAGCCAGAACTTGAGGACCACGACGAGCGCCTTGACGCCATCGCGCCAGCCGATCTTCTTCCCTTCCTCGTAGCTTCGTCCGTGATAGCTGATCGGAACCTCGTACACGCGCAGCTTGCGCTTGGCGCACTTCATGGTGATCTCCGGCTCGATGCCGAACCGGTTGGAGCGAATGGGAATGCTCTTCAGCAGGTCCGTGCGGAACGCCTTGTAACCCGTCTCCATGTCGGTGAGGTTCAGGTTGCAGAACATGTTGCACAGCAGCGTGAGCCCCTTGTTGATCATGGAGTGCCAGAACGGCAGGGCGCGGCGCTGCGCGCTCACCATGTAGCGCGAACCGAACACCGCGTCGGCGTGCCCGTCCAGCAGCGGCCGCAGCAGGCTGGGATATTCGTCCGGATCGTACTCCAGGTCGGCGTCCTGAATAATGCAGAAGTCGCCGGTGGCATGCTGGATCGCCGTGCGCACCGCCGCGCCCTTGCCGCGGTTTTCGGGATGGCGGAACAGGCGCACACAGTCGTTGGCGCCGGCGATTCGTTCCAGGATGGCGGCGGTGCCGTCGGTGGAGCAGTCGTCCACGATGATGACTTCCCGCTCCATCTGTTCCGGCAGATGCGCCGCGATCACCTTGCTCAAGCTCCGCTCGACAACGGTGCGCTCGTTAAACACGGGCGCCAGGATCGAGAGCTTCATCGGATTTCCTCAGTATAATGAAACACGGATCAAACGAACCGAAATTCCCCCCATCCGGTACGCTTGATTGGAGGTCTCACATGGAAAACAACGGCAGCCGCCGCGGCTTCATGACGAACGTGGGAGCGGCTACGGGATTGATGATAGCGCAAAGCCGGGCGGCTCGCGGTTCGCAGGCCAACTCGGCCATCACGCTGGGCCTGATCGGCTGCGGGAATCGCGGCATGTACGTCAGCGGCTTGTTCGCCAAGAACGAGTTCGCGCGCGTGGCGGCCGTCTGCGATATCTATAAGGACCGAATCGAGGAAGCGCGGAAGAAGTACTCGGGCGCCCAGGTTTTCACCGACTACAAGGAACTGCTGAACTCCAACGTGGACGCCGTGCTGATCGCCACGCCCGCCTATCTGCACCCGGAGCACTTCGAGGCGGCGGTGAACGCCCGCAAGCACATTTTTATGGAGAAGCCGGCGGGAGTCGACGCCGCGGGCTGCCGGCGGGTGAAGGCGGCGGCGCTGCGGGCCGACCCAACCAAGCGCATCACGGTGGACTACCAGCAGCGGTACGGAACGGAGTACCGGCGGGCATACGACGTGGTGCGGTCCGGCGAACTGGGCGCGATCCAGATGGTCCGGGCGGCCTGGCTCGGCGGCGGTCCGGCCATCAAGTCCGGCCATCCCGCCGACGAGGAGAAAGTCCGGAACTGGTTCTTCTACCGCGAGCTTTCGGGCGACATCCTGGTGGAACAGGATTGCCACAACGTCGACGTCGTGAATTGGTTCATGGGCATGCACCCGGTGAAAGCCTCCGGCTACGGCAGCCGGCGGCTTCGCCAGTACGGCGATATTTTCGACAATGTCGCCTGCACGTTTCAGTTCGCCGACGGCCGCGTGTTCAGCTACTCGGCGAACCAATTCGGCACGCCGGGATTTCAGGACGTTTCCGAAACGTTCATGTGCGACTACGGCGCCGTGAACGTCTCGCGGCGCGGCTACACGATCTGGCGCGGCAAACAGCCGGAAGAGCGCGTTCAGACGAAGTACGACATCACGGCCGACGCCGTGAACGATTTTGTCGACGGCGTCCGCAATGGCCGGATCGAAAACATGGGCGTCTCGGCCGCGGAAAGCACGCTGACGGCCGTGATGGCGCTCACGGCGTGCGCCTCCGGCCGCGAGGTAACCTGGGAGGAGATGTCCGAGGCCTAGCATGAGGAGAAGACGGAAGCGTGCTCAGGGATAAGAGCCTGATTCCGCTTTCCCACCAGCACCACAATGGACTTGCGTTGTGCGTGCTGGTCAACCGCTCCCTCCAGGAGGACGAAAGTCCGCAGAACGTTGCCCGGCAAGCGCGCCGGATCATCGACCGCTACGAAGTGGAGCTGGTTAACCACTTCGAGGTGGAGGAACGGATTCTTTTCCCGGCCTGCCCCTCGGAGCTTACCGAGGACCTGATCCGCGAGCACCGGGAAATCGAGTCGCTGGTGGAGTCGCTTCGCGCCGCGCCCTCGCCCGAGCGGCTGCGCGAATTCACGGACCTGCTCCACCGTCACATCCGGCGCGAGGAAGAAGCCCTCTTTGAAGAGATTCAGAAGGCGCTCCCGCGCGAGCGGCTGGAGGACCTCGGGCGCAAGATCGACGCGAGCGTCGTACGAATTTGTCTATGAGCGAAAACGGTGTCCTGCTTGAAACGAATCTTCCCGGCGTGCCGCTGCACTCGCGAGGCAAAGTCCGGGACATTTACGAGATTGGCGGCGATCTGCTGATCGTCGCGACGGACCGGATCTCCGCGTTCGATTACATCCTGGCCACGGGCATCCCGGACAAGGGACGGGTGCTCACGCAGCTCTCCCTGTTCTGGTTCGATTACCTGAAAGACGCGCTGCCGAACCACATCGTCACGGCCGACGTCGAGGCTTACCCGGCGCCGCTGCCGCGGTACGCCGGGCAGCTCGAGGGACGGTCGATGCTCGTCCGCCGCGCGAAGATGCTGGAGATCGAGTGCGTCGCCCGAGGGTACCTGTCCGGTTCCGGCTGGAAAGACTACCAGAAGACCGGCGCGGTGTGCGGCATTCCGCTTCCGGCGGGCCTGACGGAGAGCGCGCAGCTTCCGGAGCCGATCTTCACTCCGGCCACCAAAGCCCAGTCCGGACACGACGAGAACATTTCCTTTGAGGAGGCTGCGGCGATCGTCGGGGGGGACGTGGCGAAGAAGGTCCGCGATCTGACGCTCGATATTTACAGCCGCGCGGCAGCGTACGCGCGGGAGCGGGGGATCATCATCGCGGACACCAAGTTCGAGTTCGGCTTCATTGACGGGGAACTCTTGCTCGCCGACGAGGCCCTGACGCCGGATTCGTCCCGGTTCTGGCCCGCCGCGACGTACCGTCCGGGCGGTCCGCAGCCTTCTTTCGACAAGCAGTACGTCCGCGACTACCTGGAATCGATTCACTGGAACAAACAGCCGCCCGCTCCGGCACTGCCGGCCGACGTCGCGCGTAATACCAGTAAGAAATATGTTGAGGCGTACGAGCGGCTCAGCGGGAGGTCTCTTGCGGAGCGGGCGCCCACGGTGGAGCGAGCGGCGTCCGATTAGCGCGGCGGCCTCGCCGCGAGCGCCGCGGGCGGAGCGTTGTGACCGTGAACTGGCTTGACCTCGTCTTAATACTGCTGGTGGGCCTGTCGGCGATCGCCGGACTCATGGCGGGATTCGCGCGTGTGGGCATCGGGATCGCGGCGGCCATCGCCGGCGTGACCATGGGCATCTGGTTTTACGGTGCGGCCGGCGCGTTTCTGTCGCCCTTTGTCAGTTCCAAGGCCGTCTCGGACTTTCTCGGTTTTGTCATCGTCTTCGTGGCGTGCCTTGTCCTGGGCGGGCTGCTGGGAAAGGGGCTGGCCGCGTTGTTCAGGTGGGCGGGACTGAGCTGGTTCGACCGCACGCTGGGCGGCGCCTTTGGCCTTGTGCGGGGCCTGGTGGCGGGCGTCGCGCTGGTGTTGGCGCTGGTCGCATTCTCCCCGAAGCCTCCCCCTCGAGCCGTGGTGAATTCCCAATATGCGCCGTACTTCGTCGAGGCCGCCAACGTCTGCGCGGCGATGGCGCCGAAAGAACTCAAGGACGCCTTCCACGACAGCTACGAAAAAGTGAAACAGGTCTGGGAACAGGTGCGGCATCGGCGCCTGCCGGAGCACGAGCTGTGAGGCCGCCGATGCGCCCCCGCACGATAAAATGAAGTTTTCGGGCCGGGGAGATCGCCCGGCGGCGCATCGGATGGATTTGCTCATCTTTGACCTCGACGGGACGCTTATCGATTCCAAGCTGGACTTGGCCAATTCGGTGAACGCGGCCCGCGCGAACCTTGGGCTGGGACGGATCGAGAACGAAATCGTCTATTCCTACGTCGGCAACGGCGCTCCCGTGCTTATTCGCCGCGCCCTTGGCCCGGAGGCCACGGAAGCGGAGTGCGCCCACGCGCTCGAGTACTTCCTCACCTACTACCGCGAGCACATGCTGGACAACACGCGTCTGTATCCGGGCGTGCGGGAAGCGCTCGACCGGTTCCACGACGAGAGAATCGCGATGGCCGTGCTGACCAACAAGCCCGTGCGGTTCAGTCAGGCGTTGGTGGAGGGCCTGGGCGTCGGCGGGCACTTCTTGAGGGTCTACGGCGGCAACAGCTTCGAACGCAAGAAGCCGGACCCGATAGGCGTGGACAAGCTTCTCGAAGAAAGCGGCGCCCGCAGGGAAGAGTCGATGATTGTGGGAGACAGCGCTGTGGACGTGCAGACGGGCCGCAACGCCGGCATCCGCGTATGCGGCGTCAGCTACGGGTTTCAGCCGGAAGGATTTCTGGAAGATCCCCCCGACATGCTGGTGGACAACATGCAGGAGTTGGTCGACGCGCTGCTCGGCGTGCGAAGCTGAGCGGCTATTCCAGGACCACTTTTCCCAGGTCGTACCAGCCGTCGTCCTGCAAGCCTTCCATCGCGAGCCGGATGGCCGGCCGGTTCGTCCGCGGATCGAGGATCGCCACCCGCACGCGGTACTCTCCCGGCGCTAGCGCATCGTCGACGTAGATGCTTCCGTCGTAGACGGCGTCGCCAGGCAGCCACTTCTTCAGGTCAACGGACAGGCGCGCGACGGAAGCCCGCTGGGGCGATCGCAGTTCCACGGCAAGTTCGAACTCGTGATAGACAGGCGAGACGCCCGCGTTGAGCCACCACATGTGGAGCGGCATCATCCTTCCGATTTGCGCCCGGGCGGGGTACTCGATGCGGCGGAGAATGAAGCGATAGCCGATCCGCTTCTCAAATTCCGTGAAGCGCGATTTCCACTCCGGCGGAATGGCGGTGGACTTGACGTTGATGGTGCTGGCGTGCCAGCGGAGGGCCTGCGCGAAGATGTCGTCGAGGTCGGCGTCGCTGTAGCCCCACTTTTTCCACGAAGCGGGCGTGCCGCAGGTCTCGAGCGAGACCGGGCGCCGCTGCCATACGTCCTGAATCCCGGTTCTTACAACCTGCTGCGGGTAGAGATCGAGCATGTGCATCATCTTCTTGCCTCGTCCGCCGAGGTCGCCCCAACAGTCCAGCCGCCAGCCCGCGCCGCGTTCGGTTCCATAGGCGAGCGCCGCCGGCTCGTCGAAGTTCATCAACAGGGGCGTCCGCTTGAACGAGTCGAAGTAAAGGTCGATGAGCGCCTGCTGCATGGCGCGGCTCGGCAGGTGCGGTCCCCAGCCTTCGCCCCAGTAACCAACCGTTGAGATGTCGACGCTGTCCAGGAATGGGTGGCCGTCGTAACGGAGGCCCGCCTGCCTGACCAGCTCGCCCCAATGCTTCATGTAGAGCGGATCGTCGGCGTCCGGCGACCAGACCTTGCCGTCGGCGTCTTCCGGCTTGTTGGCCCGGCGCGCCCCGGAGTTGCGGTACCACTCGGGGAGGGGATTGCCCTGGTCGTAAGGCATGATCCGGAACATCACCGTCTGGCCGTGCTTGCGCGCTTCCTCCAGCGCCGAATCGATGATGTCCCACCGGTACTTGCCCTGCTCAGGCTCGAGCTGCCACCAGAACCACCGCAGGTACGCCATCGAGGATTCGGGAAAGTCCACCTTGCCCGCGGCATCGGGAACCGGCTCGGTGGGGCCGACCTCGGACCAGCGAAGGCCCGGGTAGATCGCCTGCTGCCGGAAGCGCTGGAAGGTCTGGATGCCCCTGCCGGGGTTCACCAGGATGTCGTCGATCTCCTTCGGGCGGATCACGACGGAGTCCTGCGCGGCGCAGACCGCCGCGAGGGTGAGGATGATTGGAGTAGGCCTCATGGTTTTAGTGAAAGCGCTTCAGGAATTCGCCGACCTGGCGCATGTAGATTTCCTCGGCGGCAGGGTCCAGGTGGCTGGTGGCCGGTTCGTACCCGCCCTCGGCGTATGCCTCCCGCTCCGTGAAGTAGCCGATATAGCCGTTGACGTAGCCGAACAGGTGGGCGTGCGGCGCCGGGCAGGCCGCTTTCACGCGCTTGCCGATGGCGTGGAACATCTCGCCCGGGAAAGTCACCCACATCAGGTCGCCGACGCGGACGGCGCTGGTCGGCGCGATGACGGCGGTGTCCTTGAAATCGTCGAACAGTTCCCGGTAGGCGCGCGGCAGCCGGATATCCTCGGACTCGACCTGAATCGTTGCTTCCAGCGGTTCCGGCGCCAACGTGCGGTAGACCCGCACCGCCTCGCGGCCGATCTCCTCGCCTAACGCGCGCGTCACGTTGATGTTGTCCTGGTAGCCGTCCAGTCCGCCGACCACGCGCGGGTTGATGTCGCCCGCGGCGCCCTGTAAGTAGATCGCGCCGGCGCCCGGTATCTGCTGTTCGAGGTACTCCTGCATCCGGCCCATCCATTCGCCCGAGATCTTGCTGTTCCGCCCGCCGAGCGACGTGCCGTGGCAGGCGTAGTGAATCATGACCGCCAGCGGCTTGCCGCCCGCCGCGTCGATCCGCACAACCTGCACCGCGTCGTCGATAGGGCCGGCCGGGTTGGCGCCAATCCGCATCACGCCCCCGAATTCATAGACCTTCGCCGGCTGGTCCGTCTTGAACTTGCCGAACGACTGACTGCGGGCGTTTTCGTCGAACGTGAGAAATGAGTCGGCGTCTTGCGGCTTCACCTGCCGGCGGTTCATCGCAATTCGTGAATGTCCCGCGCCGGCCGCAATCCGTACCGGTTGCAGTCCCGCCTGCGCGGTCTTGACCGTGGCGACGAGCCCGGTGGCAAACCGGCGCTCCCACTCGTTCTCGCCTTTGGCGCTTGGCGAAGGGGAAGCGTGATTGTGGGCGTCGCCGAGCAGGATGTTGCCGAAGGGAATGCCGGTGGCGGCCGAGATCCGCTTCCGAAACTCGTCGGTGTCCCGAATGCCGATCACGTCGGCGGAGACAAAGGCGACGGTTTGGACGCCGTCGGAGAAGACCACGGCCCGGACGTACAGCTTCTCGCCTGGGTGCACGCCGTCTGACGGCGCGCCGCGCAGATCGTAACCGGCCATCTCGATCGGTTCACGGGGCGTGATCTCGGTCTTGGCATAGCCGGCCCGTACGGCGCCGGCGTCAAGAGAAAGCGGGGCGCCCAGCGCGGCCAGGCAAGCCAAGGCCGGAATACCCGCGAGTCTCCGCGTCATTGTACGCATGCCGGAAAGCATATACCCGCGGGCCCAGGCCATGCAATCCGCGATTCGCGCCTTGTTCTCCGATTTTTGCCTCCACCGGTTGACCGCGCGGCGCCCCTGCGATAGGATAAAAGTGCGGGGTGGAGCAGTCAGGTAGCTCGTTGGGCTCATAACCCAAAGGTCGTAGGTTCAAATCCTACCCCCGCAACCAAGCCATTCATAACTGTTTCGGGGAACCGAAACTTGATCTGCGCCTCCAGCTCTTCTGGAAGCAGTCGCACCTCCGCCGTCTCCAACACCACCTAGCTGAGCATCACTTCCGGCGCCAGCGGCACGGGCTCGGGAACAGTGAACTACGCCGTGGAGGCCAACGTCGATACCGCCGCCCGCCAGGCCACCGCCGCCATCGCCGGCCAGACGTTTACCGTCAACCAGACCGCCGGCGGCGCGCAGCCTCCGCTGTTCACCGACGCGTTCTCCACCGCCGGCCCGCTGCCCGCCGCCTGGACCAAGGTGGACCAGGGCACTACCGACAAGCCGTCGAAATGGAGCGTCAGCAACGGCATGTTGCATCAGACCAGCAACATCTGGGGCGGCACGGTCGGCGCGCTGCCCTTGCCGGGAACGTTCGCCTACGCCGGGCAGAGCGCCTGGACCAACTACGCCTTCAGCGCGAAGATGCGTTCGGCCGACAACGACGCCATCGGGCTGATGTTCGGCTACAAGGACGCCAACAACTACTACCGCTTCTCGATGGACACCTCGCGGAACTACCGCCGGTTGGTGAAGGTGGTGAACGGGATGTGGACCAAGCTGGCCGAAGACGCCTTCGCCTACGCGCAGAATCAGTGGTACGCGGTGGAAGCGACGATGGCCAACGGGCAGATCCGGATCGCCTTCAACGGCCAGCCGCTGTTCACGGTGAACGACGCGAGCCACGCCAACGGCCGCATCGCGCTGTACACCTGGTGCAACACCGGCTCGGACTTCGACGACGTCGTGGTGACGGCGGCGCCGTAAGTCGAATTCACCAGAACCCGAGAGCTTGCCTCCCGGCGCCGGACTGTGGGAGATTCATCTTATCGAACCTCCTGACGACATGCGGACCAGGCGCGCATCACTCGGATTGACGGCCGCTCTCCCGTCGATACTCCTGCTCGGCGTGTTAACGCCGGCCCTTGGCGTCGAGGAGGGATTCACCCCCCTGTTCGACGGCGAATCGCTCGACGGGTGGATGCTCGTCTACGGCAAGCACTCCGGCCGGGGCTACATCGTCGAAAACGGCAGCATCGTCTGCCCCGCCGACGGAGGCGGAAACCTGCTGACCCGGGAGGAGTTCGCGAACTTCGTCTTCCGGTTTGAATTCAAGATGGAGCCGGGCGGCAACAACGGGATCGGTATCCGGGCGCCCCTCGCCGGGGACATAGCCTACAGCGGCATGGAAATCCAGATCCTCGATCACGACCACCCCAAGTACAAGGATTGGATCAAGCCCGTCCAACGGCACGGCTCCATCTACGACGTCGTCCCGGCGAAAACGGGTTTCCTGAAACCGGCCGGCGAGTGGAACGACGAGGAGATTACCGCCAACGGCCGCCGTATCGCCGTGAAACTCAACGGAACCGTGATTCTCGATGCCGACCTGGACACGATCAAGGACCCCGAGGTTCTTAAGAAACATCCAGGACTCGCCCGCACAACCGGCCGCATCGGCTTCCTCGGACACGGCACGCGGGTCGAATTCCGCAACCTTCGAGTCAAAAAACTACCCTGAGCCGCCATCGTCCGCGTTCCGGAACCTGCGCGAGCCGCCGCGCCGCGTCTCTTGTCTACCCTGCGGAGGACGATTGGCGTGAAAATAGATCTAAGGGAACACCCCCGCGCGTCCGATGGATTAGCGGATGGCGAAATTAAGGTGTGTTCATTGAAGCCTACAAACGGGTTCGGCATCGACCTTGAAGCCGCCCTCGGGCGGGTCGGCGGCGACGAGGATCTATTGCGAGAGGTCGCTCAGATTTTTCTTAAGGAATCCCCCGGGCTCATCGACGGCGTTCGACAGGCGCTGCGGGACCGGGACCCGGAGAGTCTTGAGTTTTCGGCGCACTCCTTGAAAGGCGCGGTCGGAAACTTCGGAACAGGCGCCGCTTTTTCTGCCGCTCTTGCGATCGAACAGCTTGCGCGGCAGGGCCGGATTGACGAGGCCGGCGGAATGTTTTCCGAGTTGGAGAGGGCGCTTTCGGCCGTCGTCGCCGGACTGGCGCTCATGATATCCGAGTCTCCGTAGTCGCCAACCGGCGCCGGACCACCGCAAAAATCTCGGCTTCCGTCGGGATGGACTCTGCTATAGTGAATATCTCTCTATGCCAGAAGCAGGGAAGCCGACTGACCTTGTCTGTGCCCACAGCCCGGATTCCGACGATGCTTACATGTTCTACGCGCTCGCCACGCGCAAGATCCGCTCCAACCTCGTTACGTTCCACCACGTCCTCGAGGACATCGAATCTCTGAACCGCAAGGCTTCCGAAGGCGCCTACGACCTCACTGCCGTCTCCTATCACGCCTATGCCTACGTGGCGCCCCAGTACGCCCTGATGGCCAGCGGTTCCAGCGTGGGAGACGGCTACGGGCCTACGCTCATCTCCGCCAGCCCCCTCGATCCTCGCGAGCTGAAAGGAAAACGGATTGGGATCCCGGGCCGGACCACCACGGCGTACCTGGTGCTCAAGCTGATGCAGCCGGATTTTCAGGCGGTGGAGCTGCCGTTCGATCAAATTCCGGACGCGGTCGACGATCGCGTAGTGGACGTGGGACTGGTGATCCACGAAGCCCAACTTACCTACGCCAAGAGCGGTTTCCATCACGTCCTCGACCTTGGGCGCTGGTGGAAGGAACGCTACGGCTTGCCGCTCCCGCTTGGCGCCAACGTCCTACGGCGCTCGTTGCCTCCCGAGATCCAGCGCGAGTGCTGCCGCCTGATGAAAGCGTCCATCCAGTATGCGCTCGACCATCCGGAAGAGGCGCTCAATTACGCTCTACAGTTCGCCCGCGACATGGAACCGCAGCAGGCCGAGAAGTTCGTCGGCATGTACGTCAACGACTATACGCTCGACGGCGGCCCGGCCGTCCAAGAGGCGGCGCAGAAGATGCTCGACATGGGCCATGAAGCCGGCATCATCCCCAACCGCGTAACGGTCGAATTCATCCGCTGAACGCTTCGCCCGAGAAAACGCGGCGCGCTGTCCTCATCCTTGATAATGGAAGTATGGCGTTCCTACCTAAAGCCATACTTCTGTTCGCGCCCCTGACGCTGGTCGCCTACGCGCAGGACGTCGCTGGCGAAACGCCAAAAGATCGCTCGCGCCGCGCGCAGGCTCTAGGTGAACAAGGCTCCACCGCGCTCCCCGCCCTACAGGCGATGTTGAAGGATTCAGACTCCGGCGTCCGGCTGGAAGCCGTCAAGTCGATCGTCAAAATCGGCACCCAGCACAGCTTGTCCCCCCTGATCGAAGCCACGCTCGACGCCGATCCTGAGATTCAGATCCGCGCCACCGACGGGCTGGTGGACTTCTACTATCCCGGTTATGTCAAGACAGGCCTCTCCGGCTCGCTCAGCAGGCTGAAGACGTCTCTCAAAGGCCAGTTCACCGATGTGAACGACCAGGTGATCCCCCTCGGCATCGAGGTGAGGACGGATGTCGTTGAAGCCCTCGGCAAGCTCGCCCGCGGCGGTTCCACGATGATGGCTCGCGCCAACGCCGCCCGCGCCATCGGCGTCCTGCGAGGACAGGCCGCCATGCCGGACCTCCTCGATGCCGTCCGCTCCAAGGACTCTCGATTGATCTACGAATCGCTTATCGCAATCCAGAAGATCCGCGACCCCAGTGCGGCGCCCCGAATCTCGTTTCTCTTGCGCGACCTGGATAACAAGGTTCAGATCGCCGCCATCGAAACCACTGGCCTTCTCGGCAACCGCGAGGCCCTCCCCCAGCTCCGCGACGCGCTTGATAACGCGCGGAACAAGGAAGTCAGGCGCGCCGCCTTGACGGCCATCGCGATGCTTCCCGACCCTCAGAACCTGACCCTATACGATCGCTACCTCACCGACAAGGACGGGCTCACCCGCGCGGCCGCGTTCGAAGGGATCGCGCGCCTTCGCAATCCCGCCGATCTGCCCAGGCTCGAAAGCCTCTTCCAGGCGGAAACCAAGATGAACCCGCGCCTGTCGCTCGCCTTCGCCCTCGTGATGTTGGGAAAGGTGGAACTCAGCGAGTTCAGCCCTCTGCAGTACCTGGTGAACACGCTCAACTCGTCTTCGTATAACGGAGTTGCCGAGCCCTTCCTGATCGAACTCGCGCGCGAGCCGGCCGTCCGCACAAGCCTCTACCAGGCCCTTCCTTCCGGTACCCGCGATGAGAAAATTGGCCTGGCGCGCGTGCTGGCGCGCAGCGGAGACGCCGAGAGCATTCCGCACCTCGAGCAACTCAGCCGTGATGCGGACTCGGAAGTGGCCTTGCAGGCAGCCGGCGCCCTGCGAGCGCTTCGCGGTCGCCTCTAGCGACCACCTCTTCCGGCTTCCGGCTTCTGACTTCCATGTCCCGAAGGGACATCAAGGGCGCAGCCCTTGCCTGGAGGGCGCAGCCCTTGTTTTAGCGCTTCTTCTGCTTCTGCTGGCCCACGCGAATCTTGAAGTGCTGCTTCTGGGATTCCTCGTGAGCGGTCCAGTCGAACCGCTGCGCCGCCTCGGAAACGTACGAGTCCACGTCCGTCCCCTTCGGCAGCACGGCCATCAGAGTCGCGGTATGTTTGCCGTCCGGACTCTGGATCCGGAATCGCTTTACGTTAGGAATCCCCATAAATTCCATGCTAACATACGCCGCCGGCCCTTCCCCCGCTCTACGGCTCCAGTTCGGCGCTCATCGTCGCGCCGCCCATCTGCGGCATCACCGCCGCCATCTTCACCGGCTTCGGCGCGTCTTTCGCGATCCAGAACGTGATCTTCTCCGGCCCTCCTTCGGCGTTGGTGATTTCCACTTTGTACGCGTCGAAGCTCCCGGCCGGCACCGTGACCGACTCCGAGCCGGTCACCTTCAACTGCATCAGCTTCGGCTTCTGCGACATGATGTCGAAGTTGCGAAACGTGACCGTGTAGCCGTCTTTGAGAGGCAGCGCGGCGATGCTCTGGCCCGAACCGGCCGAGTCGGCGAATACCGGGCCGCCGAGTTCTACGTCAATCGGCTTTTCCTGCCCGTTCATCGACATCGAACCCGTCGCCTTCCCGTTCCGGTAATCCAGGTTCACCGTCGCCGGCCCCTGTTTCAGCGTGCGGTTCCGCAACACCAGGGTGCCCTTCTCGATTACGGCGACGTCGGTCGCCTCGCCCATCGGCCCGGCCATGGTGTCGGTCACCTTCCAGGCGCCGTTTTCCTCCTTGATTTCCGTCGACAGGCTCAGCTTCATCTCGTTTGGACCCATCGAGAGCTTCGCCTGGTACTTCGAGACGCCCGCCGCCAGCTCCCGCGCCGGCTTCGGCGCGCTGACCGAAGACGGATCCACCTTCGCCGCCAGCACCACGGTCTTCGGATCCACCGTGATCTCCTTCAGTCGCGCGACCACTTCCGGCTTGCCTCCTTCCTGGAACCGCCCGCCTAGGTGCTTTGCCAGAAATTTCTCGGCCGACATCATCAGCGCCATGTTATTTACAGGCCGCGCGAACCCATGTCCCTCGTCCGGGGCCACCAGGTACTCTACCGGGAAATCCCGGTCGCGCAGCGCGATGACGATCTGGTCGGACTCCGCCTGGTTCACCCGCGGGTCGTTGGCGCCCTGCGCCACCAGCAGCGGCGTCTTGATCTTTCCCGCCGACGTCAGCGGCGACTGCCGCACAAGCTGCGCCTTGCCTTCTTCGGTGTTCGGATCGCCCATCCGTTGGTGGAACATCTTTCGCCCCGCCTCCCAATACGGCGGGATCGAGGCCATCAGCGTGATCAGGTTCGACGGCGCCACGATCGCCACGCCCGCCGCGTAGAGATCCGGCGTGAAGGCCACGCCGGCCAGCGTCGCGTACCCTCCGTAGGAGCCGCCCATGATGCCGATTCGCTTCGGGTCCGCAATGCCCTTTTGCGCCAGGTACTTCACGCCCCACGTGATGTCGTCCTGCATCTTGTCGCCCCACTGCCGGTTGCCGGCGTTCAGGAACTTCTTGCCGTATCCGGTCGAGGCCCTGAAATTCGGCTGAAGCACCGCGTAGCCGCGGTTCGCCAGAAACTGAGCCATCCCGTTATAGCCCCAGTTGCTGCGCGCCCACGGCCCGCCGTGCGGGTTCACGATCACCGGCAGGTCCTTCGCCGGATAGCCTTTCGGCAGCGTGAGAAAACCGGGGATCTCCATGCCGTCCGACGATTCGTATCGGATCGGCTCCATTTTGGACAGATGGTCCCGGTTGATGCCCTCCCGAACGCGGTACTGGAGGGTCAGCTTCTTCGCTTTGCGGTCGAACAGGTAGCTCTCGCCCGGCTCCGTGTCCGCGAACGCGCTGACCAGCCAGAGGTTCTCGTCCCGCGACGACGACCCGGCCCTCACCTCCTTGCCCGGCAGCCGTTTGATCAGCCACTCGTAGTCCTTCTCGAAATCCTTGTTCTTCCAGTAGATGCGCGTCCTGTCGTCTTCATAGAACGTCGCCACCAGCTCGTCCGTCTTCTCGGAGAACATCGGAAACCCCAAATCGACGCGCTTCTGCGGATCTTCCTCCACCAGCTCTTCCTTGCCCGTCGCCGGGTCCAGCAGCGTCAGCCCCGCAAGGTTGCGCTCGCCCCGGTTCGTCATCATGTACACCTTGCTGTTGTCCTTCGAAAAGCGCGCCGGGAAACACTGTTCGAGCACATCGCACGAGTAAATTTTCTGGAATCCGGCCGGATCGACGCGCAGCGTCTCAATGTCGCCATTGTCCGCCGAGCGGACAGCCAGCCGGAGCTGGTCCTTGTTGTCGAAAACCCAGCCCATCAGACGCTCCGTATTCCGGCGCAGCAGCGTGGTCTCGCCGGTGGAAATCTTCAGCTTGTACAGGTCGTGCCAGGCCTTGTCCCGGTCGTTGAGCCCGATGTACAGCAGGTCGGCGTCGCTTCGCGGCTGAGCGTAGATCTGCGCCCGCACCCCTTGGACGTTGGTGAGGTTCCGGGCTTCCGGAACTTCGGCGCCCGCCGGAGGCGCGGCTGACGGGCTGACGGACCAGATGTTGTAGTTCTCGTCGCCGTCCTTATCCTGCACATACAGCAGGTACTTGCTGTCCCAACTCCAGAAAAACGCGGGGATCGGCCGCTTCGTCTCCGCCGTCACCCGCCGGGCCGCGTCGAACGGCTCTTCGGTCTTCTTCACCCAGATGTTGCGCGTGTCGTTCCACGGCTTCATGAACGCGATGTACTTGCCGTCGGGCGAGAGCCGCGCGCCGGAAATCTCCGGATCCCCGAAGAACAGCTCGCGATCAATCAGCGGGGGCGGCGTGGATTGGGCCGCGGCCAGCGCAGCCAGAATCAGACAAACCAAAAGCAGCCGGGAAAATCGAAACACTTCGAACCTCCTCCTTGCGGGTCTTCCTTGATATTACGGCTTACCGGGCGCTTCGGTTCGCGGTTTTTCCGCCGGTTCGTAGAAACTCAGCGCGTTATCCCCGTGGGTCACCACTCGCTTCCGGTGGATATCCCCGTACCGCTCCTCCAGGACGCGCCGAGCCGCGTGCTGCACGATTGCCAGCGGCGGAGGATTCGTGCCCAGCGCCCGGAGGCAGGTCTCATACTCGCGGTCCGCCTCGTAGGGCGGATCGAGAAAAACGATATCCCCAGTCAGCTTCGCGAGCGCCGCCGAGGCGCTGGCCTGCCGGATCTCGTAACCCGATGCTACCCCAAGGGAAAGCAGGTTCTCGCGGATCGCCAGCACCGCCGCCCGCTTCTTTTCGACGAAGACGACGCGAGCGGCGCCCCGGCTGATCGCTTCCAGCCCCACCGCCCCCGACCCGGCGAAAGCGTCGATGAACACCGATCCGCCGATCCGCGGCGCCAGCACGTTGAACAGCGCTTCCCGCAGCCGGTCCGGTGTGGGCCGCACGTCCAGTCCAGGCAGCGACTTGATCCTCCGGCTCCGAAACTCGCCCCCGATGATGCGCATCCTGTCCGCCGCGGCTCGCCCCTCAGATGTTACCGCGTACGCCGCTCCCCGAGAAGCTGTGAACGAATCGATGTCAGCCACAGATTGACTTCTTTCTTCAATCGGTGTCTGTCGGTGTTCATCGGTGGCTAAACTCTTCACCCCGAGCCCGCCGGCGCCCGTATAATCGAAAAACGCCGCATGGGGGACTCCTTGGCTCGATGGGCCGTACTGGGCCACGATTTGCCGCGCGTCTGCCGGCTTGGACTTGCCACGCGGGGCAATTCCCGGTTGAAGGTGGAGGATGTCGAGCACGCGATCGGCCGGGGCCTCAATTACCTGAACTGGTGCGGGAATCCGGACGCCTTAAGCCAGGCGGTCGCCGCTCTGGGCGCCGGGCGCGAACGCGTGGCGGTGGCGGCGCAGTTCCAGGCGCGCTGCCGCCGCGAGGCCGAGACGGAATGGAAGCGCTTCCTGCGGCAACTCCGGACGGACTACATCAATGCCTTGACGCTCTACTACGTCGAGTCGCAAGCCGAATGGGACGCGCTCGCGGCGCCGGGCGGCGTTCTGGATTTTCTCGACGAGCGCAAAAGGGAGGGCGCGCTGCGGTTAATCGGCCTCACGTCGCACCAGCGGAAGCTGGCGGCCGGTTGGGCCGGCGCCGGCCGGCTCGACATGCTCATGATCCGCTACAATGCCGCGCACCGCGGAGCGGAGCGGGACGTCTTCCCGGTGACCGCGGCGCTCGGAATGCCGGTGGTCACGTTCACCGGCCTGCGCTGGAAAGCGCTACTCGAACCCACCCCGGAAGCCCAGCCCGCATTCCGGCCGCCCACTGCCGCCGAGTGCTACCGCTTCTGCCTGGCCAACCCGCACGTAGCAGTGGCCCTGGCCGCCCCCGCGATTCGAAGTGAACTGGACCACGCCCTGACGCTGCTCGATGATTGGACGCTCCCCTCCGCGGAAGAGCTCCAGCGCCTGCGCGCCCATGGAGACCGGGTCCGCCGGCACGCCGCCGAGTTCTGGTAAGCGGCCGCCTCAGGTAACGCCGACCGGCTGCGGGTACGCCCGGAGATACGCCTCCCGGACAATCGGCTCGGCGATGTCTCGAAGCTGCGTCCAGTCCAGGCTGCTGCCCAACTCGCTGTCGGAGCCCGCCGCCAGTCCCGAGCCGCCCCAGATCTTTTCGTTCGGCAGGTCCTCGGCCGCCTGAAACGCGTTGATCAGCACCATCACCCGGAAGATGTCTTCGTCAAAGGGCGATCCGCGGATGATGCTGTAGGTGTACCGCCCGGTGGGTCGCGCGCAGATCAGGCTGATGAGGTTGGTGTGTCCCTGCGACGCGAGAACGAGCCGCGAGTTCGGGTCGCCCTTTTCGTCGGCGATCACGAAATCGTACGGCGACTTGTAAAGGACCTCCGGCTGCGCCAGGATCGGCGCGGTACCCGGGTTGCCTTCCAGCAGGGCGAGCAGCCGGTTGCACACTTCCCGGATCGTGCTCTTGATGATCGCTTCATCGCCGTACGCCTTGCCGCGCATCCGCTGTTCCCGGTACGGCTCGAAGACCCACGTGAAGTGGTTGTTCACCAGTTCCTGAAGATTCACCGGGTATAATCCGCCGCAGACGTCGATTTTGTTGTTGTACTGCACGATCCAACGCAGCAGCGGATCGCCTCCTGCCCGCTCCAGCAGTTGGTGATACTCCAGCACAAAGGTAGCGAGGCAGACATCCTGGTCCGCGTTCCAGACCCAGACGTGAATCGGTTTGGTGCGCTTCAGCCACTTCTCCATCAGCCGCCCGCCCCGGACGGCGATGTAGGCTTGCATCGCGGCGCTCATGGTAGCTTCGCGGACAACGCCCTTGTGGTGGTCGAAGTGGACCCAGTGCCCGCGGTGGCCGGGCGTGTCGTCTACCACCTCGAGCCCGATCGAGTATTCCGGCGTGCTGCTGATGAAGTCAGCCCAACTCGTGAAGCGCCGCGGCGCCACGTGCAGTTGGATGTTTCGAAAGTTGTCCCCCATTGTACGAGTAGGGATAGCAATCCCTCTTCCGGGTTAGATGCGTCGAACCCAAAAAAGAATACTACATTCGGCGCCATCCGCGCGCCCCGCCCCGGCCGGAGCGAGTCGGGCGCCGCGCCTATTTCGCTCCGTAATCCTTAAACGCGCCTTCGGGAACGCGGAGGTCCTCGGGAAAGTTGGCGAAGCCGACGCGATCGAGCTTCGCTTTTCGGTTGCGAGCGGGCGCGCCCGCGCCGGGAATGAAGACGTTGTCCCGGACTTCGGAATCGCGGCTGAAGACCTGCAACGGACGGTCGCCCGGCGGAAGGCCGCGCGCGAACACGTCGCCGGCGAGGATGTTCCTTTCGACGATCAGTTTCCGGATCGGTTCCGTGCACTCGAACGACGGATTGCGCGGGGGCGTCTGCGGGGGGCCGTCAAGGACGATGGCGCGAGGGGCTTTCGACTCCTCGAGAAACACCGCCGTGTTGCCGCGGATCGCGATGTCTTCGGCGCCGGTCAGGATCTGGAATACTACGTCCGCGCCGAATCTGGGATTAATCCAGAAGAAGTTGTTTTCGATGGTGACGCCTTTGACGATCCCGGAGAAACCGCGGTTGTTATCTTTGCCGAGGATGTTGACGCCCGCGCCGACATTGTAGATTTCGTTATCACGAACCACGACGTCGCGGATGGCGGCCCACGGGTTGGCGGGCGCGTTGCCGCGGCCTTCAGTGCGAACCGTGAAAACGAAGGCGAAGCCGCGCTGCGAGCCGGCCCAGGAATTCTCGAACCGGTTGTTCACGATCTCGACCTGGACGCCGCGCTTCAGTTCCAGCAGGTTCTTGTAGGACCACTTCGGTTTTCCGTCCTCACGGCGCTCGGCGCGCCACTCGAGCGGCTTGCGAATGAGGTTGCCTTTGATGAAGATGCCGGTCGGATTGAGCCCCTCGATCCTCGATGGCGCGCCGCCGAACATAATGTTCTCGCAGGCGGCTTCGAGCGTATTGTTCTCTATCCGGTACGGCCCTGGGCCGTTGACGCCGAGAATGGCCTGGTTGTCGACGTCATCCTTGATTTGCGTGATGTAGGAATTCCGTATGACGGTCGCGCCGGAGTTGAGCGCGATACCCCGCCGCGCGCCCATTGCCGGATCCCCGCTGATAAAGCAATGGTCGATCGTCAGATTTTGCGGCTGGTCCTCGATCCGGCTGGTGGTCATGTCGCCGAGTTCGACCAGCGAAAAGAGGCGAATGCCTTCGCCGAGGATGCGCAGGCCGCGAAGGACGTAGCCGTGCGCCTCGGGGTCGGTCCGCACGACGGGGCCCCCCGGGGAACTCCGCTTCAACGTCGCCAGGGTCGCCTCCGGGGTGACGCGGGCGCCCGGCGGGAGCGGCGCATCCTTCCAGCCGGTGATTTCGATGGGCGCGGCGCCCAGCGGCTGGCGACGAAGGGTATACGTTCCTTCCCAGACGCCCTCCGGGTCGAGGAACACGCGGTCCCCCGGCTTGAGCAGATCAAGCGTTTTCTGAAGATCCTGCCCCGGCGCGACGTGGTACTCCTTGCCGGCGCCGGACACCTCCGGCGCGGGTTGCCCGTAGCTGAGGACGGAGAGCAGGCCGATCACGGCTGCGATAGCCCAATGCCTCGTCACCATGGATTCCCTCATCGGCTGCAGGCGGTGACCGACGGCACGCGGAACGCGGCGGACGCTCTCCGCCTCATGACGGCGGTGGCCGCCGAAAGCATGGCCAAGCCGGTCACAAAGAGGCCATACCCGGTCAACTCGTTCTGGAGCCGGTAGTAGTACTCGCGATCCCGGAACGCCTGCCGGAGTTCGCGATACGTGGAGATCTCTCCCAGGGGGCCGAGGTTGGACTTGGTGAGAACGCGGCCGGGGTACAGTTCGCCTTTTTCGACGCGGGCGCGCTGCCCGGTCCGGAAGTCGGCCACCGCTTTCTCGACGCGCCGCAAGGTGGCCATCCCGTGCCCGGCGCCAATCCAGGGCTGCCGTCCTTCGGCGTAAGCCGCAATGAGCGGAGCGACGGAGCTCAACCGGACGTAGTTGACGATCGACGGGAGATTGCGCTCGATTTCCTCGCCCGGCTGGTCCTGGACGGCGGCGTAGACGAAGATGCGGTCGTCATCGTGGAGCCGCTGCCGGGACAGGCTGCCCGCTTTCTCGAAAATGAAGCCGACTTTGCCCAGGTCGGAAAGCGAGCCGCCGATCAGGCCGCCGCGAAATTCGGCCTCGATTCGATCGAGTTCCGCCAGCCGCGCGCGCCAGTCGCGCACGATGCGGCGCTCCGCTTCGTCGCCCTCGGCGGCATTCGCGCACATGGTTGCTGCCAGCAGGATGACAAACAGGCGCACTTCTCTCACTTTGCCATAAGACGAGGGATTCTGGTATGAAGTTCCATGCCGGAGGAGAGGCAACATGACGCAAGCCGCTTTCGCTGTCGAGCGCTACTCGCAGGCAATATCCCGGGCGCTTCGATGGCTCCATGAGAATGAAGGCCGGTCCGCTTCGATGCCGGACCTGTGCTCGCACTACAAGGCGCCCTATCTCTACGCCGCGGCGGGCGATCCGGCGCGCTCGCGCCGCTACGCGGATCGGATCCGGGCGCGATATCTTCAGGCGGATGGCGATTTCCGGACGGCGCCGGACGCCAAGGGCTGGTTCCACCTGCCGTGCAGCCCGGCGAATCGCTACATTTACTCGAACGGCTGGCTGGTGGCCGGACTAGAGAAGATGGGCGCCTACGGCATGGCCGGCCGAGGACTCGAGTTCATCCGCCGGTTCCAGTCGCCCGAGCTTGGCGGGTTCCGCTCCCGGTTCGACCCGGCGACGGGGGTCGTGGATGAGTCCATGCTGGACAGCTCGAGCACCTCTTCGGCGGGCCTGGCGCTTCTGGCGTGCGGCCAGGTTGCGGAAGCGCGCCGCGCCGGCGATTTTCTGCTGCGCCTGCTGGACGCGCAGCCGCAACCGGAGCGCTTCTACTTCTCGAGCTGGAAATCCGGACAGGGTCTGATGACCGACGTGTTCGGCGAGGAAGATCAGAATGCGATCCGGGGCCGGAAGCAGTTCTGCCTGAGCACCGAGGCGGACGCGTCCGGCGAACTGGTGTGGCTGATCGGGAAACCGATGAAGTTCCTCGCGCGGCTGCACGAGGCTACCGGCGAGGCGTCGTATCTGTCGGGCGCCGTCGCGCTGTTCGATTTCTTTCACCGGCTGAGCGAGAGCCGCTGGCGAAATTACGCGAGCTGCAAGATCATGTGGGGCGGAGCGGAGCTTTACCGCCACACGGGCGAGAGGCGCTTTGGAGAAACGGCGGCGCGCATCCTCGACTGGTTTGTGGAGTCGCAGCGGCCGTGGGGAGGATGGGTGCACTACCTCTGGTACAAGGACGACGACCAGCAGCCGTTTTCCGCGGCGCTGGACCTGGCGCAGGAACTTTGCGCCGAAATGATGGACGCGCTGTTCGACCTGCCGGCGGCTCCCGCTGCGCCGGGCGCCGCGCCGCTATAGTGATATAGAAGATCCCCGGCCATGAATCGAATCGGAACCTCCCTTGCGTGCCTTCTGTGCGCCTGCATCGCGCAGGCCGAGCCAAAGCGCGCCGCGCCGCCGTCCGGCTATCGTGACTGGCGGATCTACGGGGGAGGCTGGGACCGCATCCGCTATTCGGCGCTCGACCAGATCAACCGCGACAACGTCGGTAAACTGCGAGCGGCGTGGCGGTACGATACCGGCGACGAGTTTCCCGAATCGGAGATGCAATGCAATCCGATCGTCGTGGACGGCGTGCTGTTCGGCTCGACGCCGAAGCTGCGCATCTTCGCCCTCGACGCGGCCACCGGCAAGCTTCGCTGGCGCTTCGACCCCTATGCGGGCGAAAAGGTCGCCCGGAAGAAGCGTAACCGCGGCGTGACGTACTGGGCGGGCGGCTCCGACCGGCGCATCTATTTCGCGGCGGAGCATTATCTCTACGCGCTCGATGCCGGGACCGGCGCCCCGGTGAAGAGCTTCGGCGACGACGGGCGCGTGGATCTGCGGCAAGGATTTGGACGGGATGTCACGGCCGAGAATATCTCGGTAACGACTCCTGGGGTGGTCTACAAAGACCTGCTGATTCTCGGCAGCATCACCAGCGAGGATCTCCCGGCGGCGCCCGGCGATATTCGCGCCTTCGATGTGAAGACGGGCAAGCTGCGCTGGAGTTTTCACACCGTGCCGAAGCCGGGCGAGTACGGCGCCGACACCTGGCCCAAGGGCGCCCGCTCGTACCTCGGCGGCGCCAACAACTGGTGCGGCATGGCGCTGGACGAGAAACGGGGGCTCCTTTTCGCGCCGACCGGATCGGCGGCGTTCGATTTCTACGGCGCCAACCGGACGGGCGACAACCTGTTCGCGAACACGCTGCTGGCGCTGAAAGCGGACACTGGGGAGCGGGTGTGGCACTTCCAGGCGATCAAGCACGATGTCTGGGACCGGGACTTTCCTACGACGCCGTCGCTGGTTACCGTCCGGCGGGACGGCCGCCTGGTGGACGCGGTGGCGCAGGCCACCAAATCGGGCCACCTGCTTGTTTTCGAGCGCGAGACCGGAAAGCCGCTGTTTCCGATCGAGTACCGGCGGGTCCCGAAGTCGGACGTGGAAGGCGAGGTCCTGGCCGAAACGCAACCGTTTCCGCTGCAGCCACCGCCCTTCGCGCGCCAGGAACTTACCGAGGAGATGCTGACCCGGCGGACGCCGGAGGCGCACCGGGCCGTACTCGAGAAGTTCCGGAAGATCCGCAGCGGGCCGCAGTTCACGCCGCCGAGCCTGGAAGGAACCGTTGTCTTTCCCGGTTTTGACGGCGGCGCCGAGTGGGGAGGCCAGGCATTCGATCCGGAAACCGGCCTTTATTACGTGAATTCGAACGAAATGCCTTGGATTTTACGGCTGGTGAAGAGGCAGCGCGGCGCCCGCGGGGGCCGCGCCCAGTACATCCGCAACTGCGCCAGTTGCCACAAGGAGGATCTCAGCGGCACGCCGCCCGAGTTCCCGAGCCTGAAGCGCGCGTCCGAGACGCTCTCCCGCGCCGACGCGCTGCGCATCGTCCGCGAGGGCAAGGGCCGCATGCCGGGGTTCGCCCACCGGGGCGAAAAAGCCGTCGAAGCGATGGTGGACTATGTGCTTACGGGCGTGGACAAGGCTGCCGGCGCGGCGGAAGAATCCTCGCCGATGGACCTCGAGTACACCCACGACGGCTATAACAAGTTCCTGGACCCCGACGGGTATCCGGCGGTGGAACCGCCCTGGGGCACGCTGAACGCGATCAATCTCGACACGGGCGAGATCGCCTGGAAGATACCATTCGGCGAATTTCCCGAACTGGCGGCCAAGGGATTGAAAAACACGGGAACGGAAAATTACGGCGGTCCCGTCGTGACGGCCGGGGGATTGTTGTTCATCGGGGCAACGAACCACGACCGAAAGTTCCGCGCGTTCGACAAGGTGACGGGCGAACTCCTGTGGGAAACGCTTCTGCCCGCCGCCGGCAACGCGACGCCCGCCGTCTACGAGGTGAACGGGCGTCAGTTCGTCGTGATCGCGGCCGGTGGCGGGAAGTCCGGGGCGCCGTCGGGCGGCAGCTACGTGGCGTTCACGCTGCCTGCCGGCCGCTGACGGCCGCGAGGCCGCGGCGCGCATTAGAAGCCGCCATGGAAATGGAAGATCAGGCCGACCAGCATCGTGTTCTGATTGCGCCGGAACGGCAGGCCGTTGGCGCGCTCGAACGCGTCCTGGTTTGACCAGTCGCGGCGATATTCCGCGCGGGTGAGGAAGGCGGTACCGTTGTAGCCCCACAGGCGGTATTCGCCGGTGAAGGTCACTTCCTTCAGCGTCTGAGGCGCGCCGGTGGCAAAGCCGTCGCGGTCCTTGAACCACTCCACGCGCGGAGCGAAGCCCAGCCGGTTGGTGAGGGAGAAGCGGGCGGCGGTCGCAATGCCGTACCACATGTCGCTTCCGTTGGTCACCCGCTTGTCGCGTCCGACGTCGAAATTGACGTAAAAGATGGTCTTTGTGTTTGGCGCCACCAGGACCGTCGTGTCAAACACCTGGCGCGCGCCGGGCTGTGACCGGCCGTCAACGTCCGGCTTCTCGCGACCGACGTAGTAGTTGTGGAACCAGGTCACTTTGCCCGCCGTCAGCGCGCCGGTCAAGCCGAAGGTTTTCGCTCCGTTGGTATCCTTCACGTTGTTCCAGCCGTTGACGACCTGGAAGCCCGCGCTGTAGTTCCGGCTGACGGGAATGGTCGTCCGGAGGCCCAGGTGATAGAACGGGATCGCCCACGAGAACAGCAGCGACCGGGAGTAGTTCCAGTTGCCATGGGTCTCGATGACCTCCGCGCCCGCGCTGGTGACGAACCTGCCGAAGTCGAATTGCAGGCCCGCGGTCTTGAGCGGCCGCGCGCTGACATACGCCTGTTGGATGTAGCGAAACGCCCGGCCGGCCTCCTCGGAACCATGCACGATCTCGGTGGTGCGGCCGAATCCGAAATCGACGCGGAACCCGATGGGCTCAACCGGCGTTTCGATGGCCAATTCGCCGTAATTAATATCGCCGGTGTTCGCGCGAAAGTCGAAATCGTGAAACGTGTTGCGTTTGGATGCTGGATCGTTGAAGTTCCAGCTATAATTCGTGTCCAACAGTCCGTACAGCCTGGTTCGTTTCCAGTAGCTTTCGTCGGGAGCGGCGTCCGGCGCCGGCTGGCCAGCATCCGTGCTTTGAGCCGCCAAGGGACTGAATCCAATCGACAGCGTCACCGTTGTCAGCAGCATATTCCGGAGTTTCACAGGCGATAGCCTCCCAGCAGAAATTTCTACCCGAGACTAACCCGAGACCGGCAGAATTACCAATCAAAAATTTGAATAAAGGCGATAGAAACGTTTAGTTTGTCAACTTGCGGCAAGGGCTCCATGATGGTATTGACGAACTCTGTTTACTCATTCCCAAGAGGTGACAACGTATGTCCAAAACGCGGGGGCTCCTGTTCCTGCTGTCCGCAACCGCCATCGCCTTCGGCCAGGACGCCGACCGGATCAAGGCGCTGGAAGAGGCGGTTCACAACGCGCAAGTTTCCGCCGATAACGCGTGGATGCTCACCAGCGCGGCGCTGGTGCTGTTGATGACCGGTCCCGGCCTGGCCCTGTTCTACGGAGGATTGGTCCGGCGCAAGAACGTGCTGGGGACCATGATGCACAGCTACATCCTGATGGCCGTCGCGACGATGGTTTGGGCGATTGTCGGCTACAGCCTCGCCTTCGGCGGGGAGGGACCGGTGATCGGCAACTTCCAGTACGCCTTCATGAACGGCGTGGGCATGGAGCCGCAGGGTTCGATCCCCCACCTGACGTTCATGGTTTATCAGTTGATGTTCGCGGTGATCACGCCGGCCCTGATTTCCGGCGCGTTCGCGGAGCGGATGAAGTTCAGCGCGATGGTGCTGTTCACCGTGCTATGGTCGCTGATCGTTTACTACCCGCTGGCTCACATGGTGTGGGGCACGGGCGGTCTGCTCAACGCCTACTCCGACGGCGCCATTCCCTGCTTCGATTTCGCGGGCGGGACCGTGGTGCACATCAGTTCGGGCGTTTCGGCGCTCGTCTGCGCGCTGTATCTGGGCAAGCGCCACGGATATCCGCACGAGCCGATGAAGCCGCACAACCTGGTGCTGAGCGTCATCGGGGCCTGTCTGCTCTGGGTCGGCTGGTTCGGATTCAATGCCGGAAGCGCGCTGGCATCCTCCGGCCAGGCTTCGAGCGCCTTTGTCGCGACGCATTTCGCGGCCGCGGCCGCCACGGTCGCGTGGCTGCTGGCGGAATGGCTGCGCAACGGCAAGCCCAGCATGCTGGGCGGCATCACCGGCGGGGTGGCGGGGTTGGTGGCCATCACGCCCGCCTCGGGGTTTGTGCGGCCGATGCCGGCCATTCTGATCGGCCTGGCCGCGGGCCTGGTCTGCTTCTTCATGGTGGTGGTGGTCAAGCAGAAAATGGGGTATGACGACTCGCTGGACGCGTTCGGGGTGCACGGCATCGGGGGAACGGCGGGGGCGCTGCTAACCGGCGTCTTTGCGACGAACCTCGTGGCGGACCCCGGCGGCGAGCGCCTGTTCGGGCTGGTGGACGGCAACGCGGGCCAGATTGGTTATCAGGCGCTCGGGTGCGTGATCGCGTGGGCGCTGGCGATCGTCGGTACGCTGATTATCCTGAAGATCTGCGACCTGGCGGTCGGCGTTCGCGTAACCCGCGAACACGAGATCCAGGGGCTGGACCTGAGCATGCATGGCGAGGAAGGCTACAGCTTCGAGTCGTAGGAAAGGGACGGAGAGATGAAAAAGATTGAAGCCATCATTCAACCATTCAAGCTGGAGGAGGTGAAAGAAGCGCTTATCAAGATCGGCATCGATGGCATGACGGTGACCGAAGTGCGAGGACATGGCCGCCAGAAAGGGCACAAAGAGGTGTACCGCGGACACGAGTACGTGGTGGACCTGCTGCCGAAAGTGAAGCTGGAAATGGTTGTGCCGGACGCCCGGGCCGAGGATGTCGCCAAGGCGCTGGCCGACGCCGCGCGGACAGGCAAGATCGGGGACGGGAAGATCTTCATCTCCGACGTCGCCGACGCCATCCGCATTCGGAACCAGGATCGAGGGGAGGCCGCGCTCTAGCGCGCGCGGGGGCGTGCCGCGGCCTTCGTCCGCCGGGCCTTTTGAGGCCGGTTTGCCGCACGCCGCGGCTACGCAAAGTGGGAGGAGTGCGCTGACCCGAGAAGACATAAAAGAGCGGTTTCTGACCACCGGGAATCCGTCGGAGGCGCTGGCCGGCCGCACGGAAGCGGCGGAAAGAATCGTTATCGGCGGGTACTACCAACACCTAGCCGCCGCGTACCCGCGTGGGATGGCGGTGCTTGCGGTAGGAGGGTTCGGCCGCCGCGAGTTGTTTCCGCATTCCGACGTGGACGTGCTGCTGCTGGTGGACAAACAGCCGTCCGGAGAAGTCCGCGAAGCGCTGTCGGCGTTCCTGCGCGAGCTTTGGGACGGCGGGCTGCGGCTCAGCCACTCGGTCCACACGCCGCGGGAGTGCTGCGAACTCCATGAGCAGAACATCGAGCTGAATATCAGTCTTCTCGACGAGCGGTTCCTGGCCGGCGACGGCGAACTCTACGGGCGGCTGAAAGAACGTCTGCCGCGCTTCGTGCAGGCGCAAAGCCAGATCCTGGTGCGGCGCCTGGGCAATCTCACCCGTCCGCGCCATGCCAGGTACCAGAACACGATTTATCACCTGGAGCCGAACATCAAGGAGACTCCCGGGGGGCTGCGCGACCTGCACCTGCTGCACTGGCTCGACCGCGTGCGCAGCGACCTGGGAGTCCGCTCCGAGTGGCTCGAGAGCCTCGAGCGCTCCTGGAACTTCATCGCGTCGCTCCGCTGTTTCCTTCATTTCCGCTCCGGCCGGGACGACAACGCGCTGAGTTTCGACGCGCAGGAAGAGATCAGCGCCAGCCCGTTCCTTCCGGCGCAGGAACCGGAGGGCTGGATGCGGGAGTACTTCTTTCACGCGCGGGCCATCTATCGCGCGGCGACCCGGGCGCTGGAGTTCAGCGAAGGACGGAACAGCTCGCTGCTTTCGGAGTTTCGTAACTGGCGGTCGCGGCTGTCCAATGCCGATTTCACGGTTTCCCGAGAGCGGGTCTTCCTCAAGGCGCCGCAGCGGCTTGCCTACGACCCGGAACTGGTGATGCGGCTGTTCCAGTTCGTCGGGCGGCACGGGCTGAAGCCGGCGCTGGAGACGGAGCGGCGGATCCAGGAACTGCTGCCGGTCATCGAGCGGCACTACGCGGGCCGGGGTCCGCACTGGGCGGCGCTGGTGGAAACGCTGGAGCAGCCGAACGCCTCGCAGGCGCTGACCGCCATGCACGAGACGGGCGTGCTGCAAGCCGTCTTCCCGGAATGGAAGCGGATCGAATGCCTTGTGGTACGCGACTTCTATCACCGCTACACCGTGGACGAGCATTCGCTGCTGGCCATCCGGAGCCTGGAAGATCTGCGCGCGACCACGGACCCGCTCCGCCGGCGCTTCGCCGAGATCCTCGCCGAGATTGAACAGCCGGAGTTGCTCAACCTGGCGCTGCTGCTCCACGACAGCGGAAAGGGCGCGGGCGGGGGACACATCGAGGCGTCCCTGGAGCTGGCGGGGCAGGCGATGGAGCGTATTCAGATGCCGCTCCGAGAGCGCGCCGTGGTGCGTTTCCTGATCGAGCGCCACCTGGAACTCTCCGGCGCCATGACCGGCCGCGACCTCGACGATCCTTCGACCGCCGTGTTCCTGGCCGGGTGCGTCGAAACGCTCGAAAGGCTGAAGTACCTGACTCTGCTGACGTACGCCGACGTCAGCGCCGTGAATCCCTCGGCGATGTCGCCGTGGCGGCTGGAACAGCTCTGGCGCGTATATACCACCGCCTACCGCGAACTTACAAAGGAACTCGAGACCGGCCGGATCGGCGAGCTGGCCGCGGCGCCTCCTGAAAAAGCCCAGTTCATGGAGGGATTCCCCGTTCGTTACCTCCGCACGCATACGCCGGAGGAAATCGACAGGCACGTCCAGATGGAGCGGCTGGTGCGAGACAAGGGAGTTGCGGTGGATCTGGTCCGGACGAACGGCGCGTATGAGGTTACCATCCTGGCTCGCGACCGGCCGTTTCTGTTCGCCTCGCTGGCAGGGGCCCTGGCAGGATTCGGCATGAACATCCTGCGGGCCGAGGCGTTCGCCAACAAGCGCGGAGTGATTCTGGATACGTTCGAGTTCGAGGACCCGGCGCGCACCATCGAGCTGAATCCGAGCGAAGAGGAGCGCTTTTGCGTCACGCTGGAACGCGTCGCGCTCCAGAAAGTTCGCGCCCGCGACCTGCTGAAGAACCGCCCCAAGCCGAAGCCGCCTAGCACCGGAAGCCGCATCCAGCCCCGCGTGACGTTCGACAGCGCGGCTTCCGAGGGCGCCACGCTGGTGGAAATTGTCGCCGAGGACCGTCCCGGCCTGCTGTACGAGTTGTCGCGGAGCCTGTCGGAGGCGGGCTGCAACATCGAGGTGGTCCTTGTCGACACGGAAGCGCACAAAGCGATCGACGTGTTCTATGTCACAGTCGGCGGCCGGAAGCTCACCCCGGAACAGGAGGAGGCCCTTCGGCAGTCGCTCGTTGCCGTGAGCCAGCCATAGGCTGCGCTGGTCCTTCGACGCGACTTGAACGGGCGCCACGGCCAGGGTTATCGTTGATCCAGCACGAAGGGAGGTTATCGATGCGCTGCGTTCTAATCTGCGCCGCTCTCGCGCTTGCGCCGCCGCGTATGCCGGCCGAAACGCACCACTTCACGCCGACGGAGTTTCACAACACGTTCTCGTACGCGCACAAGCCGGTACTCAGGATCAAGCCGGGCGACCGCGTGGCGACCCAGACGATCGATGCGCGCGGGTTCGACGTCAACAACCGAAAAGTCGGCGAAGGTCCGAACCCCGAAACCGGTCCCTTCTACGTCGAAGGCGCCGAACGCGGCGACGTCCTGGTGGTCCGCATCGAGAAGATCGAGCCGAACCGCGCCACGGGATGGTCCAGCAGTCTGCTGGCGCCGTACGCGGCCGATCCCGCGTTCCTGCGTTTCGAGGGTCTCAAAGAGCAAACGACCGAGACCTGGACCATCGACAAGCAGAAAGGCATCGCCTGGATCGAGTCCGCCGCCTTCCGTCCCCGCCGAATCGAGGTGCCTCTCCGCCCGATGCTGGGCTGCCTGGCGACCGCTCCGGATGGCAAGCAGGCGGTTCCCACCAGCACGCCCGATCAGTTCGGCGGCAACATGGATTACAGCGGCATGGTCGCCGGCGTGAAGCTGATGTTGCCGGTCTATGAACCCGGAGCGCTCCTATTTCTCGGGGACGGCCACGCGCGGCAGGGGGACGGAGAGGTAGTCGGCAACGCGCTCGAGACGTCGATGAACGTCGAGTTCACGGTCGACCTGATCAAGGGGAAGAAGATCGGCTGGCCGCGCCTGGAAAATAACGACTACATCATGGTCCTCGGCAGCGCGCGCCCTCTGCTGCAGGCGCTGCAACACGCGACGACGGAATTGCAGCGGTGGCTGATGGCCGATTACGGATTTGACGAACGAGGCTCGTCGCTGCTGATGGGTCACGCTCTTGAGTACGACATCGCCAATGTCGTCGATCCGCACTTCACCGTCGTTGCGAAGATGCGCAAGACGTTTCTGGGTTCTCCCAAGTAAGCGGACCGCTACCGCTCGAGTACATCGACGATTCGCCTGGCGGCCTGTCCGTCCCACAGCGGCGGGCGCGTCGCGGTCGTCCGATTTTCATCGAGAATCGCTTCGAATCCGGCGCGGATCCTCGCGGGATCGGAGCCGACCAGGCGGTTGGTTCCCTGCGAGACGGTGACCGGCCGCTCCGTGTTCCACCGCAGCGTCAGGCACGGTACGCCGAGCACGGTGGTCTCTTCCTGAATTCCTCCGGAGTCGGTGAGGACGCATTTCGCCTTGGCCATCAGGCCGAGAAAGGTGAGGTACGAAAGCGGTTCGCACAGACGGAGCGCCGGCGCCGTCGCGATCCCGTGATCGGCCATGCGGTTCCGTGTCCTGGGGTGGACAGGAAACAGCATGGGCACGCGGCGGGACAGGTCGTTGAGCGTCTCCAGCAGCGCCTTCAACGTCGCCGGATCGTCCACGTTGGATGGCCGGTGAAGCGTGATCAACGCATAGCCGCCGGGCCGGTAACCGAACTCTCGCCACGGCTCCAGGCATGCGGCGGCGTCCAGATGCCTCAGCAGCGTGTCGATCATGCAGTTGCCGACAAAATGAATCCGCTCCGCGGCGACCCCCTCCGCCCGCAGATTGTCGTTGCCGCTCTGTTCGGTGGTGAAAAGCAGATCGGATAGTTGGTCGGTGACGATCCGGTTGATCTCTTCCGGCATCGAACGATCGAACGAGCGCAGTCCGGCCTCGACGTGCGCCAGCGGTATGCGCTGTTTCGCCGCAACCAGCGCCGAGGCCATCGTAGAGTTCACATCGCCGACCACGATCGCCAGTTCCGGCCGCTGACGCTCCCAGATCTCCTCGAGCGCGATCATGATCCGGGCGGTCTGCCGCCCATGCGTGTCGGAACCGACGCCCAGGTAGATGTCCGGCTCCGGCAATCCAAGGTCGCGGAAGAACACCTCGGAAACCTTCGGATCGTAGTGCTGGCCCGTGTGCACCAGGAACTGCGGACGCCCGCGGCGGCGCAATTCGTCCACAATCGGGGCGATTTTCATGAAGTTCGGGCGCGCCCCGACAACGTTGCAGATGGACATAGGAATGATAGCCGGACCGGCGGACGAATGTCCTATTATAGAACCCTCCCCGGGCCGCCGATCTTCCGGAGGATGCAATCGAGCAAGCGGGTGGTCGAGGCGATGTCGTATTCTCTCGCCACGGCGGTGAAGTCCGCCGCGACGCCGAGGGTTCCGGCCCGCCGCCTTTCGAGGAGGTCGCTTACCGCCGCGGTGATCGCGGGCGTGTCTTCCGGCGCGGCGACCGGGCATCCGGCGCGCCGCAGCAGGTCGGCGGAGCTTCCCTCAAGCGGCGTGATTCCCAGAATCGGCTTCTCGAACATCAGGTAGTCGATGAGCTTGCTAGGGAGAAATACGCTCGCCCCGTCGCTCGGCGCGTCGATGACCAGCAGCGCGTCCGCCGTCCCGGCTATCCGCAAGCTCTCCAGGAAAGGAACCGAGTCCCGGCACGAGACTACGCGCTCGAGTCCCATGCGCGCCGCCTCGCCGGCGTAAGGGAGATTGTTCCCGCCAACAAGGACCACTTCGAGTTCGTCGGCGAGAGGCCGCTCGCCGTTCAGCCGTTCCAGCGCCGCCAACAAAGGCAACGGGGTTCGCGCGCCATAAAAATTCCCTGTCGATACGAGTCGCAGCCGTTTATTTTCCGGCGGCGCTCCGATGATACGTAGAAAATCGCGATCGTAACCGTGCGGAACGACGTGGACTTTATCCCTGTATTCGACCGGATACTTACGCATTACGAGTTCCGCCGCGTGTTCGGTCGTGAACGCCACGGCGTCCGCCTCGCGCACGACTTCCGCTTCCTGCCGGCGCCACTCGGGGTATCGGGGATCGCTTTTATTGATGTAGGGACTATCTACCCACGGGTCGCTGAAGTGCGCCGCCCACGGAAGGCCGGTTCGGCGGCGGATATCCAATCCGATCAGATGATCCGGCCACGGTTGGGCGAATGTGATCAAGGCGTCGAACCGCTCGGCGCGGGCCAACCGGAGCGCGATGCGCGCGGCCCAGCGCTGCCAGGCTTGATCGACCAGGCTCGCCTTCCGCAGCAACCGGTAACCGATCGCGGTGTGCGCCGGGCGCAGCAGGAGGGGCGGTTTGACGACGATGGTCTCGTAATCGCCGGCGGAAATCTCCTTCAGCTTGTCGTCGTGGGGCAAAGTCCGGTCGATCACCGCCGTTTCCGCGCACAAGACTTTCGCGCGCCAGCCGAGCGAGCTTAACGCTTTCAGCGTACGCGGCACCTGGATCGCCCGCGGCAACAGGAGCGGCGGCATGGCCCAGGAAATCGCCAGCAGATTTCGGTTGTCGGCGTTGCCGCGAAGGTTCATAAATTACCAGTGTAGTGGCATGGCCACACACGCTGAATAGACCGCGAAGGGCCGCGGCGGCGACTATGGGATACTGAACCGAGATGGCGTCAGAAACGCAGATTGTCGTCCTCGGACTTGGCTATGTCGGCTGCGTCACGGCCGCCTGTCTGGCCGAGCGGGGGGCCCATGTTGTCGGTGTGGACCGGGACCGGCACAAGGTGGACAGCGTTCTCGGCGGACGGTCGCCCTTCTACGAACCGGGGCTTGATGAGCTGGTCCGAAAGAACGTTGCCGCGGGACGGCTGACGGCGGCGGGAGACATCGCCGGCAGCCTGGATGAAGCCGACATCGTCATGATCTGCGTCGGAACTCCTTCGCGGCGCAACGGCGACCTGAGCCTGGAGCAGCTTCAGCGGGCATCGGCGGAAATCGCCGGCCATCTCGGACAACGGCGGAAGCCGCTGGTGGCGGCGGTTCGCAGCACCGTGTTTCCAGGTACCTGCGAAGACCTGGTGGTTCCCGCGTTTCAAGCCTCTCCGATGGTCAGCGTGGTTTCCAATCCGGAGTTCCTGCGCGAGGGCACGGCCGTTCGGGATTTCTTCGACCCGTCCTTGGTGGTGGTCGGCGGCGAAGACCGCGTGGCGGTGGGGCGCGTTGCGGCGCTGTACGCCGGGTTGGGCGCCGAAGTCTGCATGGTCTCATTGCGCACCGCGGAAACCATCAAGTATGCCTGCAACAGTTTCCACGCTCTGAAAGTAGGCTTCGCGAACGAGATCGGAGCGGTGTGCTCCAGCGTCGGCGTGTCGGGCGCCGAAGTGATGGACATCCTGTGCCGCGACAAGCGCCTGAACATTTCGCCGGCTTACCTCAAGCCGGGCTTCGCCTTCGGGGGGTCCTGCCTGCCAAAGGACCTGCGCGCGCTGGTCTATCGCGCCACAAGGCTCGATTTGAACCTCCCGATTCTGGAATCGGTCTTGCCGAGCAACGAAGAGCACCTCCGGCGGGCGATTGAAGCGGCAATGGAACTGCCGGCGGCCCGCATTGGCATTCTGGGTCTGGCCTTCAAGGAGAACACGGACGACCTGCGCGAAAGCCCCGTGGTGGCCTTGATCGAGCGCCTGATCGGCAAAGGCCGCGAGCTTCGCGTTTTCGATCCGCGCATCCGGCTCGATCGGATCTACGGCAGCAATCGCCAGTTCGTTCTGGCCGCGTTGCCGCACATCGAACGCCTGCTTGTGAACGACATCGATGCGCTCGCCGACTGGGCCGATCACGTCATCATTGCCCAGAAGCCGGCCCCGGAGGATCTGCGTCGCATTGCCGCGCGTGGATTGCCGGCGCTGGACCTTGTGGGCGCCATGGACGACGCGGCGCGACCCGCGCTTCTCGCCCGAACGACGGAACCGAGTTAAGTATCGGTCAGGAAATCACCATGCCAGTTCAGCCACGACCCGTGGGGCAGGATCTCATCCTGCGCGGCGGTTCCCAACCGCCGCCGGGCCGATCGGCGATCGGCCCGCAGGTTGCCTTCGGCCAACCTGCCCCACAACCGAAAGCGCCGAGCCATAACGAAGGATGAAACTCGCGTACCTCGTCAGTCAGTATCTGGCGGTGAATCACACATACCTGGTGCGTGAAGTCGAGACGCTCCGCTCTCTCGGCTTCGATATCTTAGTGGTTTCGATCTCGCCCCCGGACCGGCCCGACAATGAGCTGGCCCCCGCGGAGCGGGCCTTGGCCGCGACGACGCTCAACGTCAAATCGACTCCGCTCCTCGCCGCCGCTCGCATTCACGCGATGACGCTATTCACGCGGCCCGCCGCCTATCTCAGCGGACTTGTCTGCGCGCTTCGCCTTGGTACCGGCGCCGGGAGCGCTCTGCGGCAGCTTTTCTATTTCGGCGAAGCGGTGATTGCGGGCCATTGGATCAAGGAGCGGGGCATCTCCCACTTTCACGTCCACTATTCCTCGACGGTGGGAATGCTGGTCGCGCGGGTGTTCCCGCTGACCATGTCCATCACGTTCCACGGCCGGGCCGAATTTGTCGATCCCGTATCGTTCCGTCTCGCGGAAAAGGTCCAGGCGTCTTCGTTCGTATGCGGCATCAGCCACTTTGCCAGGAGCCGGATCGTGCTGGCCTGTGGGGCTTCCGCGCAGCCGAAGGTGGAGGTGTGCCGCCTTGGCGTCGATCCGGCGGCGTACGTTCCGGGCTCCTTCCGCCCCGCCCCGCCCGTCTTCGAGATCCTTTCGGTGGGACAACTCGTGCCGGTGAAAGCCCACCACGTGTTGCTGAATGCTATTGCCCGCGTCGTTCGCGACGGCCATAGCGTCAGGCTCAGGCTTGTTGGCGATGGGCCGGATGCCGCCGCGCTGAAAGCGCAAGCGGCCGACCTGGGACTGGGCCAGCGCGTGATCTTCGACGGCAAGGTCAATCACGACCGCGTCGCCGCTTTGTACGCCCAGGCGGACCTGTTTGCGCTATCGAGCCTCGACGAGGGCGTACCGGTCGTGCTGATGGAAGCTATGACGATGGAGGTCGCCTGCGTGGCCACGCACGTCGCGGGCATTCCCGAACTGATACGCCACGGCGTGGACGGTCTCCTGGTTCCGCCTTCCGATGAGGAGGGTCTCGCCGCCGCGATCAGCCAACTTCTCGACGATCCGGATCTGCGCCGCTCCCTGGGACAATCCGCCCGCGGCCGAATCGTGGAGGTCTTCAATCTCAAAAAGAACGGCATGCGCCTGGCCGAGATCTTCCGTCGCCGGCTCCAGGCTGGCGCTTCACCGAATTAGTGGGGCGCGCACGGCTGATCGGCGTTGCACTTGCATTTCTCCGGGTGGCACTGCGTGCCGCACATTTTGAGAATGCCGTTCTTTCGGACAAACTGGTTCCACTCCGGGACGCGGTGGGCGTCGGCCATGACGCGGCAATGGGTGGTCCGCTGGTATGCGCTCTTCAGGCAGTCTTTCTTCTGATCCGCCGGCGCCTTCTGGCACTTGGCAACTTCGTACTGCTGGATGTCGTCCACGATCTTCGGGCACATGCAGCTCATCATTTTGCGTCCGCATTCGGTCATCCCGCCGTGCGGATTGCGGTTTTCCTGGTTATGCGCAGCCAGCGCGGCGAACAGCAGGCAAACCGCCACCCGAAGCAGATTATTCATCTCGTCTCCTTCCCAAGGTCCGCTCGTGAGGCGGCTTGCGCGAGGCGGGCGGCACAAGAGTCCACACGAGTGTGGACTCGGCTCGCTGAGAGCGCGCGCCACGCCGGCGCCTGTAGAAGCACGTACTCGGTTAGGTGACTTGCTCGATCCGGCCGCGTTACACGGGTCTTCCCCCGGGTTAAGCCGCCGGCGCCAGGCCGGCGGCGCACCGGAAGCCGATTGTCGCGCAGCGGTCAAGCCCCGGCCACATCAACAGGAATTTCGCGGCGAAATCGCACGGCTGCGGACCGCCGTCCATGTACCAATGCGAGCCTTCGGCCTTGTAGAACGAGCCGCCGCGAACGATGGCGAAGCGCGTCCGGCCATCGGCGCGCTCGCTCTCGGTCCACTCCCACACATTGCCGCACATGTCGTAACAGCCGAACGGCGAGCGGCCCTCGGGATACGCTTTGACCGGCGTCGTCCCGCCGGACTCGCCGCCGTTGGCGAATCCCGGCCGGAATTCGTTACCCCACGGGTAGCGGCGGCCGTCCGAACCCTGGGCGGCAATTTGCCATTCTTCTTCGCGAGGCAGGCGCTTCCGGGCCCAGCGCGCGTAGGCCCGGGCATCGTCCAGGTCCACGTATGTCACGGGATGGTTCAGCGCGGCGGCGGGCGGCTCGCCATCGCTCCAGTGCTTGAGGAAGTTCTCGGGATGACGCGGCCGGTAGCCCGACGCTTTCAGGAACCGGGCGAACTCGGCGTTAGTGACGGGCGTCCGGTCGATCGCAAACGCCTCGAGGTCCACCTCTCGGGTGATCCGGCGCGGCTTGTTCAATGCCAGTCCGCGTTCCCGCACCAGTTCGTTGCGCGATTCATAGAAGCCGCATTCGCGCGTCCGAAATTCGGTTGTCAGCGCAAGACGGGCGGCGGGGACTCGAACCATTTCTTCGGGCAAGCCGCGGATCGGCGCTCGCGGCACGGCCTTCAGCCTGGTTTGGCGGAGCGGCGGGGCGGCGTCCCGCGAAGCGGCCGAATGCGGCCGGCCTTGCGCCGCCAGAAACGCCTCGAAGTCCCGACCGAGCGCTTCCGCCGGGCCGCAAACGAATCCCCCGATGCCGCTCGCTGGAATGGTTCCCGTGAGTATCAAATGGGCGCCGTCTCGGGTGGAGGCAGCCTCGCGGCCGGCGATGAGATCCCAGGCGCGTTCGCCGGGCGCGGCGCCGATGCGGAGCAGAGGACCTTCGATCGCCCGGTCCGTCCGGTTCACCAGCGTCCACAGCCGCAGACCGCGCCCCTCCCAGAGGCTCGCGAACGCGCCGGGCATCTCAGCCGCTACCAGCGGCGTCCAGGCCTCGCCGGAAAACAGCGGGGCATAACGCCGCTGAACCGGGAGCATCGACTTCAGCGTCGAGCGATCGCGCGCGTTCCAGCCGACAAAGCTGCCGAACACGTTCTCCCAGACCAGGATGCCGCTGCCGTTCATCCACGCGGCCTGCAACTCCGCCGCGTGATCGTCGTTCCACCGGCGGATCTGGCGCTGCATGTGACGGCGCTCGATCCACTTGTTGCGAAGCACGCCCGGCGTCCGGCTGTCGTCAAACCACTGCGCCCAGGACAGGTGATGATCGGCGATGCGCTCGACGGGCAGGGCCAGTTCGGACTCCAGCGCGACGCCGCGGCGCGCCGCGTCCAGCCTGGAACGGAATTCGCGATCGCCCTCCTTCAACGTATCGAGGAAGATGCCGTCCGCGTCGATCTCCCGGACCAGCTCGCAAAGGACATCGACGTCGGCGGCGCGTTCGCGGCGCGTCCCCGTGTCCCAGGGATTGTAGTTGAGGAAGACCTTCACGCCGCGGGCGTGGAAGCGGTCCGACAGGCTTCGAAGGCCGGCGAGGCCGCCCGGCATATCCCGGTAGAAATCGTACTGGTTGCGGGGGTCGATGCCGATGCGCGGGTATGCATGCCACAGAACGACGGCGTCGAAGCCTCCGAAATCGCGCTCGCCACCGTCAAGGAAGGATTCGACGGTGAACCGGCCGGCGATGGGGTCGTAGAAGGCCTCATCGCACATCATCAGAAAACAGCAGGAATAGCACGACGCCGTCCAGCGCAGGTCGTCGCGGGCGTACAGGCTGCCGTTGTAGCGGATGGCCGCCCGGGTATCCTCGCGCCAGCGGACCAGCGCATCGCGGAAGGCCGGCCATTCCCGAGGATCGTCCGGCGCCGGTAGCACGCCGCGCGAGGCTTCGATGCCGGCGGCGGCCACCCGTCTGGGTCGAACGACCGCGGCGGCAAAGCCGGCCATGACGGACCGCCGCGACGGAAACGATCGGCGCACTGGGGTTCAATCGGCCGGGCGCGGGCGCGGGGTGGCGTCGCCCTTGGTCATGCCCATCGCCCACTTCAACGCTTCCAGCCACATCTTCTGAATATCCGGGCGGTCCCAGGTGGATTCGACGTGACCGAACGTGGAATAGAACACGCGACCCTTGCCGTACTCGCGGACCCAGGTGAGCGCGAAGTCCTTGTCGGTGCGCTTCACGCCTTTCGCCGTGAGATCGATCTTGTTCTCGTCCATGCGCATCAACACCCGGACGCGGTCGCGGGAGAACTCCTTGGGCTGGTAGATCTCGTCCAGGGCCACAAAGGTTTTCGGGAAATGCCTGGTGGCGGGAAACTCGCGATCCTCCACGATCACCGGAGCTTCGATCTGGTTCCACGGATGGCCGTCGAAATATGCGCCGACCATTTCGCCATATTCGGGCCATTTATAGAAGGTGTCGATGGCGCTGTGCACGCCGACAAAGCCCTTGCCGTCTTCCCGGACAAAAGCGAGGAGGTCCGCCTTCTGCTGGTCGTCGAGGTCGAGTTCGCCGGTGGTGTAGAAGACGATGGCGTCGAAATCGTTCAGGTTTTTGGCGTTTCTCTCCATCTTCCTCTTGGTGATCAGCTCGGTGTCCGTGCGGATGTAAGTGTCGAAAATTCCGGACTGCTGGCCCAGGCGCCAGATGGTGGCAAGCCCGTGCGTGACCGCGTCGTGCTGCCAGCCCTTGGATTGGCCGATGGCGAGTACCTTCTTCTTCTTCGGCGGCTCCCGCTGGGCCGATGCCGGCAAACCGAGTCCTAGGACCGCCGCGGCAGCCAATACGAAACAAAAAGAGCGCATGTCGGAAAACTCCCGACCGCCATCATCGCATCGGGTTCGCCGGGCGCGCAAGGCTGGGCTCACACGTTGTCACACCTTGCGCACGCGCCGCAGCGTGTAGAGTTCCGGGTGCATTTCCGATCGCTCCAGCCGCCGCCAGTCGTCGGCCACGTGTATCAGTTTGCCGCTGATGTGGTTGGAGCGCTCCGAGGCGAGAAACAGAGCGAGCTGAATCTGCTCCTGGGGAGAGACGCCGCCCGTCATGCGGGTTCGAATCGCATGCTCGGTGTCCTTCCAGCCCGCCTTTTCACCCGCGGCGAGGATTTCGTCGGTCATGTGGGTGTACGTATGGCCGGGGCCGAGGCAGTTGACCTGGATGTTGTATTCCCGCACCTCCTCGGCCAGGGTCTCCACCAGGCGGACGGTCGCGGCCTTGGCCGCCGCGTAGGAAGAGAAGAACGGGCGCGCGCGCATGGTGCCGTCGCCGCCGAGCGCGATGATCTTGCCGGAGCGGCGGCCGATCATGTGGGGCAGGACGGCTCGCGCCGCATGAAAGAGGCCGGCGAGATTGACGTGGAGGGCCGCTGCCCAGTGGTCGGGGTCCGTCTCGTGGAGGGGTCCGATCGGCCCCTGCACGCCGGCGGCGCAGACCAGGACGTCCACCTGACCGAAGTGCGCGAGGGCCCGCTTGACGGCGGACTCGGTTTCGGCGAAGTTCCGCACGTCGGCGCGGATACGGAGGGCGCTGCCGCCGGCGTGCTGGATTTCAAGCTGCGCCAGATCGAGTTCGACCTTGCTGCGCGCAACCAGCGCCACGCACGCGCCTGCGGTGGCGAAGCCCAGCGCAAGCCGTTTACCGATACCGCGTCCACCGCCGGTGACCATCACGACCTTGTTGCTGAATGCCTGCAAGGGTTTCCTCCCTCCCCTACAATATCCTCTCGCGACCCGCTGGATTCGGTCCGCTATAATATGAATGCTGCGGGCGCCCCGAAGCGGCGCAAACTGTTCGGCAGGAGGCCAATGAGCAAAGAAGACAGTATTGAAGTGCAGGGTACGGTTGTCGAGAAATTTCCGAGCGGACTGTTCAGCGTGCAGCTCGAGCAGGATAGGGAGCGGGTCATTCTCGCCCACCTGGCCGGGAAACTGCGGCGCAATCGGATCCGCGTACTGGCGGGCGACCGCGTCACGCTGGAGATGTCGCCCTACGATCTGACCAAAGGGCGCATTACTTACCGGCACAAGTAGCGTCCGCTGCTTCCGCATTTTCCCAGTCGAATCAGGGCCCGCCGTCCACGCGGCCTCCAACGGCGTCCGATATCATGAACATAAGCGAACGGAGGATCGCCACGCCTCCGGGAGGGGAGCGGCATCCCATGGCCGAAAGCAAAACCCACATTCCCGACATTAACGACTGGATCGAGGACGAGCTATACCAGCACTACCTGCACGACCGGCAGGCGGTGGACGCAAGCTGGAAACGCATCTTCGAAACCAACGGCGAAGCCGTGAAACCGGCGCCCTCCGGGGCCGAGGCGCCCGCCACAGCGGAGCCGGCGGCCGGGAAGCCCCGAGTGGAACCGGGCGACGGCGAGGAACTGGCGCCATTGCGGGGCGCGGCGGCGCGGATCGTCGACAACATGAACGCCAGCCTGTCGCTGCCGCTGGCCACTTCGCAGCGGACGATTCCGGTGAAGGTGGTGGAGGAAAACCGGCGCATCCTGAATCACCACCGGGCGCTGATGGGCCAGAGCAAAGTTTCGTTTACTCACCTGATCGCTTACGCGCTGGTTCGCGCGCTGGAGACGTTTCCCAATCTGAACTCCGCCTATGCCGAAACGCAAAACGGCCCGGCCCGCATGGTCCGGCGGCGGGTCAACCTCGGCGTCGCGGTGGACGTGCCGGGCAAGGACGGCGCGCGGTCGCTGCTGGTCCCGAATCTCAGGAACGCCGGGGCCATGACGTTCTCGCAATTTCTCGAGGCTTACGACAGCCTGATCGACAAGGCCCGCCGGGGGAAACTCGCCGTCGAGGATTTCCAGGGAACGACGATTTCCCTGACCAATCCCGGCACGGTGGGCACCGTGGGCTCCGTGCCCCGGCTGATGGCGGGACAAGGCGCCATCATCGCCACGGGCGTTATCGACTACCCGGCCGAGTACCGCGGCGTCTCCGCCGAAATGCGCAGCCACATCGGGCTGAGCAAGGTGATGACGATCACCTGCACCTACGATCACCGCGTAATCCAGGGAGCGGAATCCGGCATGTTCCTCGGCAAGCTCGAGGAGTTGCTCGGTGGCGGCGGCGGCTTCTACGAGAAGATCTTCGTCGATCTGAAGATGCCGCACCGGCCGGTGGCATGGGAACAGGACCGGCCGGTATCGCTGCCGGGCGTGGGCGGCGGGCGCACGGCCGAGATCGCGAAAGAGGCGGCGGTCCTGCAACTGATCAACGCCTACCGGGTGCGCGGGCACCTGGTCGCGGACCTGGACCCCCTGGGATCGGAGTCTCACTATCACCCCGAACTGGATCCCGCTAACTACGGGCTGACGCTGTGGGACCTGGACCGCGAGTTCCTGACCGGGACGCTCGGCGAGGCGCTCGGCGAAAGCGCTCCGCAGCAGGTGGCCTCCCTGCGCGAAATTCTGGAGACGCTGCGGAACACCTACTGCGGCAAGATCGGGTGCGAGTACATGAACATCCAGCACCCGGAGCAGAAGCGCTGGCTGCAACATCGGATGGAGCCGGAGACGAACAACTGGGCTCTTGGGAAAGACCACAAGCTTGGCATCCTCGAGAGGCTCCTGGAGGCGGAGGAGTTTGAGCATTTCCTCGGCGCGCGTTTCGTCGGGCACAAACGTTTTTCGTTGGAGGGGGCCGAGGCGGCCATTGTGATTCTGGACGAGTTGCTCGACCGGGCGGCCGACCACGGGGTGGAGGAGGCGGTCATCGGCATGGCGCACCGCGGCCGGCTGAACGTGCTGGCCAATGTCGTCGGCAAGCCGCTGACTCAGATCTTCGCCGAATTCGAGGGCGACGTCGACCCGCTGAGCACGCAGGGCTCCGGCGACGTGAAGTACCACCTGGGGGCGACGGGGAGTCACCGCGCGCCGTCCGGCCGGGAACTGATCGTCTCCGTGTCGCCCAATCCATCGCATCTGGAAGCGGTGGACCCGGTGGTGGAAGGCATCGTCCGGCCGAAACAGGACCGGCGCGGCGACGCCGAACGGGAGAAGGTCATCCCGGTCCTGGTGCATGGCGACGCGGCGTTCGCCGGACAGGGCGTGGTGATGGAAACGCTGAACCTGTCGCAACTGCCGGGCTACCATACCGGGGGCACGGTGCACCTGGTGATCAACAACCAGATCGGCTTCACCACCGCTCCGGAGGAATCGCGCTCCTCGCCGTATTCCACCGACGTCGCCAAGGCCGTCCAGGCGCCTGTGTTCCACGTCAACGGCGACGATCCGGAAGCGGCGGCGCGCGTCGTGCAGATGGCCTTCGACTACCGGCAGCAGTTCAAGAAAGACGTCGTGATCGACATGCTCTGCTACCGGCGGCACGGGCACAACGAAGCCGACGACCCGAGTTTCACGCAGCCGGTGATGTACCGGAAGATTCGCTCGCATCCATCGGTGGCAAAGCTGTACGCGGAGCGGCTGGCGAGGGAAGGCCTTGTCGACGCGGGCAAGATCGAAGCGATGCGCCGCCGGTTCCGCGACGGCTTGCAGAAGGGCCACCGGCAAGCGCAGGCGGAGGAAGCTCGGTACGAGGTACAGGAGCTGGCGGTGGTGGACCGGGAACCGATCTCCACGTACTGCCCGCGCACGGCGATCGCGCAGGAAACGGTGGCGCGGCTGATCCGGGGGATCACGACGTTCCCGGCCGGCTTTCACCTCCATCCGAAGCTGCGGGGCTTCATCGAGCGGCGCAAAGCGGCGCTGAACGGCGGCGCCGTGGATTGGGCCCTGGCCGAGACGCTGGCGTTCGGCAGCCTCGCCATGGAAGGCACCCCAGTGCGTCTGAGCGGCCAGGACTCCAATCGCGGCACCTTCAGCCAGCGCCACCTGGCTTACTACGACAGCGAGGACGGCCGGGAGTACATTCCGTTGAAGAACCTTTCGCCGGAGCAGGCGCGGTTCGAGGTGTTCGACAGCTCGCTGAGTGAGTACGCGGTGCTGGGGTTCGAGTTCGGCTACAGCCTGGGAGACCCGCTGACGCTGGTGTTATGGGAGGCCCAGTTCGGCGACTTTGCCAACGGCGCGCAGATCATGATCGACCAGTTCATCACCTGCGCCGAGAGCAAATGGGGGCAGCCGAGCGGTCTGGTATTGCTGCTTCCGCACGGGTATGAAGGCCAGGGGCCGGAGCACTCCAGCGCGCGCATCGAGCGGTTCCTGATCCTGACCGCGGAGAACAATATCCAGCTCGCCAACTGCACCACGCCGGCGCAATATTTCCACCTGCTGCGGCGGCAAATGTATGGTGGCGCCGATCGCCGGGGCGTGCGGAAGCCGCTGGTGGTGTTTACGCCGAAGAGCCTGCTGCGCCACCCGAAGGCGGTCTCCAGGATCGAGGATCTGACGGCCGGTCACTTCCAGGAGGCGATGCCGGACGCCCTGCCGCCGGACCGGGTGGGCCGGATTCTGCTGTGCTCGGGCAAAATCTACTACGAGCTGTTGGCCGCGCGGGAAGAGAAGCGCGCCGAAAACGTCGCCATCGTCCGGCTCGAGCAGTTGTATCCGTTCCCCGGCGGGCTGCTCGCGGAGTTGCTGGAGCGCTACCCGAACTCGGCGGAAGTGATGTGGGTGCAAGAGGAGCCCCGCAACATGGGGCCGTGGCGATTCATCCGCGAGAAGGTGGAGCCGCTGCTGGAGCCGACCCGGCGCGGGTTGAAGTACATCGGCCGCGCCGACAGCGCCAGCCCGGCGACCGGCTCGCACAAACGCCACCTGGAGGAGCAGACCGAGATCATCGAGGGCGCCTTCGGGCAAGGGGAAATGGTCCGCAGGCGGCGCGTCCGCGTGCGCTAGCCCCAATACTGTTCACCTTATGCCGGGCCTGATGCGAACCGGTTCGTTCCTGAACGCGTACTTTAAGCCGAAGAACTTCGATTCAAGGGCGACCAGGACAGCGAGTTCCGCTGGTTCAGCCTCGGCGCCACGCTGCCGCTCATTTCGATGGACGCCGAGCGGGCTGCGCGGCAGATCGTGCGCGCGACGGCTCGAGGGGATTCCGAGCGCATCCTTTCGCTGCCGGCGGCGGAGCGCTTTTACCAGTACCCCGGACCGGTGGCCGTAAAGCAGGCGTAAGGCGCTTTCGGGAACCGCTTGATCAAAGAAACACGCCCGAACGGCCTCACGGTTCCAGTTGTGGATGCAAAAGGAGCTTACCTGCGGATCTCACTGAATTCCAACCAGCAAACGACGTATATTCGTGAGAGCCGCCGTGTCAATAGCGGCGCTTGACTTGACTATTCACGCCGCCCTTGGTCACGTGGGGACCCACAACGGATACGGTCAACAGGCGTCCATTCCGGTTATTTCCGTTCAGCGCCGCGACGGCGCGTTCCCCGTCGTCCGCCGCGCTCATCTCGACGAATCCGAAGCCCCGGGACAGGCCGGACTGGCGGTGCGTCTCGATGGTCACGGGCTCGACGACACCGTATGCGGCGAACGTCGAACGCAGCGCGTTTTCCGTCTCCTCATGGCTCAGGTTCCCGATAAACATCTTCACTTGATTCGTTCCTTTCTGAATACGGCGCATCGTGGATGACAGCGGCGCGGCCCAAAATTCCAGGGTTGCGGAACGCCCGGTTTGGATCGGCTGATACGGGATCGGCGGCATCGGATAGTGCCGCCGGTCCCGATCGGACGCCGCTACGACCTACCAGCGATTGTTGCGGCGGCGGTCGCCGCCGTTCGAGTCGCGGTAGCCGCGTTCGCCCTTGGGACGCGCTTCGTTCACGGTCAGGGTTCTTCCATCGAGATCTCTGCCGTTGATGCCGTTGATGGCGGAATCGCCCTCCGAATCGACGCTCATCTCCACAAACGCAAAGCCCCTGGCCCGCCCGGTGTCCCGGTCGGTGACGATGTTGACGCGCTCAACGGCCCCGTACGATTCGAACATGGAACGGACCGAATCTTCGGTCGAGTTGAAACTGAGGTTTCCAACGAAAATATTCTTCACTTGTCTTCTTTCTGAATTCGTCAGAGCGGCAAATTAGACACGATCAAACACGGGCGGACTGCGGCCAGACGATGTGGGACGGTGCGTTAATCGGCAGAACTGTCAAATACAGACCTATTCTACCACGTTTACGCACCGCGCGGCTGCGGCATCTGGATTTCGATCTCGCGGCGTCTTCACCGAAACGCAAGCACCTCGTCGCGAATCAGGTGTAGACGGACGCTTTCGGGAACCGCTTGATCGAAGAAATACGCCCGAACGGCCTCCCTCACGCTCGCCCGAAGTTCTTCCCAGGCGTCGGCTTCCGTGAAAATATCGAGCGTCAAGCATTCGGCGCAGTAGCCTCCGTCCGCCTCCTGGGTGACCTCGAACACTAATTCAGCCATGCATTCATTCTCGCATTGAGGGCACGGCCGATTGCGCTCTCGTTCTCCAGAAGACGGTTGGGGGCCAGAGCGACCCGCCGCTCAGAAACCCACGTACTGGACTTCTTCCTCGAGCTCGAGCCCGAATTTCCGGCGAACGCGCGCTTTCAGGTCGTCCACGAGCGAGACAAGATCGTCCGCGGCGCCGGCGCCGGCGTTGTAGATCAGGTTCGCGTGATAGTCGGCCACGTGGATATCGCCTCGCTGTGTCCCTTTCGCGCCCACCTGATCGAGAAAATAGGCCGCCGGCACTTTGCCTTCGCGAACTACGGCCGGAGGCACTTGGCCCGCCACCGCCTCCGGCAGGTCGTCCAGCAGTAAATTCTTGAAAATGCTGCCGGCGCATTTCATCGTCGGCGGATATTTCTGGTTGCGAACCCTCAGAATTTCATCGGCTCGCTGCCGGAGCTCGGCGTGATCGGCCGGCTGCAACGACAGCTCCACCGAGAAAATCACGCACTCTTTTCGCCGCTTGAACACGCTTTCCCTGTAAGCGAATTCGCATTCGGCGTTGTCGAACTCGCGAATCGCCGCGCCGTCGAAGAACCTGACGCGCGAGGCCGACTGCGAGATCGAGCGGCCGTAAGCGCCGGCGTTGCCGTACACCGCGGCGCCGACCGATCCGGGAATGCCCGTCATCGTCTCCAGACCGGCCAGACCGGCGCCGATCGTGAAGTCAACCAGGTCCTGGAGAGAAGCCCCCGCGTCCGCGCGGACGCGGCTTCCGTCGGCGGAGATCGCCGCGGCGGTCAGTCGCAGCACGAGGCCGGGGAAACCGCGGTCGGAGACAATCAGGTTGGTGCCGCCGCCAACGATGGTCCACGGCAGGCCCGATGCCCGCGCCAGTTCGATGGCGGCCACAAACGCCTCCGGCGTGGAAGCCTCCGCCAGCGCGGCAGCGGGCCCCCCGAGGCCGAACCGGGTGTACCTGCTGAGCGCGACATTTTGGGAGACTGTAAGGTTTGGGATCGCAGACAGGCGTTCAACCGCCTCTGCCATATTCGACATTCTCAACGATTATAGGCAAGGAGAGTCCATGCCCACACGGTTCCCGGGTTTTCCGCGGGAGGCCCTGACCTTCTTCGACCAACTGGCGAAAAACAACAATCGCGAGTGGTTTCAGGCGCACAAGCAGACGTTTGAGGAGAAAGTGAAGGCGCCGATGATCGAACTGGTCGGCGCGCTCAATGCCGAGTTCGCGTCCTTTGCTCCCGAGCACGTCACCGAACCGGCGAAGGCGCTCTATCGCATCTACCGCGACACGCGCTTCAGCGCCGACAAGACCCCGTACAAGAGCCACATCGCGGCCAACTTTCCTCGCCGCGGCCTGGAAAAGCATGCGGGCGCGGGCTACTACTTCAGCGTTTCCTCCAAGGGCATCGAGGTCGCGGGCGGCGTGTACATGCCGGGACCGGACGAACTGCTCGCGATCCGAAATCACCTGGCGAGCGAGTACGAAGAGTTCCGGCGCCTCACCAGACCGGCGAAGTTGCGTTCGCTCGCCGGGGACTTGCAGGGAAACCAACTAAGCCGGCCGCCCAAGGGATTCCCGGCCGATCATCCCGCTGTCGACCTGCTTCGCTACAAGCAGCTCTACTATTACCTGGTTCTCGACCCGGCGCCGGTCCCCACGCCAAAGCTGCTCGGAGAACTGGTGAAGCGGTTCCGCGCGATGCAGCCGGTGGTGGATTTCCTGAACGTCCCGCTGCTCAAGCGAAAGCGCGAGATGCGGCCCGATCCCGCGCTTACTCTCCCAGCGCCTTTTTCCCGGCGTCAAGGCGCCGGACGATAGCGTCCACATCGAAGACGCTGCCGCCCCACGTCCCGCCGCTCGCTTCCTGAAGCGCCGCCCACAGCCGCGTCTCGGCCGGCAACTCCGGGTCGGGCGCCAGGTCCTCGCGAGCCGCGCGCGCCGTCAATATCCGTGTTCCCTCTTCCGCGGTGAACCGGCGGCCATCGGCGCCCACCAGGTTCACCGAGCCCTCCAGACGGTCCCGGTCGATGACGATCTCGATGAGGTCGCCGTCGCGCACACGGCCGATCGGGCCTCCCGCGAGCGCCTCGGGCGTGATGTGGCCGATGCATGCCCCCGCCGAAACGCCGCTGAAGCGCGCGTCGGTGAGCAATGCGACGTGCCTGCCGAAGCTGACGTAGCGGAGCGCGCAGGTGAGCTGAAAGGTCTCTTCCATCCCGGCGCCCATGGGACCACGGCAGATCAGCACCATCACGTCCCCTTCCTTGATCCGGTCGCGCCCGGTGCTCTTGACGGCCGCGATGGCGTCCCGCTCCGTGAGGAACACGCGCGCCGGCCCTACCTTGCGGAAGACGCCGTCGGCATCCACCACCGACGGATCGATCGCCGTGCTCTTGATCACCGAACCGCCCGGCGTCAGGTTCCCGCGCGGGAAGCAGGTCGTCGAGGTGAGGCCGTGCCGCCGGGCCGCGTCAGGGTCCATGATCACCCGCTCCGAATCGATGCCGTCGCGTTCCTTGAGGACCTTCTTGAGCCGAGCCCGCCGCTCGGAGCCTTCCCACCAGTCGAGCGCCTGACCGAGCGTCTCGCCCGAAACGGTAAGGACGTCCAGTTCCAGGAGGCCGGCGCGCCGCAGGTGCAGCATGACCTCCGGGACCCCGCCAGCCAGAAACGCCTGCGCCGTGGTGAAGCCATCCACCATGTTGGGCAGCACGTCCACCAGCCGCGGGATGGTTCGGTTCACCGCGGTCCAGTCGTCCACCGTGGGCCGCCGCAAGCCCGCCGCGTGCGCGATCGCGGTCAGGTGCAGAATCAGGTTCGTCGATCCTCCAAACGCCGCGTGCGTCACCATCGCGTTCCGAATCGAAGCGCTGGTCACGATGTCACGCATCCCTAGTCCTCCGGCTTCCAGCGCGAGGACGGCGCGCGCCGACCGCCTCCCCATGTCCAGCCAGATCGGCTGACCCGAGGGCGACAGCGCGGAATGCGGAAGCGACATCCCGAGCGCCTCGCCCACCACCTGGGACGTCGCCGCGGTTCCCAGGAACTGGCAGCCGCCGCCGGGAGAGGCGCACGCCCGACACCCGATCTCGGCGACATAGTCGAGGGTGATCTCGCCGTGGGCGTACCGCGCGCCGAGGCTCTGAACTTTGCCCGCATCTTCGCCCTGTTCGGCCAGCAGCGTCACGCCGCCAGGCATCAGAACGCTTGGCAGGTCCGGCAGGGCGGCCAGCGTCATCATCATCGCCGGGAGCCCCTTGTCGCACGTGGCCGCGCCCAGGACGCCCGCGCGCGTCGGCAGTGAGCGGATCAGCCGTCGAAATACGTACGACGCGTCGTTGCGGTACGGCAGGCTGTCGTACATGCCCGGCGTACCCTGGGTGCGCCCGTCACAGGGGTCGGTACAATAGCCGGCGAACGGGATGGCCTCAAGCGCCCTGAGTTCCATCGCCGCCGCTTCCACCAGCAGGCCGACTTCCCAATGCCCGGTGTGATAGCCGAGCGCGATCGGCGTTCCGTCCGCCGCGCGCACGCCCCCGTGCGTGCTCAACAGGAGGATTTCCTTGCCGCCGAGCTTGGCGGGATCCCAGCCCATGCCCGCATTTTGTCCCCATCCGAACAGGTCGCCGGAAGGGCGGTTAAGCAGCAATTCGGGCGTGACGGGCAAGCGTCCCTCCGGGCCATGGGCTCGGGTCCGAAGATCGAACAGCGAATCGTCGCCGGAATCGAGAATGGTTGCGGATGGAATTTCGCTCACGGTTTATGAAAAAGGTACTCGGCCAACCCGCTGCCCGGGTTGATGTTGACCAGGTTCAGGCCCAACTCGCGATTACAGAAGCGGAGAACCTCTGGAATCGTAGCGTCTTCATAAGGATAGCCACCAAGCCAGTCACGGACGTCCGGCAGAAACGCCATCCCGCGGCGCTGCTCGTAGGTGCGGATAAAGCGGATTGGGTTCTGGCCCCGCACCAGCTTGGGGACGACGACGTGACGAACGACGTAGCGGGCCTCCATCACTCGCTTCTGGAACGTCGAGGCGCTGTTATATTTCTTCTTCACCGCCAGCCAATACCCGCTCCTCGCCGACGTGAGATACAGCGCGATGTAGAACAGCGCGCCGGACTTCAGTGGGATGGCCGCGTTGCGGATGGCTTGCCACATCCGCCCTGTATGGTGGAGCACGCCCCAGGAATAAACGATATCCGCTGGGTCGGTCGATCGGAGAAAAGCCTCGTCCAGCGCGGAGCCGGCCAGCACCGTCCAGTTGCCAGGGGACCCACGCAAGCGCCGCAGTTGTTCCGTCGTCTTCACCGAGTCGGCGTCCACGTCGAAGCTGACCACGCGGTCGGCGCCGGCCTCCCACGCGGCGAGCGACGAAAGGCCGCTGCCGCAGCCGACGTCAAGGAAGGACTTGCCCTTCAGGTCCGGCAGGTCCAGAAACTTCAGGATGTGCTCCCGCGAAACGCGGACTCGCTCCTCGGAGAAATGCTTGCGGACGAACTCTTCCCAGTTTCTGCCGAACGGGAAAGGGCGAGCACTGTCGTCAACGGCCCGGGTGGCGCTCATGGTTCAATGGCGGGACGCCGAGGCGCGCTGGAAACACCAAACCCGCGCCGCGCTCCCGACGTTCCGGCTTAGTATAACAAACCTCGAAAATTGGGCAGGCTGAAGGCCGCCGGCGGCCGCAGCCTGCCCTTCACTGGCGTCAGGGATTCAGTGACTTCACGGTAGCGGATTCCACCGAGACGACGTTGGCGCCGAGGTCGGCGCCATCCGTCCCAAGATTGCGATAGGGGCTTGCCGACGACAGGCGAAAATCGCCGGCTGCGACGTTCACGAACTTGACGTCGCCGATGGAGGCCGGGAAGTAGTTCCCGGAAGGATACGCTCCGGCCTTGCTTGCGGCGCCCCAAAGGGCGTTCTTCGTGAACACATACCCCGGGGCGTAGTAGTTCAGCGTTCCCGTACCGATCGCTTTCCCCGACCCGAACACGCCGTTCGTGCCGTGGAACATCAGGTTGTTCCGGAAAACGAAGCGGACGGTCGGCTGTCCGTCGAACATGATCGCCGAGTGCAGCGCGCCGGAGTTGAACGTGTTGTGCTCGAACGTGATATCTTCCGGCGCGGTGAGAAGCTGAACCATCCGCCCCTCGCCCGGCCAGTTCTTGTTGTCGATGTCGTCAAAGACGTTATCTCTGAACGTGATGCGCCGCGTAATGCCCTGGAGGCTACCGTTGTAGTCTTTACCGAGGATATTCACTCCCGCGCCGGAGCGACGGATGATGTTGCGGACGAACGTAACGTCCTCGACAACCGCCCACGGCATCGCCCCGCCCTGGGTGCGCACCGTCAGCACGATCGCGTAGCCGGCTTGAGCCTGCCGCCAGTTGTGCTCGAAGATGTTGCCCTCCAACAGCACGCGGCGGGCATTCTTCAGCTCGAGGATGTTTTTCACCGTCCAGAGCTTGCCCTCGTAGGTCGGGTGGTTCGCCCACCACGAGAGCTTCTTCGTGATGTAGTTGTTCTTGATCACGATGTCGGACGGAACCAGGTTCGGAATCCTCGCCGTGGCGCCGCCGAACATGATGTTCTCGCCGGCCGCTTCCAGGTGATTGTTGATGATGTCATACGGTCCCGGGCCGTTCCATCCCAGGATTGCCTGCGTTTCCTGCCCCACTCCCTTGATGTCGGAGATGTAGCAGTTCTTGATGATCGTCGACGCCGTGTTCAGCGTGATGCCGCGCTTGGCCCCCAAACTGGGATCGCCGTGTATGTACAGCCGGTCTAACTCGAAATCGGAGGACTGCTGGGTGACGTCCGAAACGGTGTCGGACCCCAAACGGATGAGGTCCCAGTTGTACCAGCCCGGCGAGCGGATCTGCAGCCCGACCAGCCGGTAGTGATGCGCCCCGGTATCGGTGCGGAAGACCGGACTGTTGCTGGGCGAGCTGACCTTGGGCAGGTTGGGCGCGTCGGCCGGCGTGACCCGCGTCCCCGGCGGGGGGAGCAGGTGCGGCGCCGAGGTCGTGATGGTGATGAACTGGTTGCCGGTCTTCTTACGCAGATAGAAGCTCCCGCGGTAATCGACGCCCGGCTCCAGCGTGATCGTGTCGCCCGGCTTCGCCTGGTCGATCGCCTGTTGGAGATTCGCCCCCGGCGGAACATGGAACACATTCCCTTGGATGGCCGCGAGTTGATTGACCTGGACCGTCACGCCGCCAATGCTCAGGCCGCCCGTTCTCGGGCTCCCGGTGGTATTGGCCGAAAACGAGAAGTTCGATTTCCCGCTTCCCGTCCCGGCCTTGGGCGTGTTCACGCCGATCCAGGATGACAGGCTCGTTACGGTCCACGAGCAGCCGGACGTCGTGGTAATGTTCACGCTGGAAGTCCCGGCGTCCGGCCCCACGTTCATAAGCGTGGGCGTCAGCGTGAACTGGCAGCCGCTGCTCGAAAGCTGGCTGAGCGTGAATGTCTGTCCTCCGATCGTCAAGGTGGCCTGCCTTTGCGCGCCGGAATTCGACTGCACGGAGTAGTTTACGCTGCCGCTTCCGTTGCCGCTCGCGCCGGACGTAATGCTCAGCCATGCCGCGCTGCTCGAGGCCGTCCACGGGCAGCCTGTGGCCGTCGTGACGTTGACTTTGCCTGTCGTGGAGGACGGCCCCACTGTGGCGACGGTCGGCGAGAGGGCGTAGCCGCATGTCCCCGCTTCCTGCGTCACGGTGAATGTCTGCCCCGCGATGGTCAACGTACCTTGGCGCGACGAGGACGTACCGTTGGCCTGTACGGAATAGCCGGTGTTGCCGTTGCCGCTGCCCGAGGAACCCGAGGTGATCGAAATCCACGCCGCGTTGCTCGACGCCGTCCACGCGCAGCCCGACGCCGCCGTGACCGCAACGCTGCCTGTCGTGGCATCCGCCGCCACGTTGACTTGCCCAGGAGAGATTCCGTAGGCGCAACTGGAGGAATCGCCTTGTTGCGTGACGGTGAACGTCTGTCCCCCGATGGTCAACGTCCCTTGCCGCGACGACGTCGTGGCATTGGCCTGCACGGAATACCCGACGCTGCCGTTGCCGCTGCCGGATTCGCCCGACGTGATCGAGATCCAGCCCGCGTTGCTCGATGCCGTCCACGCGCAGCCCGAGGACGCCGTAACGGCGACGCTGCCGGATGCAGCGCCCGAGCCCGCGTTAATCTGAGTCGGAGAGATCGAGTAGGAGCACGCCGCGGCCTGCTGCGTGACAGTGAACGTCTGGCCCGCGATGGTCAGCGTCCCTTGCCGCGATGACGTCGCGGGGTTGGCCTGCACGGAATACCCGACGCTGCCGTTGCCGCTTCCGGAAGAGCCCGACGTGACCGAGATCCAGCCGGCGTTGCTCGACGCCGTCCACGCGCAACTCGACGCCGAGGTGACTCCCACGGTGTTGCCGCTGCCGGCCCCCGCGCCCACCGTCGCCTGCGTTGGGTTCAGCGTGTACGAACAATCGCTGGAGCCGGAATCCTCGCCGCTGCCGCCGGTGCCGGACTGCTCGCTTCCCGCGCTGAGGAACGTCTCCGGCGACTTTATGGCGTTGTACGTCGTCTGAATCCATCCGTCGCTCCGGATGGTTTTCGAGATCCGCACCTCATCCAGGAGCCCGTCAAAGGCCCGATTGCCATTGGCCTGGTTGGCGAAGGCCAACGGCACCGAGGCGTCGGCGTTCAGCGTCCCGCTCGGACGCGCCGACCGCGAGGTGATCGTCAACCGCTGTCCGTCCTTATACATCGCAGGGTCGTTGGTCCCACTGGAGCCGTCGTACGCGACCGCCATGTAAGCTGGCGTGGTCTTGTCGAGCGTGCCGGCCTGCCACCACTGGTCCAGGTCGGACCAGCGGCTGGAGAAGAGAAATGCGCCGCTGCCGTTCCGGTACAGCTTCCAGCCTCCGCTGGTCTCGTTGTTTTTGTCCACCAGCCGCGGCCACGAGTAGCCGCGGTTCCGGCTATCGGCCTGCGCCCAGATCTCCACCGTCATCCCGTTGGCGGCCAGGTTGTTCAGCGCCGCCGCTGTCGCCATCCGAATCCGCCCGTCGCTGTCGCCGGCGAACGCCATGCCGTCGGCCGCCGCCGCCGGCGTGTTCGTCGCGTTACCCTTGGCGTCGGTCATCGTGCCGTGGTTGCCGCCGGAGCTGTCTTTGTAGAAGCTCGCCGCCGTTGAATCTCCATTCCCGAGGTGCCAGACGCCCACGTAGTTGGCGTCCCAGACCCCGCTCGGGTTCTGCTGGTTCGCCGCCCCGGAGTTGCCGTAGTACATGTACAGGGTCGTATTGGCCGCGCCGCTCAGCGAGGGCACGCGCACCCAGGCCGTCAGCTTTCCGCTGGCGCGGTCAAACAACTCGATTTCGTGATCGAGCTTGGTGGCGTGGTCGTTGAGGGTGAAGAGAATGTCGCTGCCGTCGTTGCGGGCCGACGCCGCCAGGTTCGCGTCGCCGTACAGTTGCACCAGTACCGGGAAATTGGCGTGCGGGCCGCCGCTCACTTTGCCGCCCTGAATCACGATCGCCTTGCGGTACGCCCAGCCCCCGTTGTACCAGGCGCCGCTGCTGGCGCCGCCGGAGACGCCGGCGGCCTGCGAAAGGGTGAAGGTCTGGCCGGCGATGGTCAGCGTGCCCTGCCTCGAGGAGGTCGTACCGTTAGCCTGCGCCGAATAGCCGACGCCGCCGTTGCCGCTGCCGGAGGCGCCGGAGGTGATCGAAATCCAACCCGCGTTGCTTGACGCCGTCCAGGCGCAGCCGGAACCGGCCGTCACCGCGACGCTGCCGGAGGCGCCGCCCGCCGCCGCGTTGGCCTGCGCCGGCGAAATCGAATAGGAGCACGCGGCCGCCTGCTGGGTAACGGTGAACGTCTGGCCGGCGATGGTCAGCGTGCCCTGCCTCGAGGAAGCTGTGCCGTTGGCCTGCACCGAATAGCCGACGCCGCCGTTGCCGCTGCCCGAAGCGCCGGAGGTGATCGAAAGCCACGCCGCGTTGCTCGACGCCGTCCACGCGCAGCCCGAGGCCGACGTGACGGCGACGCTGCCCGTCGACGCTCCCGATGCCGCGCTGGCCTGTGTCGGCGAGATCGCGTACGAGCAGCTCGCGTCACCCGCCTGCGTCAGGGTAAACGTCTTGCCCGCGATGGTCAGCGTGCCGCTCCGGGATGAACTGCCGGAGCTGGCGGTTACCGCGTATTCCACCGTCCCGTCCCCGGAGCCGGAGCCGCCCGAAGTAATCGAGATCCATGCCGCATTGCTGGATGCCGTCCACGAGCAGCCGGCTTGGGCGGTTACCCCAACGCTCCCCACGCCCGATGCGGAGCCCGTGTTGGCTTGCGTGGGCGAGATGCTGTAACTGCACGCCCCGCCCCCCGATGCTCCGCTAACCTGCACGTCGTCGAACTTCACGCCGAGGTTCCACCAACTGTACAGCGCGATCTTTCCGCTGCTGTGGCTGGAGTCGGACACCTGGAAAATGCGGGTTCCGTCGATCCAAATTTCCACCGTGCCCGCGGCCAGGCGCGCCTCCACCGTATACCAGCGGCTGTCCTGGAAAGGCGTATTGTCGGTCGCCAGCAGCGTTGTCTTTCCGTCAACGAATTTCACCAGGCGCCGGTTGGAGCGCTCGCGATCCCACGAAAAACGGTAGTAATTGGCGGCGTCGCGATAGGCGAACATCAGTCCCATGACGTCGTCGTCAACGGCCGTCATCATGCGCACGGAGACGTTGTAGTCGACCCAGGCGTCGCTGCCAGTGAGCAAATACGTGCCCGGCTGCGCCAACGGGTCGCTGGCGTTGCCGTAGATGTTGGTCTTCTGCGCCAGGACGCCTCCGCTCACCGACCAGCTCGACGGCGCCACGTTGGTCCCTTCGTCCACCACCGTCCAGTGGGATTTCAGGCCGGCGGAAAAATCGTCGCTGAACAGGACGCTCTGGCTTACCGCGCTGCCGGAGCCCGACTGCGTCACCGTGAATGTGATGCCGGCGATGGTGAGCGCACCCGTCCGCGAGCTGACGCTTCCATTCGCCTGCACCGAATAGTTCACCGTTCCGTTGCCGGAGCCGCTCGCGCCGGAAGTGATCTGGAGCCACGCCGCGCCGCTGGAGGCCGTCCACGCGCAGCCGCTTGGCGCCGTGACGGCAACGCTCTTCGCCGTTGCGGCGGCGCCCACGCTGGCCTGCGTCGGCGAAATCGAATACGAACACGCCGGCTCGCTTCCAGCGATGTCGTCGGAGGTCACCACCACGTCGTCAAACTTCACGCCGAGGTTCCACCAACTGTACAGCGCGATCTTGCCGCTGTTGTGACTGACGTCGGAGACCTGAAAAATCCGGCTGCCGTCGATCCAGATCTCCACCTTCCCGCCGATCATCTTCGCCTCAACGGCGTACCATTGGCCATCCTTGTACGGGACGCCGTCCTCGGCTAACAGAGTCACCGCCCCGTTGACGAACTTCACCAGTTGGCGCTTTGAGCGCTCCCTGTCCCACGAGAAGCGGTAATAATTGCCGGCGTCGCGGTAGCCGAACATCAAGCCCATCACGTCGTCGTCCACCGCGGTCCGCATTCGGACCGAGACGCTGTAATTCGTCCACAGGGCGCTGCCCGTCAGGAGGTAAGTGCCGGGCCTGGCCAGCGGATCGGAAGAATTCCCGTAAATATTTGTCGTCTGCTGTAACACTCCGCCGCTGACGGACCACTTAGAGGGTGCAACGATGGTTCCTTCGTCTACGACGGTCCAGTGGGATTTCAGCCCGGCGTTGAAATCGTCCGAGAACAACTGGCCGCCCAGGAGGCCGGCCGGCGTGAGCGACGCCAACAGCGGCGCCAAAAGGAGTGTACGAATTGACAGGTTCAGCGGTCTGGATTGCTCTTGCACTCATCTCTCCCAAGACGCCATCCGCGGACTTCGTCATATTGAAGGCCCCATTTTCCTTTTCTAGCCTTTCGGAACGGTCGGTCCATCAAACTGATGGAGAATCCGCCGACGGGAGCGCGTGAAGTCACGCACCGCCCCTCAACGCGGCAGCCTCGTGTATTTTTTCCAACGTGTATTCCGGTAGCTTTTTCCGCAGTAGCGTCGTATCTCGTTCGAACGGGATCAACAGTTGTTCGGCTGCGCCTCAGCCTTAAGCAACTCAGATGCCAGTACCGGTACGGCCGCCGGCGCTACCCGCACGCCCAAGAAAGAGATTCGAGTAAGAAGACCTTAAGGCCCTGAGAGGCAATTCTGCGCACACCAAAGCTGTCTGCGCAACGGACGGCCTTCGCGGCGCCCGTTTGTCCCGGGGGAGGGCTGATTGGAGTGACGAACAAGTATAGCAAACACCGTCGCCTCGTCAATCCGTCCCCTCGGATTTTTCCGATGGCGCGTGTGCGGGTGATCTGTAGGTTTGGCGCTTCCCCTCGTCCGCGAACCCCCGCCCCCAGCCGTCGCCGCTCCTCCCCCGTTCGAGTGATCCGGCAGAGCCCCCTGGATCGGTCCGTTCCGCATCGAATGTTATACTTCGTTATTCAGGCGGTCGCGCCAATCTCGCCTCGCCATTGAGTTCATGCCATCGCTGTCGATTCTGGAATGGCTCTGCCTGGTCCCTGTGATCGCGGGATCCGTGTTCCATATGCTCTGCGTCGTGACGACAGCGCGGTGGCGGCTGCGCAAACCGGACCCGCCGCCGCCGGCGTGGCCTCCTGTAAGCGTCGTCAAGCCGATCGCGGGCCTGGAAAAGAACCTTCTCCGGAACCTCCGCAGCACCGCCGACCAGGACTATCCGGATTTCCAGGTCATCTTCTCGGTTCAACGGCGGGACGATCCCGCGCTCCTGTTGCTCGAACAGGTCCAGCGTGAGTTCGGGCCGGAGCGGGTGGTTGTCGCCGTCGACGAGCAGCAGGCCGGCGCCAATGGCAAGATCAACAACATGCTCGGCGCGATGCCACACGTGCGCCATGAATACCTGGTGATCAGCGACAGCGACGTGCAGCTTGAGCGCGGTTACCTCAAGGCGATCGTCGCCCCCCTGTTCCGGCCGGGCGTTGGCTACGTCTGCACGCCTTACAAGGCGGCATGCGCGGATTCCTGGTACGAAAAGATGGAACTGCTGTCGCTCAACGCCGACTTCATGCCGAGCGTCGTGTTCGCGTATGAAACCCGCGTTTCCGGCTTCTGTCTCGGCGCCTCCATCGCGCTTCGAACAAAGGTAATCGAGGAAATCGGCGGCATCGCCTCACTCGCCGACTACCTCGTGGAGGACTACGAGCTTGGCCGCCGGATTTCCGAGCTGGGCTACGGCCGCGTATTGGCCCCGCCGGTCATCGACACGATGGTAGATCTCCAGAGCCCGCGGAAGTGGTGGAAGCACCAGGTCTATTGGGACCAGAACACGCGGGCCGCGCGGCCGGTGGCGTTCTTCTCCACGCTGCTGATCCGGTCGATTCCCTTCGGCTTGATCTTCGCCGCTCTCCGCCGCTTTGACGCCCTTGGCCTCGCCGTGTTCGCGGGCGCTCTGCTGATCCGGGTGGGGGCAGCCGCCGCCGTTTTAGGATGGGGGTTTAGGGACAGGGAAGGCATGCGTGCCCTGCCGCTTCTGCCGGCACGGGATTTCCTCGGGTTTGCTTCGTGGCTGCTTTCGTTCGTCCAGGGCACAACGCACTGGCGAGGCAAGGATTACATCCTCACCCGGGATGGACGCCTTCTCCACAAACACTCGGAGGCGAAGGGTTAAGCATTGTGCGCCGGTTGATTGTCACCGCGGACGACTTCGGTCTCGACGCGCCGGTGAATGACGCGGTCGAACGCGCGCACCGCGACGGCATTCTTACCTGCGCCAGCCTGATGGTGAGCGCGCCCGCCGCCGCCGACGCCATAGCGCGCGCCCGCCGCCTGCCGTCGCTCGGGGTCGGCCTCCATCTCACGGTGGTTCGGGGGCGCCCCGCCCTCCCGCCGGCCGACGTGCCGGACCTGGTGGACGCGAACGGCGAGTTGCCGACGAACCTGGTCCAAGCCGGCTTCCGGTTCTTTTTCCTGCCTCGGGTGCGTCGTCAGCTCGAACAAGAGATCCGCGCGCAGTTCGAGGCTTTCCGCGCCACCCGCCTGCCGCTGGATCATGTCACCGTCCACAATCACATGCACCTGCACCCGACGGTCCTGGGACTGCTGTTGCGCATCGGCCCCGCTTACGGGATGCGCGCGATCCGCATTCCCGACGAGCGCGGCGGAGGTCTGGCGCTGCGTCCCTGGATCGCGCTCCTGCGGGCGCGGGCGCGGGCGGCGGGCCTATGCTTCAATGACGCCACCCTCGGCCTGCGCGACAGCGGCGCGATGGATTCGGCCCGCGTTGCCCGCCTGCTGCGCAATGTTCCGCACGGCGTCACGGAGATGTATTTTCATCCCGCGACGGCCCGGACGCCCTATATCGAGCGGGAACTGCCCGGCTACCGCATCGAGGATGAGTTCCGGGCTTTGATCGATCCGGATGTCCGGCGCGCAGTGGAGGCGTCGGGCGCGCGGCTGATCGCCTTTCGCGACCTGTATCAGGAGGTACCCGAGAAATGTTCCGTGTCATCGTCGCTACGCTGATCGCCACCTCCGCGGGCGCGGTCGGCCAGATCCTGATGCGCCGCGGCATGCAGATCGTCGGCCCGCTCGAAAGCTACGCGCCGCTGGACCTGGTCGCTTACTTCTGGCGCGCGCTCTGCCAGCCGTACGTAATCGGCGGCACGATCTTAAGCGCCGTTTTCTACTTCTGCATCCTCGCTGCGCTTTCATGGACGGACGTGACGGTGGCCATTCCGCTCACCGCGATCGAATACGGGTTCACCGCCGTTTTGGCCGTCACGATCCTGAAAGAGGCCGTGCCGCCGCTGCGGTGGGCCGGCATTGTCTTCGTCGTGATAGGGGTCGTCCTGATCAGCGCCGGAGGCGGCGACGAGGCCCCAGGCGCTCACCAGCGGAAGGGCCGCGCCGGGCCTGGGGATGCCGACCTCAGCCACGTTCACGATATCAAAGGGAGCACTCATCTTGAGCACAACTAACACCCTGACTCGCAGGATCCCGGCCGCCCGGATCCAGTTTCTGCCCGAGGACCGCGCCTGGATCGCGGCCCGCATCGAAGAAGTCCTTTCCACCGGCATGCTCACGCTCGGCAACTACGGCAAGGAGTTCGAAACCCGGTTCGCGGCCCTATGCGGCGTCAAGCACGCCGTCTCCGTCAACAGCGGGACCTCGGCGCTCGAGATCGCCTTGCGCGCGCTGGGCGTGGAACGCAAGGACGTCATCGTCCCGGCCAACACCTTTTTCGCCACGGCGGCCGCTGTGGTGCACGCGGGCGGCGTCCCGGTCCTTGTCGATATGGACCCGGAAAGCTTCGCCATCCGTCCGGAAGACATCGAGCCGGAGCTGACGCCAAATACCGCGGGCATCGTCGTGGTGCACGTCGGCGGCCTTGTGTCCGCGCGCCTGCCGGACCTTCAGGATTTCGCCCGCCGCAAGGGCCTCTGGCTGGTGGAAGACGCCGCCCACGCGCACGGCGCCTCTTACAAAGGAATGATGGCCGGCGCGTTCGGCGTGGCCGCCGCGTTCAGCATGTACCCCACCAAGGTGATGACCTCCGCCGAGGGCGGCATGCTCGTGACCAACGACGACCGCGTGGCCGAAGAAGCCCGCATCTTCCGCGACCAGGGCAAGGCCAGCTTCCTGGTCAACGCGCACACCCGCATGGGCTACAACTGGCGCATGTCGGAGCCGCATGCCATTATCGGCCTGAAGCACCTGGAGCGGTTGCCGGCGATGATCGAAGACCGCCGGCGGGTCGCGGCCCTTTACGACGAGGCGCTGGCGCGATTCACGTCGCTGCGGGCTCTGAAGGTCCCGCCAGGCGGGTTGTCGAACTACTACAAGTACATTGCCGTCATGGAACCAGCGCGCGACCGAAAGCAGCTTAAGGCGGCGCTCCGCGAGCAGTTCGGCGTCTCGCTCTCCGGCGAGGTTTACGAGGATCCGCTCCACAAGCAGCCGGTCTTCGAGCGGTACGCCCGCGGCCCGTTACCGGTGGCCGAGGACCTTTGCGCGCGCCACATCTGCCTTCCCCTCTATTCCGGGATGGAAGACGACGAAGCGCGCCAGGTAATCGACGCGCTGGCCGCGGTGTTCGAATAGGAAGGCGCGCCATGGCAAGAGTGGTCGTGACCGGCGGTAGTGGTTTTATCGGCTCGCACGTCGTTGACGCGATGGCCGCGGCGGGGCATCGGGTGACCGTGATCGATCACCGCGTGCGCCCCCACCGTAACGACGTCGATTTCGAGGACGTCGACCTGATGGACTTCTCCTCCGTCCTGACCGCCACGCGCGGCGCGGAGCACATCTTTCACCTCGCGGCCGTCTCCAACGTGAACGTGGCGCACAAGTACCCGGTCTACTCCACCGGGCTGAACGTGATGGGCACGGTCCACCTGCTGGAGGCCGCCCGGATCAACGGCGCCAAGCGGCTGTACCTGGCCTCTACCGTCTGGGTTTACAACGGCGCGCCGGAAGGCAGCATCGGCGACGAATCCGTTCCGTTCTACCTCAATGGCGCCGGCCACATCTACACCAGCTCGAAGATCGCGGCCGAGATGCTCTGCCACAACTACAGCCAGCTCTACAACGTCCCCGTCACCATCCTCCGCTACGGGATTCCTTACGGACCCAGGATGCGTGAGGAACTGCTGATTCCAATCTTCTGCAAGCGCGCCCTGCGCGGCGACCCGCTCACCATCGCCGGCAAGGGCGACCAGTTCCGCAAGTTCCTCTACATCACTGACCTCGCTCACGCGCATATCCTCGCCATGAACGACCAGGCCGCCAACCAGACCTACAACGTCGAAGGCGCCCGACAGGTGACCATCCTCGAAGTCGCCGAGGGCGTCCGGAGCGCGATCGGCGAGCACGTGAAGATCGAGTTCGTCCCCGAACGGCCGGGCGATTTTCGCGGCAAGGAGATCAATTTCGACAAGGCCCGCGCCGAATTGGGCTGGGCGCCGACCGTGGAGTTCCAGGATGGGTTGCGGCGAACCGTCGATTGGTTCCGCGCCAAGTGGGACATGTGATGGGCGCCCCGGGAAGACCGCGGCGCTATCGGCCGGCCGCGGCGCCGCCGGAATCCCATGTCGCTGCGTGAGCGGCCCTTCCTCGGCCGCTGGGCGCTCGCCGCTCCGCTCGTCGCGGCGGCCGTCGTCTATACGTTGACCGCGACCGGCCGGGCCATCGTCGATGCCGACGAAGGCGTCTACGCGCACATCCCGCAACTGATGCTCGCCCGGGGCGACTGGGTGACGCCGTACGTCAACGGCGTGCGTTCGCTGGACAAGCCGCCGCTGTTGTACTGGCTGATCGCCGTCTGCTATCGCGTGTTCGGGGTACACGAGTTCACCGCCAGAATTCCGTCCATCCTCGGCATTCTCGGCGTCGCGTGGCTTCTCGGCCGCATGGCGCTGCGGGCCGCGGGTCTTCGCGCGGGCGTCGCAGCCGCCGCGGCGTTTGCGTTTTCCGCCGGCGCGCTTCTGTTCACTCTCGAGGTGATGCACGATGTCCTCCTCGTCTTCTTCCTCACGCTGGCCGCCCACTGCTTCCTGTTGGCGTATCGCCGGCGGGAACCGAGCCCCTGTCCCCTGCTGGGATTCTTCGCGGCGCTCGCCGGGGCATTTCTGTCCAAAGGCCTCGTCGGCGTCGTCTTCCCGATCGGTATCGGCGCGGCGTACGCGCTGATCGCGAAAGACCGCCCGCAGGTCCGAACCCGGCATCTGCTGCTCGGAGCGCTCCTGTTCGTCGCCGCCGCGCTTCCCTGGCACATCGCGATGGAGATCCGTAACCCCGGCTTTCTGCGGGTCTACTTCTTCGAGGAACAGATCCTTCGGTTCTTTTCCAAGCGCGAGCCAGTCGACTATGAATCCGTTCCGCTGCTGCTGTTCTGGGCGCTCATCCCGGTATGGCTGATGCCGTGGAGCCTGTTTCTGTCCGCCGACGGCCTGAAGAAAGGCTCGCCCCGGCGCCGTCGCGCCGTCCTGTTCGCCTTGTGCTGGGCGGGCCTGATACTGGCGTTTTTCTCCCTCTCCTCGCGCCTGGAGCACTATGCGTTTCCCCTGCTTCCGCCGCTGGCACTGCTGGCGGGCATCCGTCTGGCCAAGGGAGTCCCCGCGTGGAGCCTTCGATTGCTGACCCTCGCCGGTTTGGCGCTGTTGTCGGCCGCGGCGGTCCTCTCCTTTGTCGCCGCGACCGGAATCGGCCTCCCGGGCGGCGACGGCTTCCATCCGGAACGGACCTTCGCCAACGACTTCACCATCATGACCAGCTTCTCGCCCGAGCTGATCCGTAAGCTGCTGCCGCCGGCCATCTTTGTTGCCGCGGCGTTGGGCGTCGCATTCCTTCTCGCGCGCTGGTCCGCCTCCAGCGGCAAAGTCCCATGGTCGGTGGGCGCCCTGACAGCGGCCATGGCGGTGTTTCATCTCGCCGCCGCCTACAGCATTCGCCTGTCGGAACCAATCATTTCGTCGAAATTCTTCGGGCAGGTTCTCGCATGGGAGTACCAGCCGGGGGATCAGGTAGTTGTGTGGGGCGATTACGAGACGGCAAACTCAGTGAACTTCTACATGCCCGGACACCTCTACGTCGCCCATGGCGCCGCGCCTTCGCTTGGTCCGGGACTCAGATATCCCGACGCGCCCAAACTGCTGCTCTCCGACGATGAACTCCGCGAGGCGTGGAACGGCCCCGGCCGCGTGTTTCTGATCGTTGACGCCACACGCGTGCCGGTCCTCGACCTCGGCCCGATGCGGGAAACGGCGCACTCGGCCGGCCGCGTTCTGCTGGTCAATGGTACCCGGAGCCGATCATCCCCCGGAGGGAAGTGAAAGGCGCAACTGGTGCTGTTCGCGGATGTAGCGCAGGTTGCGGCGTGAATCGCGCTCCCACGGACGCTGGAAGCGCAGAATGTTCGCGAAGCTGCGCGTGGGATTCAGCCACGTGCGCACCATCGCGTTCACCACCGTGTTGCCTGTTTGTTGCTCCACCCACTGCACCACGTAGCGGTCCAGCATGTCTTCGGTCAGATGCCAGCCCAGTCCGACGGTAGGCGTAATCACCAGGTCAACCATGCCTTTGTATTCCGGCCGCATCCCTAGGTTGCCGATGGCCGCGTCGCCTACCGGACTCAATTCGTAGAACGCGCTGTAGGCCGCGCTGAAGCCGAGTCCCTTGAAGCGGCTGGTCCAGTACGGCTTGCTCATCTGGAATTCCAGCGGCCTCCCGCGCGGATCGTTCTGAACGACGATCCAAGTGGTGGTAGATCCCTGCATCGGATGCGCCACGTAGTTGGCCAGCGGCGGGTCGTCGTCGCCCCAGCCCCCGAGACCTTTTAGGGATTGGATGTAATCCTTGAAGTAAGGGCCCTTCAGCGCCTCGCGCGTTTCAGCCTGCGTCGCCAGGCGGAAACCTTGGGAGATCCCGAACAGGAGTCCCGTCTCGCGCATCACCGGCCGCCAGCGTACAGCCTGATCTTCCCTGCCGACCACCGGTCTGGGCGCTATCGGAATGATGGGAGCGATGCCGGCTGCCGGAAGGCCGTTCGGCGTCGCCGATGCGCCGTTCGGGTCGTCCGCGCAACGGGAAGAAGGAGGGAACAGCGTCAGGCAGAATATCGGGATCGCCAAAGAGGTTCTGGTCATCGCGAGCAGCGTGTCAGCCAACCCGACGATTCCAGAATAGCCGACCGAAAAAAGGGGCTGCAATGCAGGGATTCCCGCAGGTTGGAGGCCCCCGCCGGTCAGATCGCTACGGCGGCGCCGGCCGGAAAAACGTTCGCGGAAGCGCCGCCGCGCACCATTGATGCGCCTCGCGGAACAGGTCCCACTCGCGAAAAAAAACTGCGTTGCCCCAGGACTTGGGAACCGCCCGCCGATGATTCGCGTAGAACGCCAGGTGCGGCCGTCCCCAAACGCGATACAGAACAATATGCCAGCGGTAGCCGCGCTCCTTCATGGCCGCGGCCAATTCTTCGAGGGTGTACGCCGCGCCGCCGCCCGCGAAGGGAATCGCCCGATCCCAGAACTCCGCCGTCACCACTGCGTACCGCCGCTGTCCCATGCCGCGGATGACTTCGAGGTCGAAGCCTTCCGTGTCGATCTTCACAATGGCGACGTCATCCGGCAAGACCCCTTCCCGGTGCAGGCCGTCGAGTCGCCGCACGGCCGCCGGCAGCTCGGTCTCGAACGGCAAATCGTCGGGCATGGGGTGCTTCCAAAGAGATGCATAAGCGGTCGGATCCCCGTATCGCCCATCAGGCGATGCGTCCCGCGGAACGTGCAGCGTCATCTCTCCATCGTCGGCGCCCAGCGCAAACGGGAAGGCCTGAAAACCGGGGCGATCGCCCAACCGCCGGACCAGCTTCTCGTACGTCGCCGGGCACGGCTCGAACCCGTACACGCGGTAGCCGGCCTCGAGGAGGCGCTCGGAAACCTCACCCGCGTTGGCGCCGATGTCGAGCGCCGCCGGGGCCGGCAGGAAGGAATACAGGTACGACAACAACCCGACCTCGGGGTTGGCAAACTCGTAGGCGCAAGCCTCCACCTCCACCTGCCTGACGGCTTCCCGCTCGAGAAAATCCTTCGTTTCTCCCCTGACGCGCAGCACTTCCTTCTCCAGCCGCTCTACCGCGTCTCGGAACTCGGCGTCCGCCTTCCTCGACGTCTCGATGATGTGAATCGAGGCTTGCAGCAGCGCCGTCTGCGACTGCGCCATCCGGTTGTTCTGGTCGACAAGGACGTCGAGTTGCCGGTCCGTGTGATTCAAGCGTTCATGCACCGTACTGACGAACGCGTGGCCGCACATTCTGAGCAGCGTCTTCACCCGTTCCCGGAAGCTCATGAAGATGTATTCTCCCGCGCGGGCGCAGCGCGAGGGGCGCGGCCGGAGCCGAAAGGGCCAGCCGCGCGTCCGGCGTTCTACAGCGCCTGCTCGGACCAGTTCTCCAGGATCTGTCTCACCCGGCCGGTGAACTGGTCGGCCAGCGCGCCGTCGATGAGCCGGTGATCGAACGTCAGGGCCAGGTAGCACATCGACCGTATGGCGATCGCGTCGTCCACCACCACCGGCTGCTTGACCACCGCGCCGACCCCCAGGATCCCGATCTGCGGCTGGTTGATCACTGGCGTCGCGAACAGGCTCCCGAAGCTCCCAAAATTGGTGATCGAGAACGTTCCTCCCTGCACCTCGTCGGGTTTGAGCTGCCGCGACCGCGCCCGGTGCGCCAGGTCGACGATCGCCCGCTGCAGCCCGACAATGCTCATCTCGTCGGCTCGCCGGATCACCGGCACGATCAGGCCGTTCTCCAGCGCCACGGCGACCCCGATATTGATTTCGTTGTGGTACAGGATATTGGTCCCCTCGACGGAAGCGTTCACGATGGGGTGCTCGCGCAACGCCTGCGCCGCGGCCCGCGTAACGAACGGCATGTACGTCAGCGAAAAACCGTACCGCTCCTGGAACGACTTCTTCGCGCTGTCCCGCAGGCGCGCGATCTTCGTCATGTCGCACTGATGCACCGTGGTCACGTGCGCGGACGTCCGCTTGCTGAACACCATGTGCTCGGCGATCTTCTGGCGCATGTTGCTCATCGGCTCTACCCGGGCTTTCGCCGGAGCTGGACGGGGAAGAGGTTCGGCTTCTCGCGCCGGCGGAGGCGCCTCCACGCGCGGCGCCGGAGCCTCCTTCGGAGCGGCGGGTGGCGGCGCGGGGGCCGCGGCCGGGGCGCGCGATGCAAGATAGGCCTCTACGTCCGCCTTAGTGATCCGTCCGCCCGCGCCGGTACCCTTTACCTGCCGCAGGTCGATGTTGTGTTCGCGCGCCAGGCGCCGCACCAGCGGCGACAGCGGTCCCGCTGGTTCTCCCTCGGCCGGCGGAGGCGGCGCGGCCTTCTCATCCTCGGGCGCCTGCGCCGGCTGTTCCGCCGGCGTCTCCGCCGGAGCGCTCTGTTCGGCGGCCTCTACCATCTCTCCCTCTTCCTCTTCCTCCGCGGCCTCCGGGACCGGCGCCGTATCGCCCGCCGTGGCTTCCGGAGCCGCTTTGGCGCCGCTCTCGCCGTCGATGCGCGCCACTACCGTGTTAATGGCCACCGTCGCGCCCTCCTCCACCAACACCTCGGCCAGTACGCCGGCCGCGGGCGAAGGAATCTCCGTGTCCACCTTGTCGGTGGAGATCTCGAACAGCGCCTCGTCCTGCGCCACCTGCTCGCCGGGGCGCTTCAACCACTTGGTCAGCGTACCTTCCGTGATGCTCTCGCCCATCTGGGGCATTACGACGTCCGTCATGCGACTCTCTCCTCTGTAGCGGCGCCCGCGGCGCTTTCGATTTCACGATTGAAGACCCGGCCGAAGCTCCTCGCCAGCGCGGCCACCACCTCGTCCCGCGCGCACGCGACCCCTTCGGCCTCCATCGACGTTACGGGCTTCGTCAACCCGCAGGGAACGATGTAGCGGAAGTAGCTCAAGTCCGTGCTCACATTCAGCGCGAATCCGTGGGAGGTCACCCACCGGCTGATGTGCACCCCGATCGCGGCGATCTTACGCTCGCCCGTCCACACTCCGGTGAGCCCCGGAATTCGGCCCGCCGCAATCCCGAAATCCGCCAGCGCATCCATGATAACTTGCTCCAGCGCGCGCACGTAGGCCACCACGTCGCGTTTCCATTCGCGCAAATCGACGATCGGATAGCCCACCACCTGGCCCGGACCGTGATACGTCACATCCCCGCCGCGGTCCGTGTGATGCACCGTAACTCCTGCCCGCGCCATCGCTTCTACCGAAGCGAGAACATTTTCCTGCCGCCCGTTACGGCCGATCGTAACCACGTGCGGATGCTCCACGATGAGCAATTGATCCGGTATCGCGCCCGCCCGCCGCTGCGCCACCATTTCGCGCTGCAAGTCGAACGCTTCCTGGTAGCCGACCCAGCCCAGGTTCCGGATCACGCACTTAGGCATTGATTGCCAGTCCGTAGACCGCGTTGAATCCCTCGCCGAGCGCCTCGTACAAAGTCGGATGGGCGTGAATCGTACCCATCATCGTCTCGACGGTCGCCTCGGCCTCCATGGCCGCCACGCCCTCCGCGATCAGTTCATACCCGTGCGTGCCGATAATGTGAACGCCCAAAATCTCCCCGAACCGCTCGTCGGCCACCACCTTCACGAAGCCTTCGTGATGTCCCGCGATGGACGCCTTGCTGTTCGCCAGAAACGGGAACTTCCCCACCTTTACCTGGTAGCCCTGCGCCCGCGCCTGCGCTTCCGTCAATCCCGCGCTGCCGATGCCCGGCTCGCAATACGTGACGTTCGGAATTCGGTTCTTCCGCAGCGGCTGCGCCGGCTTGCTCGCCATCCGCGCTACGGCGATCATCCCTTCCATTGCCGCCACGTGCGCCAGTTGCGGCGTGCCCGCCACCACGTCCCCGATCGCCCAAACGCCCGGCTCGGCCGTCTCCTGCCACTGATCCACTTTGATGAACCCCCGGTCGGTTTCCACGCGCGTCTGCTCCAGCCCGAGCCCTTCGGTGACCGGCCGGCGACCCACCGCTACCAGCAGCGCCTCCGCGGACATCGTTTCCCGCTTCCCGTTCGCCAGGGTGACTGTTAGTTCGACGCCCCCGTCGGTTCGCTTGATGTCCTCGGCTTTGGCGCTTGTTTCGCTACGGATCCCGCTCTTCTTGAACGCGCGCTCCAGTTCTTTTGAGACCTCCTCGTCCTCCACCGGAACCAGCCGCGGCAGCATTTCGATCAGCGTGACCTTCGACCCGAACCGCGCGAACACGGACGCGAACTCCACGCCCACCGCTCCCGCCCCGATGATCGCCAGCGTCGCGGGTATCTTCTGGAGGTTCAGAATCTCGACGTTGGTGAGTATCCGTTCCGCGTCCGGCTCAAGTCCCGGCAGCATCCGCGCCGCCGAACCCGTCGCGATGATCACGTTTTTCGTTTCGATCGTCTCGGTCCCTTTGGCCGAGCGCACGTTCACCTTCCCCTTGCCCGCCAGGGACCCTTCGCCCTTCAGCCAGTCCACCTTGTTCTTCTTCATCAGGAACTCGATGCCCTTGGCATGCTTGCCGACGATATTGTTCTTGCGCTCCAGCACCCGCGGCAGGTCAAGCCGGGGATTCTCGCAATGGATGCCCTGCTCCTCGCTGTGGGTGAAGTAGTCCCAGACCTCCGCCGCGTGCAGCAGGGCCTTGGTCGGAATGCACCCCACGTGCAAACAGGTTCCTCCCAATTTCGGATCCCGTTCGATGATGGCCGTCTTCAAACCGTACTGGCCCGCCCGGATCGCGGCCGAATACCCGCCTGGGCCGCTGCCGATAATCACAACATCGTAGGACATTTAGCTCATTTTAACATCGGCGTGAATCCTACCCCGGTTTCCCTCGCCGTGGATTTAGTGCTACACTTCTAATTTTCGTGCTACAGATCGCGATGAACTCCATTCGTCGACTGCTCACCCTTCCGGCCTTCCTGGCGTTGTCATTCGCGGCGCCCGGCCAGACCTCGCAACCCGAACCCGCGCCGGCCGGCGGCGAGTCGAAGGCGGACGCCGTCATCCCGCCGGTCTACACCAGCATCGTCATCACCGCCACGCCCATCGAGCCCGGTATCGAGCGCCGCAACGCCGAGGTCTTCCAGCAGACGCTGTTCTCCCGCGACGACCAGGTCTTCCATCAGCTCAACGCCGGCATCAACGCCGGCCAGCACGAAGGCGGCGGCAAGTCCATCGAGGTCCGGCGCTTCGGCTTCAACCTCGACCACGGCGGCGTCAACGGCGGCCTGAAGGTTCTGATCGACAACATCCAGCAGAACCAGACGACGCAGGGTCACGGCCAGGGCTACCTCGGGTCGCTGAAAAGCCTCACCCCGGAACTGGTGCAGGAGGCCAACATCATCAATGGTCCGTTCAGCGCCGAGTACGGCGACTTCAGCGGCCTCGGCGTCGTGCACATCCGCCTCCGCGAATCCTTTCCGGACCAGTGGACCGCTCGCGTCCAGGGCGGCACCTTTAACACCCAGCGCGGCTTCCTCGCCTTCAGCCCGGACCTGAAGGATATCGACTCGTTCCTTTCCTACGAGGGCTCGCGAACCGACGGGCCGTTCCTCAAGCCGCTCGACTACCGCCGCGACAACGTCACCGGCAACTTCACCCGCCGCCTTTCGAACGATCGCCGCATCGCCCTCAAGATGAACGCCGGCCGCAACGACTACGACTCCTCCGGCCAGATCCCGCTGAACGAAGTGATCGCCGGACGCCTCGACCGCTTCGGCTTCCTCGACCCGGGCGAAGGCGGCCACATCCGCGCCGGAACGCTGGCGCTCTACTACATGCAGGAGCAGGCCTCGGGCGGCGTGCTGAAGTTCGACGGCTTCGCCAGCCGTTCTCTGTTCGATCTGTATTCCAACTTCACGTTCTTTCTGAACGACCCTGTGCTGGGCGACGCCATCCAGCAGCACGACTCCCGCCTCCAGGAGGGCGCCAACGCCTACTACTTCCGCCCCCACCGGCTCCTCGGCGCCCAGAGCACGATGACCGCCGGCGCCAATTTCCACGACAACCAGATCAACGTCGGCCTCTACCCCCGCATCGGCCGGAACCCGCTTGGCGCCTCCACCCGCGCCAACGCCCGAGTCACCAACGGCGCCGGCTACATTCAGGAGACGGCCGCTTTCCATTCCGGCAGGGTCGTCGTAGGCGCCGGCCTTCGCTACGACGTGTTCCGCTTCGATGTGGCCGACCGTATCGAGCCCGCCAACAGCGCGGCGGAGACCAGCGGCCGCCTGCAGCCCAAGCTCAGCTTCGCCTACACCCCTATAGCGCGGATGCCCGTGACGCTCCACGCCAACTACGGCCGCGGCATCTCCTCCATCGATGCCCGCAGCATCATCCAGTCGCCCGGCGGAACCAAACTCGCCGCCACGGACTTCTACCAGGCCGGCGCTTCGTCTCGCTTCTCGCGCTTCTCGGTGGCCACGGACCTGTTCTTCATCGACCGCTCAAACGAACTCGTCTACGTCGCCGACGACGGTTCCCTCGAATTCCTCGGCCCCAGCCGCGCCTACGGCTTCGAGGCCAAGACTTCGTTGGACATCACGCGCCGGCTGAGCTTCACCGGCGGCCTGACCAAGGTCGCCAATGCCTTCTATCGCCACACCGCGCCGCGAATCTACGTCGACCGCGCCCCGCGCTTCGTCGCCGACGCCGGCCTGACGCTCTCCTCCTGGCGCGGCTGGAGCGGCTCGCTCCGGATGCGCGCGATCAACCGCTACCGCCTCGACGGCGAAGATCCCGAGATTGTCGCCGCCGGCCATACCGTCTTTGACCTCAGCGTGGTCCGCCGCATCCGCCGCGGCGTCGAACTCAACTTCGCCATCGACAACCTCGCCAACCGCGCTTATTACGAGACCCAGAATTACATCGAATCGCGCCCGTACCCCGACGCCGAACCTTCCTTCGGCATTCACGCCACCCCTGGCTACCCCCGCGCCATCACCGTCGGCCTCACCTTCCGCTTCGGCGGCAAGTGACGGCCTTCACTTACCCCGCGGACCACCGCGCCGCAGCTCACAACGATCGCAAAAGAACAGGAGAAGGTTTCTCATAGGTGCTCTTTCTCGGCGAGTTCCTCCAGTGCCAGAAGGATCGGCTTCGTTGCTGCGGATCGTATGAATCGTTCAAGATCTTTTCGCTGATCGTCTGAAGGATCGCCCTGTCTGAGAAGAAAAAGTATTGAGTTTCGGCGGTTTCTGCTGTATGCTGGAACAATCGTCGACAGCCAGACTGGGCGTACTCCTGGGTGGTACTACGTTCACACATGCGCCTCACGGCGTGCGAACTGGTCTTGTTCGACGATCCCGAAGGAGGGCAGACTTGATCAACAGACGAAACTTCCTGAAAGCATCTCTGGGCGTCGCGGCTGGCGGAGCGGCGTTCTTTTCGGCTACGCGAAAGGCCTATGGACAGTTGCCCATGTTTCCGCCGTCGCCCCCGATGGAACCTTTTGTGGACCCGCTGCCGCTTCCAAGCGTAGTGCAGCCGGTCGGTTTCACGACGGTCAACGGAGAATCGGTTCCTCACTACGAGGTCTCGATGCGGGCGGCAATGCAAACGCTACACCGCGACCTGCCGGAGACGCCGGTTTGGGGGTACAACGGAACGTACCCCGGCCCGACGATCGAGGCGCGGCGCGGCCATCCGATCAGCGTAAAGTGGGTGAACGACCTTCCGGAGGAGCACATCTTCCGCGCGGCGATCGACCCCACGTTGTACGGCTCCGAGCCTGGAACCCCGGAGGTGCGCACGGTTGTCCATCTCCATGGCGGCCGCGTGCTGCCCGGAGATGACGGGCACCCCGAAGCTTGGTTCACGAAGGAGTTCGCCGAAAAAGGGTCGCACTTCCCCGGTGAGACATACTACTACCCCAACGATCAGCCGCCCGCGATGCTCTGGTATCACGACCACGCGCTGGCCATCACCCGGCTCAACGTGGCGTCGGGGCTGGCGGGTCTCTATTTCCTGCGGGAGGACCACGAGTCGAGCCTGCACCTGCCCGCCGGGCGTTACGAGATTCCGCTGGTGCTTCAGGACAAGCGCTTCAACGAAGACGGCTCCATCTTCTACCCCACGTTCGGCATCGTGCCCAACGTTCACCCGAACTGGTTCCCCGATTACCTTGGCGACGTCGGGATGGTCAACGGCGCCGTCTGGCCCGTGCTGGAGGTGGAGGCGCGCAAGTACCGCTTCCGGATGCTGAACGCGGCCAACACGGCGTTTTTCAATCTGCGCCTGGAGGCGGGCGAGGAACTCGTCCCGTTCCACCAGATCGGCGCCGACTTGGGCTTCCTGCCGGCGCCGGTGACGCTGCAAAGCCTGTTGATGACCCCCGCCGAGCGCATGGACGTGATTGTGGATTTCTCCGGGATGGAAGGCCAGGAGATCATCATGACGAACGACGCCGTCGCCTTCTTCCCGATCGGCCCTCCGCCTCCGATCGGCGGACCGGCTCAGCTCATGAAGTTCCGCGTAGTGGCGGCGACGGGCGCCGACAACAGTGAGATCCCAAGCAGCCTGCCCACCGATCCCGTGCTCGCGCCCGACCAGGCGGTTCACACCAGGGATATCGTGATGACGGAGGAGGTCGAGCAGGTCGGCGACCTGTTCCTGCCGACGGTGCTGCTACTGGAGAACCAGCACTTCGAAGCGCCGGCCACCACCAAGCCGCGCGCCAATTCGACGGAAATCTGGCGTTTCATCAACGCCACCGTTGTCGCGCATCCGCAGCATATTCACCTGGCGCACCAGCAGGTGCTCGACCGGCAGCCGTTCGACGTCGAGGAGTACATGCGGACTGGCCAGATCGTTTTCACCGGACCCGCGGTTCCTCCGGCGCCCAACGAAGTGAACGCGCCGAAGGACACGATCCGCGTCGACTTGGGCACCGTCACGCGCGTCCTGGCGAAGTTCGAGATGCCAACCGGCACGGAGCTGACGCCCGGAACGACGTTCGCGTACGTTCACCACTGCCACATGCTCGAGCACGAAGACAACGACATGATGCGTCCGTTCGAGGTGGTTGTCGAAGAGGAGCCGCCGCCCGCCGGACCGACGGCTGCGATCACGCCGGCCTCGCTTACCACCGTGCAGCGGGAGATCGTGCTCGACGGCAGCGCTTCAATCGGAGAGGGCCTCAAGTATGCCTGGAGGTCGTTCGGTCCCAAGCAGGCCTCGATTCTGCCGCGCACGCTGGACACGCCGCGAGTGACCGTTCAGTTCCAGTCGGGCCGCGGCGAATACGCCTTTGAGCTTAAGGTCACCGACGCCGGCGGACAAACCAACGCCACCACGGCCGTGATCAACTATCAGGGCGCCATCTAGCCAACCTCGTTCCCGGTTGCGGCGCCGCCGTCGCAACCGGGTCACTTCCAACGGCCGGTTCCGCGGACCGGTGGGCTACAATAGAAGAACTCTTCAACTCTAGATGGGTGGGCTTGTCCCTCAATGAGGTGGCCTCCGGGCTAATCGCGATGCGGCGAGTACTTTTGCCTGCGCTGATCGGCGCTCTCTTGAGCGCGCATTCCTTTGGTCAAACGACGCAAGGCCTGATCTCGGGCCGCGCGCTGGATTCGCGCACCGGCAGGGCCCTCCAGGGCGCCTCGGTCGCCTGCTGGAACTCGGGAACCGGCGCCATGGCGGCCGCGCGCTCCGACGCGGACGGGTTCTTCGTATTGCCGCTGTTGTCGCCCGGATTGTACCGCGTCCGGGTTGTGACCGAGAGCTACCAGCCGCAGGAACTCTACGACCTGGAACTTCCCGTTGCCGGCCGGGTGGACATCAATTTCCGCCTGAGGCCTCTCAACGACGTCTGGGAAGCCGGCCAGTATCGCAGCGTCTTTCTTCCGGGCAGCAAGACGATCGTGACGTTCTACGGTCCGGACGTCGATTCGAGCCGCTCGGCGTCCTTCGAGGGGGCGCGTCCCAACCGCGGGATTCTCGAATCCAGCGTGTCGCAGGTGGTGGATCCGGTGCAGATCGAGGAACTGCCCCTGGCCGGGCGGGACGTGTACACGATGCTGGTGACGCAGGCCGGCGTCACCGCCGATACCACCACGGCGCGCAGCCTCGGCTTGTCGAGCAACGGGCAGCGGCCGTCGGCATCGAATTTCCTGCTCGACGGTCTGGAAAACAACAATTACCTGGTGACGGGGCCGCTGACTTCGATGGCGCCGGAAGCGATTCAGGAATATCGCGTCTCCACCAATAACTTTTCGGCGGAGTACGGCCGCACTTCCGGGTATTTGAGCAACGCCGTGACCCGTTCCGGCTCGAACCGCTGGCACGGCACAGGCTATTTCAACCTCAAGAACGACGCCCTGAACGCCAACGATTTCCAATCCAACCTGCGAGGCGTCTCGCGTTCGCCAGCCAAGGAGGCGCAGACGGGATTGTGGGCGGGCGGGCCGATCCGCCGGGAGACGCTGTTTGTCTCCGGCGCGCACGACTACCTGCGGAGCCGGGGACGTGGCGCGGAGGGGAACTTCCCGCTGCCGACCGCGAACCTGTTGCCGCTCACCTCGGCCGGCAGCGTGGCGCGCGAACTGTTGACGCGATACCCGGCGCCGGTTGCGGAGGGACCGGGCCTTTCGGGCTTGGTGCGCCTTTCGCCTCCCGTCACGGTGGATCGCCACCTCTCGCTGTTGCGGGCCGATCAGCTCCTGGCTGGCGGCGCGCATCGGCTGATGGGCCGTATCGCGATGGCGCGCCTCTCGAGGCCCGACTTCGTTTGGACGCCGTACGAGGATTTCGCCTCCGGCCTCGACCAGGACACCAACAGCTTCGCCTTCAGCCTGCTGACTTCACCGCGGCCGAACCTGACCAACGAAGCGAAGGTCGGGCGGAGTTGGGACAAGCTGAACCTTGATCGCCCGCACTCGCAGATCCCGATTCTCAGCTCCTTCGATGGGACCATCCTGCCCGGAAGCCCGGTGTTCTCTGTGTTGCGGCACCGGAGCCGGAACTGGGAACTGCTGGATAACGTGATCTGGGCGCGCGGAAGGCACGTGGCCAAGTTCGGAGGGGGCATCCTGCTGCGGAACCTGAATGGAGTCCTGACGGCTGGGGCCGACGGTCAGTACGGCTTTGAGAATCCGTCGGCGTTCGCTCGGGACGTTCCGCTCGTGTTTCGCATCTCGCTCGATCGCGGCTCGCTTCCGACCTTTCGCCTCCCGGATTTCGGACGCGAGTACCGGTCCACCCAGTTTTTCCTGTTCGCTCAGGACACGTACAAGGTGAGCTCGCGCCTGGCGCTGAACTACGGCGTGCGGTATGAATCGTACGGCGCGCCCACCAACGTCGGCCAGGTCAAGGACGCCGTCGTGGAGTTGGGGGAAGGGCAAACGATGGCGGAACGCGTCGCGGCGGCATCGGTCGTGTATCCTTCGTCCGGCAACCAGCGCGTGTACTCGGCCGATCGCAACGACTGGGCGGGGCGATTCGGTTTCTCGTACAGCTTGAACGAGAGCGGGGGTTCGCTTCTCCGCGGCGGCTTCGGAACGTACTACGACCGGCCGTACGACAACCTGTGGATGAACGCCCGCAACAACAACTTTGTACTTCCGACTTCGTTCCTGGTAAATACGGAATTCGACTACCTCACGCCGGTGGCCGATGTGCTGCCACTGGCACAGGGACAGCCGGTGGTTTACCTGTTTCCGGAAATGAGCTTCAAGCAGCAGTCGGCCCGGGCGCCTCTGACGCTGTTCCAGCCCGATCTGCGGAGCGCGTACGTGCACAGTTACTTTTTCGGGCTGTCCCAGCAGTTGGGCGACGCCTGGTCGCTGGAATTGAATACCTTGGGATCGTTGGGCCGAAAGCTGATCACCACCGATATCGTGAACCGCGGGCTGAATCCCGAGCTTGGGCCCATTTCGTACCGCGCCAACCAGGGGACGTCAAATTATAACGCTCTCACCTCGGTGGTTCGCCACCGTTCGCGCTACGGGCAGTTGCAGGCCGCGTACACGTGGAGCCACACCATCGACAACCAGAGCGAAGTACTGCGCAGCGATTACTTCGATCTGAACCCGACGCGGCTCACGGTGGCGGAGACGCGCGCCGACGTTTCGGCCTTTTCGCTGCAGTTCGACAGCGCGGTGGACCGGGCGAATTCCGATTTCGACCAGCGCCACAATTTCATCGTTCTGTCCATCTGGGAGGTTCCCGCATGGCGCGGGGCGGGCAGAGCATCGCCGCTGTTCCGCGGATGGCGCGTCTCGCAGCTTGCGGCGTTTCGCTCCGGGATGCCGTACACCGTGTATGCGCTCGATCCGCCGGATCGAAGCCCGGTGATCAACAACCGGGCGAACCTGGTGGATCTTCCGGCGCTGGAGGCGGCCGGCGGGCAGGAGGTGGCAGGCGGGAGGCAACTGCTTCCGGCGCAAGCGTTCGCGAGGCCGCCGCTGGGGCAACTCGGCAACACGGGACGCAACGCATTCCGCGGTCCCGGGTTCTACAATGTGGATCTCTCGCTTAGCCGCGCGTTCGCGCTGCCATGGCTCGGGGAGACCGGCCGGCTGACGTTTCGCGCGGACGCTTTCAACTTCCTGAACCACGCGAATCTGAACTTGCCGAACTCGCGCTTCGGCACGGCGACGTTCGGCATCGCGCGCTATGGCCGCCGGGCCGGTGATTCGGGTTTGCCGATCCTTTCGCCCGTCAACGACACGTCCCGGCAGATTCAGATGATCGTCCGGCTCGATTTCTGAGCGCTACCGCTACATTTGCCAAGAGGGTGGGGCGAGCGTCCACGCTCGCAAGCCGGTTCCCAAGCGGCTTAAAAGACGTTCAACAAACGTCTTCTGGAGAGGGCCGGCGTTGCGCGCCGGCGGGTCAGTCATTCCTGCCGCAGTTTCCGCTCCAGACGCTTGCGCGCCCCTTTGTCCTCGGTATGCTGGCGGGCCGCGGCGTAGGCCTTGTTGGCCTCGGCGCGATGGCCCAGGGCCGCCTCGAGGTCGCCTAGCCGCTCGAGAATCGCCGGGTCGTCTTCCTGGCGCTCGAGAGCTTCGCGCGTCTGCGCGAGCGCGCCGTTCCGGTCCCCGCTCTTTTCGAGCAAATCCGAAAGGGCCAGGCGGGCCGCGGTGTAATCCGGCTTCTGGCTGGCCACCGCGCGATACTCCGCGATCGCCGGCTGAATGTCGCCGCGGCGGGCCAGAAGTTCGGCCAGGCCAAGCCGGGAAGGAAGGTGATCGGGCGCCCGCTCGAGGTTGGCGCGCCAAAGCCGGATCGCTTCCTCCTGCCGCTCTTTGCGTTCCGCAAGCAGCAACGCCAGGTTGTGCCGCGCCGGCAGCAACTCGGGGTCCTTCGTCAACGCTTCCCGGTAGAGGCGCTCCGCTTCGTCGAACTTGCCTGTGGACGCCTTCAGCGAGCCCAGCGCGTTCAGAGGCTCCGCGGAATTCGGCGCCAGCGTCATCGCCTGGCGGTACGAAGCTTCCGCCTCGCGGCGCCGGTTCAGTTTCTGATACACCAGGCCCAGGTTGTACGGAAGATAGCTGTCGCCGGGCCGCAAGCGGATGGCCTGCTGGTAGCTGCGAATGGCCGCGGCGTAGTCTCCCATCTCGAAATAGGTCAGCGCCAGGTTGTGGACGGGGTACGCCCAGTGCGGCGCGCGGCTGATGGCGTCGCGAAACGCCGGCGCGGCCCCTTCGTAATTGCCCTGCTCCAGGTAAGCGATGCCGAGCGCATTGTAGCTGTAGGCGCCCATCGGGTCGAGCCGGATGGCGCGCTCCAGCAGGTCGGCGGCGCGCTTGTATTCTTTGTCGAAAAGGATTTCACGCCCCCGGAAGAAAGAGAGGCGCGCGTCGAGCAGGAGAGACTCCGGCGTGAGCCTGGTAGCGGCCACTATATCCTTGGCGGCGGAAGCGAACTGTTCCTTGGTCTGCGGCGTCTCGTCTCCTTCGAGGTAGCGCAGCAGGACCTGTTGCGCGCGGTCCTCGAGCGCGATGCGAAGCTGATTCTCCCGCCTCAGGTAGAGCGATGGGCTCAACTGGCTCCGGAGAGAACTCAGAGCGTCGAAGGCGTTGTCCGGCTGCTCCGGCAGGAGACGGCCCGAGGCGACCGCATCGGCGAAAGGCTTCTCGTCAACGTCGGCCGACGGCAGCAACGGCGCGCCGGAAGCGAATAGGGCGGGATTTCCGCCCGAATCGAGCACCTTAATATAGTGCGCCGTTTCGATGCCGGGCTTGCTCGGGAACGAGAGCGGGACGGCGTTGCCCATGGTGCCGAAGTCGCGAGGATGCTGCTTGTCGCCGGTCGCCTGCGCCACCTGGTCGCGAACGTACTCGATCAATTCGTTGACATTGACGATGCCGTCCTTGTCCTTGTCCGCCTCGCCTTCCAGGGCCTTCAGCAGGTAGTAGCTGAACGCGCCATGCCCGCCTCCGAACTGCGGCCCCTCGTAGGAAAGCTCTTTCGGGCGGCTCGCCATCAGCCCGAAAACTTCGCCTTCGGATTCCGCCAGCCGTTCCACGCTCGAGTTCACCGTGGTGCTCTTGATGGTGCCAATTGTGCCCGCCCGGCAGACGTCCACAAACAGAACGACGCGGGCGACGTTGGCCACCTGCTCCTCCAGCAGATCCTGCATGTCCGCCATCGGGAGCGCGGTGCTCGCGAGATCCTGCGGATCGCTGTCATAGGTGAGGATGAATGCCGCTTTGCTGCCGGGAGCTTCCACCGTGCCGTGCCCCGCGATGAGGATAATGATCGTGTCTTTCTTGCCAGCGCGTCCTTTCAACAGCGTCTCAAAGGCATTGCGCACGGCGGCCGTGGTGGCTTTGTCGTTCGTCAGCACGGCCATGTTTTCGGGCAGCACTCCCCCGCCCCTCGGACTGCGCAGATGCCGGTCGAACACGGTGGCGTCGGAGTCGGCGAACTGGAGCCAAAGTTCCTCGGGCAGCTTCTGGTATTTCGACACCCCGATCAGCACCGCAAAGGTCTGGCCGCCTTCGATTTGCGATTCGGCGGCCTTGGTCTCGGCAGCCGCGTTCGCCTCCTCCATCTCGAAAATCTTGCCTTTAACCCATACCGCTTCCGGCCATTCGGAAGCGATCCGGCGGTACTCGGCAAGGGCGTTCGTAACCAGGTTGTATTTCTCGAAAATAGCGGCGCGGGCCAGAGCGGCCGCCTGCGGGTCGCCCGGATCCACCTTGGAGAGTTCCGCCTTCGCCTCGCCTGGATAGGCGCTCTCCGGAGTAAGCTCCGGTTCCGCCGGCTTGTTCAGGGCGCGCACCAGGCTGACGCCGTAGTGCTGCTGGCTTGCGGCGTTCACGCGTACCATCTGCGGCAATACGCACGACCCGACCGGCTTTGATGGCCCCAATTTGCCCGATTTCACGCGGACCTGCTTCGCTTCGAGAACAACCTCGCCGTTGGCCTCCAGCGTCTGCGAAGCGCTGGCCGGACAGTAGAGGAACGTTGCCGCCCCCGTCGCCGTCTTCAGGCCGTCGCCGGCGAACAGCATATCGCCCGTTCGGGCATTCAACGGCGTGGCCGTGTTCATTCGGAGCAGTTGCGCTCCGGCGGCCGCCAGAACCACCCCGACGGGCTCCTCTTTTTTCGGCTGCGCCGCCAGTATCGCGGCCGATAGCGCCACAATTGTCAAGCGGGAAATCATACCGTCTTCCGTGCGGCTTCCGCCTTCTCTCCCAGCAACGCCGTTGCGGTGTAGATGTTCAGTTTGCTGGTGTGGCCGCGGACAGCAACCGCGCCAAGGTGCGTGGTATCCACCTCGCCATCGAGCAGCGCTTGCGTCCCCTCGCTCATCAGCAGACGCGTCCCTTGTTCCTTGTTCATGCTTTCGATCCGGGACGCGAGATTGACCGTATCGCCCAATACCGTGAATTCCATGCGCGCCGCCGACCCAACGTTGCCGATGACCACCAGGCCGCTGTGGATTCCCACGCCGGTCTTGAAGTCGCTTTGCGCCTGGCACATCTCGATGCCGCACCGTACCGCGCGCAGCGGATGATCGCCCGGCGTCGAGCCGTCTTCGTCGGAGAAGATCACCAGGATGCCATCCCCGAGGAACTTGTTGACATTGCCGCGATAACTCATGATGATTTTCACCATGTTGTCGAGGTATTCGTTCAGCAGCCCGACGACCACCTGCGGATCTTTGGATTCGGAGAACGCGGTGAAACCGCGTATGTCGGAGAACAGAATCGTAACGAAAGCGTGTTTCGCGGATAGCGAGATGGATTGCGTCTCGTCGAGCGAGACGGCCAGGTGCCGTCCCACAAAGAGGCTCACCGCGCGGTGCAGAAATTCCCCCCGCGTATGCGCGGTCAGGAATCGATAGACCACCGCGAACAGAACGCCAAACGCGCAGCCCAGCAGCAACTCCGAGGTGGAAAGCAGCCACCCGAACCGGAACAGCAGGTGCGTCGCGACGAGCACGCCGGCGAAAAGGACGGTTACCCACAACCCCGCCGAGGCCGCGCTCAGGGTGGCGACCAGAGCCACCGTACCGCCGACCGCGGCGGTCAGGCTCAGGATGCGGCCCCACTCCGGGACGCGCTTGAGAAACCGCCCGGTCAGGATCGTTTGCAGCGTGCTGGCGTGGATTTCAACGCCGGCCGTCGTCCAGCGCGGTCCGCCGAACGCGGTGTAGAACGGCGTCGCGTGACGGTCGGTATCCGCGAGGGTGTCGGGGCCAAGCAGGACCGCCTTGCCTTCCACCCATTGGCGCAGTTGGTCCTGGCGGCCGGCGCGCGCCGCTTCCAGGAAGTCCCACAGCGACACGCGCGGAAATGTCCCGGGCGGTCCGGCGTAGTTGATGGTGATGGCGCGATCGGGGCCGATCGGAATCCGGCGGCCCTGCAAGCTCAGGGTGGTCCCGTCGAACTCGGCGTCCGTTCCTAGAAACGTTTCCGCCACCCGGAGCGACAGGGACCGGACCGGGACCGCGTTGCCGTCGGGAACCCGCGCTTCGATCAACTCCTGCCGGCGGACGAAATCGTCGGAATCCACCGTCAGGTTGACGAAAGCCGACATGCCCAGCGCCGCCGCGATCATGTTCACCGGAATCGGCCATTCCTGCTGGCGCGTCATGATGGCGGGGATATAGCCGCAGATGACGGGCATACGCGGCACGGTCTCGGCCACCGCTTCGGCCAGCAGCCGGTCGTGCTCGGGCTCCCACTTGGAAACCGGAACGGCGAACGTCACGTCGATGCCCATCGCTTTGGCGCCCCCGTCGGCGGCGGCGCGGATTGCCTCCGCGAAATAGGGGTGCCAGAAAAGCTGGAGTTCCTCGAACTTGTCCAACGCCTTCTGATCGATCGTGAGTAGCACGACGTCGGACGTCGGCGTCTGCCCACGCACCACGAAATGCCCATCGTACGCCTTGAGATGCACTTGCTGGAAGAAACGGAGACCGCCCAGCAGCAGCGCGATCGCGACGCTGCCCGCCGCGATACCCGTGTAGACAAGGGTATTCTTCCACTTTCTACCGATTCCCATGAAATGGCGCGTTGCCGCCTATTGTATCGCGACTGGCCGGTCGCGGCGCAGCCTGAAACGAAGCTGCGGCCAACTGTCACCATAAACATTACGGATTGGCTCTTGGCAAACCCGGACAATTGCTGTATGCTCTTAGGGTACGGAGAGGAGGGGCTGGGCGAACTCGTCGCGTTCTCGCTGTCGCCGGTGGAGTAGTGTGTACTCTCATCGGCCCGGCGTTTCGGCGCCATCGTCTGACGCGTGGAAGCGCGGGCGGACACCAAGGCGACTGCCTGCGGGCGAGCGGACGCGCTCAGCGGAGCGGGACAAAGAAACTTCGAGGAGTGGTCCCCGCGCGCAGCAGGGCGGGGACTCCCTTTGCGCGAACCCACGGATGTCTCTCCGCGTAGCGCCTCAGGCACGGGAGTTAACTGACGGATGAAACAGCACGATAACGCATCAAACATCTCGGATGAACAGTCGGCCAACGGGTTGGGCCGCATGTTGCAGGGCGTCCAGCACGTCGGAGTCACAGTAGACGACATGGCCAAGTCGCTGGAATTCTACTGCGAGGTGCTCGGCGGGAAGGTCGCCCTGAAGGGAAGCGGCTTCTACGGCAGCGTACTGCACAACACGCTGTTTCAGAAGGAGGAAATCGACGCGCTTCAGCAAGCGGTCAGCGCGCGGTCGTTGGGCGTACCCGACCTTCTCGACGGAAGCCGGGACGCTCTCGACGTGTGCTTCATCTCGTTCGGCAACACCTGCGTCGAGCTGCTCCATTTCCGCGATGCCCGCCTCGATGAGAACGCTCCGAACCTCTTTGCCAAGCTGCCGTCGGGCGTGGGGCACGGCAACGCGTCGCACATCTCGTTTCACGTCAAGGACGATGTCGACCTCAACGCCTTCGCCAAGAACCTGGAAGAGGAATGCCGGCGCCGCGGCATTACCAATGTCGTCTGCAACCACGTCGTGCATGTCCGGTCGCATGAGGAACGGCTGGCGCTGCCCGCTAAGTACGCCGCGAACAAGTTCTGGAACGATCCGGACTACTTCGTCGAAGGCTATTCCGATTCCGAATTCGGCGACTTCCAGGGCTGGTCCCTCTTCTACTGCAAGGGACCGAACGGCGAGCAACTGGAATTCAACCAGGTGACGCGCAAGGCGAAAATCCATTTCGATCGCGCCCGTGGACAGTACAACGAGGCGAACGGGACGGAGTTCGAAGCCCCAAGAGCGAGGGCTCCGAAAGTCAAGGAATCAGTCTAGGGGAGGGAATCACGACATGCCGTTTGGCACCTATACGACGCCGATTAATGCATCTCGGGAAAGGATCTGGGAAGCCTTTCTGGACAAAGCGCGCCGTCCGCACCGCTACATTCCTTACGAGGTGCTCGACTACAAAATCCACGAGGAGTACCCGGACGGTATTCTGCGCGAAATCCGCACGGCCGCCATGCACATGGTGGAACGGGTGAAGTTCGACGAAACGGCCGGCACGGTGACCTTCACGCTGGTGGACCACCCGCTCTATGAGGGCTATCTGCGAAACCAGGTTTCGCCCGGCGCGGGCGAATCGGGCGGGCTTCCCCTGGTGACCTATACGATGGACGTGAAGCCGAAGACGCCGGAGGCGGACGAGCATCCGGACGCCGCCTGGTTCAGGACGGCGTCCCAGCCGGAAGCCGTGGCCAAGGCGGTGCTTCACATGAAGCACATACTGGAAAACGAGTCCGCGCAAGGGGCGAAAGCGTAGTCCGGCCTCGATCCGGGCGGTCCACAACAACACTCTTTTAGTAAGTCTGGGAGGGATTATGTCACAAGCAACGCAACAAGCGGCGCAACCGCTTGCCGAGAAAGTCGGCAAGATGGTTGAAGTTCTGATGGCGAAGAAGTGGGACGAGTTCATGCCCTACTTCCGCAAGGACCTTTTCTACAAGGTGGGCGCCGCCGAGCCGCTCCACGGCGTCGAGGCGTGCCGCGACTTGCTGGCGCACATCTACACGAAACTCGAGTTCACCAGCCACGATGTGCGCGGCATCTTCGAGATCGGCAACGTTGTCATCGTCGAGATGGACGCCAACTATAACGTCATCGGCGAGAACAGGCCGGTCACCGTGCCGTGCTGCGACGTCTACCGCTTCGATGAGAACGGCTTGATCAAGGAATGGCGCGTCTATCCGGACGCGTCGCGCGTGGGCGTGCAGTTCTAGGGGTTCGCTGCCGCACGCTGGCGAAAGATTTCAAGGAGGGAAAAAGAGAGAACATGGCAACGGAAGCAACGGCCAAGACGCAATACGTTCCCGGCACGAACACGGACATCATCCGCCGGATGTTCCTGGCGGGGGAATCGATGCAGGTCGAGAACTTCGTGAAGTACTTCAACGACGACGCCGTCTATCAATTCAGCAACTTCCCGATTTCGTACGGACCCCAGGGGATCATCAACTCCTCGGGCACGTTCCTGGAGAAAGTGGCGGCCTGTGTCCACAATGTCGAGAACATCTGGGAGATCGATTCGGAAACCGCCGTCGTGGAGATGACGGTCACCTACACGCGCAAGGACGGGCGGGTGCACACGCTCCCCTGCGCCGACACGGTCCGTATCAAGAACGGCAAGGTCCAGGAACTGCGCATTTTCATGGATATCTCGCCGGTGTTCGCCGACTAACTGAAAGACCTGGCGTTGACCAATCCGGGAGGATGCCGCATGCGGCTCTTGCACGGGAGGTGCGCACTCGGGGCCGTGGGCCGGCGCGCCTTCTGGAATGGGCGGATCGCCGGGACTCTATATGTCCTGGCGATCCCACTTCTTCTTTTCTTCTGTTCAGTCTCCGCTTCCGCGCAGGAACAGACCCAGCGCGAAGTCGTGGCCGCCGACTTCGCGAAGCAACCCATGCCTTTTATGCGTCCGCTGGAGATGCTTCGCGAAGAGGAGGACTGGAGCTTCCTCAGAGATCCCAGCATGCGCACCGACTTCTGGGATCCGCTTAAGTACATCCAGTTAGGCAAACGCGAAGGCTGGTATCTCACGCTGGGCGCGGAGACGCGGCAGTTTTACGAAGTCTACCGCAACGAAGTGTGGGGGATGCTGCCGCCGGACGATACCGGTTATCTTCTCCAGCGGTACATGTTTCACTCCGACTGGCATTTGGGCGACCGGTTCCGCGTCTTCGGCCAGCTCAAGAGCGGCCTGGTCATCGGGCGCGAGGGACAGCCCCGGCCGATGATCGACGAGGACAAACTGGACGTCAATCAGGCCTGGGTGGACATCAACCTGATTCCAAAAAAGGGCGCCTTCCGGCACCCGCTCACCCTGCGCGTCGGACGGCAGGAGATGAATTATGGCAGCGGACGCCTGGTTTCGATCCGCGAGGGACCGAATGTTCGCCTCTCCTTCGACGGGCTCCGGCTGATTTCGAACTTTCGGGGATGGCGGGTCGACGGATTTGCCGTGAGACCTGTCGACACGCTTCCGGGAATCTTCGAGGACAGACGGGACCACACCCAGACGTTTTGGGGCGTCTACAGCACGGGCAGGGCGTCCTCCGTGCCGTTCGTCAACCGCGGCAATGTCGACCTGTACTATCTGGGACTTCGCCGCAAGTTCACCGCCTACGATCAGGGATTCGGCTCCGAAATGCGCCACACGGTCGGCGCTCGCATGTGGCAGCGTCAGCGCGAGCGTCCGTGGGACTACGACGTCGATACCGCGTTTCAGTTTGGCCGCTGGGGGCCGGGCAACATCCGCGCCTGGACGGTCGGCGCCGGCGGCGGCCACACTTTTCAAGCGACAAAGTGGCAGCCGCGGCTTGGCGTGAACGCGGGCATCACCAGCGGCGACAAGGATCCGAACGATCCGAACCTGCAAACGTTCTTCGCGCCCTATCCCGACGGCCACTATTTCGGCCAGATCGCCCAGAACGGTCCGATGAACATCATGGGCCTCCGGCCGATCATGACGCTGAATCTGAAGCCCGGAATGATGATCAACGCGGAGTTCTATTTCTTCTGGCGAACCAGCCTCCGGGACGGAATTTACGCGATTCCCGGCTTTCCCCTGCGGACGGGCCGGCTGAGCGATGCGCGGTTCATCGGGGCGCAGCCGCAGATTGAACTCTTCTGGATCGTGAACAACCACGTCATGCTGAGCGTGCACCACGCCCAGTTCGTGACCGGGCCGTTCCTCAACGAGACGCCTCCGGGCCGCCACGTGAAGTACCTGTGCGGCTGGATCTCCTACCGCTTCTAGGCTAACCGTAAGCTAACCCCAATACTGTTCACCGTATGCCAGGGGCTCAAGGAAACCGCCTGCTGGTCGGGCCTCAGAAACCCGTCGCACGATTTGTCGAACCTCTTCTTCTGCAAGGACGGCCGGGGCGATTCAAATCCGCGGCTTGGGCGTTATACGGCGCAGTGGCGCCAGACCGCCCCAAACACGCTTCCTCTGCGCTTGCCGACCAGTCGCTACGATAGGACTACTGAGTCGCCTTCAATGGTGGTCATCGCCTCGGGTTTGTGGCGCACGAGCGTGACATCGTCTCCTTCCCGTATCACGCCTTCCCGCAAGACCCATGCATTCAAGCCCAGGCGGCCGCCGAATCGGCGGCCTATGTCACGAAGCACCTCCGGATCGCGCGCCAACGTGTCCGGATCCACCGTGGTCATCGGGCATCGACCGCGAAGCGAATCGAGCCGCACGATCACCGTGCCGATATGGAGTTCGCCCCCTGGCCACGTTCGCTCATCGAGCCCTTCGACGCCAGCGATCACGAGGTTCGGACGCAGGCGCCGCAAGTCTCGTCCGAAAGCTGCGGCGGCGCCGTCGGTGACGACCAGGAGCGGCGCCACATCGAAGCGCTCGTCTACCGGTGCGGCTTCGAGCCACGCGTCTTCTCCTGCTGCCTCCCTTACGTCGGCCAAGGCGGCGGGTCCGTCCCACGGACGGCCATTCACGAGCGGCCGTCCGTCGACATCGAGCGTGCCGCGCAGGCCCAACAATCGATAGTGCCGGCGCGACGTGCGCACCCCTTCGGGTCCACGCACGCGCACGAGCCTATCGCCCTCGATCCCAGACTCTGTCAACCTTGCCCTTAGCAGGCGCTCGCCAGCCATTGTTTTAACCGGATAACGCCACAGCGCCGCCACCGTGAGACTCATCGCAAAAAGCGTCCTCCCGTGAAAGTCACGTTCTTCTGATGCCCGCGAAGTCCGGGTGTGACACAGTGGATTTGCGGCGCTCGCCGATAGTTCGTTGTCACAGGAGGCCGAGGTTCGGCATCTCAAGGCCGGACCCGCAAATCCTGCGGGACGAAGGAGCCAATATGCAAGCAAAAGAGCACAAACACATCGCCTGCGGCGACGTCGTCGAGGGTTGCGCTTGGACGGCGAGCGCGCTCACCGAGGAGGAACTTCTGAAGAAGGCGGTGGCGCATGCCGAGCAGGCACACAATGTCAAAGAGGTTTCGCCGGAGCTGGCCGCCACGGTCAAGGCTGCCATCAAGACCCACTAAACTCTAACACAGTGGCCGTCCCCAATATCGACGTAAGCGACGAAACGCTCGCGGCTCGCGCTGCGACAGGGGACGGCCGCGCCTTCGACGTCCTCATGGAACGTTATCAGGCCCGGGTCTATCGGCTGGCCTGCCGCCTTACCAACGACACGGAGGCCGGAGATGTCGTGCAGGACGCGTTCCTGCAGATCTACAAGCATCTGAGCGCCTTCCGAGGCGATGCGCGGTTCAGCACGTGGCTCTATCGTGTCGCCACCAACGTGTGCCTGATGCGGCGCCGAGCGCACGCGCGCCGGCCCACCCAACCTTTGAACGCATTCCTGCCGCAGTTCGACAGCCACGGCGCACATGCGCAGACGCCGGCATACTTTGAACGGACCATGCATCTTGAGGAGCGGCTCGATCGCGAGCGTCTGGCCGCTGCCGCGCGGGACGCCTTGGCGCGGCTTCCGGACGTGTACCGGCATGCGTTCGTGCTGCGCGACCTGGAGGAGTTGCCGACCGAGGAGGTGGCGAAGATCCTTGGTGTGAAGGCAGCGACGGTGCGGCAGCGCGTCCATCGGGCTCGATTGTTCCTGCGCGGCTTCCTGAACGCGTTACCGGAGGAATCACGATGAACGAGATGACCTGCGAATCGGGCGTCAAGCTGCTGATGGAGTACCTGGAAGGGACGCTTGCCGGGGATGTGCGGGCAGAGGTGGAGGCGCATGTGGCGGCGTGTCCTCGATGTGTGGCATTTATCGCGTCCTATCGCGAGACGCCGCGCCTTGTGCGTGAGCTAACGGCGGCCGAGATTCCTGCTGATCTTGTTGCATCGCTCCGGGTTCATCTCCGCGCACATCGCCGGGAATCGCGGTTATCGACATCGCGTTGGAATCGTCGCTAGGCGCGCCCCTCGCCCCGGGAAACAATTCCGGACAGGTTCCCGAATGCCTTAAGTGAACCGCTTGAGCCTGGCCTGGTCTCCCGTGGGGCAGCCTCCCAGGCTGCGCGGGACTCCCAGTCCCGCCAATGGGTTCCCGGCGCGCTGTGCCGCCGGCTCTCAATCGCCGGCTTGGGCGGCCAGGCTCCTTCCCTCGAGCTCGCGATAGATCCGGAGTGTCTTCATTGTGGTGATCGAGAGGATCACCGAGTTGATCACGCCCGGAAGCGCGATGCCGGGACCCCAGATCATAAACGGTTGGCCGACCTGCTGAGCGTAGATGGCGATGCAGATCAGCAGCGGGGAGATGACCAGGTGCGCGTACAGGCTCCCAAGGACGAACCGCCGCGCCTTGCCAAGCGGCGCCAGTTTTCCGGCCATGATGCCTGTCGCCCCGCCCAGAACGCCGAAGAACATCCCCGGGATAAACGACAACTTCGGATCAAACCAGGGTTCCACTGTCTTTCCCTCCTCAAAATGTCGAAGCCGGAGGGAACCCAGATTCCCTCCGGCAATGCGGCCAACAGTAAACCGGAACCTACGTCGTGATGTGATCCAGCAGTTCCTGCGGAGCGAAAACGTCCCGGTAGAATGTGAGCTGCTCGCTCTTGAAATAGCAGGCGCCCCGATGTCCCCGGCGCACCCAGCAGACCGTGCCCTTGGCCAGCGTCTCGTTGGTCGCCGTATCCATGCAGGCCCATTCGAAGTGAACGAACTCGCCGTGGAACATGACGATCGGCCACGTCATGATCACGCCCGGCTGGGCAATCAGCGCCCACCAGTGCTGCTCGCGCGACTTCTGCTCGTCCAGGCCGTAATAGGGCCCGTCCTGACAGAAGTACACCAGGTCGCTGCGGTACTCTCCCGTCAGCAGGTCGCCGCGGCCTTTGCGCAGGGCCTCGCAGTGGGTGGGCCACCAGTCCTTGTTTTCCTTCTCGATCTGCTCGGCCCCGTAATTCGGGCCGATTTGCGGCAACGTAGCCTCTTTCATCTCGATGTAACGGGCCGCGTCGTCCAGCAGCTTCTTGGACATTTCCGCCGAAACCGGCTCCGGTTTCGAGTAATCCGCCGACAGATCCTTGTAATAGTTGGTTCTCTTTCGCATCCCAGTCTCCCGTGGTCAGAAATAGATACAGTACGTGAATGTGAGTCGCCGGCGCTGGGCCTTTAGATCGTGTCTCCGAAAGCCGTCCGGCCCTTGGCCGCGATCTCGCTGAGCCGGCCGAACGCGCTGGCCGCCTTGTTGAACCCCGCGTACACGCACATGAACAACAACACTTCTTCGATCTCGGCCAGTGTGGCGCCCTGCTTCAGCGCCATATGGACGTGCGCCTCAAACGGAGCCCCAGGCCCGTTCTCGTTCGCGTTCACAACGTCCACCGCGATCGTGATGAGCGCCTTCGTGCGCTGATCGATCAGCGGCAGACCCCAGGCTTCGGCGGCTACCCTGGTGCAAAAATCTCCAAAACGCGGATGCACCGAGTTCAAAGCATCCTGAAGCTGCTGATCGCCAAGGACTGCGTTTTCTTTAATCGAAATATCAGCCACTGTTAGCGGTTCCTTCCTTTTACGCTCCTTGCGCCGTTGTCGCCGCCTGGCCAAGCATCAGACTCGTGATATCGTCTTTCAATTGATTGACCGCCCCAATTTCGGTAATCAATTGCGCCACCGTCGATCCGCGCTGGCCGGCGAGCGTCATCTCGCCGTTGTAGACGAACGTGTAGGGGTCCCGTTCGGGGAACGGACAAAGTTGCTTGATGTACCGCGCTTGGTTCGCCGCCGCCTTCTGGTATTCAGCGGAGGCAAAGAAGGTTTCCATCTCCAGCCGGTTCGAGAACGCCATCTCGAATGCCGCCTGGTAGCTCAGTTCCCGCGGCTCCGCATGCGCGACCCCGGCCGCGTCCGGGCGGCTGGCATCCACTTCCTCGAACAGATGCAGCCGCAGCTTCAGCGCCAGGTCGCTCGAGACCACCGCCGGAGCGAACGTGTTCTTCAGGTAGTTCCGAAACTCCTTTACGCTCACGCCGTCGGCCTGCTTCACCATCACATGGAACTTGGGAATGCCCAGCGATCCGTTGGGATCGCCGGTCCCGATGCCGTCCACGTACGTGATCGAGTTGCCGGGACTCGTGTTGTAGCCGATCGCCTTCCGGAACAGGTTGTGCTCGTCGTCCATCAGGATCGCCGCCGCCCGGAACCATGTGTTGCGGTCGTCCTCGGACCGGAACGTGAGCTCCGCGATGCCCTCGAACTGGTCGTCCGGCGCCGTGGCGTAGTCGATGCCCGCCATCTGCGGCCAGACGCCCCCGTCGTTGTGGGCCACGTGAAGCTGCCAGTATTGGAACTGGCCCGGCAGACGGGCGCAGACCGGCCCGTGGACGTTGCGCCAGTAGTCGTCAAACAGTTCGAGCGAGATGCCGCGCCGCTTCCACAGCAGAACGTAGAACGTCACCTGGCCCGGTTCGTCCCTCTTTGCGTAATTCGCCGTTCGCATAGCTTGCCTTCGTTCCCCTTCGTCGGTCCCCTTCGAATGATGCGCGCTTACTGGCCCGCGCTCGCCGCCTGGCCTTCGATTTTCTGGAGAAACGTCTCCATGAACTGCTGCGTGACGGCCGGATGCTTGCCAGTAATCAGGTTGCCGTCCACTACCAGGTCGGACGTCTGATCGCCCTCGAATATCACTTCCGCGCCCGCGTTCTCCACGTCGCAGATGATATTGTGGGCGCACGTCACCTTCCGCCCCTTCAACAGCGCCGGGTCGGCGCACAGGAGCCAGAGCGAATGACAGATCGTGCCGACCGGCGCGTCTTCCTTCATCGCCCGCCGGATGAACGCCACGGCCGGCGCCTGGTTCGGCTGCCCCTTGACCGGGTTCGCCTGGTATCGCAGCCGATCCATCGCGTATGCCCCGATCAGGATCAGGCCGGCGTAGTCGGAAGGCTTCACGTTGTTCACTTCCGTCCGCACCGTGACGTGCTCCTCGATCGTCCCGTCATCCGGATTACCCCCGAAATGCAATTCGGGGTTCCCCCATAAGTGAGAGATGTACTCCACTTCGTAACCGTGTTTGGGGAAAAATTCGTTGAACATTCGGAACTCCGTCTGATCGAAATGGTCCTCGATCAGCACTCCGATCTTACCCTTCATGTAAGTAAGCCCCTCCTCGTTTGGTTGTGGCGCTCCCAGCGCCAGCGCTTGTGAACGGAGATTGCACTTTACAATAACATCAGCGCTCGGAACTCGTCAAGACCCAAATCGTCGCCGCTTCGGGGTTTACCCTTCGGCCGGGGGCGGGCCCCTGCGCTCCGGAGCGGCCGGCGCGCCAGCCGCCCTCGGGCTGTCTTGCCGGCACTCTAAATCCCTTCTCTTCAGATATTTCCGGTTCCCACCGCGCAAAAACTCCTTGACACCCCGAGCGAACTCGTGTTACCTTACTCGAACGTAGCGGTAACGAGTGGATTCGCGCCGGGCGCCTTTTTGGGAGGCGGAGAAAGGCGGCTGGGCGCGGCAGGAGGGGCTGTTGTGGCTCGGCAGGAGGGCTAGGTTTTCGACAATTCACCCCGTTCAAGAGCGACTGTCTGCTGAGTCCGGGAAACCTGTCCGTTTGCCCTTTCTCAGCCCGATGAGATAGTGTCTCCACCTTGTTCACCCTGCTTGTGCGTCACGAAGTGAGTTCAGGATACTCGCACGAATGCCGGTTCGAGCGGCAACACAGAGAAGAGAAAGGATGACTGATGAACGTTGACTTCACGTTCTCCGACACAATTGCTGGCTACGTCAGCTCGTTCAACTCCAAAGACGGCTACTTCACGCTAAAGACTTCCGACGACCGCGAGTTGACGGTGCATCTGACGCCGAACACCTACGCAAAGTACAGCTTCAACCTGGGAGAAGGCTATCGGGACGCGACGGGCGCCATGCCGTCCCTGCTGGCGCTGCACCGGCAGTTCGTCTACGTCTACGGCTCGTTCTATCCCGGAACCGGCGGCGCCGGCAAGTTCGAGGCGCAATGGCTCGTCTTCGCCGGACACGGCCCCGGCGTGTTTCGCCACGAAGAGCCGGATTGGTGGATCAACCAGTCGCGCTCCATCGGCTACTCGTACTTGCAGTGGCAATTCGAGCACCCTCAGAAGCCGATCGACTTCCGCGAATACCGGACCATGCTCCACTTGGCCGGCGCCAAGAAGGGCGACAGCGAGAAGGAGGGCCGGGCCAAAGGTCTCCAGGAAACCGACACCATCAGCCGCATGATCTACGGCATCAGCACGGCCTACATGATGACCGGCGATGATGCGTTCCTGGAAGCCTCCGAAAAGGGCACCCAGTACCTGCGCGACCACATGCGCTTCTACGACCAGGACGACGACATCGTCTACTGGTATCACGGCATCAAAATCCAGGACGATGGCAAGGAGCTGAAGCTGCTCACCTCCGAATTCGGCGACGACTATCACTCGATCCCCGCCTACGAGCAGATCTACGCGCTCTGCGGTCCGTGCATGACGTACCGGATCACGGGCGATCCCAAAATTCTCTGGGACATGCAGAAGACGGTCGACTTGTTCGACAAGTATTATCACGATGCCGACAAGGGCGGATACTTCTCGCACCTCGACCCGGAAACGCTGGATCCGCGCGCGCCGTCGCTCGGCAACAACCGCGCCCGCAAAAACTGGAACTCGGTGGGCGACCACGCTCCGGCCTACCTGATCAACCTTTACCTGGCCACGGGCGAGCAGAAGTACGCCGACTTCCTCGAGTACACCTTCGACACCATCGCCCAACGCTTCCCGGATTACGAAAACAGCCCGTTCGTGCAGGAGCGCTTTTTCGAGGACTGGAGCCCGGACCGGGAGTGGGGCTGGCAGCAGGACCGCAGCGTCGTCGGCCACAACCTGAAGATCTCCTGGAACCTGATGCGCATGAACTCGCTGAAGGCCAAGGACAACTACGTTTGGCTGGCCCGCCAGATTGCGGAACTGATGCCGGAAGCCGGCTCGGACCGCCAGCGCGGCGGCTGGTATGACGTCGTCGAGCGCGTGCTCAAACCCGACGGCAAGCACTTCCGCTTCGTCTGGCACGACCGCAAGGCCTGGTGGCAGCAGGAGCAGGCGATTCTGGCTTACCTGATCCTCAACGGCACCCTTCGCGACGACTACTACCTCCGCCTGGCGCGCGAAGCCGCGGCCTTCTACAACGCCTTCTTCCTCGACCACGACGACGGCGCCGTCTACTTCAACACGCTGGGGAACGGATTGCCCTACCTGCTCGGCACGGAGCGGCTTAAGGGCAGCCATTCGATGAGCTGCTATCACTCGATGGAGCTGTGTTTCCTGGCGGCCGTCTACACCAACCTGCTTATCACCAAGCAGCCCATGAATTTCTACTTCAAGCCCTACCCGGACAGCTTCCCGAACAACGTCCTGCGCGTTTCGCCCGACATCCTGCCGCAGGGCAGCATCTACATCGAGGAGTGCTGGCTGGACGGCGAGAAGTACGACAATTTCGACGCCTTCGGCCTCACCGTGCAACTGCCCTCGGGCGGCGCGCGCAAGACGGTCAAGGTAAAGGTCAGTCCGGCCTCGTGGATGGCGCAGGCCGGGAAGTAGGTGACAGCATGAATGTCGTAATCACGGAAGTGGGAGACGTCAGCACGATCCGGCTGGACGGCAGCATCGACGGCAAAACCGCGCCTCTCGTGCGGGAGCAGATTGCGCCGACGCTGGAGAAAGCATCGAAAGTGATCCTCGACATGACGAAAGTGAACTATCTTTCAAGCGCTGGTCTCCGCTTGCTGCTGCTGGTGTACCGCGAGTTCGCCGCCAAAAAAGGAAAACTCGTACTGCTCAATGTCTCCCCGGAGATCCAGTCCGTCATGTCGCACACCGGTTTCCTGAGCTTCTTCACGCTCGCCGGCTCGGATGTGGAAGCGATGGGCGCCTTCGCCTAGGAATGCCGATGGAATCACGCATCGACTACTACCCCACGCACGAACACGAAGGGTTCAAGTTCCGGCGCGGACGCACCTTGCCGTTCGGGGCCACCATGGTCCCGAACGGCGTGAACTTTTCGGTCTTCTCCAGCGCCGCCACCGCCTGCACTCTGGTCCTGTTCCGAAAACACGAACCGGAGCCGATGGTGGAGATCGAGTTCCCCCAGGAGTTCCGGATCGGCGACGTCTATTCGATGATCGTCTTCGATCTGGACTATGAGGAACTCGAGTACGGCTTCCGGTTCGACGGCCCGTGGGAGCCGGCCTGGGGCCACCGCTTCGACAAATCCAAAATCGTCGGCGACCCGTACGCGAAGGTCATCGGCGGCCGCGACGTCTGGCGCGCCGAGCCGGACTGGAACGACATGTACGGCCATCGCTCAAGGCTGGCCTTCGACGATTTCGACTGGGAAGGGGACCGGCCGCTGGAGACGCCGTCCAAGGACCTCGTCGTTTACGAGATGCACGTTCGCGGGTTCACCGCCAGCCCCACCTCCGGCGTCAGCGCCCCCGGTACGTTCGCGGGCATCCGCGAAAAAATTCCGTATCTGAAGGACCTCGGCATCAACTGCATCGAGCTTCTCCCCATCTTCGAATTCGACGAATGGGAAAACAGCCGCCGCCACCCCGAGACCGGCGAGTGGCTGTTGAACTACTGGGGATACAGCACCCTCGGCTTCTTCGCGCCCAAGGCGGGCTTTGCCGCAACGGGCCGGTTCGGGATGCAGGTGGACGAACTCAAGACGCTGATCAAGGACCTGCACAAGGCCGGCATCGAGGTCATCCTCGACGTCGTCTTCAACCACACGGCCGAGGGCGATCACCGCGGACCGACGATCTCCTACCGCGGCATCGACAACCGCACGTACTACATGCTGACGCCGGAAGGTTACTACTACAACTTCTCCGGCTGCGGCAACACGCTCAACTGCAATCATCCGGTGGTCCGGAACATGGTGCTCGACTGCCTGCGGTACTGGGCTTCCGAATACCACGTGGACGGCTTCCGGTTCGACCTGGCGTCGATTCTGGGCCGCGACCAGAACGGAGCGCCCCTTGCGAATCCGCCGCTGCTGGAGTCGCTGGCTTACGATCCCGTGCTCAGCAAATGCAAGCTGATCGCCGAAGCCTGGGACGCCGGCGGCCTCTACCAGGTGGGATCGTTCCCCGCTTACGGGCGGTGGGCGGAGTGGAACGGCAAGTACCGCGACTGCATTCGGAAGTTCATCAAGGGCGAGATGGCGCAGGTCGGCGAGATGGCCCAGCGCATCCAGGGTTCGCCCGATTTGTACTACTACCGCGGCCCCACCGCCAGCACGAACTTCATCACCGCCCACGACGGCTTCACGCTGTGGGACCTCTACTCGTATAACTGGAAGCACAACGAGGCCAACGGCGAGAACAACAACGACGGCTCCAACGACAACGACAGTTGGAACGCGGGCTGGGAAGGCGAGAGCACCGATCCGGAAACCAACGCGCTCCGCCGCAAACTGGTGAAGAACGCCATGTGCCTGCTCATGCTCAGCCGCGGCATTCCGATGATCGTGATGGGCGACGAGATGGGCCGCACCCAGAACGGCAACAACAACGCCTATTGTCACGATAACGAACTCGCCTGGCTGGACTGGACCATGGTGGATCGCAACACGGAGCTTCTGCAATTCATCAAAGGCGTCATTCGCTTCCGCCGCGAGCACCCCGTCTTGCGCGGCGACCGCTTCTTCGAGCATCGCGACGTGGTCGGCAGCGGGCGTCCCGACATCCGCTTCCACGGCACGCAGGCGTTCTGGGCCGACTACTCGGCCGGAAGCCGCTGCCTGGCGGTCGAGCTGTGCGGGGAACACGCCACGCCTCGCGACGACGCGATCTATTTCGCCATGAACATGCATTGGGACGGGCTGCCGTTCCAGCTCCCCTATGCCGGCGACGGCCGGAGTTGGAAGGTGGCGATCAACACCTCGATGCCGTCCCCGCACGATATTTACGAGAAGTCCCAGGCGCCGCGGCTGGAAAATCAGGGAGAGATCATCGTCGGCCCGCGCTCGATCATGGTCTTGATTGCGGACCGCTTGTGAACAGGAAGGAGAATCGAAAACTATGCCTCTGGCAATGAACTCGTCTTTGGAAGGTAAGACCGCGCGCCTGGAGTTGTCCGGAGAACTGGACGGCAACTCGGCGCCCTCGGTCCGCCAGGAGGTCGAGAAGATCCTCGGCGCTTCGCCCGACCGGCTGGTGATGGTGGTGGACAGACTGACGTTCATGGCGTCGGCCGGATTGCGGATCCTGATCTTCGCCAAGCAGCGCCAGCCCGGTCTCAAGATCTACATGGTTCAGCCGCAGCCGACCATCGTCGATACCTTGAAGAAAACCGGCTTCTACGACGGCGTGTACGTGGTGGACAGCGAGGATATCGACAAGGCCGCCGCCGGCTAACAGGAAGCTTTCGCAATCGCGGCGGCCGGCCGGACCCACTGCTTCCACCCGCCGTCGCGATTCAGGTCACCGCCACATGGACGAACAGACCTTTCCCGGGACGCTGGACTCGCTCGAGGGAGTGCGCGATTACGTCGCCCGCGCCGCCGGCCAAGCCGGCTTCGATCGCGGCAAGATTTATAACCTTTGTCTTGCCGTGGACGAGATCGTCACCAACATCGTTCTCCACGGATACGAGGAAGCCGGACTCTCTGGCGATATCACGTTGCGGGCCGACCTCGACGCCGACGAATTCGTGATCCGGGTCGAGGATCACGGCAAACCTTACGATCCTAACGCCCACCGGATGCCCCATCCCGACGACCTCTCGCTTCCGCTCGAGGATCGAGCGATCGGCGGTCTTGGTATCATGCTGGCCATGGACGCGGTGGACGATCTCCAATACGACGCCACCGCCGCTGGCAATGTTCACCGCTTTATCGTGAAGCTTCCCCATGCAAACGCCGCAACCAGCCCCGGCCGCCAATCGTAGCGTCGAAGCCGCGTCGGACCAGGCGCGGAAGCTGGAGATCCTCCTTCACCTGTCGAAGGTGCTCGGCGAGGAGATCCACCTCGACCGGATGCTCGCCATCATGGTGTCGGAAGTCACCCGCGCCATGGATGCCGAGAGAAGTTCGCTTTTCTTGTACGACGAAAGCAAGGGCGAACTCTACACTAAGGTGGCCGAAGGCCTCCAGACGGCGGAAATCCGCGTGCCGCTCGGCGTCGGCATCGTGGGCGCGGCCGGCGCAACCCGCGAAAGCATCAACATCACGGACGCCTACAGCGATCCGCGGTTCAACCCGTCGTTCGACAAGAAGTCCGGTTTCGTCACGCGCTCCATCCTTTCGACGCCCATCCTCAGCAAGACCAACCGGCTGGTCGGCGTGGTGCAGGTCTTGAACAAGTGCAGCGGCCACGCCTTCACCGAGGAGGACGAGGCCTTCCTCCGGGCCATTTGCAGCCACCTGGCAATGACGCTGGAGCGCGCCGAACTCGTCGAGTCCTACGTGCAGGCGCAGAAAATGCAGCAGTCGCTCCGCCTGGCCCACGACATTCAGATGGGCCTCGTGCCCAAGCGCTTCCCGGCGTTTCCCGACAAGCCGGAGCTCGACATCTACGCGATGCTCAGGCCGGCGCTGGATGTCGGCGGCGATCTTTACGACTTCTTTCTGCTGGACGGCCACCGCCTCTGTTTCATTGTCGGCGACGTCTCCGACAAGGGCGTCCACGCCGCGTTGTTCATGGCCATGACCTGGAGCGCGTTCAAAATCTCCGCGATGGCGAACCCGGACGATCTTACCGCCACCTTCCGCAACGTCAACCGCTTCCTGTGCGAAAACAATGAATCGCAGATGTTCGTCACGATGCTGGCCGGCGTCCTCGACCTGCGTACCGGGCGCATCCAGTACACCGACGGCGGGCATGAACCTCCGTTTGTCGTGCGGGCCTCCGGCGAAGTGGAGATGGTGGAGAAGAAGTCCGGCATCGCCCTGGCTTTTCTCAACGACTATCCGTTCGCGGCGGGCGAGATTCAACTCGAACCCGGCGACGCCATTGTGCTCTATTCCGACGGCGTCAACGAGGCGATGAATATCCAGAACAAGCTGTTCACCGCCGAGCGGATTCAGCGGACGCTGCGGACGGTCCGGCCCGGCGAACCGGCGGAGTTCATGGCCAAGGCGGTCATTCAGGACGTGGCGGAGTTCGTCGGCGATGCGCCCCAAAGCGACGACATCACGATTCTGATCGTCCGTTACACTGCGAAGTCTCGCGCCTAGGTCCGATGAGATGGATGTAAGGAGGCGGCGGAATCGATTTGCGCTATCGCACGAAGCTGCTGCTGGTTCTCTCCGCGCTTGCCGTCGGCGCGAACGCCCTGGCCGTCGGCCTGCTCTACCAGTTGGCCAAGCGGCATCTGCTGGAAGGGTTCCGCGCGAAAGCGGAATCGATCGCCGCCACCGTCGCTACGTTCGTTGACGGCGACCTGCACCGCTCGCTCCAGGCCGATCCCGATGAGAAAACGGCCGCCTACGCCGCTCTCCGGAAACAGATTGCCCGCGCGCGCGACGTGAATCGCCGCGAAGATACGTGGGTGAAGAACGTCATCACCATCTACCCGTCGCCGAAGGATCCGAAGGTGTTCCTGATCGGCGTCGATCCCGAGGAAAGCGTCGCTGGCTCGGCGCGCCCCGGCGAGGTGTATCGCATGCTGCGCGGCGAAATCCCCTCCATCGAGTCGGTCCATGTGGATCGTCAATTCACCGAAGACGAATGGGGCAAAGCCCTGACCGCGACGGCGCCCATCAAGGATGCCGCCGGAAACGTTGTGGCGGCCGTCCGCGTGGAATTCTCCGCCGAACGCGTTCACCAGCGCCTCGAGCCTATTCTTTACAGCGGCCTCGCCGTTCTCGCGGCGGTCACGCTCCTGTCGCTGGCGGGCGCGTTCTTTCTGGCCTCCCGCGTCAGCCGGCCGCTGGATGTGATTCACCGCGCCGTCAACGAAATCGGCAAGGGCAACTTCGACGCCCGCGCTCCGGTGGAATCGCGCGATGAGTTCGGCGTGGTGGCCGGGGCCCTCAATGCGATGGCCGCCGGCCTGAAAGAACGCGAGGTGGTGAAAACCGCCTTCGCGCGCTACGTCTCCCGCCAAGTGATGGACAACATCCTCAGCTCCGGCGCCGTTCCGGAGGTTCGAGGCGACAGGAAGAAGGTGACCGTCCTGTTCTGCGACATTCGCGGTTTCTCGACCATCGCCGAATCCATGGCCCCGGAGCAGGTCGTCCTGATGCTGAACGAATATTTCGAGCGCATGGTCGACGTCGTCTTCCGCCACCAGGGCACGCTCGACAAGTTCATGGGCGACGGACTGATGGTACTGTTCGGCGCGCCGCAGGACGACCCGTACCAGGAAGAGCACGCGCTGAAGGCCGCGCTGGAAATGCAGCGGGAGTTGCGCCGGTTGCGCGCGAGGCAGGAGGCGGAAGGCGGGTTGCCCTTGGCCATCGGCATCGGCATTAACTCCGGTCCCGCGATCGTCGGCAACATCGGTTCATCCCAGCGGATGGAATACACCGCCATCGGCGACACCGTCAACCTGGCGTCGCGCCTGGAATCGGCAACGCGGGAGATCGGCGCGGAGATCCTGGTCAGCGAATACACCTACAACGCCGTTCGCGGCGCCTTCAACGCGCGCAGCGTGGGCAGCGTCCGCGTCAAAGGACGCGTGGAACCCGTACAGGCCTACGCGATCGACCTCTAACGCCGCAAGCGCACCTTCCCTCACTCACCGCTGCGTGGAGCGGTCCCCTGGACCCCGCCGGACGCCCCGTCCGGCTCCGGGGCGCATCTGCCGTCCTCGCGCCGGTCGTTCACAACCCATTTTAAGGGGGCGAGGCGGGGTATTCACCGCGAAGAAATGGGAAGTGGTTGAGGATAAGGGGATAACGAGGGTGAATGGGTTGTGACTGGGGATTTCGGGTTCGCTGTTCTTGGCGATCGGTGACAAGGGCGAGAAAAGTCAGTCGGTACAGGAAATTTTTCGGCCGACGACTCCAGGGCCGATTCGTCGGGTCGATAAACGCCCGGCGACAAGAGAGGATCTATGTCGGCACGCTCTCCGCATGCGCCGGGTCCAGGCGATTTTCCGTGGACAGAATTCCAGGGCAGAACGGCTTGAGGGAGCCCATCGCTGATGTTTCGGCGCTTAGCTACGACTGAAGAAACGTTTGGGATTCTCTACTGTGATGGCATGGATGGCTCGCTGTGATACGCCTATCTGTCTCAGAAAGGGAATCGTCTTCCGAGTGGTGTACAGCAACCCATCCGGGTTGACTGTATCTCGCTCAACGTCGCCGAATACCCAGTCGTTGGAAAGAAATAGCTGGTCGACGAAGCCTGCGTCAATGAGCTGTTTGACGCATTCCACCCGTCTTTGCCAAGGCAACGTCGCCCCTGGAGCCATTCCCCAGAAGGCATGGTCCATGCCGAGCGTGTATCCGCGTTTGGCAAGACCCGTGAGGTAATCCACATCGTCGGTGTCGTTGCTGTGACCGAGAGATACCCTGGCTGGACTCAGGCCCTCCGCCTCGAAGATGTCGGCCTGCTTCTCACCGCCGCGCCGGCGCGAATTGGTGTGCGTTTCGACTGGAATCCCGGTGGCCTTGCTGGCACGCGCCGCAGCCCTGAACACCTTCTCTTCGGCGGGCGTGATGGCGTCAGAACGGGCCGCGACTTTGATGACACCGGCTTTGATGTCCGTACCGTCGATTCCCTGCTCGATTTCCCGGATAAGCAGTTCGGCGATCTCCTCCGTGGTGCGCGCATTGTAGGATTCAAGCGCAAAAAGATGTTGGCCGGTGCACGCCACGATTTGCATTCCGGATTTGCGCGAGACCTCTTGGCCGAAGCGGACGTCGCGCCCGACATCAAAAGGGGTCACATCGACGATGGTGTTGATGCCTGCGTCACGCGCCTCCTTGAGCTTGTCGACGGCCTTAGCGACTGAATTCACCCGGCCACCAAAGCGTTCCGACGGGTTTTTACAGATGTGTTCGTGGGTTAGAGTGAAGCCGAGCTTCGAGGCATCGAGTAGACCTAGCGCCGTCTGAACGATGCCGGGCGTAGGCCCGGTTGGGCTACCTGCCCGGGTTGGAGCGTCGGTTTACGCGTTGCGGGCGATCAGGCAGGGGGGCGCTGCGACGAGCCCAGCCGCAGAGGTTTGTTTCAGAAACTCGCGACGCGTGGCCATCATGATGCTCCGCGAACAGAACCTATCGATCGCTATTACAGGTTGGCTGTTGAGCGCTAGCGCGCCGTAAGCCGCAGATACGCGCCCTCCTGCCGCGCATGGACCTGGCCTCCCCGTTCACGCGGGACGCCCGGAGCGACCGGCGCCAGTTGCTCGCCGCGTAACAGTCCCGCGCCCATGAGAAGGATACCGATGCTGTGCTTCATGGTTTCCAGCAGCCATTCTGCCAGTTTACGGAAGTGAGAGCGCCAATTCGACGAAAGCTACAACTCCAGCTTTCCCTGGTACACCATGTCGGACAATTTGAATTTGCGCTTGATCCCGACCGACGCGAGTTTCAGCGCCACCGTTACCTCGCGATCACTCAGCGAAATCACCTCGCCGCCGGTGCGCTGCCTGGGAAAGTACAGCACGAGGTTCACCGCCTGACCTTCGCCGCGGATCGCTGCGTCCTCGGCAGCAATGGGCGCGGAGTTCTTGATTTCGAGGAATGCCTTGGATCGAATTTCCTCCGAAGCGTCCGGCAACAGCGCGGCCGGCAAGCCGGAGATCCCCACCACGTACCGCTCTTCCGCCTGAGCGAGCAGTTCGGCGGCTTGTGAACCGGCCGCCTCCTCGCCAAAGCGGAGTTTCACGAGCGCCTGCTTTACGGGCAGCGCCGACAGCCAGCGAACAACCACCGCGAGCGGCGCCTGAAGTTCGGGCGAACGCAACGACTCGACCGTTGCGGTGGAACTGGTAACGGCACAGCTCCCGCAACCGGTCCGCCCGCCCGTGCGCGCTTCCGAATCGCTCGCTTCACGAGATAGAGTTTCCCGAGGGACCAGCGCTGGACGGGCCCAAGGGGAATCGGTCAACATCTTCTGAATATCGGAGACGCTCCAGTTTGGGAACGGCCTCTTCTCCCAGAAGTCGGCCGCGGAGGCCAGCGGCGCGGCGAGGGTCAGGAGCGTCAATACAGATATGACAACCTTCATATCGTTTTCCCTCCCACTCGCATCTTAACGCCACATGGGCTGCCGGGGGATGGGCCTATGCCGCGCCCGGCCTCAACGGCGCCGCCAGCAGTTGGCCTCGGCCCCCGGATATGGTCTAATGCGTAATCGGGTCCGGAGGGGCATCCTAATGAAACGATTCGCGATGGGAGCGGTATTCGCCGGTCTGCTGGCGCTCGGCTGGCTGGCGGGGGGCAGAGCGCAGAGCGCGGCGAACGGGGTCAGCGGCGAGGGCAAGATGCGCTTCCGCGTGCTCTACCGGTCGGACCACCTTCCGCCCGAAGCCCAGAAGGCGCTAAAGGGGGCGCACGGCGGCTTCGCCGTGGACCTCCGACCGGGGAAAGGCGAGACCTATTTCGCGCTGAAAGGCGCCGGGATCGTCCAGATCAGCGCGGATCTGAAAAGTACGCGGATGGTGGACACCCCCGCGGAGATGAAAGACACCAACCTCCACAACGCCACCATCTGGACCGCCTCCGACGGAACGCCCTACCTGACGTTTCCGGGCAACGAAGCAAACCGGGTTTTCACGACGACGGTCGACGGCAAACTGGTGAACACGCTGAAGCCGCCGGCGCCCGGAGAGGACCTGGGACATCCCGTCCCGAACGACTACTTCGCAGGCCGCGGCAACTTCGTTCCCACCGACGTCGAGCAACTCGATGGCTTGCTCTACGTCACCACCGGCTACTCCAACCTGGATTACGTGCTCACCGCCAGAATTCTGGGCGTGAATCCGCTGCGCACGGCCTGGCACGACTTATCGTTCGGCGGCAAAGGAACGGGCGCCGGGCAGTTCGGAACGGGGCACGGCATCGCGATTCCGCCGGGAACGAAGCGGCTGGACATCGCGGACCGTCCGAACGCGGAGATCGATCGTTTCACCCGCTACGGCCAATACCTGTCCACGCTACGGATGCCGCTGGGTTCCCTGCCCTGCGATATTTACTACCTCGGCAACTACGCCATCGTGGGCGCGCTGGACGGTCCCGACCGAAGCAAAGGCGCGCCGATCTACATCGTCGAGAACGACAAGTTGATTTCGACGATCATGCCCAAGGAAGATCTCGGGCTCGCCAACTTCCTGCACATCCACAACGCGGTGTTGCGGGAGACCGGCGGTAAGCTCTACGTCATCGCGCAGGCCTGGAATCCAGGCGATTTCGCGATTCTCGAGCAGGTATCGAACTCTCCAGCCGGCGCGCGATGAACGTTGCCTGCTCCTTGAAGTCAGCCGCCTCCCGATGCATACGCGCGCGAAAAACTGGCCGCATGCCTGATGGCGCGCCGACAGGGCAATGCACGGGGATGCTTACAAGCTGTTCCATTGTTGGCTGACAAGCGAAGCGGCCTAGCTACAACCGCTGGTGCCGCCGCAGTTTTCGCACTTGTAGCAGGAGCCGTTCCGGGTCATCAGGCCGCCGCACTCGGCGCACAGCGGCGCATCGGACAGCGCGCTGTCGAACGGAAGGGATTGCTGCGGCTCCGGTTCGGTGGGCCGCAGCCGGGCGCTGTCGCCCGCCTCGCCGCCCGCGTACTCCGGTCCGAGAAACTTCAGGCCAAGCCAGCGGAAGATGTAGTCCATGATCGACTTGGCGTAGGGCACTTGCGAATTGCCCGTCCAGCCGCTGGGCTCAAACCGCACGTGGCTGAACTTGTCGACGAAGAACTTCAGCGGCACCCCGTATTGAAGCGCGTAACTGATGGCGGTGGCGAAGCTGTCCATGAGGCCCGAAATGGTCGAGCCCTCCTTGGCCATGGTGACAAACAACTCGCCGGGACTGCCGTCCTCGAACAGCCCGACCGTCAGGTAGCCCTCGTGTCCGCCGATGGAGAACTTGTGGGTGATCGACTGCCGCTCGTCCGGCAGCTTGCGCCGCACGGGCCGGTAGACGATCTTTTCCGTAACGGCGGCCGCCGCGGCTCGTTTCTCGCCCTTGCCCGCGGCGCTCAGCGGCTGTACGCGCTTGGAGTTGTCGCGGTAGATGGCTACGGCTTTCAACCCCAGCCGCCAGCTTTCCGCGTAGGCGTCCATGATGTCTTCCACCGTGGACTCCTCCGGCATGTTGATGGTCTTCGAGATGGCGCCGGAGATGAACGGCTGTACGGCCGACATCATCCGCACATGTCCCATGTGGTGGATAAAGCGGGTCCCGTTCTGCGGGCGGAAGCTGGTATCGAAAACGGCGAGGTGCTGCTCCTTGAGGTGCGGGGCGCCTTCAACGGTCCCGGTGGCGTCGATGTGATTGACGATGGCGTCCACCTGGCCGGTGTTGTACCCGAGGCGGATCAGCGCCTGCGGGACCGTGTTGTTGACGATCTTGATAACGCCGCCGCCCACCAGCTTCTTGTACTTCACCAGCGCCAGTTCGGGTTCGATTCCGGTGGTATCGCAGTCCATCATGAAGCCGATGGTGCCGGTTGGGGCGATTACGGTGGCCTGCGCGTTGCGGAAGCCCGACCGCTGCCCTTGACGGTAGGCATCGCGCCAGCAGGCGCGGGCCGATTCGACGAGTTCCGGCGGGGCCAGCTTGCCGTCGATGCCGTTCACCGCCTCGCCGTGCATGCGGATGACCTCCAGGAACGAGTCCTCGTTGATGGCGTATTCGGGAAACGGCCCGGTGGCCTCCGCGATCCGCGCGCTGGTCAGGTAGGCCTGGCCGCACATGATGGCGGTGATGGCCGACGCCCACGCCCGCCCCTGCTCGCTGTCATAGGGCATGCCGAGCGACATCAGCAGCGCGCCCAGGTTGGCGTAGCCCAGCCCGAGCGGCCGGAAGTCCCGTGAATTGCGGGCGATCTTCTCGGTCGGGTAGCTGGCATTGTCGACGATGATCTCCTGGGCCAGGATGACCGTATCCACCGCGCGGCGGAACGCCTCGGCGTCGAAGCGGCCGCTGGGGTCGAGGAACTTCGCCAGGTTCAGCGACGCCAGGTTGCAGGCCGAGTCGTCCAGGAACATGTACTCGGAGCAGGGGTTGGAGGCGTTGATCCGCCCGCTGGCTTTCGACGTGTGCCAGCGGTTGACGGTGGTGTCGAACTGCATGCCCGGATCGCCGCACTGGTGCGTGGCTTCGGCGATGTGCTTCAGCAGGTCGCGCGCCTTGTAGCGCTTTACCGGCTGTCCGCTCAGGACGGACTTGGTCCACCAATCGCGGCCCTCCACGGCGGCGAGCATGAACTCGTCGGTGACGCGGACCGAATTGTTGGCGTTCTGGAAGAAGATGGAGCCGTACGCTTCGCCGTCCAGCGAGGGGTCGTAGCCGGAGTCGATCAGCGTGTGGGCCTTCTTCTCCTCCTTGGCTTTGCACCAGATGAACCGCTCGATGTCGGGGTGGTCGGCGTTGAGGATCACCATCTTCGCCGCGCGGCGCGTCTTGCCGCCGGACTTGATGACGCCGGCGAAGGCGTCCAGCCCCTTCATGAAACTCATAGGGCCGGAGGCGCGCCCGCCGCCGGACAGTATGCCGTTTTCTTCCCGCAGCGGCGAGAGGTTGGTGCCCGTCCCGGAACCCCACTTGAAGAGCATGCCTTCAGTCTTGGCGAGGTCGAGAATCGATTCGAGCGTGTCCTGAACGGAGTTGATGAAGCAGGCCGAGCACTGCGGCCTCGGGTTGCCCTTGCCCAGCCGCAGGACCGTCTGGGACGTCTCGTCGTAGTACCAGCCGTAACCGCGCGCCTCCCGGACCCCGACGTTGAACCAGACCGGGGAGTTGAAGCAGGCCTTCTGCGCCAACATCAGGTGGGCCAACTCGTCGCGGAAGTTCGCGGCATCCTCCGCAGTCTTGAAGTACCGGCCCTCGCTGCCCCAGTTCGCGATGGTGTCCACGACGCGGTGGATCAACTCGGCGACGCTGCGCTCGCGCTCGGGAGAGCCCAATTTGCCGTGGAAATACTTGCTGGCGACGATGTTCGTGGCGGTCTGGGACCAATCCGCGGGGACCTCCACGTCGCGCTGCTCGAAGAGCACTTCCCCTTTGTCGTTGCCGATGGTGGCCGTGCGCAGTTCCCACTGCAGGTCGTCGTACGGCGTCTTGCCCGCTTCCAGCGCGGCCGTGAAGTAACGGGGGAAGGAAACGCCGGTGCGCTCGGCCACCGGCAAGGATCGCTTCCGTTCGCTGTGTGTTTGAGTGAGCTGTCCCATGTGTTCTCCTCGACGCAATCGCTAGCCCCTCCGGCAAGCTGTGGAAAATCGCGCAAACGGCGATTTAGCCGACAATGAAATCATGCCCCAATATATAGGGGTTCGTCAAGAAGTTTATCTATATACGGTGCATCCACTTACTGACCGCCAAGCCGGGCCCGGACTTCCAGATCGACGGCCGGGAAGCTCCTTCGCCCGATTGCCAGTTCCAGCCGCGCCGGGCCCGCCGCCAGATTCTCGGGAATCCGGAAGTTGACTTCGTACTTCGGCAGCCTGGGATCGGTGCAGAATACCTCTTTGGCGCCGAGCGCCTGTCCCTCGACGGCCGCTCGAAGGTCCTCCGGATGAGCGACCTCCTCGAGAACCACCTTCACACACCCGGACCCGATCGTGGTTCCGGACAGCAGGTCAACGCCGTCGCTCACCGAAACCACGCGCGGAACCGGCGGGCCCGGCGGCACGAGCCGCAGGGTTGCGGGCGGACACAGATCCTCGCCGCGCCAGAGCACGTTCACGGGCTGGAGGCCCGTGCCCAGCCCTTCCGGGAGCAGCGCGTTGACCTGCTGGAGGCCGTCCATTTCCGGAGGGCCGATGTAGGAGACGAACCCCGGTTCTCCCGCCACCACCACGGACAGCGAGTTCAAGTCGCATTCCGGCGGGAGGTTCTCCACCCATAAGGAAATTGACGCGAACCGCCCGCGCGTGGGCGCTACGGGTTCGCTGCTGAAGGCGTTCGTCAAACGGCGGATGGTTACGGGCCCCTTGTCGGATGGCGCCGGCCCGCCGGGCGCCCGCTTGCGCCAGGTCGTCCAGAGGTACTGCGTAGCCAGCCCTTCGAGCGCGAGCAGTTGAAGGTCGTTGTCGCGGGCGAAGGCGGCCACTTCCGCGGCGCTGATTCGCACGCCGCACCAGGTGTCGTACTGGGCGCCGGATTCCGGAAGACCATTTAACTGGAAGCGAGCAATGCCGCCGGGCTTCAGCACGCGCCGGGATTCGCGCAGATAGCGCAGCACCACCTCGCGGCTCGGGATGTGTTGAAAGACGGCGTAGGAGTAGACGAAGTCGAACGACTCGTCGGCGAAGGCCGCCAAGTCCGAGCCGGGAGCGTGATGGACGTGGGCGTGCGGGAGGTCGCGGAGCCGCTCGCGCGCCAACCGGATCATCTCGTCGGAGACGTCGACGCCATGAATCTCGCCGACGTGGCGGCTGAGCGGCCGCATCAGGCGTCCCGGCCCGCAGCCGATTTCGAGGGCGCGACGCGCGCGGGGGCCGATGCCCGGCGGCAGGCGCCTCAGCTCCGCGATGAGGCTGGTCGCCATTTCCGAGCCGGTCTCGAAGAATTCGCCTTCGTCCTGATCCCGCCGCCCGAACGCGACGTAGTAGTTCGCGTCCTCGCGCGCACGGCGGTTCCACTCGGCCCGCATCACGTCGTCGACGCCGCCCTCAATCATCTTTTTCCGTCCGCGCAGCGATTGTTCCGGACCCGGTTGGCGCTGCGGGAGACGCCCGGCGCGAAGCCGACGCACCGGGCCGCCATGCCGTGTCCGGTAATTTCGTTTCCCTGGACCAGATTATCGCGCGCCGCGTCGGGCCGCTCGGCGCCGCGGCCGAGGTAGATGCCGCTGCGGAGGATGTCCGGCTCATCGGGGAAGTGCAGGCAGCCGAAGCGGGCGCCGCTCTCGTTGCAGCCGGCGGCGTTGACGTTGCGCAGCGTGTTGTTCTCCACTCGATGACCCGAGCCGATGACGAAAATGCCGCCGAATTTCACGCCGTCGATGACGTTGTCCGCGATCCGGATATTGCGCGAATTCATATCGGGGTTGGCGTTGTTCATCACGATGCCGTAATGGCCGAACGGGTAGTCCTCCGCCCTGCCCTTGTTGACGCAGACGTTGCCGCTCACCTCGCCGTCATGGAAGCCGTCGAGGTCGACGCACTTCCCGTTGATCTCCTCGAAGCGGTTGATGCGATAGATCGTCGCGTCCACGTCGCCGGCGGTGTCGATGGCTACGGGCGTGCCGCCGCCTTCGACGTCCACCGCGTCGACGGGATAGCCGATGCCCTCGCCCGTGTTGCGCTCGACGAGGACCTCCGTCGCGTGGCCCACCTGTATCGCGTCGCGGCCGATGTTCCGGAAGGCGTTTCCCGCGACGACTCCTTTGCGGTTGCGCGGGGATGTATAGAGGGAATGCGTCCAGACGCCGTTGCCGAGAACGTTGACGAACAGGCCGTCGCGGACGGTGAAGTCCTGGACGCCCTCCTCCAGCAGCACGCCGCCCGACGTGTTGTTCCGGCCGGCGGCATTGCGGGAACCGCTGTCGCTGACCTCGATTTTGTCCAGGACAATATTCCGCGATTCCGAGACAATCACGGCGAAATTCGCGATATTCACAAAGCGGACCGAGGATATCTCCAACTCCTCCGCGTTCTGCGCGATCACGCCGTTGTTGCAGAAGTAGTCGATAAAAGGAATGTCGGACGGAGGAATCTCCGTTCGCTGTTCGAGCGCCAGGCGGTTGCCGTCGATGGTGAACCCTTGCAGGCGAATTCGCTTCGCGTCGCGGAAGCTCAATACCGCCCGGCCGTCGAACCCGGCGGCGGCGCGCAGCGTGGTCCCTTCCGGCGCGCCGACGATTTCCAGATCGTGGGCCCCGGGCGCGATCTCCAGTTCCCGGGCAACCTCGACGATCCCCGCCGGCAGGCGCACCACGCCGGTGGTTTGCGTCAGCTTGAATTCCCCGCGCGCGCAGCCGAAGAGGCAGAGGACTCCCAACGCGGCAAGACTCTTTGGCATGAACTGGCTATTCTATCTGGGATGGCTCTCGTGTTCCGGGAAGTGAACTGCCCGCCGCTCGAACAGGTGAGCGTAACCGCGCCGAACGGCGCCGTCATCGGCATCATCGGCGAGGACGGCTCGGGCAAACGCGCGCTGCTGCGGCTGGCGGCGGGATTGGGCCAGCCCGTTTCGGGCCTGGTGGACGCCACCGAGCCGCGCCGGCTGCTCGGCGTAGGCGAACCGTTGAACCTCGCGCCGGCGGGCACGCTGGCTCTGGACCATGCCTTCGCGATGCACGACGCGCTGGTTCGCGCACGGGCCTTGGCGGGCATCGAGCGCCTGCGGCGCGCCGGCGTCACCGTCCTGGTAGCGAGCCATGAACAGGACCTGCTGCGCGCATTTTGCGACGAGATCTGGTGGTTGAAGGAAGGCCGGATCGCGGCCAAGGGCGACCCCCGCGAGGTCCTCGACAAGTACAACCGTCACATTGCGGGAAGGCTCCAGGAATGGGGCCGGTCGATCGCGCAGCCGCTTGCGCCTTCCCTCCGGCGCGGCGATGGCCGGGCGGAGGTCGCCGGCCTGGAGACCCTGGATGCGTCGGGGCGCCCGGCGATGGTGTGGCAGAGCGGCGCGGAGGTCGCGGCGCGGGTGACGGTCCGCTTCGCGAAAGACGTGGCCGACCCGGTGGTCGGCATCATGATCCGCACGCGCATCGGCTTCGAGGTTTTCGGCACGAACACCGAGTTGGAAGGGGCGCCGCTGGGACCGTGCGCGGCGGGGACGACGCTGCGGGTGACATTTTCGTTTTGCTGCAACCTGTGCCCGCAGGAGTACACGCTCACCGCCGCGTCGCACGATCCGGACGGGGTCTGGCACGACTGGCTGGAGGACGCGCTCGCATTCTCGGTCGCCGACTCGCGCTACACGGCGGGCGTGGCCAACCTGCGGGCCTCGGTGACGGTGGAACGGATGTGAGCCGATGGAGAACGAAGTCTTTCTCGGCGGCGCGTGCGGGCGGACCACCTGGCGGCGCGAGATCGCGATTCCGCGCCTGAACGCCGCCGGCGTGAGCTACTACAACCCGCAGCTTGGCGTCGGCGAATGGACGCCTGCTTGTGAGCCGGCGGAGATGAAGGCCAAGGACGAGGCGGAGGTCCTGCTGTTCGTCATTCACGAATCCACGCGCGGCGTGGCGAGCGTCGGCGAGGCAAGCTACCTGATCGGGCTGGGGCGGCCGCTGGCGCTGGCGGTTCGCATGATCCCGGAGGGCGCGGACTGGCTGGGGAGCGAGGAACGGGACGACCTGAACCGCGGCCGGATCTTTGTCCGCTCGATGGCGGCGGCGCACGGCGTGCCTGTGTTCGAACACGTCGAGGAGGGCGTCGAGCAGGCAATCGCCCAGGTGAGGAGCGGACGTCGGGTCCGCGCGATTCTGAGCGACATCGAGTGCGGCGACCTGCGCTTTGAGGCGAAGCCGGTGAACGGCGGCTATCATCTGCGGGTCCTGGCGCTGGGCATGGAAGGCCGCGCGTGGTACCTGCCGTCCTCGGCGGACGAAAGCGACGTGGTGCGCGCCGCGTTTAAGGCAGCCGTCACGTGGCAGGAGCACGAGACTCGCGAGATGTTCCGCTACCAGGGCGTCGCGGTGTTCGGGCCGCACATCGATGTTCGGGAACTGCTGCGGATCAAACATCCTTGAGGCCGCGCGCGCCTTCTTCGCCCTGCCGGCGGTAGAAAAGGACGCCATCCACATCCGTCATTCGCCTCACTTCCGCGGCTACTCGGAGATGAAGAACGCGCGCGACTGGCGCGAGCAGATCCACTTCGGAGCCGAGAGAGCGGCCGGACGCGGCGGATTCCACCGACTGGAAGGGCCGAACCTCTGGCCGGCGGCGCTGGGCGCGCGATGGCGCGAGACGGTCCTCGACTTCCTGGATGAAACGGCGCGCGTGGGATGCCGGCTGCTGGCGGAGGCCGGGCTGCCGGTGGAAGAACCGGCCTACCTGCTGATGAAGATGATCTGCTATCACCCGGGCGAAGGGCGCTCCGGCGTGGCCGCCCATTGCGACTGGAGCTGGCTGACGGTCCTGTTTCAGGACGACGTCGGCGGGCTGGAAACGATGACCTCCGACGGCCGCTGGCGCCCGGTTCCCGAGCCTGTGTGCGTGCATTACGGCGAACTGGCTGAAATCGCCACCGGCGGCAGGATCCGCTCGGATCCCCACCGGGTGACCAATCCGTCCGCTACCCGCGCCCGCGTTTCGATCCCGGTTTTTATTTGCCCCCCGCTCGACGCGATCGTGAGAAGCAGAGCGGTCCCTTTTAACGAGCCGGGCGAACACGTCCACCGGGTGCGAAATCCGGCCGAGGTATGGGACAACTTCCGCTTCGGCGACAGCGAGTGGCGGCGCAAAGGAGAAGGACGGTGGTGCTGGCGGGAGGAGTGCTTGGCCGAGTAGGGCGAGCCTCTCCGCCAGGCGCGGTCGTGTTTCAGAGGCGGTCAGGACGAGCTGACGGATAGTTTCGCGGTCCTGCTCGAAATCCGCCACTGTGAAGTCGAATACGCCGTGCTCCTTCAAGAACGCATCCACCTGCAAACGCGTTTCGGAAGGCGGTCGATCTCATCCTGAAGCCTGCGGGCTTCCCGCCGCGAGAGCTTGCGCATGGCGATGGACTAGGTGACGGACAGCAGTACGAACGGCATCGCGTTGGGGCCAGAGATCCGCCGGTCGGATGCGCCAGCGGGAGCCGCATGCGAACGCGATCAGCGCGCCGAGGAACGGCGCGAGGCGCCACGATCCGATGGTTCCGAGCGCGTCCCGGCGGCGCTGAAGCCGCGCCCGGCGCTAATCTCGTAAAGCAGTAATTTTTGGCCGAAGTTCCGAGGTTGCCCTGGATTTGCGAGGACTTGTCGTCTTAAGGATGGTAAAATACGAGGCCAAATGGAACCAATTTCTCTGGGCCTTATGGTAGCTGTCGCGGGCAAGGTCGTCGATTCGCTTTTGGGCGACCAGGCGCATAAGCTGATTGCGGCCATCTTCGGCGGCCTGGTCGGTAACCGCGCCGATCGTCTGGTTTGCAGAGCAGCCGGCGCGTCATTTCTTCAAGAACCTCCGCACACAAGACCCCGCTCTCAACCATGACCTGGAGCGAGCCACGCGAGAAGCCTATCTTCTCGCCACGCTCGAGCTCATCCGCCAGGCCGAATTGCGGACCTCGGTAGTCACATCGGCCTCTCGCCTGCGGACGGCGGGAGATACGGAGAGCCTGGGGATGCTTCGACGGGCGGTGGAGCGCGACTTGAGAGACTCCGGCAAAACCGCGTCCCGCCCGCTAGCGGACGCCCATCTGTTTTTGATTGATCCGGAGCTGGCGCCGTCCGTCCGGCTGACCCGTCTGCGCCTCACGCTCACCGCAAACCTGAGAGAGGATCTCGACCGATGGCTCCCGGACGGCCGAGGCCAGCCGTGATTGAAGAGCTTCTTGAAAAAGGCTGGTCGATTGACACGCGCTTTCAGAAGAATGTAACCAGAGACTGGTACGGCCTGGTTGCCATCGCCTTCATCGAAAAGCTCAAGACAACGCCCCGCGTCGCGACAGTGTTTGAATCGAAACTGCTGGCGGAAATCGCGGCTCGCGAGCCAGCCGCCGCTCCGATAGCGTCCTTTGACGGCTTCTCTACCGAGTTCGAAAGGCTCAGCGTTCCGCTCCAACGCATCGAGGACAAGCTGGGCATCGTGAGCCGGGACGTGGGGGAGATCAGGCAAGACGTCAGAGAGATCAAGGAGTCTCTGGGCCTGATCCGAAAAGTGCCCGGATGGGCTTGGATGGTCGCGTGCCTGTCCCTGGCGCTGGCCGCGGCCGGTTCGGCCACGCAAACCGGTTCCCGCTTTCTGTGTCGAGCGCCGGGGGTCCGGGAAATGTGTCGCGCGCCGGGAATTGGCGGCGTACCTTCCCCGAACGAAGAAGCTTTCTGGAGATCGCGCCCGGCGGGCGATTGTCAGGCGCTTCGCGCGTATCTCTCAACGTACCCGAAAGGCGCCTATGCCCTGGAAGCCAGTCACCTCGTAGCAGGGAGACGAGAAGAAAGCGCCGAGTACTGGGTTCCCGAGGAGAAGACCCACGTGTTCACGCTTCGAACGGCGCTGGAGCCTGCCGCGACCGCAGCGGCGGCCCGCGCCGCTGCTCTCGCGCAAGCGGCAACTGATATCGAAGACATCTGTGCATCCTACAGCCAGGGCGAGTACCGGCTGAAATCGGCGCGAGCCGAAGCGAAACAGTGGCGCTGCTCGCAACGGGAAGACGGATTCCATTGCGGGTTCGATGGCTTGGCAATTTGCAGCACCGAGGCCCGCCGAGTCGACATTGTGGAGCGATGCCGCTGACGTGCGGCGGGGGTATCGATGAGCGGACCAACTCGATATCTGGTTTGCGCCTGCGCCATTCTCAGCATTGCTGAAAGCGCCCAACAGGATGTAAACGTTAGCCGGCGCGTTCTCCAGAACGACCTCACCACGCAACGGGCGATCGCAATCGCCCGGGAGCGGCGCCTGGCGGAGGAACGCGAGGAGCGCCTCTTCGCGGAGCTCGAGGTACGTGACAAGGCTCTAAGAGCGATGGCTCGCGAGTTTGGCGGAACCCGAGAGGAGCAGGCAGCGGTTCGCGGACGGCTCGAAGAGTTGATAGAGGAGAAGTCACGGCTGGTGGATGCGATTGCACAGCGTGACCGGTCCTACGCCGCCGAAGTGGCGGAGTTCCGCCGGCAGATTGCGGGGTTGACCGATACCGGCAATCCGGAACTGAGCGGAGCTTTGCAGCGGTTCGCCGACGGCGATCGCGTGGGGGCTTTTCCGGTTATCGAGCAGATCGTGCGAGCCGAAAACGTGGCGGCGGAACGTGCTACGGCAATCCGGAACGCGGCCAAGCTCGCTGACTTCGGCCGCCGGCGATCGGGAACGGTCCGTGAGCCTGAGTAAACTGGGGGACGTGCTGGTGGCGGCGGGGGACCTGGGCGGGGCGCGGGAGCGGTTCACGCAATCGCTGGCCATTCGAGAGAAACTGGCGCAGGCCAACCCGGCCAGCGCGGAGGCCCAGCGGGACGTCAGCCTCAGCTTCAATCGACTGGGGGACGTGCTGGTGGCGGCGGGGGACCTGGGCGGGGCGCGGGAGCGGTTCACGCAATCGCTGGCCATTCGAGAGAAACTGGCGCAGGCCAACCGGGCCAGCGCGGAGGCCCAGTGGGACCTTGTTGTCAGCTACGTTAGGATGGCCGAAGCCACCAAACAGGAATCGTGGTGGCCAAAAGCCCTGGCCGTTGCCGAGGAGTTGCAGCGGACTGGAAGACTTGCGCCAAGCGACGCCCAGTGGCTTCCATTCTTGAGAAAGCGGGTCGCCAAGACAGAGGCTCCCCCCTAATCCGGGGCCACGGCTTCTTCGGCCTCGCGGAGCACGTCAACCTCACCAAACGCGCCGGTGCGATCGGCATTGGGCGCGATACACTGAATCATGAGCCGCAAGGCAAGCGTCGTTGTCGAAACCGACGAACACGGGTTTTATGTCTGGTGCCCCGAGCTGAAGGGGTGTCAGTCGCAGGGCGCAACGCTCGAGGAGGCTCTGGCAAACATCAGAGAGGCGATTGAGCTCTACCTCGAAACGCTTCCAGGCGACGAACGTGAGGCTCTCCTCAGCCGCGCGATTCTGACCACCACCGTCGAGGTGAATGCCTAAGCTGCCCCGGTGGACAGCAATCGAAGCAGAGCGCGCGCTGCTGGCCGCCGGATTCCAGCTCCTCAGGTCGAAGGGCAGTCATCGGATCTACGGGAAAGGCGGCCGGAGGGTGACGGTTCCGTTTCACAGCGGCGCCGGCCTTCACCCGAAAATCGTCAAACAGGTTCTCGAAACCATCGAGGAAAGTCGCGAACTCGGATGAACCTCAAGAAGCAGAGGGGTCCTATTTGACGAGCCGAGCGAACACGTCCACCGGGTTCGGAAACCGGCCGAGGTCTGGCCCGACTTCCGCCCAGCGCCTCAGTACCTCAGCAGGGGCACTAATTTTGCCCGCACCTCCTCCATCACTTCACCTGTGCAGCGCCCGAGTCGTTCGGCGCGCCGGGCTTTCCAGTCGATGCTCTCAGGTGATCGGCAAGAATGACGCCAGTCGCGCCGCAGCCGGCAGGAACAGCCATTTCGAAGGGGTATCCTTTGGCTTGCTTCATGATCGGGCACGCCAGCGCCAGACCGGACCTCGCATTATATATTCTCGGACTCAGCACCAAGGCCGGCCGCCGTCCTGACTGCTCGCGGCCGGCTTGAGGGTCGAATGTTAACCAGACGAAATCGCCCGCGTCTGGTACGAAGGCGGCCCTCACCAGGATTCCTTACCCTGTGGCTGTCCCCAGTCCGTCTCCCGGTGACGGTTACCGGAGTCAGGATATCCGTGCGACGAGAGAGGCCAACCAATCGAAGTGGCCGCCGCACGGCTCCGCGCGATTGGCGCTTCGGCGGCAAGCGTAGTACGCCTGTTCGGAACTACGGGACGCAAACCGCTCCCTCGCGGTCGCGGCTCGGAAAGAGATGGTGTACGAAAGCGGCGCGATTCTGGCCACCACCGTCGAGGCGCGCTGCTGGCCGACCGGCCTCGATCCTACGGGAAGGGCGGGCCTATCGCCAGTCCGCGGTGAAAATATTGAACTCGTAGCGTCCCGTCGCGTTCAGGTCGGAGGAGAAGACGAGCTTCCTGCCGTCGGGCGAGAATTCCGGGAATGACGTGAAGCCGCCGAAGCGGGTCACTTGCTCCAGGCCGGTCCCGTCGAGGTTCATCAGGTAGAGTTCGAAGCGGCGGCCGTCGCAGTCGTGCTTGTTGGAGAAGAAGAGAATCTTTTTCCCGTCCGGCGTGAAGGTGGGGGCGAAGCTCGCGCAGCCGAAATCCGTTAGCTGCCGGACGTCGCGGCCGCCGGCGCCGGCAAGGAAGATCTCCATCTTCATGGGCGAGGTGAGGCCGGCTGCCAGCAGTTCCCGGTAGCGCGCCAGCGCATCGCCGGAAGGATGGTTCGCCCGCCAGACCAGCCGCGGGGAGCGGTCCGTGAGCCTGGATGAGCTCGATACGTAGGGCGGTCGATGACATTCGTCTGCTATCCGAGTGCAGCCTGCCGGATGAATTGAGCGAACGACGTGAAGCGGCCGAAGCGGGTCACCTGTTCCAGGCCCGCGGCGGTTGCGGCGCCGATACGCGCCGGCGCGATCGGCAGTGGGCGCGATACACGCAATCATGAGCCGCAAGGCGAGCGTCGTTGTCGAACGCGACGAACACGGGTTCTCTGTTTGGCGCCCCGAGCTGAAGGGATGTCAGTCGCAGGGCGCCACGCTTGAGGAGGCTCTAGCAAACATCAGAGAGGCGATTGAGCTGTACCTCGAAACGCTCCCAGCCGACCAACGTGAGGCTCTCCTCAGCCGCGCGATTCCGACAACCACCGGCGAGGTGAATGCCTGAGCTGCCCCGGTGGACCGCGATCGAAGCAGCGCGCGCGCCCTGAGACGCGGCGGCGTCTCAGAGGCGGTGGATCTCCTGGAGCTTGCGAGCCTCGCGCCGCGAGAGCTTGCGCATTGCGATCGAACAAACGACGGATAGCGCTACGAACGGCTGAGCGTTGGGCCACGCTCCGGCCGGTCCGGATGCGCCAGCGAGAGGCGCAGCGCGTCCTGAGACCCAGCCTGTACGCGTAGCCATCGGTTCTTGCGCTGACAGGTTGTTGAGTCGCGGACGTGGCGTGGGGGCGCGCCCCGCGGCCTGCCTCACGCGACAACCGGGAGTTGGGCTGCTCGCAATCAGTTGCCGGGAAACCCCATTGATGAGAACTGGCCTACCGACAGTAGGTCCTCCCCGAGCGGCGTAATGGCGATCGGAGAATCATCGGCAACCGCGAGGAGCCATCCCGGCCGATAGCTTGCCCCTTGGCGGCCAGCCAGGTTCTATCGCCAAAGCGCCGGACTTGGACGATCTGGCGGCGCCAACGTCCGAGACGGCGACGTCCCGCTCATCTGATGTGGTATAGACTCGGATCCTGAAGCCAGCGAGGGCGGGATTAGGCCGACCGACCGGTCGGCCTAAGACAGGAGGGCAACTTTTGGTATATGCCATAGGGGGTTGTAAACACAAGGGTTGCCAGCCGGGCCCGCCGCTGGCAGTTTCGTCCTAGGCCGACCAGGATCGGTTTTATCCAGGCCCGTCCTTCTTGGGTCGAACTTGGGGTGTTCAGATTGTGCCGGCTAATTCGAGAGGGAGAAATCGATGGATGACTGGTTCTCGGATCTCGCGGAAGTCCCCGATCCAGGGCGTGAACACCTGGCACGGTTTGTCCGCGAAGTCATGCGCCTCCTGGCTCACGTTCTCGAGACGGACGCCGCTAGCGTGCTTTGGGAGTTGAATCCAGAACTCCGTGAGATGGCGCGTGGGGCGTTCGAGAGCGACGTCCAGCGCGGTGCCGAGGAATTGCTCAGTGCGATACCGGAGGTCCCAGAACGCGCCCTCGTTCAACACGGACTGACGGGTCGAGCGGCGCGATTCAAGTACAACGTCATGGCGGCGGTGTCTCGTGGTTGGGGCGCGGTGCGTGATCATTTCACGATCGGCGGCGGGTTCAAGCGGGTGGTCGAGGCAATTGACGCTCATCTCGATTCGTTGATCGCTGTAACGGGCGGCGTCGGTGGAGTAGTGAAGGAGTTCAAGGACGCACTCATGGCGCTTGCCCCTGAGCGGTAAGAAGTGAGCGGGCTGACACGCAAATGGAGCAGACGCGCAGCTGGATGAGAGACGGCGCGCGGCTCATTCGCAACGTTAGGCCTCGAATTGAGCCATGTGGCTGAACCGAAAATGATCGAGTCCGTCGCGCACCTTTCGACCCTAATCGAGGAAGAGTTCGGCGATGACGGTCATCTATCGTGGTCATGGCGCGGCGTCTTATCCTTCGGCCAAAAGTCGGTCGGCTAAGGCCACCGCCGATGTCGAAGTCGACATCCGTAAACGAATCGCTAATCCTGAAGTTGTTTCGCCGCCAATCCGACGGCCATCTGCAAGCAGCGACTCTGGACGATTGGGAGCTGCTCGCGAATCGCGCAAAACCACGGTCTTGCCACACGGCTTCTGGATTGGACCAGGAGCCCTTTGGCGGCCCTGTACTTCTGCGTGTGCAAGGAAGTCGAGACTCGGGACGATGGCGGTCGGCGCTGAGAGCGCGATGGCGCGAGACGGTCCTTGACTTCCTGGATGAAACGGCGCGCGTGGGATGCCGCCTGCTGGCGGAAGCCGGGCTGCCGGTGGAAGAGCCGGCGTACCTGCTGATGAAGATGATCTGCTATCACCCGGGCGAAGGGCGCTCCGGCGTGGCCGCCCGTTGCGACTGGAGTTGGCTGACGGTCCTGTTTCAGGACGACGTCGGCGGGCTGGAAACGATGGATGAGCATGGCCGCTGGCGCCCGGTTCCCGAGCCCGTGTGCGTGCATTACGGCGAACTGGCCGAAATTGCCACCGGCGGGAAGATCCGCTCCGATCCCCACCGGGTGATCAACCCGTCCTCCACCCGCTCCCGCGTTTCGATTCCGGTGTTCATCTGCCCGCCGCTGGAGGCGATCGTGAGAAGCAGAGCGGCGCCGTTTGACGAGCCGGGCGAACACGTCCACCGGGTGCGGTACCCGGCCGAAGTGTGGGGTGACTTCCGCTTCGGCGAAAGCGAATGGCGGCGCAAGGGAGAGGGACGGTGGCGCTGGCGGGAGGAGTGCTTGGCCGAGTAGGGCGAGCCTCTCCGCCAGGCGCGGTCGTGTTTCAGAGGCGGTCAGGACGAGCTGACGGATAGTTTCGCGGTCCTGCTCGAAATCCGCACAATTGACAGACAGCCATCCGTTGGTTGATGATTATAGACATGTCTAAAAAAGACATGTCGAGACAACGAACCGATGTTCCGTATGGAACCTTGGATCTCCTTGCCCTGAAAACACTCGAGACGATGGGAGAGATGAATGGCTATCGCATCGCGCGGCGGATTGAGCAGGTCTCGGGCGACGCCCTGAAGCTTAGCCAGGGGGCCATCTATCCGGCGTTGATCCGCTTGGAGCAGGAAGGCTGGATTCGGACCAAATGGGGTATTTCCGAGACGAACCGGAAGGTGAAGTTTTACTCGTTGACCAAGGCCGGCAGGAAGCAGCTTGAGACGGAGGTCCAGAAATGGGAGCAGGCCAACGCGCTGGTGGCGCGGTTCCTGGAGGCGGCGCCATGAGGTGGCGTGGGCGGATCGAACGTGTCCTGGCGCTGGCGCGGGGACGGCGGCTGGATCGGGAGTTGGAAGCTGAGGTCGAGGCGCACCTGGAGATGGCGGAAAGAGATGCGCGGAAAGCGGGATTGTCGGCCGAAGAGGCTCAGTGGGCGGCGCGGCGGAGATTCGGGGGAATCGAACAGATGAAGGAAGAGCATCGGGACCGGAGGAGCGTGCGTTGGATCGAGACGGGGGCGCGCGACTTCCGCATAGCCGTCCGCACGCTCGGCCGCGCGCCGAGTTTCGTTGCGGTGACCGCGCTGACGCTCGCGCTCGGCATCGGCGCGACCGCGGCTGTCTTCAGCCTGATCCAGGGAGTCCTGCTCACGCCGCCGCCCTATCAGGACCCGGAGCAGCTTATCCTCATCCCCTCCGCTCGCACAGACGGCCAGCAGCAGGAGAGCCCGCGGCCTTGGCCCGCGGCGCAATGGATGGAGTGGCAGCGCGAGGCGAAGTCCGTCCAGTCGATCGCCGCCTACCGCTGGATGTTCAACTTCCTGATCTTGCCGGATCGCGTGGAATCCTTCGAGGCGATGGCGGTCACGCCGGAATACTTCTCTGTCGTTGGACTCGAACCGGCGCTCGGCCGCAAGTTCGTGGCTTCGGACACCACTCCCTCCGCCGCCCCGGTTCTCATGATCGGCTATGAGCTGTGGCAGCGCAGGTTCGGCGGCGACCCCAACATCCTCGGTCAAAGGGTTCGCGTCAGCCGCGAGGACGCTCCGTTGGAGATCGTTGGCGTAATGCCGCCCGGCGTTCGTTTCTTACCGGCTCCCAACGTTGCGCAGGAGCCAAACTATGACGTGAACGCGCTCGTGGACATCTGGGCGCCCTTCAGCCCTGGATCCGACGCCGCGGAACTCAAACGCCCGCGATGGAATGTCGTCGGCCGCCTGGCCCCCGGCGTCACACCCGAGCAGGCGCAAGCCGAGCTCGCCCTCCTCGCCGAGCGACAAGCCCAAGCCGATCGCGACTTCGCCGGCTTCACGCCCAACGTCCAATCGCTCACCTCCGAGTACAATCGCGACGGCGAGCGTATCCTCCTCCCGCTGTTCGGGTCCGCCGCTCTGGTGCTGTTGATCGCCTGCGGCAACGCCGCTGCCTTGCTTTTCCTGCGTGGCCTCGGACGCCAGCAGGAGTACGCCATGCGAGCCGCCCTCGGGGTCGGCCGAGCGGGGCTCTTCCGCCAGGCATCCACTGAAAGCCTGTTGCTCGCTCTTGCCGGCGGAGCACTCGGAGCGGGACTCGCGTTCGGCGCGGTGCGGGCATTCCAGTCGATCGGCGGACACGCCATCCCGCGACTCGACGCCGTCACCACTGGCTGGCCCGTACTGCTTTTCGGACTTGGCCTTGCTCTCATCGCCGCTACGCTCGCCGGCCTCTTCCCCGCATGGCGCGCCTCTCGCCTCGATCCAAACGAAGCGCTGAAGGGCGCGGGACCCAAATCCACCGTCGGCCGCGGCGAGCGCCGGCTGCTGCGAGCGGTCACAATGGCTCAGGCCGCTCTAACGCTCGTCCTGCTGGCCGGCGCCGGCCTGCTCATTCGCACCATGATCAACATTGCGAACGCGCCCTCCGGCTACGACACATCGCGCATCCTCACCATGAGCGTCACTTCGGTCCAGAGGAGCGGGGCCGACTTTCATCGGCGCTCCTTGGAGCGCGTACAGGCACTGCCCGGCGTCCAGCGCGCCGCCTATGCCTGGGGCGTTCCGCTCACCGGCAACAACTGGCCCATGCGCGTCATCATCGAAGGCCAGCCGGTTCCCGTGCGCGCGAGTGAGGCGACCGAGCTTCCTCTTCGCTCCGTCACGCCGGGCTACTTCGAAATGCTCGGCCTGCCGCTCCTCGAGGGCCGCGACTTCCGCTCGAACGATGTCGACCAGGCGCCGCCGGTCGCCATCGTCAACCAGGCTTTCGCCGACCGCTACTTTCCCAATACCGAGGCGCTCGGCAAAAAGGTTTGGCTGCGCGGACCCAAGGAGCCGCATAATACAATCGTCGGCGTCGTGGCAAACGGCCGCACCGACGACCTGACGCGACGCGCAACCCCCGAGATCTACGGTTCCTTTTGGCAGTACTCCGCCTACTCCAAGCACCTCCTCATTCGCACCGAGGCCGAGCCGCTCTCGATGGCTTCCGCTGTCCAGTCCGCACTGCGCGAGGTCAACCCCCATGCCGCCGTCGAGCACATCAAGACCTTCGACCAGATCCGCGACGACTCCCTCGCCGGCCGCACCTTCGCCATGCGACTGCTGGTTGGTTTCTCGATGGTGGGCTGCCTGCTGACCCTGGTCGGCATCTACGGGGTGCTGTCGCTCTCGGTGGCCTCGCGCCGCCACGAGATCGCCATCCGCACCGCGATCGGCGCCGAGCGACGCGATATACGGACACTCATCCTTTCCGACGGCCTCCGTCTGATCGCGGGCGGCGTAGCGGCGGGTCTGGCCGGGGCGCTCGCATTCTCGCGAGTGCTGCGGTCCTTCTTGTACGAAGTGGAGCCGAACGACCCGGCGACGCTGATCGCGGTCGCGATGCTGTTCATCGGCGTGGCTCTCCTCGCCTGTTGGGCTCCGACGAGGCGCGCCATCCACGTCGACCCGATGAAGACGCTCCGATGCGAGTGACCTCGAACACAACCGCACCACGGCGGCCAAGGCCACCGGCCCTCCTGCCTCGATCCAGGCTAGGCTAATCGCCTCGCTGCCTCAAGAGATGGTGGATCATCCCGAACTGGTCCAGAAATTCGATCTCCGAACCACCGATCGCGGACTCACCAAGGCTGCCGCCGCTTGAACAAATGTAGTAACTCCAGTGGCGGGACTGGGAGTCCCGCGCAGCCTGCCTGAGAGGCCGCCCCACAAGGGAATGTCGGCGCCGTTCGCGGTCGAAGGCTGATCAGTGGAGATCCAGTTTCTCGCGGATCTCGAAGCCGCGGAATTCGCGGATGAACTCGATCAGCGCCTGGACGCTGGCGTCGAACCAGAGCTTGCCTTTTTCGGCAGTGGCGACGGTGGGGTCGCCGATGACGCCGGTCTTGGAGATGCGGCTCCACCACTCCATCATGCGCACCTTCGGGCCGGCGATCAGGTCGTGCCAGTAGTAATTCGACTTGTGAAAGCCGATCTCCTTGCGCGCCTTGTCCATCTGCACCGCGGCGGCGTTCAGGTGGAGGTAGACGGAGGTCTCGAGTTCGCAGGCGTGCGACATGCCGCCGGGGGCCGGGCCTTCCCGGGTCTGCTTCACCAGGTCGGAAATCAGCGAAGGCCAGATGAAGCAGGCGCAGAGGGCGTCGGATTGGATGATGGTCTTGCGCGCCGCCAGGTCGAGGATCGGCATGTTGCTGCCGTGCCCGTCCGCGATCAGGATTTTGCGGAAGCCGTGGTGCGCGAGGCTGAGCGTGATGTCGAGGACGAACGCTTCCAGGTGTTCCGCCTTGACGGTGACGGTGCCCGGGAAGCTCATGTGGTGATCCTCGAAACCATAGGGGATCGGCGGCAGCAGCAGCGTTTCGTCCGGAATGCGACGCGCCGCTTCTTCGCAGATCGAGGTAATCAGGAAGTTGTCGACGTCGAGCGGAAGATGATGGCCGTGGTCCTCCACGGAGCCGATCGGCAGAACGCAGACCGGCTGCCGCGCGATGACTTCCTTCATCTCGGGCCACGTGTGGTGGTCGTATCGGTACTTCAGTTTGTCGCCGTTCATGATGCCGCGCCGTTACCCGAGCTTCACCTTGGCCAGGTAGATGCTGGTTTTCCCTTCGTGGGACGAATAGTAGCTGATCCAGAGCAGGTTGTCATGCCAGAAGAGCCCCGGATAGCTGTTGTCGCCGCCGCTCGGCAGCGAGAGGGCCGGCTGGTAGCTGTCGCGCGTCATGCGGGCCAGCACGGTTTCCGGCGCGCTCTTCAGGTGCGAGCGGCTGCCCGCCCACAGGTCGCCGTTGGGCAACCGGATGAAATTCGGCCCGCCGAGGCGGTGGCCGGCGTCGCGCCACGTCCACTGTTTGTAGGGGGGCTTGCTGACGCCGATCCAGCCGTTTCGGGTATCGAGTTCGCGCCGGGCCAGGGCGATCATCTCGCCGTCATGCATGACGCGCAGGGTGACCTCGGAGACGCCGGGGACGTCCCAGTGGACTTCGTGCCGCCACTGGAGGCCGTCCTCGCTGGAGTAAAGGTGGCCGTTGCGCGGCTCCGTTCCCCAGCCGAGGTACGAAACGCCGTAGGCCCTGCCGCCGTGCCAGGTGGCGCGCCAGAGCCAGTCGCCTTCGGCCAGAATGCGCTGAGGCCGGCTCCACTCGGCGCCATCGCTGGAGAAGGCGACGCGCGGCTGGCGCCCCTTGAACGTCTTGCCCTCGTAGACGCTGCCGCCGGCCAGCATCATCAGCCGGCCGTCCGGCGTATTGGAGAACTTCGGATCGCGGAGGTCCACTCCGGTCTCCGCGACCAGCGCGGCGGACTTCCAGGCGTCGCCGTCGGTTGAGACCAGGACGCGGAGCTTGCCGTCGCCGCCGACGTGATCTTCGGCCTCGCGGAAACAGCAATACCAGCGCGACTGGAAGCGGACCAGATCGGTAAAGGCGTTGTGGGGGCCTCCGTCCCAGATCTTCCTGACGGAGACGAGGCGCGGCTCGGGCTTTGGGTCGGCCGGCGCGACGGCCGCCGCGCCGAGAGTACCGAGAAAGTCCCGGCGTTTCATCTCATGCGTTCCACAGCCTGGAGGACGGCCCTGATGTAGCCGTAGCAGAAGGCGAACGCCTGATCGCCGCGGGGGTCGTCGGGGTGGCGCGGGACGTGGTCCGGCATGAGCATGTAGGGGTAGCCGATTTCCTTGTACGTCAGCGCCGCCTGGAGGAAGTCGATATCGCCTTCGTCGGGAAATACCTCCTGGAAATCGTCGCGTTTTCCGCGGATATTCCGGAAATGGACGTTGAAAATCTTGTTCCGCGATCCAAAATAGCGGATGACGTCGAAGATTTCCTTGCCCGGGTCCTGGAGCATTTCGGAAACGGTGCCCTGGCAAAAGTTGATGCCGTGGTAAGGGCTCTCCTGAATGGTGACGAACTTCTTGAGGCCGTCGACGGTTCCGAGCACCCGGTCCACGCCCTGGTAGCCTTCCGGCGGCACGCCGGGGTCGTGGGGATGGCACGCCATGCGGACTTTGTACTCCGCGGCGACGGGGATGACGCGGTCGAGGAAGTAGGCGATGCGCTCCCAGAACATGTCGGCGTCGACGCGGCCGGCGCGCGTCAGCGGCGTCTTCGGGACGGCTTCGGCGAGGCGCCAGGTGCTGAGCGTCGTGCCGCCGCGTCCGGGCGTCCCCTCGGTGCGCAGGACGCCGAGGATGCTCATGTTGTACTTCATCGAGGGGATGCCGACCTTGGCGCAGGCGCGGATGGATTCCTGGATATCCTCGATGTCGCGGTCGCGCTCGGGGTCCTGGGCGAGCATGATGGCGCCGCGCTTCTCGCGGTCGATGTGGCTGGAGGACAGGAAGGGCGCGGGCACCATGTCGAGGCTGACGCCGTGGTTTTCGCAGCGCTCCTTCAGCCGGGACAGGTCCTCGACGGTGTAGCGCTCCTGGGTGCGCTCGGCGTCGGGGTAGCCGCAGATGTGATCCACGGCATGGCGCTTGAAGAACTGGAGCCGCTTGTCGTCCGTGGGCCCGCTCTGACACCCGAGGCGCATCAGAACCGGCTTGCTGTCCGGGGCGGCCCTCAACGACGGCGTTCCCACAGCGGCGACCGCTCCGGCGACCGACAAAAATCCTCTCCGTTTCATTCCCGCTCGCTCCTTTTGGGTAATGCGGTTGAGTGTATCACAGCATCGCCGGTGAACCGCCCGCCGCGGCCGTTCGCCATAGGGAGGCTGTTTTCTCTTGGCCGCAGCCTCGCCCCCGGCGGGGGTACTTCCTACCATAGGAGCCGCTCGGCGTCCGTTCAAGCCGCCGCATCGGGCCGCTTCACGCGCGCCGCTATGGCCTGGGGCAGACGCAAAAAGTCCTTGGTGTTCCAAGTGTATACCGTCTCCGCACCGGCTTTGAGCGCGCAATGCCCGAGAACTGCGTCATAGATGGCGCCGCCGTGTAAACCCGCCGCGGCGGACGATTCGAGCGCATAAGAATACTCCTGCTCATCCAGGGCCACTAGCGTCAATCGTTCGCGGATATTGGATATGAACAGAAGGGCTTGGTCGCCGCCGGCCCGCCGCGGCGCCGGCATGCCGGTGAGCGTGGCGTAGACCTCGGCGAGGCTGTGCATGGCGCAGCAGGCTTCGATCTTGTTACAGCGGATGAAGAGATCGAAGCTCGGCTGATGGCTTGGATGGTCGACGTAGAATGCCGCCACCAGGACGGAGGTATCAAGAAAATCCTTCACCTGAACGCCCCGGCGTTGTGGCGGTCGCGCTGCTCACGGATTCTACGGAGGGTTTCCGCCGTTTCGTCAGCGATCATGGGCTTGCCGGTACTGAAAACCCAGACGCCCTGCTTCTTTCGCAGTGGCGATAAGCTGCGCCGAGGCAACAGCATCACTTTCTCGCCCTCCAGGGACAGGTCGAGGGAGTCGCCCGGGCGTAGGCGCAATTCATCCCGTACAGGCTTGGGGAGGACAATGCGACCCGCCTTGTCAAGCGTGACTACCCGTCTCATAATGCCATTGTCATATGGGGTATACCATTTGTCAAATGGCATTCAATGGCACCAAACCGCTGGATACACAATCCACTCTGAGCGAATTACGCTGCGGCGCCCTCGAATGTCCGGAGGGGTGCGAAATCCGGCGCGAACTGGAGGAACAACAACGGTTTGTCTTTTCGCGGTTGGGGAGAACGGCCGATCCGGCCGAGTTGAAGGATTTGACGGAGTTCATGCACGGAGCGCCCGCGCCGCTGTCCCGAGAGCGCCGGCTGCCGCCTGGTGATGCGGGAGGAGAGGGACACCCTCGACGCAAATTCATACGCGGACGATTCAAAACGATCCCGATCTGATGGGCATGCTCTTTCCCCGGTATGTGGAAGCTTTTCGCCGCAAGGCCCCGGCGTACCGGGCGATGCTCGCTCACGGCAGCTCCGTACTGGAGATCGGCAGTCACCTCGGCGGCTTTCTCCAGGCGTCGGAGGAGTGGAACTGGCGCGCGGTGGGGCAGGACGTCGGCAGACACACATCCGAGTTTGTCCGCCGGATGGGCTTCGCGGTTCGCCGGCAGATGCCGGAGGAATTCCGTCCGCCCCCGGGAGGGCTGGACGCCGAGTTCGTGTGGAACTGCTTCGAACAGATTCCCGACCCCGCGCATACCCTCCGGGCTGTTCACCAGGCGTTGAAGGGCCGGGGCCTGCTGGTGATCCGCGTCCCGAATGCCGCTTTCTACCGGCACCAGCGGAGGCGGAACGGCCGCTCCGGCATCCCACGCGCCGCGCTCCGGTACAACAACCTGCTCGGATTTCCGTATCTCTACGGCTACACGCTCGACTCGCTGAACCGACTCATGCGCCAATCGGGATTCGAACTCGTCCGAGCGTTTAATACCGAGCTGTTGACTACGCCGTTCGCGGATCCGGCGCTGCGGATCGTTCGCGAAGAGGAGGAGGTCAGCCGCGCAATCGCGCGTTGGGTTGCGGCGCGGGACCTGACCGGGCCATGGCTGGCCCCGTTTCTGCCGCCAGAGACGTTCCCGCCCAGGCGCAAGCCGCAATTGGGACGGGATCGTCTGCCGCTCGTGTGGACTCTTGTGCCGGCAAATCAGTGAGAAGACCATGGCTAAAGTGCCAGGGGGAAGGGTCCGATGGAAGGGCTGAGATGACCGGGCAAGTCCTGGAATTGCGTTTGCGCTTCCTTCTGAACGCGCAGCATGCGGATGGCGGATGGGGCTATGCGCCCGGCGGGCCACCCTGGGTGGAGCCGACCGCCTATGCGATCCTGGCGCTGCATGGCAAGAGTGGCGGGACAGACGCGGCGGATCGGGGCTGGCAAAGGCTTCGTTCCTGGCAGCAGGCCGACGGGTCGTGGCCTCCGGCGCCCGGAGTCCAGCGGGCCCATTGGACTACCGCGCTATGCGTGACGGCGCACTGCGTCCGGCGGGAGTACGGCGAGGGCTTCCTCGCCGGCGTCAATTGGCTACTGGGGAATAAGGGCGCCGAGGGAACCTTTTGGAAGCGGGTAATGTACCGGGCGCTGCCCACGTTGTTCGGCCACGATCCGAGCATCGTCGGGTGGCCGTGGCTACCCGGTACCGGCTCCTGGGTGGAGCCGACCTGCCACGCGTTGATCGCGCTGCGGAAGGCCGACGATTATCTCAGCCTGCCGGCGGGTTTGCGCGCGCGATTGCGGGAACGGGTGGCGATGGGAGAGCAGATGCTGCTTGGACGACGCGCCGCCGACGGCGGGTGGAACTACGGAAACCGCCTGGTGCTCGGCCATGCGCTTCCCTCCTATCCGGAACTGACGGCGATCGCGTCGCTGGCGATGAGAGGCGCCGCGGGATTTCAGCCGCCGCCGCTGGGGACTGGAGCGAGCGGCGCGAGAATGACGTCGCGCCTGGCCCGCGCCTGGACGGCCATCTGCCTCCAGGCTTACGGACAGCCGGCGCCGGAGGTACTGTCGCCCACGGAAGAGGTGAAGGGGCCGGTGCACGTGGCGGCGCTCGAGGCGATCGGAGCGCCGGACGGCAACTTCCGCCTGTTCGAGACCGAATCGGTTCCATGAATCCCATGCCTCGACGTTTATTCCTACCCATGGCCGCCGGTCTGGCGTGCTCCTGCGGGCCGCTTCGCCGCCCCGGCGCCGAGTCGACGGTCGCGGTCCTTCACGCCGGCTCCTATGCGGCCGATCTCGCGAATTTGCTGGCGCGCGGCGCACAGCTATGCGGACTGGAGGCGCGTGGGAAGCGCGTACTGCTGAAGCCGAACCTGGTGGAGTTCGATTCGGCCAACTCGATCAACACCGACGCGTCGGTGCTGGCCGCCGCCGTCGAGCTGTTCGAACGGCTGGGCGCGGCGGAGGTCATGATCGGAGAAGGCCCGGGACACCGGCGGGACACGATGGACCTGGCGGAACAGGCGCGCTACCGGAGTCTCGTGCCGCGCTTCGAGCAGCGCTTCGTCGATCTCAACCTGGACGAAGCGGCGGCGGTGTCCGGCTTTTTCGGCGGCGATGTCTACCTGTCGAAGAAAGCGCTGGCGGCGGACCTGGTGGTCTCGATTCCGAAAATGAAGACGCACCACTGGGTGGGCGCGACGCTGTCGATGAAGAACTTCTTCGGCGTGGTCCCGGGCGCCGTCTACGGCTGGCCGAAAAACTGGCTGCACTACGTGGGCATCAACCGGGCGATACCCGCGCTCCAGCGGATTTTCCGCCGCACGTTCGCGATCGTCGACGGCATCGTCGGCATGGAAGGCAACGGCCCCATCCAGGGAGCGCCGAAACACGCGGGCGCCATCGTTATGGGCGCGGACCTGGTGGCGGTGGACGCCACCTGCTGCCGGATCATGGGAATCGATCCGGCGCGGGTGGACTACATCCGGGCGGTGGACGACCTCGGCAACATCGACGCCGACGCGATTTCGCAGCGCGGCGAATCGCCGGCCGCCCTGCGCACCGATTTCGAATTAATCGCCCAGTTCCGCCATCTGCGGCTCGCGTGATCGGAGCCCTTCTCGCGCGGGTGGTTAAATGTAGATAGCCGGGATGACTATTTTCAACCTGTGCCGGCTGGCGCAGCCGGTTGTTGTGACCATTCTCCTGTTCGGCTGCGGCGCAAGGGCGCGCCCGGCGGAGCGAAACCTCACCATCCTTCACATCAACGATCTGCACGCGCGCTTTCTTCCGGACGAGCAGGGCCGCGGCGGCTTTGCGTACGTTGCGTCGGCGATCCGGAAGGAGAAGGAGACCGCGGGCGCCACGCTGACGCTGAATGGCGGCGACCTGGTGCAGGGGACGCCGGTGTCCTCCATTTTTCGGGGTCTGCCGTGCTACGAGGTCGCGAACCATCTCGGCTTCGACGTGGGCGTGCTGGGCAATCATGAATTCGATTACGGCTGGCGCAGGGCGCGCGAATTCGTAAAGGCGGCACATTATCCTGTGATTGCGGCCAACGTGGTGAACGATAAAGGCGAATTGCTGTCGGGGCGCGCGTACGCGATCCACAAAGCCGGCGGATTGCGCGTTGCGGTCATCGGCGCGTTGACGGAAACGCTGCCGCGGCTGACGCGCGAAGACGCCCGGGGGCCGTGGAAGGCGGCGCCGGTGGTGGAAGCCGTCCGCCGCTATGCTTCCAAACTGCGGACGCAAAGCGATCTGATTGTCGTTCTGGGCCACCTGGGCCATGAGGAAGACGAGCGCATCCTGCGGCAGGCGCCGGACGTGTCGGTGGTGGTCAGCGGGCACGACCATGCGGGACAGAAGGAGGTCCGCGAGATCGACGGGCGGCTGGCCGTCAAGGTACGGTCGTACGGCGTCGAACTCGGACGGCTCAGCCTCACGGTGGACACGGAGAAAAAACGGATCGTCCAGTATCAGTGGCGGCGCGTTCCCATCGACACCACCCGGCGCTATCCGGCGGACCGGAAGGTGGAAGCGCTGGTCCATAAATGGGAATCGAAAGTCGCGGCCGTGGTCGATCGGCCGATCGGGGTCGCCGCGCGCAGGTTCGACCGGCGGGAGACGAAGGCGCTGCTGGAACGGGCGATGGCGGAGGTCTCCGGCGCCGACGTCGCGTACATGAACCCGGGCGGAGTGCGGGACGGTCTGCCGCAGGGACAACTGCTGGCGCGCCACGTCTGGAACGTCATGCCCTTCGACAACCTGATCGTGTACGAAAGGGTGAAAGGGAAGCAGATCCCGAAAGAAGCGGCGGCCGGCCGCCAGTTGGACCCGGAGCGCGAGTACGTGTTCGCGACAAACGACTTCATTGCCGACCAGTGGAAGGATAGCGGTCCGCGGTTCTCGCAACAGGGAGCGCTGGTCCGCGACGCCTTGATCGAGTGGATCAAGAAGCGGGGAACGCTGGAGTAGGGAGCGCGCCGTGCAGACCATTCTCCGACCCGAGCAGGAAGCGTGGCTCGCCGATGTGCGCGAGCGGCTCACGCAGCTCCTCGCCATCCTTTCGAGGTCCGGCGCCGCGCCGGAGGACGAGGCCGGCGTCAGGAACTCGCTCCGGCAATTGGACGACCTGTTTCTGCTGGTGGTGGTGGGCGAATTCAACGCCGGCAAGAGCGTGTTTGTGAACGCGCTGGTGGGCGAGGCCGTGCTGGAAGAAGGGGTTCTCCCGACCACCACGACCATACAGATTCTCCGCTACGGCGATGCGCCCGGCCGCACGGCGCTGGACGAGTCGAGGCAGTTGGTCGAAGCGCCCGTGGCCTTGCTGCGCGACATCAGTATCGTCGATACGCCCGGAACGAACGCGATCGAGCGAAAGCACGAGGCGATCACCCAGGAGTTCGTTCCCCGGGCCGAACTGGTGTTCTTCGTCACGTCGGCGGATCGGCCGTTTACCGAGAGCGAGCGGGCGTTCATGGAGCGGATCCGGGCGTGGGGCAAGAAAATCGTGGTGGTGGTGAACAAGATCGATATTCTGGAGCGGCCGGAAGACGCGGAGCGAATGCGGGAATTTGTCGCGGACAATTCCATACGTTTACTGGGAATTTATCCGGATATCTTCCTGATTTCCGCGCGAGAGGCGCTGCGGGCCAAGCAGACCGGAGGGCCGGTTCCGGCGGGCTTCGAAGCGCTGGAGCGGTACGTCGTGGAAACGCTGGACGCGGAGGAGCGCGTCCGCCTGAAGCTGCTGAACCCGCTGGGCATCGGCGAACACGTCATCGGGAAGAACGCCGCAAGGGGCGAAGCGGAACTGGCGCTACTGCGGGAAGACTTGGGCACGATCGAGGAACTCGAGAGCCGCCTGGAGGTCTACAAGGAGGACATGAGCCAGGGATTCCGGCTGCGGCTGGCCGATCTCGACAACGTCCTGCGCCAGATGGAGGCGCGGGGCAGGGATTTTATCGACGACACCGTTCGGGTCGGCCGCGTCTTCGACCTGCTGAAGCGCGACAAGGTGAAAGCGGAATTCGAGAAGCAGGTGGTGGGCGACGTCCCGGCGACCGTCGAAAAGCGGGTGGACGCGATCATCGACTGGCTGATCTCGAGTGAACTCCAGCAGTGGCAGATGATCCGGGACCACCTGCTGCGGCGGCGGACGGAGCTTTCCGAGCGGGCCGCCGGGGACATCGGCGGGCGGCTCGAGTACGACCGGGCGCGGCTGATCGATACGCTCGGCCGCACGGCGCAGCGGACGATGGAAAGCTACGATCAGCGGGCCGAAGCCGACCGGATGGCCGAATCGGTGCGGGGGGCGGTGGCCAACGCCGCTTTCATCGAGGTGGGCGCGGTCGGTCTGGGCGCGCTGGTCACGGTCGCCGCCACCTCGACCGCGGCGGATATCACCGGAGTTGCCGCGGCGAGCGTGCTGGCGGCGGTGGGATTCTTGGTGATTCCGCACAAGCGGCGCGCCGCCCGGAACGAACTGCGGGAGAAAGTGGCGCGGCTGCGGCAGCAACTGATGAGCGCGTTGACCTCTCGTTTCGAGGGCGAGATCGAGCGCAGCCTCCGGCGCATGAACGAGGGCGTCGCGCCGTATGCGCAGTTTGTGCGGGCTCAGCGGCGGCTCTTGACCGAGCGGCTGGAGGAACTCGCCGGGTTGCGGCAAGCGATGACGGCGACGCGGCGCGAGATCGAACGGCGTTAGCGGTTCGTAGCGATTCCGGCCGCCCACCGGCGCTCACGTTGACGAGAGAAAGCGAGCGAGTTCGTCCCGCGGGAACGAAGGCAGCGCGTCGCCGTCTTCCGGCGCGACCAGTTGACCGATGACCTCGGCGGGAATGCCGCGCTCATACAGGCCTTTTACGGCGGCGCCGGCTTCGGCGGGAGAAAGAGCGGCCAACAGCGCGCCCGACGCCAGCAGGCCAAGCGGGTCGAGCCCCAGGGCGTCGCAAATCGCTTTCGATTCCGGCAGGACGGGTACGGACCCGAGATTCGCCCGGATGCCGGCGGCGGCCGCTTCGGCGAGTTCGTGCAGGGCCGTGGCCAATCCGCCTTCGGTTGGATCGTGCATGGCGTGGATGGTTTCGAGCGAACGCAGATAGCGCGCCGCCGGGAGCACCGAGATTCCCGGCGAATCCAGCCAGGTTGCCGCGCGCGCGATCGCGCCGGGATCCGCGCCTGCGCTCCGAAGGCGATCGGCGTGTTCGGAGGCGAGAATGGCCGTGCCCTCGATGGCGATGCCGCCGGCCAACAGCACCGCGTCGCCGGCCCTGGCGCCGGAGGTCCGAAGCAGCTTGCCACGGGCGACCGTCCCGAGCAGGCACCCAGCCAGAATCGTCCGCGGCAGGCCGACGGTGATCTCGGTATGGCCACCGACGAGCGAGACGCCGGAAGCGGCGCAGACTTCCGACAGGCGGGCCAGAGTCCGTTGGGCATCTTCTTCGTGGACGCCTTCCGGCAGCAGCGTGGTCACCAGAAGCCAGCGCGGCTCGGCGCCCATAGTTGCCAGGTCGTTGCCGTTGACCGTCAGCAGGTAGCGGGCCGGATCGAGGGCGGCGAAGGTGATCGGGTCCGCCTTGGCGACGAGGAGTTCCGGACCGCCAAGGTCGATCACGGCGGCGTCCTCACCGACGGTTGGGCGAACGAGCACGCTCGGGTCGGCGGAAGGAAGCGAATCGAGGAAAGGGCGCAGGAGGCGCGCCGGGAGCTTACCGGCAGGCAGTGGCGACACTATTCGGCGGGCTTGGACTGTTTCTGCTCGTTCTCGCGGGCCTGCTGCTCTTCGCGCTTGCGGCGTTCTTCGCGCTCCTTGCGGAGTTGAGCGTAGGCGACCTGCTGCTCGGCGGTGAGCATCGCATTGATCTCATCGGTCTGCTTCTGCTTCAATTGCTGGAAGCCGGTTCGGGTGTCGTCCAGGATGGCGTCGAGGCGGGTGAGTTGCTCGGGCGTCAGTTGCAGCCTGGCGTTCATGGTTTCCACGTAATGCTGGCGGAACTGTTCGGGGGTGAGGCGGGCCGGCGGCGGGCTCGCGGAGACGCTCCGGGAACAGACCATGCGTTCGCTGAAGAAACCCACCAGCAACCCGCTCAAGAACACCAGCGAGAGGGACAACAATAAGGTGAGAGTGGAGCGTTTCATCAGTCTTCAAAGCCTCCGGGCGCAACCGTCGGCCGGATCACGAACCTGGAGGCGTCCGCTTGCGCGACGGTGTGGTAGATATCCTCCTCATCGAGAGTATCGACGTACGTCGTTGTTTCGGCGAGGTTCGCCGGGGCGCGGGCGATCTGGAACGCCATGATGAGCGATAGCGCGACAGCCGTCGTGACGAACGCTCCGGTGAGCCGTCGAAGAAGCTTCGCGCTGCGGCGGCGGGCATCGATCCTGGACCACAATCCCGGCATGAACGCCGGGCCCGTTTCGGGATCGGGCAACGCCTCGCGGTATGCGGCAAAGAGGCTATCGAGCCGTTCCTCGTCTGGGTACATCGTTTGCTCCAGTCACATCCCTACTGGGTTCGGTCGCTCTCGCTGTTGCCGCTTGCATCTTACCATAGGCTTTGAGCACGCGCTGGCGAGCGCGGAACAGCCGCACCTTAAGGGCATTCTCGTTCACCCGGTAGATGTTTTCAAGCTGCTTGAGCGACAACTGCTCAATTTCCTTCAACGTTAGCAGTACTCGATCCTCCTCGGAGATCTCGGCCAGCAAGGCCTGGACGGTGTCGCGCACCTGAGTTCTGCGATGCTTCTCGGCGGCTTCTCTGGACCCGGCGGCCGCATCGGCGAGGAGGATCTGCTGGTCCGACAGATCGGCAAGACGGGCTTCGGACCTGCGCCGCTGCTTACGCAGATAGTCGTAGGCCGCATTGACGGTAAGCCGGTACAGCCAGGGTTCGAAAACCTCCGGCGTGCGGAGCTGATCGATGGAAAAGTACAGGCGGACAAAGACTTCCTGCCCGACATCCTCCACGTCCTCCGGCCGACCGATGATGCGCGCGATCGTGCCGAGAATCCGCTTGCGATACTGCTGGACAAGCTCGTTAAAGGCAACATCGTCGCCGTCCTGTACCCGCCGGATGAGTTGAAAATCCACTGACACGCGGAATTCGGTCCGGCACGTAAGCTCGAAAAAGCCTCAACAGTGAAGGCGTACCGGCAAATACTTAGGTTACAAGCGTTTGGGCTGCGAGCGCCAGCGGAACCGGAAAACCAGCCCCCTCAGACTCTTACCCCCATGGACCAGAGCATGTATCCCACGGCCTGACGGAAGCAAAGCCGCCAATACCGCCAGTCGGACCGCCGGGGAGACGGGCGGGGCGAACCGTACACCTTCATACCGTGCTCTTCGAGGAGCTTCTTGGCGCGAAAGATATGGTAGCCATCGCTAACGACCACGCAGGAGTCAAGGTTCATTCGCCGCATGATTTCCGCGCTGGCGGCGGCGCTGTGGACAGTACTTTCGCCTGCCGGCTCCAGGATGATGACTTCCGAAGGCACGCCATGCTGGATCAGGTAGGCCCGTCCCACCTCGCTCTCGGTGAAGTCCGGGTCGCCACCGGCGCCGCCGGTGGTAAGGATGTGGGGAGCAATGCCGCGCCGGTATAGTTCCAGTCCGTGGTCCAGGCGCGCCTTGAAAACGGGCGAGGGTCTGCCGCGATACTCGGCCGCGCCCAGGATCACGATGACATCCACCTTTCTGGCTTCGTCCTGAGAGGACTGCCGGTCGATCTGGAGCATGAGCGAAGCGGTGCGCAAGCCGCCAACGACCGCGGTCGCCGCCAGCAGCGCAAACAGGATCCAAAGGAGGCGCCGCATGTTGCGGTATGATGCTACTCGCAGGCCGCGGCGTGGCGTATTCCGCCGTGGGCGCACCTAAACAGTCTACGTGGGAGGAGCCGCGCGCGCCACTATCGGAGGTCGGCGAGCGGAAGTCATCAGCACGGCCGTGCTCACCAGTTCTCGCAACCCGCTGCTGAAAGACGTCCGCCGGGCCGTCACGCGAGGCGGTCTCACCAGCGGCGGCTTTGCGGTAGCCGAGGGCGTTCACCTCATGGAGGAGGCGCTGCGGAGCGGCCGGCCAATAAGCGCCGTGCTGGCGGCGGCGTCCGAGGCGGCGGCGGCCCGGGAGCGCGTCGCTGCGCGGCCCGAGGTCCGCGTGGTGGCGCTGGAGGACGGGCTGTTCCGCGAGATTTCTTCCACCGAGCACAGCCAAGGCGTCATCACCCTGGTGGCGCCGCGGCAATGGACGGTCGAGGAGCTTTTTGGCGAGGCCCCGCTGGTGGTGGCGCTGGACGGCATTCAGGATCCGGGCAACGCCGGCGCCGTGGCGCGCGCGGCGGAGGCATTCGGCGCGAGCGGAATAATCTTCCTCCGAGGATCGGTCAGTCCCCACAATCCGAAGACGCTCCGGGCCTCCGCCGGCTCACTGTTTCGGACGCCGTTTGTCGAAGGCTATGATGGCGCGGCGGTTCGCAACGAGATTCGCGGCCGAAGTCTCGCCCTTTACGTTGCAACGCCGCGGGGCGGAGCGGTATTGGGCGACGCCAACCTGAGGGGCGGATTTGCGCTGGTTTTGGGCAGCGAAAGCCGCGGCGTCAGCGAGGCGTTCCGCGCAGGCGCAACCGAACTCCGCATCCCGACCGCCGGCGTCGAGAGCCTGAACGTGGCGGTGGCGGCGGGCATCATCCTTTACGATGCGGCCCGGCAGAGGTCCGGCCGGCCATGAGCCTGTTCGACACCTCGCCTCGAGAACCGGAAACCGACAAGAAACGGCCGCTGGCCGAACGAATGCGCCCGGAGCGGCTGGAGGAGTTCGTCGGGCAGGAACATATTCTGGCGCCCGGCAAACCGCTCCGCGCGCAGATCGACCGGGACGAACTGAGTTCACTGATCTTCTGGGGACCCCCCGGGGTTGGCAAAACGACGCTGGCTCGCCTGATCGCCCGCCTGAGCCGGGCGGATTTCGTGCCGTTCAGCGCCGTGCTGAGCGGCATCAAGGAAATCAAGGAGGTGATGGCGGCCGCCGAGAAGAACCGCCGCTTCGGCCGCCGGACGGTGGTCTTCGTCGACGAGATCCATCGCTTCAACAAGGCCCAGCAGGATGCTTTTCTCCCCTACGTGGAACGCGGCGACATTATTTTGATAGGCGCTACCACGGAGAACCCGTCCTTCGAGGTGATTTCGGCGCTGCTGTCCCGGGCCAAAGTCTACTCGCTGCGCCCGCTGACGCCCGAGGAGGTTGCCACGCTGCTCGATCGCGCGCTGAAAGACCGGGAACACGGTCTCGGCGACCGGGGCATCGATGCGCCCGCGGACCTGCTGGAGCAGATCGGCATTTACGCCAGCGGCGACGCCCGGGCCGCCTACAACATCCTGGAACTCGCCGTAGCTGCCACGGAGGGCTCGGAACTCTCGCGCCAGAGCGTCGAGGACGCGACGGAACGGAAGGTACTTCTGTACGACAAGGCGGGGGAGGAGCACTTCAACCTGATCTCGGCATTGCACAAGTCGGTACGTTCCTCCGACCCGGATGCCGCGCTCTACTGGCTGGCGCGAATGCTGGAAGCCGGCGAGGACCGCCTTTACATCGCGCGTCGCCTGGTCCGGATGGCGATCGAAGATGTCGGCCTGGCGGAGCCGCACGCGATCGAGCAGGCGATCGCCGCGCAGCAAACCGTCCATTTTCTTGGTATTCCGGAAGGCGACCAGGCGTTGGCGCAGGTCGCTATTTACCTTTCCGTCGCTCCCAAGTCCGACGCCGCGTACCGCGCGCTGAACGCGGCGTTGGCGGAAGTTCGAACGGGGATCGCGGAGCCGGTTCCAATGCATTTGCGGAATCCGGCAACTTCGGCGATGAAAGGCTGGGGATACGGTAAAGGGTACCGCCACGCGCACGAATTCGAGGACGCCATCACGGAGATGGAGTGTCTGCCGCCGGCGCTGGCGGGTCGCCGGTTCTATACGCCGACGGATCGCGGGAGCGAGCGGCGGATCGGCGAGCGGCTGGAGGAGATACAGAAGAAGAGGGGAAAATAGGGATTCAACGGGAACCGGAAGTACCAGGACCCTAAGATTTTTCCGACTTATCCGCCGCAGTACCATGGTACCTGGAAAATTGCCACTAAAGCCCCATTGTTCCCGCAGCCAACATTGCGGAGACTATAGGTACCGCGGGAAGGAAAATGCTCGAGAGTAACAGTTTCATGGAGATGGTTACGTTGCCCCGGACGGAGCGGCGAAGCGCAAGCCGGTTTCCGATCGAAAGGAACCTCCGGGTGCGGGTGGTATCAAGGAAAGGGGATGTGGGGCCGTGCCGCGGGCAGACCATCAACATGAGCAGTACCGGGATTCTGTTCACCTCCGACTGCGACCTGACGCCCGGAAGACGGGTGGAACTCGCGATAAGCTGGCCGGCGCAACTCAACGATCATTGCCCACTGAAGCTGGTGGCGCGGGGGCGGGTGGTCCGCGTCGACAAAGGGAAGGCAGCCATCGAAATTCAGCAGTACGAGTTTCGCACGGCGGGTTCCAACGGATTTCAGGACTAACCGGAATTTCAGCAGCGAGGCGTCGCCAGGAGTGGCGACGCAAAGCCGGTTGGTAACCGGCTCGCAAACCGGAGGTTCACCCCACCTTTAAGATCCACGACAGAAACTCCAGGCGGGGCCAGGGTGGGTTATTTCCAGTTCAGGACTCGGAGCGCGTTGTCCCGGTAAAGGCTTTTGAGGATTTCCGGCGGCAGCTCCAGCCCGTAGTACGTCCACCAGATTCGGCCGGGCAGGTATTCGTCGGGCGTCTCGAGCAAACGCCACCAACCCAGGTACATCTCGTTGTCGCGGCCCATGTCGGTGCCGAACATAATGCGGTCTTTGTAGCTGGCGAGGAACTTGGATGCGTTCCGGGGCTGGCGGCCGATCTCATAGTCGCGGGCCGAGATGTCGGCGTAGAGGTTCGGATAACGGTCCAGCGCCTTGGCCAGTGACGCGAGATCGTTCCCCTGGTTGCTGAGGTGACAGGTGATGATGGTGGTCCGCGGGTGCTTCTGGAGCAGCCGGTCCCGCGAGGCGAGCAATTCCTCGTAGGACGGCACGTCCATGCCGTAGAGGTTGAAGTGCTGGAAGTCCGGCGTGCGCTCCTGGTTGGGGCCGAGCGGCTGCCAGCACGAAGGGTGATCGGCGATGTGCAGGTTGACGGGCAGCTTCAATTCCGCGCACTTCTCCCAGAACGGGTCCAGCCGGGGGTCGTCCACGTGCAGGCGCTTGTCCCGGGGCAGTTGGCCGCCCTGGAGTCCCGCGCCTTTGTCGGAAAGCTCGCCGACGCCGCGCGCGCCTTTTTGGTAGCACCGCTCGAGTTCCTTAACGGCGCGTTGGGGGTAATCCGGCGCGTCGATGCCCTCGGTCAGCAGGTCGCAGTACACCTGAAACCGCTTGGGATGTCGTCTGAGAAACAACTCGGCCTGGCGGTCGAATTCCTCGCCAACGGCGCCGGTGAAAACCACCGATGTCTCGACGCCGGTCTCGTCCATGACGCGAACCCAGGCATCCACGTCGTCCGCCGTCTTGACGCCGTTCATGTCGGAGTGCGTGTGGACGTCGATGACCGGAAAGCGCGCCTTTCCGACCGGCGTTCGCGGCACGACGAGCGAGGACGCTGGCTTGTAATCCTTGAGGAGTATGGAGTCCATCGGTCCGGATTGTACGGTCACGCCGTACTTCATCACCGGCTCGGCGGCGCTTTTTTCGCCTGGGGCCGGCGCCTGTTCCCGGCAGGACAGCAGGCAGGCGAGCGCCGTAAGGCAGAGAGAGATATGGACGATTTTCATGATGGTTCGATACCGTGCTCCAGTGTAATGCAACCTGAAGGTCCGCATATGGGATAATCTTCGAAAACCGTTTCCATGAACCGTCTGGTGAAGAGAATCCACATCTGGGTGGGCCTTCTGAGCTTCCTCATCCTGCTGGTGGATGGCATCACGGGCATCGGAGTGACATTCCTGCCACGATACGAAGATCGCTCGCGACCCGCGCCATCGGTCGAAATGCGCGACTACGTGGTCCCGGGGAATCTCAGCGACAACGAAGCGGCGGACCGCATATGGGAACACCTGCGATTGCCGCTTACCAATCCGCCCCGCTATGGAGTGCAGCGCGACGAAAACAACGATCTGGCCTTTGCCTTCTACACGCCGAAATCGGTCATTCGGGTGACGGCGCTGGAGAAGGAGGGCAAGTTGCGCCTGGAGACCACTCCGGCCGGCGCCTGGATGTTCCTGAACAACCTGCACGCCACCACGGTCCGGGACCTGCCGCGAGACTGGCGGATGCGGCTGTGGGTACTCTACAACGAGTTCGCCATCGCCGCCCTGCTGTTTCTCAGTCTGAGCGGCGTCTATCTATGGCTGTCGGCGCGGCCGCGCCACCGCCTGGCGCAGATCTCGCTCGTGGCGGGCGCGGGTTCGTTCATCGCTCTGTACTGGCTGTCGAGGTGACGATGTATCGCGCGATTCGAACCATTCATCTCTGCCTGGGAACGTTCAGCGTCGTGTTTCTGCTGATGTACGGCGTCAGCGCCGTCCAGATGGCCCACTTCAACATCCCCGCGCGGGTCGCCGAGGATCGGGTGCGGGTCGATGGCGCCGCTGCGAAAGACGCCAGGACGTTGGCGCGGGAGTTGATGGATCGCGGGGTTGCGAAAGGCGAACTTCAGCAGGTGGAGACGACGGCGGACGGCGTCCGCTTCCGGTTGCAGCGGCTCGCGACGACGCATGAAGTCAGCTTCTCGCCGGCAAGCGGCGAGGCCCACATCCGGACGAGTTCGACAGGCGTGCTGGGCATGCTCAACCGGATCCATCACCTGGGCGGCCTGTGGCGAGACTCGGCCGTGCTGAACGCCTGGGGCGTGTTCGTCGGACTTGTCTCCGCCGCCCTGATCCTGCTCGGCGCCACCGGCGTCTACATGTGGTTCAAGCTCCACACGGAGCGCAGAATCGGCGGCGTTCTGCTGGCGGCGGGCGTCGGTTGCGGAACGTTGCTGATCGCCTGGATTGCGGCGGCGTGATGGAAGAGCCGACAGCTTTCAGCCGACCAGCGGTCGGCTTTTTCGGACGAGCGTCGCGGGTAGGTTGCAGAGCCGATCGCTGAAACCCGTCCGCTGATCGCTCGTTACTCAACTGGCGCGGGCTTTTCGCCGAGGCGCGGCGTCTTCGCTGGCGGGCAGCTTCCGGGCGATGTCGAGCCTCCGCGCCTGGTCCGTCACGCACACCAGGAACATCGGTTGGCGGGCGTTCTTCAAGAGGTCGATGATCCGTCTTTCCTCGTCGACGAAATAAATCGCCTTGCCGTCCGTGAGCAGGTGAAGTTCGGAATCCGACGACAGCACGTCCGTCAGCCGCCGTCCCATCTCCCGTTGCAGAAAGCGCAGAACGCGGCGGATCTTCTGCAGGGAGAAACCTTTGCGCCGCAGCTCGGCAATGATCGTAATCTCGATGACCTCGGCGGGATGGTAGACCCGTTTGTGCCCTTCATGCCGCGGCGAAACGACTTTCCGTTCATCCCACCACTGAAGCTGCCGGAGACTGACGCCGGCGATCCTGGCGACATCGCTGCTGTTATAGGCGGGCTCGGGAGCGGTTAGATCAGGAGCACTCTTTCTTGTTTTGAACATGACGCGGCGCTTTCGTTGCGACGGATCGACCCTTCCAAATTCTGCCCTGAGTTCGCGGCAGAGTCAAGAGCGGAGTTGCAACAAAAGACATCAGGCTTGTTTTGTGTGGACCGGGTATGTACAATCGGCGGAGGGGTCGACGAAAAACGGCGTGGACGATGGCGACAACTACCAACCCGAAGGGCTCGAAGCCGCAGGCGTGAACCCGCGGCTGTCGCGGCGAACAGGCCGGACGCCGGCTGTCTCGATCCGGATCGACCCCGCGGACCTGGCGCGGGCGCGGACGCAGGCGGCGCGAAAGGGCATTCGGTACCAGACGTATCTGAAGATGCTGCTCCACGAGGCCTTGGAACGGGAAGAGATGCGCGCCGGCGGGTGAAACGGCCACGCGTGCTAAGATCGCCTGGATATGGCCGCACCCGAAGATCGTCCGCCGGCGGAAATGACCTGGAAGGCGGTCGGGTTGGGCCTGTTCCTGTCTTTGGTGTTCGGCGCGGCCAACGCGTACCTGGGCATGAAGGCAGGGCAAACGGTGGCGGCCACCATTCCCGCCGCGGTGATCGCGATGGCGCTGTTTCGGTTGCCGGCGTTCCGGGGGACGTTGCAGGAGCAGAACATCGCGCGGACGGCGGCGTCGGTCGGCGAAGCATTGGTGGCGGGCGCCATCTTCACCATCCCGGCGTTCATGCTGGTGGAAATCGGCGGCGAGCGCCTGTGGAGAAATCTGAGGGAGCACTACTGGGAAGCCGCCTTCATCCTCCTGGTTGGAGGACTCGTCGGGGTTTTTTTCATTATCGTGCTGCGGCGGCCGTTGTGCGTCGACGCGGGCCTGCCCTGGCCGGAGAGCGTCGCCAGCGTGGAGATTGTCAAGGCGGGCGAAAAAGCGGGCCGAGCCGCCCGTTATATATTCGGCGCTATGGCGCACGGGGCGATCATCCAGATCCTGAAGAGCGATAAAGGGCTCCTGGTCTTTCGGGAATTTATCGATGGATTCTGGCAATTTCCACGTTCGGTCGTACAGCATTTCAATTTTCAGCGGCAGCCGATCGGCGAGGTGGCGCACGCCGGCGGGGTCGCCTGGAGCACGCCGAGCCTGTCGCCCGCGCTGCTGGGGATCGGCTACATCATCGGGCCAAAGCTGGCGTCGATCAATGTCTCGGGCGGGATCGTCGCCTGGTGGGTGATGATTCCCCTGCTGCTGTTTTTCGATCCCGATCTCGCGGCTCGGCTGGGGGGGCCGGAGAACGCGACGCCGGAAATCCTGGCCTTTACCGTCTGGTACAACATCGTTCGGCCGGTGGCGGTGGGAGCGATGCTGGTGGCGTCTTGCTATACGCTGTTCCAACTCAGGACGTCGATCGCCACTTCGCTGCGCGGAGCGTTCCGGGCCTCGACGGCCGCCGCCCATGAACGGGCGGCGCGAGAGAGAACGGAGCGGGATATTCCCGGCGCGTGGGTGCTGGCGTCGCTTCTGGCGCTGCTGGTCCCCATCACCGCCATCTATCTCCACTTCACCGGGGGCTGGGGCCCCGCGCTGTTGTCGGCGGCCGTGATGAGCGTCACCGGGTTTCTGCTCTCGGCCGTGGGCGCGTACCTGGTCGGGCTGGTGGGCAGCTCGAACCAGCCGGTGTCCGGCTTGACGCTGGCGGCGCTGGTAGTCTCGGCGCTGGTGCTGCTGGCGGCGGGGGTCACGGGATTGGCGGGCGTGGCGGCGGTGCTTGGCGTGGCGGCGGTGGTATGCACCGCGTGCTGCGTCTCAGGTTCGCTGATTCAGGATCTGAAGGCCGGCCACCTGTTGGGAGGCACGCCGTGGAAGATGCAGGTGGTGGAGATCATCGCGGTGGTGACGCTGGCGTTCTTCCTCATGGGCCCGATCATCGCTTTGCATGAAGCCAACCTGGCCACGGGCGGAATCGGAGGCCGGGATCTGCCGGCGCCGCAGGCGGGTCTGATGGCGCAGCTCGCCAGGGGGATCGTCGGAGGTCAGATGGCGTGGGCGCTACTCGGGGCGGGAGCGGCGTTTGCCATCGCGCTGATACTGTGCGGCGCGCGCGCGCCGATGCTGATCGCGGTGGGCATGTATCTGCCGTTTGAGACCACTTCGGCCATCTTCGCGGGGGGCGCGCTGCGGTGGGCGGCCGATCGCATCGCGGCGCGCTACGGGGCGCCGGCCCAGCAGCGGGTGGAAGAGGAGGGAACGCTGCTGGCGAGCGGCCTGATCGCGGGCGAAGCCATCTTCGGCATTCTGTTGGCGGTTGCGTTCGTCTCGGGAGTTCCTTCGCTCACGCACATGCTCACCGGGTCCGATGAGCCGGCGTTTTTCCAGAACTGGGGCGGATGGCTGTCGCTGGCCGGGTTTGCGAGCCTCGCATACGTGCTGGTGCGCGTACCCACGAGGCGGCGGCTAAACGACTAAAACTAAAGCAGGAATGAGAAGCCGGCGGACATCTCGAGCAGATTCGTCTTGCCGCTTCCCCCTAGGAAGTTGCCGAAGGGTTTCCCGTTCCAATAATTTCGGACATCGAACCGTATGCCCCACATCGGCGCCACGCGAACCTTGATGCCGCCGCCGTAGTTGACGCCGAATTTCGTCGACCCGCCGCCTTGCGTCACCGAATAGCCGGGGAACACGTAGTTGTTGAAGTGTACGCCGCCGGTCCCATACGGGCGGACCACCGTGCCTTCCGGCAGCCCGTAGACAAGAAAATTGTAGAAGCCGCGGTGAATGGCCGACCCCGCCTCGCCTTCCGGAGCGTTCCAGGTGGTCCGGTTATAGCCGTAGCCGAACTCATGCCCGAAGAAACGATAGCTGTTCAGGGCGAGGCGGAAGCCGAACAGCCAGCCATCGTCCAGAGAATAGCCCGACCCCAAGTCCTTCCCGCTGATGCGGTGAATGCCTCCGTACGCGCCGAGCTCCGCCACTTGCGCTTGCGCGGCCGCGCCGAACATCAGAAGCGCGCACACTGGAATCCAACTCGTTTTTCTGTTCAGCATCCTAATACCAGTACAACATGAATTTCCCCGGGGCCGTGCACGCCCCGCACCAGAATCTGTTCGATATCGGCGGTGCGGCTCGGTCCGGTGATGAGAACCATGGAACTTGTCGACGCCGACGGATCGGGCAGAATCGAGAACAACTCATCCAGTCCGGTCAGCAGCCGCGACGCCGGCACAACGGCAAGGTGCACGGGCGGCAGCAGCGAAACCACGCGAGCCTCGGCCGGCGAGGCCAGCATCACGAGTGTTCCCGTATCGGCCAGAGCGTAGTCGGCGCTTGTAACTCCGACGCCGGCGGAGGCGCAAACGTTGCGCAATTCGTTCGGGTCGTGGATGCCCGTCCGCACGTTTTCGAGACCGGCGATGCCGCACTCGCGGAGGAAGGGCGCGTTGGAGGCCACCGCGCTCCCGGCGGCGATGAGATCGGCGGCGTATTTCCGGGCCTCCTCCGGGGACGCCGCCACGAATGTCTTACCCGCGAGACGCTCGAGGGCGGCGGAAAACAGGTGGATGCGCTCCTGTTGGGGCCATTCGCGGACGTGCAGCATCACCGGAGGCGGTTCCGCGGGCGCCTGGCCGGCGCTGCGGCCGATCGCCGTACGCACTTTGTGGAGTATATGATCGCGAGCCATCAGCTATTGCCTCCGGCGCCCGAGCCTCCGGCGGAGCGCTCGCGCCACAGGCGGCGAAACGTCTTGGCGGGAGCGGGGGGCAGGTCGCGCTGGCTAAGCCAGCTTCGCAGCGGACCGACGTTGAGCAGGGCGGGCGCCTGGCTGGTCCAGCCGTTCGCCTCGTCCGGCGACACCGAGCCCCGCATGAGGGAACTCATCTCGTAGAGCCTCGGATGCGACATGAGCCAGGCCCAAAGGCGGAACCCCAGCCGCTCCAGCCTGGACTCGCCTTCACGGGTTTTCGCCTTGACGGCTTCCGCGCGCAGGTCGAGCAGGATCTGCGGAATGTCGATCTTCACCGGACAGACTTCCGCGCAGGCGCCGCAAAGGCTCGAGGCGTAGGGCAGCCAGGCCTCCTGCATGATGCCGTGGTACTGCGGCGTGATGATGGCGCCGATGGGTCCGGAGTAGACCCAGGGATAGTTGTGCCCGCCGATCTTGCGGTATACCGGACAGTGATTGAGGCAGGCCCCGCAGCGGATACAGTATAGCGATTGACGCTTGTTCCGGTCCGCCAGGAGTTTCGTCCGGCCGTTGTCCAGCAGAACGACGTAAAACTCCTCGGGGCCGTCAATTTCGGCTTCGCGCCGTGGTCCGGTGAGGAATGACGTGTAGACCGTAAGCGGCTGACCCGTGGCGCTGCGGCCGAGCACCTTGAGGAACGTCGCCAGGTCCGCCGCCCGCGGAATGAGTTTCTCGATCCCGGCGACCGCGATCTGAATGCGAGGGACCGAACTGCACAGGCGCGCGTTGCCTTCGTTCTCGATCACCACGACGGAACCCGACTCCGCCACCAGGTAGTTGGCGCCCGTCATGCCGACGTCGGAGGCGAGGAATTTCTCGCGCAGCGTGCGGCGCGCGATGAGCGTCTGTTTCTCCGGAACGTCCTCCCGCTCGACGCCCAGTTTCTCGGTGAACAGAGCGGCGACGTCGTAGCGAGTCTTGTGCAGCGCCGGAGCGACAATGTGCGATGGCCGCTCGCGAGCGAGTTGCACGATCCACTCGCCGAGGTCGGTCTCGACGGTCTCGATCTGCTGCTCCTCGACGTGCTCGCGCAGGTCGATCTCCTCGGTGGTCATCGACTTGGACTTGACCAGCAGGCGCGCGTTCTTGTCCTTGCACAGCTTGATGACGAAGTTGGCGACCTCGCCGCCGTCGCGCGCGTAGATCACCTTGCCGCCGCGTTCGGCGAGGCGGGTTTCAAACAGCTCGAGATAGTAGTCGAGGTTCTCGAGCGTGTGCTTCTTGAGCTGGTGCGCCTGCTCCCGCCACTGCTGGAATTCGCCGGCCAGTGGATCCGCCAGCGCCGAGCTGCGTTTGTGCATCAGCCGCGCCGTCGAGGAGTAGATGGCGGACTGCAGCCCGGAATCGTCCAGGGCTTTTCGGATCTGAACTAACGGAGGAGCGACCATAAGGTTAACGGCTGGCAAGCACTTCGGCCAGATGCATCGTCTGAATCGGCAGGCCGGCGCGGGACATCGCTCCCTGCAACTGCATCAGGCAACTGGAATCGATGGACACCACCGCTTCGGCGCCGGTTCGCTGGATGGCTTCGATTTTGGTGCGCGCCATGCCGCCGGAAACGTCGGCGAATTTCACCGAAAAGGTTCCGCCGAAACCGCAGCATTCCTCGGGAATATCCATCTCGCGCAACTCCAGGCCGCGGACGTGCGCCAGGAGCTCGCGGGGGCCCTCCTTGACGCCGAGCTCGCGCAGCGCATGGCAGCTATCGTGATAGGTGACGATTCGCTCAAGCTTGGCGCCGACGTCGGCAACCTTCATCACTTCGGTAAGAAACTTCGAGAACTCCCACACCCGCGGCGCTACAAGCCTGGCCTGTTCCAGCCACTCCGGTTCCTTTCGGAAAAGGTCCTCGTAGTGATGGGCAACCATGGAAGCGCAGGAGCCCGAAGGCGCGACGATGTATTCGGCTTCGCGAAAGACCTGAAGGAAATGCCGCGCCACCTGCCGCGCTTCCTGGCGGTAGCCGCTGTTGTAGGCGGGCTGTCCGCAGCAGGTTTGCGCCTCGGGGAAATCCACCTTGCAGCCGATGCGTTCCAGCACGTCGACCATCGCCATGCCGACCCGCGGAAACAGTTGATCCACAACGCAGGTGACGAACAACGAGACTCGAACCGGCATGAAGTTACGATTCTAGCATCGCGTTCCAATGCCGGGACGCCGGCGCCGGCATGAAAGCCGGCTTGCAGCGTGGACGCTCGCCCCCACCCGGAGGCGGCGTGCCGCTCAGACCTCGATCTCGATCCCGAGTTCGGCGGCGATCCGGCGGATCGTCTCCACCGAGCGCCGGTAGCCGTCCGGGAGGGACGCCTCCAAGCCGAGGTCGAGGCCGAGATAGCCGTTGTAGCCCATTCGCTGGAGGACGCGGAAGAACTCGCGCCAGTCGATGATGCCGTCGCCGACGGGGAGATGGTCCGTGTTGGCGGGATCGTTGTCGGCGATGTGAATGTTGGCGAAGCGCCCCTCGAGCTTGGCCAGGGCGAGCGGAACGTTTTCCCGCTGCGCGCAGAAGTGTGCGGTGTCGAAGTTCGCCTTGAAGTTCGGCCGGTCCACGTGCTCGATCAACCGAAGGAGAGAATCCACCGAGCAGATCGCCTCCCCGACGCGCGGCTCCATGATGACGACCTTCCCAAGGCGAGCCGCGATGTCGGCGCACGTCCGGCAGGAGTCCACCAGCGCGTCCCACACCCGCTGCCACGAAAACCTCTCGGGAATCCGGACGCGGGCGTGCGTGGCGAACTTGTACGCCGAATCGAGCTGGTACGGCTTTTCCTCGATGTACTCGACCGGCGGAGGATAGCTGGCCAAGTGCAGCGTCCCGGCGCCGAACCACGCGCCGAGTTCGGCGCCCGTTTGGAACAGCTCGTAGGCGCGGCGGCGCGCTTGCGGGTCGAGGTCTACCAGTTCAGGGAGAACGACGCAGAAATTGTGCACCTGCAAGCCATTCCGCTCCAGGGCGTCCTTCACGCCGTCGCGATGGGCGGCAAGTTCCAACAGCTTGCGTTCGCCGAGCCCTTCGGTTTCGAGGAAGCGAAAGCCGAGTTTCCGGACGTCCGCGAAGGCTTTCAGGTCGTCGTCGAGGGAGGGTGGATAACCGTAGCGAAAAATGGCGTAGAGATAGGTGATGCTGATGCGCACGGGGGCTCCGTGTGCCAATTGTAGCGCCGCGCGCCCCCTGCCACCGTAAAGCAGAAGGGGCGCTGTGGGAGCGCCCCTTGCCGCGTTGTTCGGATTTGACCCTGGAGTTGTAACTTCTTGGTCCCCTTCGTATCGGGGCAACACCAGCGTAGCACAAAGCGGCGGCGGGACGGCGACCGAAACGGCAGGTCAGTACCCCGGCGTCCCGGGCTTCACCATGGGCCCCGGGTTGGGGTAACTGTCCAGGACTTTTTGCAGACGAGCCCGCGTTGCGGTCATCGCGGGGGTCATCGAGTCCGGCGCGACGAGTGTCTCCTCCAGGTAGTCCGGGGAGACGGAAAGAAACCGGCCATCATCGAACAGCTTATAGTCGCGCTCCTGGGCCCAGCGGTCCAGACGGCGGCCTTTCTTGTCGACGCCGGGGCGGGGGTCGTGGTGAAAGAAGACCCACTCCCGGGGATTGCCCGGCTGCCCGCGAAGCCGGTCGGCGAAGCTTCGTCCGTCGACCTGGCCTTCCTTGGAAAGGTCGAAGCCGGCAAGTTCTGCCAGCGTCGGGTAGAAGTCCGTGGAATCGATCAGGTCGTCGAGTACCTGGCCCCGGGATACCACGCCCGGCCAGTTGGCGATCAACGGCATGCGCGTTCCCGCCTCGTCGCATTCTCCTTTGCCGCCCCGGACTTCGCGCCCCTTCATCCGAGACCGGGTCAGCCGGTCGGAACCGTTGTCGGAGAAAAACAGGACCAGCGTCTTCTCGCGCAGTTTCAACTCGTCGAGCTTCGCCACCAGCCTGCCGACAATCTCGTCCATGTACTCCACCATGTCCCCGAAGTACTTTGGGTCGTTCTCAAGCCGGTTGCCTTTCGCCCAGGTCTGGGACCGCGGCGTGGGATTGAACGGCGCGTGCGTCAGCGCCATGGGGTAATACACGAAGAAGGGACGGTTGGCGTTCCGCTCGATGAAATCCATGATGTAGTCGGCGTACAGGTCCGGCCCGTACTTGCCCTTTGCGTCGGTCCGCAGCGTTCCGTTCGCGAGGATCGCGGGATCGGCGTAGCGCGAGCCTTTGTCCTCCGTGTGGAGAGCGTGCCACAGGTGGTACTCGTCGAATCCGGCGTCCTTGGGATGCTTGCCCTTGCCGCGCCATTCCGGCTCGAAGTCGGGCGGATTATAACTATAAAGCTGCCATTTGCCGGAAATGCATGTGGTGTAACCGGCCTCCGACATCATATGGCCGAAGGTGCGTTCGGCCGGGTCCATGATGCCGAACGCCTTCCAGTTCCGGCAGTTGTACTTCCCGGTCATCAACTGAAGGCGCGTCGGCGTGCATAGCGGCTGGGCATAGGCGCGGTCGAATCGAATGCCTTCGGCGGCAAGGCGATCAAGGTTCGGCGTCCGGTAGGACTCGCCTCCGTAAGCCCCGATGGCCTCCATCCCGAGATCGTCGGCCAGGATCAGCACGATATTCGGCTTTTCGGCCGGCTCGCGCTTCGCGCACGAGGGCTGGCACGCCACAGCCGCGCCCAGCGCCACAATGCACCAATGTTTCAGCGACATCGTCGTACTCCTTGCGGAAGGCGCCTCCGGCGGCGGCCCCGCAACCTGCCTCCTACGGTTCTACACCCGAGGATGACACGACGCGCGTCCCAGCGGAGTCTCAGGCGACGCTGGGCAGGAAGATTTCGAACGCTGTCACCCGGCCGGGCTCGGCGTGCGACACGATTCCGCCGCCGGCGAGCCGGAGAAGCTCCACGATCTGCTCGGGCGGCCGCCGCGCGTCTCCCGGCCCGTCCGATCCGGTGTGGCTGAGCGAAACAAGCGCGTACCAGCCGGCGGGGAGCCCTCCCGGAGGGTCTTCCGAAAGCTCGACGCAAGCGGTTTCTATGCTGAGTTTGCCGCCGTCGGGCATGGCCTCGCGAGCCGCCGCGACCAGGCTCAGAATCACGTGTTCGACGTGGCCGGGGTCGGCGGTCGCATTGCCGGCGTCCGGGCCGAGTTGCGTAAGAGTTTCGACGTTTTCTCCCGCGGCGCACTCGATAAGAGGGGCGAGGTTCCTCATCAGGTCATTGATGGCGAAGGTTACCGGACGGGGCAGGCGACGCCTCGTATAGCTGAGCAGCCGATCGGAAAGCTGCAAGCCACGCTCGGCGGAGGCCACGAGTTTCTCCAGGTCGCGTCTCCCAGGGTCGCCGGCAGGGAAGCGGTGGAAGAGAGCGCGCGAGGAATCGCCGATGGATTTGAGCGTCCGGGCGAAATCCTCGGCGACGCCGGCGGCGAGACGGCCTAACGTCTCCAAGCGGCTGGAGTGAAGCGATCGGGCCGCATCGCGAACCTCGTCCGAGGAAACGTCCGCCGGACGAAAAACGATGGCGGCGCCGACCACCTGACCCTCCTCGTCCCGCAAGGGAACGACCGAACCTTGAATCCAGGTTTCCGAGCCATCCCTGCCGACGACAACCCTTTTGTCCCCAAGCCCGGCGCCGGCGCCTTCGCGCAGCACTCGGGCGACGGGGTCGCTCATCAAGCTGCCGCGCGTGGCGTGAATCGACGTGAAGACGTCCTTGACCGGCCGGCCGACGGTCTCGCTCTGCCTCCTGCCGGTGAGATTTTCGGCGGCCCGGTTCATCAAGGTGACAATACCCGCGCGATCGGTGAGAATCACCGCCTCGACGACGCTTCGCAGAGCCATGACGAGCCGCTTCTCGTTCTCGATCAGCTTCTGTTCCTGGGGATGCTTGTGGAGCGCGATCTCGACGGCCGACCGCAGCGACCGCTCGTCGAACGGCTTCAGGACGTAGCCGGAAGGAGAGCTCTTCTTGGCCCGGTCGAGAATCTCGCCGTCAGCGTGCGCGGTGAGGTAGACCACCGGGATGCCGAGCCGTTCGTGAAGCTCGCCCGCGGCGTCGACGCCGTCGACGGGGCCCTTGAGCTTGATATCCATCAGGACGAGATCGGGCTCCGTTTCCACCGCTTTTCGGATGGCGCTCACCGCGGACGCCGCCGAACCAACGACGGCGTAACCCATCTTGGAAAGCGATTCCTCGATGTCCGCGGCGACGACCCCTTCATCTTCCACGACCAGGATTTTCGGTTGCTTCATCAGATTTTCAACTGCTTTCTTGACATTTAAATTCGATTCGGAACGAGGTTCCTTTACCGGAGAAGCACTGAACCGCGCCGTCCATCTGCGCGGCGAGAATCCTCACCAGGCGCAGTCCGAGCGAGTTCGAACCGGCAAAGTCGACCGTCGGCGGCAGGCCCACCCCGTCGTCGGATACCGACAGCGTCATGGACGGTCCGTCGCCCGGCTGAAGGCGGATGGCGATTTGTCCGGAACGGCCCGCCGGGAAGGCGTATTTCAAGGAATTGGAAACCAGTTCCTGAATAATCAAGCCGCACGGGATCGCCGTATCGATGGCGAAGGACACGTCCTGGAGTTGAATTTGCAGCCCGATCCGCGCCGAGTCGATGCCATAGGACGAGAACAGGCTGGCGCAAAGGTTGCGGACGTACTCGCCGAACGAGATTCGCGACAATTCTCGCGAGCGGTGAAGGTGCTCATGAACCATGGCCATCGAACGCACCCGGTTCTGACTTTCCTTGAGCATCTCCAGCGCCTTGGGATCCCGGAGGCCGCCCGCCTGCAGGCTTAGGAGACTGGAGATCACCTGGAGATTGTTCTTGACGCGATGGTGCACCTCGCGGAGCAGTACTTCCTTTTCGCGCAACGCGTCGATGATGCCCGTCTGGTAGCGCTTGCGGTCGATCGCCAGGGCGTAGAATCCGGCCAGGTGACGCACCGCCTGAACGTCGCGGCTGGAATAATCCCGCGGCGAGTTCGCCAGCGCGATCTTGGCCGCCGGCTTGCCGTCGAGCATTACCGGAACGCAAAGGAAACGTTCGATGGCCGTGGCGCCGCCGGCCAGGCAGTCGCAGACCACCGCCTTGGTGCGGTTGGTGAAATAGCGCGGACCGCTGCGGCGCTCCCGGCTCCACAGACAGACGCTACTACCGTCTTCCAGAGGGTCGGCCTTGGGGCACTTGCCGGAGATCCCGCAGACGCCGGCGTCGGCGGCCGCCGTGGCATGGCCTTCCACCTGGCCGGTCTGCGGATTGAGCGCCGAAACGTAGCCCCGGGGACTCCCGGTCAGCTCGCGCGCCTTTGCCAGGACCAATTTCGCCATTTCCTCGATGGTGGAGTCGGGTGAGATCAAGGGGCGGTGTAGCTCGCGAAGAGCGGAGCCCACGGCCAGTTCCCAATGGAGGTCTTCTTTCGCTTTTCGAAGCGCCGCCCGGGCAGCGGCGAGTTCCTCGGTCAGCCGGGCTACCTCCGACGGGTCCGCGGCAGACAAGGAACCCTCCGGCTCGGCGCCGGCTGCCTTTTGTTTTTGGAGCGAGGGCATACCTTCGGTTTCCGAAATCGAATTGAGCGGTTCGGGCATAGACGGGATTCCCGGACCGCGAGAAACAAGCTCCCAGTTGCCGGTTGACTACATTCTACGGGCGAAGAGGTTGCCGCGGCCCCGAACCGTTTCGGTAATTCGCTGAAATTACGGCAGATATAAATGTGGATTGCTCGTGACCGGCGTTTTGGCGATTACCCGTTTCCGCGATTTCGGCGGCCGCACAGCCTCAAACGCGCGCGTTGCCTATCGAGATCACGATCGTCGCTGCCGCCAGTAACAGCAGGCCCAGCGCCAGCAGCCGGACGGCGCCCCGAGGCGCACCGCGCCATTCGCCCGTTAAGATGCCCGAGAGGTTCGCGGTCATAATCATGAAGATCTGGAACAGCGCCCATCCCGCCGACGTGCCCAGCCGGCCGAGATAAGCCGACGCCGCCGTATAGATCGCCATTGCGCCCATCCAGAGGATGGCCATGGCCGAGCCTGCCCAAGCCTCCTGGGGACAACGGCCGAAGCGGCGCCATGCGCCGTTGCGGTTCAGCAGGTAAACGCTGTAGGCAAGGTTGGGAATGAATCCTCCGGCCAGCGAGACCGGCCACACCGCGTAACCGGCGCGCGCGGCCGAGGCGCCGTTTCTCACCGCTTCTTCCGCCAGGCCTTGCCCGAAGGCGAAGGAGAAGTTGATCATGGGCGCGAGCAACCCGCAGATCACCGCGAGCAGCAGCGCCATGCCGTACGAACCCCCCGCTTCCCCGCCGGCGCCCGCCGCGCGCTCCCGCAACCGCCCAGCGGCCGACGAGACGACGATGCCGCCGATCATGATCGCCACTCCGCAGAGAATCAGCGCGCCGGCCGCCGAGCCGAGCACCTGGGGCTGTTGCGCGGCCAGCGGGACAAGCGTGCCTAACAGCGCGCCCAATCCGATGATGATGGCGTAACCGAGGGCAAGGCCGAGCCGGGCGATCGACAGCCCGAACAATACCTGCGCGATGCCCCAGCCAAACCCGAACAGCAGCGGCGCGGCGTACGCGGCGGCGGGCGTGCCCCGGTAAACGGCGGGCAGGTTGTCGACGGCGCCGAACGCAAGCGCCCACGGCAGAATGACCAGCGAAACAACGCTGAAAACCAGCCAGGTGTTTTCCCAGGCCCATCGGCGGGCGAACTTCATCGGCAGCATGCAGTTGCCCGCGGTTACTCCGGCGGTCAACGCCAGGAGCACGCCAACCCACGCGTCGGCGCTCATTCGATCGCCTTTCTTCCGGGCCTCATGCGCACGAGCAGTTCAGCATGCGATCCACCTTCCGGCGGATCGTTTCCGCCGCGTCCGGCACATAAAGGACGTCGCACTCCGACCCGACAATGTGCGGATGCCCGCACGCGCGCATCCTGCCGATGAGCTCGCAGGTCTTCACGGCCACCGCCTCCAACGGAATCACCGCGTCGGAGTAGAAGTTCTTCGTCGGCAGGTTGCCGAACAGGACGACATCCTTCGGCGTCAGAGCCGCGTCCTCCCAGAGTCTGCGCGAACTTCCGAAGCTCAGGATCGCCGGATCCAGCCGCGTCGCGAACTGCCGGACCATGTCGTCGATCAGCTCGCCGCAGTCGTGAAAAATCAGGTCCGCGCCCGCGCCGTCGAGCGTCTCGCGCAGCCGGAGGTTGGGCTGCATCACGAACCGTTCGAACACGTCGGCGCCGGCTTCGATCTGCTTCGGCGAGAGGTAGACCCGGTTCGCCGCCGGCTCGCAGACGATCACCGCCCTGGCCCCCGCGCGGACCTGCGCCGTAACGGAGCGCTCCACCGCGGCCTCGGCGAGCGCGAGGCAGCGCTCGGCCGCCAATACGGCGCCATCGTCTTCGCCGGTCAGCCCCGTTCCCGCCATCGCCACCGCTGTGATGGGATCGGCCAGCAGCTTCGTCATCAGCGAGAATGGGCCGATCGCCATGCCCACCGGGAAGAGCTTCGTCTCATGGGCGATGTAGCCGATCGAATCCTGGTGCGCCTGGTTGCGCCGCGCGAAGGCCGCGCCGGCGTTGGCCTGGAGCCGAGCCACGTCGTGCGCGGACGGCGCGGCGTCGAAGTGAAACGTGTCCACCTCGGAGCCGGCGACGCCGAGCAGATGGAGCAGGTCGGCCTTTTCCAGCCGGAGGTCCATCAGCGGAACGGCCAGCGGCGTCTTGTAGCGCGCAGCGGCCGCTTCCATCACTTTGCCGAGCGACCGGCCGTCGTTCATGACGGCTTCCGGGTCCGGCTGCTCATGCAGGACGAGGTCCGTGCCAATGGGCATGCGCAGGCCCGCGCCGGCAAGGTCGAGATAGAACTGGCGGTTCATCGTGGTTCTCCGTTACAGATCCGCGAGGTCGAATTCGCCGAGGTCCAGCGGATACGCGCCGCGCGCGCGAACAAGGTTGATGACGTATTCGTAGTCTTCCGCCGAGACGTTGCTCGGCACGGAATGATCCGATTGGAAAATATAGCCGCCGCCCTTGGCGGCGTTTAGCTTGGTGAGCACGGCGGCGCGAAGTTGCTCGCGGGTTCCATATGCCCACAGCAGGACGTCCATATTGCCGCAGAACCCGATGCGATGCCCGAAGCGGCGGCGCAAGTCCACCACGTCCAGCCCGGCTTTGGCCTCCAGCGGATTGTAGGCGTCGACGCCGATTTCAATGAAATCCTCGAAAATCCGGTTCACGTTGCCGCACCCGTGGTAGATCACCGGCAGGCCATGGCTGTGCGCTTCGTCCACCAGCGCCTTCACGCCGGTCTTGAAATGGCGGCGCCAGAACTCCGGGGAGAACAGCATTCCCTTCCGGTACGCGACGTCTCCCCAGATCACGATGCCGTCCAACCGTCCGCCGGCAGCCTTGATCTGCGCTTTCAGCAGCTCCAGGGAGAAGGCGTTGAGCCGGGCGACGAAGCGCGCCACCTGTTCGGGATAGAGCCCCATCCAGAGCATGGCGTTTTCCGAACCGACGATGCGCCACAGCGTTTCGTGCGCCTCGCAAACGCCGCCGAAAAGCGGAAAATCGGGATACGCCGCCTTCACCCGCGCGTCAAACGCCGTAATGCCGCGCGCGAACCCGTCGCCCACGCCGTTGATCTGGTCGTCCCCGGCGACGAAGTAGCGCCGGTCGTCCCACGGATCATCGAACTCGAAGGTCTCCATTTTCTCGACGCTGTCGGTGTCGAAGTGGAGAAACGCGGGCATCGGATCGGCGAATTTCTTTCGGATTACCGCCTCGAATCCCGTACGCACTACAACTTCCTCCTCGTTTTCGCGGAGGATTTCGAATGGCTTGATGTGCGGGTCGAGGTTTGGGTTGAGCTGGAACCAGTCCAGGTCGTAGTAGCGATAGATATCGGCGTCCGGAGGGAGTCCCAGTTCGTCCCGCCACCGCCGGAGAAAGCCGCCCCAGAAGAAGTCGCTCACCGGAACGCGATCCGGTTCGCTATGGCGCAGCGTCTTCCGCATGCGGTCCAACTTGGCCAGGCAGTTCGCCGTGCGAATCATAGATCGGCGCCTCAGTTCAGCCACGCGGCGCGCCATGCTTCGTCGTACATGGCGGCGATGTTCTCCACCGGGATGTCCGCGAGCAAGTGCTGCGATGGCGAGATGGTGAAGCCGCCGTACGGCCTGAACGTCTCGACGCGCTCCCGCACTTCCCGCCGCACGTCCTCCGGCGAACCGAACGGCAGCGTTCCCTGCGTGTCGATCGATCCGTGGAAGCAGAGGCGCCCGCCGTACCGCCGCGCCAGTTCCTTTGGGTCCATACCGGCCGCCTTCACCTGGATCGGCTCCAGAATGTTCAGCCCCATTTCGAGGAACGAGGGGATGAAGCGCGCCACGCTGCCGCAGGAGTGGTGCATCACCAGCTTGCCGTTCCGTTTTCCGCAGTCGTAGATCCGCTGCAAGTACGGCCGCACGAATTCGTCGAACGTCCGCTGGCTCATCATAGGGCCGTTCTGAAACCCGTAATCGTCCCCGGTGAAGCAAATATCGATATATTTACCCGCTTTCTCGAACATGATTTCCGACGTCCGCTCCATGAAGCCGGTGGTTTTTTCGAGGATCGCGTGAGCCACCTCCGGCTGGTCGTGCATCAGGAGAAAAAATCGGTCCATGCCCACCAGTTCGCACGCCGCCTCGAAAAACCACGCCCACGCTCCCCCGTAGACGGCGTATTCGGAGAATTGCGCGCAATCCCGCGCGTATTGGTCGTAGTCCCACATGTCGGCCGCCGGCCACCAGGGATAATCCTCCAAGTCGGCAAGGGAGGAGACATGGGCCAGCGGATGCACGATGGGGTACCCGAAATCGCCGACTCCGGTCCGCGGGATGCCGAAGTAGTCCGTGGCGCGGCCGTCCTTGTCCACCAGCGGGAATCCGATCCAGTTCGGCTTAGGGTACCGGAAGTCGACGCGCAGCGTTTCCATCAGCTCGAGGTCGGTCTTGACGCCGTAATATTCGCAGAGTTTCGCGTAAACGTCGGAGCTGGCGCAGAAATCGATAGTAAATCGGTCCACCTTCTGAAAGGTATAGTTGCGTAACGCACGTTCTTTGGAGGTCATTGCGGCCTTCCTACCGGGTTTCGATGGCCAGGACGGTCGCGTCCGGATCGGGCGTCGCGCCATCGGTGGAGATGACCAGTTTGTCGCCCGTCTGCGCGTATTTGAGCGCGGCGCCGCCCGACAACGCGCGGACGTTTCGTACTCTGGCGTTGAGACCCGTGAGCTCCATCGACGCGCCCGGCCAGTCGAAGACGTGGAGGTAGATCGTCTTGCCCTTCGACGTCGTCCGCCCGAACGGCAGGTCCTGAAGCGGACCGTACGTCGTGCCGTAGATCGCTTCGCCATTGGTTTTCAGCCACTGCCCGATTCCGCGCAGCCGCTCCTCGAACTCGGGCTGAATCGTGCCCTCGGGCGTTGGGCCGACGTTGAGCAGGAAGTTGCCCCCTTTGCTGGCGGCGTCGATCAGCGCGCGAATCAGATCGGTTTTCGACTTGTATTTCGTATCATTTTTGTTATAGCCCCAGGTTTCATTGATCGTCATGCACGTTTCCCATGGCTGAAATTCCTCCGGCCTGGGAGCGGCGGCGGAGAGCCCCTTGTCGGCCGGGTCCGTGGCGCCGACGTTCGCGCCTTTCACCGGGATCCCCTTCGGGAGCCGCTGCTCGGGCGTCACGTAGTCGCCGGTCAGGCCGATGCGATTGTTGATGATGGCGAACGGCTGCATTTCGTGGATCAGCTTGTGGAAGCGGGCCCCGGCGTACTTTTCCTGCTGTCCCAGGCCGTCGAACCAGATGAGAAACAAGTCCCCGTAGCGGGTGAGCAGTTCGCGGAGTTGGAGTTCCATGTAGTCCAGGTACAGTGGCCACTCCGGCCGCGCCGGCTCGCCGCGCCAGTTCGTGCGCGACGGCTTGGACGTGTCGCGGAAACCGGGATGGTTCATGTCCGGCGGCGAATAATAGAATCCCAGCGGCATCTTCGCCTCCCTCGCCGCAGCCGCCAGCGCGGCGACGACGTCCTTGCCGTAGGGAGTCTTCGTGATCTTGTAGTCCGTGTACATCGAGTCGAACATGCAAAAGCCGTCGTGGTGCTTCGAGGTGAAAACCATGTACCGCTGCCCGGCGTCCCGGGCCAGTTGCACCCAGGCCTCCGGATCGTACTTTACCGGATTGAAGCGCTTGGGAAGCGCCCGGTAGTCCGCCTCGCTGATGTTCCATTGGGCTGGCTCCATGATCGGCCACGACGCCTCGACGCTGGCCAGCGAGTAGGGACCCCAGTGAATGAACATGCCGAACTTCGCGTCGTTGAAGCGGCGGAGGCGCTCCGCCTGGTTCGGATCGTCCCCGAAGGATAGCCGGCAGAAGAGCAGCGCTCCCGCCAGGCACAACAGACGAACGAAACACGAGCAACACATGCGTTTATCCTAACAGGGAATCTGTACCCCGAGATAAGGTCAGTGCTTGCCGTGGCTGGCGGGTTTATATTGGCTAATGACGCGGATTCGGTTTGCCTATGATCGTTGACATTCACACGCACGTTTGGGAGTCGCCCTGCCACCTCGGCGAACAATTCCTCGCCGACGCCCGGGCGGTAGCGGGCGACGGTTACAAGGACATCGCGGTCGATCTGACCAGGCACTGGGCGGCCATGGAACCGGCGGACCGCGCGGTGGTGCTCGGGTTTCGCGCCCGGCACGTGGGCGTGCTGGTCCCGAACGAGTATGTCGCCGAATACGTGGCCCAACACCCGGAGAAGCTCATCGGCTTCTGCTCGGTGGACCCGCAGGACCCCGACGCCGTCGACCAGCTCGATCACGCGGTACAGACGCTGAAGCTGCGGGGCCTGAAGATGGGCCCCATCTATCAGAACGTGGCGCCGGAGGACTCGCGCTTCCGCCGCATCCTCCGCCGGGCCGAAGAACTGCGCATTCCTCTGTTGATCCACCAGGGGACCACGTTCTGCGCGAACGTTTCGCTCGAAATCGCCAATCCGATTCAGCTCCAGCCGCTCGCGCTCGAGTTCCCGAACCTGAAGATGGTGATCGCGCACATGGGCCACCCATGGATCGACGAAACGATGGTTCTGATCCGCAAGAACCGGAACGTGTTCGCCGACATCTCGGCCCTCTACTACCGGCCCTGGCAGTTCTACAACGGCATGGTCTCGGCGATGGAGTACGGCGTGCTGGACCGCCTGCTATTCGGTTCGGACTATCCGTTCACCACGCCCGGCTCGACCATCGAAGCGCTCCGGAAGATGAATTCTATGGTGGAGGGCACCAACCTCCCGCGCATACCTGAGGCCGCCATCGAGCGCCTGATCAACCGGGACTCGCTCGACCTGCTGGGAATTTAGCGGGCGCGGCGGTCACGCAATCCGGTACTGCTCGATCGTTCGCTCGTCCACATCGACGCCGAGGCCCGGACTTGTGGGCACGCGCAGGTACCCGTCCTCCAGCTTCAGCGGCTCCTTCACCATGGCGCGCGACAATGGCCCCTGCGACGTGTTAAATTCGACGAACACCGCGCGGCGCTGAAACGCGTTCAGGTGGAGCGAGGCGGCGGTGAGCAGGTCCGACGACCACGAGTGCGGGATCACCAGAACGTTGGCGGTCTCGGCCATGTGCACGATCTTGCGGGCCGCGGTGAAGCCGCCGCAGCGCGTCAGGTCCGGCTGAAGCACGTCCACGTGGGCGCGCTCGATCAGTTCGCGGAAGCCCCATTCGGTGGCTTCCTGCTCGCCGCAGGCGATCAGCGTGTCCACCGCTTCGGCCACCTGGCGGTAGCCGTCGTAGTCCTCCGGATGCAGGATTTCCTCGACGAAGAAGGGCTTGAACGCCTCGATGGAACGGATCACCTGGATCGCCTGCTTCGGCGTCCGCTCAATGAACCAGCCGGTGTCCACCAACAGATCGTTGCGATCGCCCAAAGCGGCGCGCGCCGCTTCCACAAGCTGAACGTCGCGCCAGGGATCCTCGCCGAACACGCCCCAGCCGAACTTCACCGCGGTGAAGCCCTGGTCCAGGTAGCGCCGAGCCGCCTCCCGCATGGCTTCGGGCGTCGGGCGGAACAGCGTGCTGGCGTAGGCGCGGACCCGGTCGCGCCACTTGCCTCCGAGCAGCATGTGGACCGGCTGACCATAGAACTTGCCCATGATGTCCCACAGCGCGATGTCGATCGCCGAAAGGGCCTGGATCGCCGCGCCGCGCCGGCCGTAATAGATGCTGCCGCGGTACATCTTGTACCAGAGCCGCTCCACTTCGAGCGGGTTTTCGCCGACGAGCAGCGACGCGAGTCCTTCAAAAAACTCCATCCCGGCTTCACTCCAGCGCGGCGCTTCGACAGCCGCTTTCGCGACCGGAGCGGAAGTCTCCATGTCCGAGTAGCCGGTGATGCCGGCGTCGGTGGATACTCTCACCAGGCCCATCAGCGTTGGGCCCGGCGGCTCTTCCGCGTCCGTCGGGCGCGCGTAGAGGCCAGGGGACTTCAGGACCAGCACTTCAACATTGGTGATCTTCATGGCGGAGGAAGCGTTCCCTGCCGATTGTAGTATGCCGCCGGCGCGCACTCGCCAGCCAGAAAGATCGCCCGTTCAGCTTGCTGGACGGTTTACGGCATATGCTGTAGAGTTGCCATGAAGCTGTTCTTATTTCTGCTTCCGGCGTTCGCGTTGCCGGCCGCCGGACTCCCCATCACGCTCGCCGAGAACGGGGCCAGCACTTATTCGATCGCTCTGTCCAGCGAAGCCTCGTCTTCGGAAAAACGGGCCGCCGCCGAACTTCAGCGATTCCTCGAAGAGATGTCCGGAGCGCGGCTACCCATCGTCGGCGACGAGGCGAGCGGAGACCTCATCGTCGTCGGCGCGGGCAGGGCGCTCGACCGGCTGAAGCTGAACCTGCCCTTCGAGCGACTCGGGCCGGAAGGTTTCGTCCTCAAGACGGCCGGGCGCAACATTGCGATCGCCGGCGGCCGGCAGCGCGGTTCGATGTACGGCGTATACGCGTTCCTTGAAAAGCTCGGCTGCCGCTGGTTCACGCCGGAGGTCAGCCGGATTCCGAAGAGGCGGACCATCGAGGTCCCGCCGCTGGACGAACGGCAGACGCCCGCCTTCGAGTACCGTGAACCGTATTTCACGGAAGCGTTCGACAAAGACTGGGCCGCGCGGAACAAAACCAACGGTCATTTTTCCAAGCTGGACGAGTCCACCGGCGGCAAAATCGCGTACTATCCGTTCGTACACTCCTTCGAGCAGCTCGTGCCGCCGGAGGAATATATCGGCGAACACCCGGAATACTTCTCGCTCATCGCGGGCAAGCGGCGCGCCGTGCGCAGCCAGCTCTGTCTCACCAATCAAGGCGCGCTGCGCGTCGCCACGGAAAAGGTCCTGGCCTGGATCGGCGAGCATCCCGAAGCCACGATCTTCTCCGTGTCGCAGAACGACTGGACGGGCTGGTGCGAGTGCGACCGCTGCCGGCGCGTGGAGGAGGAGGAAGGCGGCGTCCATTCGGGACCGCTCCTCCGATTCGTGAACGCGCTGGCGGAACAGGTGGAGAAGAAACACCCGGACAAGCTGATCGATACGCTCGCCTACTGGTACACGGAAGCGCCGCCGGCCAGGACGCGGCCGCGGCCGAACGTGCGCATCCGCCTCTGCCCGATCGGCGCCTGTCAGGCCCACCCGTACGAAACCTGCGACCGAAACGCCTATTTCATGAATAACCTTCGCGCATGGGCAAAGGTAACCGGACAGCTTTATATCTGGCACTACAATACGAATTTTTCGCATTACCTGCTCCCGTTTCCCGATTTCGACGAACTGGCGGCCGACATCCCGATGTACAAACGCCACGGCGTGGTGGGCCTGTTCATGGAGGGCGCCTACGCGCCCGGCGGCGGCGGTGAAATGGCGGAACTGCGCTCCTGGGTGATGGCCCGCCTGATGTGGGATACGAAGGCCGACGTGAACCGCGATATCGACGAGTTCCTGGAAGGCGTCTACGGCCGCGCCGCCCGGCCGATGCGGGAGTACTTCGACCTCCTGCACCGGCAGGTTCGCCGGCCCCCGGACGGGCGGGGACATCATCTCTGGATCTACCAGCAGCCCGGAGCGCCGTACCTTTCGGCGGAGTTCCTGGCCCGCGCAACCGAACTCTTCCGCCAGGCCGAGGCCGACGCCGGCGATTCGGGAGTCCGGCGCCGCGTTGTGAAAGCGCGCCTCCCGCTCGACTATGTCGCGCTTTGGCGCGAGCGGGCGTTCGCCGTCCGTGGCGACTCCTACGCGCCGGCGAACCTGGAGCGTCTCACGCGCGCGTTCGCGGATTTCATGGGACGCGTGCGCGGTTTCGGCATCACGCAGCTACACGAAGGGCGGAATTTGCCGTGGGATGAAGACGAGTTTGCGCTGCGCATGAAATCATACCGGGTGATAACCCTGGAGAACGCCTCGCTTCGCGCCGACGTGGTTCCGGAATTGAACGCCCGCGTCATACGGTTGATCGATAAGCGCACGGGCGCCGATGTCCTCCACCAGCCCGATTCGGGCGAACGAGGCTACCCCGACGTCTCCGGCATCGCGGCCGCGCTCTATTCCGACTACCAGTCGCGCCCCTGGGACGTGAAGTGGGAGATCGCCGAACCGGCGGCCGCGGACAGCCTGGTCTTGAACGGCCTCGCGGTCAACGGCGCCAACCTGAAGCGTTCCATCCGGCTTGAAGGCGGCATCCTCCGCACGCGGACCGAAGTTGAAAACGCCGCGGCCGCGCCGATTCCCGCAGCCTTGCACGCGCGGGCGGAGTTCCGCTTTCACCCGCCGGAGGAGCCCGGCGCCGCCATTCGTTACCGCGCGCGGAACGGAAGCGCGGTGGACCGGACGCTGTTCCGTCCAGGGCTGGAAACGCAGGGCTCGGAGACGGCGCCGGCCGAGGAGTGCCCCCAGGGGGAGTGGCGAGGCCTGCACCGCTCCGGCGGCCCCGCCGTGGTGAACCGGTTTTCCGACGGCGAGGTGAAGCGGTGCCTGACAAGCTGGACCGTCCGGGGCGAAAACCGCCTCACATTCGGACTGTGGTCGGACGAGAAGATGCTCGGCCCGGGCGAGGCGTTGCGGCTGAGCGCGGATTACAGCGTCGAATAGCGAGCGGGCGCCGATGAGGAACACGATGACGACAACAGGCGCGCGAGCGGTGGTGGAACTGCTGGCCGAAAGCGGCGTGCGCTATCTCTTTGGCAATCCGGGCTCCACCGAGATGCCGCTCATGGATGCGCTCGCCGGGCAGGACAGGCTCCAGTACATCCTGGCGCTTCAGGAGGTCCCCGCGATGGCCATGGCCGACGGGTACGCGCAGGCATCGCGCTCCGCCGGCGTTGTCAACGTGCATATCGGCTGCGGCCTCGGCAACGCCATGGGGATGTTGTATAACGCCTGGCGCGCCGGCGCGCCGCTGCTGCTCACCGCCGGGCAGCAGGACCGTCGCCTCGCTTTCGAGGAGCCGGTGCTTTGGGGCGACCTGGTCAGCGTGGCGAGGCCGTGGACGAAGTGGGCCGCGGAAGTGCGCCGCGTCGAGGACCTGCCGCAGGCCATCCGCCGGGCACTAAAGACCGCGCTGACGCCGCCCACCGGACCGGTTTTCCTGGCGCTGCCGGTGGACGTCCAGATGGAAACGGCGGAACTGGACGTTGCGCCCATGCGGCTTCCGGACGCGCATGTGCGGCCGCCGCTGAGCGAGATTGCGCGCGCGGCCCAAACATTGGCTTTGGCGCGGAATCCCGCAGTCCTGGCCGGCAGCCGCGTGTGCGAGGCCGGAGCGGCCGGTGAACTGGCGGCGCTTGCGGAGCGGCTCGGCGCGCCGGTCTTCCACGATTCGCAGGCTTCGCACAACCGCGGCAGCATTCCCCCGAGTCATCCGCTCGCCGCGGGGATGCTGCCGCTATGGTCCCCGGACATACGCGCGCGCCTGGCGGAATTCGACGTCCTGCTGGCGGCGGGCGTCGACCTGTTCCAGCAGTACATCTATCACGAGCCGTCGCGGCCCATTCCCGAGGGCATCCGCATCGTTCAGGTGGATGTGGACCCGTGGGAGATGGCGAAGAACTACCCGGTAGAAGCCGGGCTGCTCGGGCACCTCAAGCCGGCGCTGGCCGAGTTGCTGGTCCAACTCGAATCCCTCATGACGCCGGAGCAGGTGGATGCGGCGCGGGACCGGTGCGCGGCGCGAGCCCGCGCTCATGCGGCCGAACGCGAGGCGCTCCGCCGCAAGGCCGAGGAGCAGTTCGATGCGCGGCCGCTGACGCCGCTATGCCTGATGCACAGCCTGGCGCGCGTTTTGCCGGACGACGTCGCCGTGGTGGAGGAAGCGCCGACCACAACGCTCGGCTATCTGGAACGCTCGGGTCTGCTGCGCACCGGCGACGGGTATTTCGCGCACAAAGGATGGGCCCTCGGCTGGGGACTGAATTGCGCCATCGGCGTGCGGCTGGCGTGGCCCGGGCGGCCGGTGCTTGCGGTGATCGGCGACGGCGCGGCGCTCTACGGCTGCCAGGGCCTGTGGACCGCGGCGCGCTATCGCCTTCCCGTCACTTTTGTCGTCGCCAACAACCGTCAGTACCGGATCTTGAAGGAAGGCGCCCGGATCATGAAGGTGCCCGGCGCCTCCGCTGGACGGTTTATCGGCCTCGATCTGGTGGAACCGGAAGTGGACTACGTCGGCCTCGCGCGGTCGTTCGGCGTCGACGCCCGCCGCATCACCGAGCCGGACGAATTGAGCGACGCGGTGCGCGAATCCTTTGCGGCGGACGCGCCCGTGCTCTTGGACGTACGAACGGGCCACTCCGAGGCGCTGGGATAGGCGCCGCTCAATGCCGGCCGGCGGACATTCGCCGACACGACTCCGCGCACCGGAGGCAAAGGTCGGCGCAGCGGCGCATCGTCTCGTCGCCGTCCGCCAGCGAGGAGCAGCTTTCGGCGCAGGCCCGGCAGACCTCCGCGCAAACGCCGCACGTGCGGTGATGGAATTCCGAGCCGGACAGCATGAAGGCGGCGGACGTTTCGCAGATTCTCGCGCAGGTTTCGAGCAGCGCGATATGTTTCGCTTCCGTATGTTTGCCGCCCACGGTCAGGCAGTGGTAACCGGTCTCCAGACAGATGCTGAAGCAGTCGAGGCAGTTTTGGATGCATTCGCGGATTTCGCTGGTCATATGTTGCGCGTGCGCCATATCACCTCCTCCTCTGTCGTAGAGCGCTTCTTTCGCCCGGCGTTTCGCCAACCCGGCATTCCTCTGGAGCTTGGCGCCGGATTTCACCCGCCGGGACGAATCGGATATATTGGCGAACGACAGGAGAATCAACTTGAGGAAGATCGCGATACTTTCTTTCTGCTTTCTTGTTTTCTGCCCCGTGGCGGCGCCGCAGGCCCAGAGCCAGGCGAAGAAGATCCAGACGCTCATCATCACCGGCCAGAACGGCCACGACTGGCGCGGCACGACGCCGATGCTGCGAAAAATCCTGGAAGACACCGGGCTGTTCGAGGTGCGGGTGACGGAGGATTTTCGCGGCGCGAGCGAGGAGACCCTGAGGCCGTACGACCTGGTGGTGCTGAACTACTTCGAGCGCCGAATGCCCGAGTGGTGGTGGGGCGCGCGGGCGGAGAACGCGCTGCTAAGCTGGCTCCGTTCCGGCAAGGGCCTGGTGATGTATCACTTTTCCACCGCGGCGTTCGCCGGCTGGGACGAATACGAGAAACTGTCGGGCGGCAACTGGAGACCCAACCAGGGGCACCACTCTCCGGCGCACGACTTCACGGTGGATATCAAGGACGTGGACCATCCCATCACGCAGGGCCTGAAATCGTCGTTCGCGGTGACGAACGATGAGCTGTACGCCAACCTGAAGTGGCAGCCGGAAGGAACCTATCGCGTGCTGGCGACAGCTTGGGACGACCACTCGCTCTACAAGAATCCGCGCCAGCCGACGCCCGGTAAGGGTATTCACCAGCCGATGCTGTGGACGCTCGATTACGGACAAGGCCGGGTATTCGCCACAGCATTGGGTCACGCTCCGGAGAACCTGAACAACAAAGGATTCCAGGTGACGTACGCCCGGGGCGCCGAGTGGGCCGCTACGGGCAAAGTGACGCAGCCGGTTGCAGCGGAAATGGCGAAGTAGCCGGGGTTCGCCATAAGGCGAGATGATGGAAGAGTGACCATCCGAATCGCCCTTCTCTTCGTTTGCGCCGGCGCCGCTTTCGGCCAGGGAATCTCGGTCGGGATCAAAGGCGGCGTACCGCTGACGGACATTATCGAAGGCCAGGGCCTGGGAGGCAGCATTCCGCTGGTGACACAGACGCGGCGCTACACGGCTGGGCCGGCATTCGAATTGCGGTTGCCGTTCCGGCTGGGCATCGAAGTCAATGCCCTATACAAGCGGTTCGAGGTGGAGAGCGGCGGACAGACGGCCACCGGCTCGAGCTGGGAATTTCCTGTGCTGGGCAAGTACCGCTTCACCAGCGGCCTCGTGCGCCCCTATCTCGAGGCGGGCATCACCTTCAACCGCCTCAGCGACGTGTTGACGCTGGAAACGGGGAATCGAAAAGGATTCACCGCGGGCGGCGGACTCGAGCTGAAGGTACCGGTGCTGCGTTTCTCGGCCGGGCTGCGCTACTCGCGGCTCGAGGGAAAACTGGCGATCCCCAGCGCCAACCAGGCGGATCTGCTGTTCGGCATCATGCTGCCGTGAGGGAACGCCCGCAGACGCCGGTTTCGGTCGATCCTACGCCGACAGCTTGGTCACGACGGTGAAATCCTCCAGGGTCGTGACGTCGCCGGTGACCGAATGGGTGGTCACGATTTCCCGGCCCGCGAGCGATGATCGCGAAGCGCGCGGCCCACATAGCCCTGCTGCCTCGCCACAGGCACGACTCCCGGGAATCGGATTCCCGTCGCCGCGGGCGTTGGCAAGGTCGCCGATCACAATGATCCGGGACGCGTAGGAGTTGGCAATCGAGGCGGCGCCCATCGTGACGGTGCGCGCTCCAGGGCCGGCCTCGGGCAGTTCGGGCGGCTCGCGTTCGGGTTTCGAGTAAGCTTCGAGCGGCAGCTTGGGCGTGTAGTCCGCTCCGCCTGGCGCTGCGGTGGAGGGAATCTTGTCCGGGCTCGGAACTCGATCCCATGGCGAGTTCGGCGGCGCGGCTGGAGCCGGCGCGCCGGGCGTTGGATGTCAAGTGCGTAGGAACACCTCGGGGAGAAGGCCATGAGGCCCGGCTCTGTGGGCCATAAGTTCGGCTCTAATGTGCTGAAATAAGGGAACTTGGAAATATCTGAATGGGTTGTGACCGAAGCGGGTGGCTAACGCCGTTAGACACGGCGGCGACCCGTCAGACCCAAAAGGCGCCGATTGCTGTTGTGCGGGAGAAGGCATATTATTGTCTTTCGCAAGAATGGAGAGCAGTCCATGGGAATTCTGACTGGCGCCAAGGCTCGGGATGAGGTCCTCAAGGGGGACCTCGAGGACGCGATTTTCGCCGCCGATTTTGGCGACCTCATTGCGAACAAGGCGCCCGCGGTGTACGGGAACGCCGCGACGTTCTTCCAGAACACCCACCCGGCCAAAGAGCTGTGCAAGGTGATCGCGGCGGTGTTCGAGCGTTTGGCAAACGCCAAGGAGCCTGGAGTATCGGTTCGGTTGAGCACAGGTTTCGGCGGCGGCAAGACGCACACTCTGATGGCGCTGTGGCACCTCGGAAAGAACATCTCGGATGTCTCGCTTGGCACGGAGTTGCTGCCGGCGGCGGGACGGCCCAAGTCCGTTATCGTGGTCGGTATCGACGCCGGCAAGGCCGGTGTCCCTCAGTTTGGCAAGCACGGGGCCATCAAGGTGCACAGCCTTTGGGGAGAGCTTTTCTTTCGGCTCGGTGATGAGAAGGCCCTGAAGGCGCTCGGGAAAGCGGACGATCCGGAGGCATCGCCCAGCGAAGACCAGATTGCCTCCGTCTTTCCGAAGGGCCCGGTTCTGGTTTTGCTCGACGAACTCGTCATCTACATGGCGCGGCTTTCGGATCGCGGACAGGGGAATCTGCTGGGGTTCTTGAACTCTCTGGTCGCGGTAGTCAGCAAGCGCCCACAGACTGTTCTCGTGCTGACTGACCCGGCCCGCCAGGCAGCGTATGCGAGCGAATCGGCCAGCCTTGCCGTGTCGTTGGAGTCGACGGCGGTGAAGCTCAACGAAATGCAGAGCCGGAAAGTCTCGGACTTCGATCCCATCGGAAGCGAATCCGCGCAGATTATCGTGCGGCGGCTTTTTGAGAAAGTGGACCCGGTCGCCGCCCAGTCAGCGTCCGCCAGCTATCACTCCCTGTATCGCCGGGTTGGGCAGGAGATGAAAGATCCCGAGATTCAACAAGCCTCGACGCAGGCGTATGCAAAGCGTATTGTCGAATGTTATCCTTTCCATCCACGCTTGCTCGACACAGCGCAGGAGCGTCTGTCGGCAATGCAGGATTTCCAGAAGAGTCGCGGCGTGCTACGCCTCTTCGCCAGGATCCTTCGAGATCTCCACGACCGAAAAGAAGACCGCGACCTCGTTTCCGCGGGCGATATCGATTGGTCCAGCGAGCGGATCAGGGCGGATCTCCTCCAACGGTTGCAGCGAGACCGGTTCGACGCCGCCGTGAAAGCCGATATTGAAAAGCATGCTCAGGAGTTGGATGGCGAAACCAGGCGCGGAATCCACGTTCGCGTAGCTTCGGCCTTGCTGTTGGAAAGCCTGCCAATGCAACCGACGAGCGGCATGGATAAGGGCGACATGACGCTGGCAGTAGTGCGGCCGGAGGAAGCGGGACCGGAGGCCGGCGAGGCGTTGGACCGCCTGGCGGGAGTCTGCTGGCACACCTACCCGATGGAAAGCGGGCGTGGACTCCAGTTCCGGTATGAAGCGAACATTATCAAGCAGATCGAAGACCGCATGCGGGACGTAAGCGTGGAGGATGCGCGCAGCCGAGTGCTAGCCGATGCCCAGGGCTACTTTGGCGGCCCGACGTTCCGTCTCGCCGCCTGGCCCAAAACCGCCTCTGCTGTTTCCAATTCCGCAGAGCTTCAACTGGCCTTGTGCGAAGACACCGAGGTCGCCGACGCGGTCTGCCGGCATGAGGACAACTCCGATCCCAAGGCCCCGATGCCGCGTCGGTTCCGCAACGCGATCGTGGGTGTGGCGCCGACGCGCAGCGCGTTCGAGGAAGCGATCACGCGCGCCTGTCGTCTCATGGCGGCGGAAGCAATTGAGAAGGACGCGAAAGGCGAATCCGGGAAGCAGACACGCGATCAAGTGGCTCGCGTGAAGCCGGAATTGCAGAAACGGTTCCACACCCAAACGCGGCGAGCCTTCGACCAGATCTACTCCGCCTCGGGGCTACTTGGGAAACTGGATGAGAAATTCCAGGTTTCCGAAGAGCAGATGCTGCAACAGCCTTATGGGCAGCCGTGTATCAAGCGCTTCCTCGAAGAGAAGGAGTTGATCTATAAGGCGGGCGCCACTCTCGACACGTCGTTGTTCATGAAGAACATTCTGGATGGCGCCGTGCCACTGGCCGGGACGCTGGACGCTTTCACGGCCAAGGCAATCCACGAACGGTTTCTTTCCGCCCCGAATCTGCGGCTGGTTCCGGACGGGCAGATCGTCCGGAACACGTTGTTGAAGGCGGTTGAGCAGGGAAAGATCGCCGTTCGCCTGCCGGACGGCCGCACGTATGACGGCAGGGGCTGTGTCCAGGGTCCCGAAGGCCAGCGGCGGCGGGCGCCGGCGACCCTCACCGGTATCAGTCTCACAGACGACGTGCTGATATCCAGCATTGGCAGTACATCAGCGGACGCCTGGCTGAAGGAAGACGCGCCGAAACAGCAGAAGGAGGGGAAAGAAGGCGAGGATGAGATTCCACCGCCACCGCCCCCACCCCCTTCGCGCGCGACGGCAACTACCTGGGACCAGCTCATTGAGCTATCCGCAGATCGACCCCTCCTCGAGCTCAGTTTGATTGCGCGCACTCCTTCCCTGGCAAGTACCCTCGCCGGTCTGGCGCAGCCTTTGGGTGCGGACGGGCTTACGCTTTCCGTCACTGTGGGAGGAAACCTCAAGGACGGCGGCCGGATGAATTTCGCCGCCAGCGGCGTAAGCCTCAACCATCCGACGAGGCCGCTCCCAACCGCTCAGACGATCTTCAATTCGTTGAGCGAGGGCGTGAGCTATGAGGCGGTGCTCAGGCTGTCGTTCGGCGCCTCTGGAAGGCGCGGCTTGATGGATTCACTCCAGCAAATGAGGGAGAATGCCGCAGACGGAGTTCAGATCAAGGCCCAGTTCGACCGGGCGGAAGGCGCCACCGCATGAAGATCCGAGAAGCTGCCTTCGCGGTTCGCGTCATCCGCAGGCGAGCAGGTGATGCGGCCATCCTTTACCGCCGGACCCTGAACAAGCACCAGCATGAGCGGCTCACCAAGGTGGGCGCTTTATCTCCGCTGGCATTCACGGCGGGAGCGCCCCTTCTGCGAATGTCCGTGAAGCGAAGCGGCGGGCAATCCAGCAAGCTCGCACCGGGACCGTATCTTCCTCTCGACGCGGATTGGGGCGCTCGCGTCGCCTGCTACACCCTCGTGGCAATGGGCCTGAGGAACCCCGAGCGTCTGCATAAGGCCGCATCACATCTCCAGCAGGCGGATGGTACCGAGGCGGCGTGGTGGTTCGGGCTTATGAGTGGAGGACAACATATGCGCGCGATCCGCGCCCTCAGAATTCTGGTGGAGGCGGTCCGATGAAGCGCCCCCGCGTACTTATTGAGGAGTGGCTCCCGGCAGCCGCAATCGGCGTGGAGTGCATCCGTGAGCGATCAACCGGTCAGCAGCCGCCCGACAAGCGGCTTCACGTCTGGTGGGCGAGGCGGCCGCTGACCGCATCGCGCGCGGCCGTTTTAGGGTCCGTGCTTCCTGCAGACTTTCCCAAAGAGGTATTTGAAAAGCTCCTGGGGTTTTGGGGCACTTCGAAGCAGCTCATTGCCGCGGAAGAGTACCTCAACTATGCCCGCGCGACCGGCTCGAAGGTGAGGAATCCTCACGGTATCAGAGCCTTCCGCGCGACCTTACGGTCGGAGCATGTCGAGAAGGCGCATGAGGCCGCGAAGAAGCTTTGGCGGGACCACGTTACAATTATCGACCCGATGGCGGGCGGTGGATCGATACCGCTTGAGTCGGCACGGCTCGGCTTCAAGACGCTCGCCAACGAGTACAATCCCGTTGCTTGCTCAGTGCTGGAGGCGACGGTCGATTATCCTTTCCGCTTTGGATCCGCGCTCGTAGCGAAGGCTCGACTTTGGGGAGCGGAATTGCGACGGAGATTCAACAAGCGAATGGAGAAGTTTTACCCGCCGCACGGTATCATCCCGCCTCATTGCTACATTTTCGCGCGGACCGTGCCATGTCCGGATACCAAACATCACACGCCTCTCGTGCCGGATTGGCATCTGCTCAAGCCGAAGAGTGGAACCCGGCAGGTCGCCCGCCCGCACGTTGACAAGAAGCACGGAACCTGGTGGGTGGACATGGTCAAGATCGGCCGGGGCGCGGGCCAGATCAGCGAAGCGCCTCCACCCAGCTACGACCGGGGCAAGGGCATCTCGTTGTTCACCAACCATCAGATCGATCCCGACTGGATCAAGGCCAAAGCTCAGAACGGTGAGATGCGCAGCGCCATGTACGCCGTCGCACTCAAAACGACCCAAGGCCTCGTCTTTCAGCCGCCAACACCCGACGACTTGGAGGCTGTGACTGTGGCAGAAAGGGAACTGGACCGCCTGCGCGCAGGTTGGGAAAAGGCGAATGTCATCCCGACGGAACTGTACCCGAAGGTTAGCTCGGACGAGCGGCCTCGGACCTACGGCATGCCCCACTGGGCGGACCTGTTTTCTTCACGTCAGCTGCTCTGCTTTGGTACGCTTGTTGAGAACCTGGTGGGCATGCGAGGGGAAATCCTTCAGTCTGAGGGGCATGAGGTCGGAGAGGCTATCTACCATCTTCTATGTTGCTCGATTGACAAATTTTTGGACTACAACAATTTGCTTTGCACGTGGGAAAGTCACTACTGTCCGGCTAACACCATCCGTCAAGTCGCGAACTCCTTTCCCTGCTGATG
>JAHCHE010000029.1 GCA_026129905.1 Bryobacteraceae bacterium | reverse complement strand
GGGCCGGGCCAGCGCGCGTCAGGGGTGGAGGAAGCGGTAGAATGTCGGAAACGATGTTGTCGAGGCGGTCGCCTCCGGCACGGGCGGCCTGGGCGATATGCCGGGCGCTTCTGATCCTGGCGGTTTCAGGGCTTGTCGGAGCAACGCTGATCCGCTTTGCGCCGGGCTTCGGAATCAGCGAACAGGAACTGGATCCGAGGCTCTCGGCGGGGAGCCTGGAAGCGCTTCGGCGGGAGCATTCGACGGGTCAGGACCTTCCCGCCTTCTACATTGGCTATCTGGGCGGACTCGTTCGGGGGGACGCCGGGCAATCCACGCTGTATGGCCAGCCTGTCTCGGCTCTCGTTCGCGAGCGATTGCCGTTAACGCTGCGCACTGTGGGCGTGGGCCTCGCGCTGGGCTGGAGCTTGGCCCTGTCGCTCGGCGCGGCGAGCGCGCTGATGCGGCGAACCGGCGTCCTGCTGGGTTCGCTGGCCATCAGCGGAACGCTGCTGAGCGTGCCTTCGGCCGTGATCGCCACTGTCTGCCTGGTCGCCGGATTCCCTCCCGGGGCAGCCATCGCGGCGGTCGTCTTCCCGCGCGTCTTCCCGCATGTCTATGAACAGCTCCGGGCAGCCCTGGTCCGGCCCCACGTCCTGATGGCGCGCGCCGGAGGCCTGTCGAGGACGCGTGTTTTCGCGCTCCACGTGGTTCCCACGGCGCTGGCCCCCATAGCGGCGTTGGCCGGCGTATCGATGGCGCTGGCGTTCGGCGCGTCGATTCCGATTGAAGCCCTAGCCGACTCGGCGGGCATCGGCCAGCTCGCCTGGCGCGCCGCGCTGGGACGAGATCTGCCCATTTTGGTAACCGTCACGCTGCTGCTGACAGCCGTGACGGTGATGGCAAATCTGCTGGCCGATGTCGCGGCGGCGCGGCCGGCGGGGCGAGCGTCATGAAAGCGCTTCGCACTGCCGCCGCCGCCGTGCTGATCGGCGTAGCGGTTCTGGCCGCGGGAGCGGACGCGTTCGCGCGGCACGATTACGCGGCGCAGTTTCGCGATCACGCGAACGAGGGACCGTCCCGCCGCTTTCTCCTCGGAACCGACGACGTGGGGCGGGACCGGTTTTCGCGCCTGCTGCATGGCGTGCGCGTGTCGCTGCTCTGCGCGCCGGCGGCCGCTCTGCTGGCGATAGCGATCGGCGCCGTGATCGGACTGGCGGCCGGATACTTCGGAGGCTGGCTGGATCGGGCGGCGGGCATCGCGATCGACTTGTTTCTCTCGCTGCCGTGGCTGTTCGCGCTGTTGATGCTGCGCGCCCTGCTTCCGCTGGACGCCGCGGGGTGGATTTCAATCGCCGCCACGTTTCTGCTGTTGGCCGGTGTTGGCTGGGCATCCGGGGCGCGGGTTGTGCGCGCCAGCGTGGCCGGGATGCGCGAAGCGGGGCCGATCCTCCACGCGCGCGCGTACGGTTGTGGAACCTGGCGCCTGCTGTGGTTTCACATGGCGCCCAACCTGAGGCCGGTGCTCTCGGCGCAGTTCTGGGTGCTCGTACCGGTCTTCCTGCTGACGGAGGCGAATCTGGGCGTGCTCGGCCTGGGCGTCACCGAGCCAATCCCGTCATGGGGCAACATTCTGGCCGAGCTTCAGAATTACCACCGGATCCCGGAATCGCCGTGGATCCTCGCGCCGGCCGCGCTGCTTGTCCTGGTCGTGGGCAGCCTCCACTTCCTCGTGTCGGGGAGGGGCGCGTGGGAGTAGCATTTCTCAGGCTGGCGCTTGTTGCCGCGCTCGCGTCGGGCGTCGCCGCGCAGGAGAGGTCCGAGCTGCGCTTCTGCCTGCGCGCGGACCCGCGAACGTTCGATCCCCTGCTGGCCGCCGAGGATGCCTCCGAGGCGGTTCGTTATCTCACGGCGGGCACGCTGCTGCGCCTGAACCGGCAGACCCAGAAGCTCGAACCGGAACTGGCGAAGTCCTGGACCGTACGGGACAACGGCAAGCGCATTGACTTCACGCTGCGCGAAGGCGTGCGGTTCTCCGACGGCGCGCCGTTCGGTCCGGCCGACGTGGCGGCGACGGTTCGCCGCCTCACGGACCCGGAACTGACCTCGGCCATCGCGGATACGTTCCGTTCCTCCGGCGGCCGGATCACTGCCGCGCCGACCGGGCCCCAGGGCGTCTCCGTCTTCTTCTCCGCGCCTGTCGCCGGCGTCGAATCGCTGTTCGATCAACTCGCCATCTCGCCGGCTCGCCAAGTCCCGCCGGAAAAAGCCGTCCTCGGCCCGTTCATGCTCGATGCGTACAAGGCGGGCCAGTACGTTCTCCTCAAGCGCAATCCGCATTACTGGCGAAGCAGCGCCGGAAAGCGGCTGCCCCGCCTCGAGACCATTCGCCTGGACATCCAGAGCAACCGGGAAATCGAATTGGCGCGGTTCCGCCGCGGAAAGCTGCATTTCGTCGACAAGCTCGCGCCGGAGGCTTTTGAACGCTTGCGCAAAGAGGCTCCTGCCATGGTCGTCGACGCCGGACCTTCGCTCGACACCGAATTCCTATGGTTCAACCAGGTTCCGGACGGGCCGCTGGCGCCGCACAAAAGGCGATGGTTCCAGTCGCGGCGGTTTCGCCGGGCGGTTTCCGCCGCCATCAACCGCGACGACTTGATCCGGCTGGCCTACCGGGGCTACGCGCGTCCCGCGGTTGGTCCTGTCTCGCAGGCGAACCGCCAATGGTGGAACTCCCGGTTGACCGCTCACAAGCACGATCCGGCGCAGGCCCTGGACCTGCTGAGGCAGGACGGTTTCCGCCTGGACGGAAAAACGCTGCGCGACCGGGACGGAAACTCGGTGGAATTTTCGCTCATCACCAACGCGGGCAGCCGGCCGAGGGAACAAATCGGCGCAATGGTCCAGCACGACCTCCTGAAAATCGGAATCCGGGTGAACTTCACGCCCATCGAATTTCAGTCGCTGATCGAGCGTATCACCCGCACCAACGCTTACGACGCCTGCCTGCTCGGCCTGTCCAACGTCGAGATCGACCCCAACACGCAAACCAATCTCCTGGTGAGTTCCGGGACGCATCACGCGTGGAACCCCCGGCAAGCCAAGCCCGCCACGGAGTGGGAGGCGGAAATCGACCGGCTCATGTCCGAACAGGCGGCCGCGCCTACCCTGGCCGCTCGCAAGAAAGCATTTGATCGCGTGCAGGAAGTGCTCGCGGAACAGGTCCCAATCGTCTTCCTCCTGCATCCTGACGTTTTGCTGGGCGTGTCTCCGAAGGTCCGCGGCGCCGCGCCGTCGGCCCTGCCGCCGCACCTTTTCTGGAATATCCCCGTCATTTCTCTGGCGCCGCCCCAGGAACGGAGGAGCCATTAACTCGCAGCCTGCCGTACTCTCGACGGATTTGTCCGTGGATTATCCCGGCAAAGAAGGCGTGCTTCAGGGCGCGGCCATCGAGGTGTTCGCCGGCGAGACGGTCGGCCTGGTGGGCCAGAGCGGATCGGGAAAGAGTACGCTGGCGCTGGCGATTCTCAAGCTGCTGGATCATACCGGCGCCCGCGTTCGGGGCCGGGTCTCCCTGCTAGGCAGGGACTTGCTGGCGTGCGCGGAACGCGAGATGCGTTCGATCCGCGGACGGCTGGTGAGCCTCATTCCGCAGAGCCCGGCCAGCGCCCTGAATCCCGCCTTGCGGATCGGAACGCATCTGAAGGAGGCTTGGCGGGCCCATTCGGCCGAGCCATGGTCCAGCCAGGAGGAACGGGTGGCCGCGTTGCTGGAATCCTCCGGTCTTCCCGCCGGCCGGTCCTTTTTGCGACGCTTTCCCAGCGAGATCAGCGTGGGCCAGGCACAACGAGTGCTGATGACGATGGCGCTGCTGCACGGGCCCGCGCTGCTGATCGCCGATGAGCCCACCAGCGCGCTCGACCTGGTGACCCAGCGGGAGGCGCTCGACCTGCTGGCCCGCATCGGAAAGCGGCATCGGATGAGCATCCTGTTTATTTCCCACGATCTGCCGGCGGTCGCAACGCTGTGCCAGCGGGTGGCAATCCTCCACGCCGGCCGGGTGGTGGAAAGCGGCCCAGTGGACGAAATCATGGAGTCGCCGCGGCACCCTTACGCGCGGCAACTCGTCGCCGCGGCGCCCAGGTGGGAAAGACGTGTTCGCGGTTGACAGTTCCGATCGCGTTCCCGCCGCAGACGCGGTAACTGCCGTTTTTGGCGCGGAGCGCATGATACTATCGGTACCAAGGGTCCTGTCCAGAGAGGAGACGAGTAGCGAATGGCTCGAGGACGGAGGGGTTTAAGTACTCCGTTGACGGGGTCCTCAATGTTTCCGACGGATCGAGGGCCAGCGAAAAAGGAGGTATGATGGCCACCCTCCTCGTTGTCGACGACAATGCCTCTATCCGCAAGCTCCTGGCCGCCGTGCTGGGCCGCGCGGGACACCGGGTGACGGAAGCCGGCGACGGGGCCGAGGCGCTAGAGAGAGTGCGCGACGACCATCCGGAGTTGGTTATCGCCGACGTGCTGATGCCCACGATGGACGGCTACGAACTCGTTCGACAAATTCGCGACGATCCCCGGATTGCGTCGATACCGGTCGTCTTCTTCACCGCCGTATATCACGAGCAGGAGGCCCGCAGGTTAGCCGAGTCCTGCGGCGTACGGCACGTGATCACGAAGCCAGCCAAACCGGAAGCGATTCTGAGCGTGGTAGAGGCTGCGCTTGGGTCGCCCGCCCAACCTTCGGCGACGATCAAGGCCGAAGAATTCACTCGCGAGCACCGGCGGCTGCTGACGGACAAACTATCGCAGAAAGCCGAGGAACTGGAGATCGCGAATCTCCGCCTGGAGGCGCTGGTGGAGGCGAGCCGGAACCTGGCCGCCGAGCGCGATCCGGAGCAGTTGCTGCAACTGGTCTCCGCGGCTGGACGAGAGATCATCGGCGCGCGGCTGTGCATCGCGGGAACGCGCGCCCCAGGCACGTGGAGCTTTCACCGGGTCCATACCAGCGGGTTCGACCAGCCGGGCGGCGCCTCTCTCCATGAAATCCCAACCAACTGCGGCGTTCTCGCCCGGCTGCTTGGCGGGGAGTCTCCCATCCGCTTGAAGGATCTGGCGGTGGACCCTATCGCCCAGAGCTTGCCGGCGGCGCGGAGCGCAGAGCGGGCATTTCTGGGCGCGGCGATCCGGTCCTCCGGCGTCGTCAGCGGCGTGCTTTGTTTCGTAGAGAAACTCGGGTCGGAGGAGTTCACCGACGACGATGGCCGGATTGCCGCGGCGCTGGCGGCGCAGACGGCAGTGGTGTGGGAAAACATACGCAGGGACGAGGACCTTCGCCGCTCGGCCGAGCAACTGCGGCGGCTGGCCGCGGACCTGCGGCGCACCCGAGAAGAGGAGCGGGCGCGCCTGGCCCGGGAAGTTCAGGAACGGGTGGGACAACAACTGGCGGGCTTAAGATCGGAACTCAAAGAGTTGAGGCGCGACCTCGAGATCGGCGGCGCCGCAAGGGAAGCGGTCCGCCGCTCGGCCGCGATGATGGACCTGGTGGACCGGACCGTTGAGGCCGCGCAGCAGATATCCGGCGCGCTGCGGCCGGAGATGCTCGATCTGGGCTGCCTCGCCGCGATCGAGTGGCATGCCCGGGAGTTTCAGACGCGCTACGGCCTGCGGTGCACGGTGAAGGCGGAGGGAGAGATCGGCCTGGACGCTGAACGCTCGGTGCAGGTGTTTCGCATCATGCAGGAGATCCTCACGAATGTGGCGCTGCACAGCGGCGCGAACGCCGTTCGGATCTCGGTCGTCGAGGAGGAAGATACCTACGTAATTGAGACCCACGACGACGGCATCGGGATCCTCCCGCAGGAGATCGCCGACTCCAAAACGATGGGTTTGCTGGCGATGCATGAGACCGCGCGGACGATCGGCGGCGAGATCCACATCACGGGAGAACTGGGACGGGGCACGACCGTAACGCTACGCGTTCCGCGCGTCGCTCCCGATCGGGCGGCCGGTTCTCGACAGTAGCCGGACCGCCTCAGGGTCTTCCGTCACGACGCCCGGCGCAGCTCGCGCGGCTCCACGCGCTGGGGGGCCTGATCCAGGATCTCGCGCACCTTCCGAGCGAGCACACGAGGCAGGAACGGCTTGGACAGGAGTTCGAAAGCCGGATCCATCGTCCCCTGGCTGGTGATCATCTCGTCGGCATGCCCCGACATGAGGAGCACCTTGAGATTGGCGCGCCGCTTGCGAAGCTCTTCCGCCAGCTTCAGGCCGCTCATTAGCGGCATCACGACATCGGTAACCAGCAAGTCGATGCTGTCGATCTGGGCGGCCCAACGGCTCATCGCTTCGGCGCCGTTGCCCGCTTCCCAGACGCGGTACCCGGAGTTGCTCAGGGTGTCCCGCAGCATGCGGCGAACCGGAACCTCGTCTTCCACCAGCAGGATGGTTTCGCTTCCTCGCGGCAGATCGTCGGGTCCGACGCGCTGCGACTCGGAGGGCTGCGTCCGCTCAAACCGAGGCAGATAGATGGAAAAGGTGGTTCCGCTTCCGATCTCGCTTTCGACGGAAATGAAGCCCTGGTTCTGTTCCACCGCGCCATAGACGCTGGACAACCCCAGCCCGGTGCCTTTCCCCGTCTGCTTGGTTGTAAAGAAGGGTTCGAAGATGTGTTGCTGCGTTTCTACGTCCATTCCGTATCCGGTGTCCCGGACAAGCAAGCGGACGTATGCGCCGAGAGGGACATGAGCGCGGCGCGCATCCCGATCCGCGACTGCGTCGACGCAAGCCGTTTCGATCGAGAGGACGCCGCCATTCGGCATCGCGTCTCTGGCATTGGTCGCCAGGTTCATGAGAGCCGCCTCAATCTGATTAGGATCCGCCACAATCCAGACGGGTTCCGCGTTCAAAGCGGTGCGCAATTCGATGTGCTCGCCGATGAGGCGGGCCAGCATTCGCTCAATGTTGCGCACGAGGTGATTGACGTCGAGCGGCTTCGGTTTGATGACCTGTCGCCGGCTGAAGCTCAGCAGTTTCGAGACAAGATCGGCGGCGCGGTTGCCGGCGCTGAGGATCTCGCCGGCTTCGCTGGCCGCCTCCGGATCGTCCTTCACCGATTCCAGCAGCAGACTGCTATAGCCGTTAATCACGGTGAGCAGGTTATTGAAATCGTGGGCGATGCCTCCGGCCAGCCGGCCCACCGCTTCCATTTTGTACGACAGGCGAAGTTGTTCCTCGAGGCGCTTGCGGTCGCTGACATCGGCGATCATGATCAGGACGCCGGAGACTTCGGAGCGATCGGCGATGGGAGCGCTCCAGATCGCCGCTTCGAACGACGATCCGTCCCGCCGCCATTCGGTGGCCTCGACGTCGGAGAGCAGCTCTCCGCGCAGGGTCCGTTCGATCAACTCATGAATAACCTTTTCCGGCTTGACGCCGCCCAGCGGCAAGGGACGGCCCAACGCCTCTTCGCGGCTCCAGCCGAACATGCGCTCCGCCATCCCGTTCCAGCTTGTGACGTTGCCGTCGCGATCCAGGGCCAGGATCGCCAAGGGCGAGGCCTGGATGACGGTGTCGAGCTTCGCGTTGGCGCTCATAGCGTACTTGAGCGCTTCAACGGACTTGGCGTGCAGCGAAGCCACTTCCTCCGCGTGCTGGCGCTGCTCGTCGGCGCGCTTTCTCTCGTTGTCGAGTTGCCGCAGGTAAAGGTGGTACGAGCGATAGATCACGTAGACCACGGGCAAGATCAGCAGCCACGCCCGCCAGTCGAGCATGCGATTGGCGGAGCTGAACACGCCGACAATCGCCGCCCCGACCAGGTAATACGGAAACGACCAGCAGTAGAAATGAGCCCAAACCTGGCGCAGCGATTTGCCTTCCGTTACGGCAATGGCCGCCGCGACGGGTACCGTATTCGTCACAAAGAAGACCGATGCGGCGGCGATTAGCTGAAACGGCGCGCCGAGGTAAGCGACCACGTCCGCCTGGGAATGATAGACCCAGTGCGCGGCGGTGACCGCGGTGGAAAGATTGGCAACCCCGAACAACACTTGTACCGCGCGCGGCTTCGCCTTGGCATGCCAGAAGTTCTGCACAAGCGAGCAGGTGGCGGCGATCACCAGCGTCTCGGGCAAGCCCAACTCAACGATGCTGGCAAGCAGAAACAGGAACAGAACCGACATCGTGCCGGTAACGCCGGGCAGTCGCATCTTTAAACATGACGCCGGGAGCGCCAACGCCAGATAGCACAGGAACCGGGGCAGGTCACGGGGATCCCAAGGGAACAGCCCGTGCCAGAGCGCCAGCGCTCCTAAAGAGATGGCAAACGTAATGTAGGCCTTAGCCGTACGCGACACAACAAACCTCCCGTCGCGGTCCTCGGTCCTCCGCGCCGGATGAACCGCCGCGGAGGACCGTCCAGCGACATTGCCCCGTACCTATTGTTCTCCCCGCCTGCCGATCGCCTGGGGAAAGTACTGACTTGTGCCCCAGACCACCGCCGTACCCCAGACGACGGCGAAACCCTCACTCGAACTTGTGCCCCAGACCACCGCCGTGCCCCAAACCACCGCTGTGCCATCGACGATGACATTGGAGCCCCAGACGACGGCAGTGCTCCAAACGAAACCGCTTTCCCATGCTCCGCCGGGAACGCCCACAATGGATGTCTCTCCCGTGGTCTCGTCGTATACCGCCGTGGGAGACAACGCCGGCCCTGCCGCCAGCTCCGCGTCGTTCAGCGCCGCCCAGATATCCAAATAGCCCGCGCCGACCGTAAAAAGGTCGTAGGTGGTCTGATATGTGGCGCCTGTCAACGCATCGATCGAAACGCTTGTCGAGGGCAGGTTCTTGGCCGCTGTTCGCATCAGGCGGGCCTTCACCTGGTCCGGGGTAAGCGCGGGGTCTTTCTGCAGCAGCAACGCAGCGGCCCCGGAGACGATCGGGGCGGCCATGCTCGTGCCGCTGAGCCGGAAGTAGGAACTCGAGTTGGTAACGGTGTTGTTGGCCTTGTAATAAGACACGGGGACGACGTTCTCCGGATACAACTGCCTGATCACGGAGTTCGGCGCAAGCGCGGAGACGATTCGGTTACCCGGCGCCACCAAGTCGGGTTTCACGACGTGGTCGAGCAGAGTAGGTCCCTTGGAGGAGTAACTGGCCATCAAGTCATCTCCTCGCGCTTTTGTGGCCATATCCTTCATCGCGCCGACCGTGATCACATGCGGGCTGTTGCCGGGTGAACTGATGGTAGCGTAACCGCTAGTGCCGAACGAATCGTCGCGGCCGTTGTTGCCGGCGGCCACGACCACCACCAGCCCAGCCTCCCAGGCGCGGGCGACACCCTGACAGAGCGGATCGAGCGCGTAGCTTTCCTGGATCGAACGGCCCAGCGATAGGTTGATAACTCGAATGTTGTACAGCGCTTTCAGCTCGATTGCCCGGTCGATGGCCGCCAGGACGGAAGCGTCCGTGCCGCGTCCCGACCCATCCAGGGCGCGTAGATTGATGAAATGGACCTTCGGCGCTATACCTACAAAGGTGATGGTGTAGTTGGAACCCGTTGAGGCGGCGCCACTTCCACCTACGATCCCCGCAACATGCGTTCCGTGTCCGTACGGATCGTCTGTCCTGTAGTCGCCGGGGACAAAGCTTTCCGAATAGACGATGCGGGTACGCAGGTCGGGGTGCTCGGAGGCAATGCCGCTATCGATAACGGCGACGCCGACTCCGCTGCCACTCCAGCCGTACTGAAGAGCAATGTCGGCGCCAACCGTGGGTTGAGCGAATTCGAGGTGGCCCGCAAGTTGCCTGTTGGGCGAGATATAGCGGATAGCCGGGTCTTTCGCGAGATCCCTAAGGACATGGACCGGGAGATTGACCAGGCTGGCAGGAACGTTGCGGAACTTTTTCTTGAGCCTGCCGCCCTTGGCTGCAATCTTCTGAAAGTCATGCTGGCCAGGAGTCGCATGGAACTGGACGATCGCGTCGACGGCGCCGGACGGCGGGAGATGTTGGAGGTCACGGCTGAGCGGGCCTGCTGCCATCGCGCTAGCGAACACAACGAGCAGTACGATCCCGTTGAGCCATACCGAGGACCCTCGGCGCGGCTCCGACCTGCAACGATCGCTTCTAAGGGTGTCTGTCCGGTGAATGTTATTGTTCTTGTAATACATAATGGTTCCCTATCATGGGTCAGGTTCTTGCCATAACTGTCAACCCATCAGTTTTCCCCGTTGATGAGCTGGTTCATGCTTTCCGTTGACGCGCTGTTTCCCGTACCCCAAACAGCCGCGGTACCCCAAACGGCCGCGTTGCCCGTTACGCCGGCGGTACCCCACACCGCCGCACTGCCCCAGATCGCGCTTGTGCCCCAGACCGCAGCGGCGCCGTCGACAAAAGCGCTGGCGCCCCAGATCGCCGTCGTGCCCCAGACGGCGGCGGTGCCCCAAAGGGCGGCTTTCCCCCAGACCGCGGTGTTCGTATTGACCAGCCGCACCTTGTTTTGCGCCGCGTCGAAGACAGCGAGCGGGGAAGCCGCGGTGCTGGAAGCCGGCACGACGTCCACGCTATTGAGAGCGGCCCAAACATCCACATAGCCTGCTCCGACCGTGAACACGTCGTACTGGCTGACATACTGCTCGGCGGTCGTTGTGTCGACCGCGACGCTATACAACGGAAAGCTCGTGGTAGCGGTCTTCATGAGACGCGCCTTGATCGTCTCGGGAGTCAGGGCGGGTTCTTTGTGCAGCATTAACGCCGCGGCGCCACTGACCACGGGCGTGGCCATGCTCGTACCGCTCAGGCGGTAGTAGTCGGCCGAATAACTTTTGCTTGTGGTGTTCTGATAGTACGAATACAGGACTTTGTTGATGGTCGAGGCCGTCGCCACAAGACTTTTTGACGCGACAAGCGAAACCATCTGGTTGCCTGGCGCAACCAGGTCAGGCTTCGCAACGTGGTCGATCAGGGTGGGACCCTTGGAACTATAGCTTGCAATGAGATCGTCGTCACGGTAGGCGGTGTTCATGTGCTTCATGGCCCCTACCGTGATCACCAGGGGATGATTTCCGGGCGACGTGATCGTCGCATAACCGTCGGTTTCCTGAGACTGATTCCGTCCTTCGTTCCCGGCCGCGACGACGACGACGATGCCGGCTTTCCAGGCGCGTTCGACCGCCTGGCAGAGCGGATCCCGTGCGTAGCTCTCGTACACAGGCCGTCCGAGCGAGATGTTGATGACGCGAATGTTGTACGTGTTCTTAATTTGGATGGCATGGTCAATCGCGCTGATAACGCTGCTGTCGACGCCTACGCCATTGCCATCGAGGACCCGCAGGTTGATCAACTTGGCATTGGGGGCAATGCCACGGAAGGTCTTGAAATAGGCGGACCCGGTCGAGGCGTACCCGTTGCCTGCGATGATGCCGGCCACGTGAGTTCCATGGCCGTACTGGTCGCTGGCGCTTGTCACTTTTGGAACGAAGCTTTTGTTGTAGACAATGCGGGAGGTGTTCGAGCCGCTCACCGACAGATCTTTCGTGGCCAGGACGCCGCTGTCGATCACGGCGACTCCGACGCCGGATCCGTCCCAGCCATACTGGGCGGGCGGCGGCGCCTCCACGGTGGGGACCGCATGGTCCAGCGCCGCCTTCACCTCTCGGTCGGGAGAAATATAGACGACCTCCGGATCGTTCGCGAGATCGCACAGGGCGTTCGATGATATCGAGTACGCTGCCGACTGGATTAGCCCGAGCTCCACCTTGAGCCGGCCCCCACGCTGCTGAACCTTGTAATGGTGCCTGGCCGGAGGAGACGCGTATTGGACAATTACGTCGATCGTCGTTCCAGGTCGGGAGACCTCCAAATCTCTGGCCAGCTTCGACGAACCGGCCCAACAAACGGCTGGAATAGCTAGTAGCGCGAATTTTACTCTTAATGTTCGCATTTCGTTCACTCTGGAATCTCACCCGGCGCGCTTACCGGATAGGGGCTCGCGACCGGAACGTCCTAGCCACCGTGCCTGAGCGGCATCACGAGACCCCGTGATCCGCTCAGGCGGGGCTGAGCGGGCCCGGAAGTACTAGACGTACTAGTAATTCTAATTCAAAATACCTAAATATCTGTAACTCTTATGGGGGGATGTTTTCCCGCGCAAACGCGGGTATTCTGCGGGCGCCTATGCTAAGCGCAGCTCGAAGAGTGGCAAGGACATGCCGTGCGGGATGGCATTCGGTCGTTCGAAACCATCAACAGCGCGAGAGCGAAGCGCCGCCGCCACTGCTCGCAATCGCGGCAACGAGGGTCTCCTCCGGTTATTCGTACGGCGATTGCGGCGAATTAGCGTTGAATTCGAGCAGCCGCCCGGCAAAGCCGTGGACTTCGCCACAGTCACCGTCGTCATGTCGCCACGGGCGCCATGCGGACGCCGGTTGATGTTCGCGGCGCACGACGGCGTACGCCGGCAATGCGATGCCGCGACCGTCCCGTATTTGCGAGAGCATGTATGGACTAGCGAACACCGCGTTCATCACGGTCGCGGCCCCTTAGTGCTGCGACTTCCAGAGCCGCCACCAACGGAGCGGTGGTCCGCGTTCGGTCACCTTGGTTCCTGACGGAGGTACTCAGGCCACCTCGGCTGCAGCGACGCGCTAAGCTCTCATAAGCATCCACGATGTTCGCATACAAGTTGGGAAGCTGGGCAGCGGGAGCCGCCGTAGCCATCGGCCTCGCTTACATTGCGACCCTCATCGCCGGTTTCGCCCAGGTTGGCTTTGCAGCGCCGATCGGCGATCCCGTCCTGGCGCTCATGGAGATCCTCACGCTGCTCTCGGCGCCGGCCATCGTTGTTGCGATCGCCGTGGTTCACCACCACGCCGCATCGGAACGCAAAATCTTCGGCGCGCTGGCGCTGGCGTTTACCGTCATCTTCGCCGGGATCACGAGCGCGGTGCACTTTGTGCAATTAACAGCGTCGCGTCAGTTGGGCGCCGCCGGTTTCGCCTGGCCTTCCGAAGTGTACGCGGCCGAACTGCTGGCCTGGGATGGGTTTCTCGGGCTGGGGCTGATCTTCGCAGCAGCGGTATTCCCCGGAGGCGGAGCCGAACGGCGCCTACGGCGTGCGCTTGGGTTGAGTGGCGTGCTTGCCCTGGCGGGAATCGCAGGGCCGGCCGTTGGCGACATGCGGCTACAGCGGATCGGCATCCTTGGCTACGCGGGGCTGCTGCCGGTAGCCTTCTTCCTGCTGGCTCGGTTCTTCCGGACAACAGACCGTATCTCTCCCGGCGTGTAGACGGGGAGCGAGGAAGCTGCGAGGAGATTAGCGCTGAATGCGCGCCGAGCCGCCTTTGGCGAAGGCCCGCACTTGGGCCACGCTGGCCATCGTGGTGTCGCCGGGGAACGACGTCAACAGAGCGCCGTGCGCCCAGCCGAGCTTCACCGCTGCTTCCGGTTCCTCGCCTGTGAGCAGGCCATAGAAGAAGCCGGCGGCGTAACCGTCGCCTCCGCCGACGCGGTCCAGAACGTCCAGTTCGCACGTGGGCGCGACGTACGTCTGGCCGTCGATCCAAGCCACCGCGCTCCAACTGTGGTGGTTGGTGGAGTGGACTTCGCGGAGGGTGGTGGCCACCACCTTCACCTGCGGGAACAGGCCCACGACGCGGTCGATCATGCCAAAAAAGGCGCTGGGGTCCAGCTTGGATTTGGCGGCCACCTCGGGACCGGGGATGCCGAGCCCCTTTTGAAGATCCTCCTCGTTGCCCACCACCACGTCGACGTTTTTGACGATATTGCGGACCACCTCCACCGCCCGATCGGCGCCGCCCGATATTTTCCAGAGCTTCTCGCGAAAATTGAGGTCGAAGGAAACAATGGCGCCGGCTGCCTTGGCGGCCTGCATGCCCTCGATGATGACGTCCGACGTCGTGGAGGAGAGCGCGGCGAAAATGCCGCCGCTGTGAAACCACCGTACGCCGCCGGCGAAGATCGCTTTCCAGTCGAAGTCGCCCGGCTTGAGCTGCGCCGCGGCCTCGTTGCAGCGGTTGTAGAAGACAACCGGCGCGCGGACGCCCTGGCCGCGGTCGCTGTAGACGGTGGCCATGTTCGGCCCGTTGACGCCGTTGTGCTCGAAGCGCTTGTAGAAAGGCTTGACGCCCATCGCTTTGACGCGCTCGGCGATCAGGTCGCCTATGGGATAGTCGACCATCGCCGTGGCGATGCCGGTGTTGAGGCCGAAGCAGTCGGCGAGGTTCGCCGCGACGTTGAACTCGCCGCCGCTGACGTGGATCTGGCACTGGGTGGCTTTGCGAAAGGGGATGATGCCGGGATCCAGGCGATGGACGAGCGCGCCGAGCGACACCAGGTCGAGCGCGCCTTCTTGGCGGATGTTGAGACCGTATTTCATAGCGTTCGGGGTTAAGGGATCAATATATCATCAGTCGCTCACCGGCTTGGTTGGGTCAATGCCCAGCCATAGAAGGGCACCGATGACGTAGGTGACGGCGGCGGCGGCGAGCATCGCGTTGAAGGTTCCGAACGTGGCAGCCAGCCACGCCGCCGAGATGGACGAGAGCATCGCGGAAAAGCTGGAGGCCATGTTCATGAAGCCGCTGGTTGCGCCGCCGAGCCGTCCGCCCACATCGACAACCGTGGCCCACGAAACCGGCAGCGAGAAATCGTGGAAGCCTTCGGCGAGCGCGAGGCACAACACCGCAGTAAGCGGGTCGGCCGCCAGCGTGGCAAGGCCGAAACCGGCGGCGGCCAGCAAGAAGGCCGCGATTCCGATCGAGCGGCGGGCCCACTTCACGTCTCCGGTGCGGCGGACGAGCCAATCCGAGAGCGCTCCTCCTGCCAGCGAGCCGACCGCGCCGAAGGCAAGCGGAAGCGCGGCGTAGAGGCCGGACTTGCCGAGCGTCAAGCCGTGGTCCCGCATCAAAAACGTCGGCAGCCAGGTGACAAAGAAGTAGAACCCGTAAGCCGAGCAGAAGTACATCCAGAAGATGGCCCAGAGGTTGCCGCTGGTGAACATCCGTCGCCAGGGATTCGCGATCGGTGTCGGGGAGGCGACGGCGCCCTCCTGAATTTCCGCGAGTTCGGCGGCGCTGACGGCGGGATGCGTGGCCGGATCGTCGCGAAACCAGGGCCAGAATACGAAACACCAGACAATGCCGACGGCGCCGAAAACCACGAACATCAGCCGCCAACCGATCTCGCTCGCCAGCCACGCGGCCAGCGGCGGGGCCAGCGCGCCCCCGATACGAGCGCCCATCCACATCACGCCGTTGGCGCGGGCTCGCTCACCGCGCGGGAACCAGCGGGCAAAGGCGCGGGCGAGGTTGGGGAATGCGCCGGCCTCGGCCGCGCCGAAGACGAAACGCACGGCCAGCAGGCTCCACAGGCCCCTGACGGCGCCGGTGAGCATCGTGAGGACGCTCCAGCAGGCCACGATGCGCGTCAGCACTTTCCGCTGGCCGATCCGGTCGCCGAGCCAGCCGGCGGGAATCTCGAAGATGGCGTAGGCCAGCGCGAAGACTGCGAAGACATAGCCCATCTGCTCCGTGCTGAGCCGGAGATCGCGGGAAATGCCCGGCGCCGCCACCGAGATCGCGACGCGATCCAGGTAGGTGATCACGGACATGAAGAAGCCCAGCAGGAGGAAACGGTAGCGCGCCACTTCCGGTCAGGCTAGCAGGTTCTTCAAAGCGGGACCGAGATCGGGGAAGGTGAACTTGAAGCCGGCGTTCTCTGTTTCACGGGGCAGGACGCGATGGCTGGCAAGCATGATTTCGGACATTTCGCCGAACATCAGCTTGAGGCCGAATACTGGAACCGGGAAAAACGAGGGCCGCCGCAGCACACGGGCGAGCGTCTGGGTGAACTGGGCGTTGCGGACGGGATTGGGCGCCGTAGCGTTGAAGGGGCCGCGCATGGACTCCGTCTCGAGGGCGTAGCAGATGAGGCTGACGACGTCGTCTACGTGGATCCACGCCGTCCATTGCGAGCCGTCGCCGAGGCGGCCGCCGAGGCCCAGTTTGAAGGGCGTCAGCATCAAGGCCATCGCGCCGCCCATGCCGAGCACGAGCCCGAAACGCAACTTAACGACGCGAATGCCGAGCGGTTCGGCGCCGTCCGCCGCCTTTTCCCAGCCGATGCAAACCTCAGGCAGGAAGCCTGATCCGGGGCTCGAAGATTCGGTGAGTGCCTCGTCGCCGCGGTCGCCATAGTAGTCGATGCCGGAGGTCGAGACCAGCACGGCGGGAGGCTTTGCGAGCTGCGCGAGCCCTTTCACCAGGTTCTCTGTACCGTCGATGCGGCTGGCGCGGATGCGGCGCTTCGTCTCGGGGGTCCAGCGTTGGGAAACCGGCTCGCCCGCGAGGTGGACGACGGCGTCGGCCTCGGACAGGCTCTCTTCGGGCGGCGGTCCCTCCGTGGCGTCCCAGAGAGAAAGACGCAGACCAGGCGCGAGGCCGGTACGGGGTGTCCGGCCGACGACGTGGACGGAATGCCCGCCGGCGATCAGCCGATCCACCAGGCGCCTGCCGATGAATCCCGTTCCGCCCGTGACGGTGACGTTCATTCGCTTCCCGGCCCCTTATTGTATGTGATGTGGATCGCGGACCGTTCGTTCCAGGGATTCGATCTGGCGGATGTACGCGTCCACATCGGTCTTGCGCTTCATGCCTTCCAGCGACATGTACCGCACCATGCCGAACACCGGCCGCTCCCGCCAGGGACGGTCGTGCAAGCCGAAGCACCAGAGGATGTTGGCGTAGGTGTTGGGATCGCGCCCGTCGAGCGCGTACCTATCGTGGATGTAGATCATCGTCTCGAGCGCGTCCTGGCAGGTCCGCGACCACTCGATGATCTTCTTGCCCCAGTACATGCGGCAGTAGCCGTGGATCTTTCCGGCCAGCAGCATCTCTTTTTGCGCGGCATTCCACAAGGCGTCGTGCGTCCGGGCGCCCTCAAAATCCTCGCGACGATAAACAGGCGAGCGCTTGTCGGCCGCGTGCTTGCGCAGCGTCTCTTTCGGCCAATCGGGCAAGGCGGACAGGGAGGCGAAGTTCCCGGTGAATCGCGCGAAGTTGAAAGCCAGTTCGCGGCGCACGATCAGTTCTTCGAGAAAGCCGTCGGCGGGAAAGCCGTGCGCGCCGGCGTAGGCTTTGGCCGCGAGCGCGGCTTCCAGCGACGAGATGTGGCCGAAGTGAAGGTAGGGGCTGAGGTCCGAGGTGGCGCGCGCGGAAGGTTCGTTGCGGCAGCGTTCGTACCGCCGGAGATTCTCCGAAAGGAAGCGTTCGAGCCGGTCCAGAGCGTCGCGGCGGCCGCCGCGGAAGGCGACCGAAGGAGCGACGCCGTGGTCGATGTCGCAGGAGGCGACAAGTTGCCGAATGCTGTTCATCGTCACGGTGGTGTGGAACGGCGGGAGCGGCTCGCGAAACGGGCGCGCGACGCAAACGGGTTCGGCGGGGCGCAGGAACTCCGGCAGCATGCGGCGGATTTTCGGCCGGATGGAGTACGCCGCGTACTCGCGCTTGTCGTACCGGTTCATCGGCACGATGCAACTTGCGTCCACGGCATAATACGCGATGTCGAGTCTGCCGGGAACGTTGGCGTTGTGCCGTTGCGCGATGAACGTCGGGTAATCGTCGGTGACGACGGCGGCGGCTTGGGCGGCCAGGCGGTATAGGATGTCGTTCGGGTCGTCCCGGGTTTTGCGGAGGTAGAAGACATAGCCGATGTCCAGTTCGCGGAGCCGCCGCTCGGTTTCCGGAACGCCTTCGAGGATGAACGTATGGAGGCGATCGCTGGCGTGCGGGTACGAGCAGGTGAGCCCTTCGTAGTACAGGAGCGGAAGTTCGCGCCGGTTGGCAAGCGCGGCGGCAAACAGCAGCGCGTGATTGGAATCGACGCGGCGATTCATCTGCGCCCAGTAGAGGACGTAGGCGGCAGCCGAGCGCTCGTCCCGGTCGTTGAGTTTGCGGACCCTGTCGCGCACGCTTTCCAGATGTCCTCCGCGGCGCTGCGGCTACAATATTAGCAGCGCACGCGCGATATGGGCGTCTGGAACCGGGCCAAGCTTCTCTGGGGATACCTGCGGCGCAACGATACGCTCAACGGGCTCCCGGTGGAGCATATCGTCGAAACCACCGCCAAATGCAATCTCTACTGCCCGATGTGTCCTCGCGAGACGTTTGTTCAGCCCAAGGAGGACATGACCGACGACGTGTTCACCCGGCTGGTGCGCGAGTCGGCGGGTTCGGCCGAACACATGATGCTGATCGGGCTGGGCGAACCGCTGCTCGATCCGAAGATCTTCGAGCGCATGGAATACTGTGACCGCCACGGGGTCTACACGCTGCTGTCAACCAACGGCACGCTGCTCGATGAGAAGGCGTCGGAGCGTATTCTGGCGTCGCCGCTGGAGCACATCACGCTGAGCTTCGACGGCGCTACCAAGGAGTCGTTCGAGTACTACCGCAAGGGAGCGCGGTTCGAGAAAGTGCGCGACAATTTCGTGCGCTTCGCGCGCATGAAGAAAGAGCGCGGCTCAAAGACGCAGATCGTGGTCCAGATGGTGCTGCTCGAACGGAACGCGGGAGAAGTGGAGGACTTCGTGCGGTTCTGGCGCGCCGTGCCGGGCGTGGACCAGGTCCGGATCAAGCAGGACGAAACCATCCTCATGCAAGCGGACGCGGGCCATGCGTCGGAGGACTTCCAGTACCCGTGCCACTACCTTTGGCGCGGACCAGTCTACGTGAAATGGAACGGGGACGTTTACCCGTGCTGCCAGAGCTACGCGCTGGGCGGCGCGCCGATCGGCCGCATCGGGGAGCAGCCGATCGAGGCGATCTGGAACGCCGACGAGATCCGGCGGATGCGGCGCTTGCACGCGTCGGGCCGGGCCGGCGAGGTGGACATCTGCACGCGCTGCGTGACCACCATCCCGCATCCCGCGCTGGTGGTAGGCAGTTTGCTGTTTCACGGGCGGTTCGTGCGCAAGCTGCTGCCGGTGGTCGAGCGGCTTGCCTACCGAAACAAGCTCCCGGCGAAGCTCCTGACGCCGCCCGCCCGGGGGGCGAGCGAATTGGTGCAGATCGGCCGGGGAAAGTAGGCGGCGAGCGGTTCAAACGGGCGCTGTCTGGAGCGCTATCTCGGCCTGCCGGCCCATGGCGATGTAGACGAGACCCGCCTGCCGGACCTCGTCGGCGTCCAGAATATTGCGTCCGTCGAAGATCACGCCGTCTTCGAGCCGCTCGCGCAATTCATAGTAGTCCGGGCTCTTGTAGGCATCCCACTCCGTCATGATCACCAGTGCGTGCGCGCCGGATACCGCTTCGTATTTGTTCCGGCAGTAAACGATGCGGTCGCCGAAGCGTTCCGCCGCGCGGTCCAGCGCGCGCGGATCGTGCGCCTGGACGCGTGCGCCACGTTCCAGCAGGTACTCGATCGCGTCCACCGACGGCGACTCGCGCATGTCGTCGGTGCGAGCTTTGAAAGCGAGCCCCCAGACGGCAATCGTTTTTCCGGCGACCGATCCGAAGTGCCGCTCGACGCGCTGGGGCAGGTGAAGCTTGTGCCGGCCGTTGGATTCCTCGATCGCGGCAATGAGGCACAGGTCGGCGCCGTGGCCGCGCGCGCTCTCGCGCAGCGCGCGGATGTCTTTCCCGAAGCAGCTTCCGCCGTAGCCTGGTCCGGCATAGAGAAACAGGTGGCCGATGCGGGGATCGCTGGCGAGGCCGGTGCGGACGCGTTCGATGTCGGCGCCGACGGCTTCGCAGTATCGCGCGACTTCGTTGATCAGCGCGACGCGGCACGCCAGGAAGCTATTCGCGGCCAGCTTGGTGACAATGGCGGACCGGGGATCGGTGAACTGGAGCAGACCGGGCTTGCGCTTGGTAAACGGCGCATACAGGGTCTCCATGAAATCCTGCGCTTCGCCGGAAACGGCGCCGACGATAATGCGGTGCGGCTGGCCGAAGTCGCGGACGGCGGTGCCTTCAGCGAGGAATTCCGGATTCGACAGCACCTCGAAGTCCACGCCCGAAGCGGCGGTTTCCTGCGTCAGAATGGCGTTCACGCTCGTGTAAATGTCGGGCGTGACTGTGCTCTTGAGGACGATAAAGCGGCGGCGGCGAGGCGTCAGGGCACGGCCGATCTCGCGCGCAGCGGCCTCCACATACTGGAAGTCGTAGGCGCCGGATTCCAATGATGGCGTGCCGACAGCGATAAAAACCGCGTCCGCGGCGGCCACCGCTTCGGCGGTATCCGTGGCGAAATGAAGCGCGCCGTCGGCTACCGCACTGCGCAGGATCTCTTCGAGTCCCGGCTCGTGGATGGTGCAACGGCCGGCCCGCAACGCCTCCACGATACGCGGGTCCTTGTCGATACAGGTGACATGGTTGCCAACACAAGCGAACATCGTTCCGCTGACCAGCCCTACATACCCCGTCCCAACGACAGCCAACCTCTTCATTGCTCGCAATTTAGCACAGTGGCAGGAGCGGCAGCGACTGGGGAAAAGCCCAAGCGTCCCGGACTGAGCGTACGATTGACCGGATATGCATGCTCCATGCATACTGATGAGCATGCGAACCACGTTGATTCTCGACGAGAGTCTCGTTGAGCGAGCCAGGCAGCTTACGGGCATTCAGGAGAAGACAGCGCTGGTGCGGGCCGGACTGGAGGCGCTGATTGCGCGGGAAGCGGGCAAACGCCTTGCAGCGCTCGGCGGAACGCAACCTAAACTGGCGAAGGTCCCGAGACGGCGGCCGGCATGATGGCGCTTGCCGACACCTCCGTGTGGATCCGGCACTTTCGGCACGGCGATCAAGATTTGGCGGATCGGCTGTCGGAGGGGCTCGTTCTGATGCATTCATATGTATCCGGTGAACTGGCCTGCGGCAATCTCGACAATCGGCCGGCTATCCTGGCCTACCTGGAAGCGCTCCCTCAGGCGATGCCGGCATCCGATGAGGAAGTCCTGGAGTTAATCGAAGTTCGCAGTCTATGGGGACGGGGACTGGGCTGGATTGACATGCACCTGCTCGCCTCGGCATTGCTCTCCGGCTGCCGGTTGTGGACGCTTGACAGGGGGCTGAGGCAAGCGGCGGAGGAACTGGGCCTGAGCTGACATTGCCGCCGCCCCCGACGGCGAGCGGCCGGGCTGGTTCGCTCCTGACGTTCCGTCTCCGGAACGTTGCCGGCAGTGCGCGGATCGTTCGATAACCAGGGCGCGCCGGTTTGGCGATCTGTTACAATCGCGGCGATTCCGTCAACAGGGAGGCAAAATGGCGCTTCGATTTGGGCTTTTCATCGCGGCATGCGCAGCGGCATTTTCGGTCCAGGGGCAAGCGGGTTCGCCCCCGGGTTGGGCCGACGGTTACGTGATGGCGAACGGCATCCGGATTCACTACTGGCGCACGGGCGGCGAGAAACCGGCGATGGTCCTGGCGCATGGGTCGTCCGATGACGGATTGTGCTGGACGAATCTCGCCAAGGAACTGGCCGGCGATTACGACATCATCATGTTCGACGCGCGGGGGCATGGGCTTTCGGATCCGCCGATGCCGGGGGACGCGCCGGACGCTCAGGTGGAAGACCTGGCGGGCCTGATTCGGGAACTGAAGCTGGAGAAGCCGATCCTGATGGGGCACTCGATGGGCAGCGCATCCGTAGCGTGGTTCGCGGCGAAGTGCCCGGATGTTCCGCGCGCGGTGGTGCTGGAGGACCCGGGACTGGGCGCCCGCCGTCCAGGAGGGCTTGGCGACCCGGAGAAACGGCGGGCGGAAATCCTCGCGAGAAATAACACGCCGGTGGAGCAACTCGTCGACCAGTGCATGCAGAATTCCCCGGCCTGGGGTCAATCCGAATGCGAGATCTGGGCGCCGTCGAAGCGGCGTCATCATCCAGGGACCGCGATGGTGAGCTATGCAGGCCGTCCCGCGATGAAGGAGCTATTTCCAAAGATCGCTGCGCCGACGCTGATTCTGAAAGCCGACGCGCAGGGCGACGTCCGGCGCGAGAACGAAGAGACGGCGGGCTTGCTGAAGCGCGGGAAGATTGTGCATATCGATGGCGCCGGCCACAACGTCCGCCGCGAAGGAAAGAAACAGACGCTCGAAGTCTTGCGGTCGTTTCTCGCCGGCATCTGAGGAGCGGCTTCGCTTCCGCTGCCGCGCGGCCCGTAATTCGTGCTAAAAGTGGACGTACGATGGGGCGAATTCCGGGTTTGATTCTTGTTCTCTGTTGGGCGGGCCTCCCCGCCGCTTCCGAGTGGCCGCAGTTCCGCGGACCGAATGCATCCGGCGTTTCCGGTGAAACCAGTCTTCCGGTGGAGTTCGGGCCGGACAGAAACGTCATCTGGAAAACGGCGACGCCTCCGGGGCATTCGTCGCCCGCGGTTGCCGGCGACCGCGTCTTCATCACGGCCATGGAAGACGAGAAGCTGTTCACGCTGGCGCTGGACCGGGCCTCGGGACGGATCGCCTGGCGGCGCGAGGCTCCCCGGCCGCGTAGGCAGGAAATGCAGCCGACGAATCATCCGGCGGCGGCGACGCCGGCAACCGACGGCCGCAACGTATACGCGTTCTTCCAGGACTTCGGCTTGCTCGCCTACGGGCCGGACGGAGAAGAACTGTGGCGGATGCCGCTCGGACCGTTCAACAATCCATTCGGGCACGGGTCGTCTCCGGTGCTGAGCGGCGACATGCTGCTGATGCAATGCGACCAGGACGCGGGCTCGTTCCTGCTCGCCATCGACAAGCGTTCCGGCCGCGTGAAATGGCGGACAGAACGGCCGCACGCGCAGCGAGGCTACGCCACGCCGGTGCTGTACCGGCCGCCGGAGGGAAAGCTTCAGGCGCTGGTGGCGGGCTCGTACCGGCTTTCCGGATACGACCTTGCGACGGGCGAGGAGCTGTGGTGGGTGCGGAGACTACCATGGCAGGTCAAGCCGACGCCGGTGATCGCCGGCGATGTGGTTTACTTCGTCACTTACTCGGGAGAATCGGATCCCGGGCAGCAGGAGGTCATCCCGCCGTTCGAGGAGGCGCTGGCGCAGCTTGATCGCGACAAAGACGGCAGACTATCGAAGGACGAAATCGTCGACGAACGGGCGAAAAACCGGTTCGACGATTACCTCGATTTGGACAATACAGGCTTTCTGGAGGAGCGCGACTGGGAGCAGTTTCGGGAACGGCGGGCCGGCGAAAATGCGCTCCGCGCCTACCGGTTGGGCGGGGAGGGCGACGTGACGGAGAGCCACTTCCTGTGGAAGAACGCGCGTTCGCTGCCGAACGTGCCTTCGCCGCTGGTTTATCGCGGAGTGCTGTACACATTGAAGGAGGGAGGGATTTTCACCTCGTTCGACGTGAAAACGGGAGAAATCCTGAAACAGGCGCGGCTGGCCGGCGCGCTCGGGGCGTACTATTCGTCGCCGGTGGCGGCCGATGGAAAGATCTACGCGATCAGCGACGAAGGCAACGCCACGGTGTTACGGGCCGGGGAACAGTGGGCGCCGATTGCGCTCAACAAACTGGGTAGCGTATGCAAAGCTACTCCGGCCATCGCGGGGGGCAGGCTCTACGTGCGAACGCATGACGCGGTCTATTGCTTTGGGCTGACGGATCGGGAAGGAACGGATTGACATAGTCGAGCGGCGCAACCGGACGACCTTATACTGAAAGCGATGACGGTCCGGCTCTGGGTATATGGACCTTTGGTGGCATGCGCCTGGTGGCTTTCGGTCCGTTCCGGTGCGGTGGGAGCGTCGAGCGCGGCGGCGTATTTCGCGGCCGGCGTGGCGCTGTGGACGGCGCTCGAATACCTGATGCACCGGTACGCTTTTCACGGCTTTGCGCCTCACTATGAGCATCACCGCGACCCGGCCGATCGACGCCATATACTCGCTCCGCTCTGGCTGTCGCTGTCCGGGGCCGGAGCGCTGTGGCTGCTGCTGTGGCCGGCGACCGGTTCGGCGGCGCGAGCCGCGCTGATCGCCACGGGCGTGATTGCCGGCTACCTCGGCTACGAACTCATTCACCTGCGCCTTCACAGCGGCCGGCGCGGCGGGCGCATTCTCCGAGCGCTGCGCAAGCGGCACTTCCACCACCACTTCGCCGACGAGCGGGTCTGTTACGGCGTCACGTCTCCACTGTGGGACGTCGTATTCGGCACCCTTCCGGCGGAACCGCGGAGGCTCGGCGGAGCGCGCGACGCGAGTTCGGAAGCCTGACGCATAGGGCTATTTGCGTCACGGCTCGCGTCCCGCCTGGATAATGGTGGCTTGGATCGATCCTTCATCACGGCGCTCATCGAGGAACACCGCGCGATCGAGGCGGGTCTCGACCTGCTCTCCGAAGCAATTCGCTCCGGGGAGATGGAGGCTGACGCGATACGGGAACTGGCGGAGTCGATCGCGCGGCACTACGTAACGGAGGAGTCGTTCCTGGCGGCCTTGAAGGCCCGCGATCCGAAGCTTGCGGCAAAGCTGACGGCGCAACACGAAGAAGCGTTGGAGATTGGCGAGCGGCTACTCGAATCGTTGGAAAACACCCCCGACGCTGTATACCTCGCGCGGCGGTTCATCGCCATTGCGCAGCACAACATGATCGAGGAAGAGAGGGACGCGTTTCCCTTCGCGGAGTGGATACTGGGCTCCGAGCAGGCGCGCGGCTAACAACAAGCGCGTGCCCAAGCATTACGTCCTGTAGCCTATTCGGAACACTACCAGGGCGAGGTCGAGCCCTGCGTCCATGCGCAGGCGATTCAGGCGGGGGGAGTGGATCCCCGGCGCGATCGATCCGGCCTCGCGCGGGCGGAGCCAGGTCGACGGCCCGCCAACAGTGGCAGATTCCTCGAGCGCGTCGGGGTTGGGGTAGCCGGGACAGGCCGTTCCCGTGGGCACAGTGGGCCGGTTGCGGCGGCGTTCACGACGTCCACGAGCGCGTGATCCGCCTGTTCGAACTGGCCGAGAAACGCGGGCTGTACGTGATCCTGACCTCATGGGAATACCAGGACGCTCTCAGTCATGTCGCCGACGAGCGCATCCGGGACGAGATCGTCAGCGTGCCCTACAATGACCGCCTGATGTTGCTGGCCGCTCACTACGACCGGCTGCTGGCCGAAATTCGGAAACGCAAACTCGACAAGCGTATCGCCTTCGTCGAGGTCATCAACGAATTTAACTACCCGGCGATATTCTGCGCGGCGCCGGGGACGCCGAACCAGACCTTCGCCGCGTGGGTGGCGGCGGAAACCCCGTCTCCCGCCTGCTCCGACGAGCAATTGAAAGAACTGGCCCGCCAAGCCGTGGCATTTCTCCGCGAGAGGCATCCGGACCTGCTGATCACCGTCGATTACGGGAGCGCCTTCGATTTCGCGAAGTGGGGCCCGGACAACCTCCAGGTCGCCGACCATCACGTCTACTCGGACGGGCTCCCCCAGGCGTTCTGGCGCGAGGCGGGTATCGGGGGCATCCGCCGCGGAAAGCCTCTTGACCCGTCGCAAAGCGAATTCCTGCGAACGCACCTTAAGCCGAACCCGATGTCTTGGGAAGAGATTCTTCGGCGCGGCGCCCATGTCCGGCAAAGTTGGCTGCCGATTGCATGGCTATACGAGAACCTGAACGACGAGAAATTCGACGAATGGTGCCTGGCGCACCACGCGGAGTACCGTCAGCGCATCCGGGACTCGATGCAGAAGAAATACCAGGCGGCCGCCGACTATGCCAAGGCCACGAGCCTGCCCCTCGTTGTGGATGAAGGCGGCATTCTTTACCCGCCGCAACGATCGCGTTTCGTGATGACTCCAGAAGGCCGCTCCGACGAAGAAGCCTTCGTGGATTTCGCTATCGCCACCGGACACTGGGGCATTCTGCCAACCGGCTACACGCGTCCGGACACGCTGACCTGGCATGACGCTTCACAGATCGAGTGGCTGAAGGGCGTAAACCGCAGGATCCTCGCGAGTTGAAAATGAACGCAACCCGCCGCGAGTTTCTACGCGCCGCTTCCATCCCTGCGGCCGCGGGGCTGGCCGGACTTCCAGCCAGCGCTTCTTCGACGGGAGCCGCCAGACCCCGGCTTTCGCTGAATGGGACCTGGGAATTCCGGATGGACCCGGAGAACGAGGGCGTCCGCAGGCGATGGTTCGCCGAGGATGCCTCCTATCCGGACGCCATCGAGGTTCCGGGTTGCTGGCAGGCGCAGGGATTCGGACCGCCAGACCGTTACCTGCGCCACAACTACCAGGGCAAAGCCTGGTACCGGCGCATCGCGCGAATTCCCCCGGAATGGGCCGGAAGGCGCCTCTGGATCCATATCGGAGGCGCGGCCAACTCCGCCCACGTATTCGTGAACAACCGCTTGGCCGGTTATGTCGAAGGCTTCCTGACGCCTTACGAGTTCGACGTCACGGAAGCCCTGACGACCGGGGCCGACAACGTAATTGCCTGCCGCGTGGATAGCGCCGGTCCGGCGCCGGTCGGCATGTTCAACTTCGTCGCGCGGTGGGGCGGGTTGTATCGGGAAGCGTACCTCGAGGCCAGGTCCGACCCCCGGATTGACGACCTCTTTGTCATGCCCGACGTCAGAGGCAAGCGCGCGCGGATCAGGACGACGCTTCATCGAAACGCTCCGGAGCCCGGCTGGACGGGCCGTCTTTCCGTTCGCATACGGGAGCCGGGGGGAAAACAATTTGCCACGGGCGAGGGGACGGTGGAAATCGCCGCCGGTGAAACCGGCAGCGCCGTGGCTGCCATCGATGTCGCCTTGCCGGATTGCCGGACCTGGTCGCCGGAAGATCCTTTCCTCTATACAATCGAAACGGACCTGATCTCAAACGCACGGGCGATTGATCGGGTTGAAGATCGCTTCGGAATGCGCGAGTTCGAAGCAACCCCCGACGGGCGCCTTCTGCTTAACGGCCGGCCCTACTTCGTCCGGGGCATCGGCGACGACAGCGTTGAGGTGACGACGGGCGTCCTGCGTCCTGACAAGCAAGTGTCGATCGAAAGGTTCCGGTTGGCCAAACGCTACGGGTTCAACGCGGCGCGCTATCTCGGACACACTCCGTCGAAAGAGGTCTTCCAGGCCGCCGACGAGACCGGATTCCTGATCATGGCCGAAGGAGAGGTGTACCAGAAGATCCCCGAGGCGATCCCGCTTCTGAAGAACCAGGTGTCGCGCATCGCGAAGGCCTACAGAAACCATCCGTCCTGGTACATCTGGAGTTCGGGCAACGAGTTCTTCGAGTGTCAAGGCGAAACCCCGGACCCGATCTGGATGGACTACATTCAGTACGCGCACGACGCGTTCCGAAAGGTCGATCCTACTCGCTTCTTTGTCGCTTCCGATGGCGCGGATGTCTTTCCGACGGACATCATCACACAGCGGCGCGCGTTTGAAATCGACGACGCCCGCTATCGGAGCCGGCCTCATATCTGGCACGAGTTCCCGAATACCTACCGGGGGCCCCTGCCCGATCTGACAATTGACAAGAAATGGTCCGGAGTCTATCAGGACGACAACTGCATTTCAGCCTATCGCCGGCAGGTTGCGGAACTCGGACTCACCAGGCGGTACCCGGAGATCCGGCGGCGCTCGCTCGAGCTTTTTCACCTGTATCTGAAGAACGAATTTGAGTCCGCCCGCGCGCGGAAGACGATGGACGGATACGCGTACTGGTGTTTCACCGACTTTCCGGCTGGCCCGGAAGGCGACATGACGTGCTACGGCATGTTCAGCACGGTTTATGAACCCGAGAAGTTCCCCGATCCGGCGCCGATACTTCGCTTCAATCGCGAGACGGTACTATCGATTGACGCGGGTCCCATCGGCCGCGCACTTTCGTCGGACCAACCCGAGGACGTGGCGCTGATTGTCTCCCATTTCGGCGAGGCCCCCATTCAGGGAGGCCGGCTGGCGTGGCAAGTGGCGGCGGGGCAAGACCAACTCCTCGGCGGCGTAGTCGAGGACCTGCGCGTGGCGATCGGCGAGGTGAAACAGATCGCCGCCCTTCGGCTTGGCCCGTTCAACCTCGCCGAGCCGGGACGCATCGAACTGCGCGCCAGGCTGGAATCCTCCGTTTGCGTCCAGGACAACGCATGGGACTTCTGGGTGTTCCCGGCGGGCGGGTTGCGTCCGGATGCCCGCGGCGTGGCAAGTCTTCTGGCCGACCCAACGGTCGCCAGGCGTTACGGCCTCGACTCCGGCTTGTCGCTCGGCGAGGCGCGCGCGGTGATCGCCGACCGCATGACCCCGTCGGTTCTGGACTATATCGCCGGCGGAGGCCTCGTTGTCCTCCTGGCCGGCGCCGGCGCCCTCCAGCGTACCCAGCCGATCGCATTCTGGCCGCCGTGGATACGCAGCAGTGGCACATGGATCGAGGATCATCCGCTCATCTCGGGATTTCCACACGACGGCTTCTGCGCTTACCAGTTCGCCCGCCTTTTTGGCGAGGGAACGGACGCCGAAGGCATTCCCGCGGTCGACTTGACCGCGCGGGATTCCCTGGAACGTATCAAACTCCCCGCGATCATCTGGGGACTGAGCACCGGGCCTCAGCCGGGCGCATCGCCGGGCGATTGGTGGAAGCCGGAGAGCCGCTGGAAGCTGTATCGACACGGCATCCTCTGCGAAGGACGAATCGGACAGGGGCGGATCCTGACGACGGCGCTCCGTCTTGCCTCCGGAGTGCTGCATGGATACCCCGAGGCCGAATACCTGCTCGACGGCATCCTGCGGCACGTGCTCTCGGATCGATTCCAGCCCGAAGCGCCGCCGATGACCGTCGCGGAGGCGCGGCGGGTGTTTGCCGTGCGGGCCGGCTGAACTCCGGCTGGCGGATGATCGGAATGCGGAGGAACAGCGGATGGACCTGTTCGTCGGATTGATCCTGGTATTCGTATCGGGCGCCATGGCGGGAAGCGCGCTGACGCCCATCAAGTTCATGCGGCGCTATCGCTTCGAGAATTACTGGGTCGTCCACAGTCTAACGGGAACCGTGCTGATCCCCTGGGCGTTGGCGTTTCTCGCCGTGTCGAACCTCCTGGGCGTGTACCGGTCGCTCCCCGCATCCGCCCTCTTGCTGCCCGCGGCATTCGCCTTCAGTTGGGGAATTGCCTCCACCCTGGGCGGCTTGTGCGTCTCGCGTATCGGGCTTTCGCTTGCGTACGCGCTGGTGATCGGCATCGGCGGATCGGCCGGGGCGTTGATCCCGCTGCTGTACTTCTCTCCCGAAACCCTGGCGACGAGATCCGGCGCTTCGCTGCTGGCCGGAGTTGCCGTGATGGTCGCCGGGTTGGTGGTAGTAGCGGGGGCGGGCCGCGAAAAGGAGACAAAGGAGAGGGAGGCGGGACCGCAATCGGAGGCGCCCGGCCGCGCCACAATCCAGGGTTCGTTCGTCGCCGGCCTGGTGATGGCGGCGCTGGCAGGCATCCTGTCCGCCGGGCTGAACTTCAGTTTCACGTTCGGGCAATCCGTGACGGCCGCGGCGGTGGAAGCAGGCGCGTCGAGGATCAACGCGACCTATGCCGTCTGGGCGATAGCCATGTTGGGCGGCATGATTCCGAACCTCGCCTACGCGCTGTTTCTCTGCGCGAAAAACAATTCCTGGGGACGGTTCGCCGCCTCGGCGGTTCCGGACATCCCGCTGGGCATGCTGATGGGCGCGCTCTTCATGGGCTCGACGGCTCTCTACGGGTTGGGCGCTGTCAAACTTGGGCTCCTGGGAACTTCGGTGGGATGGGGCATCATGCAGATCATGCAGATCGTCGTGGGCAACATCGGCGGATTCCTCACCGGGGAGTGGAAGATCGCCGGGCCGGGGCCCACTCGCAGGATGCTGGCCGGGGTTGGCATCCTCGTGCTGGCTTCCATCGTCATGGCTTTTGGCAATTACTTGCAGGAGGGCGCTTGAAGGTCTTGGCGAATGTCCTTCAGGCGTGCGGCAAAGCCGCGAAAGTCCATTTCCTGCCGGATGGAACACGGCTCCTTATTTTGCCGTATGGCGGGCGGATTCTCGGCCTTTATGCCCGCGATAGCGACTGGAATTTCCTGTGGACAAACCCCGCGCTGGCCTCGGCCGAAACCGCGCACGTCTTCTTTCGGAGCGCCGGCTGGCACAACTCGGGTGGCGATCGCACTTGGCTCGCTCCCGAACTGGACTTCTTCTTCCCCGACTATCCTGACCTCGCGACCTACCGGCAGCCGCGAGCGCTCGATCCGGGCGAGTACGGGTCGATCCTTCGGCCGACTACGTGGATGTCCCCTGGACCGCGCCGCTCGATGCGGGGTACGCCGCGCAGGCCTGTAACGTCGACAACGACTTCGGCAGCTTCAGCGAACTGGAGTATCACATGCCAGCCGTCGGAGGCGCGACCGGCCGGACGCGCTGCGACGACGTTTCACAAGTGTGGGCATTTCGCGGGTCCCGGCCGCGGCTGGTGGAGGTGTTGGCGAGGCTGACGGGTTGCACGGCTGACGGATGACGGGCTTCGCGGCGCGACAGACGTAACCAACGCCGGCTTCCCCGCGACTGAGCCGCCTGCAAGCGGACTTGGCGCCGGCAAAGTACGACGCGATTGCCGGGCAGCATCCGGGTGGATACAGCTACAGCCGTTATGTGGCGGCCGTGTTTATGTTACGGAATGATCTGGATGCTATGACTTACGCCCGCGGCAGTGACGTCGACACAACATAGTATTCATTCGGATTTCGCGGACGGCATGCCCCAATAGGGGAGTCCGCTATGCTTGAACAACTCCTTCGCGATGAGTCGGCCCTTGCCCGGCATCGGGGCGGTCCGTTTGCCCAGGAACGAGAACGCTACCTACAGCATTGCGCCGAACACGGCGCGACGCGTGCCACGTTGCGCGTGAAAGCCAACGAACTGCTCTGGATCTGTCACTATCTACGAGGCGACCCATCTCAGGGCGTCGATATTTCGGTGCTTCAGGAGGTGGCTCGGGAACGGCGATCTGTATGTAGCGGAGCCACGTCTGAGCAAGGGCGACGACACGAACGCATGACCCGCTTCGGCATACACAGGCTTGTCACTCGCTACGCGAGGTTGGCATCGAAGTCCGCACCGTCGCGGCCGCCTCCTCCCACGGACGATACTCTTCCATTCGCTGAGGGCTGCGCTTGATAACCGCGCCGGTCGCTCCTCAAGATCCAAAACACGCAAGGCGCTCCAGCGCCCGGCAAACCAGTTCCGATCAAACTTAAAGAAGCTTCTGATCGACGATTGCGTCGACGAGCGGCTCCGGCTCTTGTTCCCCTAAACCACAGTTGAGATCGCGGGAACCGGCGGCGCCGCCGTTCCGCCGTCTACGACTTCATCGCGCCGCAGATCTGGCGCACGCGCGCCGCGTTTTCCGCGATCTGGTCGCTGTACTTCGGATACATGCCAACGATCAGCCCGTCGTTCGGCTTGATGTTCTCGTAGGCGAACCGGAACGCCTGGTCGATGCGTTCGCTCGAATCGGTCAACCGCCCCGCCGCCAGAACCTTGTACGCGAGGCAGGTCTTCGGCGTCTGCCGGATCGCCGCGCACATCCGCGCCGGATCCTCCGGCAGGTAGATCTCGCCGATGGGACGCGTGCCCAGCAGTTTTGCGAATTCCTCGGCGCTGCGCGTCAGGTAGTACAGCGACGTCATGTAGAGGTCGGTTTCCCAGTTCTCCGCTTCGGCCTGCTCCAGGAACCGGGGATCGTGCGTCGACAACCCTGCCAGGACGCCATTGTCCCGCACGGCCTTCAGAAAATCGCGGATCTTCCCCAGTTGGCCCGCCCGCCGCTTCCGCTCCGCCGACCCGCCGTGGTGAACGATCGCCACCGGCCCCAGTTTGGCGACGTCCTTGATGATCCGGTGATCGTCTTCGATTTCTCGGTGGCTGAGGAGTATGAACTGGATCTTGCCGCCGGTTTCGCGGTACCGCTCCAGGTCCCCCATCCCCCGTTCGTGGTGCGAAAACTGCCACGTGTTGATTCCCTGCTGCTCGCACTGCTTCAGGATCTGGCTGACCCGCTCGCGATCCGCCCATTCGGTCATGTGCCGGTCCAGGATCCGGTTGAAATGCGAGTAACCGTGCAGCGGGTTCCCGCCGACGATCAGCCTTGAGACCGAGTACTTGCCGACCCGAAGCATCGGAATAGCGGCGTTGCTCCCCGGCGTCACCAGCCCGCCCGTTATGCCCGGCGTCGCCTGCGCCGCCCGGGCTTCCGCATCGGGATCGCACGGCGCCGCCAGCCCCGCCGTCACCGCCGCGGCCGTCCGCAGAAAGGTCCGCCTTTCTTTTTTCATCGCATGTCCCTCTGAGTTGTTCGAAAACGCTACAGCCTTCGAAGCGCGTCTTCCAGCGCCTCGACGAAAAAGTACTCGCCCCACATCACCGATTCGTTCACGCCCAGCCCTTTGTGGATGTGGTAGACGCCGCCCTTGAGAATCCCCTCCCAGGAGGTATCGGATTCCGCCAGGTACTGGCTGCAAAGCGATTGCAGGATGCGAATCGCCGTCGACCAGTAAAAATGACCCTTCACCGGGTCCGGAAGCAGCCGGCACAACCGCAGCAGGCCCGCCGCCGCAATCGCCGCCGCCGAAGTATCCACCTGCCCGCGCCGGTCCGGCGGCGCGTTGAAGTCCCATGGCGGCACGCCGTTCGCCGGCGCGTGGGTGATGTAGTAATCCGCGCACGCCTGCGCCGTGTTGAGGTACCTCGGGTCCCGGCTGTACTCGTACGCCGTCCCGAACCCGTACAGCGCCCACGTCAGCCCCCGCGACCAGCACGAGTCCCCCCGGTACCCCTGGTGCGTCGTCTGCTTGAGGAACTCGCCCGTATCGACGTCGAACAGGCCCTCGTGCGCCGTCGAGCCGTCGCCGCGCACCAAGTAACGCCGCGTCGTGTTGGTGTGCCGCAGCGCCACCTCCCGCAGCACCGGGTCGCGCGTCTCCCGCGCCGCGTAGAACACGATCCCGACGTTCATCATAATGTCGATGAACAGCGAGTTCGCCGCCACAAATGAGCTGAGATACTGACCCTTCTCCTGGTAGCGCAGCGCGAGCGTCTTGCCCGCCTGTATCAACACCTCGTTCAGTTTCGGGTCCTTCGTCAGCCGGTACCACCGGTAGTAGGTCGAAAGGAAAATGAAGCCCAGGTCGTGAACCTCGCGGTCCATTTTTCGAGGCTCTAGCGGCTGGGTATAGGCGATGGCTTTCTCCAGCCAGAACGCCGCCTCGTCGCCGCCCTTTTCCGCCCTCTTGTGGAAGATCCACATCATGCCCGGCAGAAAACCGTCGCACCAGTGCGTCCACGCCTGGCCCTGGTGTTTCCACCGGCCTTGGTCCGTATACAGCGGATAATAACCGGGGTGAATCTCCAGGAGCGTTCGCACCTGTTTTCTCGCGAATCGGAGGGCATTCTCGAACTGAGCGCGCTCCGTGTCAACCAATTCAAACTGAATCACTGGGGTTTCTCGTCCACGGCGGCGTCAAGCGTCCGCCAAGTCATCCGCGTGCCCCGCGGCAGGCAGATCATTCCACCTTTAACATAAATAGCGCCGGCGCCGAAAGGCTGCTCCGGCTCGCGCATGCGGCGGAAGACCGCGCCCTGCGCGCCGAGCGTTGTGCTCAGTCGCGCCCCGCCCAGCATGATTGGAGAGACCTCTTCGAGTCGCGCCCGCAACGGCGCCCGCCGGTTGTCGAACTCCAGCCACTCCAGCCGGATCGCGATCCGCCAGTAGTCGTCAACCAGGTTCTCCACTGCCGCCAGGCGGCCTTTCACGATCGCTCCCTTCGGCGCGATCAGCGTTCCCTTGCGTTTCACGTTCGATTGCAGAACGGCCGTCACCGGGTCGCCGGTCGCCGCCGCCCGCGCGTCGATCGGCTCGTCCAGCGCCAGGATGATATACAGGCCGCCCGGCAGCTCGAACGCCGCCGGAGCTTGAGCGGCCTCCGCCTCCCGTTCCGGCGCCTCGTCGAAGCTCAGGTAGGATTCACCCGCGTACTGCCGGCAGCCGGAGAACCGCGTTTCATTCCGGCTCTCGTTGCCCTCCAGATCCACCAGCACGCTCACGGCGCGCCTGGGAAGCACAAAGCTGCTCGCGCCGATCTCCACCGGCTCATAGTCGATCTGTTGTTCCGCCGATTCCAACCGCAGGTGGAATGGGATATCGTCGGCGACCACTTCCAGCCGGACCAGGTTCAAAGTCTCTGCGTCCACCCAGAACGAGCCGTGGTACGGCACCACGGCTTCCTGCTCGTTCACCCGTATGCGGTAGCCGCTCCCTGGCAGCGCGACGTCATAGTTGAACCGCTCGCAAAGCCGCCCATCGATCCGCTCCCGCGCCACGTGATGAAAGCGCGGCCAGCCCGACAGAAACACGCTGCGCGCGTGCAGCGCGAACGCCCCATTTCCAATCGCCCCGCGCGGAACGATCTTCCGCAGTTCGTGCTCTTCAAACCGCTCCGAACCCGGCCAGGCGAAAAACTCCTTGCCGTCCACCAGCGCCACTTCCAGCCGCAGCGTATCCATCAGCCGGTAGCGCCGCGCCGGCGCCCGGCGGGTGGAGCGCTCGACGCTTTGCGTGCACGTGTAGTTGGGCAGCCGCGTGAGGTTCTCCTCCGCTTTCACTCGGATCCGCGCGATCAGGAGCGCTTCCGGAGAGAGGCCCAGCTCGCTCGCGGTCTGGCCTGGCAGGTGCAGACACAACAACAACACGCTTCCCGGATATCGAAACCGCCCTCGCACTCTCCTCCCATTATGGGACGCCGCGCGGGCCACTCCCCGCCGCCGCGGCTCATCCGCGGCTCGCCGAAGCGTGGTACACGCGCAGCGGCGGCTCGTCCAGCCACGCGGCTGCTTGCCCCTGGGACTTCAGCGCCAGCCTCCCCAACTCGGCAAAAACGGCGCCCAGCGCCGGATCGGTCCGCGCCAGCGATTCCAGGCGCTGCCGGAACACGTAGCGCTCCTCGGGAGTCTGCGGCAGCCGGCACGCTCTCGGGCCCGCTTTCAGATACCCGCGCACCGACCACTGCGCCAGGCTTCCCACCACTGCCGCCGCCTCGCGCGACGACAACCCCGCCCGCCGCAGGCATTGCGCGGACCCGTGCATCGTGGTGACCAGCAGCGTCGTTGCCAGCGTTACGCCGGCCGAGCACAAGCCCCAAGAGCCCGCCTGAACCTCCAGCGCTTGCCCTCCGCTACCAGCCACTAGCGTCTTCGCCGCCCGCACCGCGCGGCGCTCTCCCTCGATAAAATAGCGCGCCTGTTGCGGTCCGCCCACGCTGTGAAGCGATCCGACCGCCGCGCCACGGGCTGCGAACCCGCTCAGAATGCCGCTGTCATGGTTGCCCGCGCACAGCAGCACCACCTTTCGGCTCCAATCGATGTGCGCCGCTTCCAGTTCCGGGAGCATACTTAGGCCCTTCCGGTCCGGGGCGCAGAACAGAATGATCCGGCTGTGCGCCAGATCCGAATAATGGTGAACCGGGTAACCGGCCCGAAGGGTGTTCGAAAAACGGCTCGCCTGACGAAACGATTGGGCTTTGACAGGCCCCAGGTGATCAGCCAGGTTTTTCAGCCTGACGACCGGACAGCGCCGGAGTTGTCCCGCCGCCACCAGGGCGAGCTGGAGAGACTTCGTCATAGAATTCGCGTTGCTTGAGAGTTTTGATTCGGTCGCGGAACTGCGCGGCCTTCTCGAACTCGAATTTCTTCGCGGCCTCGCGCATGCGTTCCTCAAGCTCGCGGATCAGCCGGTCCCGCTCCTCCGGGGCGGCAAACTCCGCGGGCTCGTCGGATTCCAGGGGCACCGTCACATAGTCCGCCTCGGCAATCGCCACCAGGCTCATGTCCACCGGCTTGACGATCGATTGCGGAACGATATTGTGCTCCTCGTTATACTGCGTCTGGAGCGTGCGGCGGCGGTCGGTCTCCCCGATCGCTCGCGCCATGCTCTCGGTCATCCTGTCCGCGTAGAGTATCGCCATGCCGTTCACGTTACGGGCCGCGCGGCCGATCGTCTGGATCAGCGATCCCGCCGATCGCAGGAACCCCTCTTTGTCCGCATCCAAAATAGCTACCAGAGAAACCTCCGGCAGATCAAGTCCCTCCCGCAGCAGGTTGACTCCGATCAGGGCATCGAACTCCCCTTTCCGCAAGTCGCGCAGGATCTTGATGCGATCGAGCGTGCTGACCTCGGAATGGAGATAGCGGCAGCGCACCCCGGCTTCGCCGTAATACTCCGCCAGGTCCTCCGACATTCGTTTGGTCAGCGTCGTTACCAGCACGCGCTCGTTGCGCTCGCTCCGCGCGCGGATCTCCGCCAGCAGATCGTCCACCTGCCCCCGCACCGGCCGCACGTCCACTCCGGGATCCACCAGCCCGGTGGGCCGGATGATCTGCTCCACCACCACCCCCGCGCTCCGCGTCAGCTCATACGGTCCCGGCGTCGCCGACACGTACACCACCTGGTTGACGCGGTTCTCGAATTCCTCGAACGTGAGCGGCCGGTTGTCCAGAGCGCTGGGCAGCCGGAACCCGTACGACACCAGCACCTCCTTGCGCGACCGGTCCCCGTGGTACATCCCGTTCAACTGCGGCACCGTCTGGTGGCTCTCGTCGATGAACAGCAGCGCGTCGTGCGGCAGGTAATCGAGCAGCGTCGGCGGCGCCTCGCCCGGCAGCCGTCCCGAGAAGTGACGCGAGTAGTTCTCAATCCCGTGGCAATAGCCGATCTGGCGAATCATCTCCAGGTCGAACTTCGTGCGCTGGAAAAGCCGTTGCGCCTCCACCAGCTTTCCCTGCGCCTCGAGTTCTCTCCGCCACCACTCCAGTTCCTCTTCGATGCTCGCCAGCGCCTGCTCGCGCGTCTCGTCGCTCATCACGTAGTGCGTCTTCGGGTAAATCGGCAGACGGACGTAGGTCTGCCGCACCTGCCCCAGCAAAGGGTCGATCTGGCTCAGGGATTCGATTTCGTCGCCCCACAGCTCGATCCGGTACGCGTTGTCGTCGTAGGTGGGGAACACCTCGATCACGTCGCCGCGCACCCGGAACGTCCCGCGCCGGAAGTCCGAGTCGCTCCGCTCGTACAGGATCTCCACCAGCCGGCGAAGGATGTGGTCGCGCGACAGCTTCTGCCCCTTCTCGAGCATCAGCAGCATGCCGTAATAAGCCTCGGGCGATCCCAATCCGTAGATGCAGCTCACGCTCGCCACAATCACGCAGTCGCGCCGCTCGAACAACGAGCGCGTGGCCGACAAACGCAGCTTGTCCAGCTCGTCGTTGATGGTGGCTTCCTTCTCGATGTAAACGTCGCCGGATGGAATGTACGCCTCCGGCTGGTAGTAATCGTAGTAACTGACGAAGTACTCTACCGCGTTGCTCGGAAAGAACGAGCGAAACTCGTGGTAGAGTTGCGCCGCGAGCGTCTTGTTGTGCGCCAGCACCAGCGCGGGCCGCGCCGCCTTCTCGATCACCTTGGCCATCGTGAAGGTCTTGCCCGAACCCGTCACTCCGAGCAGGACTTGGTGGCGCTCCCCGTCAAAGACCCCCCGGACAAGCTGATCGATCGCTTGTTGCTGGTCGCCCCGCGGCGTGTAATCGACCGCCAGGTGAAATCCCACTCCAACAAGTATAGGGCTACGGCCGACACTCCACGGCGCTGGCACTGTTCCACGAAGCCTCAGCGGCTAGAACGGTTCTCTTCATGAGTCCTGGATCTCCATTTTGCCCGTCAACCCCAGATCGTCCAGGATTTGGCGGAGGTCCGCCACAACCTGCTCGAGGGCGATGGCAAACTCGTCCGGGTTGAACGAGCGCCCTTCCCGAACCTCCCTCCGCGATGTGGCGACTTTGTACCAGGACTCCATTTACTGTTTCCTCCGCCGTAAGACTTGTTTCGGTAACAGCGAGCGAACGTGCTTGCGCACGCGCCGCGCCAAGGCGACGGCCCGCCTGGCTTCGGGAAGGGCAACGTCCTGCCATCCCGGTTAGCGGGACCGCACAGCATACTGGGTTAACCGGGCTTGCTCATTGGCGGTGAGCCCGGGCCGTTCCTCCGGCCGCAGCAGGGAAATCAACTTCTCGATCTCGTGGGTCTTCGGAAAGTCCACGTTCCGAAACGCGAGGTACCCTTTCAAGTACTTCTCAGCACACTGCTGTGCGTGGAAGCATACCGTATCGGTCGGACAGCCTTGGCCTGCTCGCAATACAAGGGCGGTATTCTTCAGATCGCTCTCCGCCTTCTCGATCCACTCGCGGACGACCGCAAGTGTTCGCTCATCCCCGCGCATACAGAACTTCCCCCTCCTTGACGGCGGGATGTTCGATGGTGCCGACGATCTCCTTTCTCCAGGCGAAGTCCTCGGGGGTAGTTACGATGATGTCCTTCGGCATCCCGATGTCGTGAAGCGCCACGCGAATCTCGATTTCCTTCTCGGACCGCGAGCCTTCCACCGGCATCACCACCAGCAGATCAACATCGCTATCCGGGCCGGCATCTCCGCGGGCATGGGATCCGAAGAGGATCACCCGCTCCGGGTGAAACTGACGAACGATCCGCCGGACCATTTCATCGATCAGGCGATTGGGAGCCATTCTCCTGGCCATCGTTGCCGGGCGCCCACCCGATCCCTCACGTCGTCTCCCTGCTTTCGCGTGGCGGGTCTTCATGACGGTCCTCCTACGGTCTCTTCATACGGGCAAACAGCTCCAATGCCGGCCTCTTGTGTCGCTCGCCTTTTTGCTTGCCGCGCGGTGCGGACTCTTCGTCCTCGTCTTCCTCCGAGACGTCTTCTTCATGCTGATGCTGTCGGCCGAAGCTCCGTTTGTGCTCTGCAATGTCCAGAGGAACAGGGCTGTCAACCGCGCATCCTCCTCCACCGCTTCGGCGGCGCCGTTGCGGGCTCGGGCTTCGGCTGTGCCGAGTACCTGCTCGGGTGCGGTCCGGCCGGCTACTTCCCAGACCTTTTCCAGGTACTCGGAAAACTTGACTTCGCGCCCCTCGGCCGTTTCCACGCGCCTGTAGCGGCTGAAGATCTCGCGGATGTCCGGGCCCCTGTAAACCAGGAACATCTCGTCAGACTTCTCCTTGAGTTCGCGCTGCCACTGGAATGCGAGATTGGCAGGGCAGGCGATCAGGACACGCTCGGCGAGCCCGCGCAGCTCAAGCTCCCGAATCAGGAGACCCGCCATGATCGTCTTGCCGGCACCCGCGTCGTCGGCGAGCAGGAACCGCACCCGGGCGAGCTTGAGGAGGTAGTCGTAGACGGCCTCGAGCTGGTGTGGCAGCGGATCAAGACGGGAAATCGAAAGGCCAAAGTGGGGTTAAACTCGTAGGCGATTCCGAGCGAATAGGCCTGGAGTCCCAGGCGCAGGAGGCGTCCGTCGCCGTCGTAGCTGCAGCGTGCATCTAGGATCGCGAGCCCCTCGATGTCGCGCGTGCTCAGGGTGACCTTGCGGAACCGTTCCGAGTGGGTGTCGACCAGCCCGGCAACCAATGTGTCAGGGCCATTGGCCTGAACAGCCTCCACCCGCATCGGATCGTTGAACAGGGAACCGGTGAGAATCTGTCCTTCCCGCAGAGGCCGATGCTCGCTCACTGCACTCGTCTTATCCTACCTTAATGCTCCATACATATCTCCATTTACCGAACCTTCGTTTTTTTTCAGCCGCTTCCCGGGCGAAAATCCGTTCACACCCCAAGCAGGAATTCTAATCCATTTATGTCAATAACTTCCCTAAATGCTCCCGCGCCCCGCCGCCCCGCCCGCGCTATTATCGTTATCGCAAGGGGTTTTTATACCGATGGCCTCCTTACGTCAGATCGAAGCGAACCGGCGCAATGCCCAGCTCAGCTCGGGTCACGTTTCAATCGAGGGCCGCATGCGGTCCGCCCTCAACAATATCAGGCACGAACTTTACGCCAAAACCGTTGTCCTGCCCACCGAAAACGAGGAGGATTATGACGCGCTCCTCCAATCGGCTGTCGAGGAATTTCAGCCCGAGACGACCACCGAGTTTCACCTCGTCAAGGTCATTGTTGATTCCCAGTGGCGCCTCGAGCGGGCGCTCAAGATGGAAAGCGGCCGTATCGACGCCAAGATCCGCGAGGAGCACCGGGCGAAGCTCGACCCGGAAATCGCCGCCGATCCCGAGCTCCGGCGCCGCTTCTTCCTGGGACTGGTCATCTCCGAAGACGCCAAATGGTACAACGTCTTGGACAAGCTTGGGCGCCAGGAGGAGCGCCTGCACCGCCGCATTTTCCGCGCCATCGCCGAACTCCGCGCCTGCCGGAAGCTCCGCGAAAAAACATGCAAAAATGCAAGTTCGAACCCAATCCCATTTTCGGACACTGCCTGAGGCAAGCTTCATCGGACCGCTCTATAATGGAAAGAGCTAGGCCGGGGTTCCGGAGAGGGGTATTATGTCGTCCTGGGAACAAGTCGTGGAAGCCGCCGGACCGCACCAGCACCTGGTGCAATTCTACGAGGCCGACCGGCAAGCCCTTGCGCGCAATGTCGGCCAGTACCTTGCCGACGGCCTCAAACGAGGAGAAGGCCTCCTCCTCCTCGCCACGCCGGACCACTCCAGGATCTTCTTCCGCGCCATCAAATCCGCCGGCGCCAACCCTCGCGCCGCCTTGCGCAGCGGTCGCCTTGTCATGCAGGATGCCGGGCAGACGCTGGAACGCATCCTCATCGACGGCCGGCCCGACCGGGAGCGCTTTCAAAGCGTGATCGGCGCGGCCGCCCGGACGCTGAAATCTCGGGCCGGCTGCGCCGGGCTGCGTGCCTATGGCGAACTGGTCGCGTTGCTATGGGAACAGGGGCAGCGCTCGGCGGCGCTGGCGCTGGAGGAGTTGTGGAACGAACTCCTTCGCTCGGTAGGCTTCCAGCTCTTTTGCGCCTATCCGGTCGACGTGTTCGGCAAGGCCTTTCATAGCGATGCCGTCGACTCGGTGCTGTGCGCGCACACGCGCCTGGTGAGTTCGGGCGCCGACGGCGAGATGGATCGCGCGGTCGACCAGGCCATGGACGAACTCCTTGCGCCGAACGCGGACGACGTGCGCTTCCGGATCGCTCGCTCCTCCGTCCCCCGCATCCCCGCGCCGGCGCCGGAAGCCAGCATCCTATGGCTGCGGCGGAATCTTCCGGAAGTCGCCGAGGCGGTGGTGGACAGGGCCCGCCAGTACTACAACGGCGAGAAGCGCTTCCGCGCGCTGATCGAAAACAGCTCGGACGCCATCTCCCTGATCGATCCCCGAGGTCAGGTACTGTACGCCAGTTCCTCGACGGCGAGGATACTGGGCTATCTGGCCGAGGAACTCGTCGGACGAAACGGATTCGACCTGCTGCACCCCGACGACGCGCCGCGGGCTACCCGAATGCTTGAAGCCATCGTGGCGCGGCCACGCCGCCCCGTCCATGCGCAGGCGCGAGTCCGGAGGAAAGACGGCCAGTGGCGGTGGGTGGAGATCACCTGTACGAACCTGCTGGACGAGCCCGACGTCCGGGCCGTCGTCCTCAACTACCGCGACATTACCGCCCGGAAAGCGGCGGAGGAAGAAAAGCGGCGTTACGCCGAGGAACTCACGCGCGCCAACGCGGAACTCCAGGCCTTCGCCTACGCGGCCACCCACGACCTTAAAGAGCCGCTGCGGACCATCTGCGCGTTTACGCAATTGCTGGTGGAGCGGGCGCCCCTGGACCAGACTGGCCGCGAGCACGCCGCGTATATCGTCGAAGGGGCCAAGCGCATGTCCGTCCTGCTCGACGACCTGCTCTCGCTCCACAGTCTTTCCCTCAATGGCCGGCACGATCGGGTCGAGCTGGACCAGGCTCTGACCAAGGCCCTCCAGAACCTCGACCAGGCGATCAAGGAAAGCGGCGCCGAAATCTCGGCGAACCCGCTGCCGGCCACCCGCGGCAGCGAGAGCCGGTTGACGCTGCTGTTTCAGAACCTGATCTCCAATGCCATCAAGTACCGTGGCGAGGCCCCGGTCCGGATCCGCGTGGCCGCCGCCCGGCGCGGCCGTGAATGGCTGGTGACCGTTGCCGACAACGGCATCGGCATCGATCCGGAGTACCGCGAGCAGATCTTCGGCCTGTTTAAGCGCCTCCACAACCGCGATATCCCCGGCACCGGCATCGGACTCGCCATCTGCAGCAAGATCGTGGAGGGCATGGGCGGCAAGATCTGGGTGGAATCGGAACCCGGAAAAGGTTCCACTTTCTGCTTCACCGTCCCCTTCGCCGGCAACTGACCGCCGCCGCTCCTCTCGCTGTTACCGCCCCTTCAAACGGCGTTCATGCGTTTGTCGCGCTTCGCCGGTAACGTGATACAAAAGAGAGGAACTCATGAAGCGATCCACCCTACTTCGCGCGTCTCTCGCCGGCGCCTTTCTGATTGCGCTCGTCGTCGCGCTGTCCGGGCAAGGCGAGCAGGTTATCGCGATCGAAATCGGCAAGCACAACACGGACCTGCTGCCCAAGGGCAAGGAGGCCGACGGCATCCTCGGGGACTTCGTTCTCCGCAACGACAAGATCCACGCGCTGGTTTCCGGCAATCAGCCGGGACGTCGCGCCAACATGAGCACCGAGTACGGCTTCCCGACCCAAGGCGCGCTGTACGACCTCGACCTCCGCGGCGCCGACAACGATCAGCTCACCGCCTTCCGTCCCGGCGACCACGGCGGGAATCTCTCCTGGGTCCGCGTGGCCTCCGACGGCAGCGACGGCTCGGCGCGCGTCGAGGCCGTCCGCACCGCCGCCATGGGCGACGGCCTGCACGTCCGGCTGGAATACCGGCTCGACCGCGGCTGGCGTCATCTTCTGCTCACTTACTCCTACCGCAACGAAACGCGCGACCCCGTCAAGATCGCGCCGCTGCCCGTCTGGAAGGGCTTCTCCAGAGAATGGACGGTTGGAGATATCCAGGTGGCGGACGCCATCGACCCGTTCGACAAGCGCGGCTACGCCTGGACCACCGACGCCGGCGCGCCGCCCATCGAGAAGGAATTCATGCTCCCGGCCGGGCAGGAGCGGACGTACCGCGTCGTCATCGCCCCCGCCGATTCGCCCGCGGCGGCTTACGGCGTGATTGCCGGCCTCGCCAAGCCCTCCGGCGCGATTGCCGTCGCCGCGAAGGACAAGCAGGGCGCGCCGGCCGTGCATGCCGCTCTCGAGCTCAGCGTCGAGGGCGAGACCCTCCCCGCCTATCCCGACCGCGCCGGCCGCGTCGAGTTCGCGTTTCCCGCGGGCGCCTACCCGGCCAAGCTCGTCGATATCGGCCGCGACCCGGTGGACCGGCAGGTCGCGGTCGCCAAAGGCCAAACCGCCAAGCTGGAGTTCGCGCTGGAACCCGCCGCCGCCGTGCGGTTCAACGTTCATGACGAACAGGGGCAGCCGTTGCCCTGCAAAGTCCAGTTCCTCGGCCGCGACGGCACGCCCACGCCGAACTTCGGAACGGACTATCGCGCCAAGGGCGGCAACCATCAGTACCAGTCGCACAACGGCCAGTTCACCCAGCAGGTCCCGCCCGGCAAATACCTCGTCCGCATCACCCGCGGGCCGGAGTACGACATGGTCGAGCAACCCGTCGAAGTGGGCAAGGGGCGGCAGGTGGACGTCTCGGCGACGTTGATTCGCACCGTGAACTCCACCGGCTGGGTCGCCACCGACTTCCACGCCCACTCGACGCCCAGCGGCGACAACTACTGCAGCACCGACGACCGTATCGCCAACTTCGCGGCCGAGCACCTCGAGTTCATCCCCACCACCGAGCACAACCGCCTCTACGACTGGAATCCGCACATCAGCAAGCTCGGGCTGGACCGGCATCTGAAGACCATCGTCGGTATCGAACTGACCGGCCGCGGCCAGCACTTCAACTCCTTCCCGCTCCAGGTGGTTCCCTTCGCGCAGGACGGCGGCGCGCCGCAGTGGGTCTTCGATCCGCGAATCAACGCGATCGTGCTGCGCAACCTGTTCGAAGGCGGGCCCGACCGCTGGGTGCAGGCCAACCACCCCATCGTCAGCCAGGTGTTCAACGACCGCAACCAGGACGGCGTCGCCGACGGCGGCTTCGCCGGCTTCGAGCGACTCGTTGACGCCGCCGAGGTCTGGAGCACCGAAATCCTGAACCTCAATCCCTATTACCTTTACACGTACGAAGACCAGGAGCGCGAGGTGGAAAACCGAACGTTCGGCTGGCTCCAGATGCTGAACCAGGGCCGCCACGTCTGGTGCGTGGCCGTTAGCGACTCCCACCGCATTTTCGGCAACGGCGCGGGCAGTTGGCGGACCTATGTTCCCAGCTCCACCGACGAGCCCAGCCAGATCGACTACAAGGAGATCGTCCGCAACTCCAAGGCCGGCCGCATGATGATCACCAACGGCCCGTTCCTGGAAGTGAGGACGGCGGACGGCTTGCCGATCGGGTCCAGCATCGTTTCCGCCGGCCCCGTCAGCCTGAAGGTGAAGGTGCAGACGCCCAACTGGATGGACGTCGATCGCGTCCAGATCCTCGTCAACGGCCGCCAGCGCCCGCAGGACAACTACACGCGCGCCTCCCGGCCGAAGATGTTCCGCAACGACGGCTCGGTCCGGTTCGACGAGACGCTGACGGTCTCGCTACAGGAAGACGCGCACCTGATCGTGGTGGCCACCGGCGAGCATTCCGACCTGAGCAAGGGCTGGGGCCTGAGCTGGGAATCGAAGATGCATCCGCTCGCCTACACCAACCCGATCTACGTCGACCTGGACGGCAAAGGCTTCCGCCCCAACGGCGACACGCTCGGCCACCCGATCCTGGTCTCGAAACGCTGATCTCCGCGCCGAGCTGATTGGAAGATGGGGGGCTTGAGCCCCGCGCGCTCCCGCCCCAACAACCTTACCCTCAACGTCCGCATGGTATTCTGAGCACTAACCGTGCGGCAGCCGGCCTCCGGCCGAATGGCTGCACGTCAAGGAACCAAGAGACGTTTATCCAACGTCTGGATCGCGCCATGCCCACGAAGTCGCTTCCTCCCGCCGCCCTCCAGCGTCTGGTGGACAGCCACCGCCAATTTCTGGCTTTTCTGGAGAAGCGAGTCGAATCGAGGGAGGTCGCCGAAGACATCCTCCAGTCCGCCTTCGTGCGGGGCATCGAGCGGGGCGGTTCGCTAGCCGGCGAGGAAAGCGTCGTGGCGTGGTTCTACCGCGTGCTCCGCAATGCCGTCATCGATCACTACCGCCGCCGGGACTCGTCGGAGAAGGTCCTGCGGACCTGGGGCCGCGAATTCCTCGATCGTGCGGCGCCGGAAGCCGCTACCAGGGACGCCGTCTGCGATTGCATCACGGGGTTGCTCGAAGACCTGAAGCCCGAGTATCGCGACGCCTTGCGCCTCGTCGATCTCGAAGGTCGCAGCCTGGCCGAACTTGCCGTGAGCCAGGGCATCACCCCGGGGAACGCCGCTGTCCGCATCCATCGCGCTCGAGCGGCCTTGCGGCGGCAGGTCCGCGAGGCTTGTGGCGCCTGCGCCGAGCATGGCTGCTTCGACTGCGAGTGCGGCGCGGAAGCCGCCCGTCCGGGCGCCTCCACCACGAACGGCGGCTGTGAACCCGCTGTACGCTGACCTAACGGCCCACCGCGAACCGCCACTCCCCCATCGGGTTCGCTTGGTGGAACAGTTGCAATTGGTCCCAGCCCGTCACGTATCCGACATCGTCGCCCAGGTTCTCCACTCCCTTCACCGCCACGATCAGGTCTTCGGTCGGCGTCTCCGGGTTCCATCCCAGGCCGCGCGTGTCCATGCCCGGCCGGAATCCCGCGGGCACGGGTCCGGTGAACGCCGCCGTGCCGCCCCGTCCTCCGTGCCAGCCGAACGGCTTGTACCCCGGCGGATAGCCAACCTTCGCGAACACTTCGTTCCAGTGCGCCGAAAACTGCGCATCGTCCGCCGTGCGGAATTCCGACACCGGCTTCGCAGGCCCGATATTGTGACCCGGCGGCCCGAACGCGCCGGAGCTGACCCGCCGCTGGATGCTCACGATGTCCAGGTCCGGCACGTACGGCCGTCCGAACCGGTCCACGATGATGAACGAATCGCCCACGTCGACGAAGTAGTGTTCCAGCATCATCGCCGAGTCGTCCACCTTGGGCACGTTGAAGTTCTTGTTCAGCCGGTACACCTTCGCGTTCTGGAGCCCGCCACCCGATAGCCACGGCAGCTTGAATCCCTTCGGCAACTCGGTCATCTCTTCCATGCTCTTGACCGTCTGCGCGTAGGTCGAGTCGTTTTTTCCGAAGCCGACCAGCCCCTTGAACTTCCCGGCCTTCAGCGACTTGATCTTCAGCCACACCGGTTTGCCCAGCATGCCCCATCCGCCGCGCGCCGCCGCACGCAGCCACGTCACGCGCTCGGGGTTGCAGCTTCGGATGACGAAGTAGTATCCGTCCTGCGCCAGCTTCCGCAGGACCTGAATCTCCTCCGGCAGCAGGCCAAGCCGCTCCGCGCTGCTGATCTTCTTGAGCCACCCGGCGTTCTTCAGCGCATTCGCCGTCTTCGTCACCGTCTTGCTCACGCTGGTGGCGCGCGTCGTTCCCTGGATCTCCACCTTGAGAGGATTCGTCATCTGCCGCACGCGGCGCGTCGCCTCGGTGGACATCTCCAGCCATCGCTTCAGGAACGTGATCTCCTTGGTGAGGAACGACAGCCGGCCGCTCACTTTCGCCACCTTCGCCGCATCCGCCAGCGTCCCGAACAGCGGTATCGCCCCTAACAGATTCAGCGTGCAGCCGAGATAGTCGCCGTTGCGCAGCGCGTAGGCGGCGGCCGGAACGGAAAACGCGCCCGTCTGGTCCACCATCGCCGCGATGTCAAGTCCGATCTGGACCGCCAGCTTCTTGATTTCTTCCGTGAACTCTTCCAGCCGCCGCTTCACTTCCGTCACCAGCGGCCCGGTGACGATCGGAACCCACGAGCCCCGTCGGCCCGGCCCCTCCGGCATGCGCAGGATCGCCGCCCACGCGTTGCCGATGTGAAACTGCCGTTTGAAAAAGCTCTCATCGCTGCTGATGTCGGGCGGGAACGCGATATGCGACAGCCGTAATACCTCTTCCTTCGTTCCCTCGGCGTAGCATTCGGTCAAGCCTTGCGTGGCATACGTCGCCGGTTGCGCCCATGCGCCTCTGCGATAGCCCGGTTTGCTGGGCCACGCGCCGTTGGGATTACACGCGATCAGCTTCCACTGCTTCTGATCGGTGATCAGAACCACCGCCATGAAGCTCGAGTACTTGATCTCGAGATAGAAATTGCCGAGAAACGAATGCATACGCTCCTGTTGGGGCCCCCACCATCCAATCGCGCACAACACTTCCGGAATCCGGCGCCCGCCCCGAGTCCAGCCGTCCGCCGCTCGCCTCCTCGGCTGCCGGTAACCGCCGGGCGGCGCCCGCCTCGCAGGCCAACGGCACTATTATGGATAGCCGGGAGGCACGGCGATGGACCGAAGGAACATGCTGAAAGTCTTTTCTGGAGCGGGCGCCGGCCTGGTAGCCGCGCCGGGACCGCTGGCGCAGGCCCAGGAGACCGCCCGCCGCGGCATGCCGCCGCTCAAGATTACGGACGTCAAGGCGATCCTTACCCAGCCCGACAGCGATCACCTGGTGGTCGTGAAGGTGATGACTTCCGAGCCGGGACTCTACGGCGTCGGCTGCGCCACCCACCGCGAACGCCCCTTGGCCGTGGCCGCCTACATCGACAATTACCTCAAGCCGTTCGCCGTCGGCCGAAACTGCGACGAGATCGAGGACCTCTGGCAGTCCGCCTACGTCGCCTCGTACTTTCGCAGCGGCGTCACCGGGAACAACGCACTCAGCGGCATCGACGGCGCGCTCTGGGACATCCTCGGCAAGCGCTGCGGCCAGCCGCTCTACAACCTGCTCGGAGGCAAAGTGCGGGCCGCCGTCCCCCTCTACGCCCACGCTTCCGCCCGCGAGTTCCCCGCTCTCGAAGACCAGGTCCGCAAGTGGATGGCGGAAGGTTACCGCCACGTCCGCGTCCAACTCGCCGTCCCGGGCTACGCCGGCTACGGCGTCCGCGCCGACACGGCGCCCGAAATCCGCAAAATGCGGCCCGAGGGCGTCGCCCCCTCGCCCGTCTTTGAGCCGACCCCCTACGTCAACAACGCCATCAAGATGTTCGAACAGCTCCGCGCCCGGCTCGGCTTCGACGTCGAACTCCTCCACGATATCCACGAGCGCATCCCGCCGAATCAGGCCATTCAGCTCTGCAAAGCCGTCGAGCCCTACCGCCCGTTCTTCATGGAAGATCCATTCGCCCCGGAAGACGCCGCCTGGTTTCGCACGCTCCGCCAGCAGACCGCCTGCGCCATTGCCATGGGCGAACTGTTCGTCAACCGCAACGAATGGGTGTTTCTGGTTGCCGAGCGTCTCATCGACTTCATCCGGATTCACATCTCGGCGGCCGGCGGTCTCAACATGGCCCGCAAAGTGGCCGCCTGCTGCGAGTTCTTCAACGTGCGCACAGCCTGGCACGGGCCCGGCAACGTTTCGCCGGTCGGCCACGCCGTGAACCTCCACCTCGACCTCGCCGCCTACAATTTCGGCATTCAGGAACAGAACGTTTTTCCGGAACGGACGCGGGAGGTCTTCCCCGGCGCCCCCGAGATCCGAGGCGGCTACATGTACGCCAACGACAAGCCGGGCCTCGGAATCGACGTCGATGAGAAGGCGGCCGCGAAGTGCCCGTACCAGACCCCGGGCGGCAGCCGCGGCAATGACCGCCGGCTCGATGGGACCATCGTGCGCCCCTGACCCGAAGCGGGTCCCGGCGGTTTCGCGATTCCTACGGACGCGGACCTTCCACCCTCTTCAGCCACGCCTCCCGCCAGAACAGGTAGCAGCAACGGTCGCAATCCAGCCCGATCCCCTGGCACTGGACCCCGTCCAGCAGCACCGTGTTCTTCAGCTTCCGGTTTTGCCGCGACTCTTCCAGAAAGATCTTCTCAACCCGCTTGTACACCCGGTACTGCCCGCCGCAATGTCGCAGCATTTCCACCGGGACGAACGCCATTCCCCGGTGCTTGCCCTGCGCGTCCAGCGTCGCGCGGATTTCCGCTTCCGATTTCACCTCCACCCACTCGCCCGCCTGTAGCCCGAGCGCTTCGTCGGCGCAGTACGGCGTCCGGACAGCCGCCGGCTTCCCGTTCCGCGCTCGGCTCAGGCGCGCCGCCACGAACCCCTCCGTTTTCTTGGCCGTCGCTTGCCAACCCTGCTGGCGCAGGTAATTCCGCGCCACGTGCAGCAGGAAAAGCGGATACGGCCTCCACGCGCGCGCATACTTCGTGCATCCCGTGTGCTGGCAAAGGTCGCCCGCCACGGCGCCGTTGTCGACGATCGGCAATTGGCTGGTCATAGTAGTTCGTGTAATTCGCGCCCCCTCGGTGATCCGCGCCGCCAGTTCGAGCCCCTGCTTGCCGGGACGATGCTTCCACGCAGCCGCCGCCGCCCGGCAAGCCAACCGGCTCGTGACCACTCCCGCAATCGTGGGATGGAAATAGATCGCCAGCGTATGAGGATCGACCGTGAACCCCATCCGCCGCTTGTACTCGTCCAGTCCCGCGTTCGCCAGAACCGAAACGTACGAGTTGCCGATCGAATGGACGTCGCCCTCCGCCGCCGCATCGCGGATGAACGAGTAATCCAGGGCGTGGCTGGCGGCCATCGCCCGCGTCTCGTTTCGCGACATCTTATAGAGCAGGTGCAGCCACCCGTCCTCCCGGCAGGCCACGATGTAAATCAAGAGCCGGTCTCCGGCATACGCCCCCCGGACTTCGATGCCCGGAGTGTTCCGCACGCCGTCCACAAATCGCTTCCACGCCGCCGGGTCCCCGAATTCCTGGTCGAAGCGCCGCTGGCGCTCCATCGTGTCCAGGTTCAGTTGCAGCCCTTCCGCCAGCAGTTCGTCCGGATCCACGGAGCGAATTACGCACGATTCCATGCCCCGCTGCACGTTTGTCCGCGTCTGACGCGAGAGCTTCTTCAGATCGAATTCCGCGGGCCGGCAGGCGTAAATCCCCGCCGGAATGCCCGCGTGCCGCATCGAGGGAAACCGCACGGAAGGAATGCGGAGCCTCCGCAGGATCCCTTGGATTTCCTCCGGCGCCGCGTCGATGATCCGGTGGTACGGCAGGCTGGAGTAAAACGGCCCTCGGTAGTGCGCCCAGTAGACGCCGCCGGCTTCAAGCACCCGGTGGCCCCGCCGCTCCAGAAAATTCGCTATTGCCGCCCCAGGGACTTCCGAGGACCTGCCCACCGGACTGGCTTCGGGCGCCGCGATGACCGCGCCGATCGCGACCCTAGACATGGGCTGGCTCTTCGATCGCGCGACGCTCCTCGGCGGGGCGTCTACTGGAAACGGCGGGCGCCTCCGATAGCGGCGTCCGGTACGCGGGGAAGTAGCAGCCCGTCGGGGCGCCAGCGTCCGTGCCCGCAACTCCGGCCAGGTGGTCCGCCGCCAGCTTGTCGTACTTTACGCGGTCCAGGACCCACCGGCCCGTATAGAAGCAATGCCGCTGCGCCGAAAACCCGCACTTGAAGTAGAACAGCGAATCCTCGTCCCTGCATTCCCTGCCGCCGCCCAGATGCATCGTGTGATTACCCCGCTCCCTCGCCCATTCGCGTACGCTCTCCAGCAACAATTTCAGCGGCGACCACTTCTTCGTCCCGTCTTCCGTTCCGCCCAGCAGGTACTGCACCACGCCCGCGTATTCCGTAATGAAAACCGCGCCGATTGTCTTCCCGTTCAGGGTCGCCGTGTGAATCGAAGCGCCCCCCCCCAGCGCGGTCCGCAGCCGCGCGAGAAAGGCTTCCGGAAAGAAATAGTGGGCGCGCGCGCCGTTCCGCACCATGGTCCGGTGGTACAGGCGAACGAACTCCCGGAAAGCTTCCGGACTGTCGTCCGGTTTCGCGACGATGCCAAGCCGGCGCGATTTTCGGATCTGGTAGAGGTGACTTGGACGGTATTGCTTGTAGGCGGCCTCGGTATCGAGCGCGAGGTCGATCGACACCGTATGTCCCTCGTGCCGCAACCCCCTCAAACTCGTACTGGAATCCCTTGGCTCGCCGCTTCCCGCGCAGCCTTCCCCCGGGTCGATCACAAGGTGGTTGGCGAACAGCGGATGGAAACGCGTGAACACGCTGACGACGCCGGACGTCTGCCAGTGCGCGAACATCGCCTCGATGGCCCTCGCGACAAAGGGATCCCCCGGCGGGCACCCGCGCAGCAGCGGCCCGGCATAACCATCCACACAAGTGATATCCCAGGCCTCTTCTCCCAGGACCCTCCGGCTGCTCTCGATCCGCCGAAGCAGGTAAGGCCACGCCACCAAACGGTCCTCCCCGCCGTAGATGGCCAGCCACGAATCCGCCACCCCGGGCTCTTCCCAAAGCCGGTGATGCGCCGCCGTGTGGTGGAAATCGTGCCCCACGCCCGAAACCGCGCGGTCCCACGCGGAACTGGCGCCTGGAACCAGGCGCAATGCTTCACGCATGGCTTATCCCCCGCCTCGCCGGCCCTAGCTGTCTCATCCGCAACGTCAAGAAGATTAAGCTCCTTAAAGGTGTATAACATGTAGGCTCCGGAATCGGAATGAAGCGGTAGCGGGAAAAGTAATAGGCCGCCCGTCCCACCTCGCCTGCGGGGCAGCCTCGTAGGCAGCCTCGTAGGCTGCGCGGGACTCCCAGTCCCGCCAGGTGCGGCCGCAAGGCCGCACCTGAAGCGTTGGACAGGGGTATCGGTAGGCTGGGCATGGAGCTCCGAAATCCGCAGATCGGGGAGCCGACGGCGTCAAGCGGCAAGGAAGGCAACGACGCGTTGTGCGCAAGCGCGAGTACAGCCGGGTCTGTCAACCTCCGGTGTGCGGCGGGCGATGTTTGGCCCGCACGCTTATCCAAGGTGGGAACGGTGTGTTAGGAGCGCGAGCACGGGTCTGTGCGGGGGCAGCGGGTAACCGCTGTCCCTTCCCTTGGCCGCGATTGTGCGAACTGGTAATCCAGTCCGAATCGCCGGGAGTAGACGTAACCGAGGAGATCCCAAGTTGAGCAAAGATTGGTCACAGGGCATCCGCCGTCCCGCCTCCGATGGATTCCCCCAATCCCGTCAGCAGCGGGAACGCTCGCCGCCCCAGATAGCTGTGGCACACTTTGTGGGGATCGGACGGCCGCCCGGGCGAGCCACATGCGACGCCCGCTCAATTGACTGAATACAGTCGTCGTGCGATGCCCACTTAAGTAGATCTTCGCGATCGTGGTCGCTGGAAGGGTGAAGTTGTTCGTGAGGAACTTCAGCCCCGTTGTTGGCGATTGGACCGGGGATGGGCGCACAAAGATCGGGTTATTCAAAGACGGCTTCTGGTACCTGGACATGAACGGCAACGGCCGTTGGGATCCGCCGGCGGATAAACTTACGGTTTCGGCTGGGCCGGGGTAACGCCGCTGGTGGGCGATTGGAACGGAGACGGCAAGGCTAAAGTGGGCGTCTTCAAAGACAGCATGTGGTATCTGGACTGGAATGGCAACGGAACGTGGGACGGGCCCACCGCGGATCGGAACTACAGTTTCGGCTGGCCTGGCGTGACGCCAATTGTCGGCGATTGGACAGGCGACGGCAGGACGAAGATCGGCGTGTTCTAAGGATGGCGAGTGGTATCTCGACTTCAGCGGCAGTGGATGGTGGGACGGTCCCGTGTACGACCGCTACTACAGCTTCGGATGGACCGGCGTCACGCCGGTGACGGGGAATTGGCAGCCAGGCATCGTACTTGCGCGGGAAAGGCGTTCGGCCGAACTTCCGTTGCGCCAGGCGCCGATCAGAGGGTATCTTGATTGGGCCAACAGAAGTTTTCCGACAGGAGGCAACATGTCGAATTGGACGCGAAGAGCGCTGCTGGGATCGCTATCGGGGGCCGCGGCCGCAATGTCGCTGGCGGCTCAGCAGGCCTCGGAAAGGCGAAGGAGCGGCGGGAAGATCAAAATCACCGACCTCCGCTGCGCCATCATCGGCCGCAATCCGGTGGTTCGCATCGTCACGGATCAGGGCATCTCCGGCTACGGGCAGGCCGAGTCCACCAAGCCCTATCTCAAGCCGATGGTGCTCTTTTATAAGAACTACATTCTCGACGAAGATCCCACCGACGTCGAGAGGGTGATGCTGAAGATCCGCCGGCTTGGCGCGTCCAAGCCTTGGGGTTCGGCCGTGAGCGCTATCGAAATCGCGCTCTGGGACATCGCGGGGCAGGCGGCCGGCGTGCCCGTATACAAGCTAATGGGCGGGAAAATTCGCGACCGCGTCCGCGTCTACAACGGAGCCATCCGCTTCCCCATGACCGGCCACATGCCGAGCGACTACGCCGAGAACATGGCGAAGATGAAGGAGGCCAAGGAAGGCTTCACCCTCATCAAGCAGGCGGTCGGCTTCCACAATCCCAGGATGATGCGCGCCATCCCCGACGCCTGGTACGACGAGCCGCGGTCGGGCGCGCCGCACGCCGATCGCGGTTTCATGACGGAACGCGGCCTTAAACACGTCATCGCGTGCGTCGAGGCCATGAAGAAAGTCCTGGGCGATGAAGTTGGCCTTGCCCTTGATGCCGGACCGGGCTGGATGCTGAAGGATGCGATTAAGTTCGCCCGCGCCCTCGAACCGCTCAACATCGCCTGGATCGAGGACGCGCTCACCGGCGACTACACGCCGTACCCCAACGCCGACCTGTATCGGGACTTGACGGTCAGCACTTCCGTCCCGATCCACACCGGCGAGCAGATCTACCTCCGGCAGAACTTCAAAGATCTGATCCAGAAGCAGGCGATCGATGTCGTCGGGCCCGACCCGGAAGACGTCGGCGGCATTGCGGAGTTGAAGTGGATCGCGGAATACGCCGATCTGCACGGCATCAGCATGGCGCCCCACGGCATTTTCGACGGGCTGATCGGACTCGCCGCGCACGTTCAGGTGGCGGCGGCCATGCCGCAGAACTACATCGCGTTCGAATATCCGCTGGGCCAGCCCGACTGGTGGTATCAGATTGTCGACGGCTTGCCCGATCCCATCGTCAAGCAGGGTTTCATCGACGTCTGGGACAAGCCGGGCCTCGGCGTCACCTTCAACGTGCAGGCTGCCAAGGCGCGCCTGTCGGAAGAGGATCGGAACTTCTTCGACTGACGGCGCGGTCTCGCGATACGGCGCGTTGAATGCCGGGGGAGCTTCCACGGCCCCGCGAACACACTATAATCGGACCTGATGGACCTCAAAGTACGGTTTGCGCGCCGTTCGAATCGCCGAACGGCGCCGGATCGGCCGCTTTGCGAAGGAGGAATGCGATGAGTGTTTCCGTGACGCGCCGTAATTTTGTGGGCGCCGTCGCCGTGGCGGGATCCCTGCCCCTCAGCCCAGCCGGGGCGCAGTCCCCGCTGGCTGCCGAGGCGGCGGAATGGCCCCGGCTGAGGCCCGCTACCATCTACAAACTCTACATTGGCCGATCCGGGGCAACGACAAATCCCCGAACCGGCAGCCGCGTGCAATACCTGACCTGGGGCGCGGAGGAAATCGCGAAGATGGACAACCACCTCCGCGGCCTCGAGACGAAGCTCGGCGATGTGAGGTTTGTCGGCGGGGAGACCATCCCACCGGCGGATGTGGAGCAGGTAGCCGCAAAAGCCGCTTCGGCCGACGGGCTGCTGCTGGTCTGGCTCTCGGGCCACGGCGGCGATTACGCGACGCTGGAGAAACTCAGCTTCGGCCTGGACAAGCCGGCGGTCTCCTTCTTCCAGCCGTTCAGCGGACACGGCTGGATGTGGCACCAGCAATGGAAGAACAGGAGGGTCCTCCTGCTCTCCACCACCGGCTTGCACGAACTCGACGAGGCCGTCCGCCTGCTCCGCGTGCCGGCCATGATGAAGCAGACGCGGATTCTCGCCATCGACGGCCCGCGCGGCACCAAGGCCGCCTGCGCGCCCGCGGAGGTCAAAAAGAAGCTCGGCGCCGACCTGGTCACTATCAAGAACGATCGGATTCTGGAAATCGCCAAGTCGATCGATCCGGCGGCCGCCGAAGAGGAGGCGGAACAGTATTGGATCAAGCCGGCGATAGGAATTCTCGAGCCAAAGCGCCAGGAGATCGTCGATTCGGTGAGATACTACCAGGCCGTCAAGAAGTTAATGATCGCGGAGAACGCCCGCGCTGTCTGCAGCGCCGCCTGTATGGGCGAGCCCCGGGCGTGCCTGACTTTCAGCAAGCTTAACGATCTGGGTCTGGCCGGCGCCTGCGAAGGCGATATCGATTCGACGCTCACCATGCTCCTGTTCGGCTACGCCTTCCGCGCGCCGGGCTTCATCACCGACCCTGTGGTTGACGAGTCGAAGAACGCCGTCGTCCAGTTCCATTGCACGTCGTTCACGCAACGGCCCGGCGGCAACCGCATGCCGTTCCTCATTCGCAACCAGACCGACAGCGGCGGCGGGGTCGCCTTGCAGGTGCAGTGGGAGGTTGGGGAGCCGGTCACCATGGCCAAGCTCGTCAATCTCGACACGATGCTCGCCGTTCCCGGCAAGATCACCGAGACGGGCGTCAGCCCGCTGGCTTGCCGCACGCAGTTCACGCAGTCTGTCCGCGACGCCCGGAGCCTCTTTTTGAACTGGGGCGCCGGGGCGATCGTGCCGCCCGACGCGCCGGGCGACCTCTCGCAGTACGCCGGCGCCATGCCCATGCTCCACCGGTCGGTGTTCTACGGCGACCACGTGCGTGGCCTCAAGCGTCTGGGCGACCTGATGGGGTTCCGGGTCATCGAAGAGGACCTCGCGACGTGACCCTAATCCCGCTGACGGCCGCCCAAGTCCTGGAGCGCATCGACCCCGAAGCTATCGCTCGCGACGCCCTCGCGTTCGTTGAAGTCGCCAGCGAAACCGGCCGCGAGGGTCCCGGAAGCCTTTTCCTCGCCGAATTGCTCAAGCGCGAAGGCTTCCAACCGGAGTTGGATGAGGTCGCGCCCGAACGGCCGAACGTTTATGCCCGCATCGCCGGTTCGGGCGGCGGTCCGGCGCTGGTTTTCAACGGACACACCGATACCATTCCCATTGGCAACAGCGCGCCGCCCGTCCGGGACGGGGACTGGATCTCCGGCCGCGGCGCGGAGGATATGAAGGGCGGGCTCGTGGCCATGGTCCACGCCGCCTCAGCGCTTCAGCGAGCGGGCGTGAAGCTGTCCGGCGACCTCTGGCTAACGGGAGTGGTCGGACACGAGGCTCCCGAGGGCAAGAAGGAAGGCCCGATCCGGCTCATTCAACACTTGCGCTCCGGCAGGATTCCCGCCGGCGCCATCGTCATCGTCGAGGGTCCGTGCGCCATCTGGGCCGCGAGCCTCGGATCGGCTGTGTTCACCATCGAGGTGAAGGACGACCGCGGCCCCATCCACACCATCAAAGTCCCCTACGAGACGAACCCGGCTTACTGGGTCGGCAAGCTGTTGACCGAGTTGCAGGAGCGCGAGGAGCAGTTCAAGACACAACCGGCCCACCCGCTCTGCGGACGGCAACTCTACAACGTAGGAATGGTTCACGGCGGCGATTACATGAACCGGCTGCCGGCGCGATTCCGCATCACCGGCACGAGACGGTGGACCCCAGGCATCGCGCTCCCGGACATCCATGCCGAATTCGAGGAAATCTGCCGCCGCTACGCCGCCGGGTCCGGCATGCATTGGAGCTACTTCCTCGACGGTGAGCGCGAACCGTTCGAAACGCCTTCGGGCCATGCGATCGTCCGGGCCTTGAGCGAGTCGGCGAGAGAAGTTTCTGGAGCGGCGCCGGAGATCGTCGGCATGGGACTGGTCGGCGACGCCAACCTTTACAGCAACGAGGCCGGCGTCGCGGCGGTCTACTACGGCCCGGCGCACCAAACGGCCCATTCGGACGACGAGCGGGTGTCGATCTCGCGGCTGGCGCATTGCGCCAGTGTCTACGCCCTCGCGGCCGCGCTCTACTGCCAGGCGTCGTCATGAGTGGCGACGCGGCAAACACGAGTGTTCGCGCCACCGCTGTGATAGGCTTTCGGACGCTATGAGAACCATCGGTGCTCTGCTGCTGTTCTGCCCGGTCCTCTGGGCACAGGAGAAGTTTGTCCCGATTCGGAGTGGGGAATTGCCGGGGCGGCCCGGCGTGCGCGTGGACGATTTCGAGATCGCCGATGCGCCCGTAACGAATGCGCAATGGGCCGGCTTCCTACAAGCGACAGGGCGGCCGGCGCCGGAGCACTTCGTCGCGGGGGCGCCGCCGGGTGGGTTCGAGGCGCACCCGGTAATCTATGTGAACCGCTACGACGCGTACGAATACGCGCGGTGGCGATCGAGCAAGGAGGACCGCGCGTACCGGTTGCCGACGCCGGCCGAGTGGGAGTACGCCGCGCGGGCGGGCCGCGCCGGCGTGAAGTACGCGTGGGGGGACGAGGATCCAAGGGGCCGCGCCAATTACGACGAGACGGGCGACCGCGCGTTTCCGGATTGGAGGAAGCACCTGAAGCCCGTGCGGTCCTACGCGGCCAATCCTTGGGGCCTGTACGACATGGCCGGCAACGTCTGGCAGATGGTGACCAACGAATATGAGCTGGCGGGACGGCCGTGGATCTTCCGGCTTACGCATCCGGTGGAAAAGGATGGCGGCGTGGCGGGAGGATCGTGGGCGCGGAGCGCGGCGTACCTGCCGGTGGATTCGCGCAGCGGGACGAGCGCGGGAATCCGGCATCCGGATTTGGGCTTCCGGCTGGTGAGGGAACCGGCGGGCTCGACCCATTTCCGGCGGCAGCCTCGGCGGTTGGTGGCTTTGCCGGCGCGAGGCGGGGTGTTCCTGTCCTGGCAGATGCTCCCGGGCGACGCGGGCGGGTACAACGTCTACCGCTCGCCGCGCATGGATGCGGCAGGCGTGCGAGTGAATGGCCGTCCCGTGACGGATGCAACCAGTTTGGTGGATGCGGATGCGCCGGCGGGCGCGCGGCTCTACTACCGCGTCAGGAACGTCGGCGCGGACGGGCAAGAGGCCGCGCCGAGCGAGTGGGCGGCCGTGACGGCGGGGCAGGAGGCAACCCGGGTCGCGGCGGTTTTCGAGCCGAGCCCGGCCGAGGGCGACTGCACGCCGATGTTTGGCGACCTGGACGGCGACCGGCGCCTGGACGTCGTGTTCCGCTGCAACAACGGAATCCGCGAGAACACCCGAGATCCGGGAAAGCCGGTGGAACTGGAGGCGTTCACGTCCTACGGCAAGCAGCTCTGGCGGCGGCCCCTGATCGACTATGAGCACTGCTACGGCAACGCCAACAACTCGCCCGTGCTCATATACGACTTCGACGGAGACGGCAAGGCCGAGGTCGCGGCGCGGATTCTCCTGGATGGCAGCGTCGACCTCGCGATTCTGGATGGCATGACCGGACGCGTGCTCCGGCGCGCGCCGTGGCCGGAGATGGCCACCGACCATTCGGGTACCTCCACCAGGGTCCACATGTCGGTGGCGTACCTGGACGGAAAGCGGCCGTCGCTGGTCACGCAGACGGGGCTATACGAGAACGAGCGGTTTCATGCCTGGGAACCGGCGAGGCTCCGGCAGTTGTGGGAATACAACAGCTACGGGGCGACAAACGGATCGGGATCGCACCATATCGACATCGCCGACCTGGACGGCGATGGCAAAGACGAGGTCTTTAACGGGACCACCGTGCTGAATCCCGACGGCACGCTGAAGTGGTCGCTCTACCGGGCCCATCCGGACATCGTGGCGGTGAAGCGCGTGCTGCCCGACCGGAAGGAGCGGCAGGTGTTTTACGTCGTGGAGACCAGCACGCACGCCGGCGCATACCTGGTGGACGCGCCGACAGGCAAGCTGATCTGGAAGGTGAACCGCGAGGACGACCCGAGCTGGACGCACGCCCACATCGGGTGGGCGGCCGACATTTCCGCCGCGCATCCGGGCATGGAGATGCTGACCAATCGCGATGGACACCTTGCGAAGGACACCGTGCTGCTCGGCTCGGACGGCAAGATCCTGATGGAGGGCTTTCCGGCTCGATACCGGCCGGTGAACTGGACCGGCGGCGCCGTGCGGGAGTTGGTGAGTCCGGACGCGCTCGAACTGGCGTGGTTCGAAGGGGGCAAGCTCGCGCCCGCCGGGGCGCCGGCGCCCTCGGAAACCGCGTGCCGCGTCATCATGACCGCGGACCTGCTGGGTGACTTCCGGGACGAGATTGTCTGCTCGCGCAAAGACGCGGAGGGCCGGACGCAAGTGGTTATTCTGACCAACACCGAGGCGGGCCGCAAGGAGGTGACGCGGACGGCGTCGCGGGAGTACCGGCTCTGGCTATCGCGGAACCTGGGGGGCGGGTACGGATCGTATTTCGAGTGGCAGCCGGAGTGACCCACCCCGGCTTGACGGCGCCTATCTCCGTTTCAGCGGAACAGGCGCCGTTCCCACACGGCTTTCACTCGAATAAGTCTCAACCAACTCGTCCAGCGATACGTACCGCCGCTGTTGTCCTATGGAAACCGCCAGTCGACCCTCGGGCTTCCTCGGTCTCCGCTGTTGGGCGGCGCGGACCAGCGCCGCCAATGTTTTCTCGTGTTCCACCACGTTTCCTCCTGGTTAGGGGACGACGCTGTATGCCACCGCCGCGACAAACAACCATACCGCCGTCATGATGAACCAACCGAGTTCATTCATGTCCCCAATCCACCTCCACTCCTCGGTTGATGCAATTGCCCTTCCAGCGCAACTCCTTCCGTTTAGTCGTCCCGTCAGCCCGGAGTCCGGAATAAACTTCCCACGGTGTCAAATCGCCAGTCGCCGAGTTGCGGCTCCCGCCATTCCCGGGCGCTGACGTGTTCGACGCCGCGGCGCGATGACGTATGCTGAAACATAACTTTTGATGGCCTCACGGATTTCCTTGAACCTGCAAGGCTTGGAAGGCGACCGCTGGTCGGATGCGCCGATCCGGGATCTGGTGATCGCCGGCTGGACGGGCCGGGATCAGAGGGCGATCGAGCATCACATCCGGGAACTCGCGGAATTAGGCATTCCGGCGCCCGCGCGCACTCCGATCTTCTACCGGGTGGCTGCGTCACTGATGACGACCGCATCCGCGATTGATGTAATCGGCGCGGACTCCACGGGCGAGGTCGAATTTGTTCTGCTGAACCACGACGGCGTATGGTGGGTCGGAGTGGGATCGGACCACACGGATCGCAAAGCAGAGGCCGTGGGAGTCACGCTTTCCAAGCAACTGTGCGCTAAGCCGCTGGCGCCGGCGGTCTGGAGCTTCGATTCGGTCGAGCCGCACTGGGACGAACTGATCCTGCGCTCGTACGCCGCCTTGGGCGACGGGCGGACGATCTATCAGGAGGGTCCAGTCTCGGCAATCCGCCATCCCCGCGACCTGGTGGAACTCTACCGCGGGAACTCCGGGGCGGAGTTCGCTCCCGGCACGGCGATGTTCTGCGGAACTTTGCCGGCGCAAGGCGGAGTTCGGTGGGCGGATACCTTCATCGTTGAACTGGAAGACCCCGTCCGGAAACGGAAGATCACCCACAGTTACGACTGCCGCGCGTTGCCGATCGAGGGTTGAAGACGTAGGATACCGACTATGGCGCAAGGTAAGCCTCATTTGGAGTTTTTCCCGATCGATTTGAGCCACGGGTGGGAGACCCCGCCCGGTTACAAGGAGGGGTTTACGCAGAAGATCCTCGCAAGCGATCTGGATGAAGTGAACAAGCGGGGCAGCCGGTCGCGCCTGCTGCGGATCGCGCCGGGCGTCTTCTCGGAGCAGCCCTTCGTGCACGACCATTGGGAAGAAGTGTACCTGGCGGAAGGCGACCTGATCGTCGGCAACGACGCGCAGGGCAACGGCGGCGTTCAGTTTCACGCGCCAACCTATGCCTGCCGGCCTCCGGGCGTCCACCACGGTCCCTTCAAGTCCGAAAGAGGCTGCCTGCTGTTTGAGCTTCACTACTATGGATCGGCGTAGCGCCCGCCGAACGCGAAAGGCCGCCGGAGGTTACCCATGAGGACGGGCGCCGACTACCTGAACTCGCTGCGCGACGGGCGTGAGGTCTACATCCGGGGAGAGCGCGTCGAAGACGTCACCGCTCATCCGGCCTTCCGCAACTCCGTGGTCTCCGTCGCTCACCTGTACGATTTTCAATGCGCCCCGGAACAGATCGAGCGAATGACGTTTGTCTCGCCGTCCACGGGCGGCCGGGTCAACCACGCCTGGCAGTTGCCCACCACTTACGCCGAACTGGCGGCGCGCAGGGAAGCTCTGACGGCGTGGGCGGAGACCCACTTCGGCTTCATGGGACGCGCGCCGGACCATGTCGCTTCTTGCCTGTCCGGTATGTTCATGGGCGCCGCCGTCTTCGACGCATACGACGCTCGCCGCGGGGCCGCCCTCCGCGACTACTACGAATTCGCCCGCGACCGCGACCTGTTCCTCACCTACGTGATCATCAACCCGCTCGCGGACCGAACGCGAAGCGCGCACGAGCAGCCGGACGAAACGCAGGTGGCGCGGATCTGTGACCGCGACTCGCGGGGCATCACGGTTAAGGGCGCGAAGATGCTGGGCACGAGCGCGGTGATGGCCGACGAGGTTCTGGTCACCTCCATCCAACCGCTGAAGCCGGGCGACGAGCCCTACGCGCTCTCGTTCGCCATCCCAATGAATGCGTCAGGGCTGAAGATCCTCTCGCGCAAATCCTACGAAGCGGCCGCCGGTTCTGTTTTCGACAATCCGCTGGCCAGCCGGTATGACGAGAACGACGCGGTGCTCTACTTCGACGAAGTGCGCGTCCCCTGGGACCGGGTGTTCATCGACGGCGACATCGCCATGTGCCAGAAGCAGTTTCACGCCACCCCGGCGCACGTTTACCAGAACTACCAGTGCCAGATCCGGCTGGCGGTGAAGCTCCGTTTCCTGGCGGCCGTCGGGCGGACGATCGCCGCGGCCAACGGCTCGGAGAACTTTCCCCAGGTTCGCGAAACCCTCGGTGAAGTGGCCGCTCACGCCGCAACGGTCGAAGGACTCGTCCACGCGATGGAGATCAAGGGCGGCCAACAGGGCCAGTACTTCGTTCCGGACCGGCACACGCTCTACGCCGCGCAGGTGTTCGCGCAGCGCATCTACCCCGAGGTGATCGCCTCCCTGCGAAACCTCGCGGGCGGCAGCATGATCATGCTCCCCTCGGGCATCGAAGACCTTGCGGACGCCCGGCTGGCCGACTACGCGCTGCGGGCGCAGGGCTGCGCCGTCCTCACCCCGCCCGACCGCGTGAAATTCTTCAAGCTGGCCTGGGACGCCGTCGGATCGGAATTTGCCTCCCGGCATACCCAATACGAGATGTTCTATGCCGGCGCGGCCCACGTGACGAAGGGCCATTCCCACCGCACCTATGATTGGGAGCGCGCCTCGGCGCTGCTCGACCGGCTCCTGGGCAGCTACAGTCTCGAAGACGAGTTGAGGAACCTCGGTTCGGCCGGAACGCGGACGTAGGCGGCCCGACCTTTGCGTGGCGCCCGGGGCACGGCGCCGCCGTCGCCACTATCCTGCCGCGGCCTTCGCCAGCAGTCGCTCGAGGTTCCCGAAAAGGATCTTGTCCCGCTCCTCCTTCGTCAGGAACGCGTTCTTCACCCGCATGATCACGCCGCTCGGCTCGTTGATCGTGAAATCCGAGCCATAGAGAACGCGGTCGGCGCCGATCTCGTTCACCGCCTTTTCGACAATCCCCACCCGCTCGTGGCCCGACCCGGAAAGCTCCAGATGCGTGTTCTTATGCCTGGCGACGATCTCGATCCGTTCGGAGATGTCTTTCAGGTTCGAACCCAGGTGCGGGAACACGATTGTCGCGTTCGGGAAATTTTCCGCCAGGTATCTCATCTCCGCCGTGGTCGTATGGATTTGCAGTACCATATTCAGCTCGGTGGCCAGCTTCATCACCTGGGTCCATTCCGGCGTATCGTACTTGTAACCGGTCATGTAGTTGCAGCACTCGCCGAGCCACACGAATCCCAGCTCTTTCCGGCACCGCTCGATCTCGCTCAGCGCGTCGTCGATCCGGTGCGGGGTGATCACGCAACTGCCTCGGAACCGGCCCTTGTACCGCTCCGAGTACTTGGCGACTTCATTGTTGCCGTTCCGGTAATCTTCGGGTGACTTCGCCTTGTTGCTCCACGAAGACGAAATGACGCCGCGCTTGACGCCGCACTTGTCCAGGTAGGCCACGAACTCGGGCATTGTCGGCGTGACCAGGTTCCACTGAAAGTTCTCGCCGTTATCGCTCGGGATGTGCAGGTGCGCGTCAAAAATGCTTCGCCGGCTCTCGGCGGCGACCTTCGGCGTCAGCGGCCCTCCGATGATAAAACTGGCTAGGCTCACCAACCCCGCCGACAGAACCTCTCTCCGCTCGATATACGACATGCGGCCGATTATATCGTCCGGGCTCCGTCGGGATCGCCGCCGCACGAGCCTAGCGCCCGGCCGCTGAGGCGTCGATTTCCGCCGGCGACAAGGACCCGCCGCCGGACGAGGCGGTGAACCCTTCGACGACCCCTCAAGCGGATGGCGCCGCGAAGCCCCATCCGGCGTTTCGGCTCGCTCCGTCTCCGGCGTCTGCCTGGAATCCGACTACGTAAGATTTTGCGCGGAACTAAGGTAAAGACTCTGATCCTTTCTTCCGGTTTCCCCCACCTTCTTTCCAGGATGTTTCGCCGAACCATTGGTGTTGAGGCCGGGTTACGGCGGGATGGCGAGCCGCGGTTGTGCGTAAGCCGTTCAATCCAGGGAGACCGACCATCATGTGCAATTTTCGGAGGAGGATATTCGGCGGGAGCCTCATGGCGCTTCTGCTGGTCCTGGCATTCGTGATCGTAAGCGGGCCGATGCCGGCGAGAAGAGCGCCGGCGGACGGTCCCACCGCCCGTTTAGGCGACCAATTCGGGTCGCTGCCCCTTTACTTCATCGAAAACCGGGGCCAGACCGACGAACGCGTCGGCTATTACCTGCACGGAGGCAGCGCAAGCGTGTTCTTCACGTCCGGCGGGGTGGTGTTCGCGCTGCGTGAACTACAACCGCGCCCGGCGGAATCTCCTTTCCAACCCGCCTCATACCGGCAACCGGAGGTTGAGGGCTGGGCTGTGAAACTGGCGTTCGTCGGCGCGAACCCCGGAGCGCGCCCGGTCGGCGTGGAGCAAACCTCCGCGATCGTCAGTTACTTCACGGGCCCGCCGGATCGTTGGAAGACCGGCCTGCCGACCTATGCCGGCGTCACGTACAGCGATCTCTGGCCGGGGATTGACCTCCATTACGAGGGAACCGGCGGCAGGTTGAAGTATACGCTGACGGTGGCGCCAGGGGTGGATCCTTCCCGGATTCGCCTGGCCTACCAGGGCGCGTCCGAAGTCCGCGTGAACGGGCAGGGAAAGCTGGAAATCGACACGCCCGCGGGCGGATTCTCGGAGGACGCGCCCTACGTGTACCAGGAGATCGACGGGCGGAGGGTGGAAGTCGCGGCGGTTTACGATCTGGCGGGCGGCGTCTTCGGCTTTCGTCTCGCCTCCTACGACCGCGCCCTTCCCCTGCACATAGACCCCGCGGTTCTCATCTACTCGGGCTACATCGGCGGCTCCGGCACCGACATCGGATATAAGATCGCCGTTGACAACCTTGGCGCCGCATACCTGGTCGGCGACACCCTCTCCAGCGATTGCCCCACCACCACCGGCGCATTCAAGAACCGCCCGGCGGGCAATATGAGGGACATCTACGTGGCGAAGGTCAACACGGCCGGCACCGGCCTCGTATACGCCGGCTACCTCGGCGGCAGCGACGGAGATTTCTCGACCGACATCGCCCTCGATTCTTCCAAGAACGCCTATATCGTGGGCGAAACCCGATCGGCCAACTTCCCCAAAACCGTGGGGAAGACGTGTGGGAGCGAAGGTGACGGATTCATCGCCAAGATCAACGCCTCGGGCAACGCCTTGGTCTACGCCCGCTGCATTGGAGGCGCGACCTGGGAGCGGGCCTACGGCGTGGCGGTGGGCAGCCAGGGAAATGCGTACGTGACCGGTTCCACCGACTCGACCGACTTCCCGGCCACCCTTCAGTCCGGTCCGAACGGCGGCATCGACGCGTTCCTGGTGAAGCTGAGCGCCGCGGGCGACGCCGTGAACTTTGCGCTCCGCCTCGGCGGCGCCGGCGAGGAGATCGCTTTCGGCGGCGTGGCGGTCGACCCGTTGGGCAACGCCTACGTCACCGGCCGGACCTCCTCCTCCGACTTCCCGGTCACTGGAGGCTGGCCGTACAACTCCTACCAGGGAACCTACGATGCCTATGTCGCCAAGGTGACCTCGGCCGGCGCCGTCGCCTATTCCGGGTACTTGGGGGGCGCCAATGAAGACCGTGGTCTGGACCTGGCGGTGGATAGCACCGGCAGCGCCTACATAACCGGTTGGACCCTATCCGGCAATTTCCCCGTCACAGCGGGATGGCCGTACCCGACCTACAACACGGGAGATCGGGATGCCTTTATCGTCAAGGTTAACTATCAAGGCACAAGCCTCGACTATTCCGGCTACCTCGGCGACTCGCATCGCGATTTTGGCAACGCCATTGCCGTCAATTCCAGTGGTGAAGCGTACATCACCGGCACAACCCAATCGGAAAACTTTCCCTATCTGGGAATGGGGACGGAGTTCCAGTGCAAGAACAAGGGAGCTCCTGCCGCGAATGCGTTTGTCGCCAAGCTGGACGCGGCCGGAACGAAGCTCTTGTATTCGGGGTGTCTCGGCGGCAAGACCGCGGACAACACCGTTACGCCGTCGGCCGACGTCGGCCCGACCGACTACGGCAACGGGATTGCCGTAGATTCTTCCGGAAACGTCTACATAACGGGTGAGACGCGGTCCTCCGACTTTCCCGTTGTGGGGATGGGGTCTTCGTTCAGCAATAAGACAGGAACGGATTCCTTTGTCGCCAAGATCTCGGATGTGCCGGCGTGCTCCTACCAGGTTTCCCCGCTCAGCAACTCCATCGGCGCGGCCGGCGGCGCCGGGTCGGCGACCGTGACCACCGACGCAGGGTGCGCCTGGACCGTGGCCAGCAACAACGCCTGGATCACGGCTACTCCGCCCGCGAGCCGAGTAGGCAGCGGTTCGGCCGATTACACCGTGGCGGCCAACTCCACCGGTTCCTCCAGGAACGGTACGCTGACCATCGCGGGAAAGACACATACCGTGACGCAGGCGGCGGAGGCCATCACCGCGCCGGTTGCGCCAACCGGTACGACGCTCATTACGCCCGGCACAAGCTATTCCTACACGACGGGCGGGGCCACTTCGGACCTCGGCCATTCCCTCCAATACTACTTCGACTGGGGCGACGGGACCAACTCCGGGTGGCTGGCCGCGGGCGTCACCAGCGCTTCCCACAGTTGGGCTTCGGCCGGCACGTATTCCGTCAAAGCCAGGGCCCGCTGCGTCACGCATACGGCGCTGGTATCCGCCTGGTCGAACGTCCTGAGCGTCAGCGCGGAGAGCGTTTCAAAGCCGAACACGCCGGCCGGAACGGCGAACATCACGCCGGGCACAAACTATACCTATACGACCGGCGGCGCCGTGTCCAGCGCCGGCCATCCCGTCCAGTATTTCTTCGATTGGGGCGACGGCACCAACTCAGGGTGGCTGGCGACGGGCGTAACCAGCGCTTCGCACAGTTGGGCCTCGGCCGGCAGTTACTCCGTCAAAGCGATGGCCCGGTGCGCGACGCACAACGCGATTGAATCAGCCTGGTCCAACGTTCTCACTGTCGGGACGGCAGAGTCGGTCTCCGCCCCGAACACGCCGACCGGCACGACGAACATCACGCCGGGCACGAACTATACCTACACGACGGGCGGCGCCACGTCCAGCCTCGGCCATCAGGTCCAGTATTTCTTCGATTGGGGCGACGGAACCACTTCGGGATGGCTGGCAACCGGAGTCGCCAGCGCTTCGCACAGTTGGGCCTCGGCGGGCAGCTACTCGGTGAAGGCCATGGCCCGGTGCGCCACCCATAATGCGGTACAGTCCGCCTGGTCCAACGTTCTCACTGTAGGGGCGGCGGAGTCGGTCTCCACCCCGAACACGCCGTCCGGCACGGCGAACATTACCCCCGGAACAAGCTATACCTACACGACCGGCGGTGCGACGTCCAACGCCGGCCACCCGGTCCAATACTTCTTCGATTGGGGCGACGGTACGAACTCGGGTTGGCTAGCGACCGGCGTCACCAGCGCTTCGCACAGTTGGGCCTCGGCCGGCAGTTATTCCGTCAAGGCGATGGCCCGCTGCGCCACCCACAACACGGTGCAATCCGGCTGGTCGGCCATACTGACCGTCGGCGCGGAGTCCGTCTCGACTCCGAACACGCCGACCGGCACGGCGAACATCACGCCGGGTACGAGCTACACCTACACGACCGGAGGAGCGGCGTCCAACTTCAGCCACCCGGTCCAATACTTCTTCGATTGGGGCGACGGTACGAACTCGGGCTGGCTAGCGACCGGCGTCACCAGCGCTTCGCACAGTTGGGCCTCGGCCGGCAGCTATTCCGTCAAGGCGATGGCCCGCTGCGCCACCCACAACGCGGTGCAATCCGCCTGGTCGAGCAACCTGACGGTAGTCGCCGGGGTGAAGCCCGGCTCGCCCACCAATCCTTCGCCGGCGAATAACGCGACCGGGATCTCGACCATCCCCACGCTGACCTGGACTGCCGACAGCGGCGCCACTTCCCACGATGTCTACTTTGGCGCATCCTCCTCTCCACCGTTGGTCGCCAATGTCACCAACGCCAGCTACGCTCCGGGAACCCTGAACGCCGGCACCAAATACTATTGGCGCGTGGTGGCGAAGAATAGCGCCGGCTCCACCACATCCACTACGTGGTCGTTTACCACGCAGCCGCCGCCCGGCTCGCCCGCCAATCCTTCGCCGGGGAACAACGCGACCGGGATCTCGACCACCCCAACGCTGACCTGGACTGCCGGCAGCGGCGCCGATTCGCATGACGTCTACTTCGGCGCTTCCTCCCCGCCCCCCTTTGTGGCCAACGCCGCCAATACAACCTACAGCCCGGGAACGCTCAACGCCGGGACGAAGTACTACTGGCGCGTCGTGGCAAAGAACAGCGGCGGCTCGACGAGCTCCACGACCTGGTCTTTCACCACGGCTAACGTTCCGACATATTCCATTTCCGGGAAAGTCACCAAGGGCGGCGCCGGGCTGGCCGGGGTGACGGTGACGCTGACAGGCGGTCCGGGAGGGACGCGGACCACCAGCGCAACCGGCGACTATTCGTTCACGGGCCTGCCGGCCGGCGGTCCTTACACCGTCACGCCGGCGCTCGCGGGATCCACATTCCAACCGCCTTCGCGCACCTACAACAATCTCAGTTCCAACCAGTCCGGCGCGGATTTCACGGCGGCGTCGGGGCTGTTGGCGGCCGGCGTCTTTCTGAACGGCCAGTGGTACCTGGACGTGAACGCAAACGGCATTTGGGAACCGGGCATTGACCAGCAGGCCGACTTCGGCTGGGCGGGAACAACGCAGGTTGTTGGAGACTGGAACGGCAATGGAAAGACCAACATCGGCGTTTTCAGCGACGGCGCCTGGTATCTCGACTACAACGGCAACGGCCGCTGGGACGGCCCCACAGTGGACCGGGCCTACAGCTTTGGTTGGGCCGGAGTTACCCCGATTGTCGGCGACTGGAACGGCGACGGTAAGACGAAAATCGGCGTTTTCAGCAATGGCGCATGGTACCTGGATTACAACGGCAATGGCCTCTGGGAGGGAACGGCTGTTGACCGCGGCTACAGCTTCGGCTGGGCTGGCGTAACGCCAATCGTCGGCGACTGGAGCGGCGACAAGAAGACCAAGGTCGGCGTTTTCAGCGACGGCGCCTGGTATCTCGATTACAACGGGAATGGCCTTTGGGAAGGCGTCGCGATTGACCGCGCCTACAGCTTCGGCTGGGCCGGCGTAACGCCGCTCGTCGGAGATTGGACCGGAGACGGCAAGACGAAGATCGCCGTCTTCAAGGACGGCGCGTGGTACCTGGACCTGAACGGCAACGGAGTGTGGGAATCCACGATTGACCGCTACTCCGGCTTCGGCTGGGCCGGCGTGACCCCGCTGGTCGGCGACTGGAACGGCGACGGCAAGGCGGAGATCGCGGTGTTCTCCGATGGCGGCTGGTATCTCGATTTCAACGGCAACGGCGTATGGGACGGCGTGGCGGCGGACCGGGGCTTTGGCTTCGGCTGGCCCGGCGTCAAGCCGGTCACCGGTAAGTGGTGAGACGGAAGGCGTGGCGCAAACACTCGTGTTTGCCGCGTCGCCACTCATGGCGACGCTCGGCTGCTGAGCAAGTAGGTCAGCGCTGTTGAGGAGACGTTTGATGAACGTCTCCTCGTTCATCGATGCGCAGCCGCTTGCCGCCTGCCGTAACGGCGAGTGCTTAGAAAATGTACAGCGGAATGCCGGGACTCGGCTCCTCGGCCTCTTCCACGCCGCCCGCGGCTACCGGCTGCTCCTGCTTCACCTGCCGGCAGTAGATGCCCGCGTCGCCCAGGTAAACTTCCAACTCGGCCGGCCGGGGCAGCGTGCCCTGGATCAGCGCGTCAGAAAGCGGATCCTCGATGTACTTCTGCAACGCGCGCCGCAGCGGCCGGGCGCCGTAGCTGCGGTCGGCGCAGGTCTTCTCCAGGATGTACCTCGATGCCTCTGGCGCAAGCCGGATCTTCACCTCTTTGCCCACCAGGTTGACATTCACCTGACCCACCAGCAGGTCGATGATCTTCACCAGGTCGTCGTCGGCCAGCGCTTTGAACAGGATCACTTCGTCCAACCGGTTCAGGAACTCCGGATTGAACGCCCGCTTCACTTCCGACATCACCTGGTCTTCGATCTTCTGCGGAATGCCCGTGCTCGGCGCGGCGAACCCAATGGCCGACTTCTTCTCCAGGAAGCGCGCCCCGAGGTTCGACGTCATGATGATGATCGTGTTCTTAAAGTCCACCGTGTTGCCGAGCCCGTCGGTCAACTGGCCATCCTCGAACACCTGGAGCAGGATGTTATAGACGTCCGGGTGCGCCTTCTCGATTTCATCGAGCAGGATGATTGAGTACGGCGAGCGCTTCACCCGCTCGGTCAACTGGCCGCCTTCTTCGTATCCCACGTAGCCCGGAGGCGAGCCGATCAGCTTCGAAACCGAGTGCTTCTCCATGAACTCCGACATGTCGAAGCGGATCAGCGACTTCTCGCTTCCGAACAGGAATTCGGCCAGCGCCCGCGCTACTTCCGTCTTGCCGACGCCGGTCGGCCCCAGGAACAGGAACGAGCCCGACGGCCGCTTGGGCGACTTCAAGCCCGCACGCGAACGCCGGATCGCACGCGACAGCGCGCTGATCGCCTGGTCCTGGCTGATCACCCGCTTGTGCAGCTCTTCTTCGATCCGCAGTAGTTTGGTGATCTCTTCCTCGCGAATCGACGTCATCGGCACGCCCGTCCAGCGCGCTACCACTTCCTCGATGTCGTCCTTGGTCACCACGCCCGTGGACGTATCGTCCAGCCGGTACTTCTCGCGCAGGATGCGCAGGTTCTCGCGTTCCTTGCGCTCTTCGTCGGAATAGAAGCGCGCCTTCTCGAATTCGTGATTGGCGATGGCCGTCTCCATCCGGTGCACGATAAACTTGATCCGCTTCTGGATTTCGGCCACGTCCGGCGGCAGCGTCGTCTGGCGCAGCTTCACCCGGGCTCCCGCCTCGTCGATCAGATCGATTGCCTTGTCCGGAAGGAAACGGTCCGGAATGAACCGGCTCGAAGCGTGCACCGAGCACTCCAGCGAATCGTCCGTGTACGCCACGGCGTGGAATTTCTCGTAGCGCTCCTTGATGCCGAACAGAATCCTGATGGCGTCGTCCTCGTTCGGCGGCTGTACTTTCACCGCCTGAAAGCGCCGTTCCAGCGAGCGGTCCTTCTCAATCGACTTGCGAAACTCGCCCGGCGTCGTCGCGCCGATGCACTGGATCTCGCCGCGTGACAGCGCCGGCTTCAGGATATTGGCCGCATCGAGCGAACCTTCGGCCGACCCCGCGCCCACCAGCGTGTGAAGCTCGTCGATGAAGATGATCGCGTTCTGATTCTCCATCAGCTCTTTCATGATCGTCTTCAGACGCTCTTCAAACTGGCCACGGTATTTCGTGCCGGCGACGATCAACGAAAGGTCCAGCGCCAGGATTCGTTTGTCGGTGAGGAACGACGGCACGTCGCCTTCGGAGATGCGCTGCGCCAACCCCTCGACAATCGCGGTCTTGCCGACGCCCGGCTCGCCGATCAGCACCGGGTTGTTTTTGGTGCGGCGGCAAAGGATCTGCACCACTCGCTCCAACTCGTAATCCCGCCCGATCAGCGGGTCGAGCATGCCGTCGGTGGCCGCCTGCGTCAAATCGCGGCTGAATTCCGCCAGCAGCGAACTCTCCTTCGGACGGCTGGAGGACATCTTCTCCGATGAGGAGCGGGCGATTTCCTCGCGTACGTGATTGAGCCGCAATCCCCTTTCGTGCAGGATCTCGGCCGCGAAACTCTTCTCTTCCCGGAGCAGGCCCAGCAGCAGGTGTTCCGTCCCGATGTGCTTGTGGTTCAGCCGCTCGGCTTCCTCCGCCCCGTAGGCCAGGACCCGCTTGCACTCGTGGCTGAGCGGAAGGTCCACCGACGTGGACACCTTCTCGCGGACGGTGGTGTGGGATTCGATCTGCTTACGGATCGATTCCAGCGCCGCGTGCGACCGCAGGAATCTCGCCGCCAGCGCCTTGTCCTCCCGCAAAAGACCCAGAAGCAGATGCTCCGTTTCGATATAAGGGCTGCCGAACTGGCTCGCCTCATACCGCGCGAAAAAAATCACTCTGCGGGCTTTCTCCGTGTATCGTTCAAACATACGGTTTTGCGGTCCTCTTTCCCTGGCGTCCCGTCGTTCCGCGGTGGCTTACGCCGCCGCTATCAGAGTTCCCTTATCTAATTTTAAGATGCGATCGCACCGTCGCGCGAACTCAGAATTATGCGTAACGTAGATGGACGTGAGCTTGTGCGCCGCGTGGAGGTCTCTCAACAGCGCGATCACCATCTCTCCTGTCTTGTAATCCAGATTCCCGGTCGGCTCGTCGGCCAGCAGCAGTTGCGGCCGTCCCGCCAGCGCGCGGGCCAAAGCCACTCGCTGCTGTTCGCCGCCCGAAAGCTCTCCGGCGCGGTGCGAGGCCCGGTTCTTCAGCCCCACTTCTTCCAGACGCGTCATCGCCGGGCCTTCCGCCTCCGCGGCGGGAATCCCTCGAACCAGCAACGGCATCATCACGTTCTCCAGCGCGGTGAACTCCGGCAGCAGCGAATTCTGCTGCCAGACAAACCCGATCCGCCGGTTGCGCAGATACGCAAGATCGGAATCCGACAGCGTAAACAGGTCGTCGTCGCCCAGCAACACCCGGCCCGACGAAGGCCGGTCCAGGCCGCCGAGCAGGTGCAACAGCGTCGACTTGCCGGCGCCGGACTCGCCGATCAGCGCAAGCCGCTCTCCCACCGGGACCTCGAACGTAAGATCCTCGAAGACGACCAGTTCCGCCGGGCCGGAGCGATACCTCTTCGTCAATCCGTCCGCGCGGATGGAAATCTCTTCCAAACCCAGCCCCAATTCCTAAAACGGTGTATCTATTTTTACGCTACCATGCCGGTCAAGAGGCGGTGACCGAGCGGCCGCGTCGCGGCGCCATCAACGGAATTCGAGATACCGGATGCGGCCCGCGGCGCCAATCGCCGCATCGGGCTCCGCCGCATCGCCGCCTTACGTTACAGCCGGATCTTCCACGGATCGCGCGATTCCCGCGAGAGGAACTTGCGCGCGTCGGCCTGCGCCGTGGTCCACTTGCCCGAGTCCCAGTCGATCCGCAGCTTGCTCCGAAGCGCCACGTTGCCCAGCAGGCACGTCGTGGTCGAGCGCTGGCACGTTTCGATGTCGCTGATCGGCCGTTCCCGCGACTTGATACAGCGCATGAAGTTCTCCCAGTGCGCGGTGTTGCTGTCGTTGAACCGCTTCACTTCCACTTCGGCGAGCGGCGCGTCTTTCTCCGGAACCAGCTTGTAGCCGCCCCGGTCGACGAACAGCGTTGCCCGCGCGCCGTGAAAGAGAATCCCGCCGCCCTTGCCGAACATCGACTGCGCGTTGCCGGAGCGGTTTTCGTACGTCGCGATGAAGCCCGGGTACTCGTACGTGACGTGGATGGTGTCCGGCGTATCGCGGTTGTCGGTCAGCACCATTTTGCCGCCGGAAGCCGAGATCGCCGTGGGCATCGCCTCGTCGAACGCCATCTGCACGATATCCAGCCAGTGGACGCCCCAGTCGGTCATCATGCCGCCGGCGTAATCCCAGAACCAGCGAAAGTGGGAGAACGCTTTCGGGTCGACGCCGAAGCGGTTTTTGTTGAACGGGCGGCGCGGCGCGGGGCCGAGCCACATGTCCCAGTCCAGCTCCGCCGGCGGATCCCCGTCGGCCGGGTTGCCGATCCCCTCCGGAGATTGGTTTCCGTAGTTCCAGGTGTGAACCACCGTCACCTTGCCGAGGTCGCCGCGGCGCACCATCTCCGCCGCCTGCTGGAAGTGAATGCCCGACCGCTGCATCGTTCCCGCCTGCACCACCCGGTTGTACTTCCGCGCCGCCTCCACCATCTGGGCGCCCTCTTCCACCGTGACGCAAATCGGCTTTTCCACGTAAACGTCCTTGCCCGCTTTGCACGCCTCGACGGTCATGTAAGCGTGCCAGTGGTCGGGCGTGGAAATGCAGACGAAATCCACCTCTTTATCGCCGAGAATTTCCCGAAAATCCCGCACCGGCCTGGCCTTGCCTTCGGTCGCCTCGACGGCCTGCTTCAGGTGCGGCTCGTAGACGTCGCAGACCGATTTCACCGAGACGTTCTCCATCTTCCGGGCGAAGCTCAGGTTGGCCATGCCCATCCGTCCCATCCCGATCACCGCGCCCACCAGCCGGTCGTTGGCGCCCTTAACATTGCCGGTAAACAACGAAGTCGTGAAGGCCGCTCCGGCTGTTTTCAGGAAATCCCGTCGTTGAGGAGTGTGCATTATCATGGCGAATCCATTCTATCCGAGCATCGTCAGGATCTGCCGCGCGAGGTCCCGCTCGCCATGAGCCGGAATCTCGCGCATCCGCCGCCGCAGCGCCGCTCGTTCCGCCTTAAGCCGCTCCTGCTGCTCGATCAGGACGCCGAGAGGATCCTCGCGAAAGCGGGCCATCTCCACCCCCCAGGTCACGGCGCCGCGCTCGCACTCCGCCAGGATCGCCTCAATCTGCGACTGCGCCGGTTCGCGCACGCAGATGAACGGCTTGCGATGCGCCACCGCGTCGTTCACCGAACCGCCGCCCGCCCGCAGCGCCAGGTAGTCGATTGCGGGCAGGATCGACTGTATGGTTCCGCCCGGCACGGGTCGCAGCCGGCGCGCGCGTTGCCGCCGGTCCAACACGGCGGCTTCGGGCGCTTCCGCCAGGCGCCCCGGCAGCCAGAGCGCGAGATTCACGTCGCTGCGCTTCAGAACCCGGTCCCCGGCGTCGTCCAACTGCGCCAGCAGCCGCCGCAGCGGTTCGTCCCACACCGCGCTGCCCCCGCCTTGAACCAGGAGCGCCGCCCCCGGTTCGGTGAAGCCGAGGAACTCCCGCGCCTCCGCCCGGCGCCAACGCCGCGGCTCGTTGAATACGCCGGAGAACCTTTGGACCGCCCCGCCGCCGATGCGTTCGGCCCAGTAGTCGGCGAAGATCCGCGGCGCGATGATTTCCGGGAACAGAAATACGCGCCGCGAATGCTCTTCATCCTCCTGAATTTCGCTTGCCAGCCGTTCCCATTTCTTCGCGGCGGTCGCCGGGACGTCCGGCTGGTCCGCCAGGATCATGCGGAGCGTCTTGCTCCAGCAGTGATCGAAGACGCTGACGGAAAGCTTTCCCTGGCAGGCGGCCCAGCGCGCGGCCGCGGGCGCGCCGAAGTCGATCACCAGGTCGAACATCCGCCCCGCCGCCGCGCTGCCGTACGCGTCGCTCGCCTCCCGGTAGCTGCCCATGAGCCGGAGAGTCGCCTCGATCGAGATGTCTCCCGTGGGCCGGGCCAACTGCACCAGGTTCCAGACGCGGGAAACCTCCAGCGTGCCCTGCTCGATTTCCCGCGTATAAAGCTGCCGGTTGAACTCGAAGGCGAAGTCGTTCCACACCGTGATGCGGCAGTCCGGCCGCTCGGCGAGGATGGCCTTCACCAGGTAGGAAGTCAGTGCCGAAGGACCGTAACCGTCGTCGTTGGGAACCACCAGAATGTTGGGCCGCGGCATAAAGAAGCCTCCCTGAACTCCCATTCTCGACCACGGATGCGGAGGGTAACGCTTGGGACAGGGCGCTGTCTAGGGACAGGAGGTTTCATGTTCCACCACGTAAAGGAACTACAGTTCAATGCGCGCGTCTCGAGACCGGACCCGCGATTCGCGCGCCTGTTGCTTGAACAGTTCGGAGGAGGCAACGGGGAACTTAAGGCGGCAATGCAGTATTTCGTACAGGCGTTCGGATGCCGCCACGCGTACCCCGATAAGTACGATCTTTTGATGGACATAGCCGCCGAGGAGTTCAGCCACCTGGAGATCGTCGGCGCGACGATCACGATGTTGCTCGCCGGGGTCAATGGCGAGATGAAGAACGCCGTCGAGCGCTCCAGCCTCAGCAAAGTGATGGAGGGAAAGCAAGGGCGGGAAGAGCTGGTCCACGAAGCGCTCACCAACCCGCAGTTCCTGGTACTGTCGGGCGGCGGCCCTACCGTCACCGACTCGGTTGGCCACCCGTGGTCCGGCAACTACGTCAACGCGAACGGCGACTTGACCGTCGATCTCCGCTCGGACATCGCGGCCGAATCCCGCGCCAAGATCGTTTACGAGTACCTGCTCCAGTTCACCGACGATCCCCTGGTCCAGGAAAGCCTCCGTTTTCTAATGACTCGCGAGATCGCCCACTTCCAGATGTTCTCCGCCGCGTTGCAGAGCATCCGACCGAACTTTCCCCCGGGCGTGCTGCAAGGCGATCCCCGGTTCACCCACACCTACTTCAATATGTCGAACGGCGAGGATGTGCGCGGACCCTGGAACGAAGGCGAAGGTCCATGGAAGGATGGCGGCCAGTGGGCGTACATCAACGATCCGATTTCGCAGGTGCGCGCCACCGAGGGACTGGTGCGGCAGCCGATTGAGGGAGCGCCGGTGACCGACGAGGAAACACGGGCGCTCGACCGCGAATTGAGCGCGGTCCGCAGCGCGGAAGTCAAAACTGCAATGCCCTCCGGGGAGACCTCCTGGTCCACCTACGACAACGGAGGCGCCGGGCAGAGCGGATCGATTGCCCGGAAACCGCGAAAGAACAAGTAACCGTCACACGGGGGCAGGGCGACCGACCCTGCTCCCTTGCCCGCCGCGGCATCGTCCATCCCGTGCCGTATAATCGTCCCCTATGGAATACCGGACGTTGGGGAAAACGGGCCTGAGCGTATCCGTCATCGGCTTCGGAGCTTCCCCCCTCGGAGACGAATTCCGGACCACCACCGCCGCGGAACGGCAGAGCGCGGTGGACGCCGCTATTGACGCCGGCATCAATTTCTTTGACGTCTCGCCTTACTACGGCCGGACCCTGGCCGAACAACGCCTCGGCGAAGCGCTTGGCGCCCGGCGCTCCCGCGTCGTCGTGGCCACCAAGTGCGGGCGCTACGACGTGGAATCGTTCGATTTCTCGGCCAAACGCATCACCACCTCTATCGACGAGTCCCTCCGCAGGCTTCGCACCGATTACGTCGACCTGCTGCAGGCGCACGACATCGAGTTCGGCGACTACAACCAGATCGCCGGAGAAACCATACCCGCGCTGCGCCGGATTCAGGAGAGCGGCAAAGCGCGCTTCATCGGCATTACCGGCCTCCCGCTGACGATGATGCGCCGCGTCGCCGAAAACGCGCCGGTAGACGCCTTCCTGTCGTACTGCCGCTACAATCTGCTCATCACGGACCTGGACCGGCTCCTGATGCCTTTCGCGCAGGCGAACGGAATCGGCGTCATCAATGCCTCGCCTTTGCACATGGGAATCCTCACTGAGCGCGGCGCGCCTGCCTGGCATCCGGCGCCCGACAACGTGAAGCAGGCCGGCGGCCGCGTCGTGGAACTCTGCCGCCGGAGAGGCGTCCCCGCCGGCGCCGTCGCGCTCCGCTTCTGCGTCGAGCACCCGCACATTGCCACGACGCTGGTGGGGCTATCCCGGCCGGACCACGTCCAGGCAAACGTCCGCGCCATCGAACAGCCGTTGGACCCGGAACTGCTGCGCGAGATCGAAGCGGCCGTGGGACCGGCGGCCAACGTCACCTGGCCCTCCGGCAGGCCCGAAAACAACGACTACGATCTTGGCTCGCAAGCGGCGCCGGGTCCTGACACTTCGGGCGGCTCGCCCGGAGCGTGATAAGATCAACACTTTCCCGTAGGCAAACGAGAACCGTATGCACTCCTCCGAACTTCCGACCGCCCGGACCCAGGAGCGGTCCGGCGCCGGACATAAGCTGGTGCTGCCGGGGAACACGCTGCCATTTGTCCTGGTGACCGCGCTGTTCTTCTTTTGGGGCATTCCCAATAACCTGAACGACATTCTCATCAAGCAGTTCATGAAGTCGTTCGAGATCAGCCGGTTTGAAGCGGGCTTCCTGCAATCGGCCTTCTACATGGGTTACTTCCTGCTCTCCATTCCCGCCGCGCTCATCATGAAGAAGTACGGTTATAAGTCGGGACTTGTCATCGGGTTGTTCTTATATAGCGCCGGCACCTTTTTGTTCTGGCCGGCCGCCATCGTGCAGCAGTACAGTTTCTTTCTGTTCGCTCTGTTTGTCATCGCCAGCGGCCTGGCCTTTCTCGAAACCGGCGCCAATCCATTCGTCGCCGTCCTCGGCGACCCCAAATCCTCCGAGCGCCGCCTCAACTTCTCCCAGGCCTTCAACCCGCTCGGGGCTGTCGTCGGCGTGCTGATCGGCACCATCTTCATCTTCTCCGGAATCGAGCTTTCGCCCGGCGAAGTCACGGCGATGAAGGCGGCGGGCACATACGACGCTTACCTGGAACACGAGACCATGCGCGTGGTGACGCCCTACCTGGTTCTGGGAAGCGTTGTGTTCCTCTGGGCGCTGCTCATCATCAAGACCAAGTTTCCCCGGGCCGCCGACGAGATGCACGACGAGACGGAAACCTCCAAGGGCCGCGCCCGCGACCTGCTCCACCACCGACACTTCGTCCTCGGCGTCATCGCCCAGTTCTTCTATGTCGGTGCCCAGGTAGGCACGTGGAGTTACTTCATACAGTATGTGCAGGATTACACGGGGCAGCCGGAAAAAGTGGCAGGTTACTTCCTGACCGGCACCTTGGTAGCCTTCGGCGTCGGACGATTTACGGCTACTTACTTAATGAATTTCATTCAGCCCAACAAGCTAATGGGCATCTACGGCATCGCCAACGTCGTCCTCGTGACTATCGGCGTCCTGTTTCCTGGATGGATTGGCGTGTGGGCCATCTTCCTCACCAGCTTCTTCATGTCGCTCATGTTCCCGACGATCTTTGCCCTAGGAATCAAGCGGCTGGGGCCGAACACGAAGCTAGGAGGCTCGATGATCGTAATGGCGATCATCGGTGGCGCGGTTTTCACGCCGATGGTCGGCCTCGTCTTCGAACTCACGCACAGCATGGCCCTTGCGATGCTGGTCGTGCTGGTCTGCTACGTGTTCATTACGTACTATTCCTTCGTCGGATCGAAGGTCCGGACCGCGCCGCGAGCCTGACGCCGTCAGGCCCCAGGCGTTTGCATACCACCACTCAAACCTACAGCCTCCGTCAGGCGCGCAACCGCTCGAGCGTCGTGAAGAACTCGGGAAACGATACCGAGGCCGCATCCGCGTTCTCCACCACGGACTCGCCGTCCGCCGCCAGCGCAGCCACCGCGAACGCCATCGCAATGCGGTGATCGCCGAACGAGTCGTACCGCGCGGCGCGGAACCGCTGGCGGCCGGGGATCGAGAAGCCATCCTCGCGCTCCTCGATCTCGACGCCGGCCCGCCGCAGGTTGGTCACAATCGAGGCGATGCGGTCGGTCTCCTTCACGCGCAACTCCCGGGCGTCGTGCACGCTCAGCCCTTCCTCGCTCAGCGCCCCGAGTACGGCCAGAGCGGGTATCTCGTCGATCAGCGCGGCGGTCGTATCTCTTTCGATGGCGCCGCCGCGGATGCGGGCGGTTTCGACAACCAGGTCCCCGACCGGCTCCCCGTGCGCCTGCCGCATGTTCGAGACGCGAATGCCCGCGCCCGCCGAAAGCAGGAAATCGAGCAGCGCGGCGCGCGTGGGGTTCAGTCCCACACCCTCGATCAGAAGCCGGCTTCCCGGAACGATCGAGGCGGCGACCAAAAAGAACGCAGCCGACGAGATATCGCCCGGGACGGTGAATTCGCCGCCCGCAAGCCGGGCCGGGCCTTGCACGGAGACTGACCTGCCGCTGACCTCGACCGTCGCGCCGAATTCCCGCAGAGCGATTTCCGTGTGATCGCGCGTAGGCGTCGGTTCCACCACCGTCGTCGCTCCTTCGGCGAACAGCCCGGCCAGCAAGATGCAGGTCTTCACCTGGGCGCTCGCCACCGGCGACGCATACCTGATCGGCCGCAGCGGCCGTCCGTCGATCTCCAGTGGCGGATAGCGCCCGTCGCGTCCGCGGATGCGCGCCCCCATTTCCCCGAGCGGCTTCATGATGCGGTCCATCGGCCGCCGCGAAAGCGATTCGTCTCCCGCGATCGTACTGCTGAACGGCTGCGCAGCCAGCACACCGGAAAGCATGCGCATGGTCGATCCCGAATTGCCCGCGTCCAGTGCGCACTCCGGCTTGTGGAGGCCGCGCAGTCCAGGCCCGTGAATCACAATCTCGCCCGGCGCCTCCTCCACTCGAACGCCCATCGCCTGGAACACGCCGAGCGTCGAGCGGCAATCCGCCCCGCTCGCGTAGTTGCGAATGCGCGTTGCGCCATCGGCCAGCGACGCCAGAATCGCGTACCGGTGTGAGATCGACTTGTCGCCGGGCAGCCGGATGTCGCCGCGAAGAGACTCCGCCGGGGAGATCTTGATGTCCATGGAAACCCCTTATTTTAGCGCGCGCCTCCCCCGCCACTTGCTCTGCCGCGCCGCCCCACGCAACAATGTTGCACGAAGGAGGGGCTTCCTCATGATGAGCAGGCGCGACTGGGTTTTAGCGGCGGGCTCGCTCCCCGCTGCGGCGGCGGCCGCGGCGCCCAAGGACATCGTGATCGCCAGTTCCAACGGCGAGCGCGCGTGCGCCAGGGCGATGGAGATCCTGAAAGCCGGCGGCGACACGCTCACCGCCGTCATCGAAGGGGTAACCATTAACGAGCAGGATCCCGACGACACTTCGGTCGGCTACGGCGGATTGCCCAACGAAGAGGGCATCGTCGAACTCGACGCCAGCGTCATGCACGGGCCCACCCGGCGGTGCGGCGCGGTCGCCTCGCTGCGCGGCATCAAGACGCCGTCGCAGATCGCCCGCCTGGTGATGGAGCAGACCGACCATATCATGCTCGTCGGAGACGGCGCGCTGCGATTCGCCCTCGCCCAAGGCTTTCGCGACGAGAACCTGCTGACGGAAAAAGCGCGCCTGGCGTGGCTCGTCTGGAAACAGTCGCTGCGCGACGGCGCCGGGCACAGCAACTGGACCGATGGTCTGGACGCTCCGGTCTCCAGGCCGGGCTCCAGTCTGCGCAACCAGTTTCCATCCGTAGACGAGAAGACACTGACTTGGGCGCTCGAGGTCGCTGTGCGGCCGCCGACCGGCACCATCAACTGTCTCGCTCTCAACGTCAAGGGCGAGATGTCGGGAGTGACCACTACCTCCGGGCTGGCCTGGAAAATCCCGGGGCGCGTCGGCGATTCGCCGATTATAGGCGCGGGACTCTACGTCGACCAGGACGTCGGCGCCGCCGGCTCCACCGGGCGCGGCGAGGAGAACATTCGCGTGGCTGGCGCGCACACCGTCGTCGAGAACATGCGGCGCGGCATGACGCCGCGCGATTCCTGCATGGACTGCCTCAAGCGCATCGCGCGGAATTTCGGGGACGACCGCAAACGCCTGGCGCGGTTTGACATCAACTTTTATGCGCTGCGAAAGGATGGCGCCTACGCAAGCGCCGCCCTGTGGAACGGCGCCATTCGCGACGGCAAGCTGGCGCGCCGCCAGTTCGTGGTGAACGACGGACCGGCCAGCCGGCTCGAGGACTGCGCCTACCTTCTCGAGCGCCGCTGATCCGCCTTCGCGCGAGGCGGTTTGCTAACCTTTGTTCATGAAGCTTTGGCTGGTCGCCCTGCTATCACTGGCCGCGTTCGCCGCGGGATCGAGCAAGCGCCTCGGCGCGCCGTTCACCGTCGCCGAGGTCACGCCGGTTGAGCGAATCGCGGAGCAGCCTGATAAGTACGTCGGCAAAGTCGTCCGCGTCGAAGGCAAGGTCACCGAAGTGTGCCAGATGATGGGCTGTTGGATGAACCTGGTCGATCCTTCGGGCAAGCAGTCGCTCCGGATCAAAGTGAACGACGGCGAAATCGTCTTCCCCAAAGAGGCGGTCGGCAAGATCGCCCAGGCCGAAGGCAAGCTCGTCAAGCTGGAACTGACCAAGGAGCAGGCGGCCGCCCGGGCGAAGCACGAGGCGGAAGAGCAGGGCCGCGCGTTTAATCCGGATTCCGTCAAGGGACCGGTAACCGTCTACCAGATCCAGGGCGCGGCGGCCGAGATTCCGGGCCTCGAGTGAGATCGCGGGTCGATTGGTCGACGATTCCGAACTGAAGAGCGCGCTGCGCCAGTACTGGGGCTACGAGTCCTTCCGGCCATTGCAGGAACGCGCGGTGAAAAGCCTCCTTGCCGGAAGGGACGTCGCGGTGGTCATGCCCACCGGCGGCGGCAAATCGCTTTGCTACCAGCTTCCCGCCGTCGTCTCCGGACGCACGGCGGTGGTGATCTCGCCGCTCATCGCTCTGATGCAGGACCAGGTCGCGCAGCTTGCCCAGGTGGGCATTTCCGCCGCGCTGGTGAACAGCACGCTCGACGCCGCCACGCAGTCGCAGATCATCTGGGCCGCCATCGCGGGCCGCTACCGCCTGCTGTATCTTTCGCCGGAACGTCTGTCGCGCGCGGACACCGTAACCTGGCTGCGCAAGGTTCCCCTCGCCTTCTTCGCCATCGACGAGGCCCACTGCATCTCCGAATGGGGGCACGAATTCCGCCCCGAGTACCGCCAGCTTCGCCTGCTGAAGGAGAACTTCCCCGGCGTCGCCGTCGCGGCCTTCACCGCGAGCGCAACGCGCCGGGTCCGCCACGACATCCTCGATCAACTCCGGCTCTCCGAGCCCGACAAGTACATCGCCAGCTTTCACCGGCCGAACCTGCGGTACCTGGTTCGCGAGTGCGACCAGGCGACGCAGGAGACGCTGCTGGTAGAGGCGCTCTACTCTTACCGCGACGCCAACGCGATCGTTTACTCCCCCACCATCCGGCGCGTCGGCCAGACGGTAGAACTGCTGCGCCGCAACGGGATCGCCGCGGTAGCCTATCACGGGCAGATGGAAGCCGACGAGCGGCGGCGCAACCAGGAACTGTGGATGGCCGATGAGACGCCGGTGCTGGTCGGCACGATCGCGTTCGGACTCGGGATCAACAAGGGGAACGTCCGCTCGGTGATTCACCTTTCGCTGCCGAAATCGCTCGAGCAGTATTACCAGGAAGCCGGCCGCGCGGGACGCGACGGCGAGCCGGCCGATTGCGCGCTGCTCTGGCGCAAGGCGGACGTCGGCCTGCTGTCGCACTTCATCAACCAAATGGAAGATCCGGAAGAAGCCCGCCGCTCCTGGCAGCGCCTGCGCGAGATGCGTAACTTCGCCGAGTCGCGCGTGTGCCGCCCGCTCCAGATCTGCCATCACTTCGGAGAGACGCCGAAGTGGGCCGCCTGCAACAACTGCGACGCCTGCAAGTCCGCGCCGGAATGGATGCTCCTCCCGGAGCAGGAAAAACGCCGCAAGCGGAGAAAAGGAGTCGCCGACGAGGTCCCCGTGTTGCGCACGCCGTTGCCCGTTGCGCCTGCGATCCGGGAGGGGCCGCATCCGGAGCTGATGCGCTACCTGCGGGAGTGGCGCCGCAGAGTCGCTCTGGAGCGCGGCTTCCCGCCCTACATTGTCATGAACGACGCCACTCTGACCGAGATCTGCCGGCGGCTGCCGCGTTCGCTGTCGGAACTGTTCCTGGTTCCCGGCATCGGCGAACGCAAGGCCGAACGGTACGGGCGCGACCTGCTGGACGCCGTCGACAAGTTCCGCTGAACCGCCGGCTACGGCCCCTTGGCCCTGATCTGCACGCGGGTCGGGCGGATGTCGACCACGGAAAGGCTGGCCGGATGCCTCAGGTCCGCCTCGCTGATGCGAAAGTTCCGCTGTCCCTGGCTGACCGCATAGGCGTCGATCCGCACCATCAGCGAATTCGGATCGAGTAGCTCAAAATCCTGATCGAGCCCGCGAAAAACAACCTCGACGGCGGCCGGCGTGAAATCCTGGAGCGCGTAGCTCTGGGGCAGGTTCTCCACCACGATTGGGACCTGGTAGATACGCTGCACCATGTCCGAACTCGCCGTGAACGAGAACCACGCCACCGTCGCCAGGGTTACCGCCAGCGCTTTTTCGGGCAGGTTCTTCCGCAGGAACGCCAGCCGCCCGTACTTCTTTCGCTCGCCGGGATCGAGTTCGGCCAGGAACGAGCGCAGGCCCGCGGCCAACTCCTCGCGGCTCGCTACCCGCAATTCGCCGTAGCGCGCCACGCAGACCTTTCCTCGCTCCTCGGAAACGACGATGCAGAACGCATCGGTTCGTTCCGACAGCCCGATTGCCGCGGCGTGCCGCGTTCCGTGACTGCCGATTTGCTCGAAGTTCTGCGATAGCGGGAGGTGAACGGAGAACCGCGCCACCCGGTCGCCGTCCAGGATCGCCGCGCCGTCGTGCCCTTCCGTGGTGGGATCGAACAGGCTCAGCAGCAGCGGTTCGCTCACCTTTCCGTCCAGGACATGCCCGCCCTCCAGGTGCCGGTCCAGCGGATCCCGCCCGGGAACGATGAGGATCGCGCCGAACCGCCGTTCGGCCAGCCGGAACGCAATCCGAGCCAGCACTTCCGACAGCTCCTCCGGCGCATTCAGGTAACGGTTGCGTCCCAGCCCGAACGCCGCCAGCCGCTCAAAAAGGCGCCGCAACTCCGGCTGAAAAATCACCACCACCGCGATCACGATCGCAGCGAAAAAGCCCTGGAAGATCCGCTCGGTCAACCGTAGCCCGATCTCCCGCGCCAGGAAGTACGCCGCGCTGAACGCCGCCAACCCGAGCAGCGCCCGCCGCGCCCGCGCTCTCCGCATCGCCATGATCGCCAGGTAGAGGATGGCCGAAACGACCGCGATGTCGAGCAACCCGGCAATGCCCGGCGCGCGCAACGATGGCATCGGCCTTTACCATACCACCGCCGGCCGCCCGCGCCGCAACGCGCGCACACCACCCTTTACCGCTTCGCTCGCGCCGCCGCATGATGGAAGGCAAGTGTACCGATTGCTTGCCGCCGCCGTCCTGATAATCCACCTGCTCTGGATTCTTTGGGTGATTTTCGGCGCCCTGTTCACAAGGCGCCGTCCCCTGCTGGCATGGGCTCACGTGATCTCGCTGGTCTACAGCATCGCGATCGAGATCGCCGCCTTCCCCTGTCCCCTCACCAGCCTCGAACAATGGACCCAAGCCAGGGCGGGCCTCACGCCCTACGAAGGCGACTTCCTGGTTCACTACCTGGAAGCCGTCATTTACCCGAATATTCCCTACCCTCTGCTGGTCGCCTGCGCCGTTGCCGTCTGCCTGTTCAACCTCGGCATCTACGCCCTCCGCGCCCGGCGTGGCTGAACGCGCGGGGCTACAAGGCCTGCGTTGCCCCAAGTGGAAGACGGACATATGTCGATCCAGTGGCGGTTCCAGTACGACGGCCAATTCTCGTCGCAATATAATATAAACAGACCTTAAAATAGTCCCCAATTTAATGCTGGGCTTCAGTCGATGGACGAATCAGGTATTCTTACCTTCCTTCGACCGGTCACGCCTCGTCGAACAGATTTGTTCCGGTCTATAACCCCCCTGTTTCCAGCAGCATGGCTGTGAAGACCCGCTCTTCGCCCCTAGAACGGACCTGTTGACAATGGCGATGTCTCACGCCAGCGCAGATTCCGTTTCACTCTTGCAGGCGACCGCTGACAACCCGGCGCTTGAGCGCCACTTCTCCGTGCAGGAAGTCGCTGAGATGTGGAACCTCTGCGAAAACTCGATTCGAGCGATCTTCAAGAGCGAACCGGGCGTCGTCTTGATAGAACGGCCGAGAGGCCGCTGGAAACGCGGATACTCCACGCTTCGCATTCGACAGAGCGTGTTGGAGCGGGTTCACCGGCGGATGTCGAAGGTGGATTGAGGGTTCCGCTCAATGAGCTCCATAAGGGCTTGCTCCGGATGGCGGATGAACTCCTCACTGGGAATGGGGCGTTCCTCGTCGCCTACGAGTGCCGAGGCGCCCCCGCCGGAGGAATATGCATCTCTGGCAATCTTGATAACTTGTACTACCTGCCCCTCGTCGAGTTCCACTTCGAAGTGGAGGGTGAATTTGGTGGCCATCTCGAATTTCCTCCTGGTCGCGATGTCCGCACCTAACCTATAGCCCGACTCGGTCCGCCGGCCAAGCGTGGCTGAGCGCAAGCAAAATGCCCCAGTTCGCCCCTAAGTGCTTGGGAGAATACCCTGAGGCCTCGGGATATGAACGTCAGAAAATTCTCGACGCAACCTTGGATAAGGCCTGGGCATTCTTGGCGCAACGGCGCCCGATGCAGGTGTGAGGCTAACCGTAGTGAGTTCAGCGCATTACCTTCCGCGGCCGTTTGGCTGACCGAGCCGAGGTTGCGCGTCTACGCCGCCTGGGTGTTCACTATCCGGCCCAAGCCGAGAACTCGTTTGGCGTTTCCGCCATTTACCCGTATGAATGAACTGTTGGGTCTGGCCGCATTCACCCGATCCTGACATACCATCAGTCACCCGGAGGAATCGCATGGCCGCCTCCCCCTCTTCCGTGGCAACGCCGCCCGTTCCTGATCGCAACGGAGACTTTGAGCAACCCGTGGATGTCAAAACTGCCGCTCGCTTCCTGGGTGTCAGCCCCTCCTTGGTCTATGCTTATGTTGAGCGGAAGCAGATTCCCCATTTCCGAATGATGGGCCGTGCTATCCGGTTCCGGCTATCGGAGCTGGAGGTGTGGCGCCAGCAGTTTCACGTGAATGGAGGAATCAGATGAGCAGACGAGGACGGCCGCGCAAAGGCGACGGCGGCATCTACGAGCGAGAGGACTCGCAATTTTGGCCTGCGGGACCGCTTGGCGGCGCGCGACGAGGGTCGCTTGTCGACAGTTCTGAAATGCAAACAACTCACCTTCAGTCAATGGGCCGATTGGTTCTTGGAGCGGCGTTCGAAGCCGCCGTTTCGGAGCGAAGGCAATCATCAGCAAAACCTGAATGCTCTGAAGTTCCTACGGCCGGTCTTTGGAGATGTGCCCCTCTCGGACATAACACCCGAGGCGATCGAAGACTACCCGGCGAAGCGGCTCGAAGATGGGCGCCGCGCTCGCACCAAGTTCGGTGTTCAGTTCCGCGGGACGATCAAGCCGGTGACGGCTCACCAGGAATTCCGAATCCTGTCACACATGCTGACCGTGGCAGTGAAACAGAAACGCCTGGCCGACAACCCGTGCGGTGCGTCCCAGTCCAAAGGCGAAAGCGCGGAAGCCGTACATCACGAATCTGCGGAAGGCCTGGGCTGCGACGCTGAAGCGGGCCGGCGCCCCGCGATTTACGCTGTACGAACGCCGGCATACGTTCGCAACCAGACTCAGCGCGGGTGGCGTGGCGGATCACATGGTCACGCAGATGCTGCGCCAAGGCGACGCCGAGGTGTTCAAGCGCTACAGCCAGGCGAAGCTCGGTATGATGCGCGAAGCGCTGGTGAAACTGGATCGGGCGGCGAACGAGCGGGAGTCGAATTTTCGCACGGAGCGGTCCCAGGGAACCGATTTTATTCACATTTTTCGCACGATCGAGACTTTTCAGGGGTGCGGGAAAGGAGGTCGGTGTTGTAATAGAAGGAGTTAATGGTCGGGCCGCCGGGATTTGAACCCGGGACCTCTTGCACCCCAAGCAACATAAATCAATCACTTACAGGCGGTGGCGACTGAAAATAAAAGACTTAGATGCGCTAGATTTGGACGCCAAAACGCCACCACACGGGATTTGGACTCCAAACGGACTCCACACAGGGTTGGCATCCCACGTGCTTTTACGCGCACGCGCGCGGGCGTTATCGCCTTTCCTAATTCTTCTCAGCACGAAGACAAACCGGATCTCCCCATACATGAGAATATGCATGTGGAGAGCCGCCTCGGATCGGAGGCGGCGATGCGCGGCGCTTCTGCCGGCCGGATCAACGACCAAGAGTGATGGGATGAGCACACGGCCGTCGCGGGGTTTTCCGGCTCCCAGAATTTGGCCGGCCCCGAACGGCTCTCGAAGCCGAGGTCGAACGGGACTGCGCCGCCGCATCAGCTTCGCCTGAGCTTCAACTGCTTGCACCGCTGTAATCAATGCGGGTATAAAGGCTTATTCGGGACAGTGCGATTCGTAACTTTAGGCGACTCATGCCCAACGAAGCCGATACATGCCGGAAGTTCGTCGTCCCCAGGCTTCAGGCCGCAGGCTGGGAGACGGAGCCGCATCGCCTCAATGAGCAGGTAACCTTCACCGACGGGCGGGTCATCGCCGCCGGAAGCCAAGGGCGGCGCCGCCCGGGTAAGCGCGCCGACTACCTGCTCCGGTATCGTCCGGATCTGAGCATCGCCGTCGTGGAAGCCAAGGCATCGTACTGCTCGGCGTCGGATGGGCTGCAACAGGCGAAGGAGTACGCCGAGATCCTCGGGCTGAAGTTTGCCTACGCCACCAACGGTCGAGAGATCGTCGAGTTCGACTTCCTCGAAGGCCGAGAGCGGACCGTCGCCGAGTTCCCCATACCTGATGAGTTGTGGCGACGGCTGATTGCGGGGAGCGGACTGTCGCAGCAGACGGCCGACCGGCTGCTCACGCCAGCGTACCATTTGAGCGGGAAGTCCCCCCGCTATTACCAGGAAATCGCCATTAACCGGGCAGTCCAAGCCGTCCTTCAGGGGCGACGTCGCATCCTGCTTACCATGGCGACTGGGACCGGCAAAACCGTCGTCGCCTTCCAGATCTGCTGGAAGTTATGGAGCTCGCGATGGAATCGCAATCCGCAGAAGGAGTACCGGCGACCGCGCATCCTCTACTTGGCCGACCGGAACATCCTGATTGACGACCCGAAGGACAAGATTTTCACGCCGTTCGGTGACGCCCGTTGGAAGATCGAGAACGGCGTGGCGAACAAGGGCCGGGAGATGTACTTCGCCATCTATCAGGCGATCGCCAGGGATGAGAATCGGCCCGGCCTGTACCGCGAGTTCGCACCGGACTTCTTCGACCTGATAATCGTTGACGAGTGCCACCGGGGCAGCGCACGCGACGAGAGCAACTGGCGGGAGATCCTGGACTACTTCGAGCCGGCCTATCAAATCGGCATGACTGCAACGCCGAAGCACCAAGACAACGCGGACACTTACCGCTACTTCGGCGAACCGGTTTACACTTACAGCCTGCGGCAAGGCATCGACGACGGCTTCCTAGCGCCGTATCGCGTACACCGCGTTATCACGCAGTGGGACGCGGCGGGCTGGCGGCCCAAGCAGGGTGACCTGGATCGCTACGGCCGCGACATCCCGGACGAGGAGTACCACACCAACGACTTTGAACGGCGGATCGCCCTACGCGCCCGCACGGAATGCGTCGCGAAGCACCTGACCGAATTCCTCCGCAGGACCGATCCGTTCGCCAAGACGATCGTATTCTGCGTCGACCAGGAGCATGCGGCCGAGATGCGCCGAGCGCTGATCAACCTCAACCCCGACTTGGTGCAGCAGCATCCTGACTACGTCTGCCGGGTCACATCGAATGAGGGTGACATCGGGCGCGGACACCTCAGCAACTTCCAGGACCTCGAGCGACAGAGTCCCGTGATCTTGACAACCTCGCAAATGCTGACCACGGGCGTCGACGCCCCCACGTGCAAGAACGTCGTCCTGGTCCGCGTGATCAACTCAATGATCGAGTTCAAGCAGATCATCGGGCGCGGCACGCGCGTGCGGGACGACTACGGCAAGCTGTTCTTCAGCATCCTCGACTACACCGGATCGGCAACCCGCCTGTTTGCCGATCCGGCGTTCGACGGCGAGCCGTCCATCGAGACCCAGGAAGAGGTGGATGAAGATGGGACGCCGGTCCGACCGGCGATCACCGTAAAGCCAGAGGAGCCGTCCGAACCTGAACCGCCCGGCGGGCCGATCTCTGATGACGGTCCGGACGGCCACCGCAAGTACTACTTCGACGGCGGTCACGTGGACGTCGCCACTCATCTGGTTTACGAACTCGACCCCGACGGCCGCCAGTTGACGGTAGTCAAGTTCACCGACTACACCGCGGAACGTGTACGAAGGCTTTATCGGAACGCGGCCGACCTGCGGCGTGACTGGTCCGATCCAAAGGCGCGTGCGACCATCATTGAGAAACTTGCCGATCGGGGTATCGACTTCGACGAACTGGCGCGCGCCGCCGCCGCTCCCGACGCCGACCCATTCGACCTGCTTTGCCACGTGGCCTTCAACGCTCCACTGCGGACACGTAGGGAGCGCGCCCAGCGATTGCGCAGCGAAAAGAAAGACTTCTTTGATCAGTTTGGCGCGGAGGCAAAGGCCGTGCTGGACGACCTGCTCGACAAGTACGCCGAACACGGCGTGGCCCAGTTTCTGCTGCCGGACATTTTAGAGGTACCGCCCATTTCCGAACGCGGCAACGTGGTGGAGATCTCCCGCCTCTTCGGCGGGTCGGACCGCCTCCGCCGAGCGGTTACCGATCTGCAGACGCTGCTTTATGCGGCTTAGGAGGAGACAGTAGTTGGCGAAAGCGAAGACACGGGCGCCGCTTACCACGGCGCAACAACTGGGCAGCCTGATCAAATCCGCCCGCGACATCATGCGGAAGGACAAGGGGCTATCGAGCGACCTCGGCCGCCTGCCGATGCTGACCTGGATCATGTTTCTGAAGTTCCTGGACGACATGGAGCAGATCGAGGAGTCACGGGCCGACCTGCGCGGCGAGAAGTGCCGTCCATCGATCGACAAGCCGTACCGCTGGCGGGATTGGGCGGCGAAGGAAGATGGCGTCACCGGCCCGGAGTTGCTGGCCTTCATCAACCAGGAAGAAGCCGTCCTGCCCAATGGAAAGAAGGGGCCGGGCCTGTTCACGTACCTACGCGGGTTGCGCGGCGGCAACGGAAACGGCGGGCGCCGGCAGGTGATCGCGACGGTGTTCTCCGGCGTCGCCAACAACATGATCTCGGGTTACCTGCTCCGGGACGTGATCAACAAGGTGAACGGCATCCACTTCCTGGCCAAGGAGGAGATGTTCACGCTGGGCCACCTCTACGAGTCGATGCTCAAGGAGATGCGCGACGCCGCCGGCCAGAACGGTGAGTTCTACACGCCGCGTGCCGTGGTGCGGTTCATGGTGGAGGTGCTGGACCCGCGCCTCGGTGAGACGGTGCTGGACCCGGCATGCGGCACGGGCGGCTTCCTGGTGGAAGCCTACGCCCATCTGGAGAAGCAGTGCAAGACTGTTCAGGACCGGAAGGCGCTTCAGGAGCGGACGATCTTCGGCGGCGAGGCCAAGCCCCTGCCGTACCTGCTCTGCCAGATGAACCTGCTGCTCCACGGGCTGGAAGCGCCAAAGATCGACCCCGAGAACAGCCTGCGGTTCCCGCTGGCCCAGATCGGCGATCGCGATCGCGTGGACGTCATCATGACCAACCCGCCCTTCGGCGGCGAGGAGGAGCGCGGGATTCTGTCCAATTTCCCTGACGACAAGCAGACTGCTGAAACCGCGCTGCTATTCCTGCAACTCATCATGCGGAAGTTGCGGCGGCAGCCGAAGCCCGGGCGGGCGGGAGTCGTGGTGCCGAATGGCGTGTTATTCGGTGAGGGCATCTGCGCCCGGATCAAGGAGGATCTGCTGAAGGAGTTCAGCCTTCACACGGTCGTTCGCCTTCCGAACGGGGTGTTCTCGCCGTACACGTCGATACCGACGAATCTACTCTTCTTCGATCGATCCGGGCCGACGAAGGAGGTCTGGTACTACGAGCAGCCGCTGCCGGAGGGAAAGAAGAACTACACAAAGACGCAGCCGCTCAAGTTCGAGGAGTTCTCGGACTGCCTCAAGTGGTGGAAGAAGCGCCAGGAGAACGAACGGGCATGGAAGGTCCCGGCCGTCGACCTTCTTGGTCGCGGCTGCAATCTCGACGTGAAAAACCCCAATGCAGCCGAGGATCTAGAACACCAACCACCAGAGAAACTTACTGCCGATATCCTCATCAAAGAGCAGCGCATCATCGAGATCATGGGACAGATTCAGCAACTGCTGTCGGAGCCGCCCAAGTGAGCGATTGGCCACTGGTGAACCTGGGCGAGGTGGTGCGACACCGCAGTGAGTTTTTCGCTATCGACGACTCCAGAACTTACCAAAGGTGTCGCGTTCAGCTCCACGCGCAGGGAATCGTACTGCGGGATGAGGTCCAAGGATTCGCGATCAAGACGAAGGAGCAGCAGGCCTGTAAGACCGGGGAATTGTTGGTCGCGGAGATCGACGCGAAGGTCGGCGGTTATGGCATCGTCCCACAGGAACTGGACGGCGCCATCGTGAGCAGCCACTATTTCCTGTTCGAAGTCAATGGCAATCGTCTCGACGAACAATTTCTTGAGTATTACATTCGGACCCCCGCATTTCGCGACCAGGTTTCCGCCCAGGGGAGTACGAATTACGCGGCCATTCGACCTGCGCATGTACTCGGTTACCAGATCCCGTTGCCGCCACTAGCCGAGCAGCGGCGGATCGTCGCCCGGATCGCTGCAGTCGAGAACAAGATCGGCGAGGCTCAGCAGCTAAGAAGGTTAGCGGTCCAGGAAACCGCGACCTTGCGGAGTAATGCGGCGCGTGAGTTCTTCAAGACTCGGCCGGACTGGCACGTGGTTCCGCTCCACGAGGTGTGTACCGCAATCATCGACTGTCTTCATTCCAACCCGATCTACTCAGACGGCGGAATAGCGACAGTCCGGTCACCGGATGTCGGGTGGGGCACGCTACTCCTGGAGACCGCAAGGCGAACCAGCCAAGCGGAATACGAGCGTCGGACTAGCCGAGGCGTGCCGGCACAAGATGACATCATTCTCGTGCGTGAGGGCGGCGGAACAGGAAAAGCGGCCATCGTCAGAGCTGGCGAGGTGTTCAGCCTGGGCCAGCGGGTCATGATGCTGCGCCCGGACCGTCAGAAGGTTCTTCCGAAGTTCCTGCTGTACCAGTGGCTCGCACCCCTTGTCTATGTCGACCAGATCACTGATCGGATGAAGGGATCAGCATCGCCGCACCTGAACATCGGCGCTCTTCGGCAGTTCACCATTCAGTTGCCTCCGCTGTCGGAACAGGCCCGCCTGGTCGAGCACCTTGACCGCTTCCATTCCGCCGTCGATCACGTCTGCACCATTCAGGCCAAGACCGCTGCCGAGATCGACGCCATGCTGCCTGCCATCCTCGACCGTGCTTTCCGTGGAGAACTCTGATCATGCCCGCCGAACCACGCCGCTACACCCAAGACGAAATCGACAACCTGATCGGCTGCGCAAAGGTCGTCGAGGAGCCGCCGAAGCGCGACCTGAAACTGGACCGCGGGCACTTCCGCAACGACATGCGGCTCAAGTCGGCCGACGGCAAGTTGGAGTTCCGCGCCTTCATGCGGCGCAGCGAAGATCTGCCGGAGAACTTTTCCATCGGCCTTGCGTTTCTCCCGAAGGATGGCACCGGGGAGATCCTGCTGTTGCGGTGCAACGGGCCACACGGCGGCTACAACGACTCCTTCGATCCGGAGCACCCGCACTGGGATTTCCACGTCCACCGCGCCAGCGCCGAAATGATCGAGGCCGGCCAGCGGCCCGAGAAAGCAGCAGCCGTGAACCGGGATTTCGCGTCCTATGAAGAGGCGCTACAGTATTTTCTGAGGACAACGAACGTCACCGATGCGCGAACGTACTTCGCCGACATCGCCCAGGGCACGTTGCCCTTCGCCGAACAGGAGCCAATCCCATGATGGGAATGGAGTTATTGAAACGGCAATTCAACGGTCACGTGGCATTCCGGGAACGCCGGCCGGGCGTCGTTCAGGTGCTCGCCCCGCTGTTTCACGAAGACGGCGACATGGTGGACATCTTCATTGACGAGCCCCGCAACGGGTCGAACCGCGTGCGCATCAGCGACCACGGAATGACCCTGATGCGGCTGACCTACAACTACGACCTGGACACGGAGAACAAGCTGCGGATCTTCAACCGCATCCTGGCGGAAAACCGGATCTCGGAGCAGGATGGGCGGCTGTACATCGAGGCGGAACCGGAGCGCCTCTACCCGGCGATTTTGCAGTTCGCGCAGACGGTGGCCAAGGTTTCTAGCATGCAGTTCTTCAAGCGCGAAGTGATCCAGAGCCTTTTCTATGAGCAACTGGCTGAGTTCATCGAAGATCGCCTCGCCGAGTTCAATCCGCGCGCCCGCGTGCTGCCCATCCCGGACCACGACGAGTACGAGGTGGACTACCAGTTCGACGCGGGTCCGCGCCCGCTGTACCTATTCGGCGTGAAGGACAATGACAAGGCCCGCCTGGCCACCATCTCCTGCCTGGAGTTCCAGCGCCGGCGGCTCCCCTTCAAGAGCGTGATGGTTCACCAGGATTTCGAAGGTGGGCTGACCAAGAAGGACCGTACCCGCATCACGAGCGCAGCCGACAAGCAGTTCCCGTCGCTCGACGACTTCCGGGAGAACGGCGCGCTATTCCTGGAACGCGAGCGCGCGGCGTAGCTACTGGTTGTGGCTTCTGGGATCTGCAATCTCTCTTTTCAGTTGATCGACTGGAGGAACTGTACCAGCTTGTCGGACGTTCGCCCCTTGCTTAGGTCATCGTAGGAAATGCCGAGATGCATGTGCACTGCGTCGGACTCGAGGTAGTAGAAGGATCCTTCAAGCCGCAGGATCTTGTCTTTCAGGCATCGTTTCAGGATGTTTTCGCCCTGGGCATTCCTAAGCACGCGCTCGTGCTCAATTTTGTGGCGGTATTTCGCCAGCGCGCCTTTGCTGTGGGATCTGAAGTGCACCAGAATCCGACGCAAGCGCAGGTACTTTTCCTTCAGCAATGGATCTCGGAACGATGCTTTCTTGTCCTCGACATACTGAATGGCGGGATAGGTCAAGCCAGATCGGTCTGTGACGGACAGAATTAGATCGATGCCGTTCGATGCAATCTTCCCGAGCGTGGATTCGAATGAATCCGCTTCGATAACCACGTGCTTGGGCGTGGCCGAAGCGCCAGCCGGCCGCAAGATCAGTGCTGGTGACTGCAGGGCAATGCTGGCGGCGCAAATCTCAGCGGGAGCAGCGATTTCGATTTCGTTTGGTCCTTCGATCAAGACGCTGCAGGGAAGCGTAACGTATATCGATGAAAGCCGGTGCCCGAGCCGGACGGGCATCCCAGGCTCCAACACCGACTGGAAGTCAAAGCCTCTGGACTGCGCACCGTCCGCGCCCATCAAGATTTCGATCTGGATTTCTACATCTCGCCCGGCAGGGGACGCTGAGCCGTGCTCCTCCTGATCCGGTCCTTCCACGCTGATTTCCACGGAAGCCGTCCTGGACCAGAATTCCTGGGCGGCACTCAGCAGTACTCGCAAAACACTGATCGGAATGGCGTTGCCATGAGCCATCTGGTGCAAGATGTAAACGAGGTGATAGTTGCTTTTGTGGCTGTCAGCGTAATCCAGCGCAAGATGAACGGCATCCTCCCGTCCGGACATGATGAGCGTACCAAGCGCAACTGCCTCAAAGACCGCACTCCTGAACTTACGGTCGGTGATGAAAGGATGCTCCGGTAGGAATGTCACGAGATGCGCTTCGTACTTCTCGTCGATGACCGGCTCGTCTATCCACCCAGGAGCTACATTTCGACTGAGGCAGTGTGCCACTAAGCGCATACACTGCTCCTCGACTCCAAAGGCTGCCCGAGTGATTCGCTCCTGGTCTTTGATCGCCATGTCGGCTACGAGTGGCGACAAGATGTTGGGAACAACCTTCTGGTCCTTTTCGCGACGGAGAATGTAGGAGGAAATTCGGTGAAGCAATTCGATTTCGAGGTCGTTGACTCCCGCGGCATTCAACTCGCCACTTAGGCGATAGTAATTCTGCTCCTCCCGGAGCAAAGTCACAATTGCATCGAGTACAGGCGGGTATCCGATGAAGGAAAGGAAACTCTTCTCACCGTCCGGTATGCTGTCGGTGAAGGCGGCGCTCAGCATCCCCAGTATTGTGTCTCGGACTTGCCGGTATTCGGCAGAGTGACTCGACTCCGAGCCGTGGGCGAAGGCGTCGATGTAGATTCTGGCACTCTCGACGTCGAATGGAGAAATGGTGATCAGTCCTGTCGGAATCCCTTTGTCCATGAGGTAGCACCAGGCTTCCTCCAGCGTCTGAGTGCGACCAAGCAAGACAAAGCTGGTCGTTGGCGAGGCGGCACAGAGCCGGGCGATGTCATCAAGAAAAGCCTCAAAACCCTTCTCAGTCGTCTTGGAGCGGCCTTCATCGATCCCATCGATGATGACTCCAAACGTCCCTTGACCGATCGCTTCAAATACTTTACTGAGATCCTCTACACGGTATGCTGTTGTAAGCAAGCCGGTGAGAGTATTATCGCCAACCGGCTTGTGCGCACTAAGATCCAGGAGCGGCAGGCTGGTACTATGAGAGAGCACCTGGGCAAGTGTAGTCTTTCCAGTTGCGCCGACAGCCGATACAAGGATAACTGTCGGCTTCTCCTGCTGGAATTCGATCTTGTTAAACGTCGGCTCGATGTATGGCACATTCCTCGCCGCCGCGACACCGAACGAAGAGGTCGTTTCCCGCATTGAAATAGGCTTTTTGTTCGCCGCGACGATCGAGCAGAGATTGTAGAAGTTCATAGGAGTTGGCGGTTGCCCACTCGATGATGATAACGGATTGCAGGTTCTCGTTGTCAGGCGTGCAGAGGAACAATCGAGCTGCTACTGGATTGCGAGGGTCACCGGCGGGACGTCAGAAAGCTTCTGTGAGCCTTCGGATGCTGGAGGGTTTTGCGACTCGGGCGGCAACGTCTCTGCCACAGGTTGTCGCAGCACCTCTCTAGCCTTGGAGAGCTTCTCTTGGATGCGCCGCGTTAGCTCGTTCTGCCGTTCCGGTGCCACGAACGTGTACTCGCCTGTCATCTCCAGGTCGGCGTGGCCCGCGATCTTTGACGCCTCGATGGCGCTGCCGCCGACTTCCTGCCGCCAGGTGATGTTGGCGCGGCGGAAGGAGTGCGGGCCCAGGCCGGGAAAGTCGTAGCCTTCCTCTTGGGCGGCCTGATGGAGTGAGTCGCGGACGCCCGAGTCCCATAACGGCTTTTCCTGTGATCGCTTCTGGTGGAAGACCCACGCCTCCGGCTTTGCGCCGTCCGTCGCCGCCTTCTCACGGAAACGGGCGGCCAAGTCGCCGATGCCCAGAATGCGGCGGCTGTCCTCGCTCTTCGGGCGGCCGACATCCTGTTGCCATACGCGCTGCTCGATCTTGATGGTCGCGGCGTCGAAGTTGACGTGCTTCCACTTGAGGCCCAGCACTTCCGAGATCCGCGCGCCGGTGGCGATACAGGTTTCGATCACGAGTTTGTTGGGTTCATCGAGACGGGCAAGCACGCGGGCGGTCTCGTCGAAGGACAGGATGCGGCGCTCGTTCTTGTAGCGCTTCTTCCCGATCTTCGCCTTGCTGGCCGGGCTACGCTTCCCTTCCTCCCACAATCCATGGCCCTCGGCGTAGTAGAAGATCCGGCTCATGATCGCGCGCACGCCGTGCATGGTCCACCAGGAATCGAACGTGGTGTGCAGCCAGTCCTCAACCGCCTTCGGCATGATCTGGCTCAGCCGCAGCTTGCCCCATCGCGGCACGATGTACTCGTCGAGGTAGAACTTCTCTTTGACGCGCGTGGGCTTGGCGATCTGGTTCACGCGCCCGAGGTAGCCCTCTTTGTACATCTTGGCGACCTCGCCAAACAGCGCGACGCCGGTGACCGCAACCTGCTGGACCGCCTCCTCGGCCGTCGGCGCGTTCAGCTTGGCGAGGAACCTGTCCCGCTCGACTTCCGCCTGCTTCTTCGAGATCGCGCCGTCGCCCTTGCTGGGAGCGATTTCGTGATAGCGCCGCAGGACCTTCGTCGAGCCGTCCGGCTGGAGTTCGTCGGCGTAGTAGCGGAAGATCCATGGCCAGCCGCCGCGGTCTTTCCGCTGCGTCACTTTCGGATGTTGAACCCGCGCCTTCACTCGCAAGCCTCCGGCCAGCATGTGAAGGTTACCGTCGAACTCCATGGTTATCAAGTCCAAAAGTGTCAATAAGGTACGGGTCCCCACGCCCAGGCAGAGCCGGACTCTGGCCCGCACAAATAGAGCGTCTCCCGCGCCCGCGTCATCCCGACGTAAAACGTTCGTATGACAGCGTCCCTTGAGGCGCCGTGCCGCCGGTACGCCGTCCACCCGCTGTTGCTTAAGTCCGGGAACAGGAACACGACGTCCGCCTCTCCCCCCTTGACCGAATGAATCGTGCCGGCGATGACTTTCGGCTGCTCCAACAACGAACGCGGGCCGCGCGTCATCGCGATCTCAGACGGATACTGCACGCGCCTGTGCACCTCGGCGGTCACGCGACAGCGCCACCAGTTGAGCAGTTTTCGATAGTCGCCCTCGAATGCTCTGAGCAGCGATTCGAGCGCGCCCGGCTCGAACATCCTGTCCAGATCCTCCAGGCTGGCTTCCGTGCCGTTGCCGGCCGCCTGGAGCTTCTTCTTCGATCCGTGCCTCAGGATGCCTTTCGATTCGAGCCACTCCGACCAGAGAGCCAGCTCGCCCATGGTCCAGCCGCGCTTTCCTTCACCGAAATCCGGATGAGCCGACAGGAGCGCCAGAATCCGGTTCGCCGTCGATCCCTTTCTTGTGAGCCGGATCGGATTCCAGAAACCGTTTGAACGCCGGTACGGATTGTGGATCGGGATGGCATTCTTCCGCAGCACCGCGATCACCGGCTCCAGCATGTACGCGCAAGTCGTCAGGAACATCACCGTCTGGCCCTTCTCGAGGTGCTCCATGGTCCTGTTGAGAATCCAGTAGTCGGCCCGCGCGTATGCGGCGCTCCAAGGGGCGCGGACGCACGCGCCGTCGGCCGGCCTGGGCAAGTACGCCTTCTCCTGCCGCCTGGTGACTTCCCGGATGAGCTTGTCGGCCATGGCGTGCACCGCGCGCGGCACGCGGTAGCTCTGTTTGAGGATGATCTTGTGATCGTCGGCAATCTCCGGTTCGAGCATCGCCTCGGGCGTCGCCCCAATGAACGAATGGATGGTTTGATCCTCGTCGCCACAGACGATGAAGTAGTCGCAGTGGCCGCCCCACTTGCGAATGAGCGTCAACTGCAGCCGGCTGAGATCCTGCGCCTCGTCGACGAAGATCACCGCCGGCCGCCCGGGCGCGACGGCCACGTCGCGGTGGCAGGTTTCGATCAAGTCCGTGAAGTCGAGCAGCCCGAGCGCATCCTTATACTCCATCCACCGCTCGGCGAAGTCGCGGAGACTCGCCGGCCAGGCCGCGGGCGGAATCATCAGGCCGCGGAAGCGGTTCAAATCCTGCAGCCACAGGTCGCCGGCCTTCGCGCGGCCGTCTTCGTCGCCCGCGTCGTCTCCGTCGAGCCGATTCTGACGCCGCGAGGGCGTGATCCGCAGTTGCGGATACTGCCGGTTCCACTCGTCGACGTTCGCCTCGGCGATCGGCGGACCACCAAGCGCGCGGTAGCAGTGCGCGTGCAAGGTGCCGATCCGCTCGGGCGCAATCGGAAGATCGCGGCCGGCCAGTTCCGCCGCCGCGGCGCGCGAGAAGCTCGTCACCAGGACGGACTCCCGGCCGAAGCGGTCCACGGCGCGGCCGATCTGCCGCGACAGGTTTGTTGTTTTGCCTGTTCCTGTCTCCGTCAAGGCGGGCCGAAGATGCGGAATTCCCGCGCTTCTTCGGCCCGCCCCTCCCGCTCCGCAATCTCCTGAATGCGGTCTGTCTCGTCGGTGTTGCTATGCATTTTGCTCCTGGAGCACCGTAAAGTCCGCCGGATGGAACTCCTCCACCGGCAGGAGCCATCTGCTCTGCGGCTTAAACGTTTTGCCCTTGACCTGGATGTTTCTGGCGCCGATCGCGGCGAGCATAGAGGCGATCGCCTTCACCGAGAGCGCCTGGGAGAACGTCTTGTTCACGTGCGGCTGGAGGTCGCTCGAGCAGATTGCGATGCGGCCGCCGATGATCGTCGGACTCCGCAGCGAGTTCGGCGGCTGGTTTTCGATGGTTTCGATAAAGCCGGCGTCGGTCAGGTACTGATTGATGTACATCCGGATCGAGCCCTTGAAATCCGTCTCGTCGCCGCCGTCGGTCTCGATGAGCGCGTCGAGCATCGTCTGCGCGAGCTGCTCCCAGGCTCTCGGCTTGATTTTCGGGATGAGCTGGTTGGCGGCGCTCGCGATAGCGACTCGGACGTGGCTTTGGTCGATGAGCTTGCCGACATTGGAGAACTCGAGCGTCGCCGATTCGAGTTCCATCTGGTACGTCGGCTCCTTGCCCGTCACTTTGACAATCCGGAGAACCCTGACGCCCAGGACCTGCGAGATGCGCTCGCACAGGATGGCTTTCGCGATCTCGGGATCCGGCTGCTGGGGTTCCGCTCCGGCGCTGGCCGGGGGGCTAATCTCGCCGGCGCTAGCCGTTGCGGCCGGCTGTGGCGCGCCGGAGAGGATCGCGATCGGGTCGATGGCTTCGCGGCCCCTGGCTGCTTTGGCAAGCGTGCGTTGAAAGTAATCGACGCGCGTGCGCTGGCGCTCGTTGTGGACGGACCGGTGGTGGACGATCAGGTCGACGATTTGCTGCTCGGTGAGCCCGGCGTCGACGCCGAAGCAGGCGAGCGCCAGGTCGTAGCCGCTCTGGCTCTGATCCCTGAGATCGTGGCGCTGCCGCAGCCAGGTGTTGCGGAAGCGCAGATCCGCCTCCATCCAACGCTCGAGCGTTTCGTCCGGAATGCGGGCGCCGGTGTTGACGACGAGCGGCTTGTCCTCGAAATGCTCGGCCCACTCGCGCGCGGCGCGCCGCTGCGCCTCAGTGTCCGGGATGCCGAGTTCGTCCAGGTACTCCTCGATGTCGGAAGGATTGTAACGGCGGCCGGTGAACGAGTACGGTGCCACCGGCTTCGGGTTCGCCGGGTCCTTGCAGTTCGATGTGCCGGGGATCCTCAAAACGCGCGGCAGGTCGGCCAGCCGATCGAATGCCCAGCCGCGCGGCGCGGCGTTGTAGCGGAGCAGGGTCTGGAAGCGCGCGGCGAGCGCGGCGGCTTCCTGGCGATCAGCATCGGTCTCAAAGACGCTCGGCTCTTTGTACAGCCACCAGGCGTGCGCGCCGTTGCCGGTCGAGATCACGATCGTCGGCGGCAACGCGGCGGGGATGATCGAGAGCGCCTCGTCGATTGTGCGCGGCAGAGCTTTCCGGGAGTGCGCGTCGCCTCGGATGTCGAAGTCGGCCCACTGGCCGGCCACACCGGCGATCTTTTCCGCGGGACAGCGCTGATGGGGCCCAAAGTCGTCGGGCGACAACCCAACGCCCACATAGATGTCCATCTGGCGGCAAGCCTCGACGATTGCCGCGGCCTGGCCGATGTCACGCAGCCAGTAAGACCGCTTGTCCTGGAGCGTCCAGATGAGGATGTAGAGAGCTTCTGGCTTGCCGGACCACAGCAGTTCCAGAAACTCTCGCGCGGTCATGCGGCCAGCCCTCGATCATTTTTGTCGCGAGCGGGCCCCGCGGCTTCGATCAGTTGCAGCAAGGGGCGCGCGGCGTCGCGCTTGCGAAGTCTGGTTTCCCGCGCGTTCCGCATATGCTGCTCACGGTCATACCGCAGGTGGCAGCGCTGGCAGAGCGCGCGGAGATTGGCCTCGTCGCAGTTTTCCGGCGTGTGATCGAGGTGAGCGACCGTCAGCACGATACGGGTGGGCCGTACGCCGTCACGCCGCCCGCCCTTCACCTTCTGGTCCTCCCAAGGCTCAAACGAGCCGTTTCGGCGACGCCGGCCGATGGCGCCGTTCTCGATCCCGCAGAACTCGCAGCGATCCTTCGCGCGAGCGAGGATGCGCGCCCGGATGGATCGCCAGTCCTTCGGGTAGCGGCCGCGGTCACAGGCCCGGATCGGCATCGGCGATCTCCTTGGCGATTTGCGCGGAGCCTTCCTCCGCGCGCCAGCCGTCAGCCGCTTCTCCGTACCAGGCCTCGGCCGTTCGCATGGCGTGCCTCAGGAACGGAGACGCAAAGTCCCGGCGCCGCGTGCCGCGGCGGCGCGAGCCGGCGAACATCAGCCACCGCTCGCCGTCGCGGACGAGCCAGATTCGGGTCTCGCCGCAAGCGGCCGTGACGCACGCGGCGTCGCGCGGGATCGGCGGAGCCCATTCCGCCGGCGGAGCTTCCGCCGCGGCGGCTTGTTGCTCCCGCAGCCGGCGCAGAGCGGCGAGGCTGTAGCTCACCGCGGGCCTCCCTGGCTGCCGTAGGCGATGATGGCGGTGGTGATCGCATTGGCGACGGCGTCCTGCGCGCCCTCGTCGATCGTTCCCCGCTCGACCAGGTCCCGCGCAAACGCCACCGCCACCTGGCCTGCGCCCCGCTTGGGCGGCAGCAGAATGGATAGAGCTTCCTCCGCGCTCCTGGCGACGCCGACCACCGCGCCTGCCCGCCGCCACTGCTCCATCCGGGCGCGCTGCAATTCCGTGAGTTCGGAGGAGAGTTCCGGGCGCTTCACCTCGAGCTCGAAGTGCCGCCCGTTGAAGGAGCCATACAGATCCGGATCGCCGGCGATGCCCATCACCGACCCGTGCCGCTTGCGGACGATGAGGCCGGGAAGCTGCCGCAGATGCCGAAGGATGCCCTGGACGATGTGCGCTTCAAGAGCAACGTTCCGTTTCATCGCTCCTCCGGCGCCGGCAGCAGCTTGAGCCCGGTCTCCCTGAACTCCTCGAACATCGTGCGGCCGCGCGGCCCGTGGATGTACGGCAGGAAGACCTCGGCCGTTTCCACCATCCCGGCGTCGATCAACGCTAACTGCGCCTGGATCCACCGGAGAAGCTGCCGCCAGGCCACCCGTTCGGCTTGCGCGCGGTCCTTGCGGCGCAGCTTCTCCTTCTCCTCCTCGCGCCAGGGCAGGCGGCGCTCGTCCCGGCGGCTCCAGAGGAGTTGGAAAACCGGCTCGAGCCGCACCGGCATGGCGAACGGCACGATGACGCCATGGACGGAGTACGAGAACCGCAGCCCGACGATTTTCTGGTCCCGGTAGTCGAGAGCGATTTGCGTTGCCCCGTGCCGGACGAGCAAGTCGGTGATCTCGGCGGCGGTCTTCTGCGCCGGAATCTCGGTGGTCTCCATGTAGAGCGTCTGTTTCACGTTGTCCTGCCCCTGAGTGACTTGAGCCCTCGCCCTCTCAGGCGCGGGCCGGCTGCGCCGCGCCGGCGAGGATGGCGATTCCGGTCGTCTCCTCGATGCGGCGGCGGATCTCGTCGAGCGCGTCCTGGATGAAGCGGTGCGGCCGGACGATCTCGTACCAGAACGCCGCCTGCCCGTCTTTGAGCCGCCAGCGCAGCCGCGCCGGGATGCGGTACGCCGGGCCGCCTTCATGGATCGGGATGCCGAGCACAAACTGCTCCGGCACCTCGAGCGTGCTGGTCGAAGAGTTGCCGCGAACGATTTCGTCGTAGGTGAACTGGATCTGCCCGGTCGCCAGGCGCACGCCGGAGGAGAAGTTCACTTCCTTCTTCGCCTCGAGCGTCAGCGCGATTTCGAGCAGCACCGCGCCCGGCGGCTCCACGATGTCCGGCAGGTTATCCTCCAGGAACCGGGCGAACTCGACCTGGCTGCGCGCGGTCTTGTTCGAGCCGAGCCAGGTTTTGAACTCCTCCGAACGCCGGCAGGCGTAGTGCGCCTGGTGCTCGCACCAGCCGGGCTGGCCGCCGGCGTGGTAGTCCAGGATGGCCGCGAAGGTCTCGCGTTCCTGATCGAAAAAGATGCGCGTGGCGTCGCGATCGAGAAACGACTCCACGTACGCGATGAAGCTGTCGGCTTCGTTCAGCTGAATCTGCTGGCGCACCCGGGCGGGCCGCTCGCGAAACTCCTCGAGCGACTTGAGCCGATAGCCGTCCGGGACCACCGCGTAGAGTCCGGACCCCGCCTGACGGGGCTCGCCGTGAGCCGCGCCGGCCGCGAGCGCCGCTTCAACCCAGTTGCTTTCGTTCGAATCCGGAAGATCCTTTCTCATCGATTCACCTCTTTCAACTCCCCTCGTTCCCCTACGATGTCCACCACGCGGAGTGGCAGCGTCTGCTGCTTGGGATCGTTGCGGACCAGCCGGTTGTCTTCGGTGGCGTAGAAGACCGTCCGGCCGCGGTCTCGCTCCGGCAGCTTCGCCTTCACCGCGGCTTCGATCATCAACACGTCGGCCGCGCCCTTGCTCGCCGGAACGACTTTGAGCGTGAGCGTCAGCGCGCCCGCCTTGCCGGTTTCGCGCACCGCGGCGACGACGTTCCGCAGCGCTTCCGACAGTTCGGCGGCCGTGGTTCCGTTCTGAATCTGCAGGATGGTTTCCTGAAACATCACGCCTCCTGCTGCGGAGCCGCGTCCGCCGCCTCGGCCTCGGCGGCCGCCTCGAACGCCGCCGCCGTCGCCACGCGCCCGGCGAATTCCTGGCACATCTGGTGGTATTCCATGGCGCGCTCCACCTCTTCCGGCGTCAGCCGGCGCAGGAACTTGAACACCGCCTTGCCGTACGGCTTCTTCTGCGCGTTTTCGGCCTTCTCCAGCTCGACGGCGATAAGCGCGCGGTAGTACGGGATGCCCGAGGTCGTCAGCTTCAGCAGAAACTGCCGGGCGTTCTTCAAGCTGGTCGGCGGCAGCGAGACGATCTCGGGAAACATCGACGCGCCGCGCACCATGAACAGCTGCTTGATCTGCTTGCAGGCCTGGCCGCCGCTGCCGTCCTGCGCGCTGCCGAACTCGGCCAGCGGGCACGCGGCGCACTCGCCGCCCGGCGAGCCGACACCGGTCACGCCGTCGGCCGAGGAGCAGTCGGGGCGCTTGGCGTCCTTGTCCTTGAAGTAGACCCGGGCATCACGGGCAAAGACGATCACGCCTTCGATGCGGGGAGCGGTCTCCTCGCGCTCGAGCGACGGGATAAGCCAAAGCGCGGCGCCGGTCATGATCTTGATCCGCGGCAGATCGAACTGCGAGATGCTGCCGCCGGCGAGATTGATGGCGTAAGCTTCCTTGATTGCCAGCACGTCCTCGGGCGAGGCCAGCAAGGCCTGCGGCGGAGCGTACTGGATGACTTCTTGCGGCATACGAATGTTCTCCTTTCGGTTGATTCAGGCTTTCCTGCTGCGCAGGGCGTAAACGAACGAAACCTTGAGCGTCTTGCCGAGCGGCTCGGGCAGCGCGGCCCGAACCTCGTCCTCGGTGAACAGGCGCTCCTGCTGCTGGCAAACCAGCTCGACTTCTCGGGCGACTTCGCGCACGAAGGCGCTCAGCGAGTTGCTGTTGTAGTTCTCGGCCACGTACTGGCCGAGTTCGCTCATCTTGAGCGCGGCGGCCACTTCGCTCCGGTCGTTGAGCGGGCTGGCGTAGATATCCTGGGCGAGCGAGATGGCTCGCCCGTCGACGGTCATGCGCGCGACGCCGTCGGCGATGAACTGCGGCACGAGCGCCTGCTCCAGGTTGTCGAGGCGCTGCTTGACGGCTTTGAGTTCGGCGTCGAGCGCCAGCTTTGTCTTTTCGAGAGACACAAATTCCCTCAGCTGCTCGGTGTTCATGTTCCGCGCGTCCTTTCTTCGCTTACTTGTTGGTGATTTCCGCTAGGATCGCCTGCACGACCTCCGCGCGCCGCTCCAGGGCGCGCATGATCTTCACGTCCACCGTGTTTCGCGCCACCAGGTGGATATGCTCTACCGGGCGCGTCTGGCCGGGCCGGTGGACCCGGCTCAAGGCCTGATCGTATTCGCCGAGCGAGAAGCTCAGCGAGAAATAGATCGAGTAGCGCGCCCGCGTGAGATCGACGCCCACGCCGCCGGCGCTGATCTGGACCGCCAGCACTTGCGCCTCGCCCTCCTGCCAGCGCTTCAACTCATCGCTCCGGCCGGACAGTTCCAGGCTCGTGTACGCGAGCGTCTGGCAGGCGTCGTGGACAGCATCGAGATCGGCGTGGAAGCGGCAGAACACGACCGCCGGCTCCTCGCGCCCCATGTCCTCGAGCGTGTCTTCGAGCAGCTTCTGCTTGGCCCAATCGATGCGGTGATACTGCTCGTCGTCGGTCTTCACCCAGCCGCCGGTGACCTGCTGCAATCGGAGCAGTTTCACCATGGCATTGGCGGCGGTGACCTGGCCGTCGAGCGCCTGCGCCACGAAATCCTTCTCCAAGTCGCGGTAGATGCGCCCCGCTTCGCCGCCCAGATCGCAGGCGTACGTCACGTGCGTTTCGGGCGGAAGGTCGAGTACGTCTTTGCCGACTCGGAACGTGATGCGGCTCATCTTCGCCTCGAGGTCCGGGAGGTTCCGGAAGCCGGTGATCTGCTTCCGCTGGTAGCCGCCCATTACGGCGTACTGCTGGCGGAACGCGGCGAAGCTCGGGCCGAAGATCGAGATATCGAGAAACCGGAAGATGGCGTAAATGTCGAGCGGGCTGTGCGGCATCGGCGTGCCGGTGAGCGCGATGCGATGAAGCGCGCGCGTGCGCAGCCGCTTGAAGAACAGCGAGGCCTTGCCGCCCGGGGCCTTCACGCGGTGCCCCTCGTCCAGTATCACGAGATCCCACGTACGCTCGGCGCTCCAGGAAGCGAGCGGCTCGCGCCAGGCGGATTCGTAGTTCACCAGAACGACGAAGGGCCGGTCGAGGGCTTCCGCCAGTTTCAGCTTTTCCGCGGCCAGTTCCTGGCGCTTCGCGACGCTGCCGGCGTCCTCGTCGAGGTTGACCACCACCATCGGGGTGGCGATGTGGCGCTCCAACTGACCGAGCCATACCGGGATTACGCGCAGAGGGCAGGCAATGAAGACTCTTCGCGCGGCGAGCGCCAGGATCAGCATGCAGGCCATAAGACTCTTGCCAGTGCGCCCATCCCGCATGCCAGCAGCAGGCCACGCAAGCCTCGCGCAAAGTGGTCCATGCAGAAGTCGAAGGCGGCTACCTGGTGCCGCCAAGGAGACGTGCGCAGCCCCGGCAACTCGAAGGCGGGAGGACCAGCCGCGCTCGGCTTCGCTTCCACCGCCGGCATCGTGACCGTGGTTGGAGCGTGAGCGCCGCTCGCGCCGGCCAACAGCGACTCAAACCGCTCCGTCGCCGCGACCCTCTTGAAGGCAGACCGGACGAGGCGCGCGTGGCGCGGCGTGGCGGGATAGATCCACGCCTTCCGCCGCGCGTCCCACGCCCCGCCAGTGCGCCCGCAGGCCATCAGGTCGGCTAGGCTGGGCTGAACCACGATTTGTCCGCCCTCAACGTCGACGGCCGTCACGCTCTCCCTCCTCGATGATGGCCCGAGCTTCCTCGATGGCCTGTTCGATGCGTTTCGATTTGACCCGCCCGTGCAGCACGCCGTAGACCGTCGAGGGCGCGCAACCGGCCCGCTTCGCCGCCAGCTGAACGACGCCGTTGTGCCGCGTATAGGCGCGCTTCCGCTTCTTGCTCTTATGAGCCTTTGGCACCATGGCAGTAGTCGTGTTTTGGGATTTTTGGGCGCGATTATAGCTAATGCGGCGGATTTCCTGTCCCGGAGGAGCAGGAACCAACTTTCCTCGAACGCCGTGGCCCCGATCCCAGTGCTTTCCGTTCTTGAGATTACACGCCGCAAACCCCCTCGTCAATCGATTTTCGGGCGGTGCGCTGTAACCGATTAATAATCCAAACAAAATAGTCGAGATTATAGCTGTAATCTTGGAGGCCGTTTCACAAGCCCTTTGAGGCCACTGCTCTAAACGCTGCATTTTCAAGCGCTTGCAGCCAAAACGCTGGATTCTGCTCGGCCGTCGAGCTGTCCTCATGTTTTCCTCAACGGCAGCGGTAGTTTTCCACCGCTCGCGGCGCGCCGCGCGTGTCTGCCGCTCGCGGCCGCGAACGACATCCGGGAGACGGAATTCGCTCCGCGCTCGGGAGTGGTTGTTCCGAACTGGCCCCAAACGCCGCCCGAGAGCTGGCGGCACGCCAGCATTATCCCCGATCGACGGCCGCACGAGGATTAGGGCGGCATCCAGGTTGACCCAGGTCTCGGTCACGCCACCCGCCTCCTGGAGCGCTTAAGCTCCGCGCGCGCCCTTTCGATCGCGCGTGACACCGGCGCGGATACCGCTTTGCCCTTGGGGACCGCGTGGACCACTGCCGGCGAGCGCTGCGACAACTCAATGGCGCGCTCAGCGAGCTCGCCCCATTTCTGGTTGGCGCGTCTTTTCGCCGGCTTCTGGGCAGACTTCTCCTGTTTGCGTGACATCCTGTTGGCCCCAGTTCAGGTGGATCGCTTCGCGGCGATCCGCGCATTTTGACAGGTGCGTGGGGAACGATAGTCAGCATCGTTCTCCCCCACGGCACCGCTTGTAAGTCGCCGCTTTGGAAACGCCTATGGGCTCTTTCCAGCTGCGACTTACAAATCGACAATAACCGGAACGATCAAGGCCGTCAAGGCCCCGTCAGCGGCAAAACATTGCGAATTTTTGCGCAACACGTTGATTGACGAGGGGCTTAAAAAACTGAAAAAAAGTCATTTTCCAGTTGTAAAAGCAGCAGGGAATGAGGTTGCGGCTTGATTTTCAGACGAGCCTGTCTCGTTTGCTAGGCGCTCCTCAATGGGGTGACGGTGAGCGAGCCCACCGTCACATCGAACGCCTCGATTGGGCGGGTAGATCCGCGCGATGCGGCAACCGGAGAGAGACTCTGGCGATCTGGAGGCTGGAGGTCAATCGAAGCAAACCGGTTAACGCGACGAGCCTCTTTCGGTCCGTACGGATTGGTCCTGCCCGAGGCTGGACAACCATCGCCGCTCCGTTAACCAACTCATGGTTTCCTTCTGGAGACCGGGGAGAAATGGCCTCCCGCAAATGTCGCCGGGGCACCCGGCTGACGGTTCAGGTGGGACTTGGCTCGAAACGGAGAGACGCGGAAGTGCCGAAAACGCGGCCAGTCGCGGACTTGCGGACGGAGAGAAGGCGTTAACGGGTGGGCCGGAATCGTTTCGGGAAAGAGAATTGGCTCCCCGGTTTGCGCACTTTCCAACTCTGTCTCCATAAATTAGAGAGAATGCGCTATTTCAAACTGGAGAATCCGGCTATCGAGGTCCCTTGCCATCAAGCAGATCGGAATGCTGATCTGGGGTAACCCTGTCAAACCGGCAGGATTGACCCCAAGCTGAACTTTCGAAATCCCGAGCACGTCCATAAGTCTCGCAAATGAACCCGGCCGGCGCGGGCCGGGTACGATACGATACGAGTCCGGCACGCGGCCACTTGTGGCAAACTGGTGGGGACAAACCATGGCGAGCGAGCAGGCTACCATTTTCAGGACCCCAACGGCCAGCGATCCGGTTTTGGTCGAGGTGGTGCGCCGTCTCGTCGCTGCATACCGCCCGGAGCGCGTTTACCTCTTCGGTTCCGTTGCCCGCGGAGACGCTGGGCCGGATAGCGATTACGACTTACTCATCGTAGTACCTGACGACGTTCCGGACAGCCAGAAGAGTCCGGATCTCGGCTATGCCGTTGTAGAGGGTCTGCCGCGAAGCGGAGATTTCTTGGTCTGGACCCGCCGCCGTTTCGACAGCCGACTCCACCTGAAAGCCTCCTTGCCCTCAACGGTGCTGCGGGAAGGCAAACTGCTGTATGCAGCCTGATGCTGTTCGCGTCGACGAAACTGCCGCATGACAAGGTGTTTGACTTTTCCCGGCGGGTGGAACAGATGCCGAAAGGGCGCCAAGCTCCGCAACATCCCTGGCCCAAAGTGTTCGATGCGGTCTTCCTGGGCGCGGCCACGCAGATCCCCAGCCTGCTACAAATTGAAGCCGAATGCCGCCGCGGAGCGCTGGCGAAGCGGATTGGACCCGTTAGCGATGACACCATCGGCTATGCGCTTCAGCGCCAGTCGCCCGAACCGGTCTTTACCCTCACCTGTGAAGTCGCCCGCCGCCTGAAGCGCAACGGAGTGCTGCGCTCGGATTGGTCGCGCGGCTTGGTGGTGGCCGCCGTGGACGGCATTGAAATCTGCCGTTCCTTCCTGCGCTGCTGCAATGCCTGCCTGCAACGCGAGGTGCAACACAAGGTGCGCGGCGAACTGCGCACCGACATCCAGTACTACCATCGCATCGTCGCCGCGGTGATCGTCAGCACGCCGTTCCCCGTCCCGCTGGGCATTCGCTTCCAGAAACAGGGTGAGGCGGAAGTGCCTTGTGCCCTCGCCTTGTGGAAGGATCTGGTGGACCAGTTAGGGCCCCGCTTCGTGGATCTGTTGGTAGGCGATGCCATCTATCTGCAAGCGCCCTTTGTCAAACAGGTAGAACGTCTGGGGTTGGATTGGGCTTTCACGCTGAAAGAGAATCAGCCCGAGTTGCTGCGCGAGGCCCAGCGCTTTACCGGCGGCCCACCGGCTACCGTACAGTCAGGCCCGAAACAGGAGCTTCGTTGCTGGCACCTGCCGCAGGTCGACTGGCCGGTCGCCGATCGCTGGGTACGGGTGTCAAAACGGTTCGCATCGACCACCAACGGTCAGTCACCGTCAGCCAGGATGGCGAGCAGCTCCAGAAAAGCAAGACCGACGTGGCGCTGGAGAGCACCAACTTCTACGCCACCAATTTTGAACTGGGTGCCATTCCCCCAACCTTCATCCATCAACTCAGCCGCAGCCGATGGCGCATCGACGCGGAGGTCTTTCAGACCCTCACCACCGCCTGCCACCTCAAACATCTCGCCGTCCACCAAAGCACCGCCCTGGTCGTGCTGACGATGATTCGGGTGCTGGCCTATACGCTGTCATCGACCTTCTACCACCGGCAAGTCTGTAGCCATGCCCGCGGCCGCTGCGACAGCTTCCACGAATTCGCCAAGCGTCTGATTTACGGGTTCGTCGCTCTTTCGCCCGACACCAGTTGAGCGGTTGCCGTAGAGTCTCTGCGATGTATCCAGCCGACCTTTCCGGTGTCCGTCCGGACGCACCCGCGCAGTATTCCCCCCAAGCGCAAAAATCCATCCCACAGCGCCGCTGTCAAGGCCCTCCCATCCAGCGAAAGCCATTACAATTGGGTGCGGCTACTTTGGAACGACCAACCAAGTGGCGCAGAATCAGTAAGTTGAATCGATTGAGGTGGTTGTCGATGCAGGCTTGGAGCCGGGTTATGGGAATAACCCCGGCTCAAGCGCCGGGCGAAGCTACTTGGACTGGGCGATTTTCGCTTGAAGCGCAAGCACGGCCTGCGAGATCTTCTCGAGCCGTTGAAGCGTGGCCTTGAGCTTGCGGAACTGTGCGGAGGCCGCCCGGTACAGGGGCGCCGCTTGCGGTGACAGACGCACGTTCACGGTCTTCCCCTTGACCTTGTAGGTGAGTTCGAAGTAGGGGCCATGCCGCTTGTCGGGGTCGGAGCGGCAGGCGCAATATGGCTTGCCGCACTTGGTCATTCGCTTCAGCACGGTTCCCTTGCAGAAGTACTCCAGTTGATCCAAGCCGCGCTTGAGATCCTGGAAACGCTGTGCGTGTTTGGCCAGCGCGCTCGGCGCCGGGAAGGAGCGGGGTCGCGACATTGTACTGTCGGTAATAATACCGTCAGTACATGAACATTGCAACCGCCTCTCCTTCCCGTCCTTCTCCGGCTGCCGTCGAGTTCGCTCTCTTGCGTCCTGGCTGTCGGCCTCCACCACGCGGCAACTCCCCCTCCATGCCATCGAATCGCAGCAATCCGACAAGGGCCGCGAGGTCCAGCGTCTGTTGTTGCAGGCGCATCTGCAGCAGCGCGGCGACGGCGATGTCGGCTCGGCGTTGTTGGTCCAATCCGGCGACCGGGAACTGCGGTATGCTCATCGCCGCCTGGGCGCTCGCTCGCTCACGACCGTCTTCGGCAGGGTGGAGGTGGCGCGCATGGGCTACTCCCGTCCGGGCACGTCCAGCATCTTTCCCCTGGACCAAGCCCTCTGCCTGCCGCGGCGCTCGTTCTCCTATGAACTCCAGCGCCGGCTCATCAAGGCCGCCGTGCAGAACCCTTTCCTGGCTTCGGTCGAGACGATCGCCGAACTCACGGGCGTCTCGGTCTCCAAGCGCAGCCTGGAACAAATTCTGCCTGACGCGGCCCAGGACTTTGACGCCTTCTACCGGCAGCGTCCGCCGGATGCGGCCTCCGGCTCGCTTCTGGTGGCCGCGATCGACGGCAAAGGCATTCCCGTCGTCAAGCCGGTCTCCCCGCAACCCGCTTTCCGCCTGACCAAAGGGCAGAAGGCCAACAAAAAGCGCATGGCGACCGTCGCGGTCGTCTTTACCCGCGCGCCCTGGGCGCGCACCCCGCAACAGGTTTCCGAATGTCTGTTCCCCGCCGCACGCCGCACACGCGCCGACCGAGCGGCGGCCCCGCGGCCGGAGAACAAGCGCGTGTGGGCCAGTCTGGTCAACAGCAAGTCCGCCGTGATCGAAGAGGTGGCCGCCGAGATGGACCGTCGCGATCCGGCTGGACGGCTCACCCGCATCGCTCTCACCGACGGAGAACGGGCTCTCCAGATCCGGGTCAAAAGCAAATTGCGGGTCACGCTCATCCTGGATCTGATGCACGTGCTCGAGAAGCTCTGGAAGGCCGCCTATGTTTTCCATGCCGAGGGCAGCCTGGAAGCCGACCTCTGGGCCTTGGCGCGCACCCTGCGCATCCTGGATGGCGGGGTGAGCCAGGTGATCAAGGGCCTCCGGCAATCCATCACCAAACGCCGCCTGTCCGGCACTCACCTAAAGACCCTGCAGGCCGTGGCGGGTTACTTCTCCAAGAACCGCTCCTACATGCGCTACGACGAATACCTTGCCAACGGCTGGCCTATTGCCAGCGGCCCGGTCGAAGGAGCCTGCAAGAATCTGATCAAAGACCGCATGGAACGATCCGGAATGCGCTGGACCGAAGCCATGGCTGAGGCCCTCGTCAAACTCCGCGCCATCTTCCTCTCCGGCGACTTCGACCGCTACTGGGATTTCCACATCCCGCAGGATCAGCAACGGCTACATCCGGCGCGATGGACGGTCGTTCCAAAGTAGCCACACCC
>JAHCHE010000028.1 GCA_026129905.1 Bryobacteraceae bacterium | reverse complement strand
CGATCAATGATTCACCGCAGGGGTTGGCAAGTCCGACAAGTGCATGAGCAATACTACTTGCGGCTCATATTCGGGTTTTCCATTCTTAGCTTCCCAGTACGGATCGGTATACACCTCCATTCGCGCTCTTGTTTACACGAATGCGTGGGGTGGTTCGGTACCACGACGATCCCGCTCCGTTCTTTAGCCGCGAAATCGATGGCGCCGCTCACCAGGAATGCAAGCTCTTCGCGCTGCGCCCGCCATTGGCCTGCTCGCTTTACCAAGCCCTCAAGAAGGATGATGATCCCCAGAATCGCGAGCCGTTTAGGGAGAGGCGCCGGCCGCCGCCGTCTGATCGTCCGGCGCCCCAGCGCGACGTAAGTTGTTGAATTCCTGTGCCACGACGGGCCGAGGCGCCTGGAAGAGGCCTTGAACCCATTACCCGCTACATCAGGCAGTTACCGGGAAAGACGGAGACGTCGCTGTAACCGGTGAGTTCGCCGGGCTCTCTATCCGGTGACCTGCGGTCTATGCCGGCTGCCGTGGAGACACAGAGAACATTGCCTATCGGGGCGGAACCGTTGCCCGAAGGAGGGGTGCATTTCCGGGTTTGGGCGCCCGACCATCGCCAGGTGGAGGTTGTCGTCGAGGGCGCCGGAGCCTTTGCCATGGAGCCTGAGGGCGAAGGATATTTCAGCGCGGCGGTCGCCGAGGCGAGAAACGGAACGCTGTACCGCTTCCGGCTGGATGGCGGCGACCTGCTGTTGCCCGATCCGGCCTCGCGATATCAGCCCGAAGGCCCGCACGGACCTTCTCAGGTGATCGACAGCGCCGCATTCCGGTGGACCGACGGCGCGTGGCAAGGCGTCCCGCTGGCGGACCTGGTCATTTACGAGATGCACGTCGGCTCGTTCACGCCGAAAGGAACATTCGAGAGCGCGGCTCGTGAATTGGAGGAACTGGCGGCCGCCGGCATCACGATGGTCGAGATCATGCCGGTGGCCGAGTTTCCGGGGCGCTTCGGCTGGGGCTACGACGGCGTGTGCCTGTTTGCCCCGACGCGGAACTATGGGCGCCCGGACGACTTGCGCCGGTTTGTCGACCGGGCGCACGACCTCGGCATCGGCGTCATTATGGACGTGGTTTACAACCACCTGGGCCCGGACGGCAATTATCTGCCGGAATTCGCGAAAGATTACTTCACCGATCGCTACGAGAACGAGTGGGGGCGCGCCATTAACTTCGACGGCCCGAACGCAAGGCCGGTGCGGGAGTTCTTTCTAACGAACGCGCGCTACTGGATTGAAGAGTATCACGTGGACGGGCTGCGCCTGGACGCCACGCAGCAGATCTTCGACGAATCGGAGAATCACGTTCTGGGAGAGATCGCCAGAGCGGCGCGGGAGGCCGGCGGGGGCCGGTCGATCTTCATTGTCGGAGAGAACGAACCGCAGGACATCACGCTGGCGCTGCCGCGGGAAGAGGGCGGGTACGGTCTCAACGCGCTGTGGAACGACGATTTCCATCACAGCGCGATGGTGGCGTTGACGGGTCGGGCTGAGGCGTATTACACCGACTACCTGGGAAAAGCCCAGGAATTCGTTTCCATGGCGAAGTACGGCTTTCTCTTTCAGGGCCAGCGGTACAAGTGGCAAAAGCAACGCAGAGGAACGCCGTCGCTGCGGATGAGCCCGAAGTCCTACGTCAATTTCATTCAGAACCACGACCAGGTGGCGAACTCGGGCCGGGGCCTGCGTTGTCACGAACTCACGGACCCCGGCCGGCTGCGGGCGATGACGGCGCTGCTGCTGCTGTTGCCGCAGACGCCGATGCTTTTCCAGGGTCAGGAGTTCGCCGCGTCGGCGCCGTTTCTGTATTTCGCCGATCACAAGGCGGAACTGGCGTCGAGCGTCAGGGAAGGGCGCGCCGAGTTTCTCCAGCAGTTCCGGACCCTGGCCACTCCAGCGATGCAAGCGCTATTGCGCGACCCGGCCGACCAGCGGACGTTCGAAGCGTCGAAGCTCGATCTGTCCCAACGCCAGACGCACGGCCCGGTCTATCGCTTACATCGCGACCTTTTGAAGCTGCGGCGGGAGGATCCCGTCTTTCACGGTCAGGAGGCGGAGGGTCTGGACGGCGCCGTCCTGGATGCCGCGGCCTTTCTGCTGCGGTTTTTCGGCCGGAAGGGCGACGACCGGCTCCTGCTCGTTAATTTCGGACGGGACCTGCGTTTGAATCCCGCGCCGGAACCGCTGCTGGCGCCGCCGGCCCAGCGGCATTGGCGTCCTTTGTGGTCGAGCGAGGACCCGGCCTACGGAGGGCACGGAACGGCGCCACTGGAAACCGGCGACAACTGGATGATTCCGGGCCACGCGGCAATAGCGCTGACGGCGGCATCCGGGGCGGCGATCTGAGATCCCGCTGGTGAAAATCCCGAACATCAAGGAGAGCGCGGATGGCTGAACTGATGCGGCGCGGACTGGAGCTTCGGGCGCCTCGAGATCCGGACCCTGTTTTCGTTGACGAATGGCTGGTCACCAACGGTCTGGGAGGATACGCCGCCGGTACGGTGAACGGCACGATTACGCGGCGCTATCACGGCTACCTGATCGCCGCCCTCGCCGAGCCGCTGGGCAGGACAATCATGCTCAACGCCCTGCTGGAACAGGTCCGGATCCCAAACCAGGGGCGCATCTACAAATTCGGACTGGCCCAACAGACAACGCAGGGCGGAGCGCAGGCCGGCGACGCCACCCTCGAACACTTTGAGCTCGACAACGGGCTGCCGGTCTGGCGCTACCAGGCGGAAGGGTACGTGGTGGAGAAGCGGATTCTCATGCCATTTCGCCAGAACTCGGTTTATGTCAACTACCGGATGCTGTCGGGGGAAGGCGCGCTGAGGCTCGGCGTCCGGCCGGCGCTGCATTTCCGCACCCACGACGCGCCGGTTGACCGGCCGCTGGAGGAAAACTACCGCCTGGTGGTGGTGGGAGCGCGGTACGAGGTATCCTCGGGCGACTCGCTGCCGCCGCTGCGCATGATGATTTACGGCGAACGGGCTTCATTCAGCATCAACCGGGAACGACAGAAGATCGCCTACTCGATCGAGGAGGTCCGCGGGTACGAGTCGGCGGGAGACCTATGGAGTCCGGGTTTCTTTCGCCTGGACCTGGCTCCGGAGCGCGATGCGACGCTCGTGTTCTCGTCGGAAAGTTGGGACGACATCTGCGCGTTGAAGCCGGAGGACGCGTTGGAAGCGGAGAGCGAACGGCGGCGTTTGCTGTTCGCGCACGCGCACCCGAAGGCGCAGGAAGGGCTGGCGTCGGAACTCGTACTGGCCGCGGATCAGTTCGTCGTCGTTCCCATGGGACGCAGCGAGGACGCGGCGCGGGCGCGCGCGGCGGGCGACGAGATGCGCACGGTGATCGCCGGCTACCATTGGTTCACCGACTGGGGCCGCGACACGATGATCAGCCTGGAAGGCTTGACGCTGACGACGGGGCGCTTCAGCGAAGCCGGCTGGATTCTGCGAACTTTCGCGCACTATGTCCGCGGCGGGCTGATCCCGAACCTTTTTCCCGAGCACGGCAAGGACGGGTTGTACCACACCGCCGACGCGTCGCTGTGGTTCTTCCATGCCATTCACCGGTACGTGGAACAGACGGGCGACCGCGCGACGCTGCGCCTGATTCTGCCGAAGCTGCAGGATATCGTGGACCATCATCTGCGCGGCACAGGTTTCGGCATCTGCGTCGACCATCATGATGGCCTGTTGCGGCAAGGCGAGGAAGGCTACCAGCTTACCTGGATGGACGCCAAGGTGGCCGACTGGGTAGTGACGCCGCGGCGCGGCAAGGCGGTGGAGATCAATGCGCTCTGGTACAACGCGCTGTGCTTGCTGGAGCGATGGCTGCGGCAGGAGAAGGGCGACGCGGACGCGGCCTCGGTGGCCGGGCACGCGGCGCGCGCGCGCGAGTCGTTCAACAAGCGATTCTGGTTCGCCGACGGGGAGTACCTCTACGACGTTGTGGATGGAGAGAACGGCGACGACGCGGCGTTCCGGCCGAACCAGATTTTCGCCGTGTCGCTGGACTACCCGGTGCTGGAGCAGGCGCGGTGGGAACGCGTCGTGGAGGTGGTGCGCGAACGGCTGCTGACGCCGTTCGGCTTGCGCACGCTGTCGCGGGAACATCCCAACTACAAGGCGAAATACTACGGAGACCTCCGGGCGCGTGACGCCGCCTATCACCAGGGCACGGTGTGGCCCTGGCTGATCGGCCCGTTCATCGACGCGTGGCTGAATGCGCATCCGGACGGCCGGGCGGAGGCGCGCGGATTCCTCGAACGCTTCGACTCGCACCTGAGCGAAGCCTGCCTCGGATCGATCAGCGAGATCTTTGACGCCGAGTCGCCGTACGCGCCGCGAGGCTGTGTGGCGCAGGCGTGGAGCGTGGCGGAGGTGTTGCGGAGCCTGGTGAAGACCGCGGAATAGACGCGCTCAGGCGGCGTGAAAACCCAGGGCGCCGAAACTGACGACGCTCTGCTCGTCGATGTTCCACTGCTCGTAACGAAGCAGCCGGCCGCGGGCCTGGGGGACGGCGCGGAGAAAAGTGTAGAAGGGCGCCGAGCCGCACCATTTCAGGTCGTCCCGGTTGCGCCGCACGAGTTCCCAGAAGCCTTCGGGGTCGCCGGCGGCTATGCGGCCGATGCGGTCCCGGTCGCGCTCCTCGACCTCGCTCATCGTTCCCTGCCCGGCGAGCGCCGTGAACTGGTCGCCGTAACGGCGTCCCATGTGCGCCATGTCGACGCCCAGCACCCAGAAGAGGCGGTCCGTTTCCGCCGCGAGTTCCCCAAGTTCGCCCAGAAACCGCCTGACGTTTTCGTTGTCTTCCGGAGCGCCGCCGTCGTAGATGCTGCGGGCGTACGAGCCGCAGAGAATCGGAAGGATCCGGATGTCGCTTCCGAAGATGTGCTGGAGGAAAACCACCTGGAATTCGATGGAATGCTCGGTGGCGTGGCAGTAATCCTCCATTTCGACGGCGTCCGCGGCTTTGGAGGCGAGCCGGTCGACGAGCGAGAGTTCGGGCCGGGCCTGCCCGAAGGGCGTGACGAACGGCTTACGGGTAAGTCCGAAGCGATCGGGCGCCCCGTAGTGCGACGTGCCGAGGATGACGAAGACGCGGTCGCGGTACGATTCGCCCAGCGCGCCATAGGCGGCGCCGTAGGATTGCCAACCTCCCTCCGGACTGACGTGCGGGGCGGCGATGCCGAGCAGACCGTTATTCGCCGGAGCGCCCGCCCCTACCAGGTACCGGCTCAACGTGGTGTGGAGCGGGTCGCGCTGGTCCGGATAGGCGGCGCCGGCGTGAGCGGGCTCGCGGGCCGGCGCTTCGGCGAACTGCCGGTGGCGTTCCGTCTTGAGCTTGAGGTAGACGTCGTCGTGCAAGAACCCGGCGTTGCTCAGGGTGTCCTTGAGGTGATCCAAAACGCCGCCGGCCTGGAGGTCGCCGGTGAGCCGCACCAGGTGCGCGCGCAGATCCAACTCATCCTGCTCGCCATCGAAAAACGTCAGGCACTGCACGAGGGCCGGCGGGATGATGAGCGTGGCGTCGGAATACTGATACGGATCGCGGATCAGCAAACCGGGACGGTCCGGCACGGGCGAGGGCATGAAGTCGAGGTCGGCCCGCAAGCGTGGCAGGGGTTGAGACATCGACTTCATGATAACCAGTAAGCGGCGGGACTGTGCCGGAACTCAACGCATTACTTCGAGGAATGCCCCTGAAGAGGCATCCACGAAGATCGAGAAATCGCTCCGTGAAATGCTTTCGCCCCACACCACGCGCCACGCTAAATTCGGGTGCCGGTTGGTCTGTTCAAGAAGCATTGCCACCCGCTTATCCGGGTTCTTCTTCATGTAATCCTTCGCCTCCTTACGCTCCAGGGCCGTCTGAAGGACCTTTTCCGAGCTGGTTTTGAGAGCGCTGACGGGCCAAGGTTTTTCCGCACGGCCGTAGCCCTCCTCGTGATCCTGGAAGACGCCCTTCGGGAACTTGTCGGAAGAATGAGCGACGGCGTAATTGAAGATGGCGACGCGTTGCTTGGCCGGCGAGACGAACGTGGCGCGCCAGGCGCCGTATTTCCCGTCCTCCGATTTCACCTCGGGAATATCCACGCTTTCCAGGCGCAGGCCCTGCGCGTCGCTGGCCCAACTGCGCGCCGCGACGTACGCCTGAAAGAAGGCTTTCTGACCATCGACAGGTACCGGCGGAGGGGCCGGCTCGGCTGTTTCCGCGGCAGGCTTGGGCGCTTCGGAGCATCCGGCCAGGGCCGCCAATAGAGCGAACGCAAGGATTTTGCGATTTCCCATGGCGAGAGTTATTGTACCTGAACGCCGGGTGGGCCGACCCGTTATAGTGGAGAAGCAGTGGCCGCCGGCAGAGATACGCCCCCCAAAGCGCTGGTTTTGTTTGACATTGACGGAACGCTGGTGCGCCGGGCCGGGCCGCACCATCGGGAAGCGCTGGTGGAGGCGGTGCGGCGGGTAAGCGGTCTCGAGTCCACCACGGACGGCATTCCGGTTCAGGGAATGCTCGACGGCGACATACTCCGGCTGATGATGAGAGCGGCCGGGGTCCCGGCGCCGCGCATCCGGGCCGCCATGCCGGCGGTGATGGCCGCGGCGCAGGAGATATACCACGGCGCGTGTCCCGACCTTCGCCGGCGCGTTTGCCCAGGCGTGCGGACGCTGCTCTCTCGCACGCTCCGGGCGGGCATTCCGATCGGGCTGGTCACCGGCAATCTCAGCCGGATCGGCTGGCGGAAACTGGAATGCGCGGGCATCAAGGACTATTTCCTGTTCGGCGCGTTCGCCGAGCAGGCTTCGTCCCGGGCGGCCCTTGTACGCATCGCGCTGCGGCAGGCCTGGCAGAACGGGTGGGCGAACCGGCGGACGCTGATCTCTCTGGTAGGGGATCATCCGAACGATATCCTGGCGGCGAGGCGCAACAAGATCCGCTCGATCGCCGTGGCCACAGGGCTTTCGAGTCGGGACGAGCTGGCCGGCCACCGGCCCGACCTGCTGCTGGAGGATCTGCGCGCTCTGACGCCCGCCATGCTGCGAGGGGAGGGTTTACCCGGCAATTCCGGCCGGAAGTAAGCGACTGTTGGGCGGCGGTTGGGAACCGCCGCGCAGGATGAGATCCCGCCCCACATCACGGGGCTGAACTGGCATGCACGACGTGCTTATTCGCCGCTCTGCTGGAACAGCTTGGCCACCAGCCCGGACCAGCCGGTCTGATGGCTCGCGCCGAGTCCGGAGCCGTCGTCGCCGTGGAAATACTCGTAGAACAGCGCCAGGTCGCGCCAGTGGGGATCCGCCTGATAGAGGCCGTTCGGGCCGTGCACCGGCCGCCGCCCCTGGCCGTCGCGCAGGAAAATATGCGTAAGCCGCCGCGAAAGATCGGCCGCCACTTCCCAAAGCGTCAGGTAGCGACCGGAGCCGGTGGGGCACTCCACCCGGAAATCCTCGCCCAGGTAGTGGTGGAATTTCTGAAGGGATTCGATGATCAGGAAGTTCACCGGGAACCAGATCGGGCCGCGCCAGTTCGAATTGCCCCCGAACAGGCCCGTCGAGGACTCCGCCGGTTCGTAGTCGACGCGATAGCGCGATCCGTCGACGGCGAACGTGTAGGGGTTGTCCTTGTGCACGCGCGAGAGGGCGCGGATGCCATACGGCGAAAGGAACTCGTTCTCGTCCAGCATCAGCCGGAGCACCCGGCGCAACTGGTCCGCGCCGAGAATCGAGAGCAGGCGGCGTTCCCCAACGCCGGGCGTTCTCATGCACGCGACATTGGCGGTGAGGTCGGGCCGGTTCTCGAGAAACCACTCCAGCCGCCGCTTGAACCCGCCCAGGCGGTTCACCAGCTTCGGCTCCAGCGTCTCGACGGCGAACAGCGGGATGAGCCCGACCATCGACCGAACCTTCATCGGCATGTGACCCTGGCCGGGTTGGTGGAGCACGTCGTAGAAAAACCCGTCCTCCTCGCTCCACATGCCGGTATCGTTTTCTCCCAGGTGGTTGATCGCGTTCGCGATGTACAGGAAGTGCTCCCAGAACTTGCTGGCGACGTCTTCGTAGGCCGGGTCCTCCCGGGCCAGTTCCATCGCGATGGCCAGCAGATTCAGGCAATACATGCCCATCCAGCCGGTGCCGTCGGCCTGCTCGATGAAGCCGCCGGTTGGCAGCGGCGAACTCCGGTCGAAAACCCCGATGTTGTCCAGCCCCAGAAACCCGCCCTGGAACACGTTACGCCCTTCGGCGTCCTTGCGGTTCACCCACCAGGTGAAATTCAGGAGGAGCTTGTGAAATACCCGCTCCAGGAACGCGCGGTCGCCGTGTCCGCGCCGCTTCTGTTCGATCTTATAGACGCGCCAGGCGGCCCAGGCATGCACGGGCGGGTTGACGTCGCCGAACGCCCATTCGTACGCCGGAAGCTGCCCGTTGGGGTGCATGTACCACTCGCGCAGCATCAGCACGAGCTGCTCCTTGGCCAGGTCGGAATCGACAATCGCCAGTGGAATGCAGTGAAACGCGAGGTCCCAGGCCGCGTACCACGGATACTCCCACTTGTCGGGCATCGAGATGACGTCGGCGTTGTACAGGTGGATCCACTCGCGGTTGCGGCCGTGCTTGCGCTGCTCCGACGGCCGAGGAAACGCGGGATCTCCGTTCATCCAGTCGCGGATCACGTAATGGTAGAACTGCTTCGACCAAAGCATCCCCCCGAGCGCCTGCCGCATGACGGACTTCGCGTCGCAGGACAGGTGACTGGGGATGACGGTCGCGTAGAACTCGTCGGCTTCCTGAAGCCGGTCCGCGAAAACGGCGTCGAACTCCGGCCCGAGCGGGTTCGTTTCTCCATCGCTCTCGCTCAACCGCAGCCGTACGGCAGCCGATTCGCCGGATCTCAGCCGCAGGCGATAGCGGGCCGCCGCTTTGGTCCCGCGCCGGGCGGGGTTCACGGCGTCGGCGGCGCCGAGCACGATGTAGTCGTTGATGCCGTCCTTGACGAAAGGCGTGGCGTTCTCGACGTCGAAGAGCCGCCGGAGATTCGTTTCATTTTCCGTGAAGAGCAGCTCGGGCGAGCCTTCGCAGAACAGGCGGCGCACGCCATAGTAAGGTTCATCCAGCTCGATGACTCCGCCGCCGGCGGCGCGCAACGCGGGGCGCTGCTCAGCGCGGCCCCAGGACCAGGTATTGCGGAACCACACGGTCGGCAGAAGTTGGAGCTCGGCTTCCTCGGGTCCGCGGTTGAAGGCGGTGATGCGAACGAGGATGTCGTCCGGCCCTGCCTTGGCGTACTCGACGGCGACGTCGAAGTACCGGTTCCCGGCGAACGCGCCCGTGTCCATCAGTTCGAATTCGCGCTCCAGCTTGCCCCGCCTCCCGTTCTCTTCAACCAGTTGCTGGTAGGGGAAGGCCGCCTGCGGGTACTTGTAGAGGAACTTCATGTACGAGTGCGTCGGCGTGCTGTCGAGATAGTAGTAGTACTCCTTGACGTCCTCGCCGTGATTGCCTTCCGGTCCCGTGAGGCCGAACATCCGCTCCTTCAGAATCGGGTCGCGCCCGTTCCAAAGGGCGATGGCGAAGCAGATCTTCTGGTGGCGGTCGCAGATTCCGGCGATGCCGTCTTCATTCCACCGGTACGCCCTGGAACGGGCGTGATCGTGCGGCAGATAGCCCCACGCATCGCCGTTGGCGCTGTAGTCTTCCCGCACCGTGCCCCAGGCGCGCTCGCTGAGATAAGGTCCCCAGCGCTTCCAGTGAGCGGCGCGCCGCTCGGAGTCCTGCAGACGGTGTTCCTCGGCCGTCATCGCTCACCCCTTGCGGATCGAATCCAGGACACGGTTGACATCCGGAGCGAGCGCCGCCAGCAGATTCCGGTTTTCATCCGGGCGGAGATCCGACACCAGGAACACCAGTTGGTCCGCCGTCTCAAAGCCGGAAACCTGGAAACGGTCCACGCCGGCATGGTGGAGTTGAATGCCGCCGGCCACCGTTCCGCCGCTCGCCGGGAACGACTCGCCCGCCTGCTTGTCCGTGATCACCAGCGACAGCAGATTCACGTCGTCCTTCATCGAAACGTGTACGAACCGGCGCCCGCGGTACGAGCACCTATGCGCGATCACCAGCCGGAAACGGTCTGGAACCTGGTCGCGGACGATTTTGGCCAGTGGGGCGTACTCGCCGCCCAGAGCGGACGTCAGTTCCGGACCCGGCAGACTCGGGAACGTACGGAACCACGAGCAATGCAAGTGGTCTCCCAGGCCGACGCCGAATACCGCCGCCACCCGCGCCTGCATGGCGCCGATGAACTCGTCCTGCGCGGCGAGTGTGGAAGGAGCGATGTTCGAGCGCGTGACGACAAGCGCGGCGATGCACAGGGACGCCATTGCCGCGGCCGCCAACATCACCCGGTTGGGCAACCAGGATGAACGCGGGGCGCGCTCCCGCTCGCGGATGGTCGCCCGGACGCGATCGTGCAAGCCGGGCATCGGCAGTTCCCCGCGAACCGCTGCCTTCAGCCTCGCGCGCAGACGCGATCGCAGTTCCAGTTCCGACGCGCAACTCGAGCACGCTTTCAGGTGCTCCTGCGCCTTGGCGTCGGAAGCCGTCTCGCCGCCCGTCAATGCCTCGAAATACTCAAGGGCTTGTCTGCATCCGTAGTCTCTGTCGGCGGTCATGCCTCGCTCCTCTTATTGTTCGTCTTCAGGATCCCGTACGATTGGGCCACCGTCGCCAGTTGCTCCCGCAGGAGTTTTCGACCGCGACTCAGGCGCGACATGACGGTTCCAATGGGGATGTTCAGGATGCCGGCGATCTCTTTGTAGGAGAACTCTTCGACGTCCGCCAGCAGCACGACGGCGCGGAAATCCCGAGGCGCCTTGTCCAGCGCCGCGAGGATCTCCTCGTCGGTCAGGCGCTCCGGCAATGGCGTCGCGCAGGCGACCTCCCGCTCCGCCGGTTCGCGGTCCGACAACAACGGAAACCGGAAGCGGCGCCGCCAGTGATGATTGATGCTGTAGAACAGAATTTTGAACAGCCACGCGCGGCAGTTGGTCCCCGGTTCAAAGCGGTGGAAGGATTTCCAGGCGGTCAGGTACACCTCCTGGACCAGGTCCTCCGCTTCGCCCCGGTCGCCCAGCACTCGGGCCGCCGTTCGATACAGATCGTTCAAATGCGGCAGGGCTTCCGCCTCGAACCGGCTGCCGGCATCTTCGGCGATCGCTGGACCGCGCGATACGCCGGCGCACGCCGGTTCGTCCTGACCTTGTTCATCCCCGTCTGGCATGGCAATGATGGCATCCGTCGGAATCGGGCCGCCCATCAAGCGCCCGCCATCCCCCGGCGTTCCCCTGATCGATGCTTGAATGGTCATGCACTGTCGTTATGCCGCCGGCAGACCAAAATAATCCCAAAACGTCATGATTCTTCGCCTCGAGGTCCCCCTCAGTCGTTTCTACGGCCTGGAGGAAGAAGCGGCGGGCTGCCGCGTACGAAGGGGCGTTCCGCTCTGGTAAAGCGCGATCCGGCTGTTGAGCGTCTCCGCCAGCGCTTGCTTGTTCCCATCCACGGCAAGCGCCGCCGCGCGCCGCGCCGTTTCTACCGCTTCGGAAAAGCGGCCCGCCTCGGCATACGCGGCGCCCAGCGTGTCCAGCACCGCCGGTTCCCTCCCTCCCGACAACTTCACCGCCCGCTCCGCCAGTGCAACCGCCTCGGCGCCGTCGCGCAACGCGTCCTCGGGACTGGTTGCCAGCACGCGAGCCGCCTGGTCGAGCGCCGGCAAATGGTTCGGTTGCGTCCGAAGCACGGCGCGCCAATGCGCCAGCGCCTCAGCCGCATCACCCTTCAGATAGTAAAGCGTTTCTCCCAGGTTGTAATGCGCGTCGGCGAATTCCGGCGTCAGCCTCACCGCCTCCTCAAAGCGCGCCACGGCATCGTCCGCCCGCCGGCGCCACACCATTGCGACCCCGAGGCTATTCTGAAGTTCGGCCGAGCCCGGATGCGCTTCCGCCAGCTTCTCAAGGTAGGCGATTCCCTCGTCGATTCTCCCCGTTTTGGCCCAGGCGCGCGCCAGGTTGCTCAGGAACTCGGCCGAATTTGGATTCTCTTCCACCGCCACCTGAAAGTGCCGGATCGCTTCGTCGAGTTTCCCCGACCGCGCCAGCGCGACGCCCAGGTTGCTGTGGACTTCCGGGTAGCGCGGATTCTCGTCCAGCGCCCGCCGGTAGTGCTCGATGGCTTCGTCCAGCTTGCCCTGCGACGCAAGCGCCGCTCCCAGATTGCTGTGAGCTTCCGGGTATTCCGGATCGTTCCGCAGAGCTTCGTTGTATTGTCCGATCGCTTCGTCGATCCTGCCGCTCTCGGCCAGGGCAACGCCGAGATTCATGTGGGCCTCCGGGTACGCCGGGTCGATCTCGATGGCTTTCCGGTACTCAACAATCCCCTGGTCGAGCTTCCCCGTTCGGGCGAGCGCCATGCCCAGGTTCATGCGCACCCGGGCATCCTCGGGGGCGGCGGCGAGCGCCCTCTTCCACGCCGGAATGGCCGCTTCGTACTCTCCTTTTTGCGCCAGTTCCCAGGCGGCGTCAAAGAGCCGGTAGAACTCCACGGCCGGGGTGGCGATCTTCAATAGGCCATCCGACGGGATGTTGACGAACTCGGGAATATTCACCGCGCGGTTGGCCGCAGTCGTGTTCTCCACCAGGATCGCCGGACTGTCCCGCCCATTTTCGTCCACATGCGTCAGGTACAACTGCGTGTACGGCGAGCGCTCCTTTGAGGAGAAGGCCAGCCACCGCCCGTTCGGCGAGAAACTGTGCCACGAGTTCATCCGGGCCGTGTTCGCATTCATCCGCCGCGCCTTGCCGCCTTGGAACGGCACGATGTAAAGCTCGCTGTCCGGGCGCATTAGCTGGCCGTTGCGCGCTTGCACGTAGACCACCCATCGCCCGTCCGGCGAGACCTTGGGAAAGCTGTTGCTCATGCCGTTGGCGGACGCCCCGGCAATCGGTTCCGCGGGCCCGCCTTTGCCGCCGTTAAAAGGGATCCGGTAAAGGTCGTATTGGATGGGCGTCTCGTTGGGATCGTTCGCGTACTCTGCCAGCGGACGATCCTCAGGGTATGCTGCCCTGGCCTCGGCTCTCGCGAAAACGATGTACTTGCCGTCGGGACTCCACACGGCGTTCGTATGGACATATCGAGGATCGTCCGCCCCCGGCAACGGATGCATCGTTGCCGCCGTCCGGTCGTACCAGGCGAGAATGCCGCCGGTCGGATAGAACACCTGGAGAAAACCGTAGTTCTTGAAATTGGCGACGTAGAAATTGCCGATCATTTCCTTGCCGCTCCGCCGCCGCGCCGGATTCGTCGCACCGTTCGATTCCCCCGCGCCCCACCCGTTGACCATCGTCACCACGTGGCGGCCGTCCGGCGAAACCTGCGACATGAAGCCGATCCGCAGGTCCCCTTTCTGACGCCCCAGGAATGAAGTCCACTTCACGACGTCCTCGTCGCCGATCGACATTTCCGGCTTCACCGGCGCCAGGGCGTACATGCCCTTGTCGTTTCTCGGACCGTCCAGATCCATGCCCATCGTCTTGCCGTCCAGCGAGAACGAATGGCAGTTGGCGCACGTGTGTAGCCCGGTCATCAGTAGTCGGCTGGACGGTTCGCCGACATTGCGAAGCCGCCACGCGATGAGCGGGATCCCCGCCCGCGCCAACGGCTTGATGACGCCTTTTTCCGTCTCCGAAGGCATGAGCGGAACGTCGCGGTAGAAAATCGGCGCGCCCACCGGATCTTTCGACGTCTCGATCGTGACCTGCCCGCGCGAAACCGGCGCCCCACCCTTACCGCGCCATCCGGTGATGGTGACCGTGGCTCGCCGTCCGGTTGAACGTTTTTTGATATTCGCCCAGGTTTCGGCGTCCGGTCGCCAGGTGCGGGCCTCCGCTTGTTCCGGCGTAAGCTGAGGGAGTTCGTTCGTGTCCGCAACGGCGCGAGGGTCGATTTCGCCGATCCTTAGCGGCTCCCCTTGCGATTCGACGCGTATCGGGCGGGTGCGGTCGCCGAAAGCCACCTCGATTCGCCATAGCGTGGCGCCGGGCGTCGCGTCGCGCCAGAGAAACAGCGGCGCCGTAATTTCCGGCGGGAAGATCGAGCCGTCCCGCGGGTAGTCGACGAGAATCCGCGACGGCGGTTGGGCCGCCGCGGCCCAGGCCCCAATCAACAGCAGGCAGGCCCCGAGCGGATTCATCGGCATCCGCGAGTCTATCAGAGTCCGATACTTCGCAGGAAAGTATACTTAACTCGGCTTTTGGCCTTGACGGGGCGGGTTGTGGGATATATCATTACCCCGAGACAGGCGTTTCTTTTGGTGGGAGAGGCGTCATTCGACAAACAGACGCCCGCCACGAGTTGCAACCGGAGCGCGGGCCGCCCGCAAGGGCGACGCCGGCTTCAAGGCCTGAGAACAGGCCGAAAGAGAGGTCAGTTAAATGGGATGGAAGCGCGTAATCTCTCCAACATCCGCAATTTTTCTTGCGCTGTTGGCGAGCCTATCATTTGCACAGGAGTACCGCGGGCGCGTTCAGGGTCTCGTAACAGATCCGAGCCAGGCCGTTGTTGTCGGCGCCAGGGTCACGCTGACCAACGTGAACACGACCGTCGCAAGCTCACGCGAGACCGACCAGACAGGCCGGTACTTGTTTGATTTCGTCGACCCGGGAACCTACACCATCACCGTGGAACTGAGCGGGTTCAACAGGTTCGTACGGGAGAACATCCGCGTGGTGGCGCGCGCCGACCAGACGGTGGACGCGACGCTCACCCCCGGCGATGTCCAGCAGACGGTAACGATCTCCGAGCAGGCGGTCACCGTCCAGTTCAACACCAGCAAACTGGAAAGCCACGTCGATAGCACGATTGTGAACCGGATGCCCATGTTCAACCGCAATCCGCTGCTGCTGGCGCGGCTGGATCCGGCGGTGGTCCACCAGGACACCGCCCGCGAGCAGGAGCCGTACTTCACCTGGGCCGGAAACCGGCAGGAGGTCGGCGGGGGCGCCAACTACTCCAACGAACTGCAAATCGACGGTAGTTCGATCACCCTTGGCTACAAGACCAGCTACATGCCGGCGCCCGACGCCGTGCAGGAAGTCACGGTCCAGCAAAACGCGGTGGATGCCGAGTTCGGCCACAGTTCCGGCTCCGCCATCACCCTGACGATGCGTTCCGGAACCAACGAGTGGCATGGGACCGGCTTCTACCAGGGCCAATATCCCTGGATGAACGCACTCGAGAACCGCGTCATCCGATCGATCAACCAGGGCCGTAACCATATGTATGGGGGCACGCTGGGCAACCCGATCGTGAAGGGCAAGCTGTTCAGTTTCTTTGCCTACGAGCAGTGGACGAAGACCGACCCGAATCAACTCATCATGACCCTCCCGACAGACCTGGAACGTCAGGGGAATTTCTCCCAATCCAGGAATGCGTTGGGCGGGCTACGCACGGTGTACGATCCCTGGAGCACCGTAACCTCGGCGGACGGCAGCACGGTTACCCGCACTCCGTTCGCGGGCAACGTCATCCCGAGTTCCATGATGGATCCGGTTGCCACCTGGTATGTGAAGGACCTTTGGCGGGCGAACCAACCGGGTACCGGCCCCTATGATTTCCAGAATTTCTACGTGCCTCTACCCATCAGCTACCCCTACCACAACCTGTCCGAGCGCGTAGACTACAACCACAGCGACAAGCTGCGTTTCTACGCCCGCTTCAGCAAGTTGTGGACGCCGGTGTCCGTCGGCAATCCGGTAGACTCTCCGTTGTTCTCGTCCGACCGCGGCAGCCAGCGCGACGCCCTCTCCTACTCGGGCGACATGATCTATGTTGTCAGTCCGTCCACCGTCATCAGCGTGCACGGGGATTATCACAATTTCGTCGATGCGTCCAAATACGCCACGGATTACTCCGCCGGCGGCGGCTGGGCCAAAGTCTGGCCGAATTCCGACTTCTACAAGCCGATGTTCGAGGATCCCGGGATACCGATTCTTATCCCGCGCATGAGCATCATGGGCTCCGGAAGGGGCGAACAGTGGTTCAACATGGGGCCGAGCGGCGGCACCTGGGACCAGCGGCCCGACGGTGAGAACCTCAATTTCAAAGTCGCCCAACAGCGAGGCAAGCACTACCTCAAGGCGGGCTTCGATACCCGATCCACCCGAACCACCAGTCTGCTCCTGCTGAACACGTTCGGCTTCGGGTTTCAGGCTAACGCCACCGCCAACACCTATGTGAACCCGGATATCCGAAGCTCCGGTGACGGTTTCGCCACGTTCCTGCTCGGCGCGGTTCAACCCGCCGGCAACGGCGCGGCCAGTTGGGACAGCGGCTCGACATCGATGATTGTTTCGATTCTTCCGACCGGGCAGAATCGCTTCTACGGCGGTTTCCTTAACGACGACTGGAAGATCACCCGGAACCTGACGCTGAACCTCGGCTTGCGCTACGAGTTCGAGACGGCATACACGGATCCGGAAGATCGCCTGACGCGCCCGCTGGATCTCACGTCGCCCATCCCCGAAATGCAGGGCGCCACCGCGCCGGTGATGCCGGCCGAGGTGGCGCAGTACTACAAAGGTCCCACCACGTTCAATGGCGCGTTCCAGTTTGCCGACGGCAACAATCGCGGGCAATGGAACGCGGGCAGGGGCGGGATTTCGCCCCGGATCGGCATGGCGCTGCGGTTGAGCGACAAGATGTCCTTCCGGGCCGCGTACGGGCGTTACTTGACGCCATGGACCGGAGGCACCTTTAACATCTTCGACACCTACTATAACGGCTACGTCCAGTATACGGGCGCTCCGGATGCGATCCTCGGCGTGCCGCAGATGCGCCTGCAGGATCCGTTCCCCTCGTCGAACCCGATCATTCCGGCGTACAAGAAGAGCCTCGGCCGGTATACCAATCTGGGCGACAACGTAAGTTTCGTCTCCGAAAACCGCCCCAGATCGTGGAGCGACCGCGTTAATGTATCCCTCCAGCGGCAATTGCCAATGGGCATGGTCGCCGACGTGACGTACTACCTCAACTTCACCAGCCAGTTGGTCGGCGGCTACAACGTCAACCAGGTCGACCCGAACGTTGCCTATACCTACAAAGCGGAGACGAACAAATCGGTGCCCAACCCGTTCTATAACTACCTCACGGTAGACAAGTTCCCCGGCGCTCTCCGCTACCAGCGGAACGTCAACCTGACGACTCTCATGAGGCAGTATCCGCAATACGGCAACCTCAACGTGATCGACGGCGTCGACGGCGGGGACATGCGGTATCACTCGTTGCAGTTGAAGCTGACCAAAGCCTTCAGCCACGGCTATTCCGTCCTGATGGGCTACAACTACAACAACCAGAGGAACCAGATCTTCTACAACGATGTCGCCAGCTATGCCCGGGACTTCACCTGGCAGGATAACGACCGGGCGCGGCATCGCCTCAACATCGCCGGCACCTGGGAAGTCCCGATCGGCAGAGGCCGGCACTACTACGGCGGAATGAACCGGGCTCTGGATATGATCGTCGGTGGATGGGACGTGACCGGATTCATGTCCTGGCGATCCGGCTTCTTTGTCCGGTTCGGCGGCATGGTGGCGAACGGCGATCCAGTACTGGACAACCCCACGCCTCAGAAGTGGTTCAACACGTCGGTCTTTTCGCCTCTACCCAACTTCACGCCGCGGTCGAACCCGCTCCAATACTCCGGGCTGACAAACCCCGGACTGTTCAACCTCGACGGCTCGCTGGTCAAGAGGGTCCCGGTCACGGAAAAGGTGCGCGTCGAGTTGCGCATGGACGTGTTCAACGTCATGAACAACATGACGTGGGCGAATCCGAGCACCGACGTCTTCAGCGCCAATTTCGGAAGATCGACCAACCAACTGGCGAACCAATTCGGCCGCCGCACGCAACTCGGGCTGCGGCTCGAGTTCTGATCGCTAACGGCTGACCTGAATCCAGCGCCCGATCTCCGCTTTCGAAGGCGGGGATCGGGCGCTTCGACGTTACCGCCTTCCCGCCTTCTCCCCTCCGTTATCCCCTGCCGAGGCTATTGACATCGGGGTCCGAATGTATCATTCTTTGAACCGGATCGCCTCCGCAAGCGGGAGGTGAACTTTGAGACAGGACACGCCTACCGGCTGCGTCGCGGCCCGTCCGGGGCCTGCGACTGACCAACCTTCAGGGGAGAGGATTGTATGAACCATAAACGAACGCTACTTGTCTGTACTCTGCTTGCGTTCCTTCCGGTCCTGACGTATGGACAGGAATTCCGGGGACGCATACAGGGTCTCGTGACGGATACCAGCCAGGCCGTCGTCGGCGGGGCCGCCGTCACGCTGGAAAACGTCGGCACGGGAGTATCAACCGTCCGGCAGACCAATGAAACCGGCCACTTCTTGTTCGACTTGGTGGCCCCGGGTACCTTCCGAGTCAGCGTCGAGTTCGCCGGGTTTTCGAAATTCGTACAGGAGAACGTGGTCCTGCAGTCGCGCGGCGACGTGACCGTGAACGCCGTCTTGCGGCCCGGCGACGTCCGGGAATCGGTGACCGTGGCCGCCGAAGCGACCGCCGTGCAGTTCAACACCAGCAAACTGGAGACGACGGTCGACGCCAAGCTGACCAACAACATGCCGCAGTACTACCGCACGCCCTTCTTCATCGCGCAGTTGGATCCGGCGGTGGAGAAGAACGACTACGCCTCCGAGAACAATCCGTACCATAGCTGGGGACCGAACCAGCAGCGGGTCGGCGGCGGGCAGAACTTCACCAACGACCTCCAGGTGGACGCCGCGCCCGTCGGCATCGGCTACAAAACCAGCTACGTGCCTTCGCCCGACATGGTACAGGAAGTGAACGTCCAGCAGAACGCCATTGACGCCGAGTACGGCCACAGCTCGGGCTCGGCCATCAGCCTGACGCTGAAGTCCGGAAGCAACGAGTGGCACGGAACCGCCTTCTACCAGGGGCAGTATCCCTGGGCCAACGCGCTCGAGGACCGCGTCTGGCGCTCCATCAACATGGGGCGCAATCACATGTACGGCGGAACGGCGGGCCACCCGATCCTGAAGAACAAGCTGTTCAACTTCGTCGCCTACGAGGGCTGGCGGCAGACGGATCCGCAGAACCTGCTCAACACGCTGCCGACGGACTTGGAGCGGCAGGGCGACTACTCGCAATCGCTGAACCAGTCCGGCGGGCTGCGCACGATTTACGATCCGTGGAGCACCCTGACCTCGGCGGACGGATCGGTCATCTCCCGTACGCCGTTTGCGGGCAACGTCATTCCGAGTTCACGGCTGGACCCGATCGCCGCCTCCTACACGGCCAAGCTCTGGAAACCGAACTCCGCCGGGACCGGCCCGTACCATCTCAACAATTACTATGCTCCGCTGCCCATCCGGTTCCCCTACAAGAATTTCTCCGACCGCGTGGACTACCAGGCCACCGACCGGCTGCGCGCGTCCGGCCGCGTGAGCCTCTTCCGGACGCCCATCACCACCTCGAACCCCACCGGCTCGGATTACTTCGTCTCAGATCGTGGCAGCCAGCGCGATGCCACGTCCATCACCGGTGACGTCACCTACACGATGAGCGCCAATACGGTGCTCAACTTCCGCGGCGACTATCACAGCTTCATCGACGCTTCGATGTTTGCCACCAGCTTCGCCGATAACGGCGGCTGGGCCAAGGTCTGGGCGAATTCGAATTTCTACAACGTGGTCTTTCAGGATCCGGCTGTGCCGGTTCAGGTACCCCGAATGTCGATCAGCGGAACCGACGGCTGGAGCCGCAACTTCAACATGGGTCCTGGCGGCGGCTACTGGGACCAGCGGCCCACCGCGAACAGCTTCAGCGCCAAGGTCGCCCAGCAGCGGGGTTCGCATTACCTCAAGTTCGGGTTCGAAACCCGCGGAACCCATTCGCCGCAAGGGCTCATACTGAGCAACCCCGGCTTCGGCTTCGACGCCCGGCCCACCAGCGACACGTACGTCAATCCCAACACGCTCCTCTCCGGCGACGCCTTCGCCACCTTCCTGCTTGGCGCGGTGGTCCCCACGTACGGGAGTCCCAGCGACTGGGATTCCAGCGCGACCTCCATGCCCGCCATCAACTTCCTGACGCCGCTGGCGCGCTTCTATGGCGGCTACATTAACGACGACTGGAAGATCACCCGCAACCTGACGTTGAACCTCGGCCTCCGCTACGAATATGAACTGGCGTGGAAAGAGGCGCAGGATCGCGCCGTCCGCCCCGTCGACCTCACCAGCCCCATCCCCGAGTTTCAAGGCGCGAACGCCCCGCAAATGCCGGCCGAAGTACGGCAGTTCTATAGCGGCGGCTGGGTCTTGAACGGCGCGTTCCAGTTCACCGACAGCAGCAATCGCGCGCAGTGGAACGCGGGCAAGGGCGTGCTGTCGCCACGCATCGGCTTCGCCTACCGGCTGAACGATAAAACCTCCATACGCGCCGCCTATGGCCGGTACGTCACCCCCTGGATCCAGGGCACCACGGACTTCAACAACCTCACGACTCCGGGTTACACCGCCTACACCGGGGCGCCCCCGGAGGTGCTCGGCGTCCCGCAAATGCAGTTGCAGAATCCGTTCCCGTCCAGTTACCCTGTGACGCCCGCATACCAGAAGACGCTGGGCCGCTACACCGGCCTCGGCGATAGCATCTCCTACTACCAGGCGGATCGTCCCCGCCAGACCAGCGACCGCATCAACGTTTCCCTCCAGCGCCAATTGCCCGAGGGGATTGTGCTGGACGTCACCTATTTCCTGAACCTCAGCCACTATGTCTTCGACACCGCTCGCAACATCAACATGGTGGATCCACGGATCGCCTACCAGTACAAAGACGCCGTGAACCAGACGGTGGCGAATCCCTTCTACAACATGCTGACGGTGGATCAATTCCCCGGACCTTTGCGCTATCAGCAGCAGGTGAGCGTCTCGTCGCTGATGAAGCCCTATCCGCAATACGGCGACATCTGGGTCACCGACGCCGAGTCCGGCGGCGGCGTGCGATACCACTCGCTCCAGCTCAAGGCGCAGAAGAACTTCAGCCGCGGCTACTCCATGCTCATCGGCTACAACTATCACTACGAGCAGGATCAACGCTTCTACGACGACATCGCGACCTTCACCCAGCAGTACGCGTGGATCGACTCGGCCAACTCTCGCCACCGCATCTCCGCCGCCGGTACGTGGGAGATCCCGCTGGGCAAGGGCCGGATGTACATGAGCAAGGCGCCCCGCGCCCTCGATGCCGTAGTGGGCGGCTGGAACCTCACTCCGGTGATGTACTGGCGCTCCGGCCGCTTCGCGCAGTTCGGCGGCATGGTGGTGAGCGGCGATCCGCACGTCTCGAACCCCAATAAAGACGGCTGGTTCAACACCTCGGTCTTCTCGCCGCTGCCGGCCTACACGCCGCGCGCGAACCCTTGGGTTTACCCCGGGTTGACCGGGCCCGGGCAGTTCAATATGGACGCCTCGCTCGTCAAGTCGTTCTACCTGACAGAGAAGGTCCGCTTCGTACTGCGGATGGACGCCTTCAACGTGATTAACAACATCACCTGGGCCGACCCGGACACCAATATCTTCTCCAGCAATTTCGGCCGGTCGCAGAACAACGACCAGTTGCCGTACACCTTCGGCCGGCGGACGCAGCTTGGCCTTCGCATCGAGTTCTGAGCACTACCGTGCGGTGGGCGGCCTCCGTCCGAACGGCGGCGCGTCCCCCTGCGCCCCGTGCCCGTCGCCAACGGCGGGTACGGGGCGTTACGTTTGCTCGCCTCGCGACCGGCGTGGTTCCTGGCGCGCCTTGACTCCGCCTGGAATTAGTATCACAATGTGGTACTAATAGGAGTCATGCTGGGTGAATTCGAGTACCTCCTGATCGCCGCGGCGGTCAAGCTGGGCGACGACGCCTACGGCGCGACGATCAAACAGGAAATCGAGCGGGCGACCGGGGGCCGGTGCTCCCTTGGCGCGCTCTACACCACCCTGGACCGGCTCGAAGAGAAAGGCCTTATCCGCACACGCATGGGCGGCGCGACGCCGCGGCGGGGTGGCCGCTCCCGGCGCATGGTTCAGGTGACGCGCAGAGGGATGCAGGCGGCGGCCGGGTTTTACGAAGCGGTGGCGAGTGTCAGTCGCGGCGTTGCGTGGGCAGTGAACCGCGCGGAGGAGCTCTCGTGAACCGCCTCTGCTGGCGGCTGGCGGAAGCTATCTCCCGAGCGCTCGAAGCCGATGAACGGGAGGCCGTGCTGGGGGACCTTGCCGAGTCCGGCGCGCGGGGTGGACTGGCTGTTCTGGACGTCTTGAACCTGGTTGTGAGAAGGCAGGCGGCGCAATGGAGGGCCTGGCGTCCGTGGCTGGCCATTGCGGTGGTCGGTCCTCTCGGCTTCCTGTTGCTCGACTTCGCCGTCTTTGTGGGCCGGTCGTATCACCTGTATTTCTGGATCGTTCAGAACTACGCTGTCATCGACCCCGGCGCACTCGAAGAAACCGGCTTGACGCTCGGCCGCGGCGGGTCTGCCCTGGCGTGTCACTCGTTTCTGTTGGCCGCCTGGTCCTGGACCGCGGGGATGACGCTGGCGTTTCTTTCGCGTCGAACGGTCGGGCCGGCCGCAACGCTGCTGATCCTGCTGTGGTTCGTTGTCATGCCCGCGCCTCGGCCGTTCCTCATCGTCTTCGCGGCGCTGTTTGCAGCGCCAATGTCGCTGGGGATGTTTTTCGGCTCTCGCTTTGACGCGCTCTCCATCCGATGGTCGAGCGTGCTCGCGGTGGCGATCGCGGTTTTGACGATGTTGGCCATCTCGAATGGCGACTGGTGGCACGGCGGGAAGTGGCGAACGAGACAGCTTGTGACTTCGATCATTCTGAGCGGGCCGGCTTGGGGCCTGCTCGCCTCATCGGCAGCCCAGCGCGGAATTCACGGCGGCGCGCAACAGCGGAGCGTCCGATGAGACTCCTCGCATCGCTTTTCGTGAGCCTCATCTGGGTTGGCTTTTCCCTTCACGGCGACGAGTCGCCTGGCGCCCGCGCCATTCTCCTGCAGGAGACGGACCGCAAGCCCGCCCCCGAGTTTGCGCTCATCGACTCCACTGGACGGCGCGTGAAGCTTTCGCATTACCGCGGCAATGTACTGCTTCTTAACTTCTGGGCGACCTGGTGCGGCGGATGCAAGGTGGAGATTCCCTGGTTTCAGCAATTCCACGCGGAGCTGGGGCCACGGCGCTTTGCCGTGCTCGGCGCATCGTTGGACGAGGAAGGCTGGGGTGCCGTCAAACCGTATCTGGAGCAGACACAGGTGACCTACCGAATGGTTCTGGCCGGCAAGTCTGTCACGGATGCCTATGGGGTGGCATCGTTGCCCGCTACATTCCTGATCGACGGCAATGGGCGCATTGCCGCAACCTACATCGGGCTGGTGGACAAGAAGGACATCGAAGGGAACATCCGGGCCCTGCTCGGCGGGAAGCGGAGGGCGCCGGCCGCCCGTCCCTAACGCCGCGCCCGTCGCCAACGGCGGGTACGGGGCGTTTTCGTTATGTGATCCTGATATTCAGGTGCTGAAAAACCTCGCCATCGTCCTGCTCTGCCTCGCGCCTCCGGTTGCGGCGCAGGACGAGGAGATGCGCGAGGCCGCCCGGCTCGACGCCGAGGGTAAGTGCGCCGAAGCTGAACCGCTGTATGCCCGCGCTCTCGCCAAGGGCCCGCCCTCCCCGGCCCTGCTGAACAACGCCGGCAACCACTACCTCGTCTGCGGCCAGCCGGAGAAAGCGCGCGAACTGTTCGAGCGCCTGGTCAAGCTCAATACCTCCCATCCCAACGCCAACCTCCAACTGGCGCGACTCGCAGCCGATCGAAAGGAGGGCGCCAAGGCGCTCCAGCACCTCGCCCACGTCAAGGATGCCGGTCCGGCGGTGCTCCTGCTTCGCGCCGAAGCCCTGCACTACGCCGGCAAGAAGGCGGAAGCGGAAGCCATCCTGAACGGCTTGGAAAAGGACGCGGCAGCCGACCCGCGCGCCTTGTTCACCGTCGGCGTCGCGTGCGCGCGCATGGGCCTCTACGATCGCGCCGAGCGGGCCTTCAACGCGGTGGCCGCGCAACTCCCGGACAATTACGAGGTCCTTTATAATCTCGGCCGGGCGGCGGCGCGAGCCCGGCATTACGACCGCGCCCGCAGCGCTCTGGAGGTGGCCGTCAAGCTCAAGCCGGACGACGTGGATTCGATCCTGGAGCTCGGCCTCGTGCACGCCGCTCGCGAGGATTACGCCCGCGCCGTGTTCGTCCTGGCGCAGGCCCGGCAGAAGGCGCCGCAACGCCCTGACGTCCTGCTGGCCCTGGCGCGGGCCGCGGAGGAAGCGGGCTACTACGGCGATTCCGCCCTCGCGTACGACGAGTATCTGAAGCTGCGCCCGGCCGACGACCGCGTCCGCCGGGACCGCGCGCGCGTCTGCGGCCACACCGACACGCGCGTCGAGGAGGGCCTCAAGGAACTCGCCTGGTACATCGAAAAGTACCCGAAGGATCCGGTCGGACACTTCTATCTTGGACAGCTCACCTGGCGCACCGAGCCGGAGAAGTCGCTTGAACAACTCGCCACGGCCGTGCGCCTGAATCCCGACTTCGCCTCGGCCCGGCTCTCCTACGGCTGGCTGCTCCACCGCATGGGCCGCACCGCCGAGGCCGTGCCCCACCTGGAATCGGCGGTCAAGCTGGCGCCGGAAAGTTTCCGCGCGCTCGATCAGCTTGGCGTTGTCTACATCGCCCTCGATCGCCCCGCCGACGCCGAGAAAGTACTCCGCAAAGCCTTCGAACTCGGCCCCGACGAGCCCGGCGTACTCCTCCACCTCGGCCAGGCCCTCATGGCGACCGGCCGCGACGAGGAAGCGCAGAAGCATCTCGATCGATTCCGCCAACTGCGCCCGCAGATCGTCCGCGACCCGCGCCGCGAACCGGGCATGATCGAATCGGCCACGCTTTCTCCCGCCGAGCGCGCCGGCCGCGAAATCGAACGCTTCCGCGCCATGGCGGCGGCCCATGCCGGCGATGCGGAGTTCCAGATGCACCTCGCCGGACTGCTTCTGCGCGAAGGCAGAACAACCGAAGCCGAGGCCGAATATCGCAAACTGCTGTCGATGAACGCGCAGCCCAAGGTGTGGGAGGAGTCCGGCAGATTCCTGCTCCGCGCCGAGCAATACGAACTGGCCCGCGAGTTCCTGGAAAAGGCTGTCGAGCAGCGGCCCTCCGCCCGGCTCGACCTCGCCATCGCGCTGTTCTCCATCCAAGGCCCCGACCAGGCGCTGAAAGCCCTCGATCAGGTTCCCGAAGGCGAACGGACCGGCGACTACCTCCTCACGAAAGCCCGGATCCTCGACGCCTCCGGCCGCGCCGAAGAAGCCCAACGCGTGTTGCGCGAGGGCCTGCGGCAGACGGGCACGCGGCCTGAAGTCGCCCGCGACGCGGCGCTGTTGCTGGTGCGTCACCGCCGGAACCCGGAGGCCCTCGAACTGATCGACCGGGCCTTGAAAGCGTCGTCCGATAACCCCGACCTGCGGTTGGTCCGGGCCGTGCTCCTCGGGCTACTCGAACGCGGCGCCGAGGCCGAAACGGCCCTCCGCGAGATTCAATCGCGCTGGCCGGAATGGGACCGCCCTTACCTGGTCCACGGGCTGCTGATCGAAGCGGCGCGGCCTCCGGAAGCCCGCCGGAAGTTTCAGACGGCGCTCACGCTCGGATCCAAGGACCTCGCCTCCGAGTGCGCCCTGGCCCGGTTGAACGGATCCAGCCCTCCCGACGTCGCGCGGTGCGTGTGCGTCAAGGGACTTCACGAAGTCCTTGTCCCGAGCTGTGAGAAAATCCCGTGAGCGGAGACTAACGCGGAGATCGAACATGATACGCATCCCAATTTCGTTGTGCGCCGCCGTGCTGGCATGGGCGCTTCCCGCGGCCGAGGCGCAGGCGCCGGCCGGTTCACCGGCGGAGGATGGTTCGGTGCGAGTGAATATGGTTGGCGCCTACGGTCCCTGGCTCGCCGATCGCGTGCTCGGGAACGAGCCCGGCCAGCTGTCGTTCCGGACCGGCAAGTGGAAGAACGTCGATCAATGGCGCAAGGCCGGCCGGCAGAGACTGCTTGAACTGCTCGCTCCGGTGGACCTCGGCGGAACGCCCAGGGTCACCGTGACGTCGCGCGCCACTTACGATGGGGTCGACATCGAGTTCCTCGCCTGGCAATTGCCGGCGGGACCCGTAACCGAGGCGGTCTTCCTGAAACCGGCGGGCGCCAAAGGCCCGCTGCCCGCCATTCTCGGGTTGCATGACCACGCCGGCAACAAGTTCATGGGCTGGCGGAAGATCGTCCGGACGGGCGAACAGGACTGGGCGATGCAGGAAAAGCACCAGGCCCACTACTACGGCGGAGTCGCCTGGGCGAACGAAATCGCCAAGCGCGGCTACGCCGTCCTGGTCCACGACACGTTCCCGTTCGCCAGCCGCCGCGTGCTGGTAAAGGACGTGCCGCCGGCGATTCAGGCGGGCGGCGTCGATCCGGAGCCCGGCGATCTCGAAGGCATCGCCAAGTACAACGCTTTCGCCGGCGCGCACGAGCACATCATGGAAAAGAGCCTCATTTCCGCGGGCACCACCTGGCCGGGAGTCTACCTGGTGGAGGATCAGCGGGCGCTCGATGTGCTCGCCGCGCGGCCCGAAGTGGATGCCTCGCGCATGGGCTGCGCGGGCCTCTCCGGCGGCGGCATGCGGACGGTGTTCCTCGGCGGCGTGGACGACCGGATCAAAGTTGCGATCGCGGTCGGCTTCATGACCACCTGGCGCGAATTCGTGCTCGACAAGTGCTTCACTCACACCTGGATGACCTACGTGCCGCTGCTGCCCCGCGACCTCGACTTCCCGGAGATCCTCGCGCTGCGCGCGCCCGCCGCGACGATGGTGCTGAACTGCCGTCAGGATCCGCTCTACACGCTGCCCGAGATGCAGCGGGCCGACGCCATCCTCGCCGAGACCTTCAAGCGCGCCAACGCCTCGGACCGCTACCGCTGCAACTTCTACGACGGCGGCCACAAGTTCGACCTCGAGATGCAGGCCGACGCGTTCGCCTGGTTCGACCGGTTCCTCAAGGGCGCCGCTCGTTAGCATGTCGAGTCTTCCGCCATGGCTGTGGCGTAAGCTCTTAGCGCGCTCTTAGCGCGCCGAGTCTCTGACCTCCTGATCCTGTTCACCAGTCGACTGATACCGACCGGGGCGGCACGGCAGGTCGAGATTGCGAAGGCATCCCAGGTGCTGCTGGTGAGTCGCGGGTCCGGCTGCCGTCATCTAATCTGGTAGGTACGCTGTCCTTACCATGAAACACCACGGCGGAATTCGTGTCGGTCACGAGCGCCTGAGTCCCCATCGCGCCCACCGGGCCGGGTCCGATTCCCCAGCCGAGGCCCCGAAACGTCCTGTCTCGGAACGCTTGCCGACGTGATCGGCAGGCGGCACGTTGAGCTGCTGACGCCCCTGATTCTCGCCGTCCCTGGCGCGACGCTGATCCAGGGCCTTACGTCGTACTCGCTGACGCAACTGCTTTCCAAGGAGGCGCAGCGGCTGATCGCCGAGCTGCGGTGCAAGGTCCAGTCGCACAGTAACGGAAGCGATAGGGGATCATGCACCTGATGGAATGGGGACGAGGCTGTGGTGCAGGCGCGCTCTCGTTACTGACCGAAACTCTTCGGGAGTGATCCGGAAAGTCGTTCTCAAAGAGAAAATATTGTTGTGCGCTGCCGCGCGACTTGGGACAGCGGGATAGCGACTGTGCGATCCTAATAGACGCCATCAGTGGGATTTTGGCGTACGATTGGTGGAGAAGATTCATGAGCGCCAAAACATCCCCCTCCGCAACGGTGGTTACCGGTCAACCTTGGCTCAGTTGCTGCCACTCGGTCTGCGGGGATTCAAGTTCCTATTGACCGGCACCGTTGAGCGGCTCAGCACGGAAATCCAGGGGAGTCTCGTCATAAAGAGTTATACCCGCGCTGGCTTTGGGCTTCATGAAGCTCGCGAGTATCTGGGGGCGCTACTACCTGACCCCAAAAACTTCAATGACATTTACCGCCTTTGCGGACGCGGGATCCCCGGGAAGTTGGCGAGCGTGCGCAGACTATTGCAGCAGGGCAGGGACCCTCGAGAGCTCGAGGACGGGACGTTCTCGAGATTGTTTGAACGCGAATGGAAGGCCGTGGAATCATGCGGTTCTGGAGAGCTTAAGGTACTCGCTTTTCTTTCACACTCTAGCCACAATCTAGTACTACTGTGTTATAAACGGAACATTCTGTGACGGCGTTCTCACTCGTGCCATAGAATGCCTTGATCCGCAGGTGCTGTTTGAGCCGTGCTCGAATTGGACCCTGGACGTTACGGCCGTCTGCTGGCGCGCAAGCTCCCGGCGGTTATTCGCACCGAAGAAGAGAATGAGCGTCTGATCGCGGAAGAGCGCGAGTACGCGGAGCTGCTGACTGTCCTCATTGAAGCTTTCGAGGAGGCCAACTACCTGCTCGAAGGGTCAACGCCCGACAGCCGGTTGCGCAGCCTGATGGAAGAGCACGGCCTGCGCCAACGCGACTTGCTCGAGGTATTTGGTTCCCGCGGGATCGCCTCCGAAGTGGTGAGCGGCAAACGGACAATCAGCAAAACGCAGGCGAAAAAGCTCGCCGCGCTGCTTCACGTGCCTGCCGATCTGTACTTGTAGCGCCGGGCTCAACCGGTGGCCACCGCGCCCTGACCGGCGGCTCAGGCGCCGGGATTACCGCCCACGATCGGGACCTGGATCACGGTCACGCCGCGATGGGCCAGCGCGACGCGCAATGCGGGTTCGATCTCTTCGGGCGCTCCGACGCGGACGCCGCGGGCCCCCAGCGCCTCCGCCAGGCGATCGATCGCGATCGGCCCTAAGGAACTGGACATCGCCTCTCCGTATTTCTCGATATGCCCGATACGCGTGATGCCCCATCCCTGGTCGTCGGCGACGACCGCGACAAAGGTGAGTTTCTGGCGGGCGGCGCACTCGAGGTCGGCGACGTTGAAGGTAAAGGCGCCGTCGCCCGAGAGCAGGATTACCGGCCGGTCCGGGAACGCGAGGCGGGCGGCCATTGCCCCGCCAATACCGTATCCGACCACGCCGCTCCGGCCGCAGGTGAGCCAGTGGCCGGGATAGCGGTCGCACAGCGACTGGTGCGCCCACTGGCCGACGCTGCCGCCGTCGATGAGCAGGACGGTTTCGTCGGTCATGACGGCCTGCAAGGCGGCGACGATGTGCGAGGCGTGCATGCCCTGCTCGGCCTGCTTAGCGCCGCGGCGGGCCACTTCGCGGCGGAATTCGGCGTTGCGCCTGCCGGCCTCGGCCAGCCACTCCGAGTGCCGTTTGCCGCCGGCCTTGGCGTAGGCTTCGTCCAGGCCGCGCCAGTCCCGTTCGCGAAAGAAGACGCGGGCGTCGGCGCGAATGGCGTCGGGCTGGAGAAAGCCGACCCGGTAATCGTTCGCCGCGCCGGCCATCAGGGTCAGGTCGGCGTCGGCGAGCAGGCGGGGGCCGCCGGTGGCGGCGCCGAGAACGCCCATGAAGGTTTCCGAAACGCGCTCCACCGCTCCGCGGTCCCAAATCGGCGCAACTACAGGGAGGGCGTGCTTGTCGGCGAACGCAAGCATTTCCTCGCTCTCGCCCGCGTAGAAAACGCCGCTGCCGGCGACGACGAGCGGACGTTTTGCGGATGCCAGCGCCTCGGCGACGGCGGCTGCATCGTCCTGCGCGCGTGAGACCGCCGGGGCGGGCGCGCCGCGGATGAGATCCTCCTGCCGGACGGCGACGGCCTGGACATCCAGCGGAAAGGTCAGGTGGACGGGTCCGGGCGTGGACACGGCGGCGTCCAAAGCCTGATCGAGAATATGGACGACGCGCTCGGGAGAATCGATAACGCGTGAGTAGCAGGTGATGGGAGCGGCGGCCGCGACCTGGTTGTAGTCCTGGAAGTGGCCCATGCCGCGCGTGCGGAGCGGCCCAGCCCCGCTGATCAGCAGCATCGGGGCGCCGTCGAAATGAGCGTTGAGAACGCCGGTGAGCGCGTTCACGTGGGCAACGCCGCTCGAAACCGCGCAAACTCCGGGCCGGCGGGTGAGGCGGCCGAAGCACTCGGCCACGTAGCTGGCGGTCTGCTCGTTGCGCGTATCGACGAGCCGGAGTCCCTCCCACTTGGCGGCGTCGTACAGGGGATCGAGGCCAAAGCCGCACAGGGTGGCGATGAAATCGACGCCCCGTTCGTGAAGACGCTTGACGAACCACTCGACGGCGGTGTGCTGCATGGAATTACCGTAGCAAAAAGCGCGCGTGACCGCGCTCATCCCGGCGGCGGCGCCCTGTTGCACGGAGATGTTTCCGCCGATGGGAATGGGGTAGGCATTGCCTCGGATGAACTACTACGAGGAGTACGGCCTCGATCCGTCGGCCACTTCGGACGAGATTCGGCAAGCGCACAAGAGGCTGGCCCTGGTGTTCCATCCCGACCGTTTTCAGGAGGAGGAGACGCGGCGCCTGGCCGAACTCCAGATGAAGCGGTTCAACGGGATGTATGCGGTACTGTCGGACGCCCGGCGCCGGCAGCAGTACGATATGACGCTGGCTGGCGGCGGATTGCCCGGAGTTGCAGTTTCGGAGGCGACGGAGGCCGGCGCGGCGGCTTGGCCCCAGTCCGCGCGGCCGAAGCAGGCATATAGGAACTACTTCTGGGCGGTAGCCGCGCTCGTTGCCATGCTTGCGCTCCATTGGTATTCGCCGCCGGTGGTGGGGGCGCGGAAACCGCAAGCGCCTGCTCGCGAAATCGTGCGGCCGGCGCCGGGGGACTACGGCGGCTCGTCCACCGCGTATACCCCAGGAAGATCCGAACCGCGGGACCAGGCCGGCGCGGAGCGCCGGATCCAGGCGGAAAACCGCAAATTGCGGCGGGAACTGGAAACGGCGGAGGCGCAGCGGGACCATGCTCTCGCCGAGTTGGCGCGCCTTAGAACTCAGCATCCACCGGCGATTCACGACCCGCCGCGTGAGGATACGGGACCTCCGCGGGTCGCCGCGCTGGAGACGCCGCCGGTTCGGTTAGAGGCGCCTGCCGCGCCGGTGGCCGCGCTGGAGCATCGGGTTGCGCCGCCGCTTTCCTCGACGTGGCTTTATATTCCGCGGCCGGTCGAACAGCCTTCGCGGGAGATGTACCCGCCCGAGCACATCGAGGTCAGCATCACCGAAGAAAACGGCAGGATTCGTGGCCGCTACTGGGCGCGCTATCGGATCGCGGACCGGGCCATATCTCCTGAAGTGTTCTTCCGCTTCGAGGGCGAGGTCAACAGCGAGGGCCGCTACGGATGGATCGGCCGAGGCGGCTCACGCGGCGAGGTCCGGCTGCGGGTGACAGGCGACGACATGCTCGAGGTGAGCTGGCTGGCTAGCGAACTCGGAAAACAGATGGGGCTCGGGTCCGGCCAAGCGCTGCTGGTGCGCGATCGCGCCCGGTAGCGGGCCGGCCCCGTGACCGAATTCCCTTCCCGGAATTCAGCCTTTCTTCAGCGGCGTCACCGTCAGTTTGCGAATCTCCACCTTGCGGTGATCGCCTTGCACGCTTATGGGACCCGGTTGATCCTCGTGCGGATCGTGGCCCATGGCGGTGAGGCCCTCTACCACGCCCTTTTCGATGACTGTGTGCCCATTCAAAACGACGGTGACATCGCGGCCGATGAGGGTGATCTCCATCGTTTGCCATTCCCCCGGCGGCTTGCTGGCATTCATCCGGGGCGCGATGCGGCTGTATAGGGATCCGTGGCTTTGCACCGTCGGCGGCCGCCCGTGGTCGTCGGCGATCTGGATCTCATAGCGCCCCCGCAAGCCGATGCCGCTGTTGGAGCCGGGTACCAGCCGGTATTCGGCGCGCAGCTTGAAGTTCCAGAATTTGCGCTCCGAGACCAGGTTGTTGGCGTCGTCGGAGTTGGTGAGAATGCCGTCTTGCACGCTCCAGCCAAGTTCCTTGCCGGGAATCATCGGCGTCCAGCCTCGCAGGTCGTTGCCGTTGAACAGTTCGACCGGCGCCTGCTCCTTCCATGTGCCGTCGTCCCGATCGGTGATTTCCGGGGCCCGCTCACCGGTCCAGTCGAGCCGCGTCGCCGGATGGCCTTCGACTTCGAATGTCCCCTGCAATTTGCCGTCAACGAGCCGCGCCTTGTAAACGCCGCGCCGGTCCGGCAGTTCGGCATAGTCTCGCTTTTCGGCGGGGATCCCGTATTTGCGGAGGAATACGAACGTCAGTTCCCCGCCGCGAATCGAGATCTGGTTCGGCTCGTACATTCCTCCGCCGGGCGCGCCGACGAAGCGGCCTTTGAGCTGGCCCGCGCCGCCGGCGCCTTGGACTTCAAGCCACCAGGCGCGGCTGCGAGCCTCGCTCGGGATGGCGATGTTCCACCTGCCGTTGAAGTCGGCGTCAGTGCCCTGGAAGCCGGGCATGACCGCCACAACTGCGAATCCAAGGACAATGGCCGGGAAATTGTTCCTCACGGCGACAATCTATCACACCACGGGCGCCGAAAAGCCGGTTTGCTTGTATGCTGTTTAGGTGTCCCGGGCGGCGGCAGGGCAGCCGCGGGGAGGCGCCGAGCTTCGCCCGGATCGTAAACGTAAATAAGCGGGAGAGTGTACATGCACAATCGCGTCACGTTGCGCCGCATGCGCCTGGCCGCCCAGGCCGCTGCGCCTCCGCGCGGCGGTCCTCACGAAGTCCGCGACCTGGAGATGTATCCGTTGCGGGAGCCCGTGTCCGGCCGAAGGTACACGGTCGTCCGCGCGTCGACCCGTTCCGGCCTGGAGGGCTATGGAGAATGCGGCGAAGTCTCGCCGAAGGAATGGGCGCAGGCCCGGGAGGCCGTTGCCGGCGTTGACGCGACGGCGATCGAGCCCGTCCGGCGGGGGTTGCAGCCGCTCCCGGCTTTGCAGGCCGCGATCAACATCGCGCTGCTCGATATCATGGGCCGGATCACGCAGGCGCCGCTCTACCAGGCGCTTGGGGGCCCCACGCGAAACAAGGGGCGGGCGATGACACCGCTCGAGGGCGCCACAGACGACGAGCTGAAACGCTCGATGGAACAGGCGCAGAAGGCCGGCTACAAGGCCTTCTCGGTTCCGCTGCCGCCGGATACCGCGACCAATCACGGCCAGGCGTTCATCCTCGCGGTGCGAAGGCGCATGGATTCGCTGCGCGCCGCCGCCGGTCCCGGGGCCGATTTCGTGCTGGACGGAGGCGGCAAGTTGAGTCCCGGCGACGCCTCCAGCGTCAGCGAAGCGCTCGAGCGATTTCACCTGCTCTGGTTCGACGAGCCTTGCCGGCTCTCGAACCTCGCCGCGGTACGCAAGATCACCGACGAAAATGTCACCCCGGTCGGCTTCGGCCGCGGCATCGACAGCGGCGGCCAGTTTCAGGACTTGTTGCGCGAGGGCGCGATCGACATTCTGCGACCGGATATCGGGCGGAACGGCATCACCCAGATCCGCCGCATGGCCGCGATCGCCGAAACGTGCTACGTGGCGGTGGCGCCGTTTCACAATGGAGGTCCCGTCGCGACCGCCGCGGCGCTGCACCTGGCGGCCAGCCTGCCGAATTTCTTCATACAACAGACGCCCTTCCCGTCGGCGGAGCGGGACCGGCGGATGAGGAGTGAGCTGACATCGGGCTCGATCGAGCAAGTCCGCGACGGCTTTCTGCCTCTGCCGGCAGGGGCCGGGTTGGGCATCAAGGTGAACCGGGAGGCATTGAAGCAATATGCGGCGTCGTGACTTTTTCGGGGGCATGGCGGGAGCGGCCGCCACCGGCAGGGCGATGGCCTCAAACCCGTGCGCCTGCGCCTTCGCGGCTCAGGCCCCGCTGGGCGCGGATGCGTTCACCGGCGTTGGTTCGAATGTTCGCATCACGGAGATGAAGGCGTTCGGAGTTTCGCTGACGCCGGACTCCGACCGGCCATACGTGTTCGTGAAGCTTGAAACGAACGAAGGCCTCGTGGGATGGGGCGAAGGCACGCTGGAAGGTAAGGCTGCGGCGGTGATCGCCTGCGTGAACGATTTCCGGGAACTGATCGTCGGCGCCGATCCGATGCAGGTGGAGCACCACTGGCAATCGATGTACGTCCACAGCTTCTATCGCGCCGGACCGGTGATGGGATCGGCGATTTCCGGCATCGACCAGGCGTTGTGGGACCTCCGCGGCAAGATGCTCGGCCTGCCGGTTTATCAGCTGCTGGGCGGGCCGATGGATGCGCGGGGGGTGCGCGGCTACTATCACTCCCGAGCCAACACGCTCGAAGAACTGAAGGCGCTGCGCGCCTCGGCGGACAAGCTCGGCATCACAGCCTTCAAGAGCGGCATCCCCGGCTATTACGAATGGATCGAGACGAACGAGAAGATCAGCCGGGCGGTAAAGCGCATTCAGACGCTGCGCGAGGGATTGGGACCAGACATCGACATCGGCGTCGACTTCCATGCCAAAACCAGCCCCTCGGTGGCTTCAACGATCATCAAGGAGGTGGAGGCGCTGAACCTGCTGTTTGTCGAGGAGCCGTGCCCGCCGGAGAACGTCAAGGCGATGGCGCGGATCACGCGGCGATCCACCACTCCCATTGCTACCGGCGAACGGCTGGTGGCGGCTTACGGCTGCCAGCAGCTTGTCGAAATGGGCGTCGTGGACATCATACAGACCGACATCAACCACGTCGGCGGGATCACCGCGCTCTGGAAGACCTCGGCACTGGCGGAAGCTTCCGGAATTTCGATGGCGCCGCACGCCTGCGAAGGCCCGATCGGGGGCATCGCCACGCTGCACGTCGACGCCGCCATGCCGAACTTCATCGTCCAGGAAATCTGTAGCGGCGTCGTCCCCGAAATGAAGGAGAAGGTGTGGGAGGAATGGCTGGGGTTCCCCGCCATGCGGATGGTGGACGGGCGCTTCCCCCTGCCGGACAAGCCGGGCCTCGGCTTCGACTTAAGCGAGGATGCGTTCAGGAAATACCCCTTCGGCGGGACGCGGCCGATGGCGCGGGTGTTTCACGAAGACGGTTCCGTCGCCGCCTGGTGAGATTCGGTGATGCGCGCGCGGAGCCGCCCTTGAAAAAGCCGGATTCGCACGTTCGCCTTGACGGGCGCTTCTTCGGCGCGGCGGACGACCCTACCTTCAGCGTCTTGTACGATGGCGTATCCGCGCTCGAGAACGCGCAGCGGGCTTAGCTGGCGAAGTTGCGCCGCGGCCTGATCGAGCGCTCGGCGTGCCAAGCCAAGCCGGATCCGGATGCGCTGAGCGGCCGCGGCCTCCGTGCGTTCCAGCCGCCGGCGGGTTTGCGAGAAGCGCAAGCGCAGATCCTGGCGCAGCAGCCGCGCCGTCGCGCCCTCCAGCGAACGCCTGGCGTCGTTGAGCCGGCCCCGCGCAAGCTCCCGGAGGCGGAAATCCAACTCGTCGACGCGCTGGCCGCTCCGCATGATGTTGCGGCGCAGCAGGCCGATCGCGCGATCGACGCCCTGGTCGTGCAACCGGGTTCGGGCATGAACCAGGCAATAGCGGACGGCTTGTTCGAGCTTGCGCCGACAGCCGTCCACCTGCTCGAGGACTTTCCGGCGCTCGGGAACCACCAGTTCCGCGGCGGCCGAGGGCGTGGGCGCGCGCAGGTCGGCGACGAAATCGGCGATGGTGAAGTCCGTCTCGTGCCCGACCGCGGAAACGACGGGAACCGAGCAGGCGGCGATGGCGCGAGCGACAGGCTCTTCGTTAAACGTCCAGAGATCTTCGATCGAGCCGCCTCCGCGTCCGACGATGACGACGTCGGCCCAGCCGGAGCGCCCAAAATAGTCGATCCCCGCGACGACCCCCTCCACGGAGCCGGCTCCTTGCACCTGCGCGGGGTAGAGCCGGACGTGCACTCCCGGGGCGCGCCGGGAGAGGATCTCGACCAGGTCGCGGATCGCCGCTCCGGCGGGGGAGGTCACGATTCCGATGCGGCGCGGAAACGGAGGAAGGGCTTTTTTCCGCGCGGCGTCGAACAGCCCCTCTAGCGCGAGGCGCTTCTTGAGCTGTTCGAAGGCATGCTGGAGGGCGCCGTAGCCCTGCGGTTCCAGCGCCTCTACCAGCAACTGGTAGCTCCCTCGGGGCGGAAAGACATCCAGCCGCCCGCGCGCCAGCGCCTGGACCCCATCCTGCGGCTTGAATCGCAGGAGCCGCAGGCTGCTTCGGAAGCAGACGCACTGGAGCTGCGCGTCCTGGTCCTTCAGCGTGAAATAGCAGTGCCCGCTGGGCGCCGATTTCGTACCCGAGATCTCGCCGAGCACCCAAACGTCACCCAGTTCGCGGTCAAGCAGGTTGCGGACCGCCTGCGTCAGCTCGCCGACAGTGTAGGTCCGGCGCTCAGGCTCCCAATTCAGGCTGATCTGCTCCATAAGTTATTTCTATTGGACGCTTTCTGGCCGATTCGCTATTCTAACTGGTTGACAAGCGCCTGCGACAGAATCCCGGCCGGACAACGCGCCGGGGGTCGTTGCACCGTAGAGGCTCACCATCCAGGAGGATAGATGAATTCAAAGGAAGTGTTGGCGTTCGCCAAGGACAACGGAGCGCTCCAGGTCGACCTCCGTTTCACGGACCTTCCGGGCATCTCGCACCATGTTTCCTACCCGTTCACGGAACTGTCGGAATCGTCGTTCGAGGAAGGCTTCGGCTTCGACGGCTCAAGCATTCGCGGCTGGGCCGTCATCCATGAAAGCGACATGCTGTTGATGCCGGATCCGGAAACCGCGTATATGGATCCGTTCGCGCAGACGCCGACCATCGTGATGACCTGCGACATTCTGGATCCAATCACGCGCCAGCACTATGAACGCGATCCGCGCTGGATCGCCGAGAAGACCGAAGTCTATCTGCGGAGCACCGGGATCGCCGATACCGCGTTTTTCGGCGCGGAGTCAGAATTTTTCATTTTTGATAACATTCGCTTCGACCAGCGGGAAAATTGCGGCTTTTATTTCATCGACGCCGAAGAGGGCCGGTGGAATTCGGCGCGGGAAGCGAACAACCTCGGCTACCGGCCGCGGTACAAGGAAGGTTATTTTCCCGTCCCGCCCACCGACCACTACCAGGACCTGCGCAGCCAGATGGTGCGCACCATGATCGACTGCGGCATGACCATCGAGTGTCACCACCACGAAGTGGCCACCGGCGGCCAGGCGGAAATCGACCAGCGGTTCAACACGCTGGTGAAGTCGGCCGACGGCATGATGCTCTACAAGTACATCGTGCGCAACGTGGCCTACCGGGCCGGCAAAACCGTGACCTTCATGCCCAAGCCGCTGTTCGGCGACAACGGCAGCGGCATGCACACGCACCAGAGCCTCTGGAAGGGCGGCAAGCCCCTGTTCGCCGGCGACGGCTACGCGGGCCTCAGCGACCTGGCGATGAACTACATCGGCGGACTGCTGCGGCACGCCCGCGCGCTGTCGGCGATCATCGCTCCGACGACGAACAGCTATAAGCGGCTCACCCCGGGTTTCGAGGCACCGGTGAACCTGGCGTACTCCCGCCGCAACCGGTCGGCCGCGGTGCGCATTCCGATGTATTCGGCCAGCCCGAAGGCGAAGCGGGTCGAGTTCCGGCCTCCCGACCCGTCGTGCAACCCGTACCTGGGGTTCGCGGCGATGACGATGGCCGGTCTGGACGGAATCCTCAACAAGATCGATCCCGGCGAACCGCTGGACAAGGATATCTACGATCTGTCCCCGGAGGAGATGAAGAACGTCCCGTCTATGCCCGCTTCGCTCGATGAAGCGCTGGACTGCCTGGAGCAGGACCACGAATTTCTGCTGAAAGGCGACGTATTCAGCGAAGAATTGATCGAAACGTACGTCAATTACAAGCGAACCGCGGAGGCGGCGGCGATACGTCTCCGCCCGCATCCCTACGAGTTCGCGCTGTATTACGATATTTAATGGCGCGGGACAGGCGCGGGTTCTTGGCGAGCCCGCGCCGCGCCTGTGATTTCCTATGACGGGCGTGGTGGTTCAGGTCAGCGTATCCCCGGGCGGCGTGCCCAAGCGCGCGGTCGCGGAGGGGTTCCTCACCAGGGCGGGTTTCGAAGAAGACGCCTGCTCGCATCCGGGGATCCACGGAGGACCGAACCAGGCGATCCTGCTGGTGACTTCCGAAGGTATCGAAGAGCTGATGGAGCAGGGGTATGCGCTGTTCCCCGGCGCGCTTGGCGAGAACCTCACGACGAAAGGCCTCGATCGCCGCCAGTTGCGCGCGGGCCAGCGTTTTCGCGCCGGGGAAGCGATCATCGAACTGACGAGGCTCCGCGGGCCGTGCAACGCTCTGGACATCTACGGGCCGGGCATCCAGCAGGCGATCTTCGACAAGCAGACCGGGAAAGGCGAGGTTTCCTCGCCCCGTTGGGCGCTGTCGGGCTTCTACGGCGCCGTGGTTCAGCCCGGCTTCGTCCGCCCCGGCGATGCCATCACGTTGCTCGAGCAGGCAGCGTAACCGAAAATCCCTCGCCGGAGTCCGCCCTCGCCCGCTGAACATTCGCGTCACTGCGCGGCAGACAAACGACCTTGAACTCCTGTATAGTGCCTGTGGAGGAATCGAGGACTCGCATGAACACCGACCAGGGTCGCCGCAAATTCATGGGAACCGCCGCCGGCGCCGCCGCGTTTGCCATCGTGCCAAGACACGTGCTCGGAGGACCGGGCGTCGTCAGTCCGAGCGACAAGATCACCCTCGCCTATATCGGCGTTGGAACCCAGGGGCTTCGCGAACTGCCGTCGCTGCTCGCGCTTGACGATATTCAGGTCGTCTCGGTCTGCGATCCCAGCAAATACGCCGTCGAATATCGCGACTGGTCAAAAGACGGCCTGCTGAACGGTATGCGCAAAGCGCTTGGGAAACCAGACTGGCGCGCGGACCTGGACGGCGTAATCCCGGGCGGCCGCGACGTCGGAAAGGACTACGTCGAGGCGTTCTACGCGGCAAAACGATCCGACGGCAAGTTCAAGGGCTGCTCATCGTACGCCGATTTCCGCGAACTGCTCGACAAAGAGAAGGATCTGAACGCGGTGAAAATCATGACGCCGGATCATCTCCACGGCGTGGTCAGCATCGCGGCGATAAAGAAGGGCAAGCATGTCATCATGCACAAGCCGATCGCCAACCGGCTGAAGGAAGCCCGGGCGGTGATCCAGACGGCGCGCGAGACGGGGGTCGCGACGCATTTTTCGCCGTGGGACAGCAACGGCTCGATGGAACAGGTGATGGCGTGGATCCGGCAAGGCGCCATCGGCGCGCTGCGGGAGGTGCACAACTGGAGCAACCGCCCGGTGTGGCCACAGTACGCCGAGCTTCCCGCCGACAAGCCCCCGGTTCCGGAGGGCTTCGATTGGGATCTGTGGCTCGGGCCCGAGGCCGATCGTCCCTATCACCCCAATTACACGCATATGGTCTTTCGCGGCTGGTACGACTTCGGCGGCGGCTCGATGGCCGACATGGGCCAGTACAGCCTCTGGACTGTGTTCAACGCGCTGGATCTCGGCGCGCCCGAGAGCGTCGAGCCAATGATGACCCACCATTGCATCTTCAACGGCGGCGTCGCGGCGCGGGTGAAGAACGATTTCTCGTTCCCGGACGCCTGCGCGGTCCGCTTCCGGTTTCCGGCGCGCGGCGCGCGGAAGGCCCTGGACCTGGTTTGGCACGACGGCGGGATGCGGCCGCCGACGCCGGAAGAGTTGTATTCCGATCCAGAAGGCCTACCGGCCGAAGGAATGATGTTCGTCGGCGACAAGGGTAAAATTCTGGCAGGCTTCCGCGTCGAGAACCCGCAACTGCTTTCCGAGCGCGCGAAACGGAAACCGCCTGCCGAGCCGCCGGCTCGCCGCCGGGAGCGTGAACCCGGCCGCGCTTCTCCCGGGATGCAACAGTGGATCGCCGCCTGCCGGGGCGGGAAACAGGGGCCCGGCAGCTTTGTCAACGCCGGCCCGATTTCGGACGCCGCAAACCTGTACGCCGTGGCGCTGCGGGCGCGGCAACGATTGGTGTTCGACGCCGAAACCGTAACGGTCACCAACTCGGCGGAGGCGAACCGCTACCTGGCGCGCGAGTACCGGAGTGGCTGGGCGCCGGAGTCGTTATGAAGTATTCTCGGGGCATGAGGACGATTTCCCGCAGAGACCTTCTCCGTGCGAACGCCGCGGGCTTTGCCGCGCTGTCGACGCGCGCACGCGAACTCGAAGCGGCGCCGCTGGGATTGCCGATCGGATGCCAGGTCTATCCAGTTCGAGAGGCGCTGTCGAAAGATTTCGACGGGACGCTTCGCGAACTGGCCGCAATCGGCTATCAGACGATAGAGATGTGCTCGCCGCCGGGCTATCTCGATTCCGGGTTTGGCGGGCTGGTGAACGTGAAAGCGTCGGAGCTTCGCGCGCGCATTCGCGCCGCCGGCATGGGCTGCGAAAGCTCGCACTACCAGTTTCGCGAGTTGAAGGAGCACCTGGACGAGCGCATCGCCTACGCGAAAGAACTTGGTCTGAAACAGATGATCGTCTCCACGTTCGCGTTGCCGCGCGACGCAACAATGGCCGACTGGGTCCGCGCCGCCGGCGAGCTGAACAAAATCGGCGAGCGGACGAAGAAAGCGGGCCTCCAGGCAGGCTTTCACAACCACCAGTTCGAGTTCCGCGAAATCGACGGCGCGCTGATTTACGACAAGCTGCTGAGCGAGTTCGATCCCGACCTGGTAAAGATGCAGTTCCAGGTGTCCGTCATCAGCCTCGGCCATGAAGCGGCCACATACTTCGAAAAGCACCCGGGGCGCTTCATCTCGATCCACTTGCAGGACTGGTCGCCGGCCGACAAGAAGATGGTGGCGGTCGGTCAAGGCGTCGTGGACTGGAAGAAGCTGTTCGGCGCCGCGAAGAAAGGCGGCGTGAAGAACTACTTCGTCGAACTGAACCTGGAGGCGATGAAGGCGAGCTACGCGTACCTGCGAGGACTTAAGGCATAGCGCGCAGAATGGCACAAGCCTGCGCGCCCTGGGCGCAAACATGCCGTGCAGTGGCGCACCGTCATAGATGGAAGTTACGCCTCCACGTCACGGTCGAAATATTCAGCTATTCGCTTCATGAATTCTGGTTTGAGCGAGGTTGCCAGGCCGAGTCGCCTGATACCCTCGACTTGCTCCATAAGCTTTTCAAAGCTGATGAATCCACAGACCCTCGGAAGCGGCTTTTCCCTGTACGCGAATGTCGGTCGCGCGATCTCCTGTCGCACTTTTACGCGCCGCTCGTCAGGCGCGACCAGGTACAAGGCGAGGTCGAGGTTCGGTTGGAGTGCCAGAAGGTCGCTCATCCGAAGCAGCCCTGAGTATATTGAGGTGGTCGCCTCGATCTCAAACGCAGCGATGATCGTGTTGCCTTTCAACCAGAGGACGTCTATCAGTTCGATTGTTCGATTCGTCGCCTCGTTGAACTGCGTCGGCAGTTCGTCCCTCATGCCTGCCATTGCCCCAAGCAGTTCGCCATCCTGTCTCTTGCCCCTATCATTGCGGGCAACCCAAACCTCAAGCCCAAGCTCGGCACCCAGTCTCAAAAGGTGATATTGGATCTCTGCGTGCCTAGTGGTGGGTTCCCCCACCTGTCTCGGTTCCGTGTTAGCTGACTCGTCTTCGTCGTGCTCTGGCACGGTCACCACAGTCGGAACTGCGACTTTGCCTTTCCGAAATTCAACTTTGTAGTAGCTGGCCTTTCTGGCGAGCTTGCGCGGATCAATTGGCGTAGGCAAAGGGTTCCGTTCAGCCTCACGAAGGGCTTCCATGATGATTCCACCGTCGCCTTCACGTTTGAAGCGGTTTGGACTCATCCTCAGAAATCCTTTGAATCCGCCCTTGTGTTCGAGGCTACGGTAGAAGTCGAGTTTGCCCTCGAATTGGTTCATCGGCACGCCGCACTCCGGGTCGAGCATTACCAAGGGCTTGACCTCAAACCGCACAGGAAAAGGATCCGATGTCCAAATAAGGCTCGTGTCCTTACTTGGACCAATCACCTCTAATGCACCGACCCAACGCATCACACCAGTCAAGTAGCAGAGTAGTATGTCACGGGGGCCGATACGTTGCAGAGCTTTCCGCCTGCTCTCACGGAATCCGCTTATCTTCGCGCCCGCCTTCCGAAACTCGTCCCACGTTTCGCCTGTAAATAGATCGAGCCAGTAGTTCATTGTCTTACTATCCGTCCGGACATTCGACCGATCTTCGTTGACGCAACGATTGTAACTCATCGCGGCACGCTGCCGATCATCGCAAGGTCACCAACCGTCACGGATAACGAGACCCAAGGGCCGTTCGCGAGATTTTCGGGAAACTGCGCATCGGAAAGATTCAGCGGCATGCCTCGGTGGCACGATCGCACAGGCCGCACCGCCAAAAATGGCCGGACAGCTTGACCTAATGTTGGTGCTGGAGGTGGGGATCGAACCCACATGCCCAGTGAAGGGCGCGGGATTTTGAGTCCCGTGCGTCTGCCAGTTCCGCCACTCCAGCAAGAGGGAACCCGAAGGGGCGGGCGAATGCCACCCCGCTTTTGGATGTTACCATACCCGGCGGCGGGGGGCCGACTGTGGTAGAGTCCCCAACATGCAGGTATCGGCTGACGCGCTCCGGCAGTATGTCGATTACACGGCCTGGGCGACGCGGCGGCTGCTGGAAGCGGCGCTGCGGTTGACGCCCGAAGAACAGGGGCGGGACTTCCTGACCGCCGATAAGAGCGTTGTCGGGACGCTGGCGCACCTGCTGGCGTCGGAGACTATCTGGCTGGAGCGCATCCAGGGCGGCGCTCCCACCGTCGTCGCGAGGACGATCGAGAACGCCGGGATGGCCGGGCTGGTCGGACAGTGGGCGCGGCTGCACGAGAACTGGCGAACGTGGGCGGCCGGCCTGCGGGACGAGGACGCGGACGCCGCCTTTCGCTACTCCGACTTCAGCGGGCGGCCCTGGAGCCAGCCGCTGTGGCAGATCGTGCTGCACGTGATCAATCATTCGACGCATCACCGGGGGCAGATTGCCGGTTTTCTTCGGGCGATGGGGAAAACGCCGCCGTCGGTGGACTTCATCACGTTTGTGAGGGAAAGCGGATCGTAGCGCGCGAAGGCGAGGACCGTGGCTGGGGCAAACGCGTACTACAATTAAAACCGCACGGAGGCTGCGATGGACGGTCATGTGAAGATACTCGGCGCGCTGCAAATCGCCCTCGGTTGTCTCGGCGCGCTGATCGGTCTGGGTTTCCTGATGTTTTTCGGCGGATTGGCGGGCGTCGTCGGCATCACGGCGGCGCGCCAGGATCCGGACGCGATGGTGGCCATTCCAATTCTGGCGGCTATCGGCGGATTCATCTGCGTCGTGCTGCTGGTTCTCTCGCTGCCTTCGATCGTCGCCGGCGTCGGATTGCTGAAGTTCCGGCCTTGGGCGCGCATCCTGACCATCGTGCTGTGCGCCATTGGGCTCCTGAATGTTCCGATCGGCACGGCGATCGGCGTTTACGGCCTGTGGGTTCTGCTGTCGCGGGACACGGAACCGCTGTTTCGCGCCTATCCTCGGCGGGTGGCCTGACGACGCCGCGCGGCGGGCGCGGCGGGCGTTTCACTTGCCTCGTGGTGAACTACTGCGGGACACTGAGAAAGTGCCCGATTTCTGCACGTGCGGAGCGCAGCTTCCCCCCGACGCCCGCTTCTGCCACAAGTGCGGGAAACCCCAGGTAGAGTTTCCGGCGGTGGAACCGCATACCGCGGAAGTGGAGCCGATCGGGGCCACCGCGCCGGCCGCCGCCGCTCCGGGCGAAGTTTCCTTCCGCGATCGGATCGCGGTCCGTACGGGCCTGCTGGCGGCGGGTACGGCTTCGCTGCTGATGCTGATACAGCTTCCCATGTACCTGAACGTCGTTTGGGGCTTTGTGTGGCTTGTCACGTCCGGATTCTTTTCCGTTTATCTGTACCGGCGCCGGACGGGAGTAGAGCTGTCGGTCAAGAAAGGCGCGCGGATGGGATGGATCACGGGCGTCTTCTGCTTCGTGATCGGCACGGTGGTCTTCACGGTAGCGCTCCTGACCATATCCAAGCAAAAAGGACTGGGCGGGTATTTTCGGGAGCAACTTGCCGCGCAAGGCGCAGAGGCAGAGGCGCAGCTCAGCCAGGTGCTGCCGGTGCTGGAGAGTCCGGCGGGAATCGCCGCAATCATCATTCTCAACCTGGTAATGATGTTCCTGCTGTTCACGCTTCTGCCGACGCTCGGCGGCGCGATGGGAGCGAAGGTTCTCGAGAAGGAACGCTGAAGAGCGCGCCGCCCACGTCAGCCGGCGGCGATCTGATCCGGGCTTGGGGGTCCTTGGCGGGATGGTGGCGAGGGACTTCGAGTTCCGTAGCGGCTGACAACATACACGCCCAGGAAAATCACCAGCATCGCCCCCATTTCACGGAAGCCGAAGGGTTCGCGAAAGATCGCCCAGCCAAGGACGGCGGCAACCACCGGGTTGATGTAGACATGTAGTGCGACAATGGCGACGGGCAGCGTCTTGAGCGTATAGACGAACGACGTGTAGCCAATGATCGAGCCGAAGATCACCAGGTAGATCAAGGCGGAAACGCCGCGTACGTTCCAGTTCACCGGCCGCCAGGGCAGAATGCCCGAAATCAACAAGAAGCCGACGCCCGCGGCAAGTTGCTGGATGGCGCCGTTGACGACGGCGTGGATATGACGAGTGTAGCGGCGCTGGGCGACGGAAGAGAGGCTCCAGGAAAAACATCCGAACTGGATGACGAGGAAACCCTTGAGGACCTGGCCACCCAAGCCCGAGGTCCAGCCCTGCCCGACCAGCAAGGCCGTGCCGCCGAGGCCGATGAGCATTCCGGCGACCGTCGCCGGACGGAGACGCTCGCCGCCGGGCTGAAGCGCTTCGAGGCCGGTCATCCAGAACGGCGACACGGTCACGAACAGCGCCGCGAGGCTGCTCGGGATCAAGAGTTCGGCATAGGTCAGGCAACTGTTGCCGATTCCCAGGGTCATCAGACCGAAGCCGGCCGGGTAGATCCAGGTCCGCAGCGGCGGAAAGGGGAGATTCGCCAGCCGGGCGCCGGCGAGCAGCAGAGAACCGGAGATGAAAAACCGCGTGCCAACGAGCACCTGCGGGGGGAAAGACTCGAGCGCCATGCGAATGCCCGCATAGGTGGTGCCCCAGAAGAAGCAGAGGCAGCCCATCGCGACGTAGGGAAGCAGCAGCGGATGGCGATTCAATCTGACAGGTTAGCATCCGGACTCCATTAGAATAGGACGGTTGATCGTCACTCTTACCGCAAACCCGGCCATCGACCTGAACTTCACGGCGGACCGGCTCGTCTTCGACGACCGGGCGTACTTGTTATCGCGCTCGCAAGCGCCAGGCGGCCGCGGCATCAATGCGTCGCAAGTCCTGCAATCATTCGGCGTTCCGACGCTGGCCATCGCTTTCAGCGGCGGCAAGGCAGGCGACCGGTTCGAGGAGTTCCTGCGCCGAAGGGGGCTTGCGCTTGAGGCGGTGCGTATCAAGGAGGACATCCGAACAAACTATTCGATCACCGATCAGCAGGGGCTGACAGTGAAGCTGGACGAGCGCGGTCCGTCAGTAAGCGTCGAGGAGATCGGCCGGCTGGAGGAAGCGGTGATCCGCAGGCTCCCGGAAGCAAGCTGGCTGCTGCTGTGCGGGAGCCTTCCTCCGGGGGCGCCACGGGATTTCTACCGGCGGCTGGTCGATAAGGCGCGGCAGGCGGGCGTCAAGACGCTGCTCGATACGGACGGAGAGCCGCTCCAGGAGGGACTCGAGGCGGGTCCGACCGTCGTAGCGCCGAACCACCGCGAGGCAGAGCGGCTGCTGAACCGGGGGCTGATCACGCGGGCGCACCTGAGGGAAGCCGTCACGCGGATCCAGGCGATGGGCGCCGAGTCCGTGGTGATGTCGCTGGGGAGCCGTGGCGCCATCGCGGGCCACGATCAGACGGTCACCGAGGTGGCGCCGCCTCAGATCGACGCGCTATGTCCGATTGGGGCCGGAGATTCGCTGAACGCCGCTTTCGTCTGGGCGAGAACGCAGGGCAGCGATTTCGTCGATGCGGTGCGGTGGGGCGTGGCGGCCGGCACGGCGACCGCGAGCCTGCCCGGGCTGAACTACGCGACGCTCAAGCAGACCAAAAGAATATATCCGAAGGTCGAGGTGCGACCCGCGGCTTGAAACCGCAACTTCCTGCGGATCGCCTTCCGGCGGGACGGCTGCCCGGCAATTCGAGACCTCGCCCCCACTCAGGACGACGATTTCGGACGGCGAGTAGTACGGCGCCCGGAAGCGAGCGGAACCTGCCCACAGAGCCGCGCTGGAACCAAATTTAAAGACAATGAGGCTCTTGAGCTGTAACTATTGACAGCCGAGTTGTATGGTGTATACATACAGTAGGCAGTGGGTAGCCCATGTACCTGACGGTGGATTTCGAGGACAAACGGCCCCTCTATCAACAGGTGGTGGACGGGATCAAGGAACTGATCGCGCGGGGAACGTTGCGTGAAGGCGCAACGCTGCCGTCCGTGCGGCAGGTGGCGGGCGACCTGGGAGTAAACCTGAACACGATCGCGACCGCTTACCGGCAACTACAGGAAGAGGGACTGGTGGCCGTGAGGCACGGATTCGGCGCCGTAGTGAAGGCAAGGCGCAGCGACTTTGCCGGACAAGACGAACTGCGAAAGGGGCTACGGGCGGCGCTGACGCAACTGGTGCTGGCTGGGCTAGCTGAGAAGGAAATTGTCACGATGGTGCGCGAAGAACTCGCGGTTGTCGGCGGAAAGGCGAAGTGAAATGGGTTCTGACTGGAAAGTCATTCTCTGCTACTCCATAACGGTGCTTTACCGGCTGTGGTGGATCCCGATACGGGCGTGGCGTCTGCCGCTCAAGAACGGCGAGCGATATTTTCAGGACATCGAGGTGCCGGAGGGATGGCACACGAGCGCGGAAGGCCGGAAATGGTGGCGGCGGTATCGTGCGACCATCATCGTGCCGCACGCGCTGGAGGCCTGCGGGTTAATGGCGATCGCGCTCTGGGGCCAGTGGAAGCAACTCCCGATGCTGTCGCTGGTGGCGCCCGTGTTTGTCGGCATGACCCTTGCGTTCATCGCGTGGTGGCGGCATGCCAACCGGGCGCGCATTCAAAGGCCGCAACGGGTCGCCGTATCGCTGGAGGAGCGGAAGCTGAGGACCTATTTTTCATGGTCTCTGGAAGCGGCTCTGGCAATGCTGATCGCGGCAAGCTGGGCGATTATGGCGTGGCGCGGAGACGCCGATATCCACTGGCGGTGGCCGCTGACGCTCACGTACGTCGTGATCGGCCTCATCGTCATGAAGGCGCAGGTAGTAAAACACGGCTGGGCGCTTCCGGCGAATCGGACCGCGGAGTACCAGCATTGGGATGAATTCCGGAGACGATACGCGTCGCGCGTACTGGACCGCATGCGCTTTATGAATATCGTCATTCTCGCCGGTTACGCCGCCGTCCACAGCTTGGCCGGCGTGGCTCCGATCGGAGCGATACGCGGAGCAGCATTCGCGGCGGGGCTTGGTCTGTCCGTCTGGATGATGATCGGCATTGCCCGCGGGGAAACGGCGTTTCTGCGCGGCAGCGCCCGAAGCCTGCTTCCTCCCGCGACAACGATTATCGATTGGAAAAAGGGCTGGTGGAGCTTCGGCGCCTTTATGGCCGGTTTGGCGCTGCTGATGTTCTGGCCAGAGCGTTGAGCAAGGCGGAGTCGTTACGAGCCAGGTGACGTATGCAGCGCGGAATCGGACGGTTTGTCATCGCCCTCGCCTTCCTATGCTGGCCAGGCACTGCGCAGGCCGAAGAGAAGAATGGCTCGATTGCGGGCCGTGTCCTTGACGCGGCATCGGGCGCCGCCGTCAGGAAAGCGAAAGTGACGCTCACGCTGGCGGGAGGAAAAGCAGACGCTGTGGGCACGGTAACCCGGGAGGACGGGAGCTTTGCCTTTCGCGATATCGCAGCCGGGCGGTACAGGCTGAGCGCAGAGCGGGCCGGCTTCGAACGGGAGTTCTACCGCGGCGGGGCGAGAAAAGGCGCAGAGGTCGTTCTGGCGCTCTCGCCCGGGGAGAGCATTCAGGACCTCGCTTTCAAGCTCGCCCCGAATGCGGTGATCTCCGGACGCGTGATCGATGCGGAAGGAGAGCCGATGCCGAAGGTGATTGTGGCGGCGCTCGAAAGGAGGTACGTGAGAGGAAGGCGGCAATGGACGCAGGCCGGCGCGGCGCAAACCAACGATCGCGGGGAATACCGCATCGCTCTAAAGGCGGGCCGGTATATCGTCAGGGCGACCAACCTGGACATTGGAATCGGCCTGGCGGGCGTCGGCAGCGAGAATCTTACGGACAAGCCGGAAAGCGGATACGCATCCGCGTATTTCGGCGGCTCGAGCGAAATGGCTCGGGCGACGGCTTTGGATGTGCGAATGGGAGAAGATTACCGCGACGCAAATATTCAGATGACGAAGACCACGATGGTGCGCGTGCGCGGCCACGTCGTAGGCGCGCCGGATGGAACATCGATCGTGATGATGCTGGTCCGGGAAGGACCCGCGGCGGAAGGCGCGGCGCCGGGCGGCATGGGCCTGGCGCAACAGGCAACCGGGACGTTCGAGATCAGGGGCGTGACGCCGGGAGCGTATCGTCTGCTAGCGCGATCGATCACCGATATGACGGGAGTGAGCGGGGCGATGCCGCTGGAAGTCGCCGACCGGCACATTGACGGATTGGAGTTCCGTCTTGGCGGAACGGGCGAACTCGCGGGGAGCGTATCTATTATGGGGGCGAACGCGCCAAGCGTGAAAGGCGTGAACGTCAGGCTGGAGCTTGCGGATATCGAGGGCGTGAGATCGACGGCGACCGGCGACGAGAAGGGCGATTTTCTCCTGAAGGGCGTCATCCCGGGAAAGTACCGCCTGCGGGTGGACCACCTGCCGGAGGGGACGTACCTTGCCTCCGCAACGATTGGCGGAAGGGCCGTTGCGGGAGACGAGCTGGAGTGGAACGGAGGGGCGGGCGACAGGATCGACATCGCTCTTGGCGCCGAGGGAGCTGTGATTGAAGGGGTCGTCGTCGGCAGTGACGACAAACCATTGGCCGGCGCCGCCGTGGCGCTGATCCCGGAGATCCGGCGGGAATGGTTCTATCGGGACACCAGCACGGATCAGAACGGGGCGTATCATTTCCAGGCCGTTCCGCCCCAGAAATACAGGCTCATTGCCTGGAAGGCTGTCGAACCGGGCGCATGCCAGGATCCCGAGTTCGTCAAGCTTCATGAACGGCAGGCGCAGCCGCTGTCGGTGGAAAAGAACGGTCATCTAGAGGTTGCATTGAAGGCGATTCCTGGCGCGGAGGACCGATGAAACGGTTATGGATCGTTGCGCCGCTCGCAACGGCGATGTTGCTGCCGGCATTCCAGGAGAATCCGGCGAGCCCGAACGCGGGTGAAAACACGGCCGCGGCAACGCAGCCGCAGAGGAAAGGCTTGATTGGAGGCGTGGTAATCGATGCCGGTGCGGAAAAACCGGTGAAGGATGTCACGCTGCTTCTCGTCAGCGCAACCGGGGGCGCCGTGACGCCGATGCGCGCCAAGAGCGACGAATCCGGTCATTTCGCCTTTAAGGATCTTGAAGGCGGAGTCTATATGCTCATCGGGGAACATCCCAAATACGCCCGGCAGACATACGGATCGCGGGCCGGATTGATGGGAGGCACTCCGTTGACGCTTCAGGCGGGCGGAGAAATGAAGGACGTCATGTTCAAGCTGCAAGCGAACGCGGTGGCGTCCGGCCGGGTACTGGACGAAGATGGCGAACCGCTGCCGAACATTATGGTGGCGGCCGTCAAAGGAATGTACCAGCGCGGAAAGCGGCAGTTTCTGCCGCTGGGGACAGCGAAAACGGACGACCGGGGCGAATTCCGGATTGCCAACCTCGCGGCGGGCCGATACCTGATGGTAGCATCGCCCCTTACCGCTGGCGGCGAACCAAAACCCGCGGCCGCCGAAGCCGAGGAAACCTACATCGCAACCTACTATCCGAACTCCGCCGAAGCAGCGGGAGCGGCACCGGTCGAAATCAGCGCCGGCAGAGATCTTGGGGGCCTGGATGTAAGGCTGCGGAAGTCGAAGGCGGTGCGGCTGAAGGGAGAAGTGACCGGCGTGGCAGGCGACGGGAAGGCGACCGTCAGGCTCATTCCGAAAGATGCCGGCGTGATGGGGATGTTGTTCGGACGCAACGCGAGCGTGAAATCCGACGGGACGTTCGAGATTGCGGGCGTAGCGCCCGGATCGTACACGCTGCGCGTCTCCGGCGACCCGATCGGGATGAGACCCCTTGGCGCGGGCATGGCATTGGAAGTCGGGGACCAGCCAGTGGAAGGCATCATTGTTGCAACCGGCAGCCCATTGCCGGTGAACGGCGCCATTGTGATGGACCAAGACAGTAAAGCAGCCCTGGGCGGAGCGCGGGTTATCCTGGAGCCGATGGGCGGCCTTACGATGATACCTCCGAACACGAAGGTGGCCGAGGACGGGACGTTTACTTTGCAGGATGTGCCTCCGGAGAAATACCTGGTCAGGTTGATGGGCGGTCCCGAGGACACATACGTTAAGTCGGTGCGGCTGGGTTCGCGCGAGATGGGGGATGACGGCCTGGAGCTGGGCACATCGACGGAGAAACTCGAGATCCGGCTGGATGGTGCGGCCGCGCGAGTTGAGGGAGTCATTAACGGGCAGGATGACAAGCCGATGTCCGGCGTCACCGTCGCGCTGATCCCCAAATCCGGGCGGTACCTGCTATATCAAAGCGCGCTCACGGATCAGAAAGGCGCGTTCCGCTTCAAGAACGTGACGCCCGGTGAGTACAAGGTGCTCGCCTGGGAGGAGGTGGAGCCGAATGCGTTTCTCGATCCCGATTTTGTGAAGCCGTTCGAAGGCAAGGCCGAGTCGGTTTCCCTCAAGGAGCGGGACCACAAGGCTGTAATCATGAGAGCCATTCCGCAATCTTGAGCGGGGTCCGGACGAGGGAATCAGCTCCCGGCCGCGGAGAGAGTCTTCTCTTTCATCGGGATGCCGGCGCACCTGTTCAGGGGCAATCGCATGGCTCGCAGCCTCTGTCAAAAACTACGCGCCATCGGCCATCGGGGTCCTTGCGCCAGACGGAGGCAAATGTGCCAATACGCTTGCCATCCGGATCCCGCACGGGGCCTTGCGACAGCGCCAGTTCGCCCGATTCGAGAACGAGGACGCGTTCGGGGCGCCATGAAAACGGCGCTTTCTCCGCCTCATAGAAATGTCGCCATGAGGACGCAACCTGCTCGCGTCCTTGAAGCGCCCGCCCGGCCCCGTCAATGAATACGGCGTCTTCGGCCACATGAGCGCTAAACGCAACATGGTCGCGGTCTGCCATCGTTTTGGCAAATGCCGCCTCGCTGCGCCAGACTTCGCCGGCGGCGTCGCGAGGCTCGGGCTCGCTTACGCCGCAGTTGCACGCGGGACATGCGTAGTCCAGCGTCAGTTGAACGCGTCCATTGGCGCCGCGCCGCCACACGGAGTTGAAGGTCCGGACCTGCTTGCCGCTCGCGTCGCGGACCGGTCCCGTGACGAGCGCGAGAGTCCCGGAGGAGAGGACGTGAACGGCTTCCGCTTCTCGCGCAAATGGCGCCTCGAGTTCCCCGAAGGCGTGGCCCCACGCCTCGGCGATCTTCGCCGGTCCGCGCACCGCCGTGCCGCCGGGAGAATGGAGAATTGCGTCTGGCGCGAGAAAGGTTCGAACGCCGGCCAAATCGCGCCGGGTGATCGACTTGGCGAATGCCGTTGCGGTGTCGCGCACCTGCCGCGACAACTCGTCCGGAGACTGGGCGCACAACCAGGCCGCGGAGGCGAGAACCCATACACTCGTAGGCAGTCTCATGTCACCGGACGTTGACTGCGGAAATCACGGCTATACCAGTAGTGAACCAACGCATACTCCCCAGTGTAGAGCCAACCAGATATCGACGCGTCACGTTCAAAGTGAATGTAGAGGTACCAGAGGCGCAGGGCCACAAATCTGTACTTATGAGTGCCCTTCCGCGGTCTGGAGCGGCGTGCCGACGAGGGGCGCCAGGGGCCAGATCTGGCTGCTTGCGCTCCAGGACCTCCAACGCTACGGCGTCACTCGTTCCGCAGAGCCGCAGCGGGATTGAGGGCCGAGGCGCGGCGTGCGGGAAGCCATGACGCAAGGGCGGCGATCGCGAGGAACGACACGGCCACAGCGGAGAAAGTGGCGGCATCGGTTGACCCGGTATCGACCAGCATGCTGGCTATGAAGCGCGTAAGGCCAACGGCCATCACAAGGCCTGTCGCGACACCGCCGGCAGCGAGCCACAGTCCCTGTCCTACGACCATCTTGAGAATGCCGGCGGGCGCCGCGCCGAGCGCCATCCGAATACCGATCTCCGCGGTGCGCTGCCGGACCGCAGTGGCCAACACGCCGTAAAGGCCCACCGCCGCGAGCACCGCCGCGACCGCCGCGAATACGCTCATGAGCAACAGCGAGAAGCGGGTTCTGGCCTGCGCTCTTGACACGAGCGCCTCCATCGGCTGCATCTCCGTGAGGAACAGATGCTGGCCGAGGCCGGCGAGCTCCGCGCGGATCGTGGTTTCCATTTTCCCCGGATCTCCGGCCGTACGGACCGCCCATCGCGCCACAGCGCCGTGGCCGTTGAAGCCGTCGGTGAAGTAGATCTGTTCCCGTCCCGTCCGCGCCAGAGAGGTGGTGCGTTGGCGAGCTACCACGCCAATCACCTCCACCCATTCAGGCTGAGGACGACGGGCTCGAACGAGGATTCGCTTCCCGACGGCAGGTTCGTTCGGGAATGCCTTCGCTGCTAGCAGTTCGTCGACGATAACCACGGTCCGCGAAGGCGAGTTGTCTGCCTCGGTGAAGGTGCGTCCCGCGATCAGCTGCGTGCGCAGGGTTTCGAAGTAGTCCGGAAGTACGGTTTGGGTTTCCGCGGCCTGAAATTTGGTCGGGTCAGCCATGGCTTGCTCCGTGCCCCATCGTATCGGATAGAAACCTCCTGTAAGAGGAAATGGGCTCGAAGCCGCCACTTTTTCAACTCCCGGTAGCGCGCGCAGCCGCTCCTGAATCGCGCGTATCGACGCGGCTCGTTGCTCCAGCGAGCCGCCACCCTGGCCGTTCAGCAGCAGAAACGTCAGGATGCCTTGCGGATCATATCCCGGGTCAATGCGCTGCAATGCCACGAAGCTTCGGAGCATCAGCCCCGAGCCGGTGAGCAGAACCAAGGAGAGCGCCAACTGCGCCATCACCACGCCATTGCGCAGTGTCCGTCCTCCTCGAAGCTCAGCGGCAAGGCCCCCGCCCCGCAAAACGGTCATTAAGTCAGGACGCGAAGCGCGTAACGCCGGCGCCAAGCCGACGATAACTGCCGCCGTCAGACTCGCTAACGCGGTAAATCCGAGAACGGTGGAATCCAGAGCGATCGATTCCAGGCGCGGTAGATCTGCCGGAGCGATCGTAAGAAACCGGCGGATCCCAACCCACGCTAGTACGAGTCCTACGAACGCGCCAAGCGCTGCGAGAAGGACGGCTTCCGCCGCTGTCTGCCGCACCAGGCGCAACCGCCTTCCACCGAGGGCGGCGCGCACGGCGAACTCGCGCTCGCGCATGGAAACGCGCACCAGCAGGAGATTCGCCACATTGGCGCAGGCGATAAGCAGAAGGAAGACCGCTGCGCCCATCAGGGAGAGGATTACGGGCCGGACGTCCGCCACCAGATAGCCGCGCATCGGCTCCACCCGGATATGGAACCCAGCGGTCTCATGATTCCGGTCAACCCGCCGTATGCTCGCCGCCACGGTTTCTACTTCGGCCCGGGCCTGTTCCAGCGCTGCCCCGCGCTTCAACCGTCCGATCACGTGGTGTGAGACGTTGCTGCGTTGAGCGTAATCGTAATCGAAGCGTCCGGCCGTCCAGATATCCGGTCTGCTTTCTACGTTAAAGCCGGGCGGAAAGAGCAGCTCGAAGCCCGGCGAGAGAACACCCACGATCTGGGCGCCGTTCGTGGCGCGGTGACCGAGGATCGCCGGGTTTGCGCCGTAACGCCGCTCCCAGTATTGATAACTCAAGATTGCGATCGTCGGCAGGCGCTGCGCGAGTTGAGCTTCCGGCTGTCCGTCCGACTCCAGGAAATCACGGCCAAGCGCGACTTCGGCGCCCAGCAGTCGAAAGAAGTTCGGCGTCACGATGGCCGTGCGAACCTGCTCCAGAGCGCCATCCTCTTTGCGAAGGATCGAGCGGAATGTGAAGACGCTGCCGATATCCTCGAAGGTCGTCCGCGCGCCACGCCGCAGATCCACGAAGTTGGCGTTCGAAAACGGCCAGTCTGCTACGTTACGCTTTCTAAACTCCCCAATTGCGAATACAAGCCGATCCGGATCCGTATAGGGAAGCGACCGCAGCAGCACCGTGTTGGCAACCGCAAAGATCGATGTAGTGACGCCAACCCCCAGGGAGATGGTCAAGACTGCTGCCACAGCAAAGCCGGGACTCCCACGCAGGGTACGCGCTATGTATGCGAAATCGTGCAACAGCATCTCTTTTCTCTTAAAGACTGACCGTCGATCTTCTGAGGTTACCTGCCTCTACAACGATCGTGAATCTCATGGCCGAAGATCAGTCGCCGAGTGTTTGTCCAAAGGATGGGAGGGGAAGGTTATGGAGAGTCTCGTCTTTAAGGCTGCGCCTGACTGGACACCAGCGGATCAGCTCTGCTACTTCTGCTTGTACTCCTCCGCGGTGGCCGGTCTGGCGCGCGAGGTGAATCCCTACGGAAGGGTCATGACTCCAGGTCCCGTGGCAACTGGCTCCTGGCGAGATCGAGAAGGAGCCGCAGCGCCCGGTTCACCGACTCGGAATCCTTGAAGACCCTGGCGATGTCGGCGTCGAGAAACACAACAGTGGCGCCGGCCTTGTACTGCTCGTGATGCTTTCCCCGCACTCCCGCGGAGAAATCGTATTCCGGTCTCATGTCGCGCTCAGTAGCCGGATTGTTCCGATTCATACTTTCTCCGCTCCTTTGCGGCGGCCTCTCGGGCGGTAATGAGCCGGATCCGCCCCTCCCGTTCAGTATACGCCACCACCAGGATTCGGCCTCGGCTGGAGCACCCCAGGCTCAGGAATCGAAGCTCACTCTCAGAATGGTCAACAAGCCAACGAATTCACCCCTCACGACCCTTAGGGCTCACCGCAAGTACCCGGTTGGACGCAAGATCACCGATGCAGAGTTAAGCAGATCAATCTGAAGCAGGGAAGGAGGATTATGGAGAAATTCTGCCGCGGCTCAGCTCTTCTGCTTCTGGGTGTAGGCCTCGGCGCGCCGGGCCATCTCTTCGCGCGATACGTCTTCTTTGTGAACGGCGATGCACCAGAGGTTGCCGCTCGGGTCTTTCACGGTAGCGTTGCGGTCGCCATAGAACTGGTCGGCGGGTTCGCGGATCGACGTCGCGCCGGCTTCCAGAGCCCGGCGGTACGCGGCGTCCACATCGTCGAGGTAGAGGTAGAGCATGGCCGGCATCGGCGGCCATTGCGCGGACGATTCGCCCATCATAATGACCGAGTCGCCGATGCGAACCTCGGCGTGCATGATCGAACCGTCGTCCGCAGCCATCAGTTCGTGCGGTTCTTCCGCCCCGAAGGCGCGCTTCAAGAAGTCGATCAACGCCCGCGCGCCGGGTACAACCAGGTAGGGCGTGATGGTGTGATAGCCCTCCGGCCTTGCTTTTACTGCCATGTTTGCTCCTCCTAGCTCAAGAGTTTCTGGATGACGTTGCCGGCGACGTCGGTCAGCCGGAAATCGCGGCCTTGAAACTTGAAGGTCAACTTCGTGTGGTCCAGGCCTAGAACGTGGAGGACGGTTGCCTGAACGTCATGGACATGAATAGGGTCGCCGGCGGGCGAGAAGCCGAGTTCGTCGGTCTCGCCGACGCGAACGCCGGGCCGAACGCCGCCGCCGGCCATGAAAATCGTGTACGCGTCGATGTGGTGGTTGCGGCCGGCCTTGCCTTCCTCGCGCACTTCGCCCATCGGCGTGCGGCCGAATTCGCCGCCCCAGATCACAAGGGTGTCATCGAGGAGGCCGCGTTGCTTCAGATCGCGAATGAGGGCGGCCGTGGGGCGGTCCACTTCACGGGCGACCTGCTCGAGCGGCTGGCCGAGGTCGGCGTGGTGGTCCCAGTCGGTGTGATAGAGCTGGACGAAGCGGACGCCGCGCTCCACCAACCGGCGGGCAAGCAGGCAGTTGTTGGCGTAGGTCGCCTTGCCGGGCTCGGCGCCGTACATTTCCAGGGTCTGCCGGCTCTCCTTGGAGAAGTCGATCAGCTCCGGTCCGCTGGTTTGCATCTGGTAGGCCATCTCGTAGGCGGCGATGCGGGTGGCGATCTCGGGGTCGCCGGTGTCGGCGGCCTTGAGCATGTTAAGGTCGCGGATCGCCTCGATGGTCTGCTGTTGCGTTCGGGAAGAAACGCCCTTCGGATTCGAGAGATCGAGAATCGGATCTCCGCCGGAGCGGAACGGTACGCCCTGGTAAGCGGTGGGCAGGAAACCGCTGCCCCACAACGCGGCGCCGCCGCGAGGACCTCGAGGACCCGATTGCAGGACGACGAAACCGGGCAGGTCGCGGGATTCGCTGCCGATGCCGTACGTCACCCACGCGCCGATGCTGGGGCGGCCGAAGCGGATGGAGCCCGTGTTGACGAAACATTTCGCCGGGCCATGGTTGAAATTGTCCGTGGCGATGCCGGAGACGAACGTAATGTCGCCGGTAATCGAGGCGATGTTCGGCAACAGATCCGACATCCACGCGCCGGCCGGGCCGCACTGCTTGAACTCGCGCCGCGTGCCCAGCAACTTGGGCGGCTCCTTGGCGAACGTGTCCATGAAGGCGAACCGCTTGCCGTTCAGGATGGACTCCGGAGCGACCTTGCCATCGAACTCCTGGAGCTTAGGCTTGTAATCGAAGAGTTCGAACTGGCTCGGCGCGCCGGCCATAAAGAGATAGATGACGCTCTTCGCCTTCGCCGGGACGTGCGGAGGCTTTGGCGCCATTGGATCGCTAGCTTTGGAAGCGGCGGGCAGGCTGTCGCCCAGAAGCGAAGCCAACGCGATCTTGCCGAGGCCGACGCCGCAGCGGCCGAAGAAGTGCCGCCGGGTTTCCAATAACAGGCGGCGCTGGTCCAATGTCATGGCTACTCTCTCGTCATGAAGTCGTCCAGGTTGAAAAGCACCCGCGCCAAAGCCGTCCAGGAGGCGAGTTCGGGCATTTCCCTGGGGTTGATCGATTCCTCGGCCACCACCACGCCGCCGGGCGACGAGTCGAAGACCTGCTCTTTCACGACAAGCAGGCTGGCCGAACCGGGGTCGGCGCGGTACTCCTCGCGCTGGGCGGCGAGGAACGTGGCCAGCCGGTCCCGCTCGGTTGGAGAGGGGTGGCGGCCCGCCGCGAGCAGAAACGCGTAATTCAAACGTTCGGCATCGCCGGCGCCCGCCTCGGCGACGACGCGTCTGGCGAGCCCGCGCGCGAACTCGATGACGGCTTCATCGTTCAGCAGCGTCAGCGCCTGAAGCGGGCTGTTCGAGCGGATGCGGCGGGTGCAGGAGGCCGTGGCGTCGGGGGCGTCGAACAGGCCCAGTGCCGGGTGCGGCGCCGAGCGAAAGAAGAAGGTGTACATGCCGCGGCGGTAGCGGTCCGGTCCGGTGGCGGTGGGCCAGTCGCGCTTCACCTGCGTGACAGCGAGCGCGCCATCGGGTATCGGCGGGTAGACGCTGGGGCCGCCGACGGACGGATTCAGCAAGCCGCTGGCGGTGAGGGCGGCGTCGCGGATAATCTCCGCCTCGAGGCGCATGCGGGACTGGCGCGCCAGTAACCGGTTGTAAGGATCGATCTCGTCCAGCTCGGGGCGATTTTTCGAGGACTGACGATAGGCGGCGGAAGTGACGATCAGGCGGTGCAGGGCCTTTTGGCGCCAGCCTGATTGGACGAATTCCGCGGCCAGCCAATCGAGCAGTTCGGGATGGGTGGGCTTGGCGCCGAGCAGCCCGAAGTCGTTCTCGGTTTCGACCAGGCCCTTGCCGAAATAGGCCTGCCACATGCGGTTGACGGTGACCCGCGCGGTGAGCGGATTCTCCGGCGAGACCAGCCACTTCGCCAGGTCGAGGCGCGTTCCACCCACGGGTTTCGCCGAGAGAACGGCGGGGACGCCCGGCGTGACCGGGGCTCCGCGGCGCAGAAAGTCGCCGCCCAGGTGAATATAGCTGTCGCGGGGTTCCGGCAGCTCGCGCATGACGAGCGTCGTCGTGATGTGGGGAGCGCGGCGCTCCAGGGCGCGGAGGTTGGCCATGCGTTCGCGAAGGCCCGGGTCTTCATGTTTCGGCGGGTCACCCGGAGCGGCAGGCTTTGCCGAGAGCGCCTTCACGTACGCAGCCAGTTCGCGCGCAAGCAACGCCCGTTGCGCGCGATGCGCATCGCGGCGGGCGGATTCCTCAGGCGTCGCCAGTTCGAGCACTGGCCGCAGGTAATCGTAACGCTCGTCCTCGCTGGAAATTTCGTCGGTGTTGTTGTAGTAGGCGAAAAGCTGGTAGAACTCGCGCTGGCTGATCGGGTCGTACTTGTGGTCGTGGCAGCGCGCGCAGGCCAGGGTGAGACCGAGGAAGGCCGCGCCGGTGGTGGCGACGCGGTCCGCGACGTTTTCGACGCGGTACTGCTCGAAGTCGATGCCGCCCTCGTAGTTGTTGGGTGTGTTGCGCTGAAAACCAGTGGCGATGAGTTGATCGGTGGAGGGATTGGGCAGCAGGTCGCCGGCGATCTGCTCGATGACGAACTCGTCGAACGGCATGTCGCGATTAAGGGCCTGAATCACCCAGTCGCGGTATTTCCAGATCTGGCGCGGGGCGTCGATCGTGTAGCCGTCGGAGTCGGCATAGCGGGCGAGGTCCAGCCAGTGGCGTCCCCACCTCTCGCCGTAGTGGGGCGAGGCGAGCAGCCGGTCGACCGCCTTCTCGTACGCGCCGGGAGAGGAATCGGCGAGGAAGCTGTCGATCTCCCGCGGCGACGGAGGCAAGCCAGTGAGGTCGAAGCTCAGGCGGCGCAGAAGCGCGCGCCGCGCGGCCTCGGGCGATGGCTTCACGTTCTCACGCTCCAGACGAGCGAGGATGAAGTTGTCGATCGGATTGCGAACCCAGGCGGCGTCGCGGACGGCGGGGACCGACGGGCGCTTCGGCGGCTGAAAGGCCCAGTGGTCCTGACCGGGACGCTTGGCGGGCGCATCGGAGAGCGGGAAGACCGCGCCCTGCTCGATCCAGCGGCGGAGGCTCGCGATTTCGTCTTCCTTGAGCCGGCGGCCCGGCGGCATTTTGAGATCGCCCTGCTGCTCGACGGCTGCCAGCAACAGGCTTTCGCCGGGAGCGTCCGGTTTGACGAGCGGGCCTCGGTTTCCACCCGCAAGGATAGCTTCACGGTTGTCGAAAGCGAGGCCGCTGGTGCGGTTTTTCTCGTTGTGGCAGGGCAGACAGTTGGCGCGCAGGACCGGCTGGACGCTGCTTTGGTAGAAAGCAAGCGCCTCCGGGGACGGCTGCTGGCCAGGCAGTTGAGCGGAAGACGCGATAAGCGCGAATGACGCCAGTATAAGCCGCATCCGACGGCCTCCTCTGAAACTCTCTCTATTGTAGATCGGGAAGGGCGCCCGAAGGGCGGGGTAAACTATGGAAAACGCCTCTTTTTCGCCATCATGAAAACTGGGATATTCGCTTTCGCTTCCGCCGCGGCCCTGGTCGCCGCCGCCCTTGCGTTCCAGAAGGCGCAGGACCCGCTGCCAGCGCCGTATCATACGCCGTCGGCGATGAATCGCCCGCGCGTTATCGACCGGCCCGACGGCGTACAGTTGCGCCTGCCGGACGGCTTCCAGATCGACGAATACGCCAACGGCTTCGAACGGCCGCGATACATGATTCACGGGCCATCGGGCGAGGTGTTGCTGAGCGACAGCGCCGACGCCGGCCGGGTGTACGTCCTGCAGGACAAAGACAAGAACTTCAAAGCCGACGGTCGGAAGGCGCTGCTCGAAAACCTCGATCGGCCCTATGGGATGGCGTTCTGGAAGGATTTTTTGTACGTGGCCGAAACCACGTCGGTCAAGCGCTACAAATACGACGCGAAGAACATGACCGCCGCCAAAGGCGAGGAAGTGGTCAACATGAGCGAGTTCGCGAAGGGACATTGGACGCGGACGATCCTGTTCGACCGGAAGGGGGAGAAGTTCTACCTCGCCATCGGCTCGGCCTCAAACGTGTCGCCGGGGGAGCCGGAGCTGCGCGCGGCCATCAATCGTTTCAATCCGGACGGCAGCGGACATGAGATCTTCGCGGCGGGCACGCGGAATCCCATCGGGATGGATTGGTATCCGGGCACGGACACGCTGTGGGCGGCCGTGCAGGAGCGGGATGCATTGGGCGACGACCTGGTGCCCGACTACTTCACGCACATTCAACGAGGCGGCTTCTACGGTTGGCCCTACGCGTACATCGGTCCGAACGAAGATCCTCGGTTAAAGGGCCAGCGGCCGGACCTGGTAAAGAAGACGATCAGGCCGGACGTGCCGGTTCAGGCGCACGTGGCGGTGATGGATTCGCGCTTCTACACCGGGAAACAGTTTCCGAAGGAATACCAGGGCGGCGCGTTCGTCGCTACGCATGGAAGCTGGAACCGCTCCAAGCGCGTCGGGTATAACGTGCTCTTCATCCCGTTCAGGGACGGCAAGCCGACCGGCGAAGTGCGGGAGTTCCTCTCGGGCTTTATGCTCGATCCGAACAAGACCGAAGTTTGGGGCCGGCCGGTGGGATTGCTGCAACTTGAGGACGGGAGTCTGTTGCTTTCCGACGACGGCGGTAACAAGATTTGGCGAATCTCCTACGCGGGCTGACGGTTGGACTGACGGCGCTGCTGTCGGCGCCGGCGTGGAGCCAGTACGACAAGCCTTTTTCCCATGCGACGCACCTGAAGCTGGAAGCGCGGTGCGTCGCTTGCCATGCGGAGGCCGGAGCCAGCGCGAAGGCCGAAGACAACCTTCTGCCGAAAGCGGAGGCGTGCGAGCGGTGTCATGAACCCGGTCGGATCGGCGCGCCGCCCGCCACCCTGGTGACGAACTTCAGCCACGAGTTCCACCTGAGACTCGGCAACGTGGCGCCGGTCATCCTGGCGGCCGTGCGGACAGGGAAGTATCTCTCGGCGCCGGCTGAAGGGCTGGAGCGTCAGCTTGCGGCGGCGAACGCGTGCGCCGCGTGTCACCGCGGTCTGGAGACCTCCGAAGGCAAGAGAACCCACCTGCCGGCGATGGCGGACTGCCTGGTCTGTCATGCCAAGATCGAACCGCCGTTCAGTTGCGAGACGTGCCATGCGCCGGGACCGCACTTGAAGCCGGCGTCCCACACGCCGCAGTATCTGGAGGAGCACAGCCGCCCCGGAGCGCTGGAAGAGAGGCAGTCGTGCGCGGTGTGTCATGGCAGGAAGTTCACCTGCCTGGGCTGTCATTAGAAGAAGCTGTCAGCGAATAGCCGTCAGCTATCAGCCTTCGGTTCGGAGCGCCGGGTCGTTCGCATCAGGCGCTCTGCGAAGCCGCTCTCGCAGGACGGTAGATGGCGGGCGGATGCCGGAACATCCACCAGCACTTCCACAGCGCAACATCCCATTGGAACGAACGGTAGGGGAGGTTATGCTCGGCGCAGAACTGCCGAACAACCCGGCTGATTTGCGGGTAGTAAGGATGGCTGAAGTGCGGAAACAAGTGGTGCTCGATCTGATATTGAAGCCCCGAGCAAAGCAGCCTTCCGATCCAGCCGGTCCGGAAGTTGACGGTTCCGGTCGTTTGTAGCAGCAGGAAGTCCGATGGCCTCTCCTCCTTATTCCGGCACACGGCTTCCGCGGGGAAGTGCCCCGGCGCCAGCACGGCGAACATCGCGTAGCCCATTAAAACCAGGCGCACGGCGTAGAAGATGAGAACTGGTTTCGCGCCAAACAGGATCGCCGGCGCGACCACCATGCACGCGTAGTGCAGGAGGAGAGACAGCAGGTCCAGCCAGTGTTTCGGCTTCCGCGCCTCGGGATTGCGCAGCTGGCGGAGGAGAAACCTCCAGCCGCTTCGCTGCATGCTGAAGCCGTTGCCGACCAGCAGAACCGGGAGTAACAGCCACTGGATCTTCTCGTGGTAGAAGCGCCGCCAGCCGCTCATGCGGTTTAGCTCGTCCTGGGTCCGGGTAAACCAAGGCGCCAGATCGGCGTCGTCGTCAACTCCGATGACGTTCGGAGACGGATGGTGGACAACCACGTGCGAGTGCCACCAGTAGGAGGCGGACAGGCCGAGAAAGAAAGGATAGCCGAAGAATGTCAATAATTCGTTAACCCAGCGCCGGTCGCTGGTCGCGTAATGGGAGGACGTGTGAGTGTTCGTACCGACGCCCATCGAGCCGGCAATCACGAGCACCATTCCGCAAGCGCGCAGCGCCAGGTTGTCGAACGCGAACACGGCGATCGTGCCGGCGGCCGCGACCAACAGGTGGACAAAAAGCTCAACAACAATTCGACCGGTCGCTTTGCGCGCCCAGCCGCGCTCGACGAACTCCTGCCGGAGCGATTGAATCGAGCGGGCAGGATCGTAGTCGTGCGAGTCGGCGTTCGACGCGAAGGTCTGGCCGGGAGCGGGAACGTTGTCCGGATGCCGGGTCATCAACAATCTGAGTCACCTCAGGCTTCGTAGTCTCGTAGCGGGGGGTGGCGGATTGCTGCTGATTCTTACTGTCCCGAAACTCCTGAGAGTAAGGCAGGCGGCCCCAGTACGGCGCTGGTCTTCCGAGCGCTCTCCGATTATATCCCAGATGCGAACGGTTGCCCCGACAAAGCGGCGTCGGAGCGCGGCGTCCAACGCAAAACGATAAATCCGATCGCGAACGAACCAAGCAGCGCGGCGATGCCGTTCCAGCGCAGTTGCGCCGCGGGCTGCGCCGCCATGACGCCGGCAAGAGCGACCGTCTCGATCCAGAACAGCGCGACGCCAAACGCGGCCAGATCCACCCCGGACGTGCGGATCAAAAAGAAGACAAGCCCAATCACGAACGCGCCTTCGATCAGGTGAAAACCGAATTGCAGCGCGGTCGTCGACTGGGCCAGCGCCAGGAGAACGACGCACGACGCAATCACGGACACTCCGGCGCGGTTGCGGGCATAGCGGACGGCGGCGGAGACCAGGATAACGCCGGCGCAGAGCAGCGCGATGGCGCGCACCGCCGACTGTACGAGCACCGTAAGAGCAGGGACGTACGATTCCGGCGCGACAATGTCCCACAGCGGCAAACTGAACCGGTCGCCGGGAATCGTCTGTCCGATGAATGACAAGGATTGCCTGACGCCCAACAGCAAGGCGGCGAATGCGACGGCCGTCGCTATGGAGGCGCGCGGCAAGGGCCGGTTGCCGGCCGCCAGCCCAAGGAACACGTCCGCGGCAAGCGCCAGCAGGAAGATGCCAAGGCCCGCGAGCACGGCGACGATGAGCGCGTTCAGAACCACTTGGCCTAGGTAATTTTCCAGTGGCTTCGCCGTATCGTAGCCGAGCAGAAGCGTCGGCCAGGTATTTAAGGTGGCGAGCGCGGACGCCAGAGCCGCGACGATTGCCGCGGCGACGCAGAGCTTCCAGCGTAGCCGCCGGCCGGCGTGGCGTCGCGAACCCAAATGGCGCACGAATACGACCAGCAGCGGCAGCGCGATCCCGCCTCCGAGGGCGGGAACCAGGTAGCTCTGCAGCCGCGGCCGTTGAAAGTCGCGCAGCCAGGCCTCCGGAAGTTTGAGAAAGCGCCGGTAGTATGAGACGCGATCTCCGACGACCGAAACGGACATGCGTGCGGTTGCTTCGCCGATCCGGAATGTCTGATGCTCCCAGACAAACTCGTGGTCCGTGCGGTGATCGAACTTCCTTTCATGCGAATCGACCAGCTTATAGTCGGCGAGCGGCGCGCTTCGGACACCGTCTAGATACCGGCCGGCGATCGCAATAGCCTCGCTTGAATCGAGATTGGCGCCGGCGGCCTTCTCGTCGAGCACATGGTCAATACGGTAAGCCTCGCCGGACGGATCGAGGTAGACCCGCCATTCCTCGCTCTCCATCGGACGAAGGTATCGGACGAGCCAAACACCGGAGATCGTGCGCTCGCGGACAATCTCGTTGGCCGCCTTCAGGCCGGCGGCCCGGCGGACATACTCGAAATCGGCCACATTGAGATTCGCGATGAACTTGGCGACCCGCCTCCACGAGCCCGTGTCGATCCCGTTTGATCGCAAAGCCTCGTCAGCTCGCGCCGCCGCCTCCGCGGCGGTCAGGCGCACTTTGAAGAAGTCGCCGAGGCGAGTCGGTCGAGCGATTACCGCGAGCAGAAGGAAAACAGCCGCGGCGATGTACAGCCATTTCCGGCGCCAGACCGGCCGCACGGGCTCCAACTCCTCGGCCATATTGGCCACGTCGGCGCCGGCCGTTTCGGTGGCCGCGGGCGGCGGCGATTCCTCCGTGACGAATGCAGCGCCGGCCGGGACGTCCGCGGCCTCGAATCCGCCGTTGCGGCGGTAAAGGAACAACGAGACGGCAAGCGGGAACAGCACCGCGCCGGCCACGATCGCTCCACTGATACGGAAATACCAATCGCCGGATTCAAACAGGAACGCCCCGATGAGAACCGCGTCGACGGTATAGTGCCAAATCAGCGTGGAAAGAATGCCGTAGCGGAGCATCAGGTAGCCGGCGACGACGCCTATAATGCCGACTTCCAGGCCCCGGACAAAGCCGGGTTGTTGCGGATAGTTGGAGTGCAGGAAGCCCCAGGCGAATGCCGGAAGCACGACAGCGATCCAGGTGACTCGGAGTCCCCGCTTCAACAAAGGAATGGCCAGGAGACGAAACCAGAACTCCTCCGAGGTGGCAGCCAGCAGGGAGATGGTCAGCGGATACAACCAGGGTAACGAGGTCGATAGCAGGTCCGAGTACTTGACGTCCTGCGGACTCCATGCGCCTAACTGGCGGCTGACGAGATAGAACGCCACGACGAACGCGATGTGCGCCGCTGCGAAGCCATACCCCACCAGGCACGCGCGGAAGAAGCCTCTGGTGCGGAGCGCGCGCAGGGAGGCGATCGTGGAAAGCGGAAGATGCGACGGCAGTGAGCGGCGATACAGTGGTTCGCCCGCGGCGCCGGCCAGGATCACGTAGAAGAACGTCCCGACGCCCGCCCCGAAAGCTTGAAGGACGCCGAGCACGATCATCTCGTGATATGGCGAACTGGTGGGCATGCGGTCGAGCGTGAAGGGCAGGGTGTTGAGTTCGTTGAAGACCATCAACGCCCCAATTGCGGAACACAGCGCGATGAGCGGCCGCCATGGGATATCGCGGCGGCGCAGCGACAGGATAACGGCCGCAATCGCCGCAACGCCAAGCAGTACGAACAGCGCCTCGGCGATCCATTGGAACAGCTCATTGCTCGACCGCAGCGCGGCGAAATCCCGCTGCCACTGCTCCGGCGCGTGCAGGAACTCCGAGTACGCGCCAAGCCGGTCGCCTTGGATCACGACTGTGCGCCAGTACGTGGCGTCCTTGGCGCGAAAATCCTCCTGCTCCCAGGTGAAAACGTGGTCATGGCGCGCCGGCCGTTCCTGAAGTTGCTGCTCAATCAGCCGGTGCGGCTTTGCCGTCTGCTCCCGCAAGAACTTCTCCGCCAGGGCACCTGCCTCTTCGCGGGTGAGCCTCGCGCCGGGCGCCGCCTCCGCGATGACGTGTTGAAAGCCCACCATGCGCCCTTGCGGCGAGAAGTAGACAATGCGTTCTTCCTTGTCCGGCGGACGGAACCAGCGGGCGCGCCACCGCCAGACGGAGGTCTCGGCCTGCATCAGGCGATTGGCTTCCTCCAGGCCAAGTTCGCGTTCGAGATAGAAGCGCGCGCGCTCGTCGGGATCGAAGACGGTCAGGTTGCGGAAGCCTTCGGTGTCAAGGCCCTGGCGCGCCAGGAACTCCTGCGCGAAGTTCGTGATCTGGTCTTTGGAAAACCGAAGGTCAATGGAGGCCTGCGGGAATGCGGACCGGTAATTGGCGCGAGTGTAAATAACCGACGCGGCGGCGATCAGAATCACGATTCCGATCAGCCTCTTGTCGGAGCTTTGCAGCCGTTCCACGGTCATCGGGCAAACACCATTCAAGCACAGCGCCAGTTGTGCTACATTCGGCCCGGAGACAGCCATGCGACTCACGCGGAGATCTTTGCTGGCGGGCGGCGCGGCGGCCGCGGCGGCTCGGGGTCAGGAGGCGGCCGGATTCCAGGATGGCGCCGTGATGCCGGGACGAGCGTTCAAGGGAGAAGCGCTGCGGGAGATCGCGTTTCCGCTTGGCGGCATAGGGACCGGTACCGTGTCCCTGGGCGGTTTCGGCAATCTGCGCGATTGGGAGATCTTCAACCGCCCGTCGAAAGGCGCGCTCATCCCCTTCACGTTCGCCTGCATGCGAATAGCCGGCGGGGAACTGAGTAAGCCGGTCGTTCGCGTGCTGGAACGGCAACCGCTTCCGCCCTTCGGTTATGCGCACGGCGTGCCGCGTGAAACCAGCCGCGGATTGCCCCGCTTCAAGGCCGCCACGTTTATCGGCGCCTATCCGTTTGCCCGCCTTCTGCTGGAAGATGCCAGGCTCCCTGTGGCCGTGACGCTGGACGCCTTTAATCCGATGGTCCCGCTGGATACGGACGCTTCCAGTCTCCCGGTCGCGGTTCTCGAGTACTCGTTTGCTTCGCTCTCCAGTTCACGCCTCGACATGTCCGTGGCGTTCTCAATGATGAATCCCATCGGCGTCGAAGCGGCGGCCGGAGGCGGGCGAAGACGACCGCAATTCGGACAGAACTTGAATGAATTCCGCCGTGAAGAAGGTCGCGCTGGAATCTGTATGTCGTCGGAAAAATATCCCGCCGATTCACCGCGTCACGGCTCGATTGCCATCGTTACGCGCGACGGCGACCTGTCATACCGGTTGGCGTGGGAGCACGGCGCGTGGTGGGACGAACTCCATAAGTGGTGGGACGAATTCCAGGACACAGGCCGGTTTCCAAACAACCCGTCGCAGCCTTCCGAGGACGGCGCCACCGAATACGCGACGCTGGCCTCGCACTTCAGCCTCGATCCGGGCGAAACACGGCAAGTGGTTTTTGTCCTTGGCTGGCGCTTCCCAAATGTGGAGATCAACTGGAGCAACGAAGAAGGCGAGCGCGGAGCAGTCGTCAAGAACCAATACGGGACCCGGTGGCCGTCGTCATGGGAGCCCGCCGCCTACGTGTTGGACAACTACGCGTCCCTCCGCGGCCGCTCGGAAAAATACCGGGACACGCTCTACGCTTCGACGCTGCCGCCGGCTGTACTGGATGCGGTCGGCAGCCAGGCTTCCATCATCCGCACACCGACCGTCATGGTCCTCGAAGGCGGGAAAACCCTGGCATTCGAGGGCTGCAACGACAACGCGGGCTGTTGTCCCATGAACTGCACGCATGTCTACAACTACGAGCAGGCCATGGCGTTCCTGTACCCCGAAGTCGAGCGCAGTATGCGCGAAACCGACTTCCTGGTAAACATGCGCGACGACGGAAGCATGGGCTTTCGTACGGCCGTTCCTTTAAAGAAGGGTGGGCGGGTTCCCTTCCCTGCCGCCGACGGACAAATGGGCTGCGTCCTTAAGGTCTACCGCGAATGGCAGATCGGAGGCGACGACGCATGGCTTCGAAAACTCTGGCCGGAAGTGAAGCGGGCGCTCGAGTACGCGTGGAAGCAGTGGGACGCCGATCGCGACGGCGTGATGGAAGGCGAACAGCACAACACGTACGACATCGAGTTCTATGGCGCCAACACGATGATGGGCACGCTTTACCTGGGAGCGCTGCGAGCGGCCGCGAAAATGGCGCGTCACCTGGGAGACGCCGCCTCGGCTGGCGAGTATGAACGGTTGGCCTCCATCGGCAGTGAGAAATTGGACCAGGCTCTGTGGAATGGCGAATACTATGTCCAGACGGTGGACGAGTCTCACCCGAAAGCTGGCAAATACCAATACGGGGAGGGATGCCTTTCGGACCAGTTACTCGGGCAGTGGTTTGCGGAAGTCGTGAACCTCGGCAAGCTTCTGCCGCCCGAGCATGTGCGGTCGACTTTGAGCGCGATCTTCCGGTATAACTACCGCGACAGCTTTGAGGATTTCCCTAACCCGCAGCGGTTGTACGCCCTGAACGACGACAGGGGCCTGCTGTTGTGCAGTTGGCCGCGAGGAAAGCGGCCGGCGCTGCCGTTCGTCTATTCCGATGAGGTGTGGTCCGGCATCGAATACCAGGTGGCCGCGCATCTCATGTACGAAGGGATGGTGAAAGAGGGCGTCACAATTGTGCGGGCCGTGCGCGATCGCCACGACGGCGCGCGCCGCAATCCGTGGAATGAGTTCGAGTGCGGACACCACTATGCGCGCGCGATGTCGAGTTGGTCGCTGCTGACGGCTCTATCGGGGTTCCATTACTCCGCACCCGCCGAGGAACTGACATTCGAGCCCCGCTATCGCCAGAGCGCTTTCCGAACCCTATTCTGCGCGGGTTCGGCGTGGGGGCTCTATAGCCAGGAAGGCGGGCCCGAAAAACTGCGCGTAGCGATCCGGGTTGATGAAGGCGGCCTGCGCCTCGCCAAATTGCGGCTGCCCTTCTCCAGAGCGGGCGCCCAGGTAACGGGATCCCACGGCGCGACGCTCGCGTACGAGCGTGAACGCGCCGTCGTGACATTCCCGAAGTCTCTGCGCCTCGACGCCGGTCGAATCCTGGAACTTAGCCTTGGATAAGATCAGCCCTGTTTGATTCGGCTGCACGCGTTTGCGGCCGACGTGGGATCGATGGCCGAACTACCCTCTTCGATGTGTTGGATCTTGCCTGCGGCATCCACAACGAAGGTGGCGCGGTTGGCAACGCCCCGTTCCTCGATCAGTACGCCGTAGCTCTTGGAGGCCTTCCGCATGAAATCGCTAAGCATTGGGTAACTGACGCCCATCTCGCCTGCCCAGTGGCTAAGGGTTGGCAGATTGTCGGTACTGATCAGCAACACCTCCGCTCCCATCTCCTGGAACTTGGCAATCCCCTCTTCGTAAGCCTTTACTTCTTTCGTGCATCCTCCAGTGAAAGCAGCCGGAAAGAAGCCCACAACAACCGTCTTCTTGCCGCGAAAATCGGACAGGGAGATGGGATTCCCAGTCGTGGCGGGCAGTCTAAAATCGGGCGCCGCGTCGCCGACCTTCAGGTGCGTCTTTGGGGGCGGCGTCGGTTGCGACTGTGCGGCCAGTACCCCCGGAGCGGTCAGGGATGCGCACACAAACGATCTTCGGTTCATTCACCCTCCTTCGGACAATTTTACTCTATCCCGTCTCGTTCGGCGTCTGTGCGGCGGTTTCAAGCGATCGCCACTGGGCTTTCCTGAACCTCGCCGGTAACAAATGCCCGATCGTCCACCACAAAAACATTCACCTCGGAACGGACGCCGAACTCCGGAAGGTAGATGCCGGGCTCGATGGAAAAGCAGGTCCACGGTATGATGCGCCGGTCGTCGTGCGTCTCAAAATTGTCCATGTTGGCGCCGGTACCGTGAATCTCCCTGCCGATCGAATGACCCGTGCGGTGTACGAAATACTCTCCAAGCCCTGCCGCGATAATGACCTCGCGAGCCGCATCGTCCACCTCGAACCCGTGAATGGTTTCTCTTCTCGCCACGGCGTCCTGCACGCGCGCAATAGCTTGATCTCGCGCCTTCCGTACAACCTCGAAGACCTCGACCATCCGCGATGGAATCGACTCGCCGCAGTACCCTGTCCACGTTATGTCGTAATATACGCTGTCCGGCTCGTTCAGCCTGGCCCAAAGGTCGATCAGAACCCAGTCTCCCGGACGGATGGCGTGCGATGCGTTCTCAACCGGCTCATAGTGCGGGTCCGAAGCATTCCCGTTGATTCCGACGATGGGGCCGCTGTCGGTAACAAGTCCGTCGGACGCAAACGAATCGAGGATGAACTTTCTGACATCCCACTCGGTGACGCGCCGACCCGAGTGGAGCCCCTCGCCAATATAGGAAAAAGCGTTCCGCCGGATGGCGTCGACTCTTCGGCCCGCCTCGAGGTGACTTTCGAGTTGCCCTTGCGTACAGCGGGCCTCGAAGTACTGCACCAGGTTGGCGGAACTGCGTATCTCGACGCCAACGCTCCGGATGAGTTCTACCGTTCCGCCGTCCACCATCGAAACGTACGGAATGGCGCATTCCGGCGAATACTGCATGGCGATCGTGCGCGCGCCCGCGATAAGCGATTGAAGCCCTGCTCGCTGCTCGTGCCAACTGGAGTACTTCACCTTCTCGCCCGGAAGGTCATCGAGAATTCCCGGCTCTACCCTGTGAACAAGGGCTTTCGGATTTCCCTCGGCTGGCACAAAGTAATACCAGCGGCGGGTCGGAATGCGCGGAGGTTTGAACTGTAATACGCGATAGCTCAGCGGATCGCGCTCGTGGTGGTCGAAAAAAAGCCAGCCGTCGAGCAACTCGCTTCTGACAGCGTCCTGTATCTTTCGGAAGTGGATATTCATTTCACTCCGCCCATTAATCGTTTCATCGGTTTGACAAACGCTGCAAGAAGAAGCGCGGCGGCCAGGCTGAAGCCGACGGCGATACTGAATAGCGTCGGCAGTGCAAGCGCTTCATACAAGGACGCAAGCCGGCCGCCCAGATAGTTCCCCACCGCAATCGAAAGAAACCAGACGCCCATCAGAAAACCGCCGACGCGCGCCGGCGCCAGCTTTGTCATCGCGCTCAGACCAACTGGGCTGAGGCAGAGTTCGCCGCAGGTGTGGAACAGATATGTCAGGACCAGCCATAGCGGTCTCACCTGCTCGCCTTCCATTGCCGCGAAGGCGGGCGGTATCAGCACGGCAAAACCCAGGCCCGCGCTGACCAGTCCCAGGAGGAATTTGGTCGGACTTGACGGTTCGCGCGAGCCCATCCGAATCCAGAGCCACGCAAACACTGGCGCGAGCGAAACGATGAACAGGGCGTTTAAGGATTGGAACCAGCTCGCCGGAAAGGCGTACCCCAAAACACGCTTATCCGTGTTCCGGTCCGCAAATAGATTGAGCGTCGAGCCCGCCTGTTCAAAAACCGACCAGAACACGGTCGCCGCGGCGAACAAGCCGATCACCACCACCAGGCGCTTCCGCTCTTCTGCCGTCCACCCGCGGCCGAACAGAATCCAGGCAAACACGCCGAGCACGGCCAGCAAGAGCCCTATGCCGAATATGTCGGACACCGCCTGAGGAGTGAATTGCACGGCCCCGGCCAGGGTTAGCACCGCGAACGTCGCGATTAGAGCGATCGCCGAGACGATTCCTGTGACCAGGCGCTTAATCGTTCGGGCCTCCTCGTCCGGCGATGCGGTGCGCGCTGGGTGCAGACCCGCATCGCCCAGGTGCTTACCGCCAAGAAGATATTGAATCGTCCCGGCACTCATCCCGATTCCCGCCAGCGCGAACCCGAGATGCCAGTTGATCCGCTGCCCCAAATACCCGCATGCCAGAGGCGCCAGAAACGCTCCGAGATTGATCCCCATGTAGAAAATCGAAAATCCCGAATCGCGCCGGGCGTCGCCGGGGCGGTAGAGATGACCAACGATCGTGCTGACATTAGGCTTAAGCAGCCCGGTCCCCACGGCAATCACCAGGAGACCGAGAAAGAACAGGGGTAGGCGGTGCACGACCAGCAGGAAATTTCCTGCGGCGATGAGTATCCCCCCATAGAGGACCGCCCGTCGCTGCCCCAGAAACCGGTCCGCCACCCATCCGCCCGGAAGGCTCAAGAGGTAGACCATCGACGTAAAGAGCCCGTAAATCGCGCCGGCGCTCGCCACGTCGAAGCCGAGGCCGTCCCCGGCCGCCGGAGCGGTCATGAACAGGATGAGCAGCGCTCGCATGCCGTAATAGCTGAAGCGCTCCCACAGTTCTGTAAAGAACAGCGTCGATAGCCCGCGGGGATGCCCGAAGAAAGCGTCGTCGGCGCGGTCCGGCGACGGCTTGGTTATCGCTTGGTCCACGTGATCTCGGTCTTCAAACTAGCCACGCCCGCCCTGGTCCTCGTGTCGATAACTCGGAACATCAGTACGTCGTCCAGCCAGTCCTGGCTCGTACCGTCCCAATTCTGAGTGGCTACCGTGAGTGTATAATCCTGTCCCGTGAGCTGGCAATCGAAGCTGAAGTCGATCTCGAGCTGATCTCCGGGCCCGAACGTCCCGAGCTTTTTCTGCTCGATACGGCTGTTGGTACCGAAGACGTCGATGCCCAGGCGGTTTCGGATCAGAACTCCTACTACCGGGTCGTCGACGTGCGAGTGGAATTGCGCGTGGATGCGCGCAGTCGCCCTCTCCCCGCTGTGGAACGCCTCGCTCTCGGCGCCGCTCGCGTTGAGCAGCGCGACTTTCGTGATCCGGCTGGCGCCGTCCCCATGACGAAAGCTGCTGGGCATCCTCGGAGCAGCGGGCGTCACGCGGGCCTCGTCCAGGCGCTTGCGCTCCAGCACCATTCCGACATACCGGTTCACGACGTCGCTCGGGACGCCTTCGGCCTCGATCCGGCCGTTCAGCAGAAACACGGCCCTGTCTGCAAGCTGCTTTACCAGACCGAGATCGTGCGACACGAACAGGATGGTCACCCCTCGCGCTTTCAGTTCGTCGAACTTCTGGATACAGCGATTGGAAAAAATTGCATCGCCCACCGCTAGCGCCTCGTCGACGATCAGGATTTCGGGATCCACGTGAATCGCGGTAGCAAACGCGAGGCGCACGTACATGCCGCTCGAGTATTCTTTCACCGGCCTGTCGATGAAGTCGCCGAGTTCGGCGAAGCCTGCAATGCTCGGGTACAAGCGGTCGATCTGCGCGCGGATCAGCCCCATGATCTCACCGCTCAGATAGACATTCTCGCGCCCGCTGAACTCCGGGTTGAATCCGGCGCCAAGCTCGAGCAGAGCGGCGACCCTGCCGTCGGCGACCACGCGGCCGGCCGTGGGAGGGACAATGCCGCTCACCACCTGCAGCAGCGTGCTCTTACCCGACCCGTTCGGCCCGATGACTCCGAGCGTCTCCCCGCGCTCAACCCTGAGATTCACACCCCGCAACGCCCAGAAATCCCGGTGATAGCTGCGGCGTCGCAACGGAAGCATCTCCCGGATCTGATCGGACGGGCGGCGGTAGAGGCGATACGACTTCGAGACGTTCTGTAGCAGGATCACGTTCTGCTTGTCAGACTATAGCGCGGCCGAGCTCCGCTCCTCAACGCAGTCCGTTCTGCGCGCTCGGCGCTTACAGACGTATGATCACGGTCAGGTCCGATCCAGGCGCTTGGTTTTGCCCTTGCCCCACCGAGAGCACCTTCAGGGTGATCTGCGCCTGCTCCCGTAGCGATGGAAGATCCCTTCCGTCCACCAAGTTGGAACTCCTCATTCCCGGGGCGATGGTAAGGCGGCAGTAGGGCTCGTCATCCTGTTGGAGTTCGAGTTCCACCGGCGCTCCCATCGGAGCGGATCGCAATACCCCGAACACGTCCCGGACGGAGTGTGCCTCCTCCACCACCAGTGGAGGAGCGGCGCACGAACTGATCGCGAGATAGCCCTCCACCTGGATCGACAGTTGTCCCCCGGACAACGTCCGCAGACCGCCATCAATCGTCTCGCTGAACGCAATCCGCCGCGTTTCACTGTTACCCCTTGAGTTGGTGACAAACAGTTCGGCCGCCGAGATCCGGACGTCCGGCAGAATGATCCTCTGACCGAAACTCCCGCTCGCTGGGCTGCCAAAGAAATCCCTCACGAAAGGTATCACGTGGACTTTTCGCTCGAGGTGATACACCGGGCTTTGCGCTGCGTGCGCTTGCGGCGTCGTTCCGAACGACCCCCGAGCTACGTCGTACGTCGTCTCGCCCTCGTGGACCCCATCCACCACAAGCACTTCGGAGCCGATCTGAATCACTGATCCCTCGAAGAACTCAGCCGGCGAGTTCAACTGCGCCACGGTGTCGGCGGGCGTAATTGCGACCCCAAGGGCCGTCGGCGTTCCCCCGCCTAGTTCGTTCCAATAATGCAGCGTCAGGGTCGCGCCTTGTATGCTCCGGGTGTTCGTTAGCTCCGTGAAGCCGATTCCTTCTACTTCCACGGTTCCTCGACCCGTTGGACGCAAACTGAACACAGGCTGCCCCGGAACGTCGTTTTCGCCGCCGCCCGTTCCCGAGCCCCCCCCGATCATCCACCGCGTCAGGGGTGACAACTCGTAAGCGCACTCCCGTCCGTGGACATTGGCCGATCGTCCCGAAACATGCACCGTCGCGCCCTCTCGGTTCGGAACTTCGAATTCGATCGGACTCGTTGCCCCGGCCGCCCCCGTCCGCCACCCCGACTCGGCGACCACGAACCGGCTGGTGCTGTCCGGGACCGGGTCCCACGCAGGCGACACGATCAGCGATGTCTCGTCGTTCGACAGCACGGCGCGTTCCTGCCCGGCGCCGCGTCCTTTTGTGATTCGGACAACCAGCCCGGCATGTTCGTTGGTCAGCATATGGAGCAGGTTGCTTTCGATTCGGACTTCCGAACTCTGCGTAACCGGGTGCTCCGGAACCGCTTCGAGCCGCCAGTAGAATTTGGCGTGGTCATAATTCTCGTCCGGCGGTCCGATCAGCATCGGAGCCGCGCCCGTGTCCGCAAACGCCGGCGCGACAGGCGCGCTCGAAGCGATGCGGAGGATTTTCGCTGGAGTTGTGCCGCGGTAAACATGGAAGCTCGTCGTCCCTGGCGAGAAGCTCAACCCTTGAAGTACCACCCGCGCCGTGGTGGTCGTCGCGGGAATCTTGGCCCGCACCACGAACGACAACCCGCTCTCCGCCCCGTTTCCATCCACTCCGCTGACCGCATAGTAGAGCGTCGAACCGCCTTTTAGGGTTCCTCCGGATGAGTTAACGCTGGGCGTCAGACTCAGCAGCGGGATCCCGGCGCTCGATGCGGCTGGCTTGCTCGGAGCGACAAAGCCGGCGGCCAGTGTTACTACTACACTCCCATCTGTCGCAACACTCGTTTTTTCGGCGATTTCAAACTGCTGTTCTCCGTTTTCGTCGATCAGTTTCCCTACCAGCGGCCGCGGCAGACCGATCTCACCGTTCGAGCTCCGCCGGGTCCCGCTGTTCACTTCACTGTCATCCGAATACCAGGAGTCGTCGTGTCGCTGTGCGGTGATTCTTAACGTCCTGTGGTTCGGTCCTACCGCCAGCTTCACAACTCGGAATGGAGTCCGCTGAAGTCCCTCTTTGAGGTACGTCAGTGTGATCAGATCCCCGGTCTTCAGCCCGATGCCTCGAACGCTGGTTTCGAATTCCACGTACGAGTTGCCGGCGATGCTTTTGTCAAGCTGTCGCCGGATCATTCGCGCCGCCTGGCTGAAGTTCGGGATGCCCAGCGCATTCAGGCGCGCGCTGACCTCCTGACCTGTGTTCAGCGCATCCTCGACATCGACAAGAGAAAGACTGTCCTGCTGATACTCGTTGAACTCGTCCTGGAACTCCACCGAGAATCGATTCGGCGTGTCCGCCGTCGGACGAGACCAGAACCGCACCGACGGCTCCCCGTTCTCCCGGCGCAGCAGGCCGGAGAATTCCGACGAAGCGTCCCCGAATTCATACGCTGGCCAGCCGCCGGCGTATTTTTCGGCGCTATTGGAGCTCTCCCGTTTCGTCGGCTGCTGCACGGCAAGCGACGATTCGGCGTGAAGTTCCAGCAGGCCGCCTTCACCGTACGTGATGTACAAGCCGGATCCGTTTCGGACGCCCCTCACTAGGTCGGCCGCGCTTCTTCTCTTTCGGACCACAAGATTGCACTGGTACCTTGGAATCTCTACCGGCGTCCCGTGCAAATCGCACGCCTGGATCCGTTCATCGCAATGCTCCGCCGCCCGCGCGAAGCTGCTGAGATTGATCTCGTCCGGACGCCAGCCGCAGCGCCTCAGCAGGTCCAGCAGAATCCACGCGGGGTTGTTCGAGTACGTTGACTGCACGTATATCCCGGAGGTATTGAACTGTTCCAGCTTCAGGCCTCGGACCAGCGCTTCGATCCGCGGCAACGACCGTCCATCGCTTACCCGGTTAGGAACCACCACCGACAGGTACGCCATGCTGCCGTACGGGTCGCCCAACGGCTTAGACGACTCGTCCGTATAGTCCGTGTTGAAGCCTCCGGTCCGGTTGCCGTAGCTCACAACGTTGTACCAGCCCGTGGCCGTCATATCGGTTCCGGCCAGTCCTTCCGGTATCTCGATGCCGTTTACGACGATCTTCAGCACGGAATCCACTTCGCCCATGCCGAGCAGCGCTTCCATCCGGGTCAGATTGCCGTCGTTGCGTGCAAATACGATTGGCGGCTGGTACCACGCGGTCCCATACACGAGCGGCACAAAATCGTTGTACCTGGCCTCGTTCTCCACCGGCGCTGACGCATGATGGACCTGCTCCCCGTAGCTCCGCACGAGGATGGTCGCCGGCAGATACTCGACGCCACCGAATCGCCGTGTCGCCCGCCCGGCGGAGTCGGCAGAGAACATCCCCCGTCGTTCGCAACTTGCCCGTGAGTAGTCGCAAGAAGTGTACGGCTGTCCGCCAGAAAGATCGCCGGCGCCGCCGCTGTGCCCCGCCGAGTATCCGCAGCGGAAGAAGGGTGAATACTGCCCCCGCACCCCCCCGTGAATCGCCTCCTCACGCTGCGCCTCTGTCGAAGGAAAGGTCCAGGGACAACGCTTCTGAATGCGCACCTGCGGCAGCATCAACCGCTGCATCCCCAGGCGGCTCGCAAAAGTCAGCCGCAAGGTCGCTTCCGTAATCTCGTCCGGAGGGTTCGCGACGCCTCGGAAGATAACCACGCTCTCCGACGCCGGCTCGCCGTTCTTGAGATCGAAGAAAACGAATCGCACCGTCAACCGTGAGCCCTTCCAGCCGATGTTGCGTTCCACTTGGGAGAAGTACGAATCCGCGTTCGCCAGCGAGATCGACACTCTTGCTATCGCGTCAACTCCCTCATCGGAGCTTGCGCTCACGTCGAAAACGTTGTGTCTCATCACGCGAGGCAGGTAGGTGCGTCCGTCGTACGTGATGGCATGCGTGGTCCACGACTGGCGCTCTCCATTGATCAGTTCGCAGTCGAACAGCAGGAGTGGCGTCTCGACGATCGTCCGTTCCTTGATTTCAAAGATTGTAGGCATCCTATGTCTCCACCGCGCTGGAGAGCATGACTTCAACCGAATGCTGGTTTGGACCTTCCGTCACAACGGTTAGCGAGTCGCTGCTGAATCTCGTCTCGTCGTATATGCCGCCTCTCCCTCGGTTGCCCTTATACATCGACGCGCTCAATTGCGCTTCAACCTGGAATCCGAAAACCGTCGCTACGGCGCCTGCCGGGATATCGGCCCCAAACCATACTTCCTCCTCGGGGGATCCCAGCGCCACCGGCAAAGTCCAACGTTGCCATTCCGCCGACGCCATCACCGTTTGCGCCGCTGCTTGTGACGCTGTGCGCGCTCGTAACGTTAGCGGCGTTGATTGGTTACTGCGTCCGTAGAGGCTGAAACAGTAGAAAAAGTCGCCCGGAACGGGAAGCGCCTGCCAGATGCCTTGAGCCATCTGGCCGGTATTCGCTAGGCGCGCCGCCTCTTTCGTGCCAAACGGATCGTCGCTTTCACCCGTCACAGCCAGCATCGGGTCGTTGCGCCAGACCGCCGTTGTCATATCCCGGGTCCCGGAGAGCAGGTTTGCCGACGGGTCCAAGAAAAGAAACGTGTGCAAGCCGCCCTCGCATTCGCAGAACAGCTCTTCAATCGCCCTCCATTCTTGATCGGTCAGGCACGAAAAACGCAGGCGCCATCCCGCCTTGGTTTCCTCCGGGTCTGGGTACTTGTATGCACGGCCGTCCTGAATCCGGTTCGTCACCGTGCGGGTGCTCCGCGTTACCACGAGTGGATACTGGGCCATCGCGCCCGATAACAGTTGGGGAAATCGACGCATCTTATACCCGGTTCTCGTTGATTCTCAGCATCGCCTGCCCCTTCCCTTCTCGCAGGAACGTCAGCGTAAGCTCCGGGTCTTGCAGGCTGCACTCCGGGTACTCAATGCCATCCCAGGGGTCCACGAATGTGAAGACGCCGAGTACGCCTTGTTGCGAGGCGAAGAACTCCTCGATCCGCGCCATCTCGCTGTCGTCGAGTTGGTCTAACTCAACGATCCAGCTTCGAAGTGGCCTGCCATATTCTCGAAATCGCTGCTCGTTCCCGTCGACAAACCGCATCACGCAAGTCGAGAACGAAGTAGTCTTCCGGGCCGGATACTGCGCCACCGCGCCTGTTTTCAGCGTCGGGAAAGTAGCCATATTGCCGCTCGCGCCTTCCTTACAGCTCCAGAACGACGTCGCTCAGGCTGTGGGAGTGAAGGAGCGCTTCCCGCACCGCCGCCGCGATTTCCGAACTGTGGTCCCTGAATGACCGGCTGTCGATTGCCTGCACCTGTATTGTGATCGGCGTGCTCGCGGCCGCGGGCGCCGCCTCCACCGCGCGCGGCAGACCGTCGGAAGCGTAGCGAATCGGCTGCAGCCCGGAACTCGATACGGCTGCGCTGACCTGAACCGGCGAGGGCAGCGAATAGGATGGCAGCGCGGCCGGCGCGGCTTCTTCCCTCCCGCCGAACAACTTCCCGATCAACTGGGGCAGGCCGAACCCGCCGCCGAGAAACGACAGGATCGTACGGCCGATGTTTCCCGCCGTTGAAGCTGTCGAACCGCTGGCCTTCGCCACGGAGTTCTCGATCACCGCCTTCGTGTTCGCCTCGATATACTCGGCCTGCGTCCTTGACGCGAGCGTAAGCTCCGCCAACTGCCTCGCTAACTGCGTCATCGCTCCGTCGTCGCCGCCGCTCACCACGGTCGCGCCTCCGCGCAGGGTAGGAATCAGTCCGTCCAGCGTCTCTTGCTTCCACCCGCTCTTCGTGATGCGCGTGAGCGCGTCTCCCAGCAGATTTGTCAGCAGCTGTTCTGTGTAACTATCGTTCGCCATGCTTCATCTCTCTCGCCACTTCCGCCTCGAGAATGCAGAAGGCTTCCACCGTACGAGCCGGAAGACCGTGCAGATCTACTCCGCCGATCATCTTCCAGGCGGTGAATTCTTCAAGCCACGCTTGGCTCTGCGCCGTGACATACGATACCGGACAGGTCTCCGAGACCGCGCCTTTTCGTATCCATACGGGCCGGACTCCCTCGCGGTTCCTGGCCGCCAACCATCCGCATCGGCGGTCCGCTTCCAGGCCGCTTGACCTGCAAGATTCGCACTTCCACGCGGCCCGGTTCCCCAACTGGAAATGGAAGGCGACAATCAGTTTTTTCGTTCTTCCTCGCTAAGGCCGCATTCCCGCTTGATGGCAGCGACAATCTCCTTGCACAGCTCTTCGGGACCCGCCGCCACCAGCGCTTCCAACGTCGCTTCTTCGCCGTCGATCCACAGCCCTCGGATCTCCTTCAAACCCCATTTCAGGTAGAGTTTTTCCACTTCTCCCAACAACAGCGCTGCCTCCAGCCTGCTGTTGACGTCGCCGCCCGCCTCGAGGAACTCCACGTTCTTCGTGAGTTCCCGGACATGCCTGGTCAGCTCGACGCGCCGTCCGAATGACATGCGCTGGATGGTGAACGTCACTTCCGGCGCCGTGGTCGAAGCAATGGCAATAGTGCTTTCGTATTTCATCTCTACGCGAATGCGATATAAATCTCGTCGTCGATCGTCCCCTGCGCGCGGCAATGGCGAAAACGCCACTCCAGGCGCGCCTCGTCGTCCTCGTATTCTGGGACCTCTGGAACCACGCTCTTCAGGTACACGCCGCATAGCTGCGTTGTTTGAATGCCAAGCTGGAACATCACGCTGATCGGCGAACGCTGCCGCGCGGCCTGGTACAGCGTTTTGGTCTGCGCGTCCGGCTGTTCGTACAGGCTGAAGTTCGCCCGCACCGCTCTCTGCCCCGGTGTTACGCACCGCGGCCCCGATGACCCGAACTCCCTCGCCCGCATGTCGAGGTTATTGTCCAGTTCGATCTCCGCGCTGGTGACGGTCAGGAATTGTTCCGTGCCGCTGCCCAGCCAGGCTTGACCAAGGTTCCCCGGAATCACCGGGTAATCCAACGCGGTCACGGTCGGTTCGGCCGGAAAGCCCGTCAGGCCTCCCTGCCCGCTCTCGAAGCTCGCGCTGTCCACCAGGTCGCCGGCCGCTCCCTTGAACCGGAATTCATGAAAATCACCGTTGATGTTCAGACTGAGCACGTCGATCGCCGCTCCCGCGAGGATCCGGTGTACCGCATTCTGCGGACTCCAGTAGTCGTAGATCGACACGCTGCCGAGCGTCGGTCCGGGGCAGTACGTGATCGTCCGGTCCACCGGCCATCCCGGCCGCGGCGAATTCGTGAAAGGCGCGTTCACCCGCACCGTCTGGCCATCCACGATCGACCTCACGAACCGGATCTCGCCGCCGCAACTGATCCCTTGACCCGCCGAAAGCCCGTGGGCGCTCGTGAACGTGATCTGCGTCCCGCTGATCGCCGCCAGCGTCCCTCCGCCGAACAATCGCGGCGTCCCGCCCGTCGCTGCGACGAACAGGGGATCGTAAGTTGGCGCAACGTCCGCCGGCGCCCAGCTCGTCATGTACGTAGTCAAACCGAAACTGGTGCGTCTCCTCACCCCGTGAGGAATCCCGCCGAACGTCCGCGAGCCTGTCTTGTCTCTCCGCTCGGCCTTTTCTAGCTCCTGCGTCGCGGACAACTTCACGGCTGGCAGTCGGTTCTTGTCATATACCGGAGCTACGAATCCGTACGCTTGTTCCAACGCACTGTAGAACCGGTTCTGGTTCGTTGATATGTAACACATGCAATAACTCCACGTGGACAGGCGCCGGCGCGGCGCCGCATTGCCCTGCTCGGAGCGCTGCGGCTTCAACCCCTTTACGCCTGGCTCACTCCGACTTCTAAGACGACTTTTGCTGACTGGATGTAGTTCGCGCCCCCAGCCTTCGCGGCGGCAACCTGAACTTCATACGCGCCGGAATAGCAGATGCCTTGTCCCCAGTCGCCTCGACTTTGGGTCAGAACCTGCGTTACGGCGTCCACATAGAGATGCAGCAGGCGCTCCAGCCCGTCCAGCTTTTCCTTCGAAGCGCGGATTTCGATATTTAGCCGCGCCGTGCCGGAGAATGATCGAAACTTCTCGCGCAGAGTGTTCTGCGCCTTGTCGCAATACACATACAATGCCGGATACCGCACCGCTTGGTTCTTCTCCGCGAGGTCGCTCGCCACGTTTTGCCCTTGCGTTTGGTTCTCCGCAATCGCCGGTATCTGCATGTCCTCCCGGAGGCAGATCTGCGCCAGTGCGTTCTCAATTCCCCTGCTCGACCGCAGCAATTTCAGCAATGTTTCCGCGGCCGTATAGCCAATCTGCGCCATCGAATCCTAGCCCCTCTGAAGCACTCTGTCGTTTCGGACGAACCAATCCCCCGTCGGCCCCATTGGCAGCGGTTCGCCCTCGATTAATCCCTCGAATGGCATCACCCATTCCTCGTGCTTGGGTACCGGTGTGGCATTCTGCCGCGTAGGCTGCTCGTCCGTTGTCGAGGCGTAGACGCTGTACGCCGAGACAGCCGATGGTGCATTTACCGCTCTCACCGCAAGCCCGCCGCCGGTCTCGAGCGTCACCGTTACGGCGTCGCTCGGCGTCCCGGTCTTCGCAGTTTCCGTTTGCCACGCGATGCGTACGATGTACGTGTACGGCATCAGGCTGCCGCCGGTCGCTCGCACGATCGGCGGCGTCGCCTTCGGAACCGCCTCCGCCGCCATTCCGATCCCGATCTGGAACGCGGTTGCGGCCGCCTGCCGTGCCCGCAGTTTGTACTCCTTCCACTTGCGCTCATACCGGTCGTTCATGTGATTGCCGTACATGTCGCCGTACGCAAGCGCCAGCGAATGGACCGTGTGCCATTGCTTCAGCGCGGGCGTTACCACAACCTGCTCGACCCGCGCCGCCGCTCCCCTTGCGCGCTTCTGCAGAAACTCCTCCAGTTCCACCCTGATTTCCGCGGCTGCTACCCGGAGCTTGGCGCTGAGGTCGATCCCTTCCGCGGCCGAAAGCTCCAGGATCGGCGAGTCGTACGCGCGCAAATCATCGATGTGTGACACATCGCCGTCGATGAATAGTGACATCTCTTCCCCTCACGCGGCTCCCGCTCGTCACTTCTGCGACTTCGCGGATTTGTATGCCCGCAGCTCGTTTTCGGAAATTACGGCAACCTGCACTCTGCTTGCCGCCGCCGTCTCCTGCGCCCGCTTGTTGGCCTCCACCATTTCTTTCCGGTACGCCGCGCTCTCCTCGGCCGTTGCCAGCCTTGCTCGGCCTTCCACCAGAAGACGGGCCGCGATCCCTCTCGAAGCTTCGCTCAGCACGCCGGCTTTGCCGCCGTCCGGCGTCTCATTGCTGACGACTACGACATCACTCTCTTCCAGCCCCTCTTCGATCTGACGAATCTTGCGGTAGTAAGCTCTAAGATCCATTTCCGCTCCTGTTCTCGTTATGAATTCTGCCTTGTTTCATGGTCGAAAGGACCCCTCGCCCGGAGGGGCCCCTTCGTGGGAAACGCCTTAGCTCAACACCTTGATGCCGAACGCGTTCCGAAGCACGCCCACCCCGTACAGAACGTCGACCGTGAACTGCTGCGCAAGCGTGTTCGGCTGGTAGCTCATCACAACCCGGATCCCGAAGCTGCCCAACTCGGCGTACTCGGCCACCGCACCCGTCCCTGGCAGCGGCTGCGGCAGGCGCCGGATCACCAGCCCCATCGCATCCCGCGTGAAGGCCAGGTTGTTCGTCGTCACCGGAGCGCTCCCCGTCTTCTTCACGAACTGTGAACGGAAAACGAAGAAATCTTTGATCTTGCCGACAGTGCCGTCCACCAACGCCCGCAACCCGGCTTCGCCGGCCGAATTGAATTCGCTGAACCGCTCGATCTGACGCAGTTGCGAGTACGTGTTCCCGTCCACCACCAGGTATTTGGAGGCGGCCGCCGGGACCTTCGCGTTGAACAGTGCCGTTTCCGCCGCGTCCACCGTCGCTTCCGTGATGGACGCGCCGCCCGTTCCCACCGCCGTGTTGGCGGTAAACTGCGAGTAGAGGCTCAGCAGATCCGATTCGATCTTCTCCGCCAGGGCGATCACGGCCGGCTGCATGTACAGGTTCAGCAGTTCCGGAACCGCCAGCACCTTCGTCACGTCCGGGATCTGGAACGTTGCTTCGGCGTGCGTGTTCAGTACGATCTGCGCGTTGCCCAGGTTCGGGTTCTGCGTAGTCACCGCGCCGCCTTCGGCCAGGTTGTTTGCCACCAGCGTCGGCGGAATCGCCACGTTCACCGTGTCGCCCGCTTGCGCCAGAGTCGGCTCGTAATCGCGATTGACGAGGTTGCCCATGACAAGGTTCCCCATCAAAGCCGGTAACGCATCAGCCGCTACAAGCTTGACAATCGCGTTCGCCAAATTAGAAGACGTAATTGCTCCCATTGTTTCTCCTAAGTGAAGTCACTCATCCGAGAAAGTGTACGGTCTAAAGCCAACGGCGGGAACTCGCCGCCCAATCCTATCGGCTTGGACGGTGAATCGCTGTCACTTATGGCTGTTCAGGCCGACTACCTTGCCTATTCGCCCCTGAATGAGTGCGTAATTGCTTGGGCGATCTCTCGCCGGATCTGGTCCAGCTCTTTGCGGTCCATTCCCGGCCGAATCTGTGCTAGGTCGATCCGGCCGCCTTGCGCCGCGTTCGGATGCGATCCCGTTGCCCCTGAGCCTCCCGGAATTCTTGCCGGCAGCAACTCGGGATTCTCCCGCGTGAACCGGGTCAGGTATTCCTGCATGCTCACATCTCCATCGTCTGTTCGCGCCACCAGGCGCCCGTCCTTCGACCGGTGAATGTCGTCCTTTACCGCTCGAAATCCGAGATCCACCTTCGTCACGCCCAGTCGCTGAAGCTCGCTTCGGATGGCGCTGCTGCGCTCCGCCTCTTCCGCCACCCGCTTGCTCCGCTCGTTCTCCTGTATCAGTTCGTTCAGGCGCCGCTCGAGTTGCTCCCGCCGGCCCCGTTCCTCGGATAGTTCCGTCTTGTAAGCGGGCTCGTCCTTCGCTCGCTGCGCCGCGATGAACTCCTGGATTGCTTCCTGTATCACGGTCCGGAGCGTTCCGTCCTTCGGACCTCCGGCTTCTCTCGCTTCGTGTTCCTGTTCCATCTTTTCCCTTTCTCAAACACGCCGCCGGTGCGCCTGCCGCGCATTGTCCTGACCGCGCAGCCGGATCCTCGGCGACTGCCTCTGCTCCGGCGCGGCAGGCTAGGCGCTCGATTCACTTGTTCTGGTGAGACGGCCCCCCTACAGAACCGCTTGTTCCCCGGCGTCGATCTCCTGCGCGATCCGGTCCTTCACTTCCTGGCGCACGTCGCAGAGGTATTTGAACGCGAGCTTCTTGAACACCTGCCTTCGCAAAGTCGGCGACGGAATGCCCAGGTTGAGCAGCCGTTCCGCATCCGCAAGCTCTGCCCCGAAGTCGCCGATGTCGAACTCCTCCAGCCCGGAGACGTCGATCGCCAGCCCGTCGTCCCTCGCGCTCGTTGCCGATCGGAGTATCCGCTTCATCGTGTCTTTCACGATGTCGCCGTACGCCCGCAGAACCTCCTGCGTGACCGAGAAATCCCTCTGCTTGCTTACGCCGGATTGCAGTGCTTGGCTGGAAAATCGGCCTCCCGCCTGCGAAAGGACGTAACTCACCCGGTAGATCTCTTCCTGCAAGCGCGCCAGGTTGTCCGCCGCGATCTGGAAGACGTGTCCTTCCGGCTCCGTCCATCCAAACCGGTCTTGCGGCCCGAGTTGGATGTAATACGACTCTCCCACGATCTGGTTCCACTCCCGGTCCGAATACACCACCGGTGAAGCGAATAACCCCATCGCCAATGCCCACGAAAGCGCATTGGACTTGTTGAAATGCTCCAGTTGCAGCAGCGCCGCCTTGTTCATCAGCCACAAGCCTTCGGGCGTCGTCATCTCGAAAACCGGCGTGCGCCGCTGCTTTGCCAGCGCGTGCCGGCCGCTGTCGATCAGTTCCACCGGTCCGGCGGACGACGACAGGCCTTCCAACTGTCGGTATACTCGGAACTCCGTCTTGTCGTAGTAGAGCCACCGGTTCTCTTGAACAAGCTCGCCGCTCTCCACGCTCTCCTTATGCGTGTAGCGCGATCGCAGCACCACCCAGTCGTAATTGCCCGCCTCGTCGTGGCTCCAGTTGATCACCTGCTCCGCCTGGTAACCCACAAGGTATGCCCTCGACGCCCCGCTCGCCTCCTCCTCCGCCCTGCTGTGCGCTTGCGTTTTCACGCGCGGAAAATCCAGGAGAATGTAGCTTGATCCGCTGACAAGCATCTCGATCAATTGGCGCCGAAAAAACTCGCTGAGGCTGCTACCCTTCAGGTCGCAGTCCTCCGTGAACTCGTTGATGAAGCGCTTGGCGGGATCGTTCGTGCCCTCCACCATCACCATCGGCTCACGCCGGAACAGCGTTGCCGCGTACCAGTCGATGATTGAGCCGACATAGTTTTCGTAATACACCCGCCCAAGCCGCTCTCCATAAACGTCCAGCGGCTCCTTCTGCCGGCGCGTCAGGTAGTGGTGTGCGTTTATCTTGAGCTGCTCGCCACCGACATACAGATCCCGGTATGTCTTCCATAGCGCTTTCTTCGCAATGTAATCCGGATGCTCGGTGTTTATGTATGACACCTTTCCACTCTCCTTTGCCCTTTTCCTACCGGATAAATAGCGGTTTCCTCTGTTCGCCGGTTGGGCCTCTGGGCTCGCCGAATTCCTGCCACAGCAGATATCCCAGCGCGTCGGATACGTGCGTCCGCTGCGGGTCGCGGTCTTTGTCCACCAGGCTGCTCCCCGCTTTGTACGACACTTCTTCGAAGTCCTTGATCAGTTCCGCGCACTTCCCGCTTATGTACAAGCGAATGTCGCCCGCCGCGTTTCGCAGCATGCCGTTCACCAGCCCGATGCGGTCCCTCACGGGGGGATTCGACTTCGCAAATCGGAACGTTGCTTGTCGATATCCCTTCCGGATCATGAACTGCTTCACGGCCTCGACGTCGCTCAGTCCCGATGTCTTGGCGTTCCCCCCCGATGCGTCTCCATAGATCGTTACGCCCTTCGCATGGCATGGATATCGATTCAGAAACTCCTCGCAGGCGTCCCACGTACTGGCTCGCGAGAGCACAATTTCGTCCAGAACCGCTACCGTATCCCCGCTTCGCTGCGCGATCACGCTGCTCATCGGATCCACGTTGAAATCCAGCGCCCACAGCAGCTTCTCCGAAATATCCACCTCGTGTTCCTTCACCTGCGATTGCCGCTCGAACGCGTGGTACACCCGCCCGTCGTGGAGATTCAGATATTCCCCCAGAACCTCCTGCCGGAAGAATTTGTCGTCATAGCTGTTTCTCAGCCGCTCATAAAAGTCCGGAACCTTGCTGAGAATGTGCCGGTTCTCCATCGGCCGCGCAATGATCGTCTCGTACCCGTCGATTGCCTGCGCCAGGAACCGCTTGTACACCCAGTCCTGCCCCTTTGGCGTCCACACCGCGAACCCGCTCAGCCGCAGCGCATGCGGATCTCTCAGCCGCCCTTCCAGGCGCAGCCATGCCTCTTCGTGCGTGTAGGTCAGCTCGTCAATCCCGAACCACGCCAGGTTCGTCCCCCGCAAGCGTTCGTATTCCTCCATCGAACGGAACAGAATCCGCGATCCCGTGTCCCGCATCGTCAGGATGTTCTCCGATTTGTTCAGCTCGTACGGAATGCCGTTGCTCTCCAGCGCCTCCAGCAGCGCCGCTTGCGTCGCGTCGCGCAGCATCGGGTATGTCGGCGCCCCGATAAGTCCCGACCTGCCAGCGTTGATGTAACTCAGCTTGATCGCTTCCTGGCAAAGCGCCTGGCTCTTTCCGCTTCCGATCGGCCCTGAAAAACCCTTGAATCGCGCCCGCGACGCGTGAAATCGCGCTTGCGACGGTAAGGCCGCGTAGTCTATGTAGCAGGTGCATCTTCCGTCCCGCACGATTCTCGCCATGACACCGTTATCTCCCGTGGTCTCTCGTCTTCCATCTCCTTGCGGAGTTGAAACAGACGTATGAAGTCGCCGATCGTCGCCTTAAAATCCTTCTCCGTCAGTTGCGCCTCGATCGACGCGAGAATCTCGTCAATGACGTTGCTCTTCTTCCGCAGCCAATCTTGCGGCTCGATGTCTTCTCCGTTGATTTCCCCCTCCCGCTTGCTTGGGCGCGTATGAGCCTTCACCCGCTTCGAATCCGTGCGTCCCTTGCCCTGCCGTTGTCCGCCCATCTGATTCTTTCCTCTTAAAACCAGGTCGGCCCATCGCCTATCCGTCCGCCCGAGGTTTGGCGGGCAGATCCCCTCACTGGTAACGAGAGTATCACCTCCTGTTTGCCCACTCGCAAAAGGCGGACTGCAACTTATTGCTGGAAATAGACTTAACTTTTTGAATTGCCTGTGACTGCCGTTTTCTGCTCCTCGCTCGTCCTGCCCTTCCATCCCCAGCGGTGTCGCAAGTAAAAGAAAGGACATCCCTAATACATGCATCAAGATGATTAATGGAAATTTGCGCTTGCATTTGTCCGGCGCTTGCGCTAAGCTGGTTTTCGTGGAGATGGTGGCCGAGCGTAGCTGCTCCAGCGGAACCGAAAGGCCTCGCCATCCCCGCTACATCCTCGCTTTCGTCGCTCCAACCAGCCTTATTATTGAGGTCATCGTAGGCGGCCCCGCTTGAGCGGGCCATTCGGGCGCTAAGCCGAAGGTCACCGGGCGGGGCGGGAAGCTCAGCCGGTGGCCTTTTTTAGTTTCCAGGCCTTCCCGGTCCCTGAAAGGTTGCGAGGGTATTTGCAGAATCACGGAGAGATTTTGGTTATGTCGAACCTGATGAGCGGCTCACAGATTCTTTTGGAGTGCCTCGTCCGAGAGGGCGTCGAATGCGTCTTCGGCTACCCCGGCGGCGTCATGCTTCCCCTGTACGACGCCATGTACGAACACCCCATGCGCCACGTGTTGGTTAGGCACGAAGAGAACGCCTGTTTCGCGGCCTCCGGCTATTCCATGGCCACCGGCAAGGTCGGCGTCTGCATGGCAACCTCCGGCCCCGGCGCCACCAACCTCACTACCGGTTTGGTTAATGCGCTGATGGACTCCACACCCGTCGTCGCCATCACCGGCCAAGTCCCCACCCGCCTCATCGGTAGCGACGCGTTCCAGGAAGCCGACACCTTTGGCATTACCCGCTCTTGCACCAAGCACAACTTCCTGGTCAAGACCCTCGCGGACCTGCCACGCGTCATCCACGAGGCTTTCTATCTTGCCGCCACTGGCCGGCCCGGTCCCGTTCTGGTCGATCTGCCCAAAGACATTCTTCAAGGCCAGACCCACTACGCCCCGGTCAGTTCCATCCACCTGCCCGGCTATAAGGTGTACGCCGACGGCCATGCCGGCCAGATTCGCCGCGCCGCGCAGATGATGTGGGAAGCGCAGCGCCCGCTTGTCTATGCCGGAGGCGGAATCGTCTCTTCGAACGCCCATAACGAGCTTCGTCGCCTCGTCGAGTTGCTCGATACGCCCGCCGTCTGCACTCTCATGGGACTTGGCGGTCTGCCGTCCTCGCATCCCAATTTCGTGAGCATGCCCGGCATGCACGGCAGCTACGCCGCCAACATGGGTTTGACCCACAGCGATCTCCTGATAGCCGTCGGGACCCGTTTCGACGACCGCGTCACGGGGCGCCTGTCCGCCTTCGCCCCGCACGCCAAGGTCGTTCACGTGGACATCGACCCGTCGGAAATCGGCAAGAACCGGGTGGCCGATCTGCCCATCGTCGGCGATGCCAAACGCGTGCTCGTGCGCCTCGTTAAAGCGCTCGAGGAACTCTCGCCCCAGTATTCCTCCCGCAGCGCCGAAGCGCGCCGCGATTGGTGGCGTCAGATTCGCGACTGGCAGACCGAGCACCCGCTCACCCCGGAGATCTCCACCTCGGAAATCAAACCGCAGCACGTGATGAAGGAGGTCGACCGCATTTCCGGCGGCAACGCCATCGTCTGCGCCGACGTCGGCCAGCACCAGATGTGGGCCGCGCAGTTCATCCGCTTCAACGGTCCCCGGTTGTGGATCAACTCCGGCGGCCTCGGCTCGATGGGCTTCGGATTGCCGGCCGCTATCGGCGCTCAGTTCGCCTGCCCCAATAAGCTGGTGTTCGCCCTCGTCGGCGACGGGGGCTTTCAGATGGCCCTGCCCGAACTCTCCACCGTCGTGACCAACGGCCTCCCCATCAAGATTGTCGTGGTCAACAACGGCTACCTTGGTATGGTCCGCCAGTGGCAGGAGTTGTTCTACAATAACCGCCTCTGCGCCGTCACGCTCGATTCCTTCCCCGATGCCGAGAAACTCGCCGGCGCCTATGGCTTCACCGGTCGCACCGTCGAATCGCCCGCCGATCTGCAATCGGCCCTCGAAGAAGCGGTCGCCGAACCGGCGCCCTATCTGTTGAATATCAAAGTCTGCCCAGACGAAAATGTCTACCCAATGGTTCCGGCTGGAGGAGCCATCAGCGAAATGATCCTAGGACCTCCCCAGCCAGTCGCCGTCTCCTGAATCGAGGATATTAGCGCTCATGTTACAGATAATCTCTTTGCTCGTGGAAAACAAACCCGGAGCCCTCATGAGAATTACCGGCGTGCTCACCGCGCGTGGCTATAACATCGAGAGCCTCACCGTGGCCCGCACGCTCGATCCGGAACTCTCCCGGATGACCATCGCCGTTGATGTCGATCCCACGCTGCGCCAGCAGGTGATCAAGCAGATGAACAAGCTCATCAACGTGCTCCAGGCGATTGACCTCACCGAAAACGCCGCTGTTGCCCGCGAAATGCTCCTCATGCGCGTTCGCGCCCCCTTGGAAGCCCGCCCGGCCATCCTCAAGGAGGCTGAGATTTTCGGCGCCCGCGTCGTCGACTCCTCCGTCGACGGCTTCGCCGTCGAGGCCACCGGAGAGCCCGAGAAGCTCGACGAGTTTGTCGACGTTATGCGCGCCTACGGCGACATCGAAGTCACTCGCTCCGGCATGGTAGCCGTCTGCCTCGAGCCCCGGAAGCTTCGCCTCTCGGCCCCCATCCCCAAATTGGACAACTACGTCGGCGATCACTTGGCCAAAGGAGTCCTGAATGCCTAACCGATATTACGAGAGCGACGGCAGCCTCGCCGACCTCGGCGGAGTCGCGATCGCCATCATCGGCTACGGGAGCCAGGGACACGCCCACTCGCTCAACCTGCGCGACTCGGGCCTCGACGTCGTCGTCGGCGCCCGCCAAGGCAGCGACAACTGGAAGAAGGCCGAAGCCGCGGGGCTCCGCGTCATGACCGCATTCGACGCGGCCGCCGCCGCCGGGATCATTATGCTCCTGGTCCCTGACCACGTCCAGCCTGCCGTCTACGAACACGACATCGCCCCCAACCTCGGGCCCGGCAAAACCCTTATGTTCGCCCACGGCTTCAACATCCACTTCAAGCAGATAGTCCCGCCTCCCGAGGTTGACGTCTCGATGATCGCTCCTAAGGCGCCCGGTCACCGCGTCCGCGAACTTTTCGTCGAGGACGTCGGCGTCCCCGCCCTCGTCGCCATCCACCAGGATGCGTCCGGCAAGGCTCTCAAGCGCGCCCTCGCCTACGCCCTCGCCCTTGGATGCCTCAAAGCCGGCGTCATCGAGACCGACTTCCGCGAAGAAACCGAGAGTGACCTGTTCGGCGAGCAGGCCGTCCTCTGCGGCGGATGTTCCGAACTCATCCGCGCTGGCTTCGAAACGCTGGTCGAGGCCGGCTACGCGCCGGAGATCGCCTACTTCGAATGCCTTCACGAACTCAAGCTCATCGTCGACCTGATCTACGAAGGCGGCCTCTCTTACATGCGCTTCTCCGTCTCCGACACCGCTGAGTACGGCGATTACACGCGCGGCCCTCGCATCGTCGATCAGCAGACCCGCGCCCGCATGAAAGAGATTCTCGGCGAAATCCAGTCCGGCAAGTTCGCCAGGGAATGGATCGACGAAAACAAGACCGGACGCAGGAACTTCCTTGCCATGCGCCAATCCGGTGCCGGCCTCCCCATCGAGCGCGTCGGCTCGGAACTTCGCGAAATGATGACATTTCTCAAAAGGAAGAAGGAGATCGGGGTGCCCGTGCAGTAGCGCGCGTCACCGCCGCCCCATCGACAACGATTCCCTATATGAGGATCTACACCTTCGATACCACGCTCCGTGATGGCACGCAGGGCGAAGCCGTCAGTTTCACCGTCGAGGACAAGCTTGTCATCGCCCAGAAGCTCGACGAACTGGGCATCGACTATATCGAGGGTGGCTGGCCCGGCTCTAACCCCAAGGACAAGGAGTTCTTCGCCCGCGCCCGGGGCATGCGCTTCAAGCACGCCCGCATCACCGCCTTCGGCGCCACCCGCATGGCCAAGTATCCGGTCGATCGCGACCCCAGCGTCCTCAGCCTCGTCGAAGCCGGAACGCCCGTCATCTCCGTCTTCGGCAAGAGCTGGGATCTCCACACCCAGCGCGCCCTCCGTATCACCGAGGAGCAGAATCTCGAGCTCATCCTTGATACGGTCAAGTTCCTGAAAGACCACGGCAAGGAAGTCATCTACGACGCCGAACACTTCTTCGACGGCTACAACTCCAACGCCTCGTTCGCCCTCCGCACTCTCGAAGCCGCCGTCAAAGGCGGCGCCGATGTCCTCTGCCTCTGCGACACCAATGGCGGCGCCATGCCCACCCGCGTAGCCGAGGTTGTGGCGGAAGTCCGGCGCCGCTTCGACGGCGTCATCGGCATCCATCCGCACAACGACTCCGATGTCGGCGTTGCCAACGCCATCGTTGCCGTCGAGCAGGGCGCTACCCATGTCCAGGGCTGCCTCAACGGCTACGGCGAACGTTGCGGCAACGCGAATCTCGCCTCCGTCATCGCCAACCTCGAACTTAAGCTCGGTCATACCACCGTCGGGCGCGAGAAACTCGCCAGCCTCGCCGCCGTCGCCCGCTTGATCGCCGAACTCGCCAACCTCCCCTTGCGTAACGAGCAGCCTTACGTCGGCCGCAGCGCCTTCGCCCACAAGGGCGGCGTCCACGTCAGCGCCGTCCTGCGCGATTCCGCCACCTACGAGCACATCCGCCCCGAACTGGTCGGCAACCGCCAGCGCGTGCTCCTCAGCGACCTCTCCGGCCGCGGTAACATCCTTTACAAGCTCAAGGAACACGGCCTCGAAGATCGCCTTACCGACGAAACTCGCCGCGAACTGCTCGAACGCATCAAGCACCTCGAATTTCAGGGTTACGAACTCGAAGCCGCCGAAGGCACCTTTGAACTTCTCGTCCGCGAAGCCCTCCACCCCGGCCTCCAGCCGTTCGAGCTTGTCAGCTTCGAGGTCGCCACCAAGATGAGCCCGCAGCGTGGTTCCCACTCCACCGCGACCGTCACGCTCAAAGCACAGGACGGCGTGCATTCCGCCACCGCCTCCGGCCACGGTCCCGTCCACGCGCTCGATCTCTGCCTCCGCCAGTGCCTCTCCTCCCTCTATCCCAGCATCAAGGACGTTCGCCTCGTCGACTACAAAGTCCGCGTCCTCGACAGCAAGAAAGGCACCGCCGCCAAGGTCCGCGTACTTGTCGAGTGGACCGATCACAAGCGAAGCTGGACCACCGTCGGCGTGTCCGACAACGTGATTGAAGCGAGTTGGTTCGCCCTCACCGACGCCATCCGGCTCGAGTTGATGCGACTGCTGGAAAGGGACGAGAATATCGCCAAAGCCGTCGAAGACTACTGCTGGGGAGTCTGAGTTATCATTCTCTCCGCCGACAATGCGCTATTTCTTCCGCCGCCGCGTCCCCGATTTCACCGGCGTCCTGTTGATTGAGAGCGGCGCCCGCGCGCTGATGGAAACGCTCATCCCCAAGCTGCGCCACAAGCTCGCCCCTTCCGCCCGCGTCGACCTCCTCACCTGCTACCCCGGCGTCCCTTCAACCTTCCCCCGTTTCGCCGGGCAGGTCTACCGCGTCACCGACTACCCCGGCCGCAGGTCCAGGCGGCGGCTCTATCGTCAACTCGACGCCAATGCGTACGTCGTCGCCGTCATCCTCTGCTCCGGCGAGCCGATCATGACTCGTTGGAAATGGATGATGGCCTTCCGCCTGCCCGCCAAAATCCTCATCGTTAACGAGAATGTGGACTACTTCTGGCTCGACTACTCCAACTGGCGCATCGCCCTCCACGTCGCTCTCTTCCGCGCGGGCTTCACCGGCGCCGGAGTGGTTTCATCCGTTGCGCGCCTTTTCCTGTTTCCGTTCACGTTCGTTTACTTGCTGCTCTATACTGCAATTGTCCATCTGCGAAGAAGAAAGGCTTCAACAACATGAAAGCGGTTGTGGTTCATCAACATGGAGGGCCCGAACAGCTCCACTATCAGGAGGTTGACGCTCCCGCCCCCGGTCCCGGCGAAGCGCTCGTCTCCATTAAGTCCATTGGCGTCAATTTCATCGACATCTATCACCGCACCGGCCTCTACCACGTTCAGCCGCCCCTCATCCCCGGGATGGAAGCCGCCGGAGTCGTCGCCGCCGTCGGACCCTCGGTTTCCGAAGTTGTCCCTGGTGACCGGGTCGCCTATGCCATGACTCGCGGAGCTTACGCCGAATATGCCCTCGTGCCTTCCCGTAACCTGGTCGTTGTCCCCGAAGCCCTCTCCTTCGATCTCGCGGCCGCCAGCATGCTACAGGGCATGACCGCTCACTACCTCACCCATTCCACCTACCCCCTGAAACAGGGCGATATCGCGCTTGTTCACGCCGCCGCCGGCGGCGCCGGCCTCCTCATCGTGCAAATGGCTAGAATGCTGGGCGCCCGCGTCATCGGCACCACCTCAACGGAGGCAAAGGCTGTCCTCGCCTCCCAAGCCGGCTGCGACGAGGTGATTCTCTACACCAAGCAGGATTTTCAATCCGAGACCCGCCGGCTGACCGGCGGTCGAGGCGTCGACGTTGTCTACGACTCTGTCGGAGCTTCGACGTTCGAAAAGAGCCTCGATTCGTTACGCCCCCGAGGCGTGATGGTAACGTTTGGAAATGCCAGCGGTCCGGTTCCCCCGCTCTCGCCGCTGGTTCTGAGCCAGAAAGGGTCGCTCTTCCTCACCCGCCCGACGCTGGCGCATTACTCCTCGACGCGCGAAGAACTCCTCCAACGTGCTGGCGATGTCTTAGGATGGGTGGCCGAAGGGAAGCTCTCGGTGCATGTTCACCGCGCCTACGCCTTGACCGAGGCCTCGCAGGCGCACATCGACCTCGAGGCCCGCAAGACTACGGGAAAGCTCCTGTTGAAGCCCTGAGGCGATCCCCGGGAGGCCCGACGCAAATTTGCCGTTTACGCGTTGAAAGAGGATCCGCAGCCGCAGGTCGTCTTCACGTTGGGATTGTTGAACTTGAACCCGGACCCCTCCATCGTCTCCACGTAATCGACTTCGGCGCCGTCCAGGTACAGCATGCTCGCTTGATCGATGAATACCTTCAAGCCGTCATAGCTGTACGTCTTGTCCAGCAACTGCGGACTGTTCTCGAAGGCCATCGAGTACTGAAATCCCGAGCACCCGCCACCAACCACCGCGATCCGCAGCCCGGCTGGCTGGGGCTCCTGCGTCTCCAGGATCTCCTTCACCTTCAATACCGCTTTGTCTGTCATGTGTACCATGAATCCGTCGAACCTCCCTTTTGTCAGGTCTATCTATATTTTACTGGTCTGAATCGCCGCCTGTCATCTCCAGCCCGGCCGCTTTCATCCCCGAGCAGCCACCCGGCCGGACGAGCTTCCTCCCCCGCCGTCCGGCCTCGGCGGCTTCCTGACTTCCGCCTTCCTCGACTTCTGGCTTCTCGGCTTCTGGCTTCCCCGGGAGTACGAACCATGGGCGATCTAAATCCATTAGATTCCCCGCCGCCCTAAGTGATTCAACTGATTCCCTCTTCCGCGCTCCAATGTTACCTTTACCTCAGCAAGCACAAAACCCGCGTATTGCAGGGAGAGGAGAAGAAGGAAATATGAAACGTCTGGTACTCAAATTCAGAATTTGGAAAGACAACCGCGGCCAGGACCTCATCGAGTATGCGCTTATGGCTGGCTTCGTCGCGGTCGCCGCTGGCGCGATTATGCCCAATGTCGCCTCCAGCATCAGCACCATCTTCGGCGCCATCAGCAGCCACCTTCAGAACGCTGCTGCTCAAGGCGGCGGTTCCTAATCGCCTGAGGGCTACAGGATTGCTCCGGCGCGGGCGCTCAACCCGCCCGGACCCGCGCGCACGCGCACCGGCCCAGCTACCACTCCTCGCTCGATGCCAGGCGTTCTTCCAGATTGCCTTCGGTGTCTAGCGATAGTGGCTCGGCTGGGCCGACTATTTCCAGCGCCGGGTTCCCTTCGATCTCCGGCCGAAGGTTCTCGCTGAACATAATTCGGCCTAATTCCAACGTGTTGTGAATCCAACCGAGCGTCACTTCCCGCGGTTCCAGCCGCCCCACGCTCGGATAGAGCCGCGCCAGGCATTCCCTGTCGGTCTCGAAATGCGCGGGCAATCGCGCCGCCGAAAAATTCGATGCCGTCAGGCAATTCAGCAGCGTCGGCCCCCAGTCAATCGCCCGTACCAACCGGTCGCTCACTACGTCCGCTAGTCCCACGCCCACCGCGCTTCCATACGAAAGCTCCGTGATCCCTCGTACATACACCCTCTCGATTTGCGGCGTCTCGTACCAACTCCCCTGCGCCCCCCGCGTCTGCCGGTTGATCACCTTCGTGTCGATCCCAGTTCCGCTGATATTCTTACCCATTTCGTCAATAATCAGGATGTCCAGCGCCTGGACCGGAATCTGACCCCTCCATTGCTTGGCCAGCGTTAGCAGCTCCGCCTCCCGTTCTTCCATCTCCGAGGCCGCTACCGCGCTTACCTTCGCCGTCTCGTGACCCGCGTCTTCCACAATCGCAAGCCCGCCCAGCACCTTGCCACTCCGCAGCACCTGCTGTCCCACCGACAGCACCACGTTCTCCAGCCCCATCTTGTATGCCACCGTGTGGTAACGCTCGGCGCCGGCGAACTTCCCCAACCCGATCGCCATCATCTTGAACAAGCCGCTCTCGATCCTGCCCTCGAAATCCGTGTGCGACTTCACCCGCCCCACGACAAGGATTCCGTCGCTCTCGTACGCCAGCCGGTCCACGTACGTGTCGATGCCCTCCGGGCTCCTCCCCGTCGATACCACGTTCAGTTGGCTTCGAACGGGACAGCCCATCGTCGATTCGCAGATCCCGTAATGCGCCAGTACCTGCGCCTGCCCTTCCGCCGTGGCTGCCCCGTGGCTCCCCATCGCCGGAAAGATGAACGGCCGCATCCCTCGCGCCTTCCAGTGGTCGACCGCCGCCCGTACGATCGTCGCAATGTTTGCGATGCCTCGGCTCCCCACCCCGATGGCGATGCTCGAACCCGCCGCTAGCCCCTTCCCCAGGGCCGCCCGAGCCATCTCCTCTGTCACCGCCTTCGGAATATCGTTCAGACGTCGGTCGGGAAAGTGCTGGCGCACCTTCAGCATGCGCGGTAAAACCATAGCCAGATTATACCAGCGCCCCTCCGCGCCGGCGCCCTCCTACGCCGCTCTTCCCGCCCTCCGCTCCAGCATCGCCGCCGCCCGTTTCGCCGCCGCACGCCCCGTCTCAGCCGCGCCCTCCATATATCCTTGCGATTTCTCGCTACAGTGCTCGCCCGCGAACAGCAGCCTCCCCACCGGCGCCGCCTCCCACCCGCGAATCGTCGTGTACTGCCCCGGTTTGTAACCATGAGTACGCCGCCATGAATACCGGTATGTCGGCCAGTGAAACCGCCCCGCCCTCCCGTTCGGTGCGAACCCAGCCCCGTCCACACGCTACCAGGCTCGGGAGCAGCCGCTCGACGTGATGCTCCGGATCCCGCGCGCCCAACTCCAGGCCTCGACGCCCCCCGATCAGCATCGTCACGCTTCCCCGGTCGCCCGCCTGCATCCGGCTGCTGTCCCAGGCAAGCTGAAACGGCTCATCGCTGAACAGGTTCCCGGAGTAGCCCCGTTCCCGCCACACCCGGCGCTCCACGCCGAAAAACAACTTTGCGTCATGCCCGTAGCCAAGCTCGTGGATCGCCCGCTTCTTCGCCGCCGGCATCGCAACCCGCAGCGCGGTGCGCCGGAGGATTGAGAACGGCAGCGCCAGTACAACCACGCCCGCCTCAATCTCCTTTCCCGTCCCCGTCGGCCCCTCGAAGCTCAGCCGGTACCCTGTCGCCGTCTGCGTGACCGCCTCCAGCCGGTGTTCGTAAACGATCCTGTCTTCGACCAGCTTTGTGAGTTCCTCCGGAATCCGCTGATTGCCTCCCCTGATCTTGTACCGCTCGTCGCTCGTCCCGAACGGTTCCCACTCCGTGCCCTCCGCCTCCGTCGCCGCCAGCAACAGCAGGTTAAGCGCCGTCTGCTCCCACAGGTCGAGTCCGTATTCGGTCACGTATGCCGCCTCGATTACCGACCGAACCCAGCCGCTCGTCTGTATGCGGTCCAGGTACTGCTCCAGCGACATCCGGTCGTATTCCGCCAGCGCCCCGCTCTGAGCCTTCCTCGCGTCCCGTTTCATCGCCGGCAGCAGCGGCTTGACCGCCTCGGTCAACTGCGCTTCCGTGTACAGCGTGCCGCCGAAATAAAACGCGTTGGCGATGACCTCCTTCTCCGACGGCGCGTCCGTATCGATCAACTCCAGCCCGAACTGCTTCGCGTAGCCGAGCATCTCGAAATGGTCCGAGTCAATGAACTCGCCGCCGAGTTCCGTCACCAGCCCCTCGCCCATGTAACCGCGCGCGCTCAAAACGCGGCCCCCGGTCCTCTTCGACGCCTCGTAGATCCGCGCTCCGATTCCCGCCTGGCCCAGGTGGTAGGCCGCCGTCAGCCCCGCCAGCCCACCGCCGACGATGACAACTTCCGGCCCCGTGTCTCTCCCGATCAGCCTTGTCGGCGACGCCGCGATGACAGACACTCCCGCCGCGCACGAGTCCAGGAATCGCCGCCTGGTCAGCCCCTCGCGCTGCCGCCTCCTCGCTGGGCGATCGGCGCCCTCTTCCTCTGGTGCGCCCCGCAGCGCTCTTCGCAATGCATGAAACAATGGTGAACGTGCCATAACCTCAGCGACTGTCAGCCTCTCCCCTACGCCTCCCCGACCCGGAACTTCTCCAGCGCATCCTCGTCCACGTCAAGACCGATGCCCGGATAGTCCGGCCCCAGAAGCATTCCTTCTCGAATCGCGATCAGCTCCTTGCTCTTCAGTACCCGCAGGCTCGGCGCCCATTGCTCGTCCGGCATCAGCGGCGGCCAGATCAGCGCCACCTCCTGCCATTCCGATCCGATCGCCAGCGTCGCCTGCAACCACCCCGCCAGCATCAGCCCCATCGTCCCGTGGAGTATGCACGGAACGTGGAACGCCTCCGCTAGCGCCGCCACTTTCCGGCACGTGAAGATGCCGCCCGACCCCCGCCCTTCCGGCTGGAGTATGTCGTACGTCCGATGCAGCAGACACTGCCGGAATGGCTCCACGCCCGAGTACCCTTCTCCGCCGGTGATTGCAATATCCACCGCCGCCGCCAGCCGCGCCGGGCTCTCGTAGTCGTCCCGCGCGAACGGTTCTTCCAGCCATGTGGCATTGTGCTTCTCCAGCGCGCGCGCCACTCGTAATCCCGTCTCGTAGTCCCAAATCTTCTGTCCTGCCGTCTCCGGCACATGCGCCGTCCGGTCGAACATCACCGCGAAATCGGGTCCCACCGCCCGGCGAATCTCCGCCAGCGCCTCGGCGTCGTCGGTCGGGTTCGGCCGCCAGGCCCGGATCTTCATTCCCTTGAAGCCGGCCTGCTTGATCTTCGCCGCCATCTCCGCCTGTTCCCCAAATGCCACGTGCGACTGGTCCGGGTTGCCCCGCCATACGCACGTCAGGTAGGCCTTCACGCTCGATTGCGACCCGCCGAGCAGTCGATACGCCGGCTGGCCCGCGATCTTGCCGATCGCATCCCAGACCGCGTGCTCCACCCCGCCCCACGCCCCCAGGCCGTCCTTTAGGTGCTGTTCAATGTTGAACAGATCCTTTCCTCCCAGGACCTTCCGTACCGCGTGCGCCTCGTTCTGCCCGGGGCCGGCGAACGAGATCCCGTTCACCCCCGCGTCGGTCATCACTTTCACCACCGAATAGCGGTGATTCACCCCGGCTTCCGACTCCGCCTTCGACACCGGAATATTGATCTCAAAACACTCCACGTCCCGAATGCGGACCGGCTTCACGGCCGCTTCCACCCGCCGTACCGGCTCCAGAAACAGCGCCGCCGACAGCCCCAGCCACTCCCGCCTCGAAAGCTTGGCGCCCTGTCCCTGTCCCGCGCAACACTTGACAACACCAGTGGGGGGGCAGCCTCTCAGGCGGCACGGGACTCTTAGTCCCGCCACGGCACTACTAGCCTCGCCCGATCCTGTATTCCTTGAGCGCTTCTTCATGGATGTCCAACCCCAGTCCCGGCAACTCCGGAAGGTGAACGTAGCCGCCTTCTACCTTGAACACGTGCGGCGTCTTCAGTATCTTCAACGCCGGCGCCCATTGCTCCTCCGGCAGGTTCGGCCCGCCGATGATCTCCTGCCATTCACAATTCGGCATCGCACATCCGGCCTGAATATAACCTGCCAGCGCCAGCCCGGACGTACCGTGCTGTATGCACGGGACGCCGAACGCCTCCGCCAGCAGCGAAATCTTCCGCGCGATCCACATGCCCCCGCAGATGCGCGTGTCCGGCTGCACGATGTCGTACGTCTTGTGCGTCAGAAATTGCAGGAAATGATACAGGCTGTTGCCCAGCTCGCCGCCCGTGATCGGAATCTCCACCTCGGCCGCCAGCCGCGCCGGTCCGTGCAGGTCGTACCCGTCGAACGGCTCTTCCAGCCAGTACGCCCGATGCCGCTCCAGTCCCCGCGCCACTTTCAGCGCCGTCGGGTAATCCCAAACCCATCCCGGCCGCACCGCCGTCCGGTCGAGCATAATCTCGAAATCGTCCCCCACCGCGCTCCGCACCACGCCAACCATGTCGGCGTCGTCCATCGGCCGCGGACGCCACGCCCGCACCTTCATCGCCGTGTAGCCGGCCTTCTTCAGCCGCGCCGCGTATTCGGCCTGCGTCTCGTACGTTACGTCGGACTGGTCCTGCTTCCCCGGAAACACGCACGTCCGATACGCTCGAAGCCGCTTGCGATAGCCTCCGAAGAGTTCCGCCGCCGGCCGGTTCACCGCGCGGCCGATCGCATCCCAACTCGCGTGTTCCACCCCCGACCAGGACTGTACGCCGGATTCCCCTCTCTGCATCTGCAGCCGCTTTAGATGCCGGTCCACCGCGAACAGATCGTCGCCGATCAGCGTCGGCTTCACCCACGTTTCCAGCACATCCGCCGGAATGCCAAGGAAGGAGGTCCCCGTAATTCCCGCGTCGGTCTGCACCCGTACGACCCCATAGCGGTAGATCGCCTCCGGGTCGCGCTGCCCGCCGTCCGCCGGCAGTTCGATTGAAAACGTCTCGATGTCGGTGATGCGGATTCGCGGTGCTTTCCCGGGCCGCGCCTGCTGCGCCCTTACCGCTGCCGGCAGCGCGCAGACCCCAGCCAGTCCGAACGCCCGAAGCAGGTCTCTTCTTCGCAAGCTCTCATCTTCTCAGAAATCCGGCCAAGCGCAAGACGATTCCGCACTGTTCTCGTTCACCGCCCGCCTCGCGCCGCCTCGGCGAGCGCCAGCGCCCCGTACAGCACGCTGTCGTCGCCCAAAGCGGCGGGAACGACGTCGATCCGTGCACGCGACCATGCCGTGACCTGCCGCCGCAACTCCTGCCGGAGTGGCCGAAAGAGCGCCTCGCCCGCCTTGCTGATCCCGCCGCCGATGGCGATGCGCGCCGGATTCAGCAGCATAATGCACGCTTTCAACCCGAGCGCCAGGTCCACCACGTACCGCTTGACGAAATTGGCGTCCTGAAACAGTTCCTTCCCGGTGCGGCCGTAGTCCCGCTCCAGCCAGAGGCCGCAGCACATCCGCTCTAGGCACCCCCGCGCCCCGCACAGGCATTCCGGACCGTCCGGCCTTACCGTGAGATGCCCGATCTCTCCGGCGTAGGAATCGGCGCCGCGATAGATCTCCCCCTCGGAGATCAACCCTCCCCCAATTCCCGTCGAGATCGTCATGTAGAACAGCGGATCGAATCCCACCCCGGACCCGAACCGCGCTTCTCCTAGAGCGCCCGCGTTCGCGTCGTTGTCCATCACGCATGGAATTCCCAGCTCGCGCTCGAGGTCCGCCGTCAGCTTCGAATCGCTCCACCCGCCGACGTGCGTCGACAGGGCAATCCGCTGCGCCTGGAAAATCACCGGCCCGCCAAAGCCGACCCCACACCGGTCGATCGCCATCTCCGTCTGCCAGGACTTGGCGATGCGCAATATCTGCTCCATCATCCAATCCCGGCCGCCCTCGCGGTCCGTGGCGCGGGAATCCCGTCTCGCCGGCCGCCGCCCTTCAAAGACCGCAATCGAGAACTTCGTGCCGCCGATGTCGATGGCGAGCGTGTTCATCCCGCTTCCGATTGCAGTACCTCTTCCGGCGAAGCCGTTCCCGTCCCCCTCTTCATGATCGTGACCGACGCCACCAGGTTCCCGATCCGCGCAGCCTCCGAGGGCGACCCGGTCACCGCTAGCGCCATCGCCGCGCCCGCCGAAAAGCTGTCGCCCGCTCCGCAGATGTCCACCGGATGCTCCACCTCCCGCGTCCGCACCCACGTTTCACCCGTCGGCTCGACGACCATCGCGCCCTCCAGACCATGCGTCACCACCAGCGCGCGGCCTCCGATCAGCTTTCGCAAAGCTTGGTAATCCAGCCGGCCGAAGATCCGCTCGCACGCGCTGGCCGCCTCCTGTTGGTTCGGCTTCACCACCATGCCGCGAAACAGCTCCGGCCGCCTCCGGGAATCCGCCCAGAACACCTTCGACAGGTGTCGCGAGGCCATGTTCGCCAGCAGTTCGCGAACCGCCTCCGTTACCACTCCACCTTCCTCCGTCTCCGCCTGGTCCGCCACCACAACCACGTCGAACCCTCCGACGTGAGCGTTCAGCCGGTTCAGCAGTCTCCGCTCCGTCTCGCCGGCCAGCGGCCGCGTGTTGATGAAGTCTACCCTCGGCTGGTCCTCCACGCCTGTCTCCGCGTTCAGCAGCTTCGTGTACGTGAAGGTCTGGTAGCCCTGCGCCTTCACCAGCAATTCGGACTCGATCCCGTGCGTCGCCAGCGACGCCGTTAACTCATGTCCGAACCCGTCGTCTCCGATGGCCCCCACCACCGCTACCCGGCCCGCGCCCAGCGCCACCAGGTTGCTGGCCACCGTGCCTCCCCCGCCCGGAGTAATCTCCGTTTTCACCACTCCGATTCGCGGTATTCCCGTCTCCCGCGAGGGCTCCGACGTCGCCGGTTCGTACGTGCACCACCGGTCCAGGCAAATATCCCCCACCACCAGCGCGGAAAGCCGCTGAAATTGTCGTAATATCTCCGCCGTGCTCATGCAACCTCCTGGAGCGTACCGTGTAGCGCTGGAAAGGTTGCCCGGTGATCGCCGCGGAAATAGTAGCTCTCTCCACCGTCGGCCACCGTCCGGACCAACATAGTTTTATGAGGCCGAAAATAATACCCTGGCTCGGCTTTCGTCGGTTCGCGGTGAACATCCCCTGCAATCGGCGCAACGTCGAAAATCGCCGTCACGAACCTGCGAATCTCGCGCTCCTCCTGATGCGCGACATTCCGCGCCATCGCCAGCGCCTTAAGGTACACCTCTGGAGCCATGATCGCAGAACCGAAGCTAAGTAGTACACCCCCCTCCAGCCGCTCCACCGTCCGCGCGAAGATCAGGAAGTCCCGATAGCTCGCCGCCCCCAACGCCGCCCCGTCGCAATTCGGGTGCTCGTGCAGGATGTCGTAACCGATCCCGACATGTACCGTGACCGGCGTGCTGCGCCGGTACGCCGCCGCCAGCACGCTCAACTCCCGATGCGGAAAGTCGCTCTCGGCGATCCTTCGACCCGCGTTCTCCCCAAGCCCCAGCCCCAGTTCCGCCGCCTTGTTGATCGCGTCGTTCAGCTCCCCCGTTTCCCGCCACAGCCCGAACTCGCCCGTCCGGATGTACCGCGCCACGCTCTCCGTCGTCGCTCCGATCCGCGCCAGTTCCCAGTCGTGGATCGCCCCCGCGCCGTTCATCGCGATGTGATCGATGAAGCCCCGCTCCACCAGGTCGATGATGTGCCGGCTCACCCCCGCCCGGATCAGGTGCGCCCCCATCATCAGAATCCGCGCCGCCCCCCGCCTCTTGGCTTCGCCAAGCCGCTCCGCGATCGTCTTCAGATCCGGATGCGCGAACGGAGGCGCTTCGTCCCAAAGCTCCAGCCACCACCCGATCTCCAGATCGTGCTTCCGTTCGGCCAGCGGCTTCACCCGCAGCCGTCCGCGATCGAAAATCTCGTACTTGGATTTCACTCGGAAAACAGCGTCTCGATCAGTTCCCGGTACGCCTGAAAATTCGGGACGATCATGTCCGCTCCGACGCCCGCCAGCCGGCTTCGTTTCCATTCGTTCACCTTGGCGCAATCCGGCTCGTCCGTGGCCACGCCCACCGCCACGCCGCCCACCTGCTTCACGTTCTCGATCTCCACGTACCCGTCGCCGAAGCCCAGCAACTCTTCCCCTTTGGCCTCCGCCGACGAGATGATCCGCTGGATCAGAATCGCCTTCGAGAAGCTCTTGTAATCGTCCAGCGCCCCGTACACCCCGCCCTCGAAGTACCCCGTCACCCCCAGCAGCTCGGCCTCCCGCCGCATGTACGACTGATCCGTGCCGCTCGCCAGATACATCTTCAATCCCCGCTCTTTCAGCCCCTCCAGCAGCCCGATCGATCCCGGCACCAGGTACTTCTCCGGCCGCGCCTCGCCCCGCTCCAGCTCCGCCACCCGGTCTTTAATGCGCTCCCAAAGCAAGTCGAGATACCGCTTCTTGTATTCCAACGGGTCCTTCGGCGTTCCACCACGCTTGCCCACCTCCTCCGCCAGCGCGATCATCTGGTACATCGTCTGCTTCCCGGTCAGCCGCCCGATATACTCTTGGACGATCGCCGTCAACTCGCTTTCGGACTCTCCGGTCTTCAATTCCAGGAGGGTTTCCACCATCATCGGCGTCATCACCTCCACCCATCCCGACCGGATCAACGACAGCGTGCCGTCGAAATCGAAAAGAACTACCCGCGCCCGCCGCGCCGAAGCCCCCGGCCGCAGCCGTTCGATCGTCATCCCCCCACCCGCCGTCCCGCACCCGCGGCGTCGCGAGATCTCGTTGTCTGCATCCGTCCCATCTTAGCGGATCGTTCCATCCGCCCGGCCCTTCGGGGCTAACAAAGGGCTAACAACAAGTGGACGCATCCTGCCCCGCCGGTTGTATGATGATTCCTACGTCATGAGGACCGGATGTCCATGCGCCGACGCCGATTTCTGACCACCGCCGCCGCCTCCCTCGCTGCTCTACGCGGCCGCTTGGCCGCCCAGACGAAGGACGACCGGAATCTCCGTTGGGCCGTCAGCATGTTTCTCTGGACCTCCACCCAGTGGCGCGACGACGGCTCCGCGCGCTTCACTGACATGCTCGACGTCATCAAGGACACCGGCTTCGACGGCTTTCGCCTCACCGGCTGGCCGGCCTCGCTCGACAAGTACAACATGCCGGTCCCGGTCCTGGAAAAGGAGCTGGATAAGCGAGGCCTCCGCATCGCCACGATTTCCTTCGGCGGGCAGGCCAACGACCCGGCCCAGCACGCGCAAATCGAGCAATCGGCGCACCGGGCGTGCCAGTTCCTCCAGCATTTCGGCGCCACCGAATTGGTGGTCTTCTCCCCGGGCCGCGTCAACAAGGTGCTCGTCCGCGAGCATCTCCGGCGCGCCTGCGAGTTCTACAACCGGTTGGGCGATCTCTGCGCCGGATACGGCATCCGCGCCGGCTTGCACAACCACTCGCAGGGGCAGCTTGTCGAAAGCCAGGACGAGGTCGAAATGCTCCTCGACCAGACGGACCCAAAGCGGTTCGGCTGGGCGCCGGACACTATCCACCTCTACATCGGCGGCTGCGACGTCGTCGGCCTGTTCGAGAAGCACGGCCACCGCCTGATCACGATGGATTACGTCGACGTGAAGTATACTTTTGCCGCCGAGGACCTCCGCGTCCCCAACGGCGCGGTGGAGAAAGCCGGCACGCACAACGCGACCTTCATGCTGTCGAACAAGGACCTCGGCGACGGTGTGCTCGATTTCCCCGCCCTCCACCGCGTCCTCAAGCGCAACCACTACAAAGGCTGGATCGTCGTCGACCATCACTACGCCCCGGTCAGCCCAAAGCACAGCTTCACCCGCTGCCGCCAATACATCCGCGAAAAACTCGAATCGATCTACTATTAGCCGGGAATATGCCTGCGCCGTCTGGGACGCGCCGTTGCGCCCGCAGAACCGGACAGGCAGTCGTGACCAGCGACCCCGAGGACCTCCGCCGGATCGATCCCGAACTCCGCTTGGTCGCCCTCTGACCTCGGCGGCCCTCGCCTCCCCGCCTGACGCGGGGCGCCCTTCACTTCTTCGGATTCAACTTGTAACCCGCCGGCGGCGCAAACAGGTCGTCGTCCAGCGGCGCAACTTCCACGGAATCGACCGTCGTCGTCATGGTCACATTGCCGAGCCTCGACAGGATCCCCGCCATGGGGCCGCTTCCGCCCATCTTGATCTGCACGTCGATTTCGTATGGAATGCCGCCGGTGTCTGCCAACTGCCGGTACATTTCGGCCATCGCCTTCGCCTGGCCGGGCTGCGCTTTCGCACCGCGCGGGTCGGAGAAGATCCACCCCTTCTCAGCCGCCGCTTTGTAAAATCCGGCGTAATCTTCCGTTCCCGGCGCGTTCTTGACCACCCAGATCGGGCCCGACAGCGTCACGGTCATGCCCATGTCCTTGGTGCCGCCCATGGCCGAATCCATCGAAATCTCCACGTCGTAGCCTTCGGCTGAGTTCGCGCCGATCTGTTTGGTCTGCCCGTTCGGCTTCACCGACGCTTTCGCGTTCGAACCGTCGACCGCTTTCGAGAGTTCCGCGCCGAAGGTCGCCATGTCCCAAACGTCGGCTTCCTTCTTCTTGGAGTCGAAGACGTACATCCTTTGGGCGTCGACGTCGAAGATCGTCGTCTGCGTCCTATCCCTCATCACGGCGTCGGACCGCATCTTGTTGCCCTTAACGTACGCGACCCCGCTGGTGGTCCCCGAGAAGCCCATCCCCTTGCCGCCGGTCGTCTGCTTCAGCGTGACGTCCCCCCGGGCCGGCAAAGTCAGGCCGAGCCCGAGAACGGCGCCCATAACCATGAGTCTCATGCGCCCCTCCCTAGTCCTAGTTCGAACCCTCTCATTATGAGCCAATGAGCCCCGCCTCGCGACCGGCGAGCGCAACCGGCATTTATATCCTATCCCTGCGCACACGGAGCCCACGACGCTCTCTGCCGGCAGGTTTTTTCCGAAAGCGTATTTCAGGACCTGTATCTTACAATATTCCACAGGATGTTCCAGCGCGTTTTTTCGCTCGCCGCCGCGATTTTGATCTCGATTCCGCCCGCCGAGGCCCGGCTCGAAACCGGCGTCTGCGGTACCCATCACGATCGCGCCCAGGAGGAGCTTCAACTCCACCGTAAGGCGCAGCGAAACAGATTGCGCGAGGGCCGCACCCGCCCCTTCAGCGAAGCTTCCGCGGCCCGCCCCGCGGCGGCGCGCGACATCGGCGATATCGCCGTCATCGATGACGTGGACGGCGTGGTCTCCCGGCGCAACGCGTTCGACATCGATGGCCGCACCGTCCGCTTCACTCCTGGCGACGCTCGCGCATCCTTCTACCGGTTTCAGACGACGGGGGCGAGTTACGACGCCGATGCCGCAGCCCGCGGCGCGCCCATCGCCGCCCTCGACGACGACGACTCCCGCCGCATCGACCTGCCGTTTCAATTCCCCTTCTTCGGAACCTCCTACGGCGCCGTCTACGTCAACTCGGATGGCAACCTGTCGTTCAACGCCGGCGACTCGCTTAGCACCGAGCGTTCCCTCGGCCGCGTCACCTCCGGACCGCCTCGCATAGCCGGCCTCTTCCGCGACCTGGATCCGACCCAATCCGCCCACGGCGTCCGCCTCCTGCTGGAAACCGGCCGCGTGGTGGTGAGCTGGGTCGACGTTCCGGAGTTTTCCGACTTCGGCTTCGCGCCGGTCCAGACCTTCCAGGTTCGCCTTTTCCCCACCGGCGCCATCGAATTCGCCTACCAGTTGATCACCACCCAAAGCGCCATCGTCGGCATCGCGCCGGGCGCCTTCCGGGGCTCGACGTCCGTGGTTTCGTTCTCCGAGGGCAGCGACGCCGCGTTCTCCGGCGCGATCGTCGAGCGCTTCACCAATCTCGAGGAAGTGGACACTGTGCTCACCGGCCAGAAGTTCTTCCAGACCCACGACGACGCTTACGATTACCTCGTGATCTTCAACGCGCTCGGCATCGCCGCCTCCCCCGGCGCCGTGGCCTACGAAGTGACGCTCCGCAACAACCGTTCCGGCTACGGCGATTACCCGGTCAACATCGGCGATCTGTACGGTTCGCAATACCGCCTGCAGGCCATCATGAACATGGGGCCGCTCACCCAGTATCCGCTCGACCCCAGCGGCGTCCTCCGCTCCCGCGCGCCCGCCGGCGACACCCCCCTGACCGTACTCGGCCATGAGGCGGGACACCTGTTCCTGGCCTTCGCCAGTATCCGCGAACCCGGCAACCCCGCCGCTCGCCCCATGCTGGGTCGCCAAACCGCCCACTGGAACTTCTCCTTCAATTCCGAGGCTTCGCTGCTTGAGGGCAACCGCATCTGCGACCGGCAGGCGGAAACCTGCCCCGCCGCCACCGGCGCCGGCCGCTTCGTCACCACCGCCACCGTCCAGGGCTATGCGCCTCTCGACCAGTACCTGATGGGATTCCGTCCCGCCTCCGAAGTCCCCGACACCTTCCTGGTGGCGAACTCGACGATCGGTAATGCTTCCCGGATGCCGCAGGCGGGCGTCTCGTTCGACGGCGATCGACGCGACATCGACATTCAGGAAATCGTCGCCGCCGAAGGCCGCCGCACGCCCGACCATACCGTCGCCCAGCGCCGCTTCCGCTTCGCCTTCATCCTCATCGTCGCCGCCGGCAGCGAACCGCCCGCCGGTGCGCTGGAGCAATTGGATCGCTACCAGCGAGAATTTGAAACGTTCTACCATCGAGCCTCGGGCGACCGCGCCTGGGCCGACGCCGCGCTCCTCCGCTCGCTGCGCCTGTCCAGCTTTCCCGCCTCCGGCATCGTTCTCGGCAGCGGCGCCACCGCCACGGTTTCCATCCAGCGCCCCGCGGAGACGGACCTCACCGTCCTGCTCGCCTCCGCGGGCGGCAACGCCGCGGTTCCGGCTTCGGTGACAATCCCTGCCGGGGCTGCGAGTGCAACGTTTCGGATCGACGGCGTGCGTGAAGGCGTGGACGAGTTGTCGGCCGAGGTGGCCGGCGGGAATTTCGAACGCGCGTTCTCCAACGTCCAGGTGCTTGGCAGCCGCTCCGCCCTGCGGTTGACGGTCGTCTCCGGCGACGCCCAGATCGGCAGCGCCGGAGCGCCGCTGGCCAGTCCCGTCGTGCTCCGGGTTTCCGACGTAAACAACCTGCCATATCCGGGAGTGCCCCTCGCCATTGCCGTTTCCGGCGGCGGCGGCGTGACGCCTGCGGCGCCCGTCTCGGACGCCAGCGGCGAGTTCCGGCTCTCCTGGACGCCCGGTCCTGACGGCGTCCAGGCGCTGACCGCGTCATTGCCCGACACTTCCCCGCGGGTTCAGGCGACGGTGACCGCCACCCGTTCCTCTGGCGCCGTCGTCAACGCCGCCACGTACGACCCTCGCTTGTCCCCCGGTGCCCTGGCGACCTTGTTCGGCGCCAATCTTTCCGCCGGCGCCACCGCGACGGCCGTCCCGCCGCTGCCGGAACGGCTCGGCGGCGTTGCGTTGCGTATCGGGGACCGCCCGGCCCAGTTGCTCTACGTCAGCGACGGGCAGATCAATTTTGTGGTCCCGGGAGACCTGCCGGCGGGCGACGCGGACCTGTTGGTGACCACCACCCGCGGCGTCTCGGCGGCGCTCCGCGCGCACATCGACCTCGTCTCGCCAGGCATCTTCGTCCTTCCCGCCACCGGCGTCGGCGCGGTCACGGTTGCAGGGACCGGACAGACGACCTCTGAACATCCGGCGGCGCCGGGCGAATGGCTCGAGATCTACGCGACGGGACTGGGCGCCACCCAGGTGAACGCCGCAGGCTTGTACACAACGGTGTTCTCACCCCAGGTGTCCATCGGTGGCGCGCCCGCCAACTTGTATTTCAGCGGTCTGGCGCCCGGATGGGCGGGGCTGTACCAGGTGAACGCGCAGGTTCCTGAAACCGCGCCGGGCGGACTGCACACGCTCACCCTGACGATCAACGGCGTCGCGTCGAACGAGGTCCGCATCCGGATTCGTTGATTCTCCATCGGCGGCGTTGACAAAAGATGGCGCTCGGCGAAGGCGGAGGGAGTGCGGTCCCCTCGGAATGCGCTATATTAGCCTGGTTGAGTGTGGCGGATGACGAACCGATTGATCGAGGGCCTGGCCGTCAGTCTCCTGTCCGGACTAATAATTGACAATGTCAGTCAACGCCGATGTCATTCTGCGCGACCGCTGACAACGACCGTCGGGCCGATCGGTCCTCGGCCCCGTTGCCTTCGGCCAACCTGTCAGCATGGCCCGTGGGGCCACCAAAAGGGATGAAAGCCTGTTGACTTTCGACGGTGCCCCACAAGCATTGTCCGTTACCTGAGAGGATCCCGAAATGTGCGGCATTGCGGGCATTTTCCGGAGGCGTGAACCGGATGGGGAGGATCCCGCCCGGCTCGCCGGCATGGCCGGTCGCCTCCGCCATCGAGGGCCTGACGACTTCGGCTATGCTCATTTGAACAGCAGGGCCGCAGGGCGCGGCGCGCAGCTCCCGGATGTCCTCCTCGCCAATCGCAGGCTTTCCATTCTCGACCTTTCTCCCAGCGGCCGTCAGCCGATGCGGAATGAGACCGGGGATATTGTTCTGGTTTTCAATGGCGAAATCTTCAACTATCTGGAGTTGCGCCGGGAACTGGCCGCCCATCACGTGTTCGCCTCCCACACCGACACCGAAGTGATTCTCCACGCCTATGAGGAGTGGGGGCGTGACTGCGTAAACCGATTCAACGGCATGTGGGCCTTTGCGCTGTGGGATGAGCGCAGACAGGAATTGTTCTGCTCCCGCGACCGCTTCGGCATCAAACCCTTTTACTATTTCCTCGACGAGGCGATCTTCGCGTTTGCCTCGGAGGTGAAGGCGCTTCTCCTCGCTGTCCCCGGGCGGCCGCGGCCGGACTACGGAGTCCTCAGCGACTATCTCATCGATGGCTGCGCGAACCGGACGAGCGAAACGTGCTTTGAAGGGATCAGGCGCCTGGAGCCGGCCCACAACCTCGTGGTCAGCAGGTCCAAGACGGAGATCGCGCGCTATTGGGACTATCCGCACGGGGAAGCGCCGGCCGCCGATCCGGTGGGCGCGTTCCGCGAACTTCTCGAGGACGCTGTGCGCCTGCGTCTGAGAAGCGACGTGCCGGTGGGCATCGCCCTCAGCGGCGGGTTGGACTCGACCTCGACTCTCGCCTTGGCCCGAAAATTTCAGGATTCAGGAGAATTGCGCGCCTATTCGGTCACTTTTCCGGGCGAGCCGTTCGATGAATCGAAATGGGCCAAGCTGGCGGCGGAGCGGTACGAATGCGATCTGACGTTGGTTGAGTACGAGCCACGGGATTTCGTCGCCGAGGTCTCGGACGCGATTTGGATGCTCGACTATCCGGCGGCGGACACGCAGATTATGCCGCGCGCCCGGCTGATGCAGGTGGCGGGCCGTGACGTGAGAGTGATTCTCGAAGGGCAGGGGGCAGACGAGTTGCTCGGCGGGTACGTCTCGAGGTACTTCCCGCCGTATTTCCTGGATGAATTCCGCGCCCGGGCAAACCATAGGGAGGGCCGGCTGGGCGGCCTCCTGCAAGAGCTGAGGCAAGCGTATCGGCGGTATCCGCGCCGGACCTGCGAGGGCTTCTTCCGGGAACTCGCTCCAGGTTTTCTGCCGGCGAGGCGCCTGCGATTGGTGTGGGACGCAAACACGTGCTTCACCAAGGAATTTCTTCGCGAAGCGTGCGGCAGGCGGTATCCGGATTTCCCACGGCATTTCCACGGCCGGTTGAACCATCTTCTTCACTTCGACCACGCGACGGGTATCCTGCCGCAGTTGCTCAAGTTCGGTGACAGCCTGAGCATGGCGGCGTCTGTCGAGTCCCGGCTTCCATTCCTCGATTACCGGCTGGTGGAATTCGTTTCTCGACTCGAGCAGGGACACAAGCTGCAGGGCTTAGTGTCGAAAGGGATACTGCGGGCGGCCCTGGGCGATGTCCTGCCGGAAGAGATTCTGAACCGGCGGGATAAGGTGGGATTCACGACTCCTACCTCGCGCTGGATTTCCGATTCCATGGACTCATCGATCCGTCCCCTGCTTCTGTCCCGCCGTTGCCTGGAGCGCGGCATCTTCGACAGACAAAAGATCGAGAAGGTCCTCGCTCGTCATCGGCGAACCAGGGGTTCGGAGGCTATGGTGATTTTCCGCTGGCTCTGCACCGAACTTTGGCTTCGCCGATTCATCGACGACGGCGGGACGGTCGAGCAACCCACCCCAACGGCATCTGTCGGCGCGGCGGCAACGGCGTTCCGCTCGGGATTCGGGAACTAATCCCGTAACAAGCAGTTCTCTCTTCCGGCGCGCCGGCGCCGGCGTCCGCAACTCGCCGGAAGTCTGATAGCATTGTGCGTTCTGGAAGAGCGCCAGCGCATGGACCCCGCCGCCCCGCGCCACGTCGAACTTGGCCTGGGCTTGATCTCGCTCGGCCGGAAATGGGCCACCCGCGAGACGCCGCTCGGAGACGACGAAGCGGTTCGCCTGCTGGGAGCCGCCGTCGCGCTCGGAATCGGCTTTTTCGATACGGCGCCCTCTTACGCGTCGAGCGAGCAGAAGCTCGGCCGGTTTCTGCGTGGCTTGCCGCCCGAGCGGCTGGCCCCGCTGACGATCGCAACCAAGTGCGGCGAGGACTGGATCGAGCAAGACCAGGCGCCGCGCGCGGACCACTCCTACGACGCCCTGTGCGCGAGCATCGACCGCAGCCTGGCGCGGCTTCCGGCGGCGCATCTCCTTCAGATCCACAAAGCCACCGCGCGGGTACTCGAAGCTCCGGACGTCCTGAGGGCGCTCGCGTACGCCCGCTCGCGCGGCTTCCAGTCGTTCGGCGCGAGCGTGAAGGACCTCGACGCCGCCCGCGCCGCATGCGCCAACCCCGTGTTCTCCTACCTCCAATTCCCGTTCAGCGTCCGCAACCGCGACCTCGAACCCATATTCGAGCTGGCCGCAGACTCCGAACGAAAGCTCATCGTCAACCGCCCCCTCGCGATGGGCGCCGTTTTCACAAGCCCCGACCGAGCGCCCGATGCGGCCCGGCACGCCTTCGGGTTCATTCTTCAGCGGCCGTTTTCCGGCGTTCTCCTGATGGGCACGGGCTCCGTCGCGCACCTGGAGAAGAACGTCGCCGCCTTTCAAGCCGCGCAACAGCCCTGATCAGCGGCGGGCGTCTCCCAGCAGGCCGACCGGCCCGAATTCGCCGGAGCTACTCCTTATGAGTGACAATGCTGCCGCCGGTGTCGCATATGCGAACTCCTTTTGCCTGTTCACCCGTACTCAGGATGCCCCGGTCCAGCATGCTTGCTCATCATTGGTGGATGACGATGCTGCCGCCTCCAATGGTCAGTCCCGCCATCCATCGATTACCGTTAGCAGGAACTTGTAAGTGCCGGAGCCGGTGCCTTTATATTGCCAGCGGGATCCGGCGACGACGAGCCAACCAGGGTGATTTGGGCTGTACGGCCGGTGCTGTCGGTGATTCTCTCAACAGGTACTAGGAGAAATAGATCCGATCAATAACAGGCCCAACGCAAGGGCGGTGTCAAGGATAATCCGGCCCGAATTGACGTCGATTTCAGGGGGGAGATGTCTTGGAGTGGCGTGAGCCGAATCTGCGGCACAGGCGGCATCCTGCGGTGAACGATTCACACCCAAACACAATATTCCCAACCCACTCCATCCACATAACTTACCTCCCCATCCTCCCTCCCCCGCCAAACGTTTTTAGCCCCCGACATGCGATG
>JAHCHE010000027.1 GCA_026129905.1 Bryobacteraceae bacterium | reverse complement strand
AGCGGTTACTTACCCGAGGAACTCGCCGACGTCCCTTTGGAGCGCATACTCGCCCCGGAATCCTACCGACAAATCCGAGCGGCGCTTGTAGAGGAGCTACTGCGGGATGGCCGGCCGGGCGTGGATCCGCGGCGCTCGCGCACGCTGGAGCTGGAGGAGATCCGCAAAGACGGCGCAAGGTACTGGACCGAAGCGCACGTCGGGTTTCTGCGAGACGACGAAGGGAGACCCGTGGCGATCGTCGGGGTGACGCGGGACATTAGCGAACGAAAACGGGCGATCGAGGAACTGCGCGCGGCGAAGGAGGAGGCCGAACGGCTGAATGAAGGACTCCAGCGCAGCACGGCTTTCGCGCAACAGATGGCGGAGGCGGCGGAGGCTGCCGGCAGAGTGAAGAGCACGTTCCTGGCGAACGTCAGCCACGAGCTACGCACGCCGGTGAGCGGCATCATCGGGATGGCATCGCTGCTCGATGACACCGGGCTGACCGAAGAACAGACGGAATACGCGACCTCGATCCGGCGCTGCGCCGAGGATCTGCTGGCGGTGATCGACGAGATCCTGGAGGTGTCGCGAGCTTCGAGCGAAGCGCCGGCGCCGGAATGGAGGCCATTCGACCTCGACGCGCTGCTGGGCGAAGTTGCCGGCTTCGTGGCGCGGGACGCGAGCGCCAAGAGACTGAAGATGACCCTGCGCTATGGAGACGAATTGCCGCGCGCGTTTATGGGGCCGGCGGCGGCGATTCGGCACATCATATTGCACCTGGCGCAGAACGCGGTGAAGTTCACCGAGTCCGGCAGCGTGTCGATTGACGCTTCGTGCGGCGCCCTCGGACCGGAGACAGCCTCGATGCGCGTGGCGGTGAAAGACACCGGCATCGGAATATCCCCCGACCGGTTGCCGCTGTTATTTCAGCCGTTCAGCCAGTTGGACGGATCACCGAGCCGGAAACACCAGGGGCTGGGCGGTGGCTTGGCGATCGCGAAGCGGCTGCTGGATGCGATTGGGGGCACGATCGAAGTGAGGAGCGCACCGGGCGCGGGATCGACGTTCGAGGTAGAACTACCGCTTCGTGTCCGCCGAGAGGCCGGCGCAAGTCTCAGCGGGCAGTGATCGGGCCCGGCCGCGAAGAGGGTCAGTCGAGGTCGATATCCCGGATGGGGCGGCCCGTGTCGGGCTTCTCTTTGGCCTGCTTGAACAATTCGTCGAACTTCTTCGCGAGCACCTCGTGGTGCGTCTTCTGTTCGGCGAGCGACTTGCGGAAGACTTCATCGCGGCGGGCCTCCTCGCCGCGCAGGCGGGCCACGGCGGTGGCCAGGTCCTCGACGGCGGGCGGCTTTTCTTTTTGCTTGTGACTGATGACGGCGCGGGTGTCCGGATCGATTTTGAGGGTGGCCTCGCAGCAGGGACACTGGACCTCGAACAACGATGTCCTCGGTTTGGGCATATCCGAATCTTAGCAAGGGGCGCTGCCGGGCGCATGACTTAAACTGGTAGAAGGCCCGACATTGACCGCGAAGATCTTCCTGAAGCTGCTGCTGGGAGTGCTGTGCGTGCTAATCGTCGCGCTGGCGGCGGTGGATGTGCTCGTGTCGGCGCGGGCGCGGGCGGACTACCTGGAGCAGCGGCAGCAGGAACTTTCACAAAAAGCGCGCATGCTGGCCGCGCTGTCGCCAAACGGATTCGCCGATCTGCCTCGCGAGAAATTCCGGGCGGTGGCGAGGGAGGCCGGAGTCCGGCTGACGGTGATCGGGCCCGACGGCGTGGTGCTGGCGGACTCGGAAGGCGAGCCGTCGGAGATGGAGAACCACGGCGGGCGTCCCGAAGTGATGGCGGCGCTGCAGGGCAGGGAGGGCGCGAGCCACCGTCTGAGCCCGACCATCGGCGTCGATTCGCTCTATGTCGCCGAGCCGATTCCCGCCGGGGCGTTGCGGCTGGCGGTGCGGATATCGGACATCGAGGGTCAGGTGACAATGCTCCGCAAGGAGATGCTGATGTCGATGGTCCTCGCCTTCATCCCGGCGATGCTGGTGGCGGCGTTCTTCGCGCGGTACGTGTCGGCGCGGCTGGGCTCGATCATCGAATTCGCCGCGCGGCTGGCCGACGGCGGGTTTCGCACGCGGATGAATTGGAGCGGCAAGGACGAGCTGACGAAGCTGGCGGTGAAACTCGACGAGACGGCGGTCAAGCTGGAGAACACGTTCGACGAATTGCGGCGGGAGCACGGCGAACTGGAGAAACTGGAGCAGATCCGCAAGGATTTCGTGATCAACGTATCGCACGAGCTGCGGACGCCGCTGGCGTCCATCCAGGGATATACCGAAACGCTGCTCAACGGGGCGATTTACGACGCCGAGAACAACGTGCGGTTTCTGGAGATCATCCGGCACAACGCGGAGCGGCTGGCGAACCTCACGCGCGACCTGCTGACGCTGTCGCGAGTGGAGCTGAAGCTGCAGAAATTCCAGTTCGCCTCCTACTACATCAACCCACTGATCGAACACTGCTTGGACTCGCTGATGCCGCTGGCGGAGGCGCGAAACATCAGCATTGCGATCGAGCGGGCGCCGGAGACAACGGAGGTTTTCTGCGATTCGGAGGCCATTCACCAGGCGCTGAGCAACCTGCTGGACAACGCGATCAAGTACACGCCGGAAGGGGGCAGCGTGGTGGTTTCGGCGCGCGTAGCGCCGAGGGTAAAAGGGCAGCCGGAGTTCGTCGAGATCTCGGTGCGCGATACCGGGATCGGGGTTCCGAAGGAGGACCTGCCGCGGCTGTTCGAGCGGTTCTACCGAGTGGACAAGGCGCGATCGAGGGCGCAAGGGGGAACCGGGCTAGGGCTGGCGATTGTGAAACACCTGGTGCGCTCACAAGGAGGGATGGTCTGGGTGGAAAGCGATTACGGACGGGGGGCGACGTTTCGGTTCACCGTGCCGACGCAGGATCTGGGGTTAAGCGAAGACGGAGAAGTTCAAGCCGGCTTAACCGTTTCGTAACCGATTTGTAACACGGTCAGGTTAACGTGTGGTAAAGAAGTCTCGTTTATGAAGAAGAAGATCGCTCTGATCGAAGACGACGCCGACCTGTTCACTCTGCTCAAATATAACCTGGAGAAGGAAGGATTCCTCATGTTCGGTTCGCAGACCGGCCGGGGCGCTATCGATCTCTGCCTACGGGAGCGGCCGGACCTCCTCCTGCTGGACATCATGCTGCCGGATTCGGATGGATTGGACATCTGCAAGGGGATCCGCAGCCACCCGGAGCTGGCGCATATACCGGTGATTTTCCTGACCGCGCGGGCTTCGGAAGCCGACCGGATCGTGGGGCTGGAACTGGGCGCCAACGATTACATCGTGAAGCCGTTCTTCGTCCGCGAGCTGATCGCGCGCATCAAGATCCAGTTCCGGACGGCGGCGGCGCCGCAGCGGCTGCTGAGATCGGGGGGGCTGGAACTGGACCGCACGGGCTGCGTGGTGCGGCTGCGGGGCGAGGAACTGCAACTCACGGCGACGGAATTCCGGCTGCTGGAATACCTGATGACGCGTCCGGGCGTGGTGTTCAGCCGCGACCAGTTATTGAATGCGGTGTGGGGCCATGATCGCGCGGTGACCGACCGTACGGTGGACGTCTACATACTCCGTTTGCGGCAGAAGATTGAACCCGACCCGACGCGGCCGAGCCTGATCCGATCGGTGCGCGGGTTCGGCTACAGCTTCCGGGGCGGCGTGGAAGCGCCGGAACCGGAACACTCGGCCGTCAGCTCCTGACGCCGGCCCTGGAATCGACAAGTTACAGACCGGTGAAATCCCGCTTGGGATGACCCGGCGTAATGCCGCAAAAGTACCCCCTTCGGTTTATTTTTCAATGAGTTAGGCAAGCCACGCCGTCGCCGGAATTTAACCTGGAATTCACGGATTTGTCACACGCGAACGCTACCATTGCGGGTGATGAAACAAGTCCTTTCGTGCGCGCTGCTTGTGTGCGCAAGCCTATCATCTCTTCCGGCGCAAGCGCCCCTAGCGATCGTCAACGGCGCCACGTTTCAATCCCGGTTCCCCCTCGCTCCAGGATCGTACGCGCAGATCTTCGGAGAATTGTCGGGGGCGATTCCTGATGCCGACGCGGACCTGTCGCAACTCCCGCTGCCGGAAAGCCTGGGAGGCGTCCAGGTCCGGGTCGAAGGCGTAGCCGCCCGACTGTACGCGGTACGGGCGAACGTCGCCGGCGAACAGGATGTGATCGCGTTTCTGGTCCCGCAGAACACGCAGGAAGGGCGGCGGCCGGTCGAGGTTCTGCTGAACGGGCAGACGGCGGGACAGGGCTCGATCGACGTCATCGCATCGTCGCCGGGAATCTTCTTTAGCCGCGGGGCCGATGGACTCGACCTGGGCGGCGTGTTGAACCAATCGAACCAGTTCGCTGTGGAGGCGACGCCGGCGCGGCGCGGCGAAACCGTGCAGATCTATCTAACCGGGCAGGGAACGAATCTGACCGCCGCCGTGGAGGACGGGAACGTTCCGCCGGCCGGGACGCTGGTGCGGACGACTACGGATCCCGAGGTCCACGTTTCGGTGGACAAAGCGGAGGTGCAGTTCAGCGGCGTTCACGGGTTGTTCCCCGGATTGTGGCAGGTGAACGCGGTGGTGCCGGACCGGCCGTACATCCGGGGGCCGGTGTATCTCCGGGTGGCGATGAATGGAGTCGTGAGCAACCAGGTGGTTTTCTGGGTTGCCGAGTAGAATAAAACAAAAAAATAAAACATTAACGGGTTTTCTGAATGAAACAAATGATCGAATTCCGAAGAATTGTCGCGGGCGTTCTTCTACTCCTGTTAGGGCTTTTCGCGGCCGCGGCGCAGGAGAGCGGGACGGGGACGATTACGGGAACGCTGTACGACGCAAAGAACGGGCAGCCGATTCCTAACGCCGCGGTGGAGATCGCGGGTCAGCCGGAAACGAAGACCAGCACGACGAGCGACGGAACGTTCAAGCTCGCGGTGCCGGCCGGCTCGTACGCGCTGAAGGCGACGGCCAACCGGTACCTGCCGGCCGAGGTGCACGACATCACGGTGAAAGCGGGCGAGGTTGTGGACGCCAGCACGGTGATGGCGCTGGCGACCGACGTCACCACGGTCGACGTGGTGGAAAAGATCAACGCCGTGGCGGCGACGGCGGAAGCGATGGTGGCGGAGCGGCGCCTGGCGCCGGTGGTGAGCGACGCGATTTCAAGCCAGGAGATCCGCAACTCGACGGCGTCGGATGCCGCGGCGGCGCTGGAGAAGGTAACGGGCGTGTCCATCGTCGACGGCGGGTATGTCTACGTGCGCGGGCTCGGGGAGCGCTACAGCGCGACGATGTTGAACAACGCGCTGATCCCGACGACCGAGCCGGAGCGGCGGGTCGTGCCGCTGGACCTGTTTCCCGCCGCGCTCATCGAGAACGTCAAGGTGCTGAAGACGTACACGCCGGACTTGCCGGGGGAGTTCTCCGGCGGACTGGTGCAGATGCAGACGGTGGAGTTTCCGAATCAGCGGACATTCCGCGTCGGGATGAGTTACGGCTTCAATACGCGCACCACGTTCGACCGGTTCGACAGCTACCGCGGGGGGGCCTACGACTTTTTCGGATTCGACGACGGCTCGCGGGGAATGCCATCGCTGGTTCCGCGGGACCAGCGGTTGTTTCCGGGCAGCTTCAGCGCGCAGGAGTTCGAGCGGTTCGGAGAGGCATTTTCGCAGAATTGGGAGCCGCGCCGCATCAACTCAATGCGGCCGGAGCAGAGCTATTCGCTGGTGGGCGGCGACACGTTCGGGCCGGTGGGCCTGGTGGGCGCGATGACGTTCAGCAACAGGCCGCAGAAATACTCGGAACTGCAACGCTACCTGGCGAACGCGGGCGGCGGACAACCGGTGGTCCGGACGGAATACCCGGACTTCGTGGCGGACCAGGAATCGGCGCGGCTGGGCGGAGTCCTCAACGCGGCGCTGCGGCTGAGCCCGGCGAACAAGCTGGTGTTCCGCAACACCATGACCCGGGAAACGGACAAGGAGGCGCGAACCTTCTACGGCTACAGCGGCAGCCTGGACACCTATATCGAATCGCAGCGCCTCCGCTGGGTGGAGCGCGGCCTGTTCTCCACCGGGTTGGAAGGGGATCACTCGTTCCAGCGGCTGGGCAACAGCCTGCTGAAATGGCAATTCACGTACTCGGCTTCGAAGCGCGACGAGCCGGACCTTCGGGAGGTGATCCGCTCGCCGAATTTCGACGGCTCGTACGCTTTCATCGCGACGCCGCAGTCCGGGCAGCGTTTCTTCAACGGCTTGGAGGACCGGATCTACGAGCCGCTGGTGGAATGGAGCACGCCGTTCTACAAGGGCAGTTTCAGCGGGCTTTTCAAGGTGGGGTTTCGCGGGACGTTCCGGGACCGCAACTTTGAAGCGCGGCGGTTCCGCTGGACGCCGGTGCGGACGTCGACGCTGGACTTCAACCAGCCCAGCAACGAGCTGTTCGGACCCGACAACATCCGTCCGGACGGATTCGTCATCCGCGAGAACACGCGGGGCACGGACACATACGACGCGCGGCTGGACATCTACGGCGGCTTCGCGCTGGTTGACCTGGCGCTCGGTCCGCGCTGGAGGGTGATCGGCGGCGTGCGGTACGAGGATGCCTCCATGCGGGTGAGAACGATCGACCCGCTGATTCCGGGGGCGGTCCCCTCGCTGGCGCAGCTCGACAACCGCGACCCGCTGCCCGGAGTCAACGTGATCTACGCGCTGACGCCGCGGCAGAACCTGCGCTTCGGCTACGGCCGCACGCTCTCGCGCCCGGATTTCCGTGAACTGTCGCCGTTCGATTTCACCAACGTGCTGGGCGGGTTCAACGTCACCGGCAACCCGAACCTGCGGCGGGCCAAGATCGACAACTTCGACGCGCGCTGGGAATGGTTCCTGGGCGGCGATCAACTGCTGGCGGCAAGCTTCTTCCACAAGGAATTCGACAGCCCGATCGAGGTCACCATACAGCCGACAACGGGAGATCTGCGCCAGACGTTTCTCAACGCCGAAGGAGCGCGGAATAGCGGGCTGGAACTGGAGTTCCGGCGGGGCCTCGGGTTCTTGAGCGCGCGGCTGGCGCAGTTCGCGCTGCTCAGCAATTTCACCTTCGTCGACTCCGACGTCCGCATCGGCGAGTCGCAGCGGAACCTGCTGACGTCGCTGGAGCGGCCGCTGGTGGGCCAGTCGCGGTACGTAGCCAACGTGATTCTGGATTGGATGAGGCCAACGTGGCGCTCCCATGCTCGCTTCTTCGCCAACCACACGTCACGGAGGATCAGCGACGTCGGGAGCATCGGATTGCCGGACATCTACCAGGAGGGCAACACGTTTATGGACTTTGTCTACCAGTTCGACATCAAGGAGGGAGGCAAGTGGTCGCTGAAATTCAGCGCGGAGAACCTCGGGGACAACCATTATCACTGGACGCAGGGCGGAATCCTGCAACGGAGTTACTACCTGGGAAGGACGTTTAACGTTGGGACGAGCTTCTCGATTTTCTAGGCACTGGCCGTGCGGCAGCCGGCCTCCGGTGGAACGGCTGCACGGCAGCGGTACAGGAGACGTTCACCAGAGGTCTCCTGGCGAGTTCTACATGTTTTGAGGAGATGAAACCTTCGATGAGATTACGAATCGTGGCTATCTTCGCCGCGCTGGCTGTGGCCGGCGTGAATGCGCGGGCGGCGGGCTCCGACAGCGGCCTGAACGTGGCCGGAATGAGCGCCGACGACGCCAGGCGGGAGCTTGTCGGGATCGATCAGTTTACCACCACGGCCGCCATGTGGATCTGGGCCGACAAATATGTTTACCAGGCGGGCCAGCCGTTCACGCTGCGCTGGACCGTCAAGCCGAACAACGATCAATATCCGTACACGATCGTGGCCTACCGCCAGAACAATCAAACGGGGGCCAAGACGTACCTGCCCGGCGGCTCGGTGGAAGCCGCCGATACATCGGGAAACGGCGTGGAACAGGGTTTTCTGATCCGGCGCCTGCCGGCCGTGACGAAAGCGACGCTGGCGCAGGGGACGATCCCGGCCGAGCCGGGGATGCATACCTTCGTCGTGCAGATCCGGGACTTCACCGGCACGCGAGTGGTGAAGTCCGCCTATTTCAAGATCGGGGTGGTGGAGAGCTTCGTCGACGTGTCGGGTAGCATCGAGACCAATACCACCTGGACCAACAATCGCGCCTACCGCGTCAGCGGCCTGGTGTTCGTGCGGAACGCGACGCTGACCATTGAGCCGGGCACGTTCGTCATCGGGCAACCCGGTTCGCAGCCGCCGTCGGCCATCGTGATCACGCGGAGCGCGCGCATCGTCGCCGAGGGGACGCGGAGCCGGCCGATCATCATGACGAGCTCGCGGGAGTTCGGAGCCCGCGCGGCGGGCGACTGGGGCGGCCTGGTGATGCTCGGCCGCGCCATCAACAACTGGCCCAATGGCGAGGGGAACGTCGAGGGCATGCCGGCCAGCGACGACAGCGTGTACGGGGGAACCGACGACGCTCACGACTGCGGGGTCCTGCGTTACGTGCGGGTGGAGTTCGCGGGCGCGGAACTGTCGCCGGCCAATGAGATCAACGGCATCACCTGGGGGTCTTGCGGAACCGCCACGGTGGCCGAACATCTACAGGTCACCTACGGTCTCGACGACGCCTTCGAGTGGTTCGGTGGGACGAACAACGCCAAGTACCTGATCTCGACCTGGCCGCGCGACGATTCCTTCGACGGGCAAATCGGCTGGCGGGGCAAGGTGCAGCACGCGGTGGCGCTGATCAACGGCGACAATTCGAATCGCGGCATCGAAATGGATAACAACGAGGCCGACTTCACCGCCACGCCTCTGGGAAGAGTGCAGTTCTATAACCTGACGTTCGTGGGCGCGGGCGACACGTTCGCGCAGAGCGCCGACGAAGGGACCGGCGTGGCTGCCATCTTCCTGCGCCGCGGGGCGGCGGGCGCCTATAACAACATCGTCGCCTTCAACTGGATCACGGGCGCCGTGGATATCCGGGACGCGGCGACGCTGACAAACCTGACGACCGGCGACCTCAGCGCAAACGGCATTATTATGTGGGACAACGGCAAGTCGGCGAACCGGCCGAACACCCTGGAAGGGCAAGTCGTGGCGGCGGCGCTGCCGTGGTTCCAGAACTCGCAGCAAGCGCGCAACGTGCTGGTGGCGGACCCGATGCTGCGCCGTCCGCTGGAGTACAGCGACCCGGACTTCCGGCCGCTGCTGGGGTCGCCAGTGTTCCGCGCCAACTGGGTTCAGCCGCCTGACGATGGGTTCTTTGACCAGTGGGCGACCTGGAGCGGTGCGTTCGGGGACGTGGACTGGACCGAAGAGTGGTCCAACTTCCTCCAGGAGCAGGACATCGCGCCGTAGTTCCTCCAAGCTGAAACCGGCGCTTTGAAACGGCAACGGGTCGCGCCGCCGTTTTTCTTTGTTGGGGGAACGCGTGGCGCGCGAAGGGCGCCTGATGCGGCTACGTGTTTTCCGCCGGGGCGGACTTGCGGGCTTTCTCGAACAGGAAAGTGACCGTCTTGTCGATCCGGATGCGGTGAGCGAGGGTGCGCAAGTGGCCTTCCTGTTCGAGTTCCCTGCGGACGGCGGGGACGGGTTCGCCGCGCTGCCGGGCGATGCGCTGGACCTCGCGGTCGAGTTCGTCGACCATGGTTTCGATGCTTTCACGCTCGGCGATCCGTTCCAGGATGAGGGAACCCTTCACGAACCGGCGGGCGCGTTCCCGCTGGGTTTCCTTGGCCTTCTCCCAGTCGAGCTTGATCATGCGCGGGTCGATGCCCTGCGCGGCGAGTTCGCGGAGGCGGGTCTCGATGGACGCCTCGGCCTGGCGCTCGACCATGGATTCCGGGACGGGGAAGTCGTGCATTTCGACGAGGCGATCGACGAGTTCGTCCTTGGAGTCCTGGCGCGCGCGGGCTTCGCGGTCGGCGATGAGCATGTTGCGGACGGCGTCGCGAAGCTCTTCGACGTTCTTGTAATCGCCGAGCTCGCCGGCGAATTCGTCGTTCAGTTCCGGAAGTTCCTTGCGGCGGATCGCTTTCAGCCGCAGGTGGAAGCGTACGGTCTTGCCGGACAGACGTTCCTCGGCGTAGTCCTCCGGATAGGCGACATCGAAATCCTTTTCGTCGTCGGGCGTCATGCCGGCGATGTTGCGGGTGAAGTCGGCCAGGGTATCGGGGTCGCCCAGATGCAGAACCAGTTCGTCCTGGCGAATCGGCTTGCCTTCGACTCCAGCGCGGCTTTCGAGGGAAACGACGGCGTAGTCGCCCTCCGCGGCGGGGCGTGGATCGATGTTCACGTACTGGGCCTTCTGGTCCCGGAGCGCCTCGAGCCGCTGGTCCACGTCCTCCTCGGCGACCACCGGCTCCCGGTAGGTCACCGTGGTGTTGAGGTAGTCGCCCAGCTCGAATTCGGGGAAGGTCTCGAGTTCGAGCGTGAATTGAAGCGGTTCGCCGGCATGGAACCGGACGTCTTTGACGTGCGGCTCGCCGACGACCGCAAGCCGTTCCTGCTCGATGGTGGAGCGGACGCGTTTCGGGATGAGGGCCTCGATGACGCCCTGACGCACGTCGTCTGGGAACTTGGCGCGGATCATGGCGGCGGGGACCTTGCCCGGGCGGAAGCCGGGGAGCCGAACCTTGGCCCTTAGTGACTCGACAACGCGGGCGGTTTCCTGCTCGACCTCGGCGACCGGAACGGTGATTTCGAACCTGTGCTTACAACCCTCGACGAGTGCCACGCTGAGTGAACCTTTCCGCTCCTTACGAGTGTGAAATCGATGTCAGCCACCGATGAACGCCGATGAACACCGATAGATCCTGGTTTTTCTTGATCTGTGTTTCTCTGCGTTCATGGGCGGCTAAATTCTTCACAGCTTCTACGGCAGCAGCCGGCTGACGGCGAGTCGCTGTTGCTTCGACTAGGTGCCTTCGGACCAGCTCGAGAGGTACTTCTCCTGTTCGGGCGTAAGCTTGTCGATCCGAATGCCCATGGATTCCAGTTTCATGCGCGCCACCCGCTGGTCCAAGTCGAGGGGCACGGGGTAGACGTTGTTTTCGAGCGACGCGTGGTTTTTCACGATGTAGTCGACGGACAAGGCCTGGTTGGCGAAGCTCATATCCATCACCGAAGCCGGGTGCCCTTCGGCCGCGGCCAGATTGATGAGGCGGCCGTCGCCCAGGACGTAAATGCGGCGTCCATCCCGCAACGCGTACTCCTCGACGAACTCGCGAATCATGCGGCGGGATGAGGCCATCGCGGCGAGCGCGTTCAAGTCGATCTCGACGTTGAAGTGTCCGGAGTTGGCCAGGATGGCGCCATTTCTTAGCTTGTCAAAGTGCTCGCGCCGGATGACTGACTTGTCGCCGGTGACGGTGACGAAGATATCGCCGATCTCTGCGGCCTGGCTCATGGACATGACGCGGTAACCGTCCATGACCGCCTCGAGCGCCCGGACGGGATCCACCTCGGCGACGATGACGTTGGCCCCGAGGCCGCGGGCCCGCATGGCCACGCCGCGGCCGCACCAGCCGTAGCCGGCGACCACGAAGCTCATCCCGGCCAGCAGGTAGTTGGTGGCGCGCAGGATGCCGTCGATGGTGCTCTGGCCGGTACCGTAACGATTGTCGAACAGATGCTTGGTGGCGGCGTCGTTGATGGCGATAACGGGGTAACGAAGGACGCCGTCCTTGGCCATGGCGCGCAGGCGGATGACGCCGGTGGTGGTTTCCTCGGTACCGCCGATGACATTCTTGACCAGGTGATCGCGGTTCTGATGCAGCAGGCTGACCAGATCGCAGCCGTCATCCATGGTGATGTTGGGCTGGTGATCCATCGCGGCCGAGATGTGACGGTAATAGGTGTCGTTGTCCTCGCCCTTGATGGCGAAAGTGGGGATGCCGTGATCCTTAACCAGCGAGGAGGCGACGTCGTCCTGCGTGGATAGCGGGTTGGACGCGCACAGAACCACGGAGGCGCCGCCGTCTCGGAGAGTAATCATGAGGTTGGCGGTTTCGGTGGTGACGTGGAGGCAGGCGGCGATGCGCACGCCGGCCAGCGGCTGCCCCTTAATGAACTCCTTCCGGATCGTCTGGAGGACGGGCATCGACTGGAAGGCCCACTCGGTGCGGCGTTTGCCGAGATCGGCCAGCGCGAGATCCTTCACGTCGCACGAGACGGTTGCTTGAGCGTTGGTAGACATTGATTTCCTTTCGATTCTTCTGTGCGGCTTCAGGCGCGGGTGGCCGCTAACGCGACGCCGGCGTCCTCGCGGAGGGCATCGGCCTTGTCCGAGATTTCCCAGGTGAATGTTTCCTCGGTCCGGCCGAAGTGGCCGAAAGCAGCGGTGTCGCGGAAAACGGGGCGGCGGAGCTTAAGGTGCTCGATCATGCCGCGGGGAGTGAGCGGGAAATGGGCGCGCACGAGCTCAATGATCCGGTCTTCGTCGAGCCGTCCCGTTCCGTAGGTGTTCACGTTCACCGACACGGGGTCGGCGACGCCGATGGCGTAGGCAAGCTGCACTTCGCACTTGTCGGCGAATCCGGCCGCCACGATGTTCTTGGCGATGTAGCGGGCCATGTAGCAGGCCGACCGGTCAACCTTCGTGGGATCCTTGCCCGAGAAGGCGCCGCCGCCGTGCCGGCCCATGCCGCCGTAGGTGTCCACGATGATTTTGCGGCCGGTCAAGCCGGTGTCGCCGTGCGGTCCGCCGATCACAAAGCGGCCGGTGGGATTGATGTGAAACTTCGTCGAGGAATCGAGCATGCCGAACGGAAGCACCACGTCGATGATGTGTTTCTTGACTTCGGCGCGGAGGGTCTCGATGGTGACGTCCTCGTCGTGCTGAGTGGAAACCACCACCGCGTCGATGCGCTTCGGGGCGCCGTCGATGTATTCGACGCTGACCTGCGACTTGCCGTCGGGGCGGAGAAACGGGAGGACGCCCTTGCGGCGGGCTTCGCTGAGCTGCCGGACCAGTTTGTGCGCGAGCATGATCGGGAGCGGCATGAGTTCGGGCGTCTCGGTGCAGGCGTAGCCGAACATCATTCCCTGGTCGCCCGCGCCGCCGGTGTCGACGCCGAGGGCGATATCGGGAGACTGGCTCTGGATGGCGTTGAGGATGCCGCAGGTTTTTGCGTCGAATCCGAACGCCGCGTCCGTGTAGCCGATGCTGGCGACGACGCCGCGCGCCACGGAGGGCACGTCGACATAGGTTCGAGTGGTGATCTCGCCGGCAATGACGCAGATGCCGGTGGTGACGAGCACTTCGCACGCAACCCGGCCGGTGGGATCATCCGCCAGCACGGCGTCCAGCACGGCGTCGGAAATTTGGTCGGCGACCTTGTCGGGGTGTCCCTCGGTGACGGACTCCGATGTAAAAATAAGACTTCTTGCCACGGTCCGCGTAGCCCTCCGCGATTGAATTGTTCGGCGGCCGGACGCGATGGGCCGCGGGGTCAACCGCGATCCGGCTCCTGGCGTTCCCGCGCTCCCGGCGCCGACCTGCGATTCCGTACGATGAGCATCCGGCAATCCGAAGTGGAGGTGAGATCACCCGCGGGAAACCAAGCTTCCAGTGTATTCCAGCAGCCAAAAAGGCGTCAAACCGGTTCGCGGTTCATAGCCAGGGAACTGCCGAGGGCGGGCTACGGCGGCAACGGGGGCGCCGGGCATGGGGCGGCGCAGGCAATCGCGGACAGTTATATCCTGAATACTGTCAGGAGCTAGCCTATGGTGAAGCCAATCGCGCGCCGGGAATTTCTCGCGGCAAGCGCCGGCGCCGCGGCGCCGGATCGATTCTTACCACGCGTGGGACTTGTGGGCTCGGGCGGACGGGGGACGGGTCTGCTGCGCACGCTGCTGGCGCTGGATATCGCCGCGGTTCCCGCGATCTGCGACATCAATGCGCAAAACCTCGAACAAGCGCGGGACGCGGTGCGGAAAGCGGGACATCCGGCTCCGGAAGGCTACGGGCGGCACGAACAAGATTACGAACGCCTGATGGCCCGGGAGGACCTCGACGCCGTGCTGATCGCCACGCCGTGGGAATGGCACGCGCGGATGGCGGCGCATGGCATGCGGGCGGGCAAGTACGTGGCTGTCGAAGTGCCGGCCGCGATCACCGTCGAGGAGTGCTGGCAACTGGTGGATACGTCGGAACAGACCGGCATGCCATGCATGATGCTGGAGAACTGGAGTTTCCTCCGGCCGAACCTGGCCTTGCTGAACATGATCCGCCTGGGGCTGCTGGGCGAGATCGTCCACTGCCACTGCGCGCACTCGCACAATTGCATTTACTGGTATTTCGACAAAGAGGGAAACCCGCGCTGGAGCGGCGAGCACCTGCTGCGGCGGAACGCGGATCCCTACCCGACCCACAGCCTGGGGCCGGTGTTGAGCTGGATGGACATCAATTGCGGCGACTGTTTCGCGCAATTGACGTCGACGGCGTCGCGATCGCTGGGAATTAACAACGATTTTCGAAAAAAATTCGGTTCCAAGCACCCGGCGGCGTCGCGGAGGTACCGGCAGGGCGACATTGTGACCTCCGTGGTGAAAACGGCGCGCGGCAATACGATCGTGATCAACAACGACATGCAATTGCCGCGGCCCTACGACAACCGGTGGATGATCCAGGGCGCCGAAGGACTCTACGACGAGGCGCGGAACGCGGTATACATCGCCGGCCGGAGTCCCGAATACGAAAAATGGGAGCCGTTTCCGCCATACCAGGACAAGTACGATCATTCCTGGTGGAAGGCGCTGGCCGTCGGCTCGCCCGACTTCGGCCATGGAGGCACGGATTACCTGGAGTTGTCGCTCTTCATCGAGGCGGTGCGGAGGGGGGGCCCGGCGCCGATCGACGTGTACGACTCCGTGACGATGAGCGTGATTATCCCGCTTTCGGAGCAGTCGATTGCGCAGGGCAGCGCGCCGGTGGCCTGTCCGGATTTCACACGCGGAAGATGGAAGACGCGGAAACCATCGTTCGCGCTTGAGGGCTGAAATCGATGTCCGCCAGGTTGCCGCTCAATGAATTCGATCCGCGCAGTATGCTGCAGGCGCGGGTGACGAAGATCGAGAAATCGCGCTTTCCGGCGATCGACATCCACACGCATCTGTCGTGGGGCGACGTTCTGGCCGGCGAGCAGAAAGTGACGCAGATCGCGACGCCGGAAGAGATTCTGGCGGTGATGGACCGCAAGAACATCCGCTTGATGGTGAACCTGACCGGCGGATATGGCAAGGGGCTCGAGGAATGCGTTCGCTATTGGAGCGGACGCCATCCGGAGCGTTTTCTGATTTTCACGGAACCCTGGTACAGCCGCATCGCGGAGGCCGGCTACGCGCAGTTTCAGGCGGATGAACTGGAGCGGGCGCGGAAAGCCGGCGCGCGCGGTGTCAAGATCCTGATGACGCTGGGGCTCGGGCTACGCGAGAAGGTGACTTCCGGGCGGCTGATCAAGGTGGACGATCCGCGGTTCGACCCGATGTGGGAAGCGGCCGGCGCGCTGGGCATGCCGGTAGCCATACACACATCCGCACCGGAGGCGTTTTTCCTGCCGGTGGACCGCTACAACGAGCGGTACGAGGAACTGGCAGCGCATCCGGACTGGTCGTTCCACGGCGGGGATTTTCCGGCGGAGCGCGAGTTGGAAGAAGCGCGGAATCGCGTGACGGCGCGACATCCGAGGACCCAGTTTCTGGTTCTGCACGTCGGATTGGCGGAGAATCTCGGTTACATGTCGTCCTGCCTGGACCGCTATCCGAACATGCTGGTGGAATTCGGCGCGCGGATCAGCGAGTTGGGCCGCCAGTTCCGCACGGCGCGGAAATTCTTCGACAAGTACCAGGACCGGATTCTGTTCGGCACGGACGCCGTGCCGCACGGGGAGAAGGAATACCCGCAGCAGGTCTTCAGCGACGGGCTGTACGAGATCTACTACCGGTTTCTGGAAACCGAGGATGAATACTTCGACTACTCGACAGCGCCTACGCCGCCGCAGGGCCGGTGGCGGATTTACGGTCTGGGGCTGCCGGACGGCATATTGCGGAAGGTGTATCACGACAACGCAGCGCGGCTGCTGGGGCTTTAGGGGTTCTCGCTGGTTATGCGGCCCGGGGGCGGCAGCCGAGGCGGTCGCGGCGTAGAGAAGAGGGGCGGCGGGTGTTATACTAGAGGCTCCGGGCCCGTAGCTCAATTGGCAGAGCAACTGACTCTTAATCAGTGGGTTGGAGGTTCGATTCCTCCCGGGCTCACCATTCAAACCGCACGGGTCGTCATCAGGTTTGTTGCGGAGGCGCTTCGGAGCGTTTGCCCGGAGAAAGTCGCGACAGCCTCGAAGCGCCCGCCCCGCCCGGTGCGTCAACATAATAGGAGACATGTCGCGTCCACTCCCGCTCCGCATCGGCGCGCCGGCCGCCAGGAGTTCCGCAGCCGCAGGGCTGGCGCTTGCGTGCGCGCTGGCGGCTCTGCCGGCTTTTCCGCAGGCTAAGCCAAAGCCGCAGCGTCCGGCCGCAGCTCCGCCCGCGCAACAACCCGCCGCTCCGAAGCCGGGCGCGTTCACGATCCGCTCGCTCAAGGTCGAAGGAAACGAGAACTATTCCGAAGAGTCGGTGCTGGCGGTGTCGGGCTTGAAGATCGGGCAGCCCGGCGACCGGAAGACGTTCGAGGCCGCGCAGGAGCGGCTGCTTGCCAGCGGCGCGTTCGAGAGCGTCGCGTTTCGCTACGGTCCGGCGGAGGGTGGAGAGGGCTATGCGGTCGTATTCGAGGTCGCCGAGATCCAGCAGATCTACCCGATGCGGTTCGAGTACATTAAGGCGCCGGACGAGGAGATGATCGCCTGGCTAAAGGAGCACGACCCGCTGTACGCGGGGAAGGTCCCCGGGACCAAAGAGTGGATCGCGCGGTACGCCGTCCTGCTGGAGAAGTACCTGAAGGGGAAGGGCATCGACCAGGAGATCACCGGGGAGCTGACATCGGACCGGCCCGAGGAGCTGTACATCATGTTTCGGCCCGCGGGCGCGCTGCCGGTGGTGGCGGAGGTGGTTTTCACGGGCAGCGACGCGATTCCGGACGGAATGTTGCGGGAAGCGGTTCGAGGCGTCGCGGTCGGCTCGCGGTATACCGAGACGAGGTTTCGGCAACTTCTGGAGACCAGCATTAGGCCGCTCTATGAAGCCCGGGGGCGGGTGGGCGTCTCGTTCCCCTCGATTACAACGGAGCCCGCTCGGGGCGACGTGAAGGGCCTCAAGGTAACCGTCAAGGTGAACGAAGGGGAGACCTACAAACTCGGCGAGGTGCGGGTGGAAGGCACGGCGTCGATGAACCAGCAGTTGCTGGAGGCGGCGGCGCTGAAGATCGGCGACCTGGCGAACTTCCAGGAAGTGGAAGCCGCGCTGGGGAGGATGAACGCGCGGATGCGCCGGGACGGATACATGAAGGCGACATCGCGCGCCGAACGGCGGGTGGATGAAGAGAAGAAAGTGGTGGACCTGGCGCTGGTGGTGGATCCGGGGCCGCAGTACAAGTTCGGCAAGCTCGAGGTGAAGGGACTCGACATCAACGGCGAGCACGAGATCCGGCGCATCTGGGGCTTGGCTGAAGGCGACCCGTTCCCGGGCGAGTACGGGGACTATTTTCTGCAGCAGGTGCGCGAGCAGGGCGTGTTCGACAACCTGGGTGAGACGCGGGCGGAAACCAAGCTGAACGAAAAGGATCTCACCGCCGATGTCATCCTCTTCTTTAAGCCCGCTCCCGCGCCCCCGAAGCGGCCGGGGCCGCCGGGCGGCTAACGGCGTTATCCGCAGAGTGAAGAGCGGCGGACGATTCGCTGTAAGCTATAGAGAGTGTCATCGCCGCTAAACGTGCAACTGGAGCAGTACGAGGGGCCTCTGGACCTGCTGCTGGACCTGATCCGCAAGCAGGAGATCGACATTTACGACATTCCCATCGCCAAAATCACCGCGCAGTACCTGGCGTACATGGAACAGGCCGCGGAGATGAATATCGAACTTGGCGCCGAGTTCGTCTACATGGCCGCCACGCTGATCCACATCAAGTCGAAGATGTTGCTGCCGAAGGATCCCGCGCTGGTGGAAGCAGGCGTCGAGGAAGACGATCCTCGCAGCGAACTCGTGCAGCGGCTGCTGGAGCACGAACGGTTCAAGAATGCGGCGGAGATGCTGCACCAGAAGCGGCTGATCGAAGAAGCGGTGTGGTCGAATCCGCAGGTCGGCGAGTTTCTCTCCGAGGACGACGTTCCCGACCTGGCGGTGACGCTGTTCGACTTGGTGAAGACGTTCCAGGCAGTTCTGGAACGGTCCAAGAGCCGGCCGCTTTACGAGGTGAACCAGGAAGAGGTTACGGTTCACGATATGATCCAGTTTCTGAGGACCCGGCTGAGCGCGCTGCCCGCCGACGGGAAAATCTCGGTGACGGAGTTGTTCGAGCGGCAGAACACGCGCCGAGCCATGATCTGCCTCTTTCTGGCGATCCTGGAGATGGTGCGGATGCAGGCGCTGGGGGTCCTTCAGAGGGACAGTTTCGGCGAGATTCACATTCGCAAGCACAGCGGCTTCGAGCGAGCGTTCGCTTCCAATGACGCAATGGCGGCGATCGAGCAGGGATATTCCTAGATATAGATGAAAGCGAACGACGTACCGACACCGGCAGAGAGCGAAACCGCGCCGGAGGCGCCCGCCGGGAACGAGCCGGCCGAGTCCGGCGAGACCACATCGGTCGACGCGTCCGCGGCCGAGGAGACTATCGCGATTGAGGAAGGCGTCGACGGGGTGACGCCGGACAACGCCACCGAAGCCGAAGCGCCGCCCGAGAAGATGGATGCCGCCGGCGGGCAGGAAGCGATCGACGAAACGGTGTCTGTGGAGGACCTGCTACCCGACGCCGGGTCGGAGGAGAGGGCTGCGGGAGAGGCCGAGGACGCGCGGCTGAAGGCGATCATCGAGGCGGTGGTGTACATCACCGACGAGCCGCTGACTTCACGGCAGATCGCCGAGGCGCTCGACCAGCCAGCGGCGAGAGTGGAAAAACTGCTGGCGGAATTGACGGCCGAGTACAGCCGCCCCGAGCGCGGGCTCACCATTCGCGAGTTGGCCGGCGGGTACAAGATGGGGACCAAGCCGGAGCATCACGAGGCGATCCGGACGTTCGTCAAGAAGCTCACGCCGCCGTTGAAACTTTCGATGGCGGCCCTGGAGACGCTGGCGGTGATCGCCTACAAGCAGCCGATTACCGCGCCGGAGATCATGGAGATCCGCGGCGTTCAGGGCGCCGGTGTGCTCAAGACGCTCCTGGACCGGAAGCTGATCACGGCGGCGGGCCGCAAGGCGGTGATCGGGCGGCCAGTCCTTTACAAGACAACGAAGGATTTCCTGGTGCAGTTCGGCTTGAAGGAACTGGGCGAACTGCCGACGTTGAAGGAATTCGAGGAACTGGCGCGGCTGGCGCTCACCGATTCCGAGCCGGAGGCCGAGCCGAAGGGTCCACAGCCGGAAACTTCGAGCCCTCCGGCCGACGCCGGGGCCGAGCCGGCCACGGAAAGCTCCCATGGCTAGTCGCCGCGGCGCGGGGAAGCAGGCGCGCCGGCGGCCGGACACAACACCAGACACGCCACTGCAAGAAGGGCCGCAACGGCTTCAGAAGATCCTGGCGCACGCCGGCATCGCGAGCCGCCGAAAAGCCGAGGTGTACATCCTCGGCGGACGCGTCACAATCAACGGCGCGACCGTTTCGGAACTTGGCGTGAAAGCCGATCCGAGCCGCGATCACATCAAGGTGGACGGGAAGCTACTGCGGCAGCCGCGCGATCATATCTACCTGGCGCTGAACAAGCCGAGGGAGTGCGTCACGACGGTGTCCGACCCGAAGGGCCGGAGGACGGTGATGCACCTGGTGTCGAGCCTGCGGCGGCGGGTTTATCCGGTCGGGCGGCTCGACTACAACAGCGAGGGGCTGCTTCTGATGACCGACGACGGGGAGTTCGCGGCGCGCATTATGTCGCCGGCGAGCCGCGTTCCCAAAACGTACCAGGTGAAGGTGAATGGAACGCTAACGGTCGAGCAGGAGGAGCGCTTCCGCGGCGGCATCCCGCTGCACGGGCGGCGGACGGCGCCGGCGGAGTTGAAATTGATCCGGCCGGGGCGCAACCCCTGGTACGAGGTGACGATCACGGAAGGCCGGCGGCACCAGGTCCGCAACATGTTCAAAAGTCTGGGCCGGCTGGTGGAAAAGCTGAAACGGGTGCGGATCGGCTTTGTCAACCTTGGGGACCTGGCGCCGGGCGACTACCGGCTGCTCACGCCCGCCGAAGTGGCCCGGTTCAGGAAACTGTCGGGTATGGATAGGAAGAAGAAGGATGCCCCAAATGAGTCCGGAGATCGCTGACCTTCTGCGCACCGCCCACACGATCGCCGTCGTCGGCCTGTCGAGCAAGAAGTGGCGCGCCAGCCACGGCGTCTCCGAATATATGCAGAGCCAGGGTTACCGCATAATCCCCGTCAATCCCGAGGAAAACGAAGTACTCGGCGAAAAAGCCTACCCAAACCTCCAGTCCGTCCCGGAAAAGGTCGATATAGTGAACGTGTTCCGGCGCCCGGAACACGCGCCGGGCATTGTGGATTCGGCGATCGCTGTCGGCGCGCGCGCAGTCTGGATGCAGGAGGGGGTGTATCACCCCGCTGCCGCCGCCACCGCCACGGCGGCCGGTCTGCTTGTCATAATGGACCGTTGCATCTTGAAAGAACACCGGAAGCTGATCGCCGGACGCTGAAAAACCGGAAAGCGGTCAGGCTGTCGGCCGTACCTTAACTGGATGGACGCCATGGGAGACCCAATGATCGCGTGGTGGATGTGGTTTGTGCTCGGGCTGCTGCTGCTCCTGGTGGAATTCCTTTCCACCGGCGGGTTCTACCTGTTCTTTTTTGGGATCGGCGCGCTGGCCGTGGCGCTGATCGGCGCTCTCGGCATCCACCTGCCGTTGCGGGTGGAACTGCTGCTGTTTCTGGCGCTCTCGCTGGCCTCGCTGGCGCTGCTGCGCAAGCGCCTTCGTCTGCGGTTCGAAAGGAACGGCGCGGAGAAGGAAATCGATCAACTCGAGGACGAAACGGCGGTGGCGCTGGAGGAAATCGCGGTGGACGCTGTCGGCAAGGCCGAACTGCGCGGCACGGTGTGGAATGTCCGCAATGCGGGCGGCCGCGTCATCTCCCGCGCCGAACGCTGCCGCGTCATGCGCGTCGAGGGTCTCACTCTCTGGATCGCCCCCTATTGACACGATGAATCACGGAGCCGCGACCGCAAGGAAGGGCTCGGAAAGGATACCTCTATGGATATTACTGGCGGCTTGATTGCCCTGCTGGTGCTGGTTTTGTTTTTCCTGATCCTGCTGGCCAAGACAGCGGTCGTGGTCCCGCAACAGAGCGCGTATGTCGTGGAGCGCCTCGGGAAGTACTCCGGGACTTTGTTCGCCGGCTTCCATATATTGACGCCGTTCATCGACGTCATCCGATACCGGCTTTCGCTGAAGGAGCAGGCCATCGACATCCCGGAGCAGATTTGCATTACTCGGGACAACGTACAAGTGCACGTGGACGGCGTGCTGTACCTGAAGGTGCTCAACCCTGAGCGGGCCGCTTACGGCATCTCCGACTACATCTTCGCGATCATCCAGCTCGCGCAGACCACGCTGCGCAGCGAGATCGGCAGGATCGACCTCGACCGGACGTTCGAAGAACGGCAGAATATCAACACGCAGACGGTCAGTGAATTGGATAAAGCATCGGAACCGTGGGGGGTCAAGGTGCTTCGGTACGAGATCAAGAACATCACGCCGCCCGCCGACGTCCTCAGCGCGATGGAAAAGCAGATGCGCGCGGAGCGGGAAAAGCGCGCCGTCATCCTCACTTCGGAAGGCCAGCGCGATTCGGCCATCAATACGGCCGAGGGCGAGAAGCAGCGGGTGATTAAGTCGTCCGAGGCGCGCAAGATGCAGCAGATCAACGAGGCGGAAGGGCAGGGCCAGGCCATCCTCACCATCGCCAGCGCCACCGCCGAGGGCATCCGGCGCATCGCGGAGACCATTCAGCAGCCGGGCGGCATGCAGGCGGTGAACCTCCGCGTGGCCGAGCAGTACATCACCCAGTTCGGCAACCTGGCCAAGCAGGGCAATTCGCTGATCATCCCCACCACGCTTACCGATGTGGGCAGCGTGCTGGCGGCGGCGATGAAGATCATCAAGGACACTTCGCCGGCGGCATGAGCGTGGCGCGCGGGGGCGGCCGGAGACGGCTAACCTGAAACTTATGGTCTCGGTCTCCAGCACGCCGTACGACGTCATCATCATCGGCGGCGGCCACAACGGACTGGTCGCCGCCGCATACCTCGCCAGGGCCGGCCTGGAAGCCGTTGTGCTAGAACGTCGGGAACTGGTGGGCGGGTGCGCCGTCACGGAGGAACTCTGGCCGGGGTTCAAGGTCTCAACCGCGGCGTATCTTTCGAGCCTGTTGCAGGAGCGCATCATCCGCGACCTGGATCTGCCGCGCTTCGGCTACCGGGTGGACGCCAAGAACCCGTCGTTCTTCTCGCCCTTTCCGGACGGCCGCTGCCTGTACTTCTGGGAGGACGAGCGGAAGACGCTCGAGCAAATCGCGCAGTTTTCGCGGAAGGACGCCGAGAGATTCCCACAGTATGAAGCGCAACTCGACCGGCTGGCGCGGATCGTCGAGCCGCTGCTGCTGACGACGCCGCCGAACTTTCCTCCGTCGCGCGCGGGCGACGTCATCGACTACCTGAAATTGATGAACCGATTCCGGGGCGTGGCGCGGAAGGACCTGGTGGCGCTGGCCAGGATCTTCACCCAGTCGGCGGCCGATTTTCTGGACGAGTGGTTCGAGAGCGAGGAACTGAAGGTGACGCTGGCCACCGACGCGGTGATCGGGGCTAACGGAGGGCCGCGGTCGCCGGGAACCGCCTACATCCTGCTGCACCACTGCATGGGTTCTGTGGCAGGGAAACGGGGCCTGTGGGGCTTCGTTCGCGGCGGCATGGGGGCGGTTTCCGAGGCGCTGGCCGGCGCCGCCCGAAGCGCCGGCGCCACGGTCCGGACTTCGGCCGCCGTCGAGCGGATCATCGTACGCGACGGAGCGGCGGCGGGCGTCGCGCTCCAGGGCGGGGAAGAGCTGAGGGCGCGCGTGGTGGCCAGCAATCTCGATCCTCACCTCACGTTCCTCGAACTCGTGGAACCGGGTATCCTGGACGACGAGTTCACCGCCGCTATCCGCCGGATTCGGACCGAGGGCACGTCGTGCAAAATCAACCTGGCTTTGTCGGGTCTGCCGGAGTTCCGGGCGCGGCCGGAGACGCCGGGGCCGCACCATCGCGCGACGATGCACATCTGCCCGTCCATCAACTACATCGAGCGGGCATGGGACGACGCCAAGTACGGGCGGCCCTCGACGCGTCCGATGCTCGAGCTGACCGTGCCGACGATGTACGATTCGTCGCTCGCGCCCGAGGGGCGGCACGTCATGGGGATCTTCCTTCAGTACGCTCCGTACACGCTGGCAGAAAACGACTGGGACCAGCTTCGCGAGCCGTTCGCCGAGCGGGTCATGGACGTCATCGAGGAGTACGCGCCGAATATCCGTTCCATCGTGATGCATCGCCAGACGCTGACGCCGCTGGACATGGAGCGCCGTTTCGGCATTACGGGAGGCAACATTTTTCACGGCGAGATGAGTCTCGACCAGATGTTCTTCCTTCGTCCGGCAGCCGGGTGGGCGCGGTATCGCACGCCGGTGCGCGGCCTGTACCTGTGCGGCTCCGGCGCTCACCCCGGCGGGGGCGTGATGGGCGCGCCGGGGTACAACGCGGCGCGGGAAATCCTTCGCGATCAGCGGCGGAGCAGGTGAAGACGGTAAGCTGAAGAGTGGCGCGCGAGCCGGCGCGCCCACCGACCGGCTGAATGCCCAATATCGACCTTTTCCCATTTGCCGAGTACTGGCCCTACTACCTGGGCTTCACGACCCTTGTCCTGATCCTTCTGGCGCTCGACCTGGGGCTGTTTCACCGCAAGGCGCACACGGTAGAGTTTCGCGAGGCCACGCTGTGGTGCATCGCGTGGGTGTCGCTGGCGATGCTGTTCGCCTGGGGCCTCCATTCCTGGGCGAGCTGGAAATTCGCCGGCGACCCGCGCCTGGCCTCGTTACCCGGGTGGGACGCCGGAAGATTGGCGAACCAAGTCACGCTGGAGTATCTCACCGGGTACGTTATCGAATTGTCACTTTCGGTGGACAACCTGTTTGTCTTCGTGGTCGTGTTCCAGTATTTTGGGGTTCCGCACCGGTTTCAGCACAGGGTCCTGTTCTACGGCATCCTTGGCGCGCTGATCTTTCGCGCGACGTTCATTGCCATCGGGGCCGCGCTGATCCAGTACCAGTGGGTGGTGGTGGTGTTCGGCCTGTTCCTGATCTTCACCGGCATCAAGCTCATGCGGTCGGACATGGAGAAGGTGGAACCGGAGAAGAACCTTGTTATCCGGGCGTTCCGCCGCTACGTGCCGGTTACCACGCAGCTAGTAGGCGGACATTTCCTGGTAAGGACAAACGGCGTACTGTTTGCGACGCCGCTGCTGATCACCGTACTGTTCCTGGAAATGACGGACATCATGTTCGCCATCGACTCGGTGCCCGCTATATTCGCCATCACGCGCCAGCCGCTGGTGGTGTTCACGTCGAACATCTTCGCGATTCTCGGGCTGCGGTCGATGTATTTTCTGCTGGCCGGCGCGATTACTCGCTTTTACCTGTTGAAGTACGGCCTGGCTATCGTGCTGATGTTCGTTGGTCTGAAGATGGTATTGCTGAACCACCTGTTCGGCGGCCATTTTCCCATCCATATTTCGCTGGCCTTCATTCTGACCGTGATTCTGACTTCCATCGTTCTGTCGCTTTATTTCTCGCGAAAGCGCGGCGCTCCGGCGGACGATGTGGCGGCGCCCGTCGAGGCGGAGCCGCACGCGCGCTCGTAGTCCGCGGGCGGACCGGGCCGCGGCGTCTGGTAAAATCAACGTCCTTATGGCACAGCAACTCTCGGGCGCGAGCGCGTTCGTCACCGGCGCCTCGCGCGGCATCGGCGCGGCGACGGCCGTGGCCCTGGCGCGTTCCGGCGCGGCTCGCGTCGTGATCCAATACGGCCGGTACAAGGAAGGCGCGGAGCGGACGCTGGAGGCCGTGCGCGCGGCCGGCGCGGGGTGCGAAATCGTCCAGGCCGACCTCGATACCGAGGCGGGCATCGACGCTTGCGTCGCCGCCGTGAAGGCCCGCCCGGAGATTGACATCCTGGTGAACAACGCCGGCTCGCTGGTGCAGCGCGTGCCGTTTGAGACGTACACGCGCGCGCTCTACGAACAGGTGATGAACCTGAACGTGAAGAGCGTGTGGGAGTTGTCGCAGGCGGCCGCCGGGCCGATGATCCGCAACGGGCGCGGCGTGATCGTCAACGTCAGCTCGATCGCGGCGCGGACCGGCGGAGGGCCCGGCGCAACCGTCTACGCGGCCGCGAAAGCCGCCGTCTCGGCGATGACGAAAGGGCTGGCGCGGGAACTGGCGCCCAAAGGCATCCGCGTCAACGCGATCAGTCCCGGGACCGTGGACAACTACTTTCACCAGCAATTCTCGACGCGGGAGATGCTGGAGAAAGTGGTCCAAAGCACTCCGCTTGGCCGGCTGGCCGACAACGAGGAGATGGCGGACGCGATCCTGTTCCTTTGTTCGGACGGGTCCCGCTATATCATCGGACAGACCATCGAGCTGAACGGCGGCATGTTCATGGTTTGACGGCAGCGGCATGGCGAGCCGAGACTCGCATCGGCTCCTTTTACCTGTTAAGGTTGAAATAGCGATGAAAACGGGGTGCAGTGCCGGTATCTTCGCTTCCTTCGCCGCGCAGCGCTTTGGCCCGATTGACCGCGTCGTGGCAACTCCCTTGTCAGGCGGGTTGGAATCATGCGGGATTTCCCGAGTGGACGTAACGTTCCCGCAGCGCGGACAGGAGCGCGGGGCGAGTTTTGTGGCGAAGCGTCTATGGGGCCGGGGCCTTCGCGAACTGAACGCGTACCGCGCTTTGGACGCATCGGGCGGGCCGCCGGTGGCCCCGCGACTGCTTGGCGTCCACCGTGAAACGCCTGACGAAGCCTACCTGTTCCTGGAGTGGATACCGGCGGCGCGGCGGTGGCCCTGGGTGGACGAGGACGCGACGTCCGCGGTCATACGCCGACTGGCGCAGTTACACACCCGGCCTGTGCGCAACTTTCGATCGGGGTTCGACGATCCCAACATTGAGCGGGAGATCGAGGCTTCCGCAGCCGAGACTGCCGCGCTGTATCACCGCCTGCCGCTGGCGCGCTCGCGGGCCGGCGCAACGGCCATGGGGCAGACGATTGACCGCGTAGCGGGGGAAATGAGCGCAATGCGGGCGTATTTGAAAGCGGGAACGGGAATCGCACCGTTGCACGGCGACGTACATTCCGGCAATGTCGTGATTCGCGCGGGCGCGAAGGACATTGACGCCGTTCTGCTCGACTGGGGGCGAGCCCGGCTCGGCTCGCCGCTGGAGGACGTTTCCTCCTGGTTGCAGTCGCTGGCTCTCTGGGAGCCCCGGGTCAAGCGGCGTCACGACACGCTGCTCAAGCGCTACATCGAATGGTCCGGTCCGGCTCACCGTCTCGATCGTGAATTCCGGCGGCTTTACTGGCTGGCCGCGGCTTCGAACGCCATGGCCGGAGCGCTCCGCTATCATCTGGCGGTGACGGGCGACAAGGGGCGTACGGATGCGGCGCGGAACCGGTCGGCCGGCGCGGCGCGCGACTGGCTGCGGATCATTCGGAGGGCGGACAAATACTGGCGGCAGGCAGATGGGAGCGGTCGTCGAAGCGTACCACTTCAAAACGCCGTCCATCGAAGCGCAACTCCGTGATGCTGGCGTTGGCGGGCCGGAAGTTATCCCAGCGCGCCGGGCTTTGTCCGGCAACGGCGCCCAGCAACTGATTTACGAAGCCGGCGTGCGTGAACAGCAGAATCCGCTGGCCCAGATGTCTGCTTCCGAGGCAGCGCGCCGCCCGCAGCACGCGGCGCCGCATCTGCTCGTACGATTCGCCTCCAGGCCACCGGAACGAGGGATCGTCCTGGGCCCAGTTGCGCTGCCAGAGTTCCGGATAGTCGACCTTCAGCCGGGCGAGCGGCATGCCGTCCACCAGCCCGCAGTTGATCTCGGCCAGCGACCGCAGAGCCCGCGCATGGGGGAGAAGCCGGGGCGGCGCCGCCGTCGCCGTCGCCATCGCGCGGCGCAGAGGGCTCGTATAGACGGCGTCCACCGGAACGCCGTTTTTCAGCGCGCCTCGCAGAGTCTCCACCTGGCGCCAGCCGAGCGCGCTGAGCGGCGCGTCGTGCCGGCCGCAGAGCAGACTGTGGCCGTTGTTCCGGCAATCGGTGTGCGCGTGCCGGACCAGGAGCAATGTGGCGAGGTACTCCACACCTCCAGTATGCGGTAACGGCGAGGCCCGGCTCACGCGGCCGCGCCGGTAAGAATGACGGTTTGTTCGGCGCGAGAGGTCGTGCGAGAATCGGTTAACCGGGGAGATTCCGGGTCCCAGGGAGCGCGCATGAGACTGGAAAACGGGCGATATCGCCTGGCGGTACACAGGCGATCGAGCTGGCTTGAAGCGATCGCGGGGCCCTTCGCGCAGGCGGTGGCGCCGGACGGATATCCGCTGCGATTCTCCGTGGTCGAGGCCGCGGCGGACGAGATCGTGGTGGAGGCGACCGTGGTTCGATTCGCCGATAGCGAGCCGTACGCGGACCGCTTCCGCTCGATCGAGCTGCTGACGCCGAGGCGAAAGACGCATCCGGCATCGCCCGCGGCGGTCGTCCAGGTGATTCCGACGGGGATTCGCTGCGAATTCGGCGGGTACGCCGGCGATGCTTGTCCGGCGACGAATCTGCTGGCGGCCGCGGCGGACCTGCTGATCGCGCACCCGAACGCGGTGAACGCTTCCGAGCTGAACGAGATGGCCTCCAACGTCCTGTACGTCGAAGGCAAGAGCCTGGACGATTTCCTGCTGGGACACGTGGCGCTGGTTCCGGTCACGGCGAACAAGGTTGGGACGTTCATCGACCCGACGGGCCTCGAGTACCTGGACGACGTCCTCAACACGCTGAACGCGGCGCGAGCGGCGAAGGGGATCGATTGCGGCCTGTACGCGGTCCTGGACGAGGAGATCGGGGTGCGCATCGAATGGTCGCGGACCGGCTGCGCCGCCGGGACAGTGTTGCGGCCGGAGGCCATTCTCGACGCGGTGGAACTGCTGATTGCGCGCGGAGCGCAGGCGGCCGGCGGCGTGTCGGTAATCCACGGCGTCACGGCGGAAATGTTCGCGCGGCACCTCGCCGGAGAAATTCCGAACCCATCGGGAGGAATTGAAGCGATTATAACGCATTTGATCTCGAAAATATTCCGAATTCCAACGGCTCACGCGCCTCTGCCGTATTATCAGGACATTAAAGAGAAATCGACGCGCAATCCGCGCGCGTCGGCCGAGTTCATCTCGACGCCTCATTATTTTTCCGTCTTGAAAGGGCTGGCGAAGGCGCCGCGCATCGTCCCGGCGGCCGACTTGTGGAACCTGCCGCCCCACTTCATCTCGCTGAACAACGTGATCGCGATCGTGACGCCCGCGTCCTGCCTGGGCGGCATTCCCGCTCTGGCGGCGGAATTCAACGATATTCCGCTGATCGCCGTGCGGGAAAACCAGACGATCCTCGACATAACCAATGCGAGGATGCGGATGCCGAACGCGATCGAGGTGGAGTCCTATCTCGAGGCGGCAGGGGTGATTCTCGCGTTGCGGGAAGGGATCGCGCTTGAAAGCCTGCGGCGGCCTCTGGCCGGACCGCTGCGCGTTGCGCGCCCGGCCCGGGAAGAGGCTCCTCCGGTGGAGGCGGCCGCCACGTAAGACATGCGTCTCACGCTTCCCGAGCTGATGGAGGCTCGCGCGCAAAGTTGTCCGGCGCGTTGCGCCATCTCCGGGTTGGAGCGTCCGGCCTTGACTTACGCGGGACTTCGCGGTCACCTCGCCGCGACAGCGGCGGCGCTGCGCCGCTGGGGCGTGACGCGCGGGGACCGGGTGGCGATCGTGTTGCCCAACGGCCCGGCGATGGCGACGGCCGTACTTTCGGCAAGCGCCGTCGGGGCCAGCGCGCCGCTCAACCCCTCCTACGGGGCCGAGGAGTTCGATTTCTGCCTGTCGGACCTGAACGCAAAGGTCGTGGTGGTGGAAGCCGGCTCGGATTCACCGGCCGTTGCGGTTGCCGGGAAGCGGGGGATCCGGGTGCTGGAGATCGATGCGCCAAGTTCGGCGCCGGCGGGCATGTTCACCGTGCGCCACGCGAGGGAGGGGCCGGACGGGCATGATCTGACCGCCGCGCCGGACGACGTCGCGCTGGTACTGCACACCTCCGGGACAACGTCGCGGCCGAAGATCGTGCCGCTGACCCACGCGAACCTCTGCGCCTCCGCGGAGAGCGTCGCGGCGAGTCTCGCCCTTACGGCGGAAGACCGGTGTCTGAACATCATGCCGCTGTTTCACATTCACGGGTTGGTGGCGGGTCTGCTGGCGTCGCTATGGGCGGGGGCAAGCGTCGTCTGCTCGCCGGGATTCAATGCGCCGCGGTTTCTCGATTGGGTGGACGCCACGCAGCCCACCTGGTATACGGCCGTCCCGACAATGCACCAGTCGATCCTGGCGCAGGCGCGGAAGAACGGCGCGCGCCGGTTTCGATTCATCCGTTCGTCGTCGGCGCCGCTGGCGCCGCAACTGATGGCGCAAATGGAGCAGACGTTTGGGGCTCCGGTGATCGAAGCCTACGGCATGACCGAGGCGGCGCACCAGATCGCCAGCAATCCCCTGCCGCCGGCGCGGCGCAAGCCGGGTACGGTCGGGTTGCCGGCCGGGCCGGAAGTCCGGGTGGTCGACGGCGAGGTGCTTCTGCGCGGCCCGAACGTTACTCGCGGCTACGAAGGCAATCCCGAGGCGAACGCCGGTGCCTTTGTCGACGGGTGGTTCCGCACAGGCGACCAAGGATTCCTGGACGAGGACGGCTATCTGACGCTGACGGGGCGGCTGAAGGAGATCATTAATCGGGGCGGCGAGAAGATCTCTCCGCGCGAGGTGGAAGAGGTCATCCTGGACTATCCGCCTGTGTCGCTGGCGGTGGTTTTCGCGGCCCCTGATACCGCGCTTGGCGAAGCGGTGGCCGCCGCGGTCGTGTTGCGCGATGGAGAATCCGCTACGGCGACCGAGATCCGGAAATACGCGGCGTCGCGGCTGGCGCCGTTCAAAGTCCCGGCTACGATCGTTTTCCTCGAGGAAATTCCGAAAGGCCCGACGGGAAAACTTCAGCGGATCGGACTCGCTGAGCGGCTGGGGGTCGGCGACCACCGGCGCGCGGCGGACGGTGTTGGGAAGCCGCGCTGCGAGCCGCAATCCGAGGTGGAGAAGATCGTGGCCGAGATCTGGGAGGAAGTGCTTCGCGTGGCGCCGGTGGGCCTGGACGACGATTTTCTCGAACTTGGCGGCGATTCGATGCTGGCGACGCAGGTGGTTTCGCGGGTTCGCAGCCGGCTGGAGGTGGAGCTGACCGTGGCGTCGTTCTTCGATGCATCCACGGTGAAGGACCAGGCGGCCATCATCGAGGCGCTACTGGCCGGGGAGGCGGAGCGGCAAACGTGAGCGCCGCGGAATCGTCGCCGCCGCTGGCGGCTGGAAGCGCCGGCGTCCGCGCCGCGAGCCGTATTCCCAGGCGCGCGTTCTCCGGGCCGGCGGTGCTCTCCACGGCGCAGAAGCGCATCTGGTTGCTTCACGAGTTCGATCCCGCAAGCCCCATTTCGAACCGGCCGCTGGCGCTCCGCCTGTCCGGGGCGCTGGACGTTGAGGTTCTCGCGAGGGCGCTGAACGAAATCGCGCGGCGACACGAGACGCTGCGGACGGTGTTTCCTCCTCAGGACGGCGAACCGCGGCAGGTGGTGATGCCGCCGGCGCCTGTTCCGATCGAGACGCGGGACCTGACGGGAATCCCCCCGGAGGCGCGCGAAGGCGAGGCGCGCCGGATCGCTGCAACGGAGGCCTCGCGTCCGTTCGACCTTGCCAGCGGCCCGCTTTTCCGCGTGATCCTGCTTCGGCTTCGAGGCGAGGAGCACGCGCTGCTGGCGCTGATGCACCACATCATCTTCGACGGCTGGTCGGAAACGGTTTTCGTCAACGAGCTGAAAACGCTCTACCGGTCGTTCGCGCGCAACGACGCTTCGCCATTGGCGGCGCCGCCGATTCAGTACTCGGATTTCGCCGCATGGCAGCAGCAGCGATGGAACGACGCGGCGTTGGCCCCGCAATTGGAGTATTGGCGGAGGAAACTGGCCGGAGCGCCCGCATCGCTGAAACTCCCGGCCGATCGCGACGCGCCGGCGGGAAGGAGCTACCGCAGCGGATCGCACGCCTGCACGCTGGCGGCGGACCTGACCGCGGCGCTGAAACGGGTGAGCCGCCTGGAGCGCGTCAGCTTGTTCATGACGCTGCTGGCGGGCTTGCAGTTGTTGCTGACGCGCTACGCGGGCCAGGAGGATATCGTCATTGGCGTGCCGATCGCGGGCCGCGGCCGCGTGGAAACCGAAGAGCTGATCGGCTGCTTCATGAACGTCCTGGTCTTCCGGACGCAGATAACGCCCGAACTCACCGCTCGCGAGTTGCTGGCGCGGGTGCGGGAAACCGCGCTTGGCGCCTACGCGAACCAGGAGGCGCCGTTCGAAAAGATCGTCGAGGAATTGCGGCCGGAGCGCCATCCGGACCGGTGGCCGTTCTTTCAGACGATGTTTCAGCTCCGCAACCTGCCGGCGCGGGAGACGGTGGAGGTAGAGCAACTGCGCTTCGAGCGTTTCGAGTTCGACTCGGGCGTGATCGGCGGGTTGGACCTGAGCGTCGAAGCGAAGGAGGCGCCCGAGGGGCTCCGGTGCGCATTCCGCTACGACGCCCGTCTTTTCGAAGACGCAACGATCTACCGCATGATAGGGCACTACCGAAACCTGCTCGAGGCGATCGTCGCGGAACGGGACCGGAGAGTCTCGCTGCTGCCGATGCTCCGTCCGGAGGAGCGGCGGAGAGTAGTGGTCGAGTGGAACGAGACAGGGAGGGAGTTCGACGAGCAAGCCCGCGTCCATGAACTCTTCGAGCAGCAGGCGGAGCGAAGACCGGAGGCCACGGCTGTCATCTGGGATTCGGGCCGGTTGACGTACGGAGAACTGAACCGTCGCGCCAACCGTGCGGCGCACCGTCTGTTGGCGCGGGGCGCGCGGCCGGACGCGAGAGTCGCGATTTCGATTGAGCGATCGCCGGCGCTGGTGATCGGACTGCTGGCAATTCTGAAAGCGGGGGCGGCGTATGTTCCGCTCGACCCGGCGCATCCAAAGGACCGGCGGGATTTCGTAGTGCGGGATGCGGGCTCGGCGATGGGGATCACCGGAGAATGGATCGCGGAGGCGCTGGCGTCGGGGGCGCCCGATCACAACCCGCGAAGTCCGGGCAGCGGGCGGAACCTCGCCTATGTCATATACACGTCCGGCACGACGGGGCGACCGAAAGGCGTTATGGTGAGCCATCGCGCCGTGGTCAATCACCTGCTCTGGAGGCAGCGCTACTTCGCGCTCAACGAGAACGACCGTCTGCTGCAGCGCGCTTCGGCCTCCTTCGACGACTCGGTGTGGGAATTTTTCGAGCCATTGGCGTCGGGCGCGGCGCTCGTGCTGGCTGATCCGGGCCGCGAGGGCGAAACGGACTACCTGGTGGATCTCATGGCTCGCCACAAAGTCACGGCGGCCTGCTTCATCCCGTCGCAACTTCAGATCCTGCTCGATGAACCGAGACTGACGGAACTGACTTTGTTGCGGCGTGTGACGACCGGCGCGGAGACACTGCCGTTGGGCGTCCCCGAGCGCTTTTCCGAGAGGCTGCGCGCGGATCTATTCAACGGCTACGGTCCGACGGAAGCGACGGTAGCCTGCGCCTACTATCGTTGCGAGCCGGTCCGGAAGCTTCGTACCGTCCCGATCGGCCGTCCTATCGACAACGCCCGCGTCTACGTACTGGACCGGCAGCTTGAGCCCGTACCGCCGGGCGTCCCGGGAGAGCTGTACATCGGAGGCGACGGACTTGCGCGAGGCTACATCAACCAGCCGGGACTGACGGCGGAGCGCTTCATTCCGGATCCGTTCCGCGCGGGCGGCGAGCGGCTCTACCGCACGGGCGACCTGGCGCGCTACTTGCCGGACGGCCACATCGAATTCCTGGGCCGCGTGGATGAACAGGTGAAGATACGCGGCTACCGGATCGAGCCGGGCGAAGTGGAAGCGGCGCTCGCCGAGTGCCCGGAGGTTCGCCGGGCGGCGGTCACGGTGTGGGAACCGCCCGGCGGCGCCAAGGCGCTGGCGGCGTACGTCGCGCCGCGGGATGGCGCAAGTCTGACTCGGTCGGGCCTGCGCGAGTTCGCGCGGCAACGTCTCCCCGAGTACATGATGCCTTCGGATTGGATTGTGCTTGATGACTTCCCGTTACTTCCGAACGGCAAGGTGAACCGGGTCGCGCTGCCGCCGCCGGTTCGGGCGCGTTCCGCCTCGCCCGAATCGGAGGCCCCGCGCAACAAGCTGGAAGCGCGGTTGAAGGCGATCTGGGAGGAAACGCTCAGGCTGCGCAGAGTCGGCGTTCGCGACAATTTCTTCGACCTGGGCGGACATTCGCTGCTCGCGGTAAAGGTTTTCACCCGCATCGAGCGGGAAATGGGCTTGCGGCTGCCGCTGGCGGCGCTGCTGGCCGCGCCGACGATCGAACAACTCGCGGAAACCATCGCGGAGAAAGGGTACGAGGCGAGTTGGGCGTCGCTGGTTCCGATTCAGCCGCGAGGGTCGCGCCTGCCGCTGTATTGCGCGCACGGCAATGACGGCGATGTGCTGTTCTACCGGGAACTGGCGTTACGCCTTGGCGAAGACCAGCCCCTCTACGGGTTGCAGTCGGCGGGGCTGCGGGATGTGGCCGGCATGCCGCGGACGGTGGAGGCCTTGGCCGCGCTGTACGTGGACGAGGTCCGTACGCTCCAGCCTCGCGGGCCGTACTGCTTGGCCGGCTACTGCATGGGCGCGTACCTGGCGCTCGAGATGGCGCGGCAGATGCAGGCGGCCGGCGAGCGCGTGGGACTGCTTGCCGCCATCAACACGGACGGCGAATGGAAGACGGTGGAGGGAGTGGGCGGCAGCGTCGGCTATCACGCGCGGAGAGCGGAAGGCGGGATAGCCGGAGTGGTCTCCTACTTCGGCCGGCGTGGCCGTCTGCGGTTCGAGCGCATGATGGATGTCGCCGCGGCGTCGATCGCTTCGGCGGGCGCTTCGGCGGGCTGGAACGGCGGGGGGCGTCTCGCGCAACGGCTCCACGCCCGGCGGCTGCGAGCATATCATGTGGATGCCAGCCGCGGGTACCGTCCCGCCGCGGCGTATCGAGGGCCGCTCGTGTATTTGCGGGGTAGCGAGGAACGGGCGGACTATCGCGCTTTTTGGGGAGGAGCCGTGGATGGCGAGATCGTCGAGCGCGTCGCGCCTGGGAAGGGAATCGAGGTGTTGAGGGAGCCCAATGTCCAGGTCTTGGCGGCGCAGCTTCGCGAGTTTCTGGACGGCGCGCGAAGCTGACCGAGACTACGATTCGTCATTGCCGACCATCGAACGCCGTACCCGGTAGAGCGTCTCCGGGTTCTCCCTGTAAAGGGCATTTAGCTCCATTTCGCCGGAAAACAGGTCGTCGATCTGCGTGCGGTATAGTCGAATGGCCTCGGTGGCCCGGGCCCATTCACTTGGCCGGAGGACAACCGTTTCGGCCTTTCGCAGTCTGTATTGCCGCGGAAATGGCGGAACGCGGCTCCACGCGCCGATCACCTCGTCGCGGCTGGTTCCGCCAAGATAGGTCCTGACGTAGGTGACCTCAAAGTAGCGCCGCCAGAATCGCGCCGCCTTCGCCGCCATGCTTTTCCCGAGCACGTGTCGCACCTGCTCGCGGACGAACGCATAAGGCCGGTCTTCGTAGAAAAGGAGCCGGGACGTCTCCACCGCCGCCAGCGCGGCGTCCCGCGCCAACCTGTGATCGACATGGTTCCCCGCCGCCAGCGGACCGAGTACCGTTCGTGCCTGAAGCCGGCCAACTAACGTCCGGATCTCCTCCGTCACTCGCCTGCACGTTCCCGCGTATTCCGCCGCCTCTCCGAATACGATCTCCCGGAAATCGCGGTATTCGGCCGAACGATATGGCGCATCCAGGAAGCCCAGGTGCAGTGGCGTCGCTCCGAGCGATCGAACGGCCCGCTTATCCTCTGCCCGGCGGTTGCGATACAGAGTGGCAGCCGCGGCATCCGCTTCCGTGAACACGGTGGCGACCACCACCCGGCTTCCCGCCCCCGCCAGCCGCTGAATACGCCCCGGGCACGAAAGCACGGCGTCGTCCAGATGCGGCGAGAGAAAGAGAGCTACGTCTGCCAAAGCGCGCCTCCCATGCCGAACCCCAGCGTGACAAGCCAGTGTACCGTACAATGGCCCGGGGTCTCCCCCTGCGTGTCATGGGCGGCCGGATGGCGCAGTTCGCGATAGACGGCCGGAAGCAATCTCGTAAAGGTAGATGGAGTTACCCACGCGGGCGAAAGGCTCTCTCTCCCGGAGCCAGGCATAACTTCCGGATTGAACATACACGTCGTGGAGTAATGTGGCGCTGACGGCGGCGACGCAGTTCATGTTACGGCGCTGGTCCAGTTCCCAAGTAAGAGGAAGCTTCCGCGGCCGAAGGCCCCAGTAAGCGACGTCGGTGGTCCCGAAGTAAGCCAGGCAGACGCTATCGATGGAGTGGGCATCCATGTAGCCTCGGAGCTTCTTCACCGCCTGTCCCCAGTCGAGGTTGGAGTCGACGAGATAGCGGTCGCCCCGGGCGCTCGCCCCGGAGAGCGTGTTGAAGAACGCGAGATAGTCCGGATGCGCGTTCGCCGTTTCCGCGGTCTGGAGAACGACCACAGCTAGCAGGATCGCGGCAAAAGCCTTTCTCGGCGCTGCTGCCCGTGCGCGGAACAGCACCGCTGCCAGCAACACGTGCAGAAAGGGATAGACCGGCAGGAGGTGCCGCACGCCGATATTGATGCTGCTGGCTACGCTCATGGCGAAGTAGGCCGCCGGCGGCACGGTAAGGATCAGCCATTTCGGTTCAACGGAGACAAAGGTCTGAAGAAGGCGTTTGCGCCGGCGAACGGCGGCGACAATGCCCGCCGGAATAGCCGCCAGCGCAAGCAGTAGGACCGCCGACGGGGTCTTGACGGCGAAGACTACGGGAAAGTAGTACCACCAGCCTTTTTCCGAAACCCGCCCTAACAGGTACGCGGGGTGTCCGTCGCGGCTGTGTTCCGCCACCAGGCGGAGACCCACCAGGTAAGAATGACGGTCGAGCGGAAGCTCGCCCGATAACGCGCGCCGTGTTTCGGGCCAGTAGCCGCTGCCGACAATAACTGCGGCGATTACGCCCGCGAGCGCGAGCGCCGCCGCCAGGCGGGCTTTTTCTCGAGGACGATGCAGTAGATAAACGATCGCGAAAATCGGAAGTAAGAACAGCGTTGAGAACTTACTAAGCAGGGCTAAGCCGAGCAGAACGCCCGCTGTCAGCGCATGCTTCCAGTTACGCGTAACCAGATACTTCTCCCATCCGATGCAGGCCGTGAAGATGAAGAGCGCCGCGATGACGTCCGTGGTGATGTAATGTCCATGGGCGAGGAAGCTAGGATCCGCGGCGTAGAAGAACGTGGCCAGCGCCGCCGCTGCGGGACCGAAGCGAGCGCGGGCCCAGAGCGCGATGACCACGCCGAGCGCGAGGGTGAGAAGCATTGTCGGAAGCCGGCCGAGGAACAGCAGCGTTTCCGGCCGGACGCGATTCCGGTAGAGGAACAGCGCTCCGGCGATGGGCGCGGCGCTCTGGCGCCACGAAGGGTGCTCGGTGGCCAGCCTGGGGTTCAACGGCAGCAGCGGCAAGGCTGATAGGGCATTGCCGAGGGGCGGATGCTCAGTATTGAAGCCGTATTCGCCCAGGCGGAGGCGCGCATAGCCGGCCACGAGGTGGCCGCCCTCGTCATAGGCGTCGTTTTCCTCCAGCGAGGAGGCCACCATCAGGATGCCCATCGCGGTCAGCATGAGGGCGACCGCGCACGCGAACCAGGCGTTATCTTCCCGAGGGGGCATCCGGGGCGGCTTGCGTCTCAACCACGAAGTAAGGAGTTACGACGGCCGGGTCGGGATAAAACCAGCCGGAATCGGGCGTCAGCGCTTCGAAGTAGTAGAGAAGGTCGAACTGTCCGGCGACGTCTTCGCCCGGAATAGTGAAGACGGGGCGCGCGGCCGGGGCTTCCAGGGTCTTGAACTCCGCGAGTTGATCGAGCGGCCGGTAGTGCAGGCGGACCTGTGCGTCTGCCGGGGCGGGCGTCATCTTCAGCGAAAGCGTAAGCGGCGCGCCGGCCGGGGCCCGGCGCGGAGGCAGATGGCTGAACGAAGGCGCCGGACCGCGATTCGGTTCCTCCGCCCGGGGCGGCAGCGCCTGCTCCGGGTTCACGCTCTTGATCACGACGCCGCTGACGTCCCAGTGGCCCTCGGGGAAGGCGACATCGAGGACGCCGTCGCGCGCCTGTTGCGGCGCGGTGGTGGCATTGCCCTCGCGGTCGACCAGGCTGACCATGAATTCGCCGGGGCCGGTGCGCACGCGGAAGATCTGCGGACCCTCGCCGCTAATGGAGTCGCCGAACAGCAGGTTCTCGGGGAACCGCCCCGGCTTGCGGGCGTTGGCGCGAAGGACCTCGTAAGGCGTAGGCTCCAGCGGGTGGGTCTGCCGTTCATCGGGCGCGATCCAACCGTAGCCCCGCGCGTTGTCGAACAGCATGGTTGCGGTCGCCAGTTGAAAGCGCGGTTCCAGCGTGCTGTTGAGGAGAAACCGCAGCGTACGGTACCGGGGTCCCTTTGCGTCTTCTCCCGCTGCCCCGAAATCGAATCCGAAATCGAACCGCCCGAAGCGGTTGAGGATGGAGGAGCGCTCCTCGAGAACCTCGATGTCGTGCCGCACGTAGGGCAGCTTGTCCGCCCAGTGTCCCCAATCCGAGGGACCGAACGCCATTTCCGCGGGATACAGTCCGTCGGTCAGTTTCACGAGTTCGGACCACACCTTGAGCGCGCCCTGAAGTTCGCTCCGGGCCCGGTCGAGCGCGGCGCGGTCCGCGGTTTCGTAGAACCAGGTCAAGCTCTGCGCGGCGAGCTGCTTATGGGCGTGATAGCGGGCGAGCGCCGCCAGGACGCGAAAATCGGGTTCCGTGCCGCGCCACTCGCGATGCGACGGACCGAGCGCCGCCCGCGCCCGCGCGACGGCTTCTTCGGTTTGTACGGCCAACCGGCGGAGGCGCTCCGCGGTCTGGGCCGGCGACTGTTTCGCCGAACCGGCAGCCGGTCTGTCGCCGATTGGGGCGACGAAGCGCCAGTCGCTCGGCAGCACCTGGCGGTAGACGTCGATGAGCCCGCCGGGGTTGATCTCGGGCCAGACGTACATGTTGGGGTCGGGCATGTGCGCGGCAGTGATCTCCGGCAGGATGCGGCTGGCGTTCTGATAGGCGGCAAGCGCGTCGTTGGATGCCTTGCCGAACCGCCGGACGAACTCATCTTGCCAGGCGCGCGCCGGGGTCTTGGGATCGAAGCCGAGGCGGCCCCACAGGCGATAGAACAACCAGTAGCGTTCGAATTCGTACTTCCAGAACACGCGGTCGGCGTTGGCCGGAGTGAAGATGCCCCACTTGCCGGGGCGGTTGCCGAAGCCCTTCTGCGCCAGCGGTTCGTCGATTTCGAAGCCTTGCGTGCCGGAGAGGGTGACCGTGGACAAGGCGCGGCGAACATGATCCGGGTCGCCCCACAGCAGCAACCGGTTCGAGCCCAGCGCCCAGATCTCCCAGAGGAATTCGTACGACCGGGGCTTGCGGAGGAAATTCATGTAGGAATAGTGGGGAAAGGTTTCCGCCGGCTGATACGGCGGCCCCATGTGCTCGGCCCAGAATTTCGTCGACAGACGCAGGGGGACGCCGGCGCTTTCCGCAGCCTCCAGCATTCCGCCGCTCATGATCCAGCCGCGGAGGTCGAGCGTCACCAGGCGTCCGGCCTCGCGGATCGCTTTGAATATGTGGTCGCGGAAAAACTCGACCTGTTGTCGGGGTGGGATGCCCGACTCCGAGTTCGTGCGAACCTGCACGCTGCGTATCGCCGGACACTCCGCCAGGACGCGGCGCAGGGCGGCGTAGCTATAGGGACCGATGTTGCGTTCCGTCAGCCCCTCGACGGTCGCCACCATGCCGTTCTGAATGTTGTGCTCCCAAATGCCGAGCGTGAAGTCGATGCCGTGTTCCGCCGCCGTCTGTGAGATGAAGCGCAGCATTTCGAGATTGCGCTTGCGCTGGGCCTCGGTGACTCCCGTGGCGCGGATTTCCGGGAATTGCGGGACCCCGACCCAGAACGGATAAGGCGGCGCCATGTAGTTGGTCTGGTGCGCGAAGACCAGGTTGAACCGGTTGAAGCGGTTGCGCGCCAGCATCTGGCAATAGGCCGTCCAATACTCGCGAGAGAAGTACCAGTCGGCTTCCAGGTCGCGGTTGTGAATGAATTTGCGGATGCCGCGAATCGGGACGGCGGGCTTGCCATTCGCCGCTACCAGCGTTCCGGTCTGCCGAATCTGCTCGGCCGCGGCCAGCAGGCCGTACATTACGCCGCGGAGGTCGCCGCCGGAAACTCGGCTGCCCAGGATGTGGTAGGTTTCGGGTTCGCCGGTGGAGACCTCGGCCCGCAGGCGAAACCGGCTCGCCGCCAGTCCCCGTTCCTTTACCGCGCGCTCCAGTTCCTCCGTGCCGAATTCGATGGGACCCGCTTTGGCGGCCAGGGCGAAAGCGAGCGCGCATAAAACAGGAAGTGTAAAGAACGTTTTTGTGCTGGGCAGCCTCGATCTCCTCGAACGGTTTGCGAGCGTTCCTCCCTCCGCGCTCGCCTTCGATCATACTGCGAGGCGCCGCCTGGCCGCAAAGCGGGTTGCGGCTGGGGCTCGACAAACGGCGTCAGCGGGCCTGCGACTCGATAATTTCGGTCAGCGGCCGTCCAACCGAGCCGCTGGGAGGCTCGATCTCCAGCAGCGCCGAGAGCGTCGGCGCGACGTCGTTGAACCTGACCGGCTGGTGATGGAGGCCGGGCCGGACGCCGGGTCCCATGAAGATGACCGGAACGTGAGCGTCGTAGGTGAAGGCGGTCCCGTGGGTGGTGCCATGCTGAGGAAACATCCAGTAGGGTTCCAGGAGCACATAGATATCGGCGCCGCGCCGGGCATGAAAGCTGTCGACTACCCGCCGGCCCACCGGGTCCGGTTGCGCCTGGCCGATCAGCAACTGGTCGCGGGTATAGACGCGCCAGACGTGAGGGATGCCCAGCGCCAGTTCCGCGGCCGTCCGGTACACCCCGACGGGGTCGAGCTTCTTGTTTTGAATCAACTCCCCGTTCAGCGACAGCGAGTACTCCTGGGGACTAACAATCCAGTTGCCCGGGCCATACCGGGCCGCCAGGCCCGTCTCCAGCGTCCGCTGGACGATGCCCGGCGGCATCCGGCCTCCGGGCATGCGGCGGCTTTGGTTCAGTTCGGGAAGGGGCGCCACGCCGTGATCCGCTCCTAGGACCACCAGTACGTTGTTCAGGCCAATCCGGGCGTCCACGAACGCGAAGAGTTTGGCGAGAACCTCGTCGGTGCGCCGGGACACCTCGCGCGCTTCGGGCGAGTCCGGGCCCCAGGTATGGCCGACGTAATCGTTGGAAGAGAACGAGACGGAGAACAGGTCGGTGACGCCGCGCTGCCCAAGTTGTTCCGCTTCAATGGTCCGCTCCGCCAGTTCCTCGAGAAGATCGTTGCCGAAGGGGCTAGCTTCGAGGGCGCCGCTCAGCTTGGAGGCATCGGTGGGCAGCGTACGTTCCCCCCACTTGGCGCCGAGGAATTTGCGGCAGGGCTGGGCGGCGTTGAACTCCTTCAGCCAGTCTGGTAGCGCCTCGAAGTAGTACGCGCTGCTGACGAACTCGCCGGTCTTCGGGTCGAGCCAAAAGGCGGCGTCGCCCATGTGGCCCGCCGGCAGAATCGCGCCGCGGTCCTTCAGCGAGATCCCGATCACGCGGCTGGCGCCGGCGGTGGCGATCTTCAGCTCGTCTCCCACGGTGCTGACCAGCAGCCGCCGGGGCGATGCTCCTCTTCCTCCGGCGCCGCCGAGCGTGGCGACGCTCTCGTCGGAGACGCTGGTCACCATCTTGCCGGTTTCCTTGTCCCACCAGTCATTGCCGACGATGCCGCTGATGCCCGGCGTGGCCCCGGTCAGCACGGTGGCGTGGCCGATGGCAGTCACGGTGGGGAAATGATCGAGGAACGCGTTGGTGAAGACGGCGCCGCGGGATAGCAGTTGGTCCAGGCCTCCTTTATAGTCGGCGCGGAAGCGCGTCAGGTAGTCATAGCGGAACTGGTCCACCATGATGACGAGAACAAGCTTGGGCTTATCCGCCGCCGGGGCGATGGCGGCAAGCAGGAACACGATCGATACGATGACAGCAATTCGGATTCTGGCGATTAAAGGCAACGTAAACTCCGGGAATGCAAGGCTTGGTTCGGAATGACGGATTACGCGAAACGTAAAGCATCATTGTATCGAAGGGCGGCGCGGCCCCGGAGCGCGCGCCCCATGCGCGAGGCCAGGGGCTAATATGTTAGGCAGGACGAGACGTCCCGCGTCCTCTCTCTATGGAGATTGTCGTCATCGTTCTCCTGATCGGCGCGAACGGGTTCTTGTCGATGGCCGAGCTTGCGGTGGTTTCCTCCCGCAAGCTGCGACTGGAGCAGAAAGCGGAAGCCGGAGACCAGAAAGCGGCGGCCGCGCTGGAACTGGCGCGCAATCCAAGCGATTTTCTTTCCACGATTCAGGTGGGGATTACGCTGGTGGGCACGCTGGCCGGCGCGTTCGGCGGCGTTACGATCGCCGTGACGTTGGGGCGCTGGCTCCAGGCCATTCCGCCGATCGCCCCGTATGCCGATTCGATCGCGTTCGGCGTGGTCGTGGTGACGATCTCGTATTTCACGCTGATCTTTGGCGAGCTGGTCCCGAAGAACATCGCCCTCGCCGGTCCCGAACAGATCGCCGCCGTTCTGGGGCCGACGATGCGCGGCATCTCGCGCGTGGCCGCTCCCGGGGTGCGGTTCCTGAGCTGGTCCACGCACCTGATGCTCCGCCTACTCGGGATTCGCCACGGCAAGGATTCGGCGGTGAGCGAAGCGGAAATCCGGGCGTTGATCGAGCAGGGCACGGTACAGGGCACTTTCGAGGAAGCCGAACAGGAGTTGGTGGAGGGCGTATTCCGGCTGGGCGACCGGCGAGTGGTGGACCTGATGCGTCCGCGAATGAAGGTGGTCTGGCTCGATCCGGACTGGCCGGCGGAACGGATCAAGAGCACGATCACCCAGACGCGTTACTCGCGCTTTCCGGTGTGCCGGGGCTCGCTGGACGACTTGCTGGGAGTGGTCCACGTCAAGGACATTCTGATGGGCGTACTGGACGGGAAGCGTCCCGACGTGGTCGCGGCGATGAAACAGCCGGTGTTTGTGCCCGAGCGAAAGCCGGCGCTGGGCGCGCTCGAGTCGTTCCAGACGACGGGCCAGCAGTTCGCGGTGGTGATCGACGAACACGGCGGTATCCAGGGCATCATCACGTTGAGCGACATCTTCGAGGCTGTCACCGGCGATTGGTTGTCGCCCGGCTCGGACCGTCCCAGAATGACGCAGCGGGAGGACGGTTCCTGGCTGGTGGACGGGTTCTTCTCGATTCTCAACCTGAAAGAGGAACTGGAACTGCCCAAGCTGCCCGGCGAAGACGAGGTGGAATTCGCAACCGTGGCCGGGTTCGTAATGGCGGCGCTGAAGCGCGTGCCCGCCGCCGGCGATACGGTTGCGTTCGAGGGATGGCGCTTTGAAGTAGTGGATATGGACGGAAGCCGCGTGGACAAAGTGCTGGTATCGAAGGTCCCGGCGCCCGTTACATAGAGGCGCCGCCGTCGCGGCTTACGCCCGCTTTCTCGCCATGCGGTAGATCCAAAGGATGACGACCGCTCCGAGGATGGCGGCGATGAACCCGCCTCCCTCGCCCGGCTGATACCAGCCGACGGCGCGGCCGATGATCGTCATCAGAAAGGCGCCCGCCATGCCAAGCAGCATCGTGATAATGATGCCGCCCGGATCTTTGCCCGGCATGATCAGCTTGGCAATCACACCCGCAATCAAGCCGATGATCGCGGTCCAGATCCAACCCAACATGTCGTTCTCCTAACCTGGTGGTTTAACAGCCGCTGTCCAGGACAGTAACACGCAGGGCCGATGGTGTCAACGCGGGATCGGGAGAGCCTTGGGAGAGCCGGACCGCCGGTTATTGGCCGGTGGTCTTCTTGTATTGGCGGGGAAAAGGTCGGTAGCCGAGCCGCTCGAGCCGTTCGCGCACTTCGGGCGCTTTGTCCCAGGATTCGACCGGCCCAACCAGCACCCGGAAGCTGCGCTCGTCGTTTCCCGCGGCGACCAGGCAAGGAAGGCCTTGGCGCGCCAGTCTCCCGGCGGCAGCGGCCGCCAGTGAGCGGCTGGTGGAGACCGCCTGGAAGAAGAGCTGGCCCGGCCCGGGCTCGCCAAAGCTCCAGTTTGCCGGCGGCAGCGGTGGAAGCGCGGCGCGTTTGGGTGGGTTGACCGGCTGCGGCGCCGGCGTCCTGGCCGGAGCCGGGGGCGGATCGAGAACTTCGACGGCAGGGGCTGCGCCGCTCGCCAGACTTGCCACTGGCCGGGAGACGTCAATGGCATCGGCATCCACCACCAGAACCTGCTCCCGCGGCGCGGCCTCGTTGGCCTGCAACATGCCGGGCAGGAAAGCGCGGACCATCAGGACGCCCACGGCGCCGAGCGCGATGAAGAGAACGAAAGCGGAGAAGAGGCCGAGCACAAGATGCCGCGCGCCCAGCACGATGGTGAACACCCGCTCTTGTGGCTGATCCATGGACGCTCTCACGTTCCACCGCGCATTGTCCCGACGACGGCCGCCGTCGTGGCTGGGCCGGCGACGTCGTGGAAATAGTGCTGCCGGCCTGCCCGGATTCTCACCCGGCGTATTCCCGGCTTACGGAGTGGCCGGAGAGAAGCGCCTCGCACGCCGGGCCGGGGAGTTCGAGAGAATCGTTCGCTATATTGAGCGGAAGCGAATCCGGTGGCGACAGGCCTGCTGAGGCGGGCAGAGGAATGGCGGTGGTCCAGTGCTTTCAGCGGATCGGATGGAGAGGTGACGGGCCGGAAGGCCTGTCGTGCGGGTGGTGATGAAAATGCGTCCGGCAGAGAAGGACCGCCGCGACTTTTTCGTGTCCTTTAACTCCGCCGACCGCGCGATTGCGGAATGGATCGCGGCGGAACTGGAGGCGGCGGGGAAGACGGTGTTCTTCCAGCATTGGGACTTCCGGCCGAGAAGTAACTTCGTTCTGGAGATGGACCGGGCGGCGCGCCTGGCGGACCGGACCATCGCGGTACTTTCCGAAAGTTACCTTGAGGCGTTGTTCACGAAGCCCGAATGGGCGGCGCACTTTGCCGGCGATCCGACGGGCGCTGGTCGAAGAGTCATTCCGGTTCGGGTCCAGGAATGCGAGGTGGCCGGGCTGCTCCGAGCGATCGTCCATATCGACCTGGTGGGTTGCGACGAGTCCGAAGCCCGGAAGAGGCTTCTGGACGGCGTGAGGGAGGGCCGCGCGAAGCCGGACCGCGTCGCGTTTCCGGGGAAGGGACCCATGACGGCAGCCCCACTTGAAGGCGAGGCGCGCGTTTGATGTCATAGAATACCCTTCACGATGCGCGCCGCTGCCTTGCTTTTTCTTGCCGCCTGGATGCTGCAGGCTCAGAACGCCACGCGGGCGGGCCGTTTCCATGTGGAGCGTCCGACGCTGCTGAACCTGGGGTTCGAATGGGCCATCGAAGGGGATGCCAACCGGAATGCCACCGTCGAGGTCCGCTTTCGCAAGGAGGGCGCGGAAGCGTGGCGCTCCGCGCTCCCGCTGCTGCGTATCGGCGGCGAGCGGGTGTACCGCGATCAGTACAACATGACCTATACGGTTCCCGATGGGTTCGCGGGGAGCATCCTGAATCTCGAGCCGGCCACCCGCTATGAATGCGAATTCACGCTCCGCGATCCGGACGGCGTGTCAGGCCAGGCGCAGCAACGGGTCACCGTGGCAACCCGGGCCGAACCGAAGTCCTACGAGGGCGGACGCGTCCTGCACGTGTATCCGCCCGACCATGAAGGCCCTCGCCAGGAGCCGAGTTTCATCGGCATCAAGCACGCCTATTACGGCCCGGGCCGCGGCGATTGGACCGCGGTCAGGATGAACAAGGTTCAGCCCGGCGACACCATCCTCGTGCATGCGGGCCTGTACCGTCCGGAGCGTCTGAACTATGTCGATCCGCTGAGCGCGCCGTTCACCGGGTCGTTGTCGCTGTCGCTGAAAGGCACGCCGGAGAAGCCCATCACCATCAAAGGCGCGGGCGACGGCGAAGCGATCTTCGATGGCGCGGGCAGTCACAAGCTCTTCGACGTGATGGCCACTCACCACCACATCTTTGAAGGACTGACATTCCGGAACACCGATATCGCGCTGTTTGCGGGTGAGAAGGAAGTGATGGGCGCGGTGGGTCTGACGGTCCGCAACTGCCGGTTTGAGGACGTAGGGGTGGGCGTGTGGACCGAAAGCGCCGACTCGCGCGACTTCTACATCGCCGACAACCTGTTTCTGGGGCGGGAAGACCAGATGCGGCTGATCGGCTGGAACCAGGCAGGCTCGCGCGCCGCCGGCATCTACCCGTCGCATCAACTGCGGAGCTTTTTCGCGGTCAAGGTCTACGGGCCCGGACACGTCATCGCGCATAACGCCATCGCCTACTTTCACGACGGCATCTGCATCTCCACGTACGGGCCGCCCGAGGCCGATCCCGAGCGCCACGCCTCGTCCATCGACATCTACAACAACGACATTCACCTCACCAACGACGACTTCATTGAATCCGACGGCGGCGTACACAACATCCGCGTCTTTCAGAATCGCGGCGTCAACGCGGCCCACAACGGTTACAGCGCCCAGCCCATGTTCGGCGGTCCGGTCTACTTTGTCCGCAACCTGCTGTATCACGTACCGGGCGGGGGCGTGTTCAAGTTCAGTTCGGCGCCGGCCGGCATTCTCGCTTACCACAACACACTGATCGGCGAGCAGACTGCTCAAGCGCCCTATTCGAATGCGCACTTCCGCAACAACCTGTTTGTCGGGCGCGATGCGCCGAACCGCGGCGTGATGACCTGGGCCTTTGCCACCAGCGACTACAGCAGCGACTATAACGGCTTCCGCCCAAACCGCAATGTCCAGCGGCAGTACAACTGGGTGGCGCCCGCCGCCGGCAAGACCGCGTACGAGCCGGCGAATTCCGAACGCCGGAGTTTCGCCACGCTCGCCGAGTTTCAGAAAGCGACGGGTCAGGAAGCCCACGGCATCGAGATCGACTACGACATTTTCGAGAACCTGTCGCCGCCGGACCCGGCGCGCCGCTACCACGTCTATCACGCGATGGATCTCGACTTCCGGCTAAAGGCGAACTCGAAGGCGGTTGACGCCGGGGTGGTTCTGCCGACGGTCAACGACGGCTTCAGCGGGAAAGGTCCCGACCTGGGCGCGCTGGAGTTCGGGCAGCAGGCGCCGCACTACGGTCCTAGGTGGATCACCTGGAAGCCCTTCTATCGCTGAGCGGGAGCTGCGCCTTTTGCGCCCATATTTCGGCGCAACTGTACCATTTCAGGCAGATCTGAGAGACCCCCAAGCGCGGGCAGGCTGCGGCAATCCCGCTGCCAGGCATCCGCATAAACCGATGATTTAGCGCCGTTATTCGCGGTTCTCGCAACCCGAAATTCTCCCCTGGGACCGGTCGCGCCCGACGGTGGCGGAGCCTCTGGACCGTTGGTTGCAAAGGAATGGTCACATCCGTGTACAAGAGGACGGCGCCAGTTCAATCTGGCGGCGTCTCGGGGCCAACGCGGATTTGGTGGGACTCGGCAAGCCGAAACCAGACAGGCATGAACGACGAACCTTAGGGGGTAAACTTCAATGAAAGACGCGAAAACGGGGTGTCTCGTCGCATTTCTTTTTCTGCTCACTTCAGTGGCGAGCGCGCAAATCACGGGCGAACTCAGGGGCGTCGTCGTTGACGCCAGCGAGGCGGCTGTCGCGCAGGCCCGCGTGATCCTGACCAACGTGGCAACCGGCGTCTCCCGCGAAATGGCCACCGACAATGAAGGACGCTTGGCGTTCAACCTGCTCCCGCCCGGTGATTACGAGGTCCGCGCGGAAGCGGCCGGCTTCCGGTCCACAGTCACGAGGGCCGAGGTGCGAACCGGCGAGATCACCAGCGTCCGGGTGGCCCTCGAGGTTGGGCAGGTAACCGAAGTCATTACCGTGCTGGACACGGTGACGCCGCTCGACGTGGAAAACGCGCAGATCCAGACCGGCGTGGTCGGCGAATCCATCCAGGACATTCCGGTGAACCGCAACCCGAACCTGTTCGCGCTGATGGCGCCCGGGGTCGCTCCCGTCACCGCCAATAACCCGTTTCTCGGGTCGGGCAGCTTCAACTCCAACGGCGGCCGGGGCCGCGGCAATAACATCACGGTGGACGGCATCACCGCCACGGACGTCTCCGTCACCGGCACTGGCGGCGTCATCACACCGCTGAATTTCGCGGCCATTCGCGAAGTGAAGCTGATTACCAACAACTTCAGCGCCGAATACGGCCGCAATTCCAGCTCGCAACTCCTCTACATCACCAAGTCCGGCGCCAACGCCCTGACCGGGCAGTTGTACCACTTCCTTCAGAACGACAAGCTGAACGCGCGGCCTTTCTTCGACCGCACCGGCCAGACCAACATCGTCCGCGACAACACGTGGGGCTTCGAGGTCGGCGGGCCGGTCTTCCTTCCACGCCTGGTGGACTGGCGCAACCGCTTCTTCTGGCACGCTAGCTATGAAGGCCAGAAGGTCCGCGGCGCGGGCGAGGCGCGGATCGGGCAGGTGCCGACGCAGGCCATGCTGAACCAGGTGACCGATCCCACGTCGCGGGCCTTGCTGGACCAGTACCAGCTTCCCGCCGCCGAGAACGACGCCGGCAGCTTCGGCCAGGTGCAGCAAGGCGCCGCCACCACCACGGACCTCTACAAGATGGCCGTGCGCACCGACGTGCACCTCACCGACAGGGACCTGCTGTGGGTCCGCTACTCCCGCGCCAAGGTCACCCAGGGCAGCACCGGCCTGACCTTTATCGGTTCCAACCTGGCCAATTTCGGCGCCACTTCCGAGAACCTGCCGCAACAGGCTACGATCGCCGAGACGCACCTGTTTTCGCCCACGTTGGTGAACGAGTTCAGGTTCGGCTTCGGCCGCAGCACCCCGGCGTTCCCCATTAACAGCACCGTGCCGCTGGGCCCGCGGATCCGTTTCCTCAACGGCCAGGTCAGCTCGTTCGGCGTCTGGGAAGGGCTGCCGCAGGGGCGTCTCCAGAACACCTTCCAGTACACCAACAATCTCTCCTGGGTGCGGCGCGCGCACAACCTCAAGTTTGGGTTCGAAGGCTACCGGCTCCAGGCCAACAGCTTCTTCGACGCGTTGCAACGTCCGCTGATCGACTTCAACAACTGGGACGACTTCGCCTCCGGCACGCCGTTCCGCGTCCAGCAGCGGTTCGGCAGTTCGGTGCGCGGCAACCGCGTGACGAACCTGTTCGGCTTCGCCCAGGACGATTGGAAAGCGACCCGCAACTTGACCCTTAATCTCGGCGTGCGCTGGGAGATGGCCGGCGGCGTGAACGAGGTCAACGGGCTGATCTCGAATCTCAACCTCGATTGCCGCGAGCCCGTCGGCATCGCCGGTAGCGGGCCCTTCGGCTGCTTCACGATCGGCGAAGCTTCGTTCCGCACCAACCACAACTGGGCGCCCCGGGTCGGCTTCGCCTACTCCCCGCGGGGCAGCCAGAGAACGGTCATCCGGGGTGGCTACGGCATCTCGTACGATTTCGTCTTCCTCAACCCGGTGACCAATCAGCGCTTCCTGCCGCCGTTCATCATCACCGGCGACCTGCAGGGCGTCCCGAACTTCACCGGCGCCAACAGCTTCGCGAATATCGTCGCCGGAACTTCCGCGCTCCAGACCGCAACCGCCACCCAGGTTGGGCAGATTGCCACCAACGTGCGGAACTTTGGCAACGTCAGCCCCGCCATCGACCAGGGGTTGAAGAACCCCCAAGTGCACCAGTTCAGCTTTGGCGTTCAGCGCGAACTCCCCCTCGGCCTGGTCGGCAAAGCCACCTACGTCGGCACCAAGGGCAACTTCCTGCTGCGGACGCGCTCGCTGAACCTGATCGCCAATCCGCCCGCGCCGGCCGTCAGCGTGGCGGACGAGACGGCGCGCCTCAGCCAGTTCCAGCAGGCGGTGGTGGGGAGCACCGGCGGCGCGACAGCGCCCAGCAATCGCTTCGACCCGCGTTACAACAACATCAACTTCATCGAGTCCTCCGCCGGCTCCATCTACCACTCCGGCCAGTTCGAGGTGCAGAAGCGCTTCGCCCAGGGCTACTTCTTCACCGCGGCGTACACCGTCAGCAAGTCCATCGACGACGGTTCCGACGTTCTGGGCGTTCTGATCAACGACGATCCGGGCCAGCAGAACCCGCTCAACGCTCGTGCGGAGCGCGCGCCGTCGCAGTATGACCTGCCGCAGCGGCTCGTGCTCACCCACTCCTGGGAGCCGACCTGGTGGCGCAACCACGGCAACCGTTTCGTGAGGCACGTCATGGGCGGCTGGGGCTTCTCCGGCATCAGCAGTTTCCGCTCCGGCTTCCCGGTGACGCTGGAATCCGGACCCCGCCGCGGCGTCAGCCCGCTGACCGTGACGGGCGTCGGCGGCGCGCCGGTCCGCCCCAACGCCGCCGGATCGTTCGAGTTCAGCCCCAGGCCCGCCGGCAGCGCGGGCGCGCCCAGCGGCACGGTGAACCCCGACGGCGTCCAGGCGATCTCCGCCTACGCCGCCAGCCTCGGCCTTTCGCAGCCGCTGCTCGGCAACTTCGGCATGCTCGGCCGCAACCGCCACCGGCTGAACGGACAGACCCACTTCGACTGGAACTTCTACAAGAGCTTCGCCATCACCGAACAGATGCGGCTCCAGTTCCGGGGCGAGCTGTACAACGTGTTCAACAACACCTCGTTCCAGGATGTGAATCGCAACATCTCGAACTCGGCCTTCGGCCAATACACGACCACGGCGAACCTCTCGCGCTTCCTGCAATTCGGGTTACGGCTGGTGTTCTGAGCGCGAACCGTGCGGCATCGGCTCCGGCCGACCGGCTGCACGTCGACAAATCAGGCGCAATGCGCGGGAAGCCCGCGCATTGCCCGCCGGTAGACTGGTATCAGGATGGGGATTGAGAGCGCCTCGATAGCGGAATTCCTGCCCGATATCGAGCTACCGGCCACACTTGGGGGAACGCCCGTCCAAGTTCGCGGATCCGGCGGGAAGACATCCGTTCTGTTCGCGATCCATGGCGTCCGTTGTGGCGATTGCCAGGAGTACATCGACCAACTCGCCCGCATTGCCGGCGGGTTCGAGGTTTGGGACGCGCAACTGCTGGTGCTCGCGCCGGCGCCACTGGAAGAAGCGGCGCGCCTGCGCTCATTCGGAACCATCCTGGCCGATGAGGACGGCCGCCTGGCCGCGTCAGGGTCCGCGGCAGTGATTGTGGCTGACCGCTACGGCCAGATCTTTCACGCCGCTTCATGCGGGGCTTCGCACAATCTCCCTTCCGCCCGCGAGATTGAGGAATGGCTGAAGTATCTCGGGACGCTGTGTCCGGAATGAGACGTGCCCGATGAGCCCGGTCCGGGCGACTGGGGTTGATGCGAACGGGGTCCATTCCCGGGATAGTTCCGGAACCGCGGATGCCCGGCGGCAGATCGGTCTGATGGGGTACAGTTGAGAGTAATCGGGTCAGGCAGGTGGGATCGGCATCTCGACCTCAGGCGCCGACGATCGATCGGGACCTGAGCCGCCGCGCGATGTACGGCGGCGCGGTCTATCTTGGGTTTGTCGCCGCATTGGCGATTGCCACCGACTACGCGCGCATCGGGCCGGCTACGATGGGGCTGGTCACGGCGTGCTCGGTCGTTTGCGCCGTCGGACGCTGGCTGCTCGCGGTGCGGTTCGACGGCATATACGGCTACAGCCGCCGCCTGTGGAGGTCGCTCCTGTGGGGAACGGTCCTGCTGACGGCCGGGGCGTGGGGCGTTTTCCTGGCCGCCAGTGTGCTCCGGTTCGGCTACTACGATTCGAAGACGCTGATCCTGCTCGTCTGTCTGGCCGGAACCGCGCCCGTTGCGCATACTTCGTTTGCCCCGGCGCTTCCCCTCAGCTTCGCGTATCAGCACCTGCTTGTGGTTCCGATAATTGCGGCGAACCTGTACCTTGGGGACGTGCGCCACTACGCGCTAGCGGTTCTGTTCTCCTGGTATCTCCTGTTCATGCTGATCTATGCCCGGCGCCTGCACGTCGAGTATCGGGAGTCGCTGGAGCGGACGGAGATGCTGCTGGCGCGGCGCGCCGCCGAGGAAGCGAACCGGGCCAAGTCCGAGTTGCTGGCGTACATCAGCCACGAGATCCGCGGGCCCATGAATGCCATCAGTGGCATGACTTACCTGGCGCTCAATACGGCCAAGGACCCACAGCAACGGCAGTATCTCGAGATCGTCCACGAATCGAGCCGCTTCCTCGAACGACTGCTGAGCGAGCTTCTGGACGTCTCGAAAATGGATGCGGGCGGACGCGATCTGGAGCGCGCTCCCTTGGACCTCCATCGCCTTGTCGAAGGCGTTGCCGCATCGTACCGGGCCACGGCCAAACGAAAAGGGTTGAGTTTGCGAACCCAGATCGCCGCCGGGACGCCGCGTTTCGTTAAGGGCGATGCGGGCGCTCTGCGACAAGTGCTGCAGAACGTGGTCCACAATGCCGTCAGATTCACGCGTACGGGATCGATTGAGATCTCCGTTCGTGGGGCGGAGTCCGGGGATGCGGCGGAGATGGTTCATTTTGCCGTCGCGGATACGGGAGCAGGCATCGCACTCCATCGTCAACGCGCGATTTTCGAGCCCTTTCAGCAGGCCGACGCGTCGGTCGCCCGGCGGCACGGAGGAACCGGCCTGGGCCTGGCCATCTCCTCGCGCCTGGTGAGGCTGATGGGAGGCGACATCTCGGTCGAGAGCAAACCGGGCGCGGGCAGCGTGTTTCGCTGGTCGACGCGCCTCGAGGGCGCCGAGCTGGCGGCCCCCAAGCCCTTACCGGGGCCGCCGGAAAAGGGCGCCCGCATTCTGGTGGCCGACGACGAGCCTGTGAGTCTGCTGGTGGCCGCGCGGTTGCTGGAGAGTCGCGGCCATGTCGTGCGGACCGCGACGAACGGCTGCGAAGTGCTGGAGGCGCTGAAACAGGCGCCGTTCGAACTGATCCTGATGGACCTGAACATGCCGGAGATGGACGGCCTGGAAGCCGCCTCGCGGATCCGGAGTCTGGAGGGCGGCGGCGCGCTCCCGATTATCGCTCTCACCGCCAGCGTGGCGGATGGGGTGAGGGAAGAATGCCTCAGCGCCGGGATGAACGACTTCCTTGCGAAACCGATCGACCCCGACGAACTCTACCGCCTGGTCGAGCGCTACGCCGCCGCCCCTAGCGTATAGGACACTCTTCTGCGTCTCGCACGGGTTCACGAGGAATATGCGCTCACTAAAGGATGTTGCAGGCTTCCTGGAACTCCAGACGAGGTCCGCGTTGGCGCAGCTTCGACGAGTCGCCATAGCCGAGGTTGCATAGGAAGTTCGACTTCACGTGGCCGGCGGGAAAGAACTCCTGCTCGCAGCCGTCGCATTCCTTTCCCGCGCCGAAAAACTCTTCATCGAGCTTTGCGTTGTCGAAGCCCGACATCGGCCCGCAGTCGAGCCCGATCGCTCGCGCCGCCATCATCATGTAGGCGCCCTGGAGCGACGAGTTGCGCTTGGCGGTGACCTCGACAAGCTGTGGGTTCTGCTCGAACATGGATCGCACCCCCGGGTTGTGCGGCCAGAGCTTCGGCACTTTCTCGTAGAAGAGCAGGTCATACGCGACGATCACCGTGACCGGCGCGGTCATGGTTTTCTGGACGTTCCCCGGAGAGAGGATGGGACGCAGCCTCACTTTCGCCTCCGGCGAACGGAGAAAGACGAATCGCGCCGGGTTGGCGTTGGCGCTCGTCGGTCCCCACTTCATCAGGTCATACAACTGCCGGAGCACGTCGTCCGTAACGGGATTATCGAGCCAGGCCGCGTGAGTTCGAGCCTCGCGAAACAGTTGGTCGAGAGCTTCGTCCGTCAGTGGATCTCGCATGTCCAATTCTAACGGGGGACGGTTGGATCCTACCGGCGCGCGGACGGGGCGTCGGGTAGGGCGTGGTCGGCTGCTTCGTCGTTGCCGCTCCAGAGGCGGCGGGCGGTCCAGTCCTCGGGCGGCTGGGACCAAAAGGGGTCCGAGGGAGCGAGGCCGAGCGGCAACAGGACCGTGGCGCAGAGGTAGAGGCTGCCAGTGGAGATGTAGCTTTCGCCGAGGCGCGGCTGGTGGCCGCAGAAGCCGATGGTCAGCCACCCATCGTCATCGAATGTGCCCGGCGCTTCCAGCATCCGGCGCATCACCGCGGTCAAGGCCCCGCGTACCTGGGGTCCGGTGAGAGGCTCGGGCAGTTGCCCCAGCAGCGCCATCTGCGCGAGCAACTGGAACGCGCCCGTGCGGTAGGCAATCGAGCGGCCCACGGCGGGGAAGGTTCCTTCCGGCGAGATCAGGCGCTCCTGGATGGCGGCGTAGCGGCGGGCGCGGGCCATCGCGTCCGGCAGGAAGCTCTCCCACGCGCGGGTGTGGGCGGCCATGACTCGCAACACGTCCAGCAGCATCGGGTGGATCACAAAGCTGTTGTAGTAATCCCAGTGGAAGCGCGGGCCGTCGCCGTAGACGCCGTCGCCTACGTACCATTGCTCATGCTGGCGGACGGCGTAGTCGATGCGCATGACGTCCCAACGTTCGCCCATCAGCGCCAGGGCGGCTTCGACGGTGGCGGCGAACAGGAGCCAGTTGCTGAAGTAAGGGGAGATGACGCGCGACGAGAGCAGGGCGGCGGCGAGATGGCGTTGCGCGCCGGGGTCGAGCTTCCGCCAAAGTTCGTTCGGCGCCCGCAGGACGGCGTGGGCGAGAAAGCCGCAATCCACCAGCGGCTGCGCGCCTTCGCTGAAGTTCAGGAAATCGGGCGACTTCGGGTCGGCGGCGCTTGCGACGGATTGCCGCGCAAGTACGCGGTACCGTTGCTGCAGGTCGAACTCCGGGCCAGGCTGGAGCGGCGCCTCGAGCCATGGCGCGATGCCGGCCAGGAGACGGCCGATGGCCTCCAGGTGCGAGTATTTTCGGCGGTCCGCCGGGTCGCCGGTGACGGTCTCCACGGGCATCGACTTCTTGAGCGTGCCGCCGGCAAGGTGGCGCAGGACGGGGTCGGAAAGCCGCATGAGTTGGCGGAGCCAATACTGCCGATGGTCCTCCGGCGACTCTTGGGCGGGGCGTGCCGAGGCCGTCAGGCCAAAGGCCGCGAAGTTCCGGACAAACGCGCGACGGGAGGTCATATGAGGAGTAGTCTAGTTGAGCGGGCGGGCGCCAGAGTCTCCAGGCCGTCCTATTCGACGCGCGTAATCTTGCTCGCCCGCTCAAAGCGTCCTGCCTCGCGACCCGCCGCGGCGGCCAGCGCCAGCGTGATCATCTGGACGGGGAGGATCTCGAGGAGCGGGCGAGCAATCTCCGAGGGCGGGCGAATCTGGAAAACGGCCTCCGCTGCGTCTTCGCCGATCACCTGCGATTGCCCGCCGGCAAGGCGAATATCGTCGGCAAGGCGGAGATTGAGCTTCCGAACGGGTTTGGCGCCGGCGAAGACGAGAACCATGATGCGGCGGCCGAGCATCTCGAATGGGCCGTGCCGGAATTGCGGGGCGCTCATGCCTTCGGCGTGGAAGTGCGCGGCTTCTTTAATAATGAGGCCGCCGGTGGAAGCGGCAGCGAGTGAATCGCCGCGCCCGGCCAGGAAGAGAGAGTCCACTCCTCGGAGCAATCGGGCGAGCGACCGGACGTGGTCTTTCCAGGCGGTGAGATAGGACTCGATCGTGGGAACGGCCTTTTCAAGCAGCGTCAGGGCCCGTCCGTCGGCGGCGCCGCAGAGCGCGTCGCCGAGCCAGGCAAGGGCGGCTAGCGTCGCAAGGTAGGTCTTGCAGGAAACGGTGGATTCCTCGCCCGCGGCCATTAGCACGACGGCGTCCGCGCGCCGCGCCAACGGGGAATCGGGCGCATTGGTGACGCCGATGACGACGCAGGAGTCGAGACGGCGCCGTGCGAGGCGGACGATCTCCGCGCTGCGGCCCGATTGCGACACAACGACCAAAGCCGCGTCGTGGAGCGCGTTGGGGTGATAGCGGAGGAGTTCTCCGGTCTCGACCATGGCCGCGGGCCGGCCGGCGGCGTTGAGGCGGGCGCAGAGCGGATGGAGCGCGTGCAGCGACGAACCCATGCCGGTCAGGACAAAGCGTCGCGCGCGGCTCGCCCGGAGCGGGAGGCTCGCGGCCCGGTTGTCATGCGCCAAGGCGCCAATTGTGTCCCGCACGGCGCCGGGTTGCCGGAGGAGATCCCGAAGGTACGGTCCTTCGATGAGTCGGGGTTTGGAGGAGGTCAACTCCTATTTTCGCTTGCGAACGCGGCTCATGATATCTGGCTTGAACTCACGGAAGAGATTTCCGCCGATCCGTCCGGCGACGTTGGTTGCGAGTGGCCAGAGAGCGGACCGGGCCCAGGTTCGATCTTCGTTCGGATGCCAGTTGCGGCTAACGCTCCGCGCGCTGGCGATGCCAACGAAGCGGGCGTAGGCCGGGCCTCGGGAGCCATCGTGGCGGTAGCTGAGGACGCCGGAAGATATGGCGTGGCGCACGCGCGCGCCGAAGCTCTGATCCGGCGACCGAAAATAGCGAGGGTCTTCGCCCCAGAGCAGTCCGACGCTCGCTTCGATGCCGTTGCCCATGATGACCTCGGCCTCGCGCGTGCCGTAGCGCTTTGCAAACCCGTCCAGATTGCGTTCCCAGCCGCGCGGCCGGTGGAAGACCCACGTTCGGATCGAGGTGGTAACCGCGCCTCTGGCGAGGCTGTCAATCGAGAAGGCCCGCCGGGCCCACCATTCGACCCGGTCTTCCGTCGTGGGCGGCGTATATGTGGGTCCGACGACCAATTTCGATTCGGTAATCAGGCCGTTGTGGTCGGCCTCCACCGTTTCCACCCGCGTGTCCTGCTTCTGGGAGGCCGGGGTCCCGGGCTGTATCCGTCCGGGACTCTGGGAACAAAGAATCAGCGGACAGGCGAAAACAAGAACCACATGGCGGCAGGGCATAAAGGGCGGCTGGCTCCCTCAGTTGCCTTCATCATAGCACCACCCGCGTCCAGCGCCCGTGAAAAAATCCTCCGGTGACTTTGGGCGTATGTTAGGGCCTGGAAAGCGCGGGATCGGCCGCGCGGCACGGTAAGATGGCTTTGTGCGTCGAACTGGGGAGAGGGGACGCGCGGCCTGGGGATGCGTCCTGCTGATGGCGGCGGCCGTTGCGACGATGGAGGCCTACCAGGGCATGGCCTCGGCCTCGCGCGCCCCGCTTCCCAAGCGGGTGGAAACTGACCTGCCGCCGATCCAGGTGGATTTCCGCGATATCGCCGAATCGGCGGGACTGACGGCGGTGAACGTCTCCGGGCGCCCGGCCAATAAGCGGTACATCTTGGAAACCACCGGTACGGGCGTCGCGATCTTCGATTTTGACAACGACGGGTGGATGGACATTTTTCTGGTGAACGCCACCACGTTCGAAACGGACGGTCCGGGCGCGAAGGCCACTAGCCACCTGTACCGCAATCTGGGCAACCTGCGGTTCCAGGACGTCACCGCGAAAGCGGGACTGGAGCGAACGGGCTGGGGGCAGGGGGTCTGCGCGGCCGACTACGACAACGACGGATTCACGGACCTCTTCGTGACTCATTATGGCCAGAGCGTCCTTTATCGAAACCGCGGCGACGGAACGTTCGTTGACGTCACGCGGGAAACGGGCCTGAGCGCGTCCGAGACCCGCTGGCAGACCGGCTGTTCGTTTGTCGATTACGACCTGGACGGAAAGCTGGACCTGGTAGTGGCGGGCTACGTGAATTTCGATCCCGCCAGGACTCCCGAACCCGGCAGCAGCGCGCAATGCCGCTGGAAGGGACTCCCCGTCATCTGCGGCCCGCGGGGATTGCCTGCTAGCCGGCATTACCTGTATCGAAACGAGGGCGGGCGGTTCCGCGACGTATCGCAGGCCAGCGGGGTGGGCGCGCCGACCGGGTGCTACGGCTTCACCGTGACGGCGTCGGATTACGATAACGATGGCCGGCCGGACCTGTACGTCGCCTGCGATTCCACCCCGAGCCTGCTGTACCGCAACCGAGGCGACGGGACGTTCGAGGAGGTCGGACTTGCGTCGGGCGTCGCCCTGAACGAAGACGGGCAGGAACAGGCGGGCATGGGAGTGGCGGTGGGCGATTTCGACGAGGACGGCCATGTCGATATCGCCAAGACCAACTTCAGCGACGACACGCCCAACCTCTATCGGAACAACGGCGACGGCACGTTCAGCGACAACGTGTATGTAGCGGGACTGGGCGTCCACACGCAATACCTCGGATGGGGCATTCATTTTCTCGACGTCGATCATGACGGCCGGAAAGAAGTCCTGATTGTTAACGGCCATGTCTATCCGGAGATCGACAACACGCAGCTTGGCCGCTACGGCCAGCCGCGCCTGCTGTACTGGAACGTCGGCGGCGGCCTTTTCCAGGACATCTCGCGCGAGGCAGGCAGCGGCATCACCGACAGTTGGCCGTCGCGAGGCTCGGCGGTGGGCGATCTGGACAACGACGGCTCGCTCGAAGTGGTCGTCGTGAACCTGGGCTCGCGGCCCAGCCTGTTGAAGAACCTCGGAACGAAGAAGAACTGGCTGCTGGCGCGCTGCGTCGGGACCCGCTCGAACCGGGACGGGGTGGGCGCACGCGTCTATGTGTTCGCCGGCGACCGCCGTCTCTCCGGCGAGGCGTTGACGGGTTCCAGCTACATTTCCCAGAGCGACCCACGGCTCCATTTCGGCCTCGGAGACGCGGACTCGTACGACCGGATCGAAGTGATCTGGCCGGGCGGCGAGCGGGAAGTGTTTCCCGGCGGCCCGGCCAACCGCCAAGTCGAACTTCGGCAGGGGGCGGATATCGCCACAGGCGGGCGTTGACCTCGCTTCCGCAGCCGGCGGCCGTCGGGCGAGAGCTAATCGATAGATGATGCAGCCACCGCCGCGGAGGTTCTGCGGCGCCCGGGCGGTTAGCGCATCTGTTGAGCGTAGCGTTTCATCGCCTGGACGTTGCGCCAGGCCTGCATGGCGTAGTCGCTCTCAATGGCGGCGGCCTGCTCGCTGAACTGGATGGCTTCCAGGACCCGCGCCTTGTTTTGCGCCGCCGCGCCCAACTGGTAGTTCGCTAATCCGAGGTAGAAGAGAGCCGAGGCTCGCATTACCTGGCTGTCTTTGATGAGCGGGATCGCGAGCCGCAGATCTTTGTCCCCTTGGACATAATCGTTCTTCTCGCAACGTAGGATGCCGGCTATCCAGTGCGCCCGGCCGAGTTGCTGAGCGCGCTTGCGCTGCCAGTCCGCGGCGGACATCTGTTCAGGTTTGGGATGTTTGGCGAGCACGGCGATCAGGCGTTCCGCATAGCCGAGGGCCCGGTCTTGCTGTTTGTTGGCGAGCGCGGAGTCGGCCAGCACCGCGAGCAGATCCTCGTGGTCGGGGAAATGGACGATGGCGGCCTCGGCGATAGCCGGAATCTTGGCTGCGGCGCCGGTCTGGTGCAGCGCCAGGAAGTAGCGGGGATAGGCTTGATCGAGATATTGGCTCGCGGGATTCTGGCGCTCGAGAGTGGCGATCAGGTCGACGGTGGTGGCCGGCGGACCCTGGAGGGCGGCGACGTAGAGCGCGTACTCGGTGTACAACTCGATGGTGTGCGCGCGCTCGAACTGTTGGGCGATCGTCTCGTTATCGGCTTCCGATTCGCGAACGGGCGCCGCAATCAACGCCCGCGCCATTGCGCAGGTTCTCACGGCCATTTGCTTGATCAGCGCGGGGTCTTTCAGCGTTTCCGCCTCTTTCAGGCTCCTGAACGCGTCTTCCAGATCGTCCGGAATTACGACGAAGGCCGTCGTGGCAAGCAGCGCGGCGGAACCCAGGATCGATAGTCTGCTTTTCATGGTGACCTCCCGGCCCTTCGCCTCGAGGGAATCTCGAGGAGGACCTCAAGCCGAAGCGACGGCGGTTCGGGACTCGGTCAACGTGGGCTGCATCGCATCGACGAGTTACCTCACCGTCGCGGCGCCACGGCGCAATGACTCTTCTTTTCGGGCGTGAGTCTTATTTCCGGGATTTCCTCGACGCACCGGCGCCGAGGTTCACCGGCACGCACGCGAACATACCGTTGATGCCGTGCTCGCCCTCGAGGCTGGCCGAGCACAGTAAGGATTCGTTTCCTGTCTCTCAGGGTGACGCCGACCAGTGCGACGACTGCGGCGGCGGAGCGGCTTTCCGGGAAAGCCCGCGATGGGACCGGACTGTTATATGGCGAGGCATTGGCCCGCGGAATTGCGTCGAGGACGTCGACCAATGCGAAGTCAACCACCCCGGCGCCGGCGAGATGGACGGCGCAACTTCCGCCGACGTTGGCGGAGCCGTCGATGGTCGTCTGTGTTCGCATTGGCGGGCTCCTTTCCATCCGGGAATACAGGAAAGGGTGGTCCCCCGGCGCCGGCCGCCAGGCATGTGCGAAGGACGCCCGGACCGTGGCAGTGCGGCCTGTGTGCCTACCAGATGCGAAAATCCGGTACCGAGAGAACTATAGCATGAACCGGGGGTGGGAACAAGCGCCAAAAGAGTCATCAATATCTGAAATAGATTGAACGCGACAATGCCAGTCGACGCAGCCGAACGAGTCGATAATCCAACCGGCCCGGCCGGGCGCCATTGGCAGGCTATGGGGTGCGCAGCGCGGCGATGGGCGCGATTCGCGTCGCACGCCGCGCCGGAGCGTAGGCGGCTGCCAGGGCCACCACGCCAAGCAGCAGTCCCGCGCCTCCAAGCGCGGCGGGATCGGTGGGGGAGATCCCCACAAGCATGCCGCTCACGAGCTGCAAGCAGGCGAGAGCGGCCGCGGTTCCAACGAGGACGCCCGCCCCCGCCAGAGTCATCGCCCGGCATAGAACGGAGGCGAGAACGTCCGCCGGCTTCGCGCCCAAGGCCATGCGAATTCCGATTTCCTGACGGCGTTCGCTCACCGCGTATGCCATCACGCTGTAGAGTCCCATGGCCGCGAGCAGCATGGCCAGCGCGCCCAGCGCGCTGACGAGCGTGGCGGCGATGAAGCGCCCGTAGAGCGCGGCGCGAATGCTTTCCGTGAGCGGCTGTGCGCGGTAGAGGCCGGCGGCGCCATCGATTGCGCCGATGGCGCGGCGCAGCGCCTCCAGAGCGCCGGCCGGACTGCCGGACGCGCGGACATAGAAGTAGTTGTCGTGCCCGGACGCGAACATCTGCTGGAAAGGCGCATAGAAATACGGCCGGGGCGCCTCGGTCACGCCGGCGTACTTGCTGTCTGCGGCGACACCCACGATAGTGAACCACGATTCATCCAACGCGACGCGGAGGCGGCGGCCGATGGGATCGGCGCCTGGAAAGAAGCGGCGCGCGAAGGTTTCGTTCACGATCGCCACCGGAGGCGCTCGCCGGTCGTCGCGTTCTGTGAACTCCCGTCCGGCGATTAGCGGAATGCGCAGCAACCGGAAATAATCCGGCCCCACGTTGTTGCGCGGGATCACCAGGCTTTCTCCCTGCCTCGGCAGATAGCCTTCCACCTTGATCGTCTCGTCCCCGGTTTGCGCCAGCGGGACCTCGATGGCATAGCTGGCCGCCTCGATCGCAGGTTCGTTCTCGAGCCGCTGCCGCAACGCCCGGCAAAACATCTGCTCCCGCGCCGCCGAGTAGCCGGCCGAGGCGAGGTAAAGCCGCGCCACCAGCACATTCTCCGGGTCGAACCCCAAGCGGACGGCGCTGGCATTCCGAAAACTCCGGAGGAACACCCCCGCTGCGATGAGGGCAACCGACGCCAGCGCGACCTCCGTCACCACCAGCAGCGTGCGGGCTCGGTGCGGCCGGGAAGCGGCTGTCGCGCCTCGGCTGCCGGCGCGGAGCGTCACGGTAAAATCGGCCCGGCTCGCGTACAGCGCCGGCGCGATTCCCGAAAGAAACGCGGTAAAGGCGCATGCCGCCGAGGCGAAGGCGAGCAGGCGGCCATTGAGTTCCGCGCTCACAAAACCGGCTAGCGGGAGATCCGTCGGCGGCAGCAGCAGACTCAGCGCGCTGCCGAGCCAGAGGGTAAGCAGTAACCCTGCGGCGACCGCCGGGATTGTCAGGATCGCGCTCTCCACCAGCGCCTGCCGCAGCAAGCGCCAGCGGCCCGCCCCCATGGCGCGCCGCATCCCGAACTCGCTCTGCCGCGAGACGGCCTGGGCAAGCAGCAGGTTGGCGACATTCGCGCAAGCGATCAGCAAGACCAGGACCGAAAACGCCAAGAGGATACTAAGCGGCGCCAGCAACGTCGCCTGCGCTCCGCCATGGGATCTCCAAAGCGGCAGCAGGACAGCGCTTGCGCCGGCGTGCGTCGCCGGATATTCCTCCGCAATGCGGCGGGCCACCGCTTGAACCTGCGCGTTGGCCTGCGCCAGCGTGGTCCCGGGCCGGAGCCGGCCGATGAGCGCCAGCGGCTTCGCGTTCCGGTCGCTCACCGGCCAATCTCCCGCGCCGCCGACCTCGTGGATCATGCTCAGATGCACCCACAGGTCGAGCCGGAGGCCGGTCACGGTTCCCTGAAACTCCGCCGGCGCGACGCCGACGATCGTAATCGCGCGCCCGTTGATGCGAACCGCCGCACCCAGGATGCCCGGGTCGGCGCCAAACCGCGAGCGCCACAGGCGTTCGCTGATAACGGCGTAGGGATAACCGGCTGGTTCGTCCCGGTCCTCCGGAATGGTGAAGGTCCGACCCGAGACCGCGTTCACGCCCAGAACAGAGAAGAAATTGGCCGATACGACCTGGCCATAGACCCGCTGCGCGTCCGGGCCGGCGCCGATGGTGAAGTCCAGGAGATGCCATGCCGCCAGGCCGGAAAGCAGGTTCGCGCCCTTTTGAAAGTCCCGGAAGTCCGGGTAAGCGCAGGCGCGAGTCTGTCCGGTGGATGGGACTTCCTCGAGAGCCACCAGCCGCCCCGCCGATGCGGCTCCAGGGATCGGCAGCAAAAGCACGTTGTCCACCCAACCGAACACCGTCGTGGTGACAGCGATTCCCAAGCCCAACGTGAAGATGGCCACGAGCGCCACGTACGGATCGCCGCGGAGGAACCGGAGGCCGGATCGCAGATCCTGGCTGAGGCCGGCGGGCGCAAAAGACATGTTTTCGGATAGGCACGTCTGGTTCCGAGCCCGGAAGTCCGAACGGCCGAACCTACGCCCCTCCAGGGTGTTCATTGATGGGACAGACCGTCCGACAACGGACAATCCGTCGGGGACTCAGAGCACCACCACGAAGTGGCGCCCTGGTTTCCTAACAATCTTGACTTTGTTCGTAAATTTCTCTTGACCTTCTGGCCGACTACTAATAGAATTCTACTATCCGCCCTGTGCAAACGCTTACAGCGAGAGCAGGGCAGCTTGGGGAGGCGAGGGATGCTTCAGAACTCCGGGTTGAGACTGACAGTCGGCGCCGTGGTCGGGTTGGCGTTCGGCGGAATCCTCTGGGCCCAACGCGCGGACCGCGCGACCATCACCGGCGTGGTGATGGATCCAAATGGAGCGTACGTGGCGGGCGCGAGCGTGCGCGTTCGTAATGAAGGCACAGGGGTGGAACTCGACTTGCGCTCCAACGATGCCGGCGCGTATAGTTCGCCGCTGCTCGTCCTGGGCGTCTATTCGGTGACGGTCGAGCACCCGGGCTTCAAGTCGTTCGTGCGCTCGGGCATCCAACTGACCGGCGGCAGCGTCTACCGGCAGGACGCCCAGTTGGAATTGGGCGCGGTGACGGAGACAGTGGAGGTGTCGGCGGCCGCCGAACTGATCAACACCTCGCAGCCGGAAGTGAGCAATACGGTCGATCAGAACTACTACAAGAACCTGCCTGTCGTTATGGGATCCGACATCCGGCTGGCCGAAGCGCTGCTGCTGCTCCAGCCGGGATACTTTCCGATGAAGCCCAACGGAGACGCGATGTTCCGGGGGAGCCAGTTTTCCTCGCGCATGAACGGCGGTCAGACGTTCGGGGCCGAGAACATGTTCGACGGCGCGGCGTTCGGCTACGCCTCGGGACACCAGCAGAGCCATGAGAGCTCTCCGTCGATCGAGAGCATCCAGGAGATGAAAGTCACCAACTCGATGTACTCGGCGCAATACGGGCACACGACCGGGGGCACAATCGAATACACGTCCAAGTCGGGGACCAATGAGTACCACGGCACCCTGTACGAGTACTTCGCCAACGACAGCCTGAATGCGAGGGGATTTTTCCCGGTGGCCCGGACGGTGCAGCGAAGCAACGCGTTCGGATTCACGTTCAGCGGTCCGTTCAGCATTCCGAAGATCTACGACGGGCGGAACCGGACCTTCTTCTTTGCCAACATGGACTGGCTGCGGCTGCGGTCCGGCGTGCTGCCGGGCTTCGGCAACACGACGCCGGTGGACGCGTTCAAGCAGGGGGATTTCAGCGCGCTGCTGACGGGACAGCAGGTCGGGACGGACGCGCTCGGCCGGCCGATCTACAACGGCCAGATTTTCGATCCCAACACGACGCGCTTCGTGGACGGAGTGTCGGTAAGAGACCCGTTCGAGGGGAACCGCATTCCAGTCAACCATCCGCTGCGCTCGGCCGTGGCCGCGAGGGTCGTTCCGCTGATGGTGGGTCCCGACCGGCCGGGCCTGGTCAATAACGTGGCCGGCAACCCGGCCGGCGACCAGACGTGGGTGGCCAACTTCCGGACGCCGTTGATTCGCGTGGATCATCACTTCAATCCGCGCTTCCGCACCAGCCACACGTTCTTCTGGCCGTACCGGCCGGCCATCCGGAACTGCGGTGAGGTTCAGGGCTGCAATGTCCGCAATCGGGACGTAAACCAGACCTCGCAGAACGACGACTATATCGGGATCGGTTTCCATCAGCGGATTGTGACGCACCATGCGACGCAGCAGTTCGACGCCATCATCACCAACAACCTGCTGTACCACGCCCAGGTATCGTACGACCGCTGGTACATGGGCGGCGTGCCGCTGTCGGCCGGCGTGGGCTGGCCGGAGAAGCTCTGGGGCGCCAATCGCGGAGGGCTCATCGACCAGACGGCGGGATTCCCGAGCATGACGTTCACGGGTAATGTCCCGTACACACAGCTTGGCATCGCCTGGATCGGGTACGGCTTTGAGGCGATCAACCGCTGGCAGTTCTCGAACGATGTGACGTGGATCAAGGGCCGGCACAACATCAAGGTCGGTTACGAGTTCCGGCACCATCAGTTCAACTACAAGGGCTGGGCCAACAGCACGGGCGGATCGTTCAACTTCAACCGCCTGGGTACCGGCGGCTTCGACGCGCGGGGGAACAGTCTGGCGCAGACCGGCGATCCGTTCGCGTCGTTCCTGCTCGGACAGGTGCATACGGCGAATTTCCTGATTCCGCACTTCGTGACGTTCAACGGCAACTGGACGTCGCTGTTTATCAACGACGACTTCAAAGTAACCAACCGCCTGACGCTGACGCTGGGGCTGCGTTTCGATTACCAGTTCCCCTGGACGGAGCGCTATGACCGGATGTCGAGCTTTGCGGCCGACATGCCCAATCCCGCCGCCGGCGGAAGGCTGGGCGCGCTCGCGTTTGCCGGGGAAGGGCAGGGCCGCACCGGGCAGCGCCACTTCTTCGATATACCGAGAGACGCCATCGGTCCGCGCTTTGGATTCGCGTATCGCATCGGTGACAGAAACGTGGTACGCGGCGGCTACGGCATCTATTACAACAGCAAGCCGTTCGGCTCCGGGCCGCAGCCGATACGCGGCTATCAGGGAAATCCTCAGGCGCCGAACCTCACGAACGGGCTGCAACCGGCCTTTTACATGGACGACGGTTTCCCGCTGCACCTGATCGAGAGACCGCCGTTCATCAACCCGGCGTTCGCCAATGGGACGACGATACAGGCGGTGCCGCGTGACGAACTGGTGCTGCCGCGCTATCAGAACTGGTCATTCACGGTGCAGCGCGAGGTGGCAACCAACATGCTGGCAGACATTTCTTACGTCGCCAACCGCGGCACGCGTCTGCCGCAGCACCCGAACTTCCTCGGCCCCGCTGCCAACATGAACCACCCCGATGTCCTCCAATACGGCACGGCGGTGCTTCAGTCCAACATCGATTCGGATCTCGCCCGCAGCGCCGGCATCACGCCGCCATACCCCGGCTTCACCGGCAACGTGGCGCAGGCGCTACGGCCCTATCCGCAATATCAGTTCCTCGACTTCCGGGCGCTGCCGATCGGCTGGAGCTCTTACCACTCGATGCAGGCCAAACTGGACAAGCGGTTCTCCAACGGCGTTCAGTTCCGGATCTTCTACACATGGTCGAAGCTGATCAACAACGGCGCGGAGAACGCGCAGCGCGGCGGCACCGGTATTCAGAACCCGGGCGACACCCAGCACGGCGAACGTGCTCTGAGCTTCGACGACGTGCCGCACACCTTCGTGCTGGCTTACTCGTGGGAACTGCCGTTCGCCCGAAACAAAACCGGCCTCGCCGGCAAACTCCTGCGCGGCTGGACGCTGAACGGCATTTTCCGCTACGAGAGCGCGCGACCGCTCAACGTCACGATGGTGAACGATCTCGGCGGACTGCTGTTCAATAACCAGAAGCGGCCGGACCGCGTCGCCGACGCCGACGGGACGGTGAACTTCGACAAGTTCGACCCGAACCGCGACCGCTACTTCAACCCAGCCGCCTGGTCGGACCCGGGGCCGCTCCGTTTCGGAAACGCGCCTCGCGCCGACGGGACGGTCCGCGGCCTTGCCACCGCGACGACGGAAGACGTGAGCATCTTCAAGGAGACGCGGTTCGGCGAGCGCGTACGCCACCGCATCGAGGCCCAGTTCGGCAACTTCACCAACCGGACGGTGTTCTGCGAACCGAATACAAACTGGAGCGCGGGCGCGTTCGGGCAGGTTGGTACGCAGTGCAATCAGCCGCGCTCGATCCAATTGGGCATGAAGCTGGAATTCTGAAGCGCTGGTCTGCCCCCCGGCTGCCTTGCCGGGGGGCCTCCGTGCGCAACCTTGTCAAAGCTTGATGAAGATGCGCCGGCGGTATAGGATGCCCATTACTCCGAGCCAGAACAACACGTAGACAATCGCGAACACGAACGATCCGTTCATCGGACTGAGATAGGAGGCCAGAAACTCGCCCGAAGCCTTCCACAAGCTCACCGGAGCACCGTCAGCGCCCGCGATCTGAATGGCCATCAGGGTCTTGTTCCCCATCTGCGAGAAGACCCAGACAGCGATGGAATTCATGCCGAAAACGAGAAACGGCAATGTCCACCACGTGCTCTTCCGAATGTCGACGACGTAGTAGCAGGCGGCGAGAAGAACCAGCGCAATGCCGCCCATGAACAACACCAGCGAACTCGTCCAGAGGTGCTGGTTGATGGGAAACCAGAGGCTCCAAATGGCGCCGGCCGCCATGCAAAGGTTCCCGTACACAAAAACGTTCGTCAGCTTTTCGAATGCGGGACGTTCCGTTCGGAGGTACACGCCGCAGAGCAATCCCATCAGCATCGTCACCAGCGCGGGGAAACTGCCGAGCAGGCTCTTGCCCTCCCAGTTTCCGTGCTGCATGTGCCCGCTCATGACAAGCTGATCGATGTAGTTGCCCCAGTTGCCCACCGGTTCCAGCACGCCCGCGCCGTAGCCGGGCACGGGAACGAAGACCATCAGGATGTAGTAGGAAACCAGAATGCCAGCGCACAACCAAACGATCGCCTTTGGCTTCATCCGCACGTAGGCATAGAGGATCGACGCCAGAAAATAGCAGATGGCGATGCGCTGCAAGACGTTCATTACGCGCAGCGTGGACAGGTCGAACTTCGGATAGCCGTTCAACAGCACTCCGACTACGAATAGCAGGACGCTGCGGCGCAGGATATGGACGAATAGCGTTCGCCCATTTTCTCCCCGCGCCAGGCGCGAAGCGAACGCGTACGGAATCGCCACGCCGACGATGAAGACGAAGAACGGAAAAATGAGGTCGGCGAAGCCCCAGCCGTGCCAGCGGGCGTGACCCAGCGCGGGATAGATGCCCGCCGGATGGCTGTTCACCAGCACCATTCCCAGCAGGGTGAACCCGCGGAAGACATCCAGCGACAACAATCGTTCTTTCGGCCGCGGCGCGACCGGCTGGATTGATCGCGCGACTTCGACGGTGGCTTCCGCTTGCGTTCCCATGGCTTGGCTCCCAGGCGCTTGACGGCCGGCTGAGGCTGTTCGAACGGCGCTCTGGTGAGTATAGCGCAGGCGGTTTTAGGACCGTCCGCTGGCGACCGCCGCTTCCACCCCGGGAGCGGTGAAAAAGAAGGTGGATCCGACCCCCTCTTCCGATTCCACCCAAATCCGCCCGCCGTAGCGCTCGACGATCTTCTGGCAGATCGCGAGCCCCAGCCCGGCGCCGGACTGGTTTCGGCTGTGCAGCCGCTTAAACATGCCGAAGACGGTTTTCTGGTAGTCGCGCGGAATGCCGACGCCGTTGTCCCGAACCCAGAGCACCACGCTGCCGCCGTCGCATGCGCCGCCGACATGCGCCACGGGCCGTCTCCTGGATGGCGCGCGAGTAAGCGAGAAGGCCGTTGATCAGCTCCTGCATGCGGAACCCGCCCTCGAGAAGGTAGTCCGTGATTTCGCCCATGCCTTCCTTGCCGGCCTGCTGCTGCTTGCGATGCAGCAATTGAGAGTAGGCGATCACCATGCGCAGGGGCTCCTGCATGTCGTGCGACGCCGCATCGGCGAACTGGCGGAGGTCCTCGTTGACCTGGCGCAGCGACTCGGCCTGTTGCGCGAGCTGCTCGGCGCCGACCTCCGTGGTCCACAGATCGCCGACGGAGGCGATGTGAAGGAACTGGCCCCGCGCCTGGATGACGCGCGCCTCGTTTTTCAGGCAGTCGATGCCGCCCGATTCGAGCACGCGCTGGATCGCGGAGGTGTCGGGAAGTCCTCCATAGCCGGCCGCCCGGCCGCCGCCATCGTGATTGCCGAAAAGATAGGATAGCTCATCCGGAATCGAAGTGCTTTTCAGCGCAAAGTGGAACCCGATGAAATCTGGGGCTTGTTTCCATAGCGTATCTATGGTAGATTGTCTAGGGTAGATTATCTATGAGAAAACGCGCGGAGGTCCCGCCGGGCACCCTCCACATGCTGATCCTCAAGGCGCTGGCGCGCCTGGAGCCGATGCACGGCTACGGCATTGCCTTGCATATCCAGCAGACTACCGAGGACGTCCTGCAAGTGGAGGAAGGCTCGCTGTACCCGGCGCTGCAGCGAATGCTGGTGAAGGGTTGGCTTAAGGCGGAGTGGCGGCAGAGCGAGAATAACCGGCGGGCGCGATATTACACGCTGACGCCCGTCGGACGAAAGCAGCTCGCGGCCGAGATCGAGGCGTTCGAACGCGTGGTCGGCGCAATCCGCCGCGTGATTCAGCCGGCGTAGGGGAAGACGATGAGCGAATGGCGGCGCAAATTGGCCGGACGGCTCCGGCGGGACGAGATCGACGCCGAACTCGAAGAGGAGATGCGGACGCACCTGGAGATGAAGGCTTCCGCGACAGGGGACCCGGCAGCCGCCAGGCGGCAGTTCGGCAACACGACGCTCCTGATGGAGGACTCCCGCGCGGCGTGGGGATGGCCGCAACTCGAGGGCTGGCTGCGGGATTGTCGCTACGCGATCCGCGCAATGGCGCGGAGGCCGTCGTTCTCGGCCACGGTGATCGTGACGCTGGCCCTCGGCATCGGCGCCAGCAGCGCGATCTTTTCCCTCATCGACGCCGTGCTGATACGCCCGCTGCCTTATCCGAAGGCCGACCGGCTGGTGGCGCTTCACGAAGCGAGCCCGGAGAATGCGCAGGCGCAAACGCCGGTGGCGCCGGGGCGCCTCGAGGACTGGCAACGCCTCACCCGGTCGTTCGAGGCCATCGGAGGATGCCACGCCGAGACGTTGACCGACACGACAGGCGCGGCGCCGGAACGACTCTCGGGCGCGTACGTTTCGCCGCGGTTCTTCGCCGTGTTTGGCGCGCCAATGGCGGCGGGCCGGTTCTTCACGGCGGAAGAAGAAGAATTCGGCGGCCCGCGGGCGGCGGTCATTAGCGAAGGACTGTGGCGGCGCCGGTTCGCGGCGGATCCCGGGGCGGTGGGGCGCACGCTCATTCTTGAAGGGCAGAATCACGTCATCGTAGGCGTGGCGAGCGCCAGCTTTCAATACCCGAGCGCCGCCACCGAGGTCTGGATCCCCAGGCAGGCGCCGCCCGAACTGCTTGCCACCCGTGAGGCCCGGTTTTACCACGGCATCGGCCGGCTGAAGGAAGGCGTGACGCTCTGGCAGGCGCACGCCGACCTGGCCGGCGTCCAGAAGCGCCTAGGCGAGCTGTACCCGAAAACGGACGCGGGCTGGAGCACTGCGGTGGAGCCGCTGAAGGACCAGTTGACGGGTGGGGTGCGGCTGGCGTTCTGGCTGTTGTTCGGATCGGTCAGCGTGCTGCTGCTGATCGCGTGCGGCAATGTCGCTTGCCTGCTGCTGGCCCGGCTCAACAGCCGCGCTCCGGAGATCGCCGCACGCTGCGCGCTTGGGGCCGGACGCGCCGCGATTGCCCGCCAGCTTCTGGCGGAGGGCCTGGTCTACGCGGGTTGCGGAGGGCTTGCCGGAATGGCAGCGGCGTGGGCGGCCATCGATCTTTTGCGGACGCAGCTTGCCGATCTGCCCCGAATCGGAGAGCTCTCGCTGAATGCCCGGATGGTTGGGATCGGAGCGGGGATCAGCGCGCTGGCGGCGATGCTGCTCTCGCTGGCGCCGATCGTGGAGACGTACAAACGGGCATTGACGGGTTCGCTGATTCGGGGAGGAAGAAGCCTCGCCGCCGGCGGGCAACGGCTTCCCCGCCTTTTGGTGGCTGGACAGCTCGCGCTGGCAACCGCGCTTTTGATCGGAGCGGGGCTGTTTGTGCGAAGCCTGACGATGCTCGAAGAAGCGCCGCTGGGATTCAACCCGGAGAACGTGCTGACGCTTCGCGTCGGCGCCGGCTTGGAGCGGCAGGAGGCGTCGATCTCCCGCCATCAGCGAGTCATGGACGCGGTGGCGGCGGTTCCAGGCGTGACTGCGGTGGCGATGTCCAGCGGACTTGCCGGCGTGAATCCGGCATGGCCCCGGGAGTTCGAGATTTCCGGCGAGCGGACGCCCGACGGAACGTTGCGCTTCACGACCTGGCGCATCGTGACGGCGGCGTATTTTCAGACGCTCGGCATTCCGATCCTCCGGGGCGAGACGTGCCGCATGAACACCGGTCCGGAGCGGCCGTTCCAAGCCCTTGTGAACCAGCGTTTCTCCGAACGGTACTTTGCGGGTCGGGACCCGATTGGACGGACGATTCTCCAAGGACCCACTGGCGATAGGGTGAGGATTGTGGGCGTGGTCGCGGACGCGCGCGAAGACGGGCATGGCGCGGCGCCTCAGCCGCTAATATACGCCTGCGGGTTTCTCCGCTACTGGCCGGATTCGGATTTCTTGATCCAGACCCGTGAGCCGGCGGCGATAGCCACCGCGGTCCGGCAGGCGGTCCAGGCCGCGGAACCGGGCCGCGCGGTGTACTCGGTGCGCCCGTTGGCGGACGCGTTGCACGGAGCGCTGGCGCAGACCCGATTTCGTACGTTGCTCGTCGGCCTGTTTTCCATGCTGGCCCTTGCGCTGGCCGCAATCGGGCTCTACGGAGTGATGGCCTACATGGTTTCGCAACGCAGGCGGGAAATCGGAATCCGAGTGGCGCTGGGAGCGCGCCCGAGCCGGATCGTGGCGGAGGTGCTCCGTTCGGCGGGGACGCTGACGATCGTAGGCGCGGCGGCGGGGCTGGCGCTCGCCGCGGCCGCCTCCAGGACCGTTGGCGCGCTGCTATACGGAATCCGTCCATCGGACGCCGCGACCTACGCCTCGGCAACCGGCGTATTGGTGGGCGCGGCATTGCTCGCCTGCCTGGTCCCGAGCCGGCGCGCCGCCACGGTGGATCCGGTCGAGGCGCTGCGGGAATCGTAGGGCCGGGCCGGGGACAACTCGTTCTTTATTCCGATTAATGAGTCTGAAATGCCGGCGGACCGTGATACGATAGGGGGAAATGTATCAGACGTCCGACAGCGCCGGTGCGATGCTGGCGCGCCTGTGCCTGTTCGGTCCGGTGATCTATGCGGCATTGCTGATGGTCGTGGATCCGGCTAAGATCGTTGCGCTGCTGAGCCGGGCCGCGTCGCGGCTCTCGAGCCTGGAATCGCACCAGTGGGCGAAGCCGTCCCGCGACGCCGAATCGTTCCCCGCCTCGCCGGGCATGGAACTGTTTGTGCGTTTCGCCGGCGTTGCCCTCGCGCTGTTCGGCCTGCTGCACCTGATCGGCTTGGTACCTCCCTCCCACTGACGCTCTGCGAAAGGTGCGCGCGCCGGTTCGGCCCGCAGGACCCCTGCCGTCAGGAGGCGAGCAGCGCTCTGGCATCGTCGGGCGGCAGCGGCGGCGCGATGAGAAAGCCCTGCGCGTAGTCGCAGCCGGCGGCGCGGAGCCATTCCAGGTGCGCCGGCGTTTCCACTCCTTCGGCGATCGTCACCATGCCAAGATCGCGCCCCAGGTTGAGGATGGTTCGCACGATCTTCTGGTGTTCCGGCGAGACTTCCGAAGGCCCGATGAACGATTGGTGGATCTTCAAACCGTCGATCGGGAAGCGGTGCAGATAGCTCATAGAGGAGTACCCGAGGCCAAAGTCGTCGAGGTGAAACCGGACGTCGAGCAAGCGGAGCGTGCGCAACATCATGAGTCCGGCCTCGGCATTCGACATGATTCCGCTCTCGGTGATTTCCAGGCGCAGCCGGGCGGGAGCGAGGCCCGTTTCCGCCAGAATCTGCCCCAGCCGGTCGGCGAAGCCGGCGCTGTTGAGCTGTTGCACCGAGCAATTGACGGCCACGCTGACGGGGCTGGCGGCGGGCAGGCGGGCGGCCCATTCGCAGGCTCGCCGAAGGATGGCATCGCCGAGGGGCGTGATTAAACCTGTCTCCTCGGCCACGGGAATGAACTCATCGGGCAGGACCAGGCCTCGCTGCGGGTGGCGCCAGCGGGCCAGCGCTTCGAACCCGGCCACGAGGCCATCGGCCACCGAAACGATCGGCTGGAGGTACACGTCGATCTCGCCGCGCTCGAGGGCGCGATGGAGGTCGCTTTCCAGTTGGAGCCGCGATAAGGCGTCGGCCTGCATCTCAGGCGTGAAGATTTCGTAGCGGGCCAGACCCTTTCGCTTGGCCCGGTACATCGCGATGTCGGCCGCGCGGAGAAGTTCGTCCGGACGCGAGGTTGCGGCGCCGGCAAGGGCAATGCCGATGCTGGCGGTAACGAACACCTCGTGGTCGTGCCACCTGACGGGCCGGCCCAGTTCTTGTTGAAGGCGCTCGGCGACACGGAAGGCTTCCTCGGAAGCGGCGAGGTCCTCCAGCAGCACGACGAACTCATCGCCCCCGAGGCGCGCCACCGTGTCGGCCGATCGCAGCGCCGATGTGAGTCTGCGGGCAATGGTGACGAGCACGTAATCGCCCACGTGGTGACCCAGGCTGTCGTTCACCAGCTTGAACCGGTCGATGTCGACAAACAAGACCGCCAGCCCGGCCGAGCGGCGCCGCGGCAAGCGGTTCAGGGCCTGTTGCAGGCGGTCCAGAAACAGCGCGCGATTGGGGAGGTCCGTCAGCGAATCGTGCAAGGCGTCGTGAATCAGCTTGGCCTCGGTCGCTTTGCGGTCGGTGATGTCGCGCAGAATAACGAGGGTATACGTCTCATCGTCGCACTCATAGCGGGACACGAGAACGTCGAGGTCGAAGATCGAGCCGTCTCTGCGGAGGCCTTTGGTTTCGTAGGCCGCAGTCAGGTCGGCGGTCGAGAACCGGCGGCGGGCCTGTTCGCGGACGGATTCGCGGTACTCAGGCGCGATTACGTCGAGGAATGGCGTGCCCAGCAGTTCCGCTTCGTGAGTATAGCCGAACATGCGGAGGTAGGCGGGATTCACCAGCGCGTGGTTAGCGGCGCTGAGCGCGCCGATGGCGTCGCGCGAGTTCTCAAACACAGCCTGGAACTTGGACTGGCTTTGGCGGAGCGCCTCCTCGGCGCGGCGCCGCTCTCCGATGTCCTGCACCACGGCCATTGCGCGCGGGAGCGCAAGGGCGTTATCGGTTTCGCGCTGGAGGCTCTCCAGGATTCGGTGGAGGGCCTCCTCCACCTCGGCCCGCTCGGCGACCTCCTGCGTGGAATCGAGGAACAGGACGCAGTCCATCTCCTCCGCGCAAAACAAGTGGACGTCGGCGAATCTGCCGGCCGGCGTCTCGACGCGGAACAGCACAAAGGAATCGTCAAGCGGAAAGAGGCCTTCCAGGAGATAGACGGCCTGTGCGGCGGGCGCGCCCTCGTCAAGCCCCTCGAGCCCATAGCGCTCCAGGTCGCCGCCCGCGCCGGCGACGATGCCGCCGGCCGATACGAGCAGATAAGCGGGAGAACGCGAGCGCCGCAGCCAGCCTTCCAGGTACGCTTGAACGCTAGGAGGCGGTTGCCGCTCGGTGCGCATCAATCAGCTTCTCCGCGAGGATTTGAAAGGCAAGTTCGACGCCTTCCCCCGTTTTCGCGCTGGTTCGCAGGCAGGTCCACCCGCTCTCGCGCAGATCGTCCAGAGCGAATGCCTCAATCGACCACTGGTCCCGGCGATCGTTCTTGTTAACAACGAGGACAAAGGGAACCGGGCCGAGCGTCTGGAAGGCGCGCCGCTGGAGGTCGATTGCCTTCTCCAGCGTAGCCGGACGGGTCCCGTCGACCACGAGGATATAGCCGGAGCAGCCTCGCAGGTAGCTCGTACGGAGGCGGACCAGTTCGTTCTCCCCGGCCAGGTCCCAGACAATCAGCTTGATCCCCCAGGGCGCAAGACCGATCTCCTTCTTGTAGATCCGGACGCCCACCGTGGCCGAGTAGGATTCCGAGAAGACGCTGCGGACAAAGCGCAGGACGAGGCTGGTTTTACCGACGGCGTAGGCGCCGAGGAGACAGATCTTCTTCTGGATCATAGCGAGGGAGCGCTATCGCCGGACAGCCGGATGCGGACGGTGCGATAGGCAGCGTCCTCGCCGTTGTCGGCGCCGCGGGCCGCCGCGTCACCCTCGGCGTTGATGGCGATGATCTCCTCCGGCAATCCGCTCGCTGCCAGGAGGTCCCTCACGCGGCGCGCCCGCTCTTCGCTGACGCGCAAGTTGTACGCGGCATCGCCGCTCCGGTCGGCGCGGCCCACCACCTCCACCCGAGGGTCCCTGCCTAATTCGCGAGCGGCTTTCGCCCAATCTACCAGCAAGGCCGCCAGTTTCTCCGCGCGCTGCTGCTGTTGGGGGGAAAGTCGGCTGGAACCGGGTTCGAAGCGGATGGCTTCGGACTCCATCGCCTGGCGCAGGGTTTCCGCATCGAGGTCCCGCAGCGAAGCCAGATGAAGCGCTCGAATCCCGAGGGCGGCGAGATTCGCTTCACGGAGCCGGCGAATCCAGGCTCGAGGCGCCGCTCCCTCCACCGAAAGGGCATCGGCCTCCAGGCGCAGCGCCACGCCGGGCGGAGGAGAGAGGGCTTCGCGGGCTCGGGCCAGTTGCAGCGCCGGCTCCAGCGAGACGAAAGGACGCAGGCGGAGCGCGGCGCGGGCCGGGTCGATGCCGGCGTCCGCCATGAACTGCGCGGGATCCGCGGCCAGCGGGTCCCGCAGACCTTCAATGACGTGCTTGCCACCGCTGTCGTAGTGCCCCGTCACCACAATGCCGGGCTCGGCGTTCAGCCGTGCGGCGAGGTCCGACCAGCGCAGCCGCTGCTGGACAAACATCGCCAGACCGACTACGAGCAGGACGGACGCGGCGGCGGCCAGCACCCACAGCTTCCGGTAGGAAGAGGGGGGCGGAGTCCGGTAGGCGGCCTGCAAGCATCCTTCAAGAATCGAGCGTGCCCGGACAAACCGGCCGGCGTCGCCATCAAACTCCCGAAGTTCCTGCGCCATTTCCTGATGCACCAGGTCGGCCGCCGCGGTGAGCGTCGCGTGGAGTTCCGCCGGAGGGTAACCGCGAACGACCGCGGCGATCACGGCCCACGGCCCCTGTTCGATCCTGACCGTGAGGTCGGCCGTGCGGAGTTCGTTGAGCGGGGATTCCTGGCCGCCGTTGAACGAGTCGCGGACGAAGTCCTGGACCGCGGTCAGCATGCCGGAGATGATGTCGGGATCCTTCGTTGCCGCGTCCTTGGACGCGACCGAGTGGAGGAGAAGGCCGGTTTCGCGATGGATCAGGAGAACCTGCTCCACCCGGTAGACGAGCGTCCGGAGAAGGACGACCTCGGCGAAACTCTTGCGGCGCCGCCACGCTTCAAGGCGCCATTGCCAGCTTCGCCACGAGAGGCTCGCCTCGACGAGCCGGTTGAGGGATTCCACCGCCTCGTGGAAAGCCGCCCAGACCGCCATGCGGACGCTGGGCAGCATAATGGGATAGAGCGCCTCGCTCCACGCGCGGCGTTCGTCCCGCAGGGAGCGGCGCAGGGCGTGCTGTATGGTCGGCGAAAGCGCTTCGATCAGTCGCTGATCGGCAGTCCGCGGCTTATCCGTCGGCTCCGCCATTGCCGGGCCCTTCCGGATGAGGGAGGCTGAACTGGCCTTCGATGCGCAGAGCGATCTCCGTGAGCAGGCCGGCCAGGCTAGAGCGCGGCACGCTGGATGTCCTGACCTCCTCAATCCGCCGCTCCGCCAGCGACGAGGCGTCGGTGGTTTTTCGGCTGAATTCCTCCAGCAGATCCTTTTGCCGGTCCGACATTAGCTGACGCAATTCACGCAGATTTCTGGCGAATTGGTCGTCGGACTGGAACAGCTTCTTTTCCAGCGCGCTGGTGGATTCTCCGAATTCGCGGGTCAACCGTTCGACGGCGCCGGTCCTTTCGTTCCTCTCGGCGGCCAGGCGGTCCGCCAGCGAGTCCAGCTCCTGTCGCATGAACGCCTCGAGCGAATCGAGGCGGCGTTTGGTCTCGGTCCGAAGCTCGGCCGACTCGCGGAGGATGCGCTCCTCCAGCCGGACGAAGCGGGCTTCGTACTCGCGCATCTGCCCCCCGAAAATGATTTCGCGGATTCGGTCTACATTTTCCGCCCCGGAAGCAAACTGGGAATTCGGTTTCAAACGCGCAGGTTCGGTATTTTCATCGCCCTGCGGCGATTTCGCGACGCCTAATGCGTCCATGGCAAGTGTCTCCCTTGGCTCAGAACTCGCCGCCTTTCCCGGCGAGGCTTCCGTAATTGCTGTACGGCTGCCGTTTAGTATACACCTAAGGCGCCGGGCCGCGACGGTTTTCCAAGCGAATCGAGATCTGTGGCAGCTTACGAGCGCGGACGCTGCGGGCCGGAATCGGCGCGCCCCGGATGCGATGGCGGTCGCCGGACCGACAGGGACAGCGCCGTCGCGTTAGCATGGAACTATTGCATTGCCACGTAACTCCGTGACATGACGTTCCAGACGTCATATTGGTGGAGGGTCATGAGCCGTACGTTGTTCTTCCTCTCTCTCGTTCTCGCGTCCAGTCTCCATGCGCAGTCGGCCGTAACGCGTATCAAGCTATACGCCGAGCCGGCGGAGGCGCTCATTCGTCCCCTCGAAAACGCGGTGGTCCAGGTGCGGGTCTACGGAAAAAGCGGCGCCGCTGAAGGCCGTCTTCTGCGCGACGGCGCCAAGGTCCGCGTGGTGGACGCCGCCGGAGGCTGGATATCGAAGCCGTTCAAATTCCAGGGCGCCGACAGCGAATCCTTCATCCAGGAATACGATTCAAGAGGAGGCCGCATTTTCCAGGGCCTGGCCGGCCAATACGTCGTTCAGGACAGCGTGCTGTACACCGCGCCGGACAAACCTGGCGCCTACCGCATCGAGGCCAGCCTCAACAGCTTCACCGATTCCATCACGATCCGGGTGGATGCCGGCGCGCCCTCCCGCCGCAAGGCTGAGAGGACGTTTCCGCCCGAGCCGCGTTCGACGGATCCGTACCGCGCCCTGGCGGAGCACTACGCGCCGTTTCTGGCCCAGGAAACCTGGTTTCAACCCAAAGCCGACTACGCGACTCGCTTCGACTACGACGGGGACTGGAACGGCGCCAACAATTGGGAGTCGCTCGACGTCGGGACCTCGCAGGCTTACGTCCACTACGCCGCCGCCGAAACGGTCTCCCACTGGTTTCTGATCTACAACGTCTTTCATCCGCGCGACTACTCCGACAAGTGCGTCGCCGGCTCCTGCCACGAAAACGACAATGAAGGCCTGATTCTTACGGTGGCCAAGGACAACAGCCGGTTCGGCCGTCTCCAGGCGATGGAAACGCTCGCTCACAACAACGTCTATTCGTTTGTCGCCGACAAGCAGATCCGCAGAGGCGCTCATGATATCGACGGCGAGATCGAGTTGTACCAGGGCGCCCGCCCGGTGGTTTTCATCGAATCCGGCGGGCACGGAATCTACGGCTCGCGGTCGAAGCACGCGCGCTACGACCTGAGCAACGACCGCTTCACCGCCGGCACGGGCGTCACATATGTCTACAAAGGGACGGCGGAGCGGCCGCGACATGCTGACGACCGCCTCGTAGGATACGAACTGCTGGACATCTATTCGCAGTGGTGGCTCAAGTGCAACCAGGACGGCGGCTGGCGCGAGAGCACGTTCGATGCCTTCTTCGCCTATCAGCCGCTCGGCGGACGTCCGGGCGTGGCTTGGCGGTCCATCGGCGGGTCGTTTCTCGGACGCGCGATGGGACAGAACCTGGCCAAGCCGTTCTGGGGCTGGCACGACAGCCGTACCAGCAAGCAGAAGATCCTTGCCGTCGGCCAGTGGGGGCTCGATCCCGCTTATGCGGTTACCCGAAACCTGACATTCCCACCGGGTCAGGTCTCGCTCGACTACGTCTTCAACCCCTACCTGGCGCTGCCCTCCTCCCCCGGCGCTCCGGCGGCGCCACCGGCCGTTGTCCCGTCACCACCGGCCCCCGGGCCATCCACCCTGCCCGCGGGCGCCCGGGGCTGGTTCGAGTTCCGGGTATGGGTGGATGCGGCCCTAGATGCTTTCGTTTCCGGCGACCAGGCCCGTCTGGAAGCCTTGAGGGGCACAACGTCCCACACCGAGTACCTCACCAGCTACAGCGAACCCTTCCCTTCCGCCTCCCTGACGGGTCTACGACTGGTGGTGAAAGAGGGCCGCGGCCGCGTGCAATTGGTGGAGCAACCCTCGGCGCAGAATGGGTTTAGCGCTCGCGTCCGGATCGACGATCCCCAGGACGGCGGGGCAGTCTACCACATCGCGCTCGAGTGGGAGAGGTGACACGACCACAACATTTAGGGGCATCCTACAAAGAACCGCTGTAAATCGTAGTTATGTGCTTTACTTTTTCCGAAAGACGGTTTAACATAATCTCAACTCCCGTGCCGAGGAAAGTGTGAAGGGATCGGCCGGTTGAGGCGAGTCCGTCGGCTTCGCGGACGCGGGCAGACAAAAATGCGAGGTCGGCGGCTCCCACCGGGCGCTCGTGGAGAGCGATGGGTTCTTTCGGACTTTCCTGGGCCGGGGGTTTTTGGGTTTCGGGGTTTTGGTCGGCGAGGGAAGGAGCGTCAAACAGTTGCTAAAGCTCAAGCGGGTTGAACTGCACGGCTTCAAGTCGTTCTGCGACCGGACGGAAATGCGTTTCAACGGCGCGGGCCTGACGGCGGTGGTGGGCCCGAACGGTTGCGGCAAATCGAACCTCAGCGACGCCATTAGCTGGGTCCTTGGGGAACAATCGGCGAAGACGCTCCGCGGCTCCCGCATGATGGACGTGATCTTCGCCGGAACCAACAACCGGAAGCCGCTGGGCATGGCTTCGGTGACCATGACGCTGGCCGACCCGTCCCACCACCACGAGCATTCCGCCCGGCGGCGCGAGGCGGAGATTCAGCCGGCGAACGGCCACGCGCACCCGAGTCCCGCCAACGGCAGCAACGGGTTTCGTCTACCAAAAGAAGTAACGATCACCCGGCGGTTGTACCGCTCCGGAGAAAGCGAATACCTGATCGACGGACGGGCGGCGCGGCTGCGCGACATTCAGGATCTGTTCATGGGGACGGGCCTGGGCCCGGAGTCCTACGCCATCATCGAGCAGGGCCGCATCGGCCAGATCCTCAGTTCGAAACCCCAGGACCGGCGCGCGATGATCGAAGAGGCGGCCGGCATCAGCAAATTCAAGGCACGGAAGCGCTTAGCGGAGGCCAAGCTGGAAGGGGCCCGCCAGAACCTGTCGCGCGTCTTCGACATTCTGGAAGAGGTCGGCCGCCAGGTGAATTCCCTGAAGCGGCAGGCGTCCAAGGCGCGGCGCTACCAGGAACTGCACGCCGAGATGGTGGTGGAACTTCGGCGCATGCTGACCGGACGATTCCTGAAACTGGAGCGCGAGGCCGCCAAAACCGCGCTCGATCTCAACCTGGCGAACGCGGAGTTCCAGAAACTGGCCGGTGAAATCGCGGCGGACGAACAACAACACGCCGCCACGCAGAGCCAGGCCTATCAGACGGAAGCGGAACTTACCCGGACGCGGGGCCGCCTGGCGGAACTGCGCGTGGAATCCGAGCGAACGCGCGGCCGGCTGGAGTCGCAGGCCCGGCAAATCGGAGAAATCGACCGCCGGTTGGCGGCAGGGGAAGCGGACGCGCAGTCGCTGGAAGGGCGCATCACGGAACTCACCGCGCAACTGGAAGCCCACGCCAGCCTGCTCGGAGAACTCGACCGGCAAGCGGCCGAGGCGCGCGAGTCGCTGGCCGCGAAAACAGCCGAACGGGAGTCGGCGCAGGAGCAGCTCCGGCGAGGCGAACAGGGAATCGAGGCCGCTCGGCAGGGCGTCCTGCGCCTGCTCGGCGAAGCGGCGTCGCTGCGGAACGAACTGGCGCAGATCGATGAGTACCTCGCCTCGATCGACCGCGACTCGGCTCGAGCGGAGAAAGAGGAGCAGTTCGCCCAGGCGGAACTCGACCGGCTGGAGGTCTCGCGGGAGGAACTTGACGGCTGGCTGTCGGTGGAGCGGACCGGCCTGGAGAGCCTCCTGGACGAGCGGCGCAACGTCGAAGAGGAACTCGCTTCCGCCAGGAGCAACCTGCTGGCTGCTCGCGCCCGGCTGGACGAGTTGCGATCGGTCACTACCACCCTGCGGGCGCGCAAGAACTCGCTCGACGAGATCCTTTCGCACCGCGCCTACACCACCGAATCGGTCAAGCGGTTCTTCACCGCGCTGGACCAGGGGCCGCGCGGAGAACTGGCGCCCCTCGGCGTACTGGCCGATTTCGTGGACGTGGACCGGACGTACGAAAAGGCGGCCGAGGAATTCCTCCACGAGGAACTGGAATACATTGTTGTCAAGGACTGGAACCAGGCGGACAAGGGCATCGACCTGATGCGGCGGGACGTGGACGGGCGGGCCACCTTTCTCATCCACCCCGAACCGGACGCGCCCATGCCGCCCAAAGCGCAGGAACCGCCCCTCGGTCCGGAAACGGGGATCGTGACGCGCTTGAGCAGCGTGCTGCGGATGACCAACGGGCTCACCCACGCGCCGGCGGAGCTTCTGCCGCGCCTGGCGCGCTGCATGATCGCGGAGAACCGGGAAGCGGCCCAGCGGCTGGCGCAGCAGTATCCCGACTTCTACTTCCTGCTGCCGGACGGCGTCTGTTACCACGGCTATGCGGTCAGCGGAGGCAGGAAGAGCGCCAGCGGCCCGCTCGCCCTGAAGCGCGAGCTTCGCGAGCTGACAGCGGCGCTTCAGAAACGCCAGCAGGAACTCGATGAGGCCGCGGCGCTGGTATCGGGACTCGACTGCGAGATCGCCGTCCTCGGCGCGGAACTCGAACGGCTGCGCAGCGCCCAACAGGCCAAGGAAAAGCAGGTTCTCGCCCTCGACCACGACCACCGCAAGCTGGACGAGGAAATCTCGCGCATGACCTCGCGGTTGTCGGTGGCCCGGATGGAGTTGGAGCGGCTCCGGCGCGAAAAGGAAAACGGCGCCGCCCAACGGGAGCGCAACCGGGCGCTGGTGGAAGAGAAGGAACGCGCGCGGGCCGAGCATGAGCGGCAGCTTGAAGGCGCGCGGGCGCGCATCCAGGAACTCCAAGCCGAGGCCGCCCGCCTGTCGGAGGAGCATTCGGCGCTGCGCGTCGAACTGGCCGGCCACGAGGAGCGAAGGCGCGCCGAAGGCGCCGCCCAGTCCCGGCTGGCCGCCCAGCGCAACGAGCTGACCAGCCGCCGCGACGACCTTGGCCGCGAGATGGAACGGTTGGGCATCGAGCGCGCCCGATTGCTGGCCGACAACATCGAATTGGACGACCGGTCCGCCGCGCTGGCGGCGGAAATCGCCGGGGTGGAAAGGGCGGTCTCCGAACTCGAAAGCGCCGAAACCGCGTTGCGCGAGCAGCTTGCCGCACTCGACGAAAGCCTGAAAAACCGGCGAACGGAGGCGCAGGCGGCGCAGGAACGGCGCGCGCAGATCGAGGTCGCGCTGGCCGAGCGGCGGGCCGAACTCCGCTACCTCGACGAAACCTCGCGCAAGGAACTGAACGTCGGGTGCGAAGAACTGGCGCGGAGCGAGGGCGCGGAACTGGACGAGGTGGCGCTGGCGGATTCCGAAGAAAAATACGCGCATCTCAAGAACCGCATCGAGGCGCTCGGGCCGGTGAACCCGCAGGCGCTCGAGGAGTTCCAGGAGGCCCAGCAGCGCTACGACTTTCTCAACGCCCAGCGCCAGGACCTGCTCGACTCCATCCGCGACACGGAAAAAGCGATTCACGACATCGATCAGGAAACGCGCAAGCGCTTCTCCCACGCCTTCGAGGCAATCAACGACAACTTCCGCCAGATGTTCCGCACCCTGTTCAATGGCGGCATGGGGGAAATGCGGCTGACCGACGAGACCAATGCCGCCGAATCGGGCATCGACGTGGTGGCCTCGCCTCCAGGCAAGCGCCTTCAGAACGTCCTGCTGTTGTCGGGCGGCGAGAAGGCGCTGACGGCCCTTGCGCTGTTGATGGCCATCTTTCAGTACCAGCCCAGCCCTTTCTGCATTCTCGACGAAGTGGACGCGCCGCTGGACGAGCCGAACATTCAACGCCTGCTTCGGCTGATCAAGGAGATGTCCGTCCAGACGCAGTTCATCATCATCACCCACGCCAAAACCACCATGGCGGCGGCCGAATCGCTATACGGCGTCACGATGCAGGAGCCGGGGGTCTCCAAGCTGGTTTCGGTTCGTTTTCAACCCGCTTCGGACGAGCCGCCGGAGCGCGAACTGGTACACGTACACGCGTAAGGGAGGTAAACGACTCGCCTGGGCTTCTGGCTGCTGGCGTTGTCGCAGACCAAGATGCTTCGATCTCAGGCATAAGGAAGCCGGGCACAGCCAGCTTCGACCGGTGAGCCGTTGCCCATCGAATATCGGAAGTGTCGGTGATGCAGTGGGTACAAAATGGCCCCGACGTCCCGAATGAGTTAGTGGACGCGGCCGAAAGCGGCGATCTTGCGATACTCTGTGGGGCTGGGGTTTCGCGTAAGGCAGATCTTCCGCTGTTCCAAGAGTTGGTTGAGAAGGTTTATCAGAAGGTCTCCCGCAATATCGCCGACGACCCCTTAGAGAAGCGTGAATTCCGCGGGAAGAACTTTGATCGAGTATTGGGGTTACTTGAACAGCACATTGAAAAAGCGAAGGTTCGCGGCGCCGTCGCCGACATTCTCCATCTCAAGGAAGGCGCTGACTGTTCGACCCATGCGGCGATCCGGACGATCGCCACGGATCGAGAAGGCAACTGTCATGTGGTTACAACCAACTTCGATCGATGCTTCGGCGGAAAAGATCAGGATTTCGTTCAACTAGACGCAGCCCCCAGCCTTCCAATACCAAAACGCGGTAGGTGGAATAGCGTCGTTCACCTTCACGGTCACCTGGATTTCGCCGGACTCGATGGCCGGAATCTTGTGCTCACGAGCGCGGACTTCGGCGCAGCCTATCTAACCGAAGGGTGGGCCAGCCGCTTTCTCGCCGAACTCATCCGCAACTTCAAAGTCCTCTTGGTCGGATACAGTGCGGACGATCTCGTAGTTCGCTACATACTTGAAGCCGCCTCACAGGAACTCGCGGAACGTCGTGCGCGCGGCACAGTTTTCGCGTTCGCTGAATACCAACGCAGAACGAAGTCAGCCACTATTCGCGATTGGAAAGCGAAAGGTGTTGAGCCCATACTCTACAATTCCGAGGACAAACACGCGCTGCTACACCAAACGCTCCGCGTCTGGGCCAGGGAGATGAGTCAGGGACTACTAAGCAGGGAGAGCATTGTCGTAGCCTCGGCCCGCAATAAGCCATCACCGCCTTTTGAAAGTGCCACTATAAGCCAGCTCGTTTGGGCTATTCAAGATAGCAGCGGCTCAGCCGCCCGCCGTTTTGCGAATCTCGAGCCGCTTCCGCCGGTTGAGTGGCTTGCCGTTTTCGAGCGCGAAGGCCTTCTGGAGCGAGACGGGCATGCGCTCGTTAGCGACGGCGCCCAAGGCGCAGACCGCGAGAGACTCAATCCCGTAACCGATGAACTCGGGTCCTGGCTCGCCAAGCAACTCGGCGACCGTAAAGTCTTAGAATGGGTTCTGAACAAGGGCGGCTATCTGCACTGGCAATTCAGGCAGCAAGTCAGGATTTCACTGGAGCGAGATACGATAGACGAAACACACAGACTTAGACCATTCTGGGAGCTTCTCGCTGGCCCTCTTATCTGTCCTCCGCCTGATTCAGCAAAACTATTTCAGCTCCGAGAGCAGATGAAGAGAGGCACCTGGAACGTCCGACTCAAGGCTGAGATGATGACGCTGCTTCAGCCTCGTCCACACCTAGTACTTGATCATCTTGCCCTGATGTTCCAGGGGCAAGCATCCCGCGATACGACGCCTGTGGACATGGAGGTTCATTTTCCACAGGCGTATGAAGTAGAAGATCTCCTCGACTGCATCAGATCCGGGCGTGAACACCACAATATGATGACAGATCTATTGGATGACGTGACGTCGCTGATCCGATCGGCGCTCGAATTTCGAAAAATGGTGGCTGAGCCATCGTCAGACTATGATGGCTATCCTTGCGAGGTATCCGTCGCGGCGGAGGAACCTTGCAACAGTCAGCCGTGGACTCGTTTAGTCCCAATGGCCGCTGAGTGCCTTCTGAGCGCGGAGCGCGTAGATCCGGTTCTTGCACGAAGCCAGGCCGAGCGTTGGCGATGCCAGAAGTACCCCGTCTTTAGACGACTTTTCCTTCACGCGATGAGACACACTGGCCTTTACGAGCCGGTAGAGTGCCTGGCCGCTCTTTTCGAGGATGGCGGCAGGTGGTTGTGGCAGATGAGGTCTTGCCCTGAGGTAACGGAGCTTGTCACGCATATCTGGCCGAAACTGTCCACGGGCGATCAGGCTATGCTCAATAGTCAAATTCTGCAGGGGCCGCCCCGTGAATTCTATCCTGGCTATGGCGACGAGGACTTCAACCACGCGCGCGATAGGGCGATCTTGCACTTCCTTCGACACCTGCAAGCGGCCGGACACGAACTCCCGAGCGATTCACAGGAACTTCTCGAGAAACTGTGTCAATGTGATCTGCTAATCGCTGGCGAAGAGCGACCAATCCAAGTCGAGTTGTACCGGCTTTCCGTCCCGAACCGGATCGCATTTCTTCTTAACGACGCTGACCGACAAAGAGTTAAGGACACGTTTTCCCAGTTGCTCACGGAGCGACGACCCGTCGCTCTCAACACCTTGCGAAAAATGGCGGATTCGGGTCACTGGCCCGTCGATTTGTGGACGATAGCGATCGAGCAAACAGGCACCCAAACCTGGGCGCCGATCTTCCGCATCCTTCGTGGTGCTCCACGCGATACACTCTCAGGGTTATGTCATTGTCTGTCGCACGTGGCGCTTAGCCTGAGAAGGAATGCGACACTTCCACAACATGAGCGTTTGTACTGGCAAATGTGGGAAAAACTCCGCACCCATGCCTGCGCCAGCGCAATTACGAGCCGAGACGCCAGCGGACCCGACAGTGCACTCAACTCTCCAGTTGGTTATCTGACCGAGGCTCTTTTTGAATGGTGGCGGGAGACCTCTCCAGAAGCACCACCAGCAAAGTTTTGGGACCGCCTCGAATCCATATGTTCCCCCCGGTGCTCCCAAGGTCACAATGCCCGAGTCGTAGCGTCGACGCGCTTCGGCTCGCTGTGGAGGACGAATCCGCGATGGACCGAGAAGCACCTTCTTCCCTCGCTAGACTGGTCTTCGGCAAAGAAGAAAGAGGCTGCTGCGATCTGGAGGGCCTTCCTGTTTGATCCACCGATAGACCACAAACTCTGGCCTCGAATCAAACCATCAATGCTTGCGGCAATTGGGAACAGGGCAGGATTGGCCACCGAGGCAGAGCGACTTGACCGCCTATTCGTTTCGCTTTCCCTGAGGAATCAAGATTGGTTTTATTCTCACGAAATAAGACAGATTGTGCGTCGGTTCGATGCTCGCGCGCGAAAGGTGGCAGCGCAGGTGCTCTGGCGGGAACTTGGGGGAGTGGGTGACAGGTCATCTTCTCTTTGGAAGGAGAACATCGCCCCCTGGATCAATGAATTCTGGCCAATGGATACGTCGTTCAGAGATGAAGACAGCTCTGAGTACCTTTGTCGTGCAGCTATTGCGGCCGGTCAGGCCTTCGACGAAGCGGTGCGGATGATCGGTGAGAGGGTCTGTCAACTGAACCACACCGGCAATACTACCTACGCGCTATTGAAGACCCAGCACCCGAAGAACTTTCCCAAGGCTACTCTGCGGCTGCTAGGTAAGATCGTCAACGAGGAGAGTGCCCGTATTGATCCCGGTATTGGTGAACTTGTCGACCTCGTGGTCTCCTCGGAGCCGGATCTGAGGGCGGAACGTGAGTTTCAGGACTTGTTCGAGCTTCTTCGTAGGAGTCGGTGAGTCCAGAATGCTGGGCCCGGTCGCGTGAAAGCTTACCGCACTTTCCAGCGCGTGGCCAGCGCGGCGAGTTTGTCCTCCATTGTTGGTTGTGGCTTCGGCTGCGGTTTGCGCGGCTGCTGCCCGCCCGCGGCGAGGGCCTTCATCGACAGCGCGATGCGCTTGGTTTTCGGGTCCGCGCTCAGCACCTGCGCCTTCACGATCTGCCCAACCTTCACCACCTCGGCGGGATCCTTCACGTAGCGGGTGGATAGCTCGCTGATATGGACCAGCCCGTCCTGGTGGACGCCGACATCGACAAACGCGCCGAATTTCGTCACGTTCGTCACCACGCCCTCCAGAACCATACCCGGCTGAAGATCGGAGATCTCGGTAACGCCTTCCTTGAACGATGGCGCGACGAACTTGTCCCGCGGGTCGCGCCCGGGCTTTCGCAACTCTTCCAGAATGTCGTTCAGCGTGTAGGTCCCGGCGGCGATGGATGATTTGTCGATCTTCTCGAGCGCTTCCGGCCGCCGGATCAGTTCCTCGACGCCGAGGCCGAGTCGCGCGGCGATCTGCTCGACGACGGGATACGACTCCGGATGCACGGCGGTCATATCAAGCGGGTTGTCGCCGCCCCGGATGCGCAGGAAACCCGCCGCCTGTTCGAACGTCTTCGGACCGATTCCGGACACGGCGCTCAGTTGGGCGCGCGACCGGAAGCGCCCGTTCTGGTTGCGGAACTCCACCACGTTCCGCGCCGTTCGCTCGTTGATGCCGGCGACGTAGCGCAGCAGGGTCCACGAGGCCGTGTTCAGGTCGACGCCGACGCGATTGACGCAGCTTTCAATCACGGTCTCGAGCGAGCGCTGTAATTGCCGCTGATCCACGTCGTGCTGGTACTGGCCAACGCCGATCGACTTCGGGTCGATCTTCACCAGTTCCGCCAGCGGGTCCTGGAGGCGGCGGGCGATGGAGATCGCGCCGCGCACGGTGAGATCGAGGTCCGGGAACTCCTGGCGCGCGATCTCAGAAGCCGAATAGATCGAGGCGCCGGATTCGTTTACCGTGACGTGAAACACTCCGAACAGCCCTTCCCGCTTGAGGAAATCGCGGACGAAGGCGTCTGTCTCCCGAGACGCCGTGCCGTTGCCGATCGCGATCGCTTTCACCCCGTGTTTCTCGATCAGCGCTTTCATGGTGCGCGCCGAGCCGGCGGCGTCGTTCCTCGGCGCGTTGGGGTAGATCACGTCGTGGGCCAGAAACTTCCCGGTTTCGTCCACCACCGCGAGCTTGCAGCCGGTGCGCAGTCCCGGGTCGACGCCGAGCACCGCGAGCGGGCCCGCCGGCGGCGCCAGCAGGAGATTCTGCAGGTTCTCCCGAAACACCTGGATCGCCTCGGCGTCGGCGCTCTGCTTCCGCTCGAGCCGGACCTCGCCTTGGATGGAGGCGTTCAGCAACCGTTTCCAGGCATCCTCCGCGGCCAGATCGAGTTGGGGCGTCCAATCGCCCGGCTGCTTGTGCATCCGGCTCCGGATCAGTCCGACGGCGCGCGCCGGATCGAGTTCGATGAGGAAGTACAATACCTTCTCCGTCTCGCCCCGCCGGATCGCCAGCATGCGGTGCGAGGGGATCGACTTCACCGGCTCGCGGTAGTCGTAGTACATCTTGAACTTCTCTTCTTCGTCAGCGGCGCCCTCCACCTTGTGGGCGGCGATCACGCCCTCGTCGAACATGGCCTGGCGCAGCAGCTTGCGGATGGCGGCGTCTTCGCTGATCGTTTCCGCCACGATGTGGCGCGCGCCTTCGAGCGCTTCCTCGACGTTCGCGACGCCCTTTTCGGCGTCAACGAAGCGGGCCGCGAGCGCCTCCAGCGGTTCGTCGCCAGGCTGTTGTTCCCACAGGTACAAAGCCAGAGGCTCGAGCCCCTTTTCCCGGGCAATGGTCGCTTTGGTCCGGCGCTTCGGCTTGTACGGCAGGTACAGGTCTTCCAGTTCGCTCTTTTCGAGGGTGGCTTCGATGCGGGCTTTCAGCTCCGCGGTGAGTTTGCCCTGCTCCTGGATGGAAGAGAGAATCGTTTCCTTGCGGTCCTGCAATTCGCGGAAGTAGAGGAGTTTCTCCTCGATGGCCCGGATCTGGGTTTCGTCCAGGTTGCCGGTGGCCTCCTTGCGGTAGCGCGCGATGAAGGGAACGGTGGCGTCGGAGTCGAGCAGTTCGATGGTCGCCACCAGCCCTTTCATGGGCACGTTCGCGGTCTTGGCGATATGGACGAGAATCTCCGCGGGCAGAGAAGCGAGTTTCGACATCGGAAGAGAAACCTCCATGATAGCGAGTCGGGAGCGCGCTCTCGCCGCGGCGGCGCCTAAGCCCTCCAGCGAGCTTCGACGGCGCTTCCGGCCTCGGCGTACATCGCCACCACGTTGGCCGGCGGCGTATCCACTTGGATGTTGTGCGTGGGCGAGAGGATGTAACCGCCGCCTTTGCCCAGCGCGTCGATGCAATCGCGGGCGGCCCGGCGCACGCCTTCTTCGTTTTCGTGGGGCAGCGTCGTCTGCACATCCATGCCGCCGTGGAAGCTGATGACATCGCCAAACGACCGCTTGATCTCGCGGGGGTCCATGCCGTCGGCGCTGAACTGCAACACGTCCAGAACGTCGATCCCGATTTCGATCAGGCCCGGTATGAACGGGCGCACCGCGCCGCACGAGTGATACATCACGCGCCCCCCAAGGTCGTGCACGCGGCGGTTCAACCGCCGGTGATGCGGCGCGATCGTGTCTCGCCAAACGCGTTCGGAAATCAGCCGCCCTCGCTGGTGCGCGATGTCGTCGCTGGTCCAGATCAGGTCGATGCGATCTCCTGCCGCCGCCATCACCCGTTCGGCCATCGCGACGTAGAAGTCGGTCACGCGGCGCATGATCTCGCAGGGAAGATCGGGATTCTCGATCAGGTCCACCAGGAACTGCTCCATGCCCCGCAGATACCAGGCGATCTCGAATATGCCGCCCGGGTCCCCGAACTCCTCCAGCGCGATGGCGTAGGCGCCCCGCTCGTCCAAGGCCCGGATTTCCGCCGCCAGCCCGGCCGCGTCCCACCACTCCGCCCGCGGCCACGGGTAGTCTTCCAGTTCCGCGGCATCGTGGACGTGCGCCAGCGGATGCGCGACGATTTCATCGTAGGCGCCTCCGGCGTGCGGCGCCGCGATTCGGCGCACGCCCCACGCGTCGGTCCAGCTTCCATCCGCATGCCGCTGGAGCGGGGGGCCGGCATACGGCTGGCGCGGGTGGCGAAGATCGATTCCCAAGCGCTCGAGCGCCTCCTCGTTATCCGCGGCGCCAAGATGCGTCCGGAGCCTGGCGAAGGTTTCGGGAGTCGCAAGCAGATCCACCGGCGTCCGGTCGGTTTCCCGATGGTCGAGGGCAAGCAGCACCCGTTCGCGGGGCGTTAGCCCGCCGTCGCGGGAAGTGGAAAGTCCTGGTCGGGTTCTCATGGGCTTGATACAATGGCTGTTCCGTTCACGTTTCCTGTAGCGTATGCTCAGATTCCTTCTGCGGACTTTCGCTTATCTTTATCATCTTCTCCTTTGCCTGTTTCTGGCCGCCGTGGGAGGCCTCGGACTGCTCACCCGCCACGCCACGCTCAACCTGGGAATGCTCCCCTGGGAGGATCCGGCTCTCAGCTACTGGCTGTTTTTCGGCGGTTTAGCCGGACTGTTTTCGCTTCTGCTGGCGGTAACGGGGAAACTCCGCCTCCCCTTCCTTATATGGACGGCGGCGGTAGCGGTTCTCGCGATTCGCGGGTTCTTCCTCTCGCCGTACGCGTTCCGCGACGCGGGGCATTTCACCAACATGGCGCTGCTGACCGTCGGGGCGGTGATCGCCGTGGCCGGCGCCTGGATGCACTTCTGGCAGCGCCGCTAGCTCCCGCTCGCGGTCCCGTCGAGGCCGAGCGGTCGTGCATTGGCGCGCATCGCCTGGATACAGAATCCAATGTGGTCGTCCAGCTCGACGCCCAACTCCGCCGCGCCGGCGCGGATGTCGTCCCGGTTGACCGACCGCGCGAACGCCTTGTCCTTCATCTTCTTTTTCACCGACGCGGTTTCCACCTCGTGAATGCTACGCCCAGGCTTGACGTAGGAGACGGCCGTCAAAAACCCCGCCAGTTCGTCGCAGGCGAACAGCGTCTTCTCCATTGGTGACTGCCGCGGCACGCCGCTATAGGTGGCGTGCGAGAGAATGGCGCGCCGGATCTCCTCGCTGACGCCGCGCTCGGCCAGAATCGCCTCGCCTTTCATGGGATGGTCCGGGGCCTGCGGATGGATCTCCCAATCGAAGTCGTGCAACAGCGCGGTGACAGCCCACTTGTCTTCGTCCTCGCCGAACCGGCGGGCGTAGGCTCTCACGCAGGTCTCGACGGCGAGCGCGTGCTTGCGCAGGCCATCGGACTGGGTGAACTCGCACAGAATTTCCCACGCTCGGCGCCGGTCCATGTCTGTTAATATAATAGAGGTCGAATCCGGTTGGGCCTGTGGCGCAGTTGGGAGCGCGCTTCCATGGCATGGAAGAGGTCGTGAGTTCGAATCTCACCAGGTCCACCAAACAAAGTCCCAACAAACATAGACTTACGAAAATGTTCGCGCGCTTCCGCATCGCGTCACGTGGAGTCCGTTCGGAGGCCAGACTCCCCAAAATTTGGACTCAAAATGGACTTAATGTCATGGTGGAGGGCCTTCAGGTTATGATCGCCCGCTCGAATCGAAGAATTGCCATCACAGCCGGTAGTGGCACGCGGAAAGAAAGGCTTCTTCGGTTCGGACTTTCCACCACCACTATCGACGGCCGGATGGAACTCAGCTACGAGTAGAGTAAGGCCCGTTCAAAAACGGCTTCGGCAATAGGAGCGACGGGACTCTCCGACCAAGAACTCCTTCCCGCATCTCTGTAGCTCCCTGTGTCTCTTCAAAGCAGAACGATACCGCTGTATGCCTGCGACGGCGCGTTCATCGAGCAGGCGACCGCCCGGCGCATCGCCCGGGCTTGACAAGCTCGGGCTGATCCGCCTGGTTCGCCACCGCAAAGGGCACGTGAACCGAGCGATTCTGCTGGGGCGGCCAGGCGAGCCCAGCCCGTCCCCGTCGCCGCCTACGCCGGACGCAAGTACAGCTTCCGGGAACGGCTGGAGCAGCCGAAGGCGCGGGCCAGGAGGCGGCGCTGAAGCTGCGGAGTAGTCGTGGATCACTCCTCGTCGTCATCCGGGCTCACTCGAACCACGCACCCCTTGCACGGGCTGTCGGCCATTGAGCCGTCGCCAACCCTCAGCGAAGAGACGCGCCAGCGTGCGCCGTCCTTCTTCAGGAGCAGCAAGACTGGCCATTCCCGCTTCACGATCATGGAGCCATACTGTACCCAGCTCGCATCCACAATGGCCACATCAGGCGTGACAAGCCGGATCGACTTCTTCTCAATACGCGGCGGAGTGACTTCGTCCCATGCCGGACGACTCGACAATCTGTCTGCTATGGCCTTGGGGCCAGCCACAACCTCGCCGGCGATCCGCAGATCCCCATCGGAGACGAAGAGGGCCGCGAAGTCCTTCACCTCGGGCGCGGAGAGGGCACTGTTCATCGCCGCAAGCACAGACGCTATGCGCTTCGCTTCGAGATTCGGCGGCGGGACTTGGGCGTGCAACCCGACGGCGGCCGCGACGAGGATAAGACGTACTCGGTCCATCGACGGGAATATGCCGCGAGGCCTCCGATCCTTTCACAAGCCGATAACAGAGCGACGCGTGCGATTAAAGCGCGCCCTGGGCGACCACGAGACCTCCACGCGCCATACGGCATAGCCGTATAATCGCCGCGGAAATCCAGCGGGAGTTCAGTCCCTAAGCCTCGTCGCCGGAAAGAAGCCTCGCTTGGCGGCCGGAGATCCCCATCCGTGCCTACCTGACCGTGATTCAGCGTGATCCACAGGCGGTCATCCGCGCCTTGCGCGCCGCCTGAACCACAAGCCGGACCGGGAACTCGGGGGGTCCAATGAGGACCAAATCGCGGTTATCGCAACGTCTCATACGCCATCCAGACGATGACCGTCGCTGAGCACGCGCCCCTCGGCGTCGGCGATGCTCCGGCAGCGAGGACGGACTGCCGGCGAAGCGGACCGGGTGACTAGCGGATGGTGTGGCGGTAGTCGATCCCACCAGTCTTTGTTCCAGAAGCCGAAGCCGAACGCTTTCGCCTATCGGCGTTCTGTGATTAGCACAGGGGCGCGCAGTTCAAAACGGATCACGGATTCCGGAGGTATTTCCGCCGCGTCGCCGCGCGTGGCCAGGACGACCCCGCCACCGCCTGCGCCGCCGGCGGCGGCCCCTACCGCCGCACCCTTTCCACCTCCTGCAATCGCGCCGATGGCGGCGCCGACGCCTGACCCGATCCCTATCTTGGCAACATCCTTTTTCTTGGTGGCCCGCGCTTCTTTCGTCACCAGGCGCGTATCAATCGGTATCGTCTGTCCATCGGCGGTGGTGAGGCTGGACAGCCGGACAGACAGAAGTGCCCGTCCCTTCACGCGTCCGCCCTTGTTCGATTCCGCTACCACTCCTTCCACCGTCGCGCCCCTGGCCGCAATCACCCATGCGCCGTCTGCAAGCGGCCTTTCCAAGGTTGCGGTGAAGCGTTCACCGGTTGCCGTCGTTTCCGTCGTCAGCGCGGTCGCTGTCCGCACCGAGATGACGGTTCCCGCCGGCAACGTCGCCTGCCTTGGTGGCGGAGGCGGGGGAGGGGCAGGCGTCACCGGAGCTGCTTGGCTTTGCGCCGCCGCGGGCGCCGCTGCGCTGGCTTGCTCAGGCTGCGCGGAAGTCGCTGGCTCCTGCGGCTGCCCGCCACCTTGCTCCGAAGTCTGCTGCGCCGGCTGATCTTGGGTCCTGTTACAGCCTGCGATCATGCCGCCGCAGACTACCAGCGTTAGTAATAGTACTTGCCGTTCTTTCATCGAGGTTCTCCTCCCGCGGTGTCGAGAAGGCGGGATGTGTTTGTCAGTTGGTTAAGGCGATCGTCACCCGGTCGGACGATGTAATGCCGCCGGCGACAATTTGAACCGGCGCGTATGACGAAGCCGCCACACCCGCTGGGACGACAACATTTAGCTGATTCACGCCAACAAACTGCGGCGAGAGCCCGGAAAACGCCACGGTTGCCGCGCGGCCCCCAATCAGCACTTGAGGAACAGAAGTCGTCATCCGAAGCGCGTCCATTGAGTTGTTGCCGGATTGCGCGGCGGGGCTCACCGCGCCCAGGGCGTTCGCGTACAAGATGATCGTGTCGCCGGCTCTCGCGGCGCGGCACGCCATCCCCGGAACCGCTCCGGCCGCTTGCGTCAGGCTTCCATCAGCGTTTACCGAGACGGCCAGCAGCTTGTCCCCCGCCTGGAGCGCGAAAATCCCGGGCGAGGCGGGCGCGACCTGAACCGTTCCCTGCGCCACCACGGAACCGCCTCTCATCACGCTGACAGCCGCCGGTCCTGCAGTGCTTCCGCTGGGGAGCACATCCCACGGAACCTGCGCGTTGATCTGCGCCGGCGAGACGAAAAGGAGAGGCGACGGCTTGCCGTTCATACTCACGGTCACGTCGCCCAGTTGGTTCGGTAGTGGAATCGACGGCGCGCTGACCGTGGCAGCCGCCAGGCTTGCGCCAAAAATGGCCGCCCAGGACCCTGCCGCGATCGGCGCCACATAGCTGGCGCCATTCACAATCGTCAGACTGCCCTCTCCGCTTTCTCCGAGCGTGAAGGAGAGGTTGTCCGCATAACCGTCATTGGAGACGCCTTCCGTCCGCGTCATTTCCAGTACGGCCTCCGCCGTCCGAGCGTTCCGCGGCGCTGTGCCCTTGACCTCGCGGTAGACGAATCCGGTTGCCCCTTCCCGGTCGCTGCTCGTAACGGGACCGATAGAAACCGACCCAAGCGTTATCCCTGCGCGATCTTTGAACACCAACTTCAATGCCGCGTTGTCCTCCTGCCCATCGAATCCCCCGAGCCAGCCCGACAGCGCGTATCCAAGTCCGCTGTCGATGGCGCTGGCGAACGCGCCAAGGTCGATAACCTGGGTAGCCGTCGACTTCACGTCGTCCGGGCCTCCGGCGAAGAAATTGCGGCCGCGGCTGGCCGGCCCCGGATCGTTGGCTCGCGGATAGTCCTCTCCCGCGCCGTAGTTGCACACGCGTACCCTGCCGGTCAACGTCCAGTTCGGCACAGCCAGCACGTTCTCACAGGCAGCGTCACCCTGGCCCGCCTCGGCATCGCCGTTCAATAGCAGGTTCACCCCCGTCGGCGGCGCCCCGCCCAGCACCAGCGAGAGATTATCCAGGTATCCGTCGTTGGAGTTGCCCTCGTCCCGCGTCATTTCCATGACCACCTCGATTGAGCGGGCGCCAGCGGGTACGGAACCCGCCCGTTCGCGGTAAAGCAGCGAGGTCTGGTCGTTTCGGTCGGTGTCGAGCACCGGCCCGAGCGCCACACTGGAAAGCCCTACGCCCTGGGCGTTCTTGAAGGTCACTCGCACCACGGCGCTGTCGTTCTGATCCGCAAACCCGCCGAGCCACGCCGAAAGGTGGTACCAAACGCCTCGGTCAATGTCGCCGGCCAGCGACGCGGCGTTGATCACCTGAGTCGCGGACGATTTCTCATCGAAGGGGCCGCCGGCGAAGAAGTTTTGACCACGCGCAGCCGGCCCCGGATCGTCCGGTCTCGGATAGTCGAAGCCCGCGCCATAACGACATACGCGGACGTTGCCTGTCGTTGTCCAGCCCGGTACGGGCACTGGACCCGAACAGTCCGTGCTTCCGGCCCCGCCTTCCCCATCGCCGTTGACGATGAGATTGTCGCCGAGCGCAAGGAGAGGAGCGCCGGATAGGGAATCGGAGGCAACCGCATTCGGAAGAGCAAACACAAAGACGATGGTGAGCAGCAGCAACAGACTCAGCAGCGTCGGAAGGAGTCTCTGCTCCATACAATCCCTCCAACTACAGAGAATCAGGTCCCGTTATTTTAGAAGAGATCAAGTATAGCATGCGGACGTGGGAAGCGCGCTGCTGATTTAACACTATTGAACCTTATGCTCTTGACGCCCAAGGCGGGCCTCGATTACCATAACTCAGCCTTAGAGGTAGAGGCAAGAGGAATGTCTATCTTTCGATACAGTACGATCTCAGCGCTGCTCGCTATCCTGTCTCTGGGCGCCGCGGCTCAGACAGGAACACTTCAGGTTGACGCGAAGGCGAACATCTTTGCCTCCGGACGCCCGGACGTCGATTCCAGCGGCGGCGGCGTTCTGCCGGCAATGGCGTCGCTCGGGGCGGGCAGCCGGTCGGTCTCGTTTCAAAGCGTCTCCGGCCGGGTCTCCTGCGACGGCGTCGACACGGCTGGACCCGACGGCTCCGAAACCTGCGCCGGCGGCGCCACCGACATTGAGAGTCTCGACGGCATAGCCGGCATTTTGGACGAAGACCGCAGCATGTTCCTGGTCGGCGTCTTTCTGACGAGCGCCGCGCCGGCGGACCCGGCGCCCGAGAGGCTCAACTTTACGGGGAATCATGATTTCGCGACGCTCTCGCCGAAGGTTGCCCAGGTCTTCTTCATCGGCGACGGCAAAGCTGCGAATGGCGTAGCGCAGCAGTTCACTGTGCCGGCCGGCGCCACCCGGCTCTTTCTCGGCATTGCGGATGCATTCGGCTTTATCGGACCGCCGGGCGCTTACGACGATAACACCGGCGTGATGACCGTCAACTACCAGGTGGAGGGCGATGCGGGCGTGGTGGACGCCCGAGCCAACATCTTTGCAGCGGGCCGCTCCAGCGTCGATGAAAGCGGCGGCGGCGTTCTGCCGGTCGTCATTCGCTTCTCAGCCGCCGGGGGCCAGATGGTGAGGTTTCCCTCCGTCACCGGCTCAATCTCGTGCGACGGCGTCACATCGAACGGACCCGACGGCGCGGATACCTGCGCCGGCGGCAGCACCGACATCAATAGCCTCAATGGAATCGCGGGCATCATTGACTCCAGCCGCAGCATGTTCCTGGCGGGCGTCTTCCTGGACGACAGGGTTCCAGCGGATCCCGCGCCGGCACGGCTCGACTTCAGCTCCAACCACTCGTTCGAGACTCTGTCTCCGGACATCGGCCAGGTCTTCTTTATCGGCGACGGGAAGACGGGAGAGGGGTCCGGCGCTGTCCAGCAGTTCGGAATACCTGCGACCGCCACACGCCTGTTTCTCGGCATCGCGGATGCGCCGCTGTTCCACGGCGATCCCGGCGCTTATGACGACAACACCGGTTCCCTGTCGGTTACGCACCAGATCGGCAGCGGCAACGGGCAGCGCCCCTCCATCGCGAGCAAAGGCGTAAGACATGGGGCAACGTTCGAAGAGACAATCGCGCCGCAGGGCTGGATCTCGATCTTCGGCGCGAATCTATCCAGCACCACTCGCTCGTGGGCCGGCTCCGACTTCAGCGGCAGCAATCTTCCGAGCCAACTCGACGGCGTGAGCGTGATGGTGAATGGCAAGTCCGCTTACGTCTCCTATGTCAGCCCCGGACAGATTAATGCGTTGGCGCCAACGGACAGAACCGAAGGCAATATCACGGTGCAGGTCCGGACGAATCAGGGAACATCTGAGACTGCGATTGTCGCCATGCGGCATTGTTCTCCCGGGTTCTTCATGCTCTCTCCGGAGGGTGGCAAGTATGTGGCCGCGGTGCACTTGGATGGCGCCTATGTGGGCAAAGCAGGCCTGTTCGGCCCCGCCCTGGTCACTCGACCCGCCGCTCCCGGCAACATGATTCAGTTGTACGGTACGGGCGGCGGAGAAACGAGTCCTGAGATTCCTGACGGCAAGCTGATCGTACAGCCGCTGCCGCTGGCGGAGAGAGCAACCGTCCGCTTCGGTTCCGCGGATGTTACGGTGCAGTTCGCCGGCCTCGTCATGGCCGGTCTTTACCAGTTCAACGTTGTGGTTCCCGATCTGCCGAGTGGCGATTACGAACTCACGGTTGAGATCGAAGGCGTCCGCAGCCCCGGAGGCAAGTTCATAACGGTGGCGCGCTGACAAAGACTCATCGCCGCTAAAGGTAAGACCAGATCCCAAACGGCCTCGACGATCGGGGCGCCGGGACCGCCCGTCCCCAAAGCTCTTTCGCGTCTTCTCCAGGCGTGCGCCCTCGTGCCGACGCCATTCCGCCCCATATCGGAGCCGCCGCCGGCGCGGAGCGTGCTACCATAGGCTTCGGCGCGCGGACCACGCGCGCGGAGTTGCCTATGGGGGGACTTTCCGTTCCTCGCAACACTCACGAATCTGGAGGAGTCGATGGACCGTCTTGAGCAACTGAAGCTGAAGTACCAGGCCGCCTTGAACCTGATGCCCACGCTCGGCGTGCGGCTTCAGAACGTACATCTGGAAAACGAAAAACTGTTCGTACGGGGCGCCGCGCCCTCCCAGGAGGTCAAGAACAAAGTGTGGGATCAGATTAAGCTCATCGATCCCAAGTACGCCGACCTTACCTGCGACATCACCGTCGATCCCAGCCTCGCGCCGCCGGCAAAAACGGCTGCGCCACCGGCCGCCGAAGTCCGGACCTATTCCGTGCAGCCCGGCGACACGCTATCAAAGGTCAGCAAGCAGTTCTACGGCGACGCCAACCAGTACATGAAGATCTTCGACGCCAATCGCGACCAACTCAAGGATCCGAACCTCATCAAGGTAGGGCAGGTCCTGAAGATCCCGTAGAGGGCAGGCTGTTTCAGAGCCGCGCGGCGGCCTCGTCCTGCTTGACGCCGGCTTCGCGCTGCAATTTCCGGTAGCAGACCAGGTAGGCAACGCCGACGCCGACAGGGACAAGCCCGATCGCCGAAGCGGCGTACAACTCGGCATCGCCCTCCGACGCGGCCATGGCGACGAAGAAGACCGCCACGGCTGCGCCAACCAGGGTCCAGATCAGACCGCGCAGCAGGCAAGCGTTCGGAGTCAACGGAGTGGAATCGGAGAGCAGTTCCGGCGGAATCTCGATTCCTTTCTCGATCGCCGCCAGGCGTTCCTGGTGCAGCATTCGCGCCCTTTGACCTCGCAGGACCAGCATTACGATCACAATCGCCACCAGACCGACGGTCGCGATTACCGGGATGAGCAAGGGGATGAAATCCTCCATTGACGTTCCTTTCTGTCCTGCCTTAAGACTCCGGCCGCCGGGGTCGGAGTTTCACCGCCATGGTGAAACTTTGCCACTCGCGCCGGTAGTCTAAAGTCAAGAAACAGGTGGAAGATCGGGTTCGGCAACACCTTGCGGCCGGACGCTTTCTGGAAGCGTTCGAACTCCTGGTTCCGTCGCTGCAGCACAAGGTGTTCCGGCTGGCGTTTTCGCTGTTACGCGACGAAGGATTGGCGCAAGACGCCGCCCAGGACGCCTTTCTGCGGGTGTGGCGCGCACTGCCCTATTTTGAGGGCAGATCCTCTCCGTCCACCTGGGTTTACGCGATTGCTCGCAACGTGTGCTTTAGCCGAGCCAGGACGCTTGCGGCGGACAACCGCCTCGGCGAGTCGCACAGTGATCCGCCCACTCCCGCCCCGGCGCGCGCTTCAATCGATCTCGAACTCGCGCTGCGCCGCCTCCCCGGGAAATACCGCCAGGCGCTCGAATTGTTCTACTTCGAGGACAAGTCGTGCGAGACGGTGGCGCGAATGCTGGACCTGCCGGTGGCCACGGTCAAGACGCACCTCCGCCGCGCGAGAAAGCAACTCCGCGATGCGCTCGAGGAGCAACAGTCCGCCTCGAATGGGCCGGGCCGTACACTGGCGGCCGGAAAGAATCTCCTATGAAGTGCCACGAAGCTGAGGATCTTGTTTGGGAATATCTCGACGGCGCGCTCGACCAGGAGCGGCGCGCGGCCTTTGAACAACATTCAGCCAACTGCGCCGCCTGCGCGGGCGCGCTGGCCGCCTCGCGCTCGCTCGACAGCGTGCTAGCCTCGCAATTCGAACCGCCCCGGACTCCGGACTCGCTCGTCGCGCGGACGATCGAACACGCCCGCAGGGACACCGTCCTTCCCATGCGCAACACTTACTGGCTCGCGTGGCTGGATGTCGCCGGCTTCGCCTCCCTGGCGGCCGCTGGCCTGCTGGCGGCGCGCGTCTTCCTTCAGATATTCGGCTTGCCCGGACCGCCCTCCGGGCCGATGCTGGCGCTCGCCGCCACCGCCGGCGGAGCAGCCGTGGCGTTCTGGGCAGCCCTGACGGTGGCGTTCGACTTTCGCCTTAGCGTCCGCTGAAATCCGGCCCATCAGCCCAGCGTCGGCAGGAGTGGCGACGCGACGAACACGAGTGTTCGCGCCACGTGCCGGATCGGGAGACATCATTGCGTCTACCGGAGAGACATAATGAAGGTCTACCGTGATCAAGCTACAGCCGGGCGGTTGTGTCGGGCCCTACGAAATCGTCGCGCTGCTCGGGACGGGCGGCATGGGAAGGGTCTATCGAGCGCGGGATACTCGACTGGGCCGCGAGGTCGCGCTGAAGGTTCTGCCTCCCGAGCTCGCCACAGACCCCGACCGCAAGGAACGTTTTGAACACGAGGCTCGCACCGCCGGAGCGCTCAAACACCCCAACATCGTGGCCGTCTTCGATGTCGGCAACGTGGACGGCGTCTCGTACATCGTTTCCGAGATCGTCGAAGGGGAGACGCTGCGCGCGCGGATGGAGCGCGGCGCAATGGGCCGGCGGGAGGCGATCGATATTGCGTCGCAAGTCGCCGACGCCCTGGCGGCGGCGCACGCCGCGTCCATCGTTCACCGGGACCTGAAGCCGGAGAACGTGATGATCACGCGGTCGGGCCTGGTGAAGCTGCTCGATTTCGGACTGGCCCGCCACCTCGAGCTGCCTCGAGCGGTCAGCTCGACCATCACCGCTATCGCTACCCGCCCCGGGATGATCGTGGGAACGGTAGCGTACATGTCGCCCGAACAGGTACGGGGCGTGCCGGCGGATCCCCGGTCCGACATCTTCAGCTTCGGCTCGATCCTCTACGAGATGCTGTCGGGAACGCGGCCGTTTCGCGCCGATACGCCGGTGGAGACGCTGTCGGCCATTCTGCGGCAGGAGCCGCCGCGGTTGCCGGAAGCCGTGTCGGCGAATATGGCGCGCATCGTGGCCCGGTGCATTGAAAAGAACCCGGAACAGCGCTTTCAGTCGGCGGGGGACCTGTCGTTCGCGCTCCGGGCGCTGACGTCCACGGCGTCGGGGGTGGCGGCCGTAAGCGCGCCGCCAAGTGAAGGAGAAAGACGGCCCCCGCGGTGGCGCGCCATCCTGCCGTGGGCGATCGCCGCTTTGTTCGCCATCGCCTTTGTTCTGGCGGCGATCGCGCCGCGAGGACCAGATATCTCCGCCTTCACGTTCCGGCCCATCGCCAGCGGGGATGAGCCGGAGATGCAGGGCGCGTGGTCGCCGGACGGCCGCAGCGTCGCATATGTCGCGCTGGTCGGATTGACCGGGCAGGTCTTCGTGAAGAGCCTCGGCGCTCCGGCGCCGGTTCAGCTTACGGCGCTGGGCCCGGGCCCGGGGGCGAATCTGCCGTTCTGGTCGCCCGACGGCAACAGGATCTACTTCCTCTGGCGACGCCGGTTGTGGACGGTGGCGCGGGCGGGCGGTGATCCGGAGCCCGTCTTTACCGGCCCCGGGGAATCGCTGTCGATTTCCGCGGCCTCGCTTTCGCCTGACGGCAAGACGCTCGCCATTTGGCGGTCCACGCGCGGCGAGGGGGATACGATTAGCTCGGTGTGGCTTTCCTCGCCGCCGGGCGCCGCTCCGCAAAAGTACGAGCCCTCGCCGTTCGAGGTGACAGGGACGTTCGGCGTGGCCTATCTGGGTTGGGCGCCGGATGGCTCGAAACTGATGGCGTCGTTTTACCGCACCGAAGGTCCGGAAGCGTGGATTTTGCCGTTTCCCGGCGGCGACGAGGAGCCCCGGCGGGTGTTCGAGCCGCTGCTGCGGGACGCGGCGCCGAGCTTCAGTTGGTTCCCCGATAGCCGTCACGTGGCGCTGGCGCTGGTCGACGCCGTCAATACCCGGGGAAGGCTGTGGGTGGCCGACAGCGAGTCCGACAGGGCGTACCCGGTCACGGCGGGCGACGGGCGGCAGTACTACCCATCGGTTTCGGCGGACGGCAGGAGCATCCTTTACACCTCCGGCGCGCTGAACTACGACGTCATCGACGTTCCCATCGACGGCTCGCCGCCGCGCCCGCTGCGGGCCAGCCGGCGGTTTGAAGCGTGGTTGACGTGGTCTCCAGTGGCGCCGGAGTTCGCTTACGCGACCGACATCGGCGGTGAACAGGAGATCCGGGTGCAAAACCGCGACACCCGCCGGGAGCACGTGGCGGTATCGCCGCGCGCCTTCCCGGGCCTGAAGGTTACCGGTTTTCAAAGTCCCGTCTTCTCTCCCGACGGCGCGAGGCTGGCGTTCTCGGTCCGGAGCGAAACACAGCTTTCCTCCGTCTGGATCGCGCCGGTGGTCGGCGGCGTACCCGTGCGCCTGACGGCGGAAGGGGTCTACGCCCGGTCTCCCTCGTGGTCGCCGGACGGGAGGTGGATCGCGCACCAGGAGCTTCGCGACGGGCGCGTCTCGCTGGTAAAGACGCGGGTGGGCGCGAACCTGCCCGGACAGGTGATCCTCCAGCGGGGCTGCGCGGAAACCCCATCCTGGTCGCCGGCGGGCGGGTGGATCGTCTGCGGAAGCCCGGACGGGCTGGCGATCGTCTCCGAAGACGGCATGCAGGAACGGAACCTGGGCCGGCAGTATTTGCCGATCGGCCTGTGGAGCAAGGACGGATCGCATTTGTACGTCGGCCTCCTTCAGCCGCCCGGAGCGACGTTGGGCATGTTGGACTGGCGAACCGGCGAGTTTCGCAAGATTGTCGAGTGGCCCCCAGCGCAGGTTGTCGCGGCGCCGATTGAAGGCACGATGAGCGTGAGCATGGCGCCTGACGGCCTGAGTTTCGCCACCACCGTGATCCGGATGGACACCGACTTGTGGCTGCTGGAAGGACTGGACCTGCGATCGAGCCTCTTGGACTGGCTGCTGCCGTGGCGCCGCGGCTCCGGACGTTCCGAGTAACTCCCTGAGAGATAATGTAAAGATCCGATGACCCTCCAGGCTGGCGTACGGCTCGGGCCATATGAAATCGTTTCCCTGCTCGGGGCAGGCGGCATGGGGGAAGTGTACCGAGCGCGCGACACCAGGCTGTTCCGCGATGTGGCCTTGAAGGTGCTGCCACCGGAGGTCGGCGACGACCCCGGCCGGCGTCAGCGCTTTGAGCAGGAGGCGCGGGTCGCCGGCGCGCTGAATCATCCGAACATCGTCGCGGTGTACGACGTCGGCCGCCAGAACGGCATCGCGTACCTGGTGACCGAACTGGTGGACGGCGAGCCGCTGCGGGCGATCATCGAACACGGGCCGCTGACTCCTCGCAAGACGATCGACTTGGGCGCCCAGATCGCCGACGCTCTCGCCAGCGCGCATGACAGCGGACTGGTTCATCGCGATCTGAAGCCCGAGAACATGATGATCACGCACGAGGGCCGGGCCAAGATCCTGGACTTCGGCCTCGCGCGCGTGTCGGTCGCCCTGCCTGTGGACAGCGCGCTCACCGTTTTCACGTCCGCTCCGGGGATGATCGTCGGCACGGTAGGCTACATGTCGCCGGAGCAGGCGCGCGGCGAAACGGCGGACCACCGGTCGGATATCTTCGTTCTGGGCCTGGTGCTGCACGAAATGCTGACGGGCAGCCCGACGTTTGTGCGCGACAGCGCCATCGAAACGTTGTCCGCGATTCTCAACGACGACGCTCCTCCGCTGCCGGATTCCACGCCCCCGGGCCTGGCGCAGATTATCGAGCACTGCCTGGAGAAGGACCCAGCGCGGCGGTTCCAATCCTCGCACGATCTTGCGTTCGCGCTGCGGACTCTCTCGTTCCGTTCCGCCATCACCGTGGCCCCGGCGCTGGCGGTGAAAGGCCGGCCGGCGTGGCGACGGTGGATACCGAGGCCCTTGGCGTGGGCGTTGAGCGCGGCCCTCGCGTTGGCGCTGCTGGCTGCGGTCGCGCCTCGCGGGACGGACCTTTCTTCGTACCGCTTCCGCCCGGTGGCCACGGGATCCGAACCGGAGCGGCTCGGCCAATGGTCGCCCGAGGGCCGGAGCATCGCCTACGTCGCGGCGAAGGACCGGGTCAGCCAGATCTTCGTGCGCGCGCTGGAAGCCACGGTGCCGGTCCAGTTGACCAACCTGCCGCCCGGCGCCGGCGCCGATGCGCCTTTCTGGTCGCCCGATGGTTCGCGGGTGTATTTTCTGTCGCGGCGGCAAGTCTGGTCGGTGGCCAGGGCCGGCGGGGATCCGGAGCCGGTGTTCCCCGGGGCGCCGGCCGACCTCGACATTCGCGCCGCGGCCTTGTCGCCCGACGGAAAGACCCTCGCCGTCTGGAACGTGGTGCGCGGAGAAAAGGAAACGCATAGTTCGCTGTGGCTCTCCTCTCCGCCGGGCGCGATGTTGCGCAAGTACGAACCGGCCCCGTTCGAGGTGCTGGGATCGTATTCGCCGGTGCTGCTGGCGTGGGCGCCGGACGGCGCCAGACTGATGGCGACCTTCCGCGCGCCGACGGGTCCCCAGGCCTGGATCGTCCCGTTTCCGCCGGGCGGCCAGCAGCGTCCCCGAAGGATCTTCGCCGAACTGGTGGAAGACGCCGTTCTGACGTTCAGTTGGTTTCCGGACAGCCGCCACGTAGTGGTGGCGCCGTATCCGCGCGAATACATGCTGGAGCGAAGCCAGTCGATGTGGGTAGCCGACACGCGCAGCGAAACCGCGCAGCCGCTGACGGTGGGCAACGCGCCGGAGCAGTTTCCCTCGGTCTCGCCCGACGGAAAACGGATCGTGTACACGGCCGGAGGGGCGGACTACGATCTCGTGGAAGTCCCGCTGGACGGCTCGCCGCTCCGGCCGCTGCTGGCCACCCGCATGTGGGAGGCATGGGCCGCTTGGTCACCTGTGGCGCCGGAGTTCGCCTTTGTCACCGATTCGCGGGGACGCCCGGAAATCCATATCCGCAGCCGGCAGGGCGCGCGGGAATTGTCGGTGGTGACGCAGGACGATTTTCGCGGCCTGCGGGTGAGCCGGTTCTCCAGCCCCGTATTTTCTCCCGACGGCGCCCGCCTGGCGTTTGCCACGCGGCTGTTGTCTCGCGGCGACCAGGCCGAGCCAAGCTATTCCATCTGGATCTCGCCCATCACCGGCGGCGTACCGGTGCGGCTGCCCAGCAGCGGACAGAATTCCATGTCGCCGTCGTGGTCGCCGGACGGGCGGTGGATCGCTCACCTGGAGTCGAGAAGCGGCCGCGACGCGCTGGTGAAAACCCTGGTGGGAGCGGAAACGCCCGGCGAGGTGATCAAGCAGGGCGGGTGCGCCGATGCGCCGGCATGGTCGCCGCGCGGCGACTGGATCGTGTGCGGGCAACCGGACGGGTTGACGATCGTCACGCCCGACGGCAAGGAGGAAAAAAAACTGGGACGCCAGTACTTGCCGGTGGCGGCGTGGTCGAAGGACGGCGCCGCGCTGTACGTGGTCGACGTGCAGAGCGGGGGCTCGCGTTTCGGAGTCCTGAACTGGAAGACCGGTGAATTCCGGCCGCTGACGCCGCTCGGCGAGGGCTACCGGCTTCTATCGCCCACCTTCACCACCCGGAGCTTCAGCGTGTCGCCGGACGGGGAGAGCTTTGCGGCGACGGCGATGCGGATTGAGACCGACCTGTGGATGCTCGAAGGGTTCCGGCTTCAGAACACGCTGCTGGAGTGGCTGCCGTGGCGGCTTGGACGCCGGACGTTGGAGTAATGGTACACAGGAGGCGCTCCCGGCGGTAACAAACGCAAAGCTGGGCCTTGACACTTACTTCAGTTATTGAAATAATTCGGTAGGCTCTCTGTCGTCCCGAGCCTCGCGATCGCCCATGCCGGCTGTAACTCTCACCACATCCAGCGCGCTGCGTAAATCCATGCTGCGCCAGGCCAACGAACGGCTGGTTCTGAGCGTCATTCGCAAAAACCCCGGCGTCTCGCGGATCGACGTCTCGCGGCTTACGGGGCTATCGCCCAGTTCCGTCACCTATGTCGTCGGCCGGCTTCTGAAAGCGAATCTCCTGGTGGAGAAACGGACCGACGGCTATCTTCAGGTGGGCCGGAAACCCACCGGTTTGTCCGTACGTGGCGACGCTCGCCTCGTCATTGCAGTGGAGATCGCCGCGACGGAGTCGGTGGTGGCGGTCGCCGACCTCGACGGTACGATCCTGCGCCGCCATTCGGTCGCCTGGAGGCCGAATCCACGCCTTCTGCTGGGCCGCATCCACCGGGTGATCCGCTCGCTGGTTGCGGACTATCGGGAAGGCGCCGTTCTCGGGATTGGGGTCGCAATTCCCGGATCGGTGGATTCGGCAACGGGTATCGTGCAGGCGGCCGAAAATGTAGGCTGGGTGGATATCCACGCAGGAGAACTCCTCGCCGGCGATCTCAAGACGCCTATTTATTGCGAGAACAACGCGAAGCTCTCCGCCCTGGCCGAGCGCTGGTTTACCGGCTCGGGCCAGAGCGTCGGCGACCATTTCGTTTTCATAACGCTTCACGGCGGATTGGGCGCCGGCGTTGTCATCCACGGGCACCTGTTGCATGCGGGGTCGCCGGCGGCCGCGGAATTCGGGCACGTAACGCTTCACCTGGACGGAGGCCGGCCCTGTCCGTGCGGGAACGTGGGTTGCTGGGAGCAATATGCGGCGGATTTCGCGCTGGTTCGCTCGTACCACGAGCACGCGAGATCCGCCGGTCAGACCCAGGAGGCCGTATCCGCGGCGCACGTGGTTTGCCTGGCGCGGCAGGGGAACACGGCGGCTTTGCGAGCCGTTCACGACATCGCCAAAGAACTCGGTTCCGGCCTGGTGAACCTGATCTGGGCGTTGAACCCGGACACCATCGTACTCGGCGATTACGCCGCCGAGGGGTGGGACTTGATCCGGGAACCGATGATGAACGTCGTGCAGAGCCGGGTGGCGCCGTACGCGCTGGCGCACCTGCGGATCTATCCCTCCACCCATGGCGGGGATGCCGCGCTGCTGGGCGCCGTTGCGCTTGTTCTGGACCGTTTTTTTCATCGCTACGATCACACCGAAGGGCTGCGGAGGTCCGTCAGCCGCGCTTCGGCGTAGAAGGCGACGCGCGAGCGCCGAGGCAAGTCCCTGTCAATGCGCGAGTCCTCGCGCGCGGCCTCACGGTCGCCCTCTATCCCGGCGCAATCCAAACACGAGGGCTTGCGCCACGGTGGGGCGCACGATCGCCTGGTATGATGGCAGAGCGGCGGGTTTTGGCGCCGCCGTGAGATGCCCGAACCGGAGATCCTGGTCTTCAGCGCCCATGCGGCCGATTTCTGCTCGCGCGCCGGCGGGACCATCGCGCTCTACGCCAAACGCGGCGCCTCGATTCACGTGGTGGACATCACGTTCGGCGAGCGGGGCGAGTCGGAAGACTACTGGCTCCGCACCGAGTTGCGCTCGGAGGAGGAAGCCAAACGGACGCGCGGCGAAGAGGCTCGCGCCGCGGCCGCGATTCTCGGCGCGACGATCGAATTCCTCGACTACGGCGACTATCCGCTCCTGATCGGCCGCGAGCGACTGGAACGGATGGCCCGCGTAATTCGCGCCCGCCGCCCCGACATCGTTCTCACGCACTGGAAGCGGGACCCGTTCAACGTCGATCACGAAGCGACCGCCGACGCCGTCCTGCGCGCCGCCGGGATGGCGGCCGTCCCGGGCTTCGACCACCAGGGTGGAAAGGTCCCGTTCCCCTACATCTTCGCATTCGAGCCGACGGTTCCGCGCAACGACGCCACCGGCTTCGCGCCGGACCACTACGTCGTCATCGACGAGGTATTCGAGACGAAGATGGCGGCGCTGCGGGCGCTCCGGTCGCAGACCAAGCTCGTGCGCTTTTATACCCAATGGGCCGAATACCGCGGCTTCCAGGCCTCGCAGTCGGCCGGCCGCGCCATCCGCTACGCCGAGGCCTTCCAGCGCTACACCGCGACGGTGAGCGACCGCTTGCCGGCGGGGTAAACGGCGAACGGCCGATCTTCGCGCCGGGACTCCCCGTCCCAGCGGCGGCGCTACAGCGGACCACTTACCGAGGATCGCGGTCCTCTCAGGCGACCCGGGGAAATCTCTAACGGTGTAAAAAAACCGTGTGATATACTGCCGCCGGGTAATCCTGATGAAACCGGAATGCGGCCGTGCGCCGGCTTTCGGCGGGGCGCCGTTTCGGGTCCTGCTGACAGCTTTGTTTCTCCTGATCACGCCTCCGACGTCCGCCCAAACTCCGAATGTCAAAGCGTGGGGCTGGGGCTGGTACGGCCAGCTTGGCAATGGCGTCAGCAGAGCGCACACCCAGGACGACCTCCCGCCGACGCAGGTGATCGGTCTAAGCGGCGTCAAAGCCATCGAGGCGGGAGCGCTGTACAGCCTGGCGCTGAAGACAGACGGTACGGTGTGGGCTTGGGGGCACAACCGCTTTGGCCAGCTTGGGAACGGGTCGTACTTCGACAGCCCCGTCCCGGTGGCGGTAAGCGGCTTGACGGGAGTTATGGCTATTGCTGCCGGGGGGCGGCCCCAATATGACGGCGGTGACCTGTTGGAGCCAGAAGTCGTCGCCGCGCACAGCCTGGCGTTGAAGAGCGATGGGACGGTGTGGGCGTGGGGCTCAAATCACTGGGGCCAACTCGGGAACGGGAGCAACGCCTTTACGAGCAACGTCCCCGTGCCGGTGAGCAATCTTAAGGGCGTCGTGGCAATTGCCGCGGGCGCCTTACATAGCCTGGCAGTAACAAAGGATGGGACGGTCTGGCAATGGGGCGCCGTCACCGGCAGCAATGTGCCGGTACGGGTAGCCGGCTTGTCGGGCGTGCGAGCGGTTGCTGCCGGCCAATTCGAACACAGCGTCGCATTGAAGACGGATGGGAAGGTTTGGGTCTGGAATTCCGCGAATCCCGCCGCGCCTGTAATCGTGAGCAATCTGACCGGCGTAATGGCGATTTCCCCTCGGCTCGCGCTCAAGGGCGACGGCGCCGTCTGGGCTCTGCCGCAATGGGGCGATTCATCGGCGGCGGCGCCTGCGGACCTCTTCAGCGTGACAGCCCTTGCCTCGGGGTGGGGTGATTCAGCCGTGCTAAGCAATGGCACGGTGTGGGAGACGACTTGGGATGGAGGTTGGGCGCAGGTGAGTGGGCTGGCAGGTATCGCGTCCGTGGCGGTCGGCGATTGTTGGGACGCGGGTCCTGCCCATCGCCTGGCGCTGAAGGGCGACGGGACCGTCTGGGCATGGGGGCCGAATCGTTTCGGCCAGCGCGGCAACGGCGCCAGCTCGTACGTATATGCGCCGTCGGAGGTGAATAACATCACGGGCGTAGTGGCGGTGGATGGCGGCGCAGGGCAGAGCGTAGCGTTAGGGAGCGGTGGGGCCGTCTGGCGATGGGGGTGTCAGGTCTTGGAGCTTGGCTGTGTGGGCATCCCGGCAGATGTGCCGGAAGTCGTAGACGGGCTGGCCAACGTCGTGGCGGTCGCCGCTGGCAGCGAACACAGCTTGGTTCTGCGAGGCGACGGGACGGTATGGACTCTAGGACGGATCTCGGCGGACTCGGACTATGATGAACCGCCGTCGCTTGTGGGCAACCTGAGCGGCATCGCGGCTATTGCCGCCGGCGGTTCGCACAGCTTGGCGCTGAAAAGCGACGGGACCGTTTGGGCCTGGGGCAGCAACACCAGCGGTCAATTGGGGAACGGCATGGATGGTTCGGAGTCCTTCAGCTTGGACCCCGCGCCGGTCAGCAACCTGACGGGCGTGGTAGCGATTGCCGCCGGTGATTCCCACAGCCTGGCCGTGAGAAGCGACGGAACCGTCTGGGCGTGGGGGAGCAACGCTTACGGCCAACTCGGCAACGGCAGCCGCGTGTCGACCAACGTGCCGGCGCCGGTGGGCAATTTGACTGACGTAATTGCGATTGCCGGGGGTTATTCCCACAGCCTGGCGCTGAAGAGCGATGGCACTGTCTGGTCGTGGGGCCTCAACGAGGATGGCCAGCTTGGCGACGGCACCAAGTGGGACCGGCTTGTCCCCGTACCCATGACCAATTTGACGGGCGTCGTGGCCATTGCGGCCGGTCTCCACCACAGCCTGGCTTTGAAGAGCGGCGGGGCGGTCTGGGTCACCGGGTGCCAGCTGTCCGAGGGCTACACCTTGCCGCCCTGTTTGGGACCTCAAAGCAACGTCCCCGTCCTTGTCGGCAACCTGAGCGCGGCCGCGATTGGCGCCGGCCACTTTCACAGCCTCGCCGTCATTCGCGGCGGAATCCCCGGCATTAGCATCAGCTCCAACAGGATCAATTTCGGCAGCCAGGCCGCCGGTTCGGCCAGCGCCGTCCGCTCCATCAGCATCCTCAACAGCGGCGACCGGCCACTGGAGATCAAATCCGTCACCCTGCTGGGGATCGATCCCGGCCAGTTCACCAAAACGGCCGACACCTGCACGGCGGCGTTCGTGAGCGCGGGCTCCAGTTGCGGCATCAGCGTCCGGTTTGCGCCGTCGGCGGCCGGCAATCGCAGCGCGGCGCTGCTGATCGCGAGCAATGCGCCCCGCAGCCCGCACCTGGTGATGCTGCGCGGAACCGCCACCGGCCCGGCCATCCGCCCGTCGACGGCGGGCGTGTTCCTGGACGGCGTCTGGTATCTGGACGTCAACGGCAACGGAGTCTGGGAACCGGGCGTGGACCGGCACGCGAGCTTCGGTTGGGCCGGCACGACGCAGGTGCTCGGGGACTGGAACGGCGACGGCAAGACCGAGATCGGCGTGTTTCACAATGGCGCGTGGTACCTGGATTACAACGGGAACGGCGTGTGGGACGGTGTGGGCGCGGACCGGGCGTACGCGTTCGGCTGGGCGGGCGTGACGCCGGTGGTGGGGGACTGGAACGGGGACGGCAAGACGAAGATCGGCGTGTTCAAAGACGGCTGGTGGTACCTGGACTGGAACGGCAACGGGACGTGGGACCCGCCGGCGGACAAGCAGTACGGCTTTGGTTGGGCGGGCGTGACGCCGCTGGTGGGGGACTGGAACGGCGATGGGAAGACGAAGGTGGCGGTGTTCAGCGACGGCTGGTGGTACCTGGACTGGAACGGCAACGGGACGTGGGACCCACCGGCGGACAAGCAGTACGGCTTCGGCTGGCCGGGCGTGACGCCGGTGATCGGCGACTGGACGGGCAACGGGCGGACGAAGGTCGGGGTGTTCAAGGACGGCTGGTGGTATCTCGATCTGAACGGCAACGGGGTGTGGGAGGCCGCGTCGGACCGGCAATCGCTGTTCGGCTGGGCCGGCGTAACGCCGTTGGTGGGCGATTGGAACGCCGACGGGAAGGCGGAGATTGCGGTGTTCCACCAGGGCTACTGGTACGTGGATTACAACGGCAACGGCGTGTGGGACGGCCCCGCGGCGGACAAGGCCTTCGGCTTCGGCTGGCCCGGCGTCGCCCCGGTGATCGGCCAGTGGTAGGGAAGCCGCGAAGCTCCCTCACGCCACCACTCTGGCGTCGCCCTCCCGCCGCGTCACCTTCTCGCGGTCCAGGTACTCCAGCAGCGGGATAGCGTACTTGCGCGAGACGCCGGTCCAGTCCTTGAACTCCGGCACGGTGAAGCGCCGGCCTTTGCGCCCCGCCAGCAGTCCCTTTACCGACGCGATCGCCGAGGGGTGAAACACTAGGTCTTCGCCCACCCGGATCAGCCGCCGGTCGCGCAGCAGGATCTGCAAGAGCGTGCGGGCGCGCGCCGCCTCCACGCCGGCAGCCGCAAGCACGGCCGTTGTCGCCGGAACTTGCAGCCCGGCCCGTTCGAACGCCGCCTCGATCCGGCCCAGCGCCTCTTCCTCGTCCTGCTTGAACGTCACGCGGTGCGACGCCAGGCGCACCGTTTCCCCATCGGCGGCAATATCCCGCGCCGCGCGGATCAGGGCATCGAGCAGAAACGGCGGCGCGCCGGCGAGTTCCTGGCTCCGGAGCTGCTCCTTTGAAATCCCCGGCAGCAGCGGGTTGCTCCGGTGGAACTCCTTCAACACGCCGCGGATCCGCGCCGCCAGTTCCTCGAAACGCCTCGCGTCGATCAGCCAACGTTGTGGTTCCTCGACTGCCACGAACCGCTTCGAGCGGCTCAGGGCGGCGACCTCGCGGCTCAGCAATCCGGTGCGGGCAACGAGCGCGGTCTCCCCGAGTCCGAAGGGCGCCTCCCGGACGAATAGCGCCGCCTGATCCTCCGCCGTTCCCTCGCTCAGCGTCTTCAGGCGGGCGCCCGCTTCCGCCCGGCGAAGTCCTACCGGCGGATCGATGTCCAGCGCGACGCCTCCGCCGATCGTCGTTACGGGCGAAAACATCCGCACGATGAACCGGTCGCCGGGAAGCAGCAGCGCCGGCTCCCGCAGCAGGAAGCGCACGAGCGCCTCTCCGCCCGGTTCGACCGCTTCGCCCGATTCCAGCAGCCGCGCTTCCGCCACCACCTCCGCCGCGCCGGCATGGAAGTGGACCGGCGCACGGTGCTTGAGCGGCTTCGCCGAGGCCAGAAGCTGAAAACGGCAATCCACGGTCTGCGTGGCGCGGAACAGCCCCGGGTGCGTCAGCGTCATCCCGCGCGCCAGTTCGCTCGCGCCGGTCCCGGCCAGGTTCAGCGCCGTCCGTTGCCCGGCCAGGGCTTCGACAGCGGAATCTCCGTGCACCTGTATGCCGCGCACGCGAAACCGCGCGCCGCCCGGATGCGCCTCCACCTCCTGCTCCACTTTCACGGCGCCGGAGATCAGCGTGCCGGTCACCACCGAGCCGAATCCGTGAATCGAAAACGCGCGGTCCACCGGCAGCCGGAAATGGCGCGAGCTCTCCTTCGACGCTACGCCCGCCGCCGCCTCCCTCAGCCGCTCCCGCAGCTCCTCCAGGCCGGCGCCAGTCGCGGAACTCACCGCTACCATGGGCGCCCCCTCCAGGAACGACCCGCGGACGAACTCCTCCGCCTCAAGCCGCGCCAGGTCCAGGATCTCCGCGTCCACCAGGTCGGCTTTGGTCAGCGCGACGACGCCGCGCTGCACGCCCAGCAGCCGGCAGATGTCGAAGTGCTCGCGCGTCTGCGGCTTGATCGACTCATCCGCGGCGATGACGAACAGCACGAAATCGATGCCGCCCGCCCCGGCCAGCATGTTCTTGACGAACCGCTCGTGCCCCGGAACATCGACGAATCCCACCAGCAGGTCGCCGCCGAGCCGCAGGTGCGCGAAGCCCAGCTCGATCGAAATGCCGCGCCGCTTCTCCTCGGCCAGCCGGTCGGTGTCGATGCCGGTCAGCGCCTTCACCAACGCGGTCTTGCCGTGATCGATGTGGCCGGCCGTGCCCGCGATTACGTTACGCATCCGCCTGGATCATCCTGTTGGCCAGCAGTTCGCTTGCCTTGCCCACCAGCATCAGCGAGCCCGTGATCACGATGACGTCCTCGTCGCGAGCCGCGCTCCGCGCCAAGGCCAACGCCTGCCCCACTCCCGGCGCAACCTCGGCGCGCTCGTCCGGAAAGAACCGCAGCAGCGCTTCCGGACGAACCGCGCGCTGCGTTTCGAGCGGCGCCAAAATGATCCGGTGCGCAAGCGGCGAGAGCACGCCGGCGATTTCGTCCACGGACTTGTCCCGCATCGACCCGTAGATCAGAAACAGCCTCCGGTCCCGGTAGAAGCGCCGCAGGTGCGCCGCCAGCGCTCGGATGCCCGCCGGGTTGTGCGCTCCGTCGAGCAGGACCTCGGGCCGCTCGGAAACCCTCTCCAGGCGCCCCGGCCACCGTACCTGGCGGATCCCGCGCTCGATCGCCTCGTTCGGAATCCCAAGCGCCGCCAGGATCGCGGCCGCCGTCACGGAGTTCTCCACCTGGTGCTCCCCCGCCAGCGGACACTCGATGCGGATGGTCCGGCCCGGTCCGGATGCCAGGCAGCGGTGGCCGAACTTGTCGATCTCGAGCCCGCCGATCCGCCAGTCCTCGGTTCGCGCCGTCGGGATCCCGAGTTCGGCCGCCCGTTCCTCGAGAGCCTCCATCGCCTCCGGACGCTGCCGCGCGAAGACCGCCGGAACGCCCGGCTTCAGGATGCCGGCCTTCTCCCGCGCGATCGTCCGGAGCGCGTTCCCCAGGTGGCTCTCGTGATCGAAGTCCACCGGCGTGATCGCCGTCAGCAGCGGGTCGACCACGTTGGTTGCGTCCAGCCGTCCGCCCAGGCCCACCTCGAGAACTACGGTTTCCACGCCCGCCTCGCGGAACAGCAGAAACGCCATCGCCGTCAGGGTCTCGAAGTATGTCGGGTGGGCGTCCAGTTCCTCCCGCCGCAGCATCTCCTCGGCCGTGCGATGCGCGATCTCGAAGGCCCAGGCGAACCGTTCTTCGGAGACTTCTTCACCCGCGATCCGAATGCGCTCGGTCGGCGTGATGAGGTGAGGCGACGTGTAGAGACCCGTGCGCACGCCCGCCGCCCGCAACCCGGACTCCACCATCGCGCAGGTGGAGCCCTTTCCGTTGGTCCCCGCCACGTGGACGTACCGGCACGCGCGCTCCGGGTGGCCGAGTTCCCCCAGCAGCGCCCGCATCCGGTCCAGCCCAAGCTTCGCCGTTCGAATCTCGTTGCCAAGCTCGTACAGGAATCGGACCGAGTCCGGGTAGGTCACCATGGTTCCGGGGCGCGCCCTTGAGGTACTCCTCATTTTACGGCCTCTTCCGGCTTGTTTTGCCGTACACTGGGGTTGGACTGCATTGCGCCCGTCGCAGGGCCGGCCGGTCCCCGATACGCCGTCGAGCCTCGCATCTGCCAGGGCCGGTAGCTCCGTTGGCGGGCGAATACCTCTAAAGCGAGGAGGAACGATGGCCATACTCCAGAAATTGCAGGAAGCGCTCGATCGGAATGGCGTTAACTACACGCATCACGAGCATCCCATTGCCTACACCGCCAAGGAAGTCGCCAACCTCGAGCATCTCCCGCAGCACCGCTTCGCCAAAGCGGTGGTCTTCGCCGGCGACGAAGGTTTTGCCATGGCGGCGCTGCCCGCCGATTTTGTCGTCGACCTTCAGGAGCTTCGCGGCGCGCTCGGCCTCAAGCGGGCCCGGCTGGCCACTGAACGCGAACTGGCGGAACTGTTCCCGGATTGCGAGCTTGGCGCGATGCCGCCCATCGGCGCTCTCTACAAGATGGACACGTACGTCGAGAGCAGCCTGACCGGAGAGGAGTGGATCGCCTTCAACGCCGGTACCCACCGCGACGTCGTCCACATGCGCCTGGACGACTTCAAGTCCCTGGCCAATCCGGTGGTCGTCCATTTCGCCCGCCTGACCGCGGCGTGAGGCCGGATCTCGACGGCGCGGCCGGATTCCTTCGCGCTTTCCGCGACGCTCGGGCGCGGCCGCTCCCATCGCGTCCGGGACGCTGAGCCTATATACTCTCTCAATGACATTCTCCAGACTGGTGCGCCGGATCCATATGTATCTGGCGCTTTTCCTCGCACCGTGGATGCTAATGTACGGCGTAAGCACGTTGGCGATGAACCACCGCGCCATCTTCATCGAGAAATACGGCCGCGGCCCGGCGCCCTTCGAGGTGGAAAAAGAACTCGCTTATTCGGGCTCTTTTCCCGAAAATGCCGAACCGGGCCTGGTCGCCCGCCAGATCCTCGCGTCGCTCGACCTCGACGGTGCCCACGCGGTCAGCCGCCGCGCCGACGGAACCGTCGTCATCAACCGGCACGACCTGGTTGCGCCGCGCCGCATCACCTTCGCGCCCGCGGACGGCCGCCTCGTCGTGGAAAAGATGCAATACCGCTCGAATGCGTTCCTCGAACGGTTTCATCGCCGGCGCGGCTACGCCACCGGCTACGCGGTCGACAACGCGTGGGCCGTTTCCGTGGACCTGGTGATCGTCGCGATGGTCTTCTGGGCGTTGTCCGGCCTGTGGATGTGGTGGGAGATGAAGGTAACCCGCACGCTCGGCGCTCTGGCCGCCGCCGGCGGAATCGGCCTGTTCGCTCTGTACCTGGTGACGATTTGAACGAGGCCCTGTGACCTTTCCTCATTTCAACCGCCGCCTGCATCTTTACCTGGGACTGGCGCTGCTGCCGTGGTTCTTCATGTACGGCGTCTCCTCGATTCCTTTTGCGCACAACCAGTACTTCCAGGCGCGCGACGCCGCCAGGAATCTGCCCAACTCCACGGTCCGCCTGGAGCGCGCGCTCGACCTACCGATCCCCGAAAAGGACGAAGAACTGCGCGCCTTCGGAGCGGCGCTCCTTCGCGACGCAGGCGTCGACGGCCGCAGCTTCGGAGTCTACCGGCCGAACGCTTCCCGGCTGCATGTCTACGCGTTCACGTTCTGGGACGCCACCGAAGTGATCTACCGCGCCGACCAGCGGAAGCTCACGGTGGAAGACCGCCGCTTCCGCTGGGATCACTTCCTTACCGGAATGCACGCCCGCGGTGGCTTCGAGCAGGACGGCTTCTTGCAGGACTCCTGGAGCGTCGTCGTCGACATCGTTTCAGTCGGGATGATGGTGTGGATCGCTTCCGGCCTTTACATGTGGTGGGGCCTTCGCGGCCACCGCGGGTGGGGCTGGCTCGCGATCCTCGCCGGCGCCGCCTCGTTCGCCGGCTTCACTCTCGGCCTTTGACCGCCGTTACCTCCAGCGGCCGGGAACCCACACCTGGCGGTGGCCCTTCTTTGCCCAATAGCCCGGAACCCAGACGGCCCTCGACCGCGGCGGGATCACCCAGCGGCCCGGAACCCACACGTGCCGGCCGCGGCGCCAGTCCCGGTAGCCGTCGATCCACACGTACCCGGGCCCCGGCCGCACGCCGTACGGGCTGTACGCGTAAGGCGGGGGCGGCGGATGGGGCCCGCGATACCTGTAGGCGCTTCTCGGCGCGCAGGCGGCCAACCCAACCGCCAGCGCCGCGACTGCTAGCAACGTGCCCGTCAAACGCTTCATTGCCGGCCTCCTTACGCTATGTGGGACGCGACCCGCGCCGGCTTCGTTGCGCCGCGAACGACGGGCGCTTCAGGTCATGTCCAGGCCGGTTCCGTTAATCCACTTCACGATGTCGGCCTGGCGGCCGATGCGCGCCTCTACGGTGTGGTCGTCAAGGCGGCGCACTCCCGGACGCTTGGCCGCCGCGGCCGCCCCGTCCATTGTCGCCATGCGAATCGATACCGTCATCGGCAATCGCGGCTTGTAGGCGCGCATCCGCCCCGCTCGCAGCTTCTCGATCGCTTCGGCGATTCCGCGAGCCAGCTCCTTGTGGGCGTCCTCCGGCGCCAGGCCGGCGCACGTCTCGGGATCCTCGCGCGCCCACTTCACCGTTGAGGTGACCACCCACGGGAACTGCTCCCGCGCCTCTTCGCACGCCGCCGCGTCGCCGTGCACGAAAATCAGCGGAATATCCCAGTGCCCGGCGTAGCACGCCTCGATGCCGATCTCGCCCACGCTGAGGCCGTTGATGCGGAAGTCTCTCCACTCGAGCGTCCAGGCGTGCGGCAGGAACGACCATTTGGTTCCCGTCTTGGCGTGGTGCCCCGGCAGCATCAGCCCGTCGACGGTCTCGTCCAGGTTGGGCATCCAGCGGCGCTTGCCGTCCTGCATTCCGACGCTGCGCAGGTGATACGTGATCCGCGAGTCCTTGATCAGCTTTTCGGGATAGAGGTTGCCCCCGCCGTGGTGCGTATCCAGCACGATGAGTTCGCTCACGCCGGCTTCGAGCGCCGCCTTTGTGCCCGCATTCACGTCGGCCGTCATCAGATCGCGCGCCTCTGCGGCGACTTCTTCCCGCACGTTCGGTTCCCACCACCACGCCTGTTCCCGCGTGAAGATGCCGCCCGCGCCGTCCAGGTCCCAGTGCATGAATACCTTCAGCCCGCTTTTCTGCTGCGCCGGCGACAGCCGCCGCTGGGCCATCCCGAGGGCTGCCGCGCCGGCCGCACGCCGCAAGAACGTCCGCCGCGATCGGTCATGTTTCGAGAATTCCACGCTCACTCCTTTTCGTCAGAACTCGACGCGCAACGCCAACTGAATCGCGCGGCTCCCGGCTATGCGATCGGACGGCACAAACTGATTTGTAATGACGCCAAACCCGCGCCGGTTCGTCAGGCTCATGCTGGGGTTCGCGAAATTGACGTTGTTAAACACGTTGAAGAAATCCGCGCTGATCAGAAACCCCACCTTTTCGCTCACTCGGGTCTGCTTGCCGATCGACAAGTCGAGGTTCCAGAACGGCAGTCCACGGATCGGATTGGCGCGTCCGCTTCGCCCGTCCCGGCTGATGAGCACGCTCCGAAAGCTGGAAAACACGCCTTCCGGGTTCGCAAACAGGTTTAGGCCGCTGCCGCCGGCCGCCGGGTCGCTGGTAACGCCTGTGCCGCCGGAGCCGACGACCCCGCGGTTCACCCCGCTGCCGAACGAGGATGGGTCGGAGGTCGGAATCGCTCCGATCGGCGAGACCGAGGTGAAGCCGCCGCCCCACACCTGCTCGCCCTGCTGCACGATCAGCGGCGCTCCGCTGCGCGCCGTGAAAACGCCCGAAACATGCCACCCCCCAAAAAACCGGTTCAGAGCCCGCGAAGAACTCCGGAATGGCAGCTCGTAGAGCCAGCGGCTGTTGAACATGTGCGTCAAATCGAAGTCGGAAGGACCGTACTCCGCGTCCAGATCGAAGCTGTTCGGAACCATTCCTCCCGAGTTCTGGAGCGTCCCCACCTGATCGAGCGACCGGGAAAACGTATAGTTCAAATCGTAGACCAGCCCGTATGACATCCGCTTCCGCAACGTTACCAGCAGCGCCGTGTAGTTCGATTCGCCAACGCTGGCGCGCAACGCAAGCCTTCTCGACTGGTAATTATTGAAGGCCTCCATCCCGGCGGACATGCGCCGGAGGTCGGCGGCCAGAAACACCGAGTTCACGTCGCCGTTGATGAAGTTGGAGCGGGCTGCCGCCGTGAGCGCCGCCGTGCCGCCCGGAACCTGGTTCTCGAACCAGGGCTGGGGATCCACGTTTCGCCCGGCGCGAAGAGCCGTCGCCACATTGTCAAAAGCCTGCGCGAACGTCTGACCCGACCCGGGATCGAGTTGCATGATCGGCGCCTGCGACAGGCTGACGCTCTGCTGCAACCGCCGCGCGAACCGGCCCACGAACGCGGTTTCCAACACCATGTCTCGCGGCAACTCCCGCTGCCAGCTCAGGTCGATGCCGTAGTTCCTGCCGTTCTTGATTGAAGGGTCCACCTGGACGGAACTCTGATCGGGGAACAGGCAACTCGCATTCCCGGTGGTGCAGGCCAACGGAACCATCGGAATGGACTTCGGCGGAATTTCGGGGCGCGGCATCACGCCGTCCTGACCGGCGCGAAAAACGCTCACGGCGGGATTGCTGGAAGACGGATCGCATCCCGGCCCGCCGCTCCCGGTGGCGGAGCAGGGAGGTACATTCGCCGCCAGGGCTTGGCCGGGGCCGACGCCAAGCGAAGGCAGCAGCACGGACTGAATCGAGTTAATCCGGTCGTAGACGATTCCGAAGCCGCCCCGGATCACCGTCTTGTGGTCCCCGAATACCTTGCCCAGCAAGCCGCTGGTGAACGATGGATTCCACGCCATTCCCGCGCGGGGCCCGATATTGCCCCAATCCACGTCGAAAACCTCGCGGCCCGCCGCGCCGACGGGAACGAAGCCGAAGTTGGGATTGAGAATCTGGCCGCGCTCGGCCGCGATCCGCTTGGCGTTCAGAAAATCGCCGGCGTTGACAAACGCTCCCGTGTCGGCGAAAGACGCGATCGTAAAGCGCCCGAGCCGCTCCTTCGGGGGAGTCTGGAAGCTGTAGTTGAGACCCACGGTGACGGTCAGCGAGGGCCGGACGCGCCACACGTCCTGAACATAGAATTCCGGGTTCCACGTGCCGTAGGTGTCGGACTCGACCACGTTGCCGAATGGCATAGGGTCGAAATTCCCGTCGCGCACCAGCAGGACGCCAACGTTGTCCGTGAGGCCGAGAGCCGAGGCATAAAGACGGTTGTACAACTGGGAATCGGCCGCCAGCAGGCAGTTGGATTGGCGATTCGGCCCGCATGGAGGTGGCTGCACCGAGCCGGGCAGCCGCAGGGCGCCCAGGTCCGCATCGATGGTCGCGATCAGCGACGTCAAAGCGTTCCCTTTGTCGTCGGAGGTTTGCCGGGCCGGCAGGTTACGAATGTGGGAACCGAACTGCACGGTGTGGTTGCCGGCGATCCAGTTCAGATCCGCGTTCCATTGATAGTTCGTCAAGTCCCAGAGCTTGGCCCGGGCCGCGAGCCGGCCCAGGTCTATGGGTTCGGCCAGGAGGTTCTGCGTCCCGCCCAGCGCGCCGGCATCGATGGCGACGAAGCCGTCCGGCGTGTTCGTCCCCGGGATGCCGAGCTGCGCCGCCGCCTGGCTCGGACGCAGGGTGTCCCACGTCCAACGCTGCCGCGCGCGGCCGAATCGAAACTCGGCGGTGAGGCTGGGAGTGATGATCCCGTTGAGCGCGATGTTTTCGAAATTTTGCCGAATGGGCGTGTCGCGCAGAGCCGACGGATTTCCGTTGGCGATCGAGAGCTGGGTAGCGTCTCGGGCCAGCTCCCGGTAGTACCTCGCGCTTGCTTCGATGCGCCAGTTGTCGTTGAGATGGTGATCGATTCTTCCGTGAATGAAGTTGACATTGACGAAGCTCCGCGCCGTGCCCTGGTAGCCCACCGTATTGAGTCCGTCTCCCTGGCTAAGGTCGTTGGCAGGCGGCAACTGAGACCACAGATTGCTCATCGCGGGGCTCAGGCCAAGGCCGCGCGGATCGCACGGATCGGCGCCGCCCACGCCGCACGCCCTGGATGTCGCCAGCGGGTAGGAGTTGATGCTTCCGGCGGCGTCCCGAAACCGCAAGATGCCCTGCCGCAGGGAGTCCGTTGGCACCAGCCGGCTGAACTCGGTGCTTCGGGGAAAGCGCCGGGCGTCGTGGTTGAGGAAGAAAAAGGTGCGATTACGCCGGATGGGACCGCCCACGCGAAAGCCGAAGCGGTTGTCTTTTAGCTCCGCTTCGCGAATCCGGTTGCGGTTGTTGGTCCAGGAGTTCGCGTTCAGGTTGTCGTTCTGGTGGTACCAGAAGAGCGCGCCGTGCAGTTCATTGGAGCCGCGGCGCGTAATGATGGAAACCTGCCCGCCCGCCGCCCGCGCGAAGCTGGCGTTTGGGTTCGCCACGCCGACGCGAAACTCCTCCACGCTCTCCAGCCCCAGATACCCGAACGTGCCGGGATCCCCCCAGTTGTTGCTGACGTCGATTCCGTCCAGCGTGAAGGCGTTCTGGTCCCGCCGCGAGCCCGTCACGGAGCCCTGCGGCGACACCCCCGGCTGCACGATGAGCAGTTCATTCGCTTGGCGCGTGAACGTCGGCAACAACAATAGGGACTTGCCGGCAAGCACGTTGCCGACCGTAGAGTCGGCGATCTGTAGGCCCTCCTGCGTCGCCACCACTTCCACCTGCTCGGTGAGTTGGCCCACCTCAAGGATGAAATTATGCGCATACGCCTTGGTCACCTCGACCCGGATTTCGGGCAGCGTGGCCGTGCGGAACCCGTCTTGCATGGCGGTGAGCCGGTATTGTCCGGGCGCAAGGTTGGAAAACACGTACTGGCCCGAGGCGTTCGTCACCTGCTTTTGACGGACCCCGGTTCCCAGGTTCTCCACCTCCACGCTCGCGCCGGGCACAACCGCCCCGGAGATGTCGGTCACCGCGCCGGAAATCACGCCGGTGGTAGACGTCTGCGCCGAGCCCAAGCCCGCAGCGGCGGCGCAGAAGGCGCACAGCAGCAAAAAAGAGCGACGACCCAGAGGTTCCATGAACCTACCCCCATTTCCCCAAGAGCGGCTTGTCAAGGCTGGCACTTGATCTGCCGTCCGGCTTGGCTGCCGGGATCTTTTGTATATATCGGGGATATATCATAAATGTGGAGCTGGAGTCAATACCAAAGCGTCCA
>JAHCHE010000026.1 GCA_026129905.1 Bryobacteraceae bacterium | reverse complement strand
ATACTGAGAGTCGCACACCATGTTTTCCCCACGCGCGTGGGGATGGTCCGTCGCCCGGCAGCACGGGAAGCCGGTTCGGTGGGTTTTCCCCACGCGCGTGGGGATGGTCCGAAGGAATCGCGCGGTCGCGGTGAGGGCTGCGGTCTGGTTTTCCCCACGCGCGTGGGGATGGTCCGGCGTCCAGTAGCTGGCAAATGCGCCGCCGGATTGTAGTCGCCGCGGGATAATCGAGCAAGATGAAGATCCTTTGGACCAAGGCCGGCGGGGTGCTTCCGCTCGATACCGGCGGCCGGATTCGGAGCTTTCAGACGCTAAAGGAACTGGCGCGGCGGCACGAGATCACGCTGCACGTGTTCTACGAGCAGTTTGCCGGCGACCAGCACGCCTCGCTGGGAAGCGTCTTTTACCGGGTGGTTCCGGTACCGCTGCGAATACCGCGGCGCGGAGGGCTCCAGGACAGCCTGCTGTTCGCGCGCTGCCAGCTTTCCGGGCAGCCGTATACGATGGCCAAATGGTACGCGCCGGAGGTCCGGCGCACCATCGGGCAACTGCTACGGGAAGAGCGGTACGACCTGGTGGTCTGCGACTTTCTTCATCCGGCCGGCGTGTTGCCGTGGCCCGCCCCCGCGCCAACCGCGCTGTTCACGCATAACATCGAAGCGGAGGTCTGGGAGCGGCAGTTAAGGGTGACGGCGAACCCTGGGCGGAAGCTCGCCTACTGGCTCGAGTACAAAGCGCTGGCGCGGGCCGAACGGCGCTACATTCGGCTGGCGGATCACGTGCTCGCGGTGTCGGAGCGCAACGCCGATTTCATCCGGCGCCTGGTTCCCGCCGAGAAAGTGAGCGTGGCGCCGACAGGCGTCGATACCACATACTTCCAGCCGCGGCCCGAGAAGGAATCCGCCGAGCCGGAGCTGGTCTTCACGGCCTCGATGGACTGGATGCCGAACGAGGACGCCGCGCTGTACTTCGCGCGCGACGTTTTCCCGCTGGTCCGCCGCGAGGTTCCCCAGGCGCGGTTCTGGGCGGTGGGACGCAACCCTTCGGCGGCGATACGCGGGCTGGACGACGGCGCCGCCGTGCGCGTGACGGGCAGCGTGGAGGATATCCGGCCGTATCTCGATCGCGCGTGGGTCTATGTGATGCCGATGCGCAGCGGAAGCGGCACGCGCCTGAAGATCTTCGAAGCCATGGCCGCCGGCAAGGCCGTCGTTTCGACCCCGATGGGCGCCGAGGGCCTGCCGGTAGCCGACGGCGAACACCTTCTCCTCGCCGAATCCCCCGCCGAATTCGCGCGCGCAACCGTGGGCTTGCTCAAGGATCCGGACTTGCGCCGCCGTCTTGGCGCCGCGGCGCGCCGGTTGACGGAAGGGCGGTTCTCGTGGGCCGCCGCGACGGCGGAGTTCGAGGCGATCCTGTGCCGGGTGGCGGGGGAGGGCGCGCGGGTCAGCTAACCTCCACCTCGCCGTCGTCACGAAACACGACGCGCCGGCCGGCGCACTCGAAGATCTTGCGTCCGGGTTCGTCGCGCGCCTCCAGGTCCGCCGCGTCCGATCCAGGAATGATGGCTACCGCGAACTCCGCAGGCAGGCGCGCGCGAGTTCGAAAGCAGATGGAACGGCCCTTGGCGATCAGGCCATAGGCGGGCGAGCGCGGCGTGTCCTGCTCGACTCGTTCCCAGCCTCCGCAGGGAATCAGCCGCGCGTGCACGCCGTCGCCCAAGTGCCACCAGGCCGCGACGTCGTGCTCGCCCGGGCCTTCCACTTCGTCGCGCACCAGCCACCAGCCCTCGAGCCGCACGACGTGCCGCCGGTGGACGACGGGGGCATAGCCTTCGTGCGAGCCTCGGAAGTAGTCGAATGCCGGCTCGGACCGCCACTTCTCGACGCGCGCGGCAGGCATGTTGCGCCATGCGAACGGCGCCGCCGGTAACGCCTGGCTGCGGCCGTCCACCTCGAGCGTGTTGTGCGCCGCGGTGCTCCGAAACCAGTCGCGTTCGGCGGCCCTCATGTACGAGGCCGTTCCCGGATCGGTCAGGAATTCGCGTCCCTCGCGCGCCAGGTGCACGCTGAGCAGGTCGGCGTGGCCATGGCCCCCGTTGCCCCAGCCGATCGGGCCGGCGTCAACAGTTAACTGCCAGCCGCCGGCCGCCATCACATAGACGCCGCTGTCGGGGAACGCCGTCGACCGCGGCGTCCGCGCGGCCCGGCCAACACGGCGGCCGCCCAACAGCCAGAGGGTCTCCTCGGTGAGGCCCGGGTTCCACTCCGGACGGTTGAACAGGACGGCGCCCGTGGCGAGCGGATCGGTCATGTGACGGCCCATATTGCGGCGCGGATCGAAGAGACGGCCGCCGTCGTCGTCGCCCAGCCGCGGCGGCGCGTCGGCCTGCGAAATGGCGGCCAGCGCTTCGAGCATCCGCTCGAGGCCGGCGTCATAGGCGGCGGGAACCGGAATGCCGTTGGCGTCGGCCAGCAGGCGCGCGTGCAGAAAGAAATCGAGCGCATAAACATGGTAATAGGTTGACTGCTCGAAATGAAATCCGTCAGGCCGCACCTGCTTTTCCATCTGTTCGAGCGTAATTCGCCAGCCCGCGTCACGCCAGCGCGGGACGCCGTACAGTACGCCGAGGAAAAACAGCGCCACGCCCTCACCCAGCAGGTGCGTATTCGGCGCGAAATAGGTGGACAGATACCGGCGAATATGGCGCGCATTCAGCGTCTGCGCCGCCCGGAGTTCCGCCGCGAACGGCTGGTCGAACAGCAGGCGCTCGACCCAGATCCAGGACAGGCTCCGAAACGCCACCTCCAGCGAACTCGCCCAGTTGATGCCGAGCGGGTAGGGATTGGCGGCGCGCCAGCCGCGCCACTGCGCGATCAGCTCGTCGAGAAAACCGTTATCGCCGGTCAGCCGCCAGGCCTTCGCCAGCGTGACGAGATGCTGGTGGCGATTCAGCTCCCAGAGAATCTTGTGATCGCCGGCGGCCTCAAAGTCCAGGAACCGGATTCGATACCACGGGACCAGCGGGCTGCGCTTGCCGTGCACGGGGTCCAGATGCCAGTCGATGGGATCGCCGAAGCCGAGGCCGCGGTAGCCCAGCAGGTCGAACGTGCGCCGGCGGATGCGCTCGGCGTCCGCGATCGTACGCTCCATCTCCCGCGGCAACTCGCGGCGCAGCATGTCGAAAATGGCGGGTAGCTGTTGCGGCTCGAAAAAGAACCGCCCGCAAACGTCCGGGGCCGGGCCTAGCCATCGCCGGCCCAGCCGCGCCGCGGCGGCGTCGCAGCGCTTCAGCAGTTCCTGGGTTGCGCGGACACGGATCTCCCGCGGGCTCATCGCCGCGATGCGCGCGACGACCCTCGTCATCTTGTTGATGGACACGTATTTCCCACTTATACAATGGGCGGGGGACAATTATGAAACCAGCGCTATCGATCGTTTTTGTATCCGCAACCGCCGCGTTCCTGGCGGCAGCGGACCCGGCGGGCTTCTCGTTCTGGAGCGGGACCAGCCTCAGAGACTATGGCAAAAAGCTCGCGCCGAAAATCAACGAGAAGAAAGTGGCCACGGAGCAGCTTGCCAGGTACCAGAACCATTCCGTCATGACGGCGTATCGCGAGGGCGACGGCGAGGCTGAGGTTCACGACGCGGTGGCGGACGTTTTCGTGATCCAGAGCGGCGAGGGCACCCTCGTCGTTGGCGGAACGGTAACCGGCGGCCGCTCCACCGGTCCCGGCGAGATCCGCGGCGATGGAATCGAAGGCGGGACGAAGCATCCTCTGCGGCCGGGCGACATCGCGAACATTCCGGCCAAAACGCCTCACCAAGTGCTGGTGGCCCCGGGAAAGAAGATCACCTACCTTATCGTCAAGGTGACCGAATAGCCGGCCGGAATTGCTCCGCGCGCCGGATCGACCGAACGATAATAGTGGAGAGGTATTGTTATGTCCGTTGGAAACCGCCGCCGCTTTCTGAAAACGGCCGGGCTCGGCGCCGCGATGGCCGGCGCGGGACCGCTCGCCGCGCAAACCGCTTCTTCCCGCGACGCCGTGGCCGGAGCGAACGACCGCATCCGCGTCGCGCTGATCGGATGCGGAGGCATGGGCCGCGGCGATTTGAAGGATTTCCTGCGCGTCTCCGGCGTCCAGTGCGTTGCGCTTTGCGACGTCGACAAGGCGCAGATGGACCAGACCGTCCGCGAGATCGTGGAACCCGCCGGGCAGCGCGCCGACCTGCTAACCCAGGATTTTCGCCACGTCGTCGACCGCAACGACCTTGACGCCGTGATCGTCGCCACGCCGGACCACTGGCACGCTCTGCCGACGATCATGGCCTGCAAGTCCGGCAAGGACGTCTACGTCGAAAAGCCGCTCTCGATCACGGTGGGCGAAGGACGCGTCATGGTGGATGCCGCGCGCAAGCACAAGCGCGTGGTGCAGATGGGCACGCAGCAGCGCAGCGCAAGGCACTATACCGACGCGGTCGAGTATGTAAAAGACGGCAAGCTCGGCAAGGTGCGCCTGGTGCGCGCCTGGGCTTACCTCGACTGGAAGGGCCGCACGCCCGTTCTGCCGGACTCGGAACCGCCGGAGGGCGTCGATTACGACATGTGGCTCGGACCCGCGCCCAAGCGCCCGTTCAACCGCAACCGGTTCCATTTCACCTTCCGCTGGTATTGGGATTATTCCGGCGGACTGATGACGGACTGGGGAGCGCACATGATCGACATCGCCAACTGGGCGATGGGCATCAAGGCGCCGTCGTCGGCGATGTCGGTGGGCGGCAAGTTCGGGTACCCGGACGACGCGATGGAGACGCCGGACACCCAGCAGGTAATGTGGCAGTACCCCTCGTTCAGCATGATCTGGGAACACGCCCTCGGCGTGGGCCGGGGACCGGAGGCGCGGGAGCACGGGGTGCAGTTCCACGGCGAGCAGGGCGTCCTGGTGATCGACCGCCAAGGCTGGGAAGTCTATCCGGAGACGGACCGCATCGACCGGCCGGACCGCGTTTACAAGTCCTCCGGAAAGCCGCGCTACAACGTGCCCGCCAACGACGATATGCACTTCGCGCACGTCAAGAATTTCCTCGAGTGCATGCGGAGCCGGCAGAACCCGCGCTCGGACGTCGAAATCGGCCACGACTCGATGATCGCCTGCCACGTCGCAAACGCCGCCTTCCGGCTGGGACGCCGCGTCGATTGGGACATCGAGAAAGAGCGCCCGATCGACGACCGCAAAGCCGAGGAACTGATGAAGCCCCACTACCGGGCGCCCTGGAAACTCGAAGCGTAGGCGCGGCAGGATAGAATAGCCAGACGATGACCCCCGAGGGGCCCGTTCTGGTTCTGCTCACGATCGCGGCGGTGGGCGTCCTGCTGCTGCTCATTCTCGTTTTCAAGGTTCACGCCTTCGTCGCGCTGATGGTCACCAGCCTCGCGCTGGGACTGGCGGCCGGCATGGATCCCGCCAAGGTGCTGAAATCGGTTCAGACCGGCCTTGGCGACACGCTTGGCTTCATTGCCGTGGTGATCGCGCTGGGCGCGATGATCGGCCGCTTCATCGAACATTCCGGCGGCGGCCGCGTGCTGGCCGACTGGTTTCTGGACAAGTTCGGCCGCGACCGCGCCGCATGGGCCGTTCTGGCCGGAGCGTTTGTCGTAGGGCTCCCCATCTTCTTCGACGTGGCCTTCATCATCCTGGCCCCGATCATCTGGAATCTTGGCCGCGAGTCGAAGCGTTCGATCCTGTTCTACGGACTCCCGGTCGCGGCCGCCCTCACCGTCACCCACGCGCTGGTACCTCCCCATCCCGCCCCGGCAGCCGCCGCGCAACTGCTTGGCGCCGACCTCGGGCTCACCATCCTCTACGGCACGCTCGTCTCGATTCCCATGGCGATCGCCGGCGGAATCGTCTACGGGACGTGGATCGCCAAACGCATCTTCGTGCCGGTCCCGCCGATGGCCGAGAGCTTCGCCCCGAAAGAGGAGACCGGCAAGAGGCCTCCGCACGTGGCCGTCGTCGCGTCGATCCTGCTGCTGCCCCTGGCGCTGATCTTCGGCGCAACGATCGTCGAAATGGCGGGGTTGCCGGGCAGGCCGGCCGCGGTCTTCCTCGGTCACCCCTTCACCGCGCTGACGCTGGCGCTGATTGCCGCTGTCTGGGTATTCGGATTCCGGCGGGGTCTGAGCCGAACGAGGGTGGACAAGATGTCCACCGATTCGCTGGCGCCTGTGGCATCGCTGATGCTCATCACCGGCGCCGGCGGCTCGTTCAAGCAGGTGATTGTGGACTGCGGCGTTGGCCCGTACATGGGCCAGGCCCTGGTGGCCGCGCACATCTCGCCGCTGGTGGTCGCCTACCTGATGTCGCTGGTGATGCGCTTCGCGCAAGGGTCGGCGACGGTGGCCATCATCACGTCGGCGGGCATTCTCGCCCCCATGATGCCGAGCATGCCCGGCTACTCGCCTGAAATGATGGTGCTCGCGGTGGCGTGCGGCGGAACGGCGCTGTCGCACGTCAACGATTCCGGCTTCTGGATCGTCAGCCAGTATCTTGGGATGAGCGTTCCCCAAACGCTGCGCACCTGGACGGTGATGAAAGCGATCGTCTCGGTCGTCGGCTTTCTGGCCGTACTGGCGGCGCAGGCGACCTTCTTCCGTTGAGCGGCCTTGCCGCGGGCCGAGCTACTGTTGCGGCTGCGCCTGCGGGTTCTGCGCCAGGAACGCCTCGATCTGCGAAAGCTGCTGCTTCACCTGCGAGGCGTTCTGGGCCTCGGGAACCAGCGTCAGGTATCTCTTTAGATGCTCCTGCGCTTCGGTGAGGTTGTTCTGCTGCGCCAGCGCCAACCCCAGCACGTGCTCCACCTGCGGAAATCTCATCTGCGCGTTGGCCTTGATGGCTTCCCGCGCGCTCTTCTCCGAAGCCGGAAAATTATTGAGATTGAGGTTGGCGACCGAGTTCAGGAAGTACGCGTCCGGAAAATCGTAAGGATTCATCTTCACAACGCGGTCGGTTGTGTCCGCCACGCTACGCCAGTTCTGCGCGCGCACGTCCATTTGCGCCAGCCGCATGTACGGGCTGACGAACTTGGGATCGGCGGCCAGCGCCTTGGCGTACGCCTCGCGCGCCTGCTCCGGATTTTCCGTGGCTTCGTACACCTGGCCCAGCGCCTGCCAGGCGACAGCGTACTCGGGATAAAGGGAGACGGCGGTCTCCAATTCCTTCTGCGCCTTGTCGAGCTTCTTCTTGCTCGCCTCCTTCATCCCCTTCTCGAACGCCTTCTGCGCATTCTTCGGAGCATGAAGCGTGGTGGCGCTGATGGTGAAGCCTTCCACGTTGGCCAGTTTTTTCAGGATCAGCGTGCCGACGTCGGGATTGTCGAACATGCGCCGGCCGGTGAGTTCAACCGACGACGAGCGGTAACCCGGGAGAGAAGCCCGGAGTTCACACCCCATCAGGTCGCGCTCGGTGATACCGCCGCCACGGCCGCCCAGACCGCCCGCGCCCATGCCGCCCCCCATTCCGCCCATGCCCTGCGAGCCGCCCATGCCGCGGTTCATGGCGAGGTCCTGATCGGCGCCGCCGAAGCTGGCATCCGCCACAAGGTTGGTGTTCTGCCCGACCTGGAAGCTGAAGCGCCCCTTCGAATCCGTGTAGCCTTCCGGAATCGGCCGGCCGTTGCAGACGCGTTCGATCACCGTCTGCGGCGGGGCCGGCGTGCCGTCGTCAAGAACGACTTTGCCCTGGAGGAAGATCGGCCGCTGCATTTCCGGGAACCGCTGCTGTTCCTGCCCGGGAAACGGCTGCCGTTCGGTGGGCTGCTGGCCGGGGCGCGTCCCGCCGGGTATCCCGCCACCCTGCTGACCGCCGCCGGGGCCTTGACCGCCTCCCTGTCCCCCCTGTCCTCCCTGTCCTCCCTGTCCTCCGCCCTGACCCTGTCCTCCGCCCTCCTGCGCCAGAACCAGAGGAATGGAGACAACCAGAACGGCTGCATACTTCAGAATTCGTTGTGAGAACCCCATGCTGCTCATGCAAGAACCTCCTTGCCGCGTTTGCCTCATTATGTCACATCCCGCCGGAAAGGGAGGTGAGAACGGCGGATTCGTCGCGAGGCTTTCGGCGCTCAAGGTGGGCCCCGGAGTTTGGCGTCCCGATTGCTTACATCCTCAATGGAGGAGGCTTAAGCATGAGATATTTGGTAGCTTTGGCTCTGGGGGTGCCCGCCAGCATCGTGTTCCTGTGGTTCCTCATGAGCACCGCCTGCTGACCGTTTGAGGGAGGCCTCGTCGTAAGCCGGCCAGCCGCCCGACAAAACCGGTAGGCGCCGCGTTGCCCGTGCTCCTCACTACAATCAATAACGACAGACCGCGAAGAAAGTGAGGACGCGTGGACCCTGGAGGCCCCCTCTTCAATGAACCAAGACTGGCGCTGAACCGCATCTACACTCGCCGCGGCGATTCCGGCGAGACGAGCCTGGTGGGCGGCCAGCGCGTCGCCAAAGACGCGCTCCGCATCGAGTGCTTCGGGACGGTGGACGAACTGAACGCATTCGTCGGCGCCGCCTGCGTCTCCGCTGACGAGCTGACCTCCCGCCACCCCAGGTTCGCCGGCTTCGCCGGCGCCCTGCGCCGCGTCCAGCACGAGTTGTTCAACCTCGGCTCGCTACTGGCGACCGTGCCCGAGGACCTTCATCCAAGGCAGGCGCGAATCACCCAGTCCGACATCGATCGACTGGAGGGCGAAATCGACGCCGCCGTCGCGGAGGTGCAGCCGCTGCGTTCGTTCGTCCTGCCCGGAGGCTCGCGGCTCAACGCCGAACTGCACGTCTGCCGCACGGTTGCGCGGCGCGCCGAACGGCTCGCCGTGGCCCTGTCGAACGAAGAAGAGGTCGCGCCGGAAGTCCTGCGTTACCTGAACCGGCTCAGCGACGCGTTCTTTGCCTGGAGCCGTTGGGTCAACGCCGCGCTTGGCGCCGCCGAGGTTCTTTGGGACCCCAACGCCAAGTGAGCCGGCCCGCTGCCACCGGCTACCCGCCTGTGTCCTGGTGTTCCCCAAGCGCACGTTCCAGCAGATCCGTTACTCCAAGGTAGCCGGCCCAGTGTCGCGCGTACCCCAGGTCCAACTGGTCCCGCTGCACCGCGAGCACCCCGAGCACGTCGTTCCACTGCCGTTCGGAGACCTCGCCGCCCTGCTGGTACCAAACGATCGGCCTTCAGCGCTTCAACGAGCGCGTCGGCCTGCGCCCGATCGATCCGCGTGACGATATCGACGTCGCGGCTCATGCGGGGGTGCCCGTGGATGGCGCTCGCCGTGGAACCGCACACCATCGATTGGATTTCGAGCCGGTCCAGCGCTTCCAGCACACGGTTCAGCGCGTGCAGCGGCGCGTCGCTCATGGCGCCTGGCCGCCGTCCGGGTCCCAGCCGTAAACACGCTTCACGGTCTCGGCGCCCAGCCGCAGCGAGGCGCCGTGGAGGAAGATCTCGCGCTCGCCGGCTTCCGGGAAATCCTTGCGGACGCGGTCCTCACACGCCCGGATCAGCATGGCCGCCATCTCCAGCGCCTCGACGAGCTTCTCGGAGGCGCTCATCCTCCGCCGCAGCTCGTTCAGCGCCTCGAGCGCTTTCGGCTCGGTGTCCGCCATCCATCCGCGGCGGGTTGTCATCGCTTGGGCCTGTCTACTTCACCACGACTTTGGCTACTGCCTGGTTGTCGAACTGATCGGTAACGCGCACGGCGATCGTGTGCTCGCCGCCGGACGGGGCGTCAATCTCGAGCCGGTACTCCTCCATCGGCGAATCCGACAGCCCGGACACCGGCTTGGCCACCGTCCAGTCGCCGCCGTTGAGCGAGTATTCCGCCTGCTTGATGACGTTCAACGCGTCCTCCGCCTTCCAGCCCACCCGGATCTTGCCTCCGCTTCGCGAGCCGGTGAGGTCCGAAACCACCGGCGGCGTGTTGTCGATCAGGAACGGCTCGCCTTCCAGTTGGGAGGTCAGCGCCTCCTGCGGCGGGTTGGCGCGCTTGTCGGAAACCGTGATTCGCAGCCGGTACTCGCCGTCGGGGAACGCGGTGGAATCCCAGCTTGTGTAGGGATCATCGAGTTCCTTTTCCAGTTCCTTCCACTCGCTCTCCTGGGCGCCGCGAATCTCCACGCGGTACACCAAGGCGTCGTCGTTCTCGTCGGTGGCCAGCCACCGGGCGCCGATATGCCCCTTTGCGTACTGCATCGACAGCGGACTGGTGGTCGGCACGGGCCGCGGCGGAGGCGGCGTCTTGCTTTCGGTGAGCGGCGACAGGTTTAGACTCTGGGGGCTGCTGATTACCAGCGGCCGCGGCGGGAACCGGTAATTCGGCGGCGTCGCTGCGATCCTCTCGATCACCGGGGCGACGTTCTTCTGCAGATACGCCACCTCCACAACGCTCACTTCCGGCGAGTGCCCGCCGGAAGCCGAAAGCGTCAGCTTGTATTGCAGGAAACGCGCCGGCGGCGCCTTGATTTCCCCGCCCGAGGACGTCAGTTCCACCGGGCTCCACGGACTCCAGTTCCGCTGTGGCCGGTCGAGATTGCCGCTCCGGGCCTGGAAACCAATCGTCCCGCCGTTGGCCGCTCCGCGAAACGACAGCCGGCCCCAGTAGCAGAAGCGCCTGGCGTCCAACACGTCGCTCTCCAGCGAACCCTCCTTCTCGAGTTCCGGACCGATCTGGTACACCTTACCGACGTTCCCCGTCACCGCCAGCAGCCTGCCGTTGCGTCCCTGGCGCAGCGCGGTGACCTGCGTCGGCGCGAGGTCCAGCAGCAGAGTGTACATCTTATTCTTTTCGAGGCGGTAGATTTTGCCCTGATTGCCGGTCCCGAGCAACGGCCGCCCCTCGGCGTCGAGCGTGATCGCGTAGACGATCTCGCTTCCATCGCTCCAGATGGTTCGCGGGAACCCGTCCGGATCGACGCTATAGACCTCCGACCCTCCCGACACGCTCGGCCGCGGCATAAGCGTTGGCGGTGGTCCCGCGCCCGGACGCTGCGGCCCGACAATCACCGTCCCGCCCGCCGCCGGCGCGGCCCCCGGGGCCGCGGGACCAACCGGCCCTTCCTCCTGTTGGGGAGGCAGCGGTCCAGCCGGCAGTTTGTCCCCGACTCCGGCGGCGTAGATGCTGCCATCCGGCCCCACGGCCACCGTCGTGATCTCGCGCTTAGCCGACTGGTGGATGACAAAACCTTCGCCCGCCGGCGTGATGCGCAGCACCAGCCCGCTCGGCTCCGTGCCGGCGATCAGATTCCCCTTGCCGTCCATCGCCAGTGAACGGACGTGCGTCTCCTCGGTCCGGAAGAACACCGAGGCTTGTCCGTCCGGCGTAACGCGGTAAATGTCGCCCGTATCGCCTGTCGCAACATATAACGCTCCCTTTGCGTCGAAGACCAGGTCCCAGATGTACTTGGCTTTCGGGTCGAAGTAGACCTCCGGCTTCCCGTCGCCCTCAACCCGGTAGACCTTTCCGTCAGGCGCCGTCGCGGCATATGCGCGATCCTGCCTGTCCACCGCGATCGCCTGGATCTGAAACCCTTCCAACTCCGCGGCGACCGAACTCCGTCCGCTGGGATCGATACGGAGAAGTTTCGCCGTGCCCGAACCGACGCCTCCGCCCGCGGCATAGACGTTGCCCTTGGAGTCTTCGGCGATGGCCCAGAGAATCGCCGACGACGCATCCAGCAGCTCTCGCAACTCCGGCGCCAGAAAGATCCGTCCGTCGCTTCGGAGCGACAGCTTCTTCAGGGTCCCCGCGCCGAAATCGCCGAGCGAGGACTGTTCCCACTTCCGGGTCTCCACGGCGAACAGCGCCGTTGCCAGCGCCAGCAGAGCAGCCGGCCTCAGCGCCGCAAGCGGGAGCCGGCGGCGGGTTGTTGGATTGTACATGAGGGAAGAAACTACCTTACTTTGATGTTGAGCGAATAGTTGCCGGTGACGACCAAGTCGAACGGCAAGGTCATCTGCTCCTGCACGCTTTCGCCCCAGGTCACAAACCGGCGGCTGCCGCTTCGGCCCGCCTGCATCACGTTGGCGACCGAAGCCGGGAGGCTCGGCAGGGATTTGTCTTCGTAATACAGGGTCGGCCTAGCCTGAACCAGGGAGACGTACATCTTGTTGTTGCTCCGCTCCTGGTTCAACAGCGACACCGTCTCCGGCAGGTCCATGAAGCGGCTCGCCATGGCGGCCGCGCTCTGCATGCGGTTCAGGGTGTCGGCGTCGCTCAACAGAATCTTGTGCGTTCCTTTCGGGATTCCGGCCGGGATCTTCACCGTGAAATCGCGTTCGAAGCGCTCGCCACGGTAAGGCTGTAGAAACACCTTCACCGGCACTTCCGATCCGGGATCCACTTCATCCAGCCCCGCCCACGCCGTCTCGATCAGCGCGACGCGCCGCTCGGGCAACAGGTCCAGCGTCGCGTTCACGCGCTTTAGGCGTGGCGTCTTCACCGCGTTCAAGAACAGCCGGTTGAACTTGTCCCCCCACCAGCCCGCCAGAATCATCGGTGCGGGAACCGGCATCTCGCTGCCGGCCTGCATCGTCGCCAGCGACAGGTTCGGCTGTCCATGGAGTTCCACTTCCCCGCTCAGCCGGTAGGTGACCTCCTCGGCGAAATCGTTCAAGCCGGAGATCGAATTGAACAGCGTCACCATCATCAGGTACGGCGTCCACTTCTGCTGGACGAAAACGTTGAAGCGGAAGTCCTTTTCTTTCCGGACCACGTCCTGCTTGTCGAACGATCGGACCTTCACCGTCACCGGAATCATCGGCGCTTCCTCGCCCAGCACGCCCATGATTCCGCTATGCCGGTCCTGTTTCAGCGAGCCGACGATCTCGGTCGCATTGGCGAACTTGTTGGGCTGAAACGCCGACGACAGCACCATCAGCACTTCGCCCTTCGCCATCGGCATCGCCACCGGCCCCAGGTTGAAGAACGGATGACCGAACGCCAGCACGCGCTTGCCGTCGTTGTACGTCACCGTTCCCAGGCCGCTGATGCTCATGTCGCCCGAAACCAGCGCGCCCGCCACCGCCTCTCCCGGCTGGAGCGAATTTTCCCAACCCGCCGCGGGCTTGGGGTCCGACATCGCCGCCGTCGCCCCGCCCTGCACCGCTACGAACCCCAACTGCTGGAAAATCGGCCCGAACTCCTTCAACACCGAAGGATGGAATCCCGCGAACGCAAGCGGCGTTTCCACCGGGACCATTACCTGCGTGCGCCGCGCAAACTCCGAGGCGCCGCCAGCGCTCACCGCGCGCGCGAGCAACTCGCCCGGAATCTCGACCGGCTCGCGCGCCGCCGTCTTGTCCGGCGTCAGCGCGTCCGAAGGCACGGATTCGTCGAAATCCTTCACCTCGAGCATCAGCTCGATGGGCGTGATTCCGCAGATGGCGTCCGGCGAGAAGACGCTCAGCCGCAGCGCGATGGCGCCGATCAGTTTTCCGTCGATATAGACCGGGCTGCCGCTCATGCCGCCCGCCACGTTCGTGCGTTGCGCCTTGCCGCCGAGCTTGGCCAGGATGATGTCCTGCCGCGGTCCCCACTGGTTTTTCCAGAGTCCGATGATTTCCACCGGAACCGCTTCCGGGTCCGAGCCAGAGAACACCGTCCATGCCGTGCCGGTCATACCGGGACGGATTTCCGATGTGGGCATGATTTCCACCGGCCCGGCCGCCGGGCGTTGCAGCTCGGCAGCCTCAACTGGAGCGACCGTAAAGCTGATGGCGAGCGGGACGAGCAAGGCGGCGCAACAAACTCTCATGCGGCGTATCTTTCCTCGAGCGGCGATGCGCACTTTTCCCGTTTAGGAATCGGCGTACCTTCATTATGGCCCACTGGCCGGACTGACGACAATGCGCGCCGCACCGCGCGTCACCCGCCGGCGCCGCCTCAAATCCGCGCAAGGGAAGCGGGCCAGTCTATAAAGCTCCTTCTGGTTCGAGCCGATGATCGTAACGGGTTTGAGCACGCTGCGAAAGGAAGTGTGACATGAAGGAAAAGAAGTTCGGTTACGGCTCGGCGACCGTCATGAGCCAGAGCAAGGAGGAGCGCCTGGAGCAGTTGAAGAATACGCTCCAGGAATGGCAGACGATCGAAGATGCCAGCGTAACCCACACCACTGCCGTTCTGGAGACGACCACAAGTGCCCTGGTTCGGCTGGTGATGGAAATCATGCGTCAGGATTCCGTCATGCACAAGAAGGTGCAGCAGGCGTTGCTCGACAGCCTTGCGCCCGACAGCCTTGAGAAAGGCGCGCTCGGGTTGCAGCCGGAAGAACTCGACGACGTGTGGGCCATTCTCGAGAAGCACGATGAGCAGGAGCAGCGGGCCATTCAGATGGCGGAACATGCCCGCGAGGCCTGCCCTCTGGCCATTCAGCGGCACCTGCTGGACTACCTGCTGGAAGACGAGAGAAAGCACGAGCGGCTGGTAGCCTATCTCGAAGATTTCGAGCGCAGCCTATATCCCGACGCTTAATCGGGACGCTGGGCACTCTACTGACGGAAGGAGACGCTGTCGGCGTCCCGTACCGAACTCGGACCTCGCAAAATCCCTGCAGGGGTTCAAGCGACGAGTACGATCCGCACGTCCATGACGTTGGTGTTGGTTGGGCCGGTCTTCAGCAGCTTGCCGAGCGGCTCGAAGAAGTGGTAGGAATCGTTGGCCGCCAGATACCGCGCCGGCTCCAGTCCCCGCTCCCGAGCCTCGGCCACGGTTGCGCCGTCGGCCAGGGCGCCGGCCGCGTCGGTCGGTCCGTCGGAGCCGTCGGTGCCTCCGCTCAGGATCAGCACGTTGTCCAGCCCGGCGATGTCCAGCGCGGCCGCCAGGACAAACTCCTGGTTCCGGCCGCCGAGGCCGTCGCCGCGGAGGGTGACCGTCGTCTCGCCCCCCGAAATCACGCAGGCCGGCGGCTTCAAGGGCCGCCCGGAGGCCCGTATCTCCTTCGCGATCGCGGCGTGCAAGCGCCCGACGTCACGGGTTTCGCCTTCGATGAAAGTGGAAAGCACCAAGGTGCGATACCCGAGTTCGCGGGCTTTCGCCGCGGCCGCGTCCACGGCGAGCTGATTGCTCCCCACCACCAGGTTCTGCGTGCGCGCCAGTTCGGCCGCGCCCGGTTTCGGCGTTTCCGGCACCTCGCCGTCCGCGCCGCGCTCGATCCGTTCCCGAACCGCCGCGGGAACCCGTTCCAGGATTCCGTATTTCTCCAGAATCGACTTTGCGGACCCAAACGTGGAACTGTCGGCCGCCGTCGGGCCCGAGCCGATGACGTCAAGATCGTCGCCGATCACGTCCGACAGCAGAAGCGACACAACCGTCGCCGGAAACGCCAGGCGCGCCAGTTGTCCGCCCTTGATCCCGGAGACATGCTTCCGGACGGCGTTGATCTCGTGGATCGAGGCGCCGCACGCCAGCAGCAGCTTCGTGGTCTCCTGCTTCTCGTGGAGCGTGACCGGTTCGGCCGGAAGCGGCATCAGCGCCGACCCGCCTCCGGAAAAAACGCACATCACTAAGTCTCGCTCGCCCGCATCGCGCGCCAGTTCGGCGATGCGCCGCGCGCCGTACACTCCCGCCTCGTCCGGCACAGGGTGCCCGCACTCATTCAAGGAAACGCGCCGCAGTTTCGCCACGTGGCCGTACTTTACATTTACCAGCCCGCGCGCGATGCGTCGGCCGAGCAGGCGTTCCAGCGCCCGCGCCATCGCCGCGCTCGCTTTGCCGGCGCCCAGAACGCAGATGCGCTCGAATTTCGCCAGGTTATAGCGGCGGCGGCCCGCCGTCAGCGCGTCCCCGTCGACGCGCACGCGCCGTAGGATCGCTTCATACGGATCGGCGGCGGCGAGCGCGGCGCGGAAGATCGCGAGAGCGTCTTTGCGCAGGTTGGATGGCATATCGTCCGTTCAGAAAATAGGCAGCTTCAGGATGTCCGTGAGCGCGGGCTTGGGATCGTCGCTTCGGATCTCCACGTGAAAATCGGCTCGCCCGTACAGCGGCAAACGCGCCCGGTACAGTTCGGCGAACCGCGCCGGGTCTCGCGCCAGCGGGCGGTGCGTCGCCGAGGCCACCCGCTGTTGCAGCATCGACAACGGACACTTCAGCCAGATGGAAACGCCATTGGTCGAAATCAACTCGTAATTCTCGCTCCGCGCGAACGCGCCGCCGCCCAGGGCGATCACCATGGGATCACCTCGCTCGATCATGCGCACGCGCTCGGTCAGCGCACCAGTCTCCAACCGCCGGAATTCCTCTTCTCCCACCGCGTCGAAGATGTCGCTGATCGTCGTCTTCGCGCGGGCCTCGATGTCGTCGTCGATGTCGACGAACGACCACCCGAGCGTCTCCGCCAGCATCCGCCCGATGGTAGTCTTGCCGCAAGCCATGAAGCCCACCAGGTAGATGCCCGGCGTTCGCTTGAGCTTCAGTATCATTCTTCGAGCTTTACCCTACGATACATCCGCGCCAGTTGCCAGTCCACCAGCCACGGAAACATCCGGGCCAACCCGATCATAATCCAGCCCACCCGCGGAATCACCACGGTCCGCTTGCCCCTTTCCACCGCGTTCGCGATGGCTTCCGCGCACTCCTCGGCCGAAATCTGGAATTTGCTGGAGCGTTCCAACGATGCCGGCAGCCGGCCGGCCAAGGCGTTCTCCCGGAAATTCGTCCGCACGTATCCCGGGCAGATCGCGATTGCGTGGACGCCCTTGTCCCGCAGTTCCAGCCGCAGGCCGTCCGTCAGCGAACCCAACGCGTATTTCGAGGCCGAGTACAGCGAGATCCACGGGAGCGTCACCTTCCCCGCGATGGAACCGACGTTCACGACGGCGCCGGAACGCCGCTCGATCATCGCCGGCGCGACAAGCTGAATGAGTTCCAGCGGAACCATCACGTTCAACTCCCACATCCGCGTGACCTCCGCCATCGGGGCGGCGGAAACATCGGAGTAGAGGCCCACGCCGGCGTTATTCACCAGGACGTCGATGGCGCCAAACCGCTCGAGAGTGGCCTCGACCACCCGGCGCCGGACCTCCGCATCGCATAGGTCGCCCGGCGTGATCAACGCCTCCGGTCCCCCGACCGCGCGGAGTTTTTCTTCCGACCGGGCCACGAGTGAAAGGCTTGCCCCGCGCCTTCCAAACGCGGCCGCGCACGCCGCGCCGATGCCCTGCGAAGCCCCTGTAATCAGCGCAACTTTTCCGCTCAGATTCATAGTCGGGCGGCTTGCCTGCGGGATAATGGTACCATGCAGCCAGAGATGCTACCCCTTTTTCCTCTCGGCGTCGTTTTATTTCCACGCACTCAGATTCCGCTCCACATCTTTGAGGATCGTTACAAGGAAATGATCGGCGAGGCCTTGCGGAACAAGACGGAATTCGGCGTTGTCCTGGCGGCCGACCGGGGCATCGTCGGCACCGGTTGCACCGCCGTCGTCGAGAAAGTGACGCAAGCCTATCCCGACGGGCGCATGGACATCGTGGTGATGGGCGTCCGCCGCTTCGAGATCCGCGACCTGGACACGGAAAAAGCTTACCTGCGGGGCAGCGTCGACTTCTTCAACGACGAGGAGACCGACGAGCCCGGCGAAGACCTGCGGGAACGCGCCCTTCAGGGCTACGGCGAACTGAAGGAAGTACTGGGTCCCGAACCGGCGCCCGATCCCAAACTCGAAGATCCCCAGCTCAGCTTCCAGCTCGCCCAACTGGTTCCCGATCTCGAGTTCCGCCAGAAAATGCTTGGCCTGCGCTCGGAGAGCGAACGGCTGCGTCAACTGGTCGAATTCCTGCCCGCGCACCTGGAGCAGCAGCGGCACGCCGGGCACGTCCGCGCGGTCGCGCCCTGGAACGGCCGGGGGCCGGCCCTCGGCGCATCCTGAGGGTATGCGGCAGCACCTGATCGTCGACGCCGACGACACGCTCTGGGAAAACAACATTTACTTCGAACGGGCATTCGCCGAATTCGTCGAGTTGCTCAATCACTCCACCCTCACTCCGACCCAGATCCGCTCGATACTCGATGAAATCGAACTGGCGAACATCAAGGTCCACGGCTACGGCTCGCGCAACTTCGGCCGCAACATGCGCGAGTGTTACCTCCGCCTGGCCGAGCGCCACATCCTCGACGGCGACCTCGACCGGGTGATCGCTATTGCCGAGCGCATCCTGGACGAGCCCATTGTCCTGATCGACGGGGTGCGCGAAACCCTCGAATACCTCGCCACCCGCCACGATCTCACGCTGTTCACCAAGGGCCTGGCCGAAGAGCAGAAGCTGAAGATCGACCGCTCCGGGCTCGGCATCTACTTCGGCCACACCGCCATCGTCAAGGAGAAGGACGTGGACTCCTACCGCCAACTGGTGGCCTCCCGCGGCATGGATGCCGAGCGGACCTGGATGGTGGGCAACTCGCCCAAGTCCGACATCAAACCCGCGCTGATGGCCGGCATCGGCGCCGTCTACGTGCCGCACGCCCGCACCTGGCACCTGGAGCGCGAAGACGTCGAGGACGGTCACGGCCGCCTTCTGATCATCGAAAGATTCTCCGGTCTGCGCGATTATTTTTAAAACTTCCGGCGCCGGCGCCGAAAAGCCAGGGGATGGGAATAACGTCGGGGAACCTTATCCATGCGCTCGATGGGCTCAACCGCGCCTGGGCGCAGCTCGAGAAGACCGCCGATCGTCTGGCCCGCGTGGCCGATCCGCCTGGCCCGTCTGGCGACCAGGTCGAGCTGACCGACGAGATGGTGAATCTGATTCAAGCCCGCAACAGCTATGTAGCCAACCTTAAGTCCCTGGAAACAGTCAACGAGATGGAAAAGCACGTCATCGACGTGCTGGGATAAGCCCCGGTTGGGCCGGTGACCACCATCGGCGAGGCGAGACCTAAAGCTTCATCGCGTTCCCTCCGATCTTTTGGGAGGCATACTATGGACGCATTAGTCTGGATGTTCCTGCCGCTGTTCACCGCTTCAGGTTCGGCCTTGCTGGCGTTCCTGATCATGCAGGCGCGGATGGAGGTAGCAATTGCCCGGGAGCGGGAGACGCTGGCGCAGGCTAACGCCACGATTCAGGCGGGCGAGAAGCTGTTGCAGGAGCGGGTGAAAGCCGCCGAGGAGGAGGCGCGGCGGCGCTCGTTCGACGACCTGATGGCCGACATGCGCATCGAGGAGCGACACTACGTCAAGGAGAGCAAGTCCCTATTTATGAATCGGAAATCGATGGTTCTCCAGGAGCGCATGTTCTTCCGCAACATTCCGCTCTCCAACTGGGTGAGCCACGAGTTTCCTGTCGAAGAAGGAACCGACCTCCCGTCGCTGGCCAAGGCTTGCTCGGTTTTCACTTCCGGCGCTCTGGCGGAAGCCGCCCGCGAAACCAGCCGCCTGCTGCCTTCGTAAGCGTTTCTTTCCACAACGGTTGGCGTATTGCGGGTAATCCCGGCATAATCGTCCTACGTCCTCTAGAGTGATGAGCGCGATGGCCGATCTCCTGGCAGCGCAATCATACGCCGGTGTTCATATCGGAAACTTCTCGGGCTGGATGGCGTCGGAACAGCGCCGAATCTTCGCTCTGTGCTTCCGGATGCTCCAGGACCGTGACGAAGCCGATATCGCGACGCAGGACACTTTCCTCAAGGCTTACAAGGCTTTGGAGGCGCCCGGAGGAGTTCGGCCGGACGATCCGGCGAAATGGCTGAGCCGGATCGCGGTGAACACGTGCCTCGACCGGCTGCGCTCGAGGACGTGGAAATTCTGGAGGCGGCGGCCGAAGGCGGAGGATGAAGAAACCATCCTCAAAATGGCTGCGGCCAACAGCCCGTCGGCCGAGGACCAGGCGTACGCGAAGGAGATCGAAGCGCGGCTTCGCCAGGCGCTGGAGCAGCTTTCACCTCGCCAGCGGGCCGTATTCTTGCTGAAGCATTACGAGGACCGCCGGCTGGATGAAATCGCGGAGATACTGCAGTTGGACGTGGGAACGGTGAAGGCGCACATGGCGCGGGCGTTGGTGAGACTGCGCGCGCTGTTGCGGGACCTGTACGCCCCGGCGGAGTCGCGAGGAACGTAAGGAGTAGGGACATGGGCAGGCATTTGACAGACGAGGAATTGATCGACCTGCTATATGAAATCAAATCTCCGGAATCGCATGTCGAGCGGTGCGAGGGTTGCAAGGAACGGTGGGAGCGGCTGTTAGCGAAGCGGCAGGCTGCCATTCCGCCCCTGGAGATCCCCGAGGAGTTGTTGATCGAGCAGCGCCGACGCATCTACGAACGCATCGAGAGAAGCGCCGCCCGCATCTGGAGTCTGCGCCCCGCCGGGGCGGTGGCGGCTGTCTGCGTGATGCTGCTGGCCGTCTTCCTGTCGGTTCCGCGTCCCGACCAGGAAGAGACGGCCCTTGCGCTCGCCGCCGGCGACAGCCAGCTTTTCGGCGAGATCTATTCGATGGTCGAAAGCAGCGAGCCGCCGCCGATCCAGCCCATCTACGGTTTGTTCGAGGAACGGCAATGAGAGTACTGCTCAGCCTGTTGTTCCTGCTTCCCGGCTTTGCCTTCGCCCAGCCGCCGCGGGCGTGGTTCCCCTGGTGGGAAGGCCCGCTGGCGCGCGACCTGAACCTCACCCAGGAGCAGCGGGACAAGATCAGCGCGATCCTCCGCGAGCACCGGGACAAGCTGATCGACCAACGCGCCGCGGTGGAGAAGGCCGAGGCGGAAGTCGACGACCTTTTCAACGAGAGCGAACTCGACGACGCCAAGGCGCGGCCCGCGATCGAGCGGCTGGTGGAGGCCCGCAGCGCGTTGACCCGCACGTTCACCGAGATGGGCCTCCGGCTGCGCCGCGTGCTGACCGCCGAACAGTGGAAGGAGTTGCAGCAGAAGCGCTCCCGGTGGGAACCTCAATTCCGGCGCAGGATGCCCCGCGAACGGGACGGAGGCCGCCCGCCCGGCGGGCGCGGAACGGACCGCGGCCCCGGTCCAGGTCCAGGCTCCGGATCCGAGCCCGGGCCAGGCCCCGGGCCGCCGGAAGAGGAATAGGCCTCTGAGGCCGCTTTCGAAACGCCAGGCGCCGCGTCGCCGCCTGTTACAATAAGGAAAACCGACGCGACATGCTGGCAACGCGGAGCATTACGGAGGAGATTCTCGACCTCAAGAAAGAGAGGCGAGCGATCCTCCTGGCCCATCACTACCAGGAATCGGAGATCCAGGAACTGGCCGACTGCATCGGCGACAGCCTCGAACTGTCCCGCCGCGCGCGCGACTTCGAAGGCGACGTGATCGCGTTCTGCGGCGTCTGGTTCATGGCGGAAACGGCCAAGATCCTCAACCCCCACCGCACCGTGGTTGTGCCGGACCGGGAAGCCGGCTGTAGCCTTGTCGATTGCGCTCCGTTGGAGCAGATCCGCGCCTACAGGGGGCGTTATCCGGACCACGCGATCGTCAGCTACATCAACACGTCGGCCGAAGTGAAGGCGGAGAGCGACATCCTGTGCACGTCGCGGAATGCCGTCGCCGTGGTCAACTCCATACCTCCGGAGAAGACGATTCTGTTCGTGCCGGACATCAACCTCGGGAACTACGTCAAGCAGAAGACCGGGCGGGAGAACATCCGGGTGTGGCAGGGCGCGTGCGTGGTTCACGCGACGTTTTCCGGCCGGCGGCTGGCCGCGGTGAAGGCGCAGCATCCGCACGCGCTGATCGCGGCGCATCCGGAGTGCCCCCGGGAGACGCTGCTGATGGCCGACTTCATCGGCTCGACGTCCGCGATCATCGATTGGTGCGTCGGACATCCGGCCGAGGAGTTCATTGTCGTCACCGAGAGCGGCGTGCTGCACTCGCTCAAGGAAAGGGCGCCCCATAAGCGCTTCCATTTCGTGGCGAACGAACTCTGCAATTGCAGCGAGTGTCCGTACATGAAGCGGAACACGCTGGAGAAGCTTCGCGATTGTCTGCTCCACCTGGAGCCGAAGGTGGAGCTGTCCGGCGATTTGATCGCGCGGGCGCTGGTTCCGCTGGAACGAATGCTGGCCGTCAAGTGAGGCGCGATGGGAACAGCGGACCCGCTGCTCGACACTTTCGGCCGGATACATAATAATCTCCGGGTCAGCGTCACCGACCGGTGCAACATCCGGTGCTTCTATTGCATGCCGGAGCACCCGGTGGAGTTCGTCCCGCGGGCCGAGATCCTGTCGTTCGAGGAGATCGAGCGCTTCGTACGCATCGCCGTCCGCCTCGGCGTGCGAAAGGTGCGGCTCACGGGCGGGGAACCGCTGCTGCGGAAGAACCTTCCGTCGTTGGTGCGCCGGATCGCCGCCATCGAAGGCATCGACGACCTTTCGCTGACCACCAACGGCGTGCTGCTGGCCGAACTTGCCCAACCGCTTTACGAAGCCGGACTGCGCCGGGTGAACGTCCACCTGGACACCCTGGACCGCGAGCGCTTCGTTCAGATCACGCGGCGCGACGAGCTGGGCCGGGTTCTGGACGGGATTCACGCCTGCCGCCGCGCCGGCTACGATCCCATCAAGATCAACGCCGTCGCCGTGAAGAACCTGGTGGAGCCCGACATCGTTCCGCTGGCGCGATTCGGACGCGAGCACGGCGTCGAGATCCGCTACATCGAGTTTATGCCGCTGGACGCGCAAGGCCTCTGGCTTCGCGACAAGGTGCTGCTGGCGGACGATATCCTCGAGATGCTGGCGCGGGAGATCGGTCCGCTGGCGCCGGAACCGAACGGCGACCCGCGCGCGCCGGCCAGCGAATACCGCTTCACGGACGGCGCCGGGCGCGTGGGCTTCATCGGGTCGGTGAGCCGCCCGTTCTGTCTGAGCTGCAACCGCATCCGGCTCACCGCCGACGGCAAGCTCCGCTACTGCCTGTTCGCGATCGAAGAGACGGATGTAAAGGACCTGCTGCGCGGCGGAGCGCCGGACGAGGAAGTCGTTCGTGTGATCCGGTCAACGGTGCGCGCCAAGTGGATCGGGCACGAAATCAACTCGATGCAGTTCGTGCCGCCTCCCCGGCCCATGTACGCCATCGGCGGGTAGAAAAGCCGCGCCGCTTTCGCTGGCCGGTCATTGCCAGGGCCGTGCTGCGCCGCCCCGGCGCAGCTTGAGTCCTATCCGTGCGAGAGGGGAGGAAGCTTCGGAGAGCGCGCGCCGTGGCGGGTCACTGTCCCGACCGGCGCATAAGTGAGTTCCGAGGCCGACAGCACGCAACGAAGCATGAGGCCGCCGCGGCTCATGTCGCCGCGGCCGGCGAATTCCTCCGGGAAGACGAGGCGGCTGCCGAACACGTCCGCCATGGGCTCGAGGTACTTGCGCGTAGCGACGCTGCCGAGAAGTACGAAATCGCACTCTTCGGGGGCTGATAGCCGCAGTGCCCGGCAGTCGCGCTCGAGCGGCGCGCGGTAGGACGGGTTCGCCGGGTCGATCGAAGCTGAGCAGATCTGCCGCATCTTCTCAATCGTCAACCGGGTCTCGGGCGGCATCAGACCCTGTCCGGCCGTGATCACCAGGGCCGCCGGCATGCCGGCGGGTGGGGCCGCGAACGCTACGGCGTAGGCCAGCTTGCCCCGAAAATACAGGCCGCTGATGAAGGCGAAGACCTCGCCCAGCGTCGCCGCGCCTTCGCGCAACCGCACCGCGAGATCGAACTGCGCCTCGGGACGGAGCAGCAGGCCCGCGCGCTTGCCGCCGGCGTTGGCGGGAGAGAGCAGGAAGATGCGCCGCGGGCGTTGGTCACCCGCGATGGGAACGCTCATAGGCGCCGCCGATTCAATCCGGGAACGCCTGGTCGTCGCGATGGACGCGAATGTAGTGGTCCCGGAACGCGAAGTGGGCGCCCGGAAGCTCTGTCTTCGGCATGTGGCAATCGACGCAACCGTCAGTTGCCACCTTGCACAAGGCCTGCTCGCCAGGCCTGTGGCACGCGAGGCACGCTCGATCGTACGCTTTGGCGTCGCTCTCCACCGCGCGATGCGGATCGTGGCATTGGACGCAGTTCAACCTCGGGTCCATCGGACTATAGCACTGGCTGAGCGACAGCCGGTAAGGCTGAAAACGAACGGTATTGACGCCCTTGATGCCCATCATCACGACGTCGGCCCACGTGCGGTGGCACGTACCGCAGAAGTTGAGGATGTCCTCCGAGGAGCTGTTACGGGCGGGGTTGGCGGGAGGGGTAAGCTTGCCCAGCGCGGCATTGCGAGCGTGCTCGTCCGCCCCAGAGTGGCAGTGCGCGCAACGGATGCCGGGGGTCATCGCTTCGAGGTCAAATCCACCGCCATCGCGATAGCCGTGACTGGAATGGCAGCCGAAGCACTCGCGAACGTCGCCCGCCGACATGCGGCGGCCGGCCGCTTCGGGCAAAGATGAGGGCGCCTCGTTCGCCGCGCCCAGCGTCAGGTCGAGCCCTTCGATCCGCGGATAGTAGCTGACCCGGCTTTCGTAAAGGTCGCCCTGATGCTCGTAGACATACGTTTGGCCGGAGTGCCCTGTCCCGAAGGCCCACTTCAGCGTGACTTCGAACGCGCTTTTGTCATCGCGGACCCGGTAGCGAACGTCTTTCCCATCGTTCGCCATTTCGTAATGGTAGCCGTCGCGCTCCACAACCAGCGCCCGCCCCGGCGGCAGCCAGCCCGATACGACGGCCGGCCGCAGGGTTAGCGCCATGGGATTGTCGGATTCCCAGGCAGCCTGAGGATGACACGGCGCGCATTTTTCGCCTTCCCGCGATAGCGGAGCTCCGGAAAGCGAAGACACCGCCGCCAATAGCGCCAACGTGCGGTACATGCCCCTCTCGCATTGAATATATCGCCCCGAGGGGACTGGCCGCCGAAGCGTGATCGCTCGCCGCCGGCCGGCCGGACCGCGTTTCAATCGATGAAGCGGACGTCGAAAGGCGGCGCCGTCCCCGCCGGGAGGGTAACGTTGACCTGGTAAAGCCCGGTCCAACCCGGCGCAAGACCACTGAACAGAACGGGGCAGTCGACGCCGTTGATCTCCACCCTGGGCTGGTGGACGGTCTCGGAAAGTTCGCCGGCTTCCCGGACGGCGCCAAGTCCGGTCGCCCAGAGCGTGGCCGTGCCGTTCCCGTTGTCAACGGCAGCGAAGACGCCCGGCGTGCGGTCGTCGAAGGGGACGTTCACGGCGGGCGACGTCATTCCGCCGGCCGCGATTTCCACCTGGACGCAGCGGCCGCCGGGAAGGCCGCAGTCGCCGCCGGCGAGCGTCAGCGGGGCCAACGCATTGATCTGGCTTGGCGAAGCGAACAGGATGGGAACCGGATCGCCGTTCATCATCACCGTCGCGCCTCCGAGTTTGCGCGGCGCTTGCGGGGTGACCGCGGCGGCGTCGGAACCGGGCGTCAGGTTCTCTCCGAAGACGGTGAACAGAGTTCCGGGCGAGATAGCGCGGGGCGAGAGCGTGGCCGCGTTGCCGATCGCCTGGCCTGCGGCGTCGGCCGCGATGCGGGGCTGATCGGGAGGCCGCGGTTCGGCCGGCGCCTCGATCCGGCCGGTCAGCCAAAGAAGCGCGTTGCGCAGCATCCGCTGGAAGCGCTCGTCGCGCCAGGTCTCGTCCACGTGTCCCAGAGCGGTGTAGAACACGCGCCCATCCCCATAGGCGTGCGTCCAGGCAAGGGCGAAGTCCCGGTCGGCGCGATTCACGCCCGGCGCGTCGAGGTCCACCGTGGCGGCGTCGATCGTCATCAAGACCCGCACCCGCGTGCGCGAGAAGTCGCGGAACTGGTAGATCTCGTCGGCGATCTCGAATCCCGGCGCCAGGTGGCTGACGATCGGGTTTTCCGGATCCTCGACGTCGATCCGGATGCGCTGCGCCCAGGGATGCCCGTCGAAGGTGGCGCCGATCAGCTCCCGGTAATCGGGCCAGGTATACAACGTGTCGGTGGCCGAATGCGCGCCGCCGAAGCCTTTTCCGGACCGGACGAATTCAAGGAGCGCCGCCTTCTGCGCGTCGCTCAACGGCAGTTCGCCCGAGGTGAAGAAAAACACCGCGTCGTAGTCGCGAAGTCCGCCGGCGGTGATGACCGAAAGGTCCTCCGTCGCCGAAACGTCGATCTCGTCCGGGCTGAGCGAACGGAGCACGTCGATCGATGTCCCGATCGAGTCATGACGGAAGCCGGCGGAATGCGTGACGTAAAGGACGCGCTTCGGCTGCGGCCAGGCCGCGCACGCAAGCAGCAAACCCAGCGCCACGAGTCGGAACCCCATGACCGTAGTCTAGCCGTCGGCCGAGGCGGCGGGGCGACCGGCGCCGCCCGACGGACGCTACAATCGGCAGCGTGGGGGAAGTCCGCATCCGGTTGGGCGTCGCGTCGGATGCCGCCGCGCTCGCGCGGTTGTGCGAAGCGCTATGGCCCGATGCGCCGGCCGCCGAGCACGCCCGCTCGATCGCTCCGGCGCTGGCCGGAACGCCGGTGGGCATCCTGCCGGAAGTGATCTTCGTGGCCGAAGCGGGCGGGGCCGAACTCGTCGGCTTCGTTAATGCAACGCTGCGCTCGCACGCCGACGGCTGCGATCCGGCGCGGCCGGTGGTTTATATCGAGGGCTGGTACGTGGCCGATTCGCACCGCCGCCAGGGGATCGGGGCCAAGCTGATCGCGGCCGTAGAGGAGTGGGCGCGAGCGCACGGCTGCGTCGAGATGGCGTCCGATACCTGGATCGTGAACGATGCGGGGCAACGCGCTCATGAAGGGCTGGGCTTCGAGGAAGTCGACCGGTGCGTGCACTACCGCAAGGCGCTGTCGCCGCCGGAAGGCGGGTGAGCGCCGGGGGCGCCGCGAATCACCGCCTCCAGCAGGGCATCGACGGTATGAGGGTCGGCCTCCACGGTAATTTCCAGCCCCAACTGGCGGGCGGTTTCCGAAGTCACCGGTCCGATCGACGCGATCCGGATTCCTTGGAGGGCCTCCGGTCCGGCGGCGGCGGCAAAGTTCTTCACCGTTGAGGAGCTTGTGAAGAGAATCCAGTCCGGGTTGCGGGCCAGAGCTTCGCGCGCGCGCTCGGCGGCGTCTTCGGGCGCTACGGTGCGATAGGTGGGCACGACATCGACCCAGGCGCCCCGGCCTAGAAGCTCGTCAGGCAGGAGTTCGCGGGCCGCCGCCGCGCGTGGGAGCAGCACCCGTTTGCCACGCATTTCGAACGCTTCGAATGCCTTCACCAGCGACTCGGCGACGTACTCTTCCGGCATCAGGTCGACCTTCAGGTGGAGCCGCTCGAGCGCCTGGCGCGTCGCCGGCCCGATGGCGCACACTTGCGCCCGCAAGGACCGGAGATCGTGCGCCGATCGGTCCAGCCGCTCGACGAAGAATCGAACGCCGTTCACGCTGGTGAAGATCAGCCAGTCGTAGCTCGAAAGGCGCTCGATCGCGGAATCCAGTTCAGCGTAGTCCTCGGCGGGCCGGATTTCGATGGCGGGCAACTCGATGGGGTCGGCGCCGAGCGCGCGGAGTTTCTCGCTGAGAGCTCCGGCCTGCTCGGCGGCGCGCGTAACGAGTATGCGTTTTCCGAACAGGGGCAGGCGCTCGAACCAGTTGAGCTTCTCGCGCAACGCCACCACCGACCCGATGACGATGGTTGCCGGAGGCCGCAGTCCTTGCTTCTCGATGCGCCGTGGCAGGTCTTTCAACGTTCCGGCCACAGTCTCCTGGTCCGGCCGGGTGGCCCAGCGGGACGCCAGCGCCGGCGTGTCCGGCGGTTTGCCGTGGGCGATCAGCCGCTTCGAGATTTCGGAGAAGAGGCTCATGCCCATGAACAGCACGATAGTTTCCGATCCGGCGACCATGGCCCAGTCGATGGCGTCGACGTCGTGCCCGGTGACGAACGTCACGACAGACGTGTGCTCGCGGTGCGTCAGCGGAACGCCGCAATAAGCGGCGATGCCCAGCGGCGTCGTTACGCCTGGAACCACCTCGAATTCGACGCCGGCGTCCGCCAGCGCCTCGGCCTCCTCGCCGCCCCGCCCGAAAATGTAAGGATCGCCCCCCTTGAGCCGGACGACGTTCTGGCCGGCGCGCGCGCGTTCGATCAGCATCCGGCAGATCTCATCCTGGCTGTAGGCGTGACGGGTCTTTTTCTTGCCGACGTAGACGCGCTCGGCGCCGCGGGGCGCCAGTTCGAGGAGGGAGGAAGAGGCGAGATTGTCGTACAGGACGGCGTCGGCCTCTTGCAGGATCCGGCGACCCTTCCAGGTGATCAGGTCGGGATCACCGGGCCCGGCGCCCACCAGGTAGACCTTGCTCATGCGGCCCCGTAGATCTCCTCGAGGATCTCCTGGGCGCCGGCGGCCAGCAGATCGACGCCCAATTGGCGGCCCAGCGCCTCCGCCTCCACGGCGGGACCCCAGGCTTCGAGCCGCGCGGATTTGACCCCGTTGGGGGAAACCACCACCGCGAGCAACGTCAACTCCGCGCCTTCGACGCGTCCGTAGGCGCCGATCGGCGTTTTGCAGCCGCCGCCCAATTCGGCCAGCACCGCCCGCTCCGCCGTCACCGCGGCGCGCGTTTCGGGATGCTCGAGCCGGCGGCACAGTTCGGGCACGGCCCCCGGTTCGTCGCGGGTTTCGATGGCCAGCGCGCCTTGTCCGACCGCAGGACACATCGTCTCCGGCGGCAGCAGTTCGACGATGCGGTCTTCCCAACCCAGACGGCGCAAGCCCGCCGCCGCCAGGATCAGCGCCTGGTAGCGCCCTTCGTCCAGCTTCCGGAGGCGGGTGTCGACGTTGCCGCGCACGGGCTCGACGACAAGATCGGGTCTCGCGCGCCGGATCTGCGCGGCGCGCCGGAGCGAACTGGTGCCGACCTTGGCGACCCGGCCGAGGGTTTCCAGCTTTGCGCCCACGACGGCGTCGCGAGGGTCCTCGCGCTCGGGTATCGCGGCGAGCGTCAGGCCCGCGGGAAGGTCCGTGGGCATGTCTTTCAGGCTGTGGACGGCCAGGTCGATCGAGCCATCGAGCAGGGCCTCTTCGATTTCCTTGGTAAACAGGCCCTTGGTTCCCACTTCCGACAGCGCCACGTCCGTAATACGGTCGCCGGTGGTCTTGATCACCTTGATCGAAGGATTCTCGCCCATCTCTTTCAGCCGGGCCGCGACCCAGTTGGCCTGCCAGAGAGCGAGTTTTGAGCCGCGAGAGCCGATTCGGATCATGGCGTCAGGATTCCAGACGGAACGCTTTGCGGATCACTTCCACGGACTGGAAACCATCCGGCTGCGTGGCCAGCCGCCGCAGCTCGGAAATCGGGCCGTGCGCGATTTTGGCGATCAGCCCGCGCGTCAGAACCTCGATCGCTTCGCGCTGCTCGGCGGTAAGGGAAACCAGGCGTCCATGGGCCCGTTCGAGCTCCGCCACGCGCAACGCTTCCAATTGCTGCTGGATACTGACGATGGTGGGCGTTACCTCGCGCGCCTTGAGCCGCGCGACCATGCGGACCACTTCCTCCTCGATGATGGTCTCGGCCTCCACGGCCACGTGACGGCGGCCCTCCATGTTTTCCTCCGCCACCTGCTGGAGATCGTCGATGTCGTAGAGGAAGACGTTATCGATCTGGTTCACTTCGGGATCGATGTTGCGGGGGACGGCGATGTCAATGAGGAACATGGGCCGGTTCTTGCGCGCGTCGATGACGCGCTGTACGTCGCCTTTCTTGAGCAGGAAGTGCGGGGCGCCGCTCGATGCGATGACGATATCGATTTCCGGTAGCGCGCTCCGGAAGCGGTCGTACTCGACGATCCGGCCCTCGAACATTGCCGCCATTTCCACGGCGCGGTCGCGGGTCCGGTTGGTGACGAAAATCTGGTCGGCTCCGGCGCGCCGGAGGTGACGGGCGGCCAGTTCCGACATTTTGCCGGCGCCCACCAGCATCACCTTGCGGCGCTTCAGGTCGCCGAAGATCTGGCGGGCCAGTTCGACGGCCACGTAGCTGACGGACACCGCGCTGGAGCCGATCTCCGTTTCGGTGCGGACCCGTTTGGCGACGCTGAAGGCGCGGGTGACAACCAGGTCGAGAAGGCCGACCACGGTTCCGTTGGCTTTTGCGGCGGCGTAGGCCGCCTTGAGCTGGCCCAGGATCTGCGGCTCGCCCACCACCATCGAATCGAGGCTCGCCGCCACGCGGAACAGATGCCGGATGGCGTCGTCGCCGTCGTACTGGTAGAGGTACGGCTGGATGGCGTTGCGCTCGACGCGGCGGGCGGCGCAGAGGAACTCCTCGGCCAGTTCGCGGGAGTTCGCCTGGTCGTCGAGGCACATCGCGAGTTCGGTCCGATTGCAGGTGGAGAGAATGATGCCTTCCTGGAGACCATTGCGGCGCTTCAACTCGCCCAATGCGCCGGGCAACGCGCCGGGGTCGAAGCTCAACTGCTCGCGCACCTCGATCGGAGCGGTCTTGTGATTCACGCCGGTGATGGAAAGCTTCATCTCTCCAACATGGGCCGCAGTCCGGCATGAGCGACCCAGGTCAAGGCCGAACAGCAGACCACCGTCAGCACCAGTATGGCTGCCTTTCTCCCCCGCCAGCCCGCGCTCGTCCGCAGAAACACCATCACCAGGTAGAAGCCCCACGTTACCAGGGAGATGGCCACCTTCGTATCGCCGATCCACCGGGTCCCCGACTCGATGAACGCCCAGGTGCTGCCCGCCACCACCGACAGGGTGATGAACACGAACGCAAAGCCCATGGATTTGGTGATAATCGCATCCAGCGTCCCCAGCGGGGGCAGCCGGTCCAACATGCCCGTGCGCTTTGTCTTGAGCCGCTTCTCCTGCATCAGGTAGATGATGGACGCCGCAGCCGTCAGCAGCAGCGCGGCGTAGCCGATCAGCACGAGCAGGACGTGGATCATGAGCCAGGCGTCGCGCACCCGGTCGTCGGTCCAGGTAGAAACCGGCCGCTCCGTGGCGCTCACCAGCGTCATGATGAAGACGAGCGGAAACAGAAACACCGCGAGGCTGGTGAACCGGTAGCGCCAGTACATGAACAGGAACAGCACCGCCATCAGGAACGCGCACATGGACATGGATTCGAAAAAGTTGTCCAGGGGAAGGTGGCCCAGCACAACCGATAGCTCGACCAGCGAGACCATGTGGAGCACCACGCCGACCGTGAAGCTGCCGAGCGCCACGGGCAACAGCCGCGTCGGCTTGTGCAACACCGTGAGGATGGCGTAGACCAGCCCGACGGCGTACAAAGCCACCGCCGCGCGCAGCCAGAAGAGGCTCATGTCGTGCATGGAGAAGGCTTTACCCTCAGTATATCCCGAGGGAGCAGATCTCGCGCCGCAGACCCTTTGTCGTTCGGCGAAACCGGGCCGGAAACTCCTGTCCGGCGCTCTGAAAGCCGCCGGCTTCGAACCTGTGAAGGTCACGCTACGATCAGTCTATGGACAAATTCTTGACAGGTAAAAGGGCTCTTGTCACGGGGGGCAGCCGGGGCATCGGACGCGCCATCGCGAAGGAGTTGGCCATGCACGGCGCGGATGTCGCCATTTGCGGCCGTTCCGCGGAATCGGTCTCGGCGGCGGTAACGGATCTGAGCGACGGAACGGGAGGTAAAGTCGTCGGCCGGTCCGCCGATATAGGCAGTGACCGGCAGGTGGCGGAATTGTTCCGCTTCGTCGACGCGGAACTCGGCGGTCTGGATATTCTGGTCAATAACGCCGGAATCGGGGTCTTCGGCCCGGTCGGCGAGATGAGCGTCGACGACTGGCGGCGGACAATTGATACGAACCTGAGCGGGGTGTTCTACTGCTGCCGGGAAGCGATCCCGCGTTTTCGCAACGCAGGTGGCGGTTTCGTCGTCAATATAAGTAGCTTGGCTGGGAAGAACCCGTTTAGCAGGGGCGGCGCTTACAACGCGTCGAAATTCGGGTTGAACGGCTTCACCGAAGCGATGATGATGGATCATCGCTACGACAACATCCGGGTCAGCTACGTGATGCCCGGGAGCGTCGAAACCGAATTTAGTCCCGGCGTGCCGAGGGCCGACTGGAAGATCGCCCCTGAGGACATCGCCGAGATCGTGCTGTCCATTTTGCGCATGCCTGAGCGAACGCTTATCAGCCGAGTAGAAGTGCGGCCCTCAAAACCGCAGAAATGAGCCGATAAGCATTTTGTAAATGGCATCTCACTTGCCTAGAAGAGATGCAGGGAGCGTAAACAAAATGGTGCAGTTGAGCCAGGTACTCGATCCGACCAAAACAGGAAGAGCCGCCAGCAGCCTGGAGGCGAACCTGCGCAAATTGATTGTCGGACAGCAGGAAGCGATCCACGAGATCGTCAACATCTATCAGATGCATCTCACCGGGTTGAACCCCCCGGGGAGACCCCTTGGGAATTTCCTGTTCCTTGGTCCGACGGGTTCCGGCAAGACTCGCATCGTGGAAGCCACCGCGGAAAGCCTCGTTGGCGACGCCCGCGCCGTAATCAAAATCGATTGCGGCGAGTTTCAACATAGTCACGAGATCGCGAAGCTGATCGGTTCGCCTCCGGGCTATCTGGGCCACCGCGAGACGCATCCGTTGCTAAGCCAGGAAACGCTGAACCAATTTCACACCGAAACAATCAAGGTCAGCTTTGTACTGTTCGACGAGATCGAGAAGGCCAGCGACGCGTTGTGGAATCTGCTGCTGGGCATTCTCGATAAAGCGACCCTGACGCTCGGCGATAACAGGCGCGTCGATTTCTCGCGCGCCATGGTCTTCATGACCAGCAATCTCGGCGCGGGCGAGATGAGTACCATAATGAGTCCCAAACTGGGATTCGATTGCCGGACCGGAACCGAGCCCAAACGCTTGGACGAGAAGCTCACAACGAAGATTCAACGCGCGGGCGTCGAGGCGGCACGACGAAAGTTCACGCCTGAGTTCGTCAACCGCATCGACAAGATCGTTGTGTTCAAGCCCTTGGGAGAACCCGAGTTGCGCCAGGTGCTCGACATCGAGCTGGGCCTCGTGCAGGAGCGAATTTTCAACTCGGCCGATCCGCAGAAGTCGTTCGTTTTTACGCTGTCGGACCGGGCGAAGGCGCACCTGCTCGCCGAAGGCACCGACATGAAGTACGGCGCCCGGCATCTGAAGCGCGCCATCGAACGGCGGCTAGTGCAGCCGCTATCAAATCTGATTGCCACGGATCAAATTCAGGGCGGCGACTTGGTGCGGGTGGACTGCGACCAGTTGCCCGGAATGCTGACGTTCTTCAAGGAGGGCGCAGGCCTGGAGTTCCACCACATGGCTGAGATCATGGAAACGAGCGGCAACCAGGTGCGCAAGGCGGCGAGCGCAGCCGCCGTCACCCGTGAGCGCCGGCCGGCGGCCAGGTCCGGCCAGAAGTAAGGAGCGCTCCGGCGCGCTTCAGCTATCGGCCTTCAGCTATCAGCATCCGACGGCATCGGGACTCCATCTGCGCCGGCTCTGATATAGTCGGCGCAGATCATGTCACCTTCGAGCCGCCGTCAGTTTGTCCGGGCAACGTCCGCCGCACTGCTTTCCCCACCGTGGTTGGTTTGGGCGCAGGATCGCCCCAGTTCCTATGCGACCGACTACCCGGACATGCTGCTTTCCTACCTCGCCGGCAAGCTCAACGCGCTGGCCGTTCATTGGGACGCCGAACGGGCGAAGATCCGCACCCCGGAAGATCTCGAGGCGCGCAACCGTTTCGTGCGCGAAAAACTCCGTGACATGGTGCACGGCTTCCCGGAGAAGAATGCGCTCAAACCGATAGTAGTCCGCAGTTTTGACCGGCCTGGATATCGGGTAGAAAACGTCATGTTTCAGAGCCGGCCCGATTTCTGGGTCACCGGTAACCTGTATATTCCAGAAGGCTCCGGGCCGTTCCCCGGGATCATTTCTCCGTGCGGCCACTATGAGCTGGCGCGGATGCAGCCGGACTATCAATACGTCTATATGAACCTGGTGCGGAGTGGCTTCGTCGTCCTCGGCTACGACCCGGTCGGGCAAGGGGAGCGGCGCCACTATTGGAATCCGCACGAACCGGGCTCCGGTCTCGATCCGGTCTACGAACATTCCATGCCGGGCCAGGCGCTGCTGATGATGGGCGAGGACCTGACGCACTACCGGATCTGGGACGGCATGCGCGCTATCGACTACCTGCTGACGCGTCCCGAGGTGGATCCGCAACGCATCGGCTGCGCGGGCCACTCGGGCGGCGGGACGCTGACGCAATTCATCAGCGCGCTGGACGATCGCGTCCGATGCGCCGTAGTCAACGAGGGTGGGACCAACCACCGGTGGCCCATTCGCGTCCGTCCGGAAAGCCAGGTGGGGCCGTCGGACGTCGAACAGAACCTGTTTCCCGCGGCCGTACACGGCGTGGACCTATGCGACATCCACGTGGCGATCGCTCCGCGGCCCCTGCTCGCATTGATCGAAAACTACTCGCCGGGGTTCAACCTGGCGGCCGAACACATCCGCGCGCGCTACCAGTTGCTCGGCGTTTCGGAGAGGTTCGCCACCGAGGAAGCCACCGACCCGCACGCCTGGACGGTCAAGTTGCGCCAAGCCACCACCAACTGGTTCTGCCGGTGGTTCTACAATCGCCCCGGACCCGATCGCGAACCGGAATTCGAAGCCGAGCCGCCGGAGACTCTCTACTGCACGCCCACCGGCTCCATCCGCGAAGCGCGGCAGGGAGATACCATCTTCTCGCTCATGCTCAGGAAGCAGAGCGCGCTTCCGCCGGTGAGCGAACCTCCCGCCAACCCGGCCGCATTCGACCGGTACCGGCGCGAGATGCAGGAGCGGATTCGCAGCCTTATCCATGTCCGCCCATCCGGCGAGCCGCTCGCCGCCCGCGTTCTCGTCACCACGCCGCGCAAAGGCTACCGCGTGGAGAAGATCGAGTTCATCTCGGAGCCAGGGATTTACATCCCGGCATGGGTCTTCCTGCCTGACGGTTCCACCGGCGCCTCGCGCGCGACGCTCTGGCTGAACGAAACCGGAAAGGAGGCCGACGGGATGGAGTTCGGACCGCTCGAGGCGCTCGCGCGGCAAGGCCACCTGGTCGCGGCCATCGATGTGCGTGGCGTCGGCGGCACGACGCCGCCCCACTCGGCCTCCATCACCGACCCGCCCGGCATCAACCACCTTTTCAGCGTGGAAACGGCGCTCGCTTACATGGCCTGGTTCATGGACGAGTCGTTGTTCGGCATGCGGGTCCAAGACGTTCTGCGCGGCGTCGATTACCTCCGAAGCCGCGCCGACGTGGATCCGAAGGGCGTACGGGTGATCGGCCGGGGCGCCGGCGCGCTGTGGGGGCTGTACGCGGCGGCGCTGGACCCGCGCATCGACGAGGTGTTGTGCGAGCGGCCGCTGCTCTCCTATCGCGCGCTCGCGCAGGTGGACCGTTATCTTCACAGCGCGGGCGTCTTCATCCGGGACGTCCTGAAGTACTTCGATCTGCCGCAGGTGGCCGCCATGCTCGCTGATCGGAGCCTGACGCTGAAGTCTCCTGTCGACGCGATGAAACGGCCGGTGGATCTCGCGACGGCGCGGCGGGCCTACGCCTGGACCGAGCAGGTCTACGGCAACCTCGGAGCCGCCAGCCGTTTTCACATCGACGCGAGTTGAATCAACACGGCTGCGTAAAGGCGATCAGGCCGGTGAGTTTCCCCATCGCCGCGCCGCTGTCGATCGACGCGGCCGCCAGCCGCATACCTTCGGCGAAATCCGCGGCTTTCCCGGCGGCCACCAAAGCCACGGCCGCGTTCACCAGGACAACGTCGCGCCGCGGGCCCTCCCCTCCGCTCAACACCTCCCGTACAATGGCGGCGTTGCCTTCCGCGCTGGCCCCTTCGAGTTCGCGTAGGGCGGCCCGCCGTACGCCGAAATCCTCCGGAGAAACCGTTCGGTGGGCGATTGCCCCGCCGCGGATTTCGAGCACGAGCGACTCCCGGCTGGTGGTGATCTCGTCGAGCCCGTCCGAGCCGTGCACGACGAAGGCGCGCTCGACGCCCAACCGCGCCAGCGCCCCAGCCATCAGTTCCGCCGCCGAGGCCGAAGGAGCGCCGACAAGCTGACGCGTCGCGCCGGCCGGATTGGTCAGCGGGCCGAGCAGATTGAACACCGTCCGCATCCGCAATTCCTGGCGCGCGGGCTGGGCGTGTTTGACGGCCGGGTGCAGCAGCGGGGCGAAGAGAAAGCCGATGCCTACCCGGCGGATCGCCTCCGCCATCTGCGCCGCGTCCTGCGCCAGCCGCACGCCCAACATCTCGAGCACGTCCGCGCTGCCGCACTGGCTGGAGATGGAGCGGTTGCCGTGCTTGGCCACCCGCACACCGGCGCCGGCGACGACGAACGCCGCGGTGGTGGAGATGTTGAAGGTCGACAGGCCGTCTCCGCCGGTGCCGCAGGTATCCAGCACCGGCTGGCAGTCCGGCCCGAGGTCCACCCGCGTGGCCCGCGCGCGCATGGCCCGAGCGAAGCCGAGGACCTCCTCCGAGGTCTCCCCTTTCATTCGCAAGGCGACGAGGAAGGCCGCCACCTGCGGCGTGGAAGCCTCGCCCTCTAGGATCACCGACATCGCGCGTTCGGCGTCGATCGCGTCCAGGTTCTCCCGCTCGACCACGCGGTAGAGGAATGGCAGAAGCGACATGTTATAGTGAGAAGTCCCGCAGGGTTTTAAGCAATCCTAGCACAGGGCCAACCCCATGAAAATTCATGAGTACCAGGCAAAAGCGATTCTCGCCCGGCACAACGTCCCCGTCCCGCGCGGCGAGGTGGTTTCGACGCCTTCCGAGGCCTACGCCGCGGCCGAGCGCATCGGCGGCAGCGTGGTGGTGAAAGCCCAGATCCACGCCGGCGGCCGCGGCAAGGGCGGCGGCGTGAAAGTGGCCGCCGATGCCGACGAGGCCGCCGAGGTCGCGGGCCGGATCCTGGGCATGACGCTGGTCACCCACCAGACGGGACCCGAAGGAAAGGTGGTGCAGCGCGTCCTGATCGAAGAGACGCTGCCGGTGGAGCGGGAACTCTACCTCGGCGTGGTGCTCGACCGGGCGCAAAGCCGCAACGTCTTCATGGCGTCGAAGGCCGGCGGGATGGAGATCGAGGAGGTGGCCCGGACGACGCCGGAGCTGCTGCTGAAAGAGGTCCTCGAACCCGGCGCGGGCCTGGCGGACTTTCAGGGGCGAAAGCTCGCGTTCGGCATGGGCATTCCGAAGGAAAGCGCGCGCGAAGCGGTGGCCGCCATGATCGCGCTGGTGAAAGCGTACGACGCGGTGGACGCCTCGCTGGCCGAGATCAATCCTTTTGTCCTTACGACGACCGGCAAGGCGTACGCGCTGGACGCCAAGATGAACCTGGACGACAACGCGCTGTACCGCCACCGCGACCTGCTCGACCTGCGGGACCTTAACGAGGAAGACCCGCTCGAGGTGGAAGCCTCCAAGTACAGCCTGAACTACATCAAGCTGGACGGCAATGTCGGCTGCATGGTGAACGGCGCCGGGCTGGCCATGGCCACGATGGACATCATCAAGTACGCCGGGGGAAGTCCGGCCAACTTCCTCGACGTGGGCGGCGGCGCCAACGCGGAACAGATCCGCAACGCGTTTCGCATCCTGATTTCCGACCGCAACGTGAAAGCCGTTCTGATTAACATCTTCGGCGGGATTCTGCGGTGCGACACGCTCGCTACCGGCGTCGTTGCCGCCGCCAGGGAACTGCACATGAAGATTCCGATCGTCGTGCGGATGGAGGGCACGAACGTCGAACTGGGCCGGCAGATCCTCAAGGATTCCGGTCTGAGCTTCACCGTGGCCGACGGCATGAAAGACGCCGCGGAGAAGGTGGTGAGGTTGGCGCAATGAGCATCCTGATCGACGAAAACACGCGCGTCCTTGTGCAAGGGTTCACCGGCAAGGAAGCCAGCTTTCACTCCGAGCAATCGATGGCTTATGGCACAAACATCGTCGGCGGCGTCGTGCCGGGTAAGGGCGGGCAGACGCACCTTGGGAAGCCGGTGTTCGATACCGTCGCCGAAGCGGTGCGGCAGACCGGCGCCAACGCGTCAGTGGTCTTTGTGCCGCCGGCGTTCGCCGCCGACGCGGTGATGGAAGCCGCCGACGCGGGCCTGGCGCTGGTGGTCTGCATCACCGAAGGCGTGCCGACCGCCGACATGATCCGCGTGTGGGAATTCCTTCAGAAGCGCCCGGCGCGGCTGATCGGCCCCAATTGTCCGGGGATCATCTCGCCGGGCAAGTGCAAGATCGGCATCATGCCGGGACATATCCACAAACAGGGTCACGTGGGCGTCGTCTCGCGCTCCGGGACGCTGACGTACGAGGCGGTGGCGCAGCTTACGAACCTCGGCATCGGCCAGTCCACGTGCATCGGGATTGGCGGCGACCCGATCATTGGAACCACGTTCCTGGATGCGGTCCGGCTTTTCAACGACGACCCGGACACGCACGCCATCGTGATGATCGGCGAGATCGGGGGCAACGCGGAAGAGACAGTGGCTTCCTACATCGCCGAAAACGTGAAGAAGCCAGTGATCGGCTTCGTCGCCGGACAGACGGCGCCGCCGGGCCGCCGGATGGGCCACGCCGGGGCCATCATCTCGGGCGGTTCCGGCAAAGCGTCCGACAAGATCGCCGCCATGAAAGAGGCGGGAATTACGGTTTGCGACACGCCCGCGGAAATCGGAGAGAAAGTCAGAAGCAGGTTATGAGTCAACGGGAACGGACGTTTGCCATCATCAAGCCGGACGCCGTCGCCGCCGGACACATCGGCGAGATCATCACCCAGATGGAACGCAACGGCTTCAAGATCGTCGGGATGCGGATGCGCCGCATCACCGAGCAGGAAGCGCGCGGCTTTTACGAGGTCCACAAGGAACGTCCGTTCTACGCCGACCTGGTGAAGTTCATGACCGAGGGTCCCGTGGTGGTGCTGGCGCTGGAGCGCGAGAATGCCATCGCCAAGTGGCGCGAGGTGATGGGCGCAACCGATCCGAAGAAAGCCGAACCCGGCACCATTCGTAAGCTGTTCGGCTCCAGCATCGAGCGCAACGCGTCGCACGGCTCCGACGGTCCCGCGACCGCCGAAACGGAGCTGGGATTCTTCTTCAGCACAGCGGACCTGATGTAGCGGTTCGCGCCCCGCCGGCCCATGCCCGAGCTTCCCGACATCGTGGTCTATATCGAGGCCTTGGAGAAGCGCATCCTCGGTCAGCGACTGGAGCGGATTCGCATCGCCGGTCCCTTCCTGTTGCGCACCGTTGATCCTCCGGTTGAGGAGATGCACGGGAGAACGGTCGTCGCGCTGAAGCGGATGGGCAAGCGCATCGCCATCGGGCTCGACGGCGATCTCTGGATCGTGCTGCACCTGATGATTGCCGGACGTCTCCACTGGGGCAAGGCGGGCGCGAAGCTGCCGGGAGGGCGGCGCGGACTGGCCGCATTCGATTTCCCTTCGGGGACCCTGATCCTCACCGAGGCCGGGACGCGGAAGCGCGCCTCGATGCACGTGGTTCGCGGCGAGCAGGGCCTGCGGGCGCTGAATCCCGGCGGGCTCGAGGTGTTGGAGGCCGGCGCCGAGGCGTTCGCCGCCGCTTTAACGGCGGGCAACCACACGCTGAAGCGCGCGCTGACGGACCCGCGCCTGTTCAGCGGGATTGGCAACGCGTATTCGGACGAGATCCTTCACCGCGCGCGGCTCTCCCCTGTCGCGCTGACCCAACGCCTGGACGCGGCGGGCATCGCCCGTCTATTTGAAGCCGCTCGCGCGACGCTGCTCGATTGGGTGGAACGCCTGCGCGCGGAAACCGGCGATGGGTTTCCGGAGAAGGTCACGGCGTTTCGCGAGGGAATGGCGGTCCACGGCCGGTTCAAGGAACCGTGTCCGGATTGCGGCTCGCCCGTGCAGCGAATACGCTACGCCGACAACGAGACGAACTACTGCGCGCGGTGTCAGACCGGCGGGAAGCTGCTGGCGGACCGTTCGCTGTCGCGGCTGCTCAAGCAGGATTGGCCTCGCAGCCTGGACGAAGCGCATGGTTGAGCCGCCGGGGCCGGACTACGTTTCCAGTCCGAACAGCGGCCTGTACCGGGCGGGGAGTTTCGAGGGCTTCATCGACCGGTCGCAGAAAACATGCTTGGTGTAGCCGGCGGCGAGAAGGCGGGCGTCGGCGATGTTGCGCATCTCGTAGTTGAATTGGACCATGCGCGCGTGCGCGCGCCCGACCCAGGTTCTTATGGCAATTTCTTCGTCGTAATAGGCGGGCGACAGAAAGCGGCAGTTCGCCTCGGCTACCGTGAGCAGGACGCCGTCTTCCTTCTCCATGTCGCGGTAGCGGACACCGGCCGCGCGGCAATATTCCACCCGGCCCATTTCCATCCAGATGAGGTAATTGGCGTAGTAGACGACCCCCATCTGGTCCGTCTCTGCGTAAAGAACGCGGTGGCGGATCTCGTGCGCTTTGATTTCCACGCGACGATTATATCCGCCGGACCGCGTTCGCTTTGCCGGCAAGCGCCCCTCAGCGCCGCCAGCCGTCATTGACAAAAATGTGTTCGGTCGCCGAAGCGGCGGTGCGCGTCCGGACCTTCAGAACGGCCTTGAGCGGCCGCGCCTTGCCTTCCGTTGCCGCGCGCAGCGCCCGGGTGGCCTCGATGAGCATCAGCGGACCCAATGACGCGTAGCCCTTCCTGTCGTAGAGCCGCCGCAGCCGGCTGTGAATCGATTCCATGCACTCGACCAGAGGCCGGTGCGCCAGCTTCGCGCCGGCCGCCCGTTCGTCCAGCGAGAGCTTCAACTCCCGGGCGCGGCTGGCCAGTTTGACCAGCGCGTCCACGACGTAGGAGTCGGCCGCCAGCAGCCCGATGAACGGACGGTGGCCGCGCCGCACCGAGTGGATGATCTCCCGGGTGAGTCGCGGATGGTAATGTTCGGCCAAGTCGCCCCTGCCCGAGGCAACCAGCAGTTGGAAAACGGAACGGAGAATTGCCGGCAGGGCGCCGCTGGATCTCTTCAACGCCATGTCGAGGCTGGCCGGATTCATCACATCGTAAGTGAAATCCGGGCGCTTTTTGCGCGAATACGGCCGGCACGCCTCGTAAAGCAGCACCGGCCAGGCGGATTCGGGGTCCTCGTAGCGTTCGATGTCCTGGAAATAGGCGTACGCAAGCCACGTGCGGAGGCTTCGCTGTACGGCCGCGGCCACGTCGGCGAAGAGGTCGGTGAATCTCGCCGTTCGCACGGCCGGCAACTGGAGCCAGATGGAGGCGAGATCGCCGGGAATCGTGAGCGACAAGGCGGCCTCAACCGCTTCCGCGCCGCGCGGAAGTCCCACCAGCCAGTGGTCGACGCTTTCGTCGAACTGGTAGAGCGCCGCCACACGGGGCAGCGCGGAGCGGGCCTGAGCAGGGCTCAGAAGGCGCCGGTCGGTGAAGCCAAATGTAAATTCGGAAGCGCGCGGTGCGGCCCTCAATTCGCTGGCGAGAATCAGCGCGCCCTGGTAGGCGGTGTAGCGTTCGACGCGCTCCGCCGCGCCGCCGGCATGGACGCGAATCACGCCGTCGTCGGTTGCCTCTGCCTCCAGCGTGGAGTAGAGTTGGAAACGGAGGCGGAACTCCCGCTTCTCCAGGAACGGCATGTGCAGTTCCAGGAACCGTTCCTGGGGCGGGGGCTGCACCTGCCCCTCGTGCCACTGCGCGCAGCCGCCGCCGGCCGACATCGCGAGAGTGAAATCTCCATCGAGCGCATCGCGGAATGCGGCCAGGCCCCTGTCGTCCGGCGAGAAGCGGCAGTCCACCAGCGGCGTGTCCTCGCTGGCGCGCGACAGCGCGGCGGAGAACTCCACCGCGAACTTGTTCTCCAGCGCCCTCACCGCCGCCCGCAGCACGCGGGCGCGAAACGCCAGGCCGGCCTGCGCCAGTTGGCGAAGCCGTTCCGCGGCATAGGGCTTGCCTTCCTCGCCGATTGTCTGGTCGAATCGCAGCCGCGCGGCCGCTGTGGTTTCATCCAGCGTTTCCGGCGGCGCCAGGAGGCTCCGCCAGCCTCCGGCCAGTTCCGTTGTTCCGAACGTCAGGTCGGTCAGCAGGGACGCTTCCGCCGGCTGCGCCGTCTGGTCTAGCGCCTCGACCTTGCCTGCCGGCGCCGACATCGGAAAACACCGCAGCCGCAAGTAACCTTCGCCGTCCCGGCAGACGGTGACCTGCAACGGGGCGGCTGCCGTGAACCGGACGTCAACCTGGAAGCATTCGGGCACGGGCGCCCCGACGTCTCCGCAGAGCGTGCCCCGCAACACCTCGCGCAGCCAGTACAAATCCAACCCCACACGGATGCGGGACGTCCACACGATGCGATGGAGGTTGCGAGGGTCCGGCGAATGGGCCATGTGCGTGATAGGCGCCGGCTCGCACATTAGCGGTGGAAATTGCGCGTCAAGCATGAACATTTCCGTCGGAACAAATCCGGTTCGTATCCCGGAGTCGTCTGGATTCGCTACGATTATAGCGACTCAGATGGAAAATCCGAACATCGTGGCGCTGGAATGGCGGTGGATCTGAACAGTTAGATAATTGATTCCAGGCGACTTAGGTTCTTGCGCGCCTTTCTTGAACCGGGTTGTGACCGGCGTTGCTGAAGAAACCCGTTTACGTGGCCCAGCGAGGCAAACAGGCCCACAAACGAGGCGTCGGTCCGCGGCCGCGAGCGTCGCCGGAGAGAAAAATCGCGAGGGGAAAACAGGTCCGTGGCCGAGATTACCGCCACGCCCATGGGGCGGTACTCGTGCGTTCCCTGGGCCCACGCGACATCGTCTTCAATCCAGACGGCGAATCCCATCGGCGCTCGTGTCTCCTACGGCGGCGACCAACGCAGCCCGGCCCGCCACAGCCGCGGCGCGCCGATCATCCGGGCCGGCGTGTACCCGGCGGTGTATTCGCGGTTCAGCAGGTTCTCCACCGCCGCCAGCAACGTCAATTGGCGTGTGAGGCGCTGTTGCAGCGCGAATTGGAGGACGCCGAAGCCGCCCATGAGGAACTGGTTGGCATCGTCCTCGAACTGCGATGAGAAAGCCCGGCCGCCGAACGTGGCCAGCGTACCCGAGCGGCTGTAGGTCACCTGCGCCGAACCCTGGTGACGCGGCGCCTGCGGAACCCGCAGCCTCGAGCCGAACCGCGAATCGGAGAACAGGTAGGCCGCCTCGGCCAGCCAGCGCCCCTGCCGGCGCCGGACCGACCCCTCGAATCCCCGCGCCAGCGCCTCGGCGGCATTGCGCCGCTGACGAACAATCAGCGTCGGCGAGGAACTCAGCGTCACGTTCGTGATCAGGTCCTCGAGCGAGTTGCGGTAGGCCGTCACGCTGAAGTGCGTCCGCTCACCCGCCAGGTCGAAACCGGCCTCGACTCCCGCCAACGATTCCGGATCGAGCTGATCGTTGGCCTGCGTAACCGCGTTGCCCGCCCGGAACTCGCGGAACAGTTCATTCAACGTGGGGACTCGGAAACTGCGGTAGGCCGAGGCCCGCGCCCTCAGCACGCCCCGTCCCGCCGCGATGCCCGCGCTCGGACTGTAGAAGCGCCGCCCCTGGTCCGCGAAGTGATAGCGGCTCCCCAGAAAGAGGTTGGCCGGTCCGGCCGGAACGTTTACTTGCCCGAAGTAACCGTGCTGAAGGAGCGAGCCGCCGGAGACGTTGAGCGTCCCGGCGGGCAGCGCCGTATCGCGGCTGAAGCCTTCCACGTTGTGAAGATCGCCGCCGATCAGCGCGTTCCATCCGCGGCGTGAATATCGCCAGAGCCCCGCCGCGCCCGTCGCCTCGGCCGGCACCGTCTGCAAGCTGGTGAGACGCTCCGTATTGCGGCCGGCGGCAATCGCGGAAAAACTGCTGCGGAATTCCTCCCGCAAGTGATAGCCGAGGACGGAAACGCCGCTGGCGACGGTTTCGTGGAAATAGTGCCCCGATACCGTGCCGAGCGACGTGGAGTTCCGCTGCGCCACCGTTCCGTTCTCACGTTCTTCGGCCAGGAGGTCGAACTTCAGGAACAGGCGGTTCGTTGCGCCCAGCAGGTCGATCTTCGCGTCGCCGGCGGCGAAACGCACGTTCGCCTCACGGTCCACCGCGCCCCGAATCGCCTCCGGCACGATGAAGTAGCCGTTGGTGGTGAAGCCGCGCCCGTGGGCCGACGCCGCCACGCGGCGCCAGACGCGCGTGAATCCGGCCGAAGCGTCATGGGTGTTCCGGTTTCCCGTCTCGTACGATCCCTTCAGCCGGTTGGCCGTCGACGGCCGCGAAAACAGCGAAATCGCGCCGCCCATTGCGCGGTCGCCAAAGACGCTGGTGGACGCCCCGCGCGAGACTTCCACCCGGTCGATTTCATCCGGCGCGAATCGCGTCCACTGAACCCAGCCTCCGAACGGATCGTTCACTGGTACGCCGTCCCATCGCACCAGCGTCCGGCTAGCGCCCGTCGGGCCGATGCCTCGTAGCGTGACGCCCTGCGTGGTCGGGTGCGCCACCACGCCGGAGGACCGCCGGAACAGCGAGAAGCCGGGGATGTTGCGCAAGCGGTCGTCGAGATTCACGCCCGGCGCCTGCTGGACCTGCTCGCGGCTTTCCACGCTGACGTAGGCCGGCGTTTCCGCCGTTACGCGTTCCACCACCGTGATGGAGGTCTTGATCGGCGCCAGCGCGGGCGGGTTCGACTCTTCAGCTTCGGGCGCCTGCTCGGCGCTGTTCTGCGCCGCCAGGAAAGGCGCCAGGCCCAAGCAACAAAGCGTCAGACCAGCCCGGATCCAGATGCTCGGGGCGCACCGTGAAAACCACCTGATAACTATCCGCATCGCCGGGTTCAATCAGAGTTGCCGTAGGGTTGGGCGAGACCAGCGCCAGATATTTCAGGATAGTATAGACATCGCCCTCCGCCGGGATCGCGGCGTCGAACTCCTCGGTCCGGAAGCGCACGCGCGCTTCCTTCTGCATCACCGTCCAGGTGAGGTAGGCGGCGCAATCCACCGCTCGCTCGAACCAGTCCTTGTGCGCCGGCGGCGCGTACAGGTCGAAGAAAATCTCCACCAGCGGGTCCTGCTCCCGGGCGAACTCGCGCACCTGCAGTTCCCCGGTGTGCGCCGTGGCGCGCCAGTCCACGTGACGCGCGCTCTCCAGCGGCTCATACGGCCGGATGCGATAGAAGTCGTGGCCGCGTCCGCGTTGCTGCGCTTCCATGCCGCCGCTCACCGACACAAGCGCCTCCTCGAACCCAGGCTGCGGGTCCAGGCACGGATAGACGATAATCTCGCGGGGCAGCGTGACGCGCGCACGCCGCTCCGTGAATCCGAACGGAAATCGCGTGGAGAACTGCAGGCTGTTCTGCGTATGCGATCCGCGCCGTTCGAATACGATCTCCACCGTTTCTTCCAGACGTCCGCGCGGCGGAATCGCCGGGAAGTACAGGCTGGCCGCGAAGGCCCCCGTCGTCGTCCCCTTCAGGTGAATCGAAAACGACGGAATCCAGAGCTTCTCGTTCCGCACGCGGATGCGCGCGACCACCTTGCGGCGCGCCGCGATGTGCTCCGGGATGGCGAAGTCCAGCTCGATCCCCGCCAGACTGAGCCGGCCCACCAGGTTGGAAATCATCAGCGTCGCCAGCATCGCGGCCAGCAGCAGGAACAACAGATTGTTGGCCGACAGGAAAGCCGCCAGCGCGACGATGACAATGGCAATGCTGAAGGCCCAGCCGCTTCGCGTCACCCGCTGGCGTAGTTTCTCGTCGGCATACGCGCGCAGACGGGCCGCCGCCTCTCTCCACTCCATCCGCCCTCATGGTGGCACAACCGCGATCGCCCGTCGAGCCGCCGTGTCACGAACGGGTACAATTACCGGAGGAGTCCTGCAATTTATGAGGCTGTTCGCCCTGGCGCTGTTCGCCGCCGCTCTCGCGCCGGCCGGCGAATGGACGCCGCTGTTCAACGGTAAGAATCTCGGCGGGTGGAAGATGGCCGGTCCCGGCCGGTTTGTCGTCGAAGGCGGCGCGCTGAAGACCGAAGGGGGCATGGGACTGCTCTACTATGCCGGCGAGAAGTTCGGCGATTGCACCATTCGCGTCGTCTTCAAGACCGCCTCGGAAAAGGCCAATTCCGGCGTCTTCATCCGGCTGGCCGAGCCGCCGACGGACGCCTGGTATGGCGTTCACAACGGCTATGAAGTTCAGATCGACGCCGCCGGCGACGAATGGCACTCCACCGGCGCGCTGTACTCGCTGGCCAAGGTCTCGGCGCGCAGCCAGAAGCCGGCCGGGGAGTGGAACACGATGGACATCGTCCTCGGCGGCCAGACCACCACCATCGTTCTAAACGGCTTGAAGGTGAACGAATTTCGCGGCGATCAGCCCGTGCCGCCCCGCAAGCAGTGGTACGAGCCCGTTCGTGGTCCGCGGCCCGACTCGGGCTACATCGGTCTTCAGAACCACGACGAGCGATCCATCGTCTACTTCCGCGAAGTCAGCGTGAAGAAGGGACGCTGATGCCCGCGCACGCGGCGCAGGAGTTGCTCCGCCAATATCCGCGGCGCAAACCCGATCTGCCGGAGCCGCACCGCCGCTTCTACGCGGAGCATATTCGGGAGAGCCGCACCGGCGCCAACCGGTTACTAAGAAGAGTAAACCGATTGGAGCGATGGATGCATAACCGGGTGGCCGCCTGCCGGAAACCGGGAGAGCACATACTCGAAATCGGCGCCGGCACGCTGAATCACCTGCCCTTCGAACAATCCGCCGGCTCGTATGACGCGATCGAGCCGATGGAAAGCCTCTGGCGCGACAGCGTCTGGCGCTCTCGCGTCCGCAAAGTCTATCCCGATCTGGGCGCGGTTCCGCCGGAGAACCGATATGATCGCATCCTCTCGATCGCCGTTCTGGAACATGTCGGGGACCTGCCGCGCCTGGTCGCGTCGAGCGCGATGCTGCTGCGTCCGGACGGCGTCTGGCAGGCCGCCATTCCCAGCGAAGGCGGCTTTCTATGGGGCGCGGCTTGGCGCCTGACCACCGGGCTGGCGTTCCGCTTGCAGCGCGGCTGCAGTTACGCGCCCCTTATGCGGCATGAGCACATTAACACGGCCGTCGAGGTGACGCTGTTACTTGAGTGGTTCTTTGCCAAAGTAAGCGTCGCGCAGTTTCCCTTCCCATGGCGGCACGCCAGTTTCTACCGGTACCTGGAATGCCGCCGTCCGAACCTTGACCGCTGCCAGGCGCACGCATAAACTCATGAAGTACCGGACGGCGTCTGTTACCTTTCTGCTCGCCGCGGTTACGCTGTTCTACGCAAAAGCCCTCGTGGGAAACGTAACGATTCAGTGGGATGCGGTCGGTTATTTCTATCCGTATCAGCGTCATTTCTCCGATTCGATTCGAGCCGGCAGGCTGCCGTTCTGGACCGATACGATTTTCAGCGGGTTCCCATTTCTCGCGGACCTGCAGGTCGGCTCCTGGTATCCCTTGAACTGGCCGTTCTTCCTGCTGGGCATCGTCCCGCGCTCCATCTTCTGGGAACTATGGCTTCACGCGCTGTTGGCCGGCGGCGGCGCGTACCTGCTGTGCAGGCGCCTTGCGGACAGCCGCCGCGCCGCCATTCTGACCGCGCTGTTTTACTCGCTGAGCGGCTTCTTCGCCGCTCATAGCGAGCACGTGGCGCTGTTTCAAGCCGCGGCCTACCTTCCGATACTTATTTACCTGTTACTAAGAGCGGTGGAGGTCGATACCGTTCGCTGGACGGCCGCGGGCGCGCTGGCCGGCGGATGTTTGTGTCTCACGGGTCACTTTCAGACCGTCATGTACGTCTTCGCCGGGCTTGGACTGGCGGCGCTCGGCTTGTTCGCCGGATCGGGACGGTTGTTGTTGCGCGCGTCCGCGGTAGTGGCGGCGGTGATGGCCGGTTCGGCGCTCCTCGGCGCCATTCAGATCATGCCTTCGGCCGAACTTCTCGGCCAATCGCTGCGTACGCGCTTGACGGCCGGCGATTGGACTCTCGGCATCGTTCAAGCGGGCAGCCTCGCCACTTTCGTGCATCCCAACATCATGGGCGCGCTTCATCCGGAGACGTACCAAGGGCCTCCCGATATCACCCAGCATTACTTCTATTCCGGATTCTTGTTAGTTCCTCTGGCTGCGATCGGATTCTGGGTCGAACGGCGCCTGCGGTTGCCGGCGCTCTTGCTTGTAATTCCGGCGGTAGTCTACGCGATGGGTCCGCCGGCTCTGATTTACTCGGTCTTGATTCGTCTCCCCGGATTCTCAAGCGTGCGAGCGCCCAGCCATGGGATGTTTGTCGCCATTCTCGGATTGAGTCTCCTGGCCGGCGCCGGCGCCATCCGGCTGGTCCGCCTGGCTCGGAGGCCATCGCTGTACTTCGCGTTGCTTGGCATCCTGTTGCTCGATCTCTGGTACTGGAACATGCAGCGTAACCCGCTGGTCTATGCGCGCGGGTCTTATGAGCAGGCGTACGGGCCGGCCGAGCGCTGGTTCCAGGAGTTGACCAAATTTCCGCTGCCCCGCTTTCAGCGGCTTGCCGCGCCCGGGCGGACGCATACGTTCTACCCCGCCGACGCTCCTTTCGCATTTCCGGTCGAGACGACGTTCGGGACAAACGCACTGATGTTGAGCCGCTACCACGACTATCTAGCTGCCCTCAACGAGAACCCCGCGCTGATGGGCGCGCTCGGCGTCGGCCCGTACTTTGACCGCGACGACTACGTTATCCGTCAACACACGCCCGTCCTGCCTCGATTCCACTTTCCGCCCGAAATCCGGTACGCCCCGGATCCATTCGCATTACTCGCCGCGGCGGATCCCGCACGGATGGCCATCATGACGCGCCGTGAAGCGAGTGTGGCCGGCAATGCGTCAGGCGAGGTCGAAGTGCTCGACAGCGCGCCAGGCGCGTATCGCCTGCGAGTGACTGCTCCGTCGGATGCGGTCATGCGTATCGCTGTTCCGTACTATCCCGGCTGGCGCGCGGAGATCGACGGCCTGAGGCAGGAGGTGGTCGTCGTCGATCACGCTCTGATGGGCCTTCCGATACCTGGTGGAACCCATTCCGTTCGTCTTTGGTTCCGCTCAAACTATTTCGCGGTGGGCGCCGTCGTGAGCGTCACCACCGCCGTCGCGTGTATGTTCATACTCATCCGAGGACGCCGTGGACGCGTGTGAGCTATCCGTGATTATCCCCGCTCGCAACGAGGCGGCGCACCTTTCCTCCTCAATCCAGCGGATCGTCGCGGCCGTGGAGCGCGCAACGCCCAGCTACGAGATCATCCTGGTGGATGACGGCTCGTCCGACAGCACGTGGGCAGAAATTCTCCGGATAGCCTCCGCGTGCCCGAGGCTACGGGGCTTTCGCCTGGCGCGGCGTTACGGGAAGGAAGCGGCGCTTTCCGCCGGTCTGGAAGTCTGCCGGGGCCGCGCTGCGCTTACGATGGACGCCGACCTCCAGCATCCCGTCGAACTGATCGAGCAGTTCTACCGCGTATGGAAAGAGCGGCGCGTACAGGTGGTGCACGGAGTGAAGCAGGACCTGGGACGCGACCCGATTCACCGGCGGTTGCTATCGCGCGGCTTCAACTACGTTGCCAGCCGTCTGAGCGGCGTCGACTTGCGCTCCAGCGCCGACTTCAAGTTACTCGATCGCCAGGTCGTGGACGCATGGCTTACCCTGCCGGAACGCCGGACTTTCTATCGCGGCATGGTCGCCTGGCTCGGTTTTCAGGCGGTCGAGATACCTTTCACCGTCGAGCCCCGCATACAAGGCCGGTCTCAGTTCGGGCTTGGTTCGCTGATCCGCTTCGGCTGGTATGCGCTCACATCTTACTCATACTTTCCCTTGCGCCTGATCCACATACTTGCGGCCGTGTTTCTGGCATTCAGTTTCATACTTGGGTCGTGGGCTCTGTTCCTCAAGTTCTCCGGCGCCGCCGTGAGCGGCTTCACCACCGTGATCATCCTGCAACTGATGATCGGCGGCGCGCTGCTGCTGAGCCTGGCGCTGATCGCCGAATACCTGGCGGCGATCTACGAGGAAGTCAAGCGGCGGCCGCGTTACGTGATCGCGGAGATCGCGCGGCCGGACCAGTAGGACGATGGCGGAGCCCGACTTTCACGCGAGGGAACTTGAGCACCACGAGGCTCTCTACGCCGGCTTCGCCCAGGACCACTTCGCCAAGCCCGCCGTCCGCGCGTTCCGACGCCACCTCGCAAACCGCATTTGCCGGCTGGCATCCCTCATGCCGTCGTCTCGCTTGCTGAGCCTTGGGTGCGGTATCGGCGACACGGAACTGCTGCTTGCGCCGCGCGCCGGACAAATAGTCGGCGTCGACCTTTCGCCGTCCGCCATCCGACAGGCGCGAATCGACGCGGAACGAGCCGGTCTCCGAAACATCGAGTTCGTCGCGGCAAACCACGAAACCCTCGATTTTCCGCCCGCATCTTTCGATGTCATCATCGCGATCTTCTTTCTGCATCACCTGCCTGACGACGAATTGGAGCGCATCGCCGCCTTGGCGCGCAGGCTGCTCGCTCCCGCGGGCGTCTTCTACAGTCTCGACCCCAGCCGCTACCGCCTCTCCGGCGCCATCGGCAGGCTGCTCGTCCCTGGTTTGATGAAAAAATACCAAAGTCCGGATGAGAGGGAACTCGTCCCATCGGCGCTGCGCGCGATCTTCGATCGAAGCGGATTCGACGCCGCGGTGCGGATGTACGATTACCTCTCGACTCCGGCCGCGGGCCTCTTCCCTTCCTCGAAGACTCTCTATACTCTGACGCGCATGGTGGATGAAATCCTCATACGAACGCCATTGGTAAGGCGTCTCGGCAGTAACTTCGAACTAGTCGCCCATCATAAGAGATAGCATTGTTGAGCGGCCTCGCCGAGTAACTTCGATCGCGTCTCCATGGTCTGCGCTCCGATCGCCTGCGTAAATACGGACAGCGTCGCCTTCCATAAGTCGGCGGCCAGCAGGCAGAAGGGCCACTCGCTGCCGAACATCAGCCGGTCCGCTCCGAAGGCGCTGAGTAGATGGAGCAGGTAAGGACGGAGCTCCGTGGCCACCGGAGGCGGGTTCGCGAGCGTCAGGAAACCCGATAGCTTCACGTAGATGCCCGGCCTCGCCGCCAGGAGCGCCATCTCGCGAGCCCAGCCGTCGGAATCGCCGCCGCGCAGAGGAGGACTTCCCAGCCGGTCGATTGCGATCCGCAGTTCAGGCAATGCGTCGGCAATTCGACCCACCAGCGCCAGCTCCGTTGCTTCGCATCGCAGGTCATACGCCAGGCCGCGCCTCGCAATCGCTCGCATTGCCGCATTCGCCGGTTGCCCCGGCAGGCGATGCCGTATCGCCCGCAGTTTCGAATCTCGCTGAAGGCCGTCGAGCGTCTTCTCCAGGTCCGGCGCGTCCAGGTCCACCCAACCCGCAACGCCCATCACGATCTCGCTCCCGCTGCCGACCTCCAGCAGCCATCGGGTCTCCTCCACCGACTCCGTCCCCGCCACCGCCACCAGCCCGTCAAACCGGTTTCGTTTCAGGATGCGGGCAATGTGCTCCGGCAGGTAATTGTGATCGAGCGGCGACGGCGCGGGGGGGAGCCCGGCGTAGCGAAAGCGCGCATGGTCGAGAAAATGCTGTTGGGCGTCGATGCGCACTCGTTTCAGGATAATGGTGGAGATGAGAGGTTGGCTGCTCGCGGCGGTTGCCCTGGCCGGGTGCGTCCCGCAACGGCCGGACCATGTTCCGATCGATCCTGCGCTTGTGATGCTGGTCCCGCCGGACGCAAACACGTTGGCCGGCGTGCGATTGGATCGACTCCGCGGGCTTCCCTACTACGACCGCATCCTCTCGATCGGCCCGGACGGTGGCATCGAGCGTTACTTCAGGGACGCCGGACTCGACCCGCGGTCAGACCTATGGGAACTCCTTCTGGCTTCCAACGGCAAGGATACCGCGGTCATGCTGCGCGGCAAGTTCAGCGCGATGGGACTGGAGCCTCAACTCCGGCGCGAGGGGGCAATCCGCATGCCGTACAAGGGTTACATGATGCTGGGCGACGAGCGGATCGCGGTGTTGTTCATGAATTCGTCCACGGCGGCGGTGGGACCACCGCCGCTGCTGCGCTCGATCGTCGATCGTCGCGGCGAAGCGGCCGGACTTCCGCCCGCGCTTGCGCAACAAGTGGAAACCATCCCCTACGGCAACCAGATCTGGGCCGTTTCGATCGCCGGTTTTTTCCCGGGCCTTCAGGATTCGTCGAGCAACTGGGGCAACGCCGGCCGTCTGCTCGAACGCACCCGTAGCTTTACGTTCGCCGCCACGCTGAACGGCGGCCTGCGGTTCGAGATGGCCGGAGAGTGCGCCTCGTCTCGCGACGCGAATTCTCTCGAAGGCGTCGCGCGGGGCATGGTGGGCATCGGCCGTTTCGCGGCCCGCAAAACACCGTCGCTACAGCGTATGTACGGCGCGATTACTGTCTCGCGGGACGAGCGGACGGTGCGCGCCCAGGCGGCCATCGCGGGTCCGGAACTGGAGGCCCTACTCACAGAACTGATCCCGGCGGCCCATTAGCCCTCAGGTTCCCCTCCGGTTGCCGTATAGCTCGACGTGAAGGCGCGGCGTGAATCGAAAACCTTCCCGCTTGCAGATCTCGGCGAGCCACTGCCCGCGCTCGCGTAGAACGCCGGGTTCCTTGCCTTCGGGCATCAGCACGACGCGGGACGCTTCCGCCCCAAGCTCTCTCACGAGCGCCGTCAGTTCGGCCATATCCGCCGGCTCGCGCACGACGAATTTTAGCTGGTACGCGAACGCCCGCATCAGCCGCCGCAGGACGTCGGGTTGGACGCGCAGGCGTTCGTGCTGGTTCGCCCAGCGGCCGCCTTCGCGCTCCCACGGGGTGGAGTTCGCCAGCTTGGGGCTGATGCTCATCAAGTCGCAATCGACGCCGGCGAACACGGTACCCGCAGTCTCAATGGTAATGTGCTGGCCCAGCGCCTTCAGTTCCCGCGTCAGCGGCCCGATTTCCGGCGCGATCATCGGCTCGCCGCCCGTCACAACGACGTACCCGGTCGAGTTCTCCCGCGCATACGCGCAGACTTCGGCAATCGACATATCGGCGCCTTCCGGCGCCCAGGATGTGTACGGCGTGTCGCACCACCAGCATCGCAGGTTGCAGCCGCTTGTCCGCACGAACACGGAGGGGACGCCGATCAGCGCGCCTTCGCCTTGAATCGAATAGAACAGCTCCGCAATTCTCACGCGCGCAACTCGAGAGGATCGGCGATCCCGGCTTCGCGGAAGCCTTTTCGCCGCAGGACGCAGGAATCGCAGGCGCCGCACGCCGCCCCGTCCGGTCCCGGATCATAGCAGCTATGCGTGTTCGCCAGGTCCACGCCGAGCTTCGCCGCCAGCCGGACGATATCGGCCTTGCTCATCCGGATCAGCGGCGTGTGAATCTTCATCCGTGCCCCGCCCTGCACCCCGGCTTTCGTGGCCAGGTTGGCCATGGTTTCGAAAGCCGCGATGTATTCCGGACGGCAGTCGGGATATCCGGAATAATCGACCGCATTTACGCCGATGAAAATGTCGCTGGCGCCCAAAACTTCGGCCCACGCCAGGGCGAATGAGAGAAAAATCGTGTTCCGCGCCGGCACGTAGGTCGGCGGGATGCCGGCCGCCATCGCTGCCTCGGGCCGGTTCTTCGGCACGGCGATATCGCCGGTCAGCGCCGATCCGCCGAACTGGAGCAGATCGATGCGAAGCACGATGTGATCGGCCGCGCCCTCGGCCGCCGCCACTCGGCGAGCCGCCCCTAGCTCCACGGCGTGCCGCTGTCCGTAGTCGAACGACAGCGCGTAGCAGGCGAAGCCTTCGCGGCGCGCCACGGCCAGACAGGTGGCGGAGTCTAATCCTCCGCTTAGCAGGCAGACCGCTTTCGGCTGGGAGATCACTTCAGCTTCAACGCGAGGAGGAAACCGATGAGCGGGAACACGAGCAGACCAGCCATCACGTTGCTCAGCGATAACAGGTCGGAGGCCCAGCCAATCAGCGGAATGAAGATCATTCCCGCAGTCCCCCACGCGAAGCCCATCATCAGCGCGGAAACCGTGCCCGCCTGCGCGGGCGCCAGTTGCTGGGCCATCACCACGTTCACCGGAATGGTGAACAGCAGCAGCAGCCCGCTCAGCGCCAGTCCCGCCATCGCCAGTGGGCCCGTCGAGAAGAAGAACAGCGCAAGGAACGGGATGCACCCGATCATCGAAAACTGGATCACCACCTTGCCGCCGAACCGGTCCGACAGAAAGCCGCCGCTGAAGCCGCCCACCGCGCCCGCGGCCAGGTACAGGCTCAGCGCGTAGCTGGCCTGCGTCAGCGTGAATCCTCGTTCCATGTGCAAGTACAACGGCAGAAACTGCGCGAACGCGATCTGCACCACTGAGCGCACGAAGACGAGGAAATAGAGGATCGTGAGAGGTTTCCACACCGCCCGCAGCGGATCGAGATTGAAACCGCCGGCGCGGCTGTTCGGGTCATGCGCCGGTTTGGGCAGGTACGCGATCAGAAAAACCGAAACCAATATGCCTGGTATCCCCGCCCAGAAGCTGTTCACCAGGCCGAAATGGCTCAAGATCGCGGAGAAAAACACCGGGCCGCACGCGAAGCCCAGCGTCCCCGCGCTGACGAAAATCGCCATCCAGCGTCCGCGGTGGCTGGACGAACCCTTCAGAATCTCCGACGATGCCTGCGGGTGAAACGCCGCGATGCCGACGCCGCCGATCACCACCGCCGCCAGCAGCCAAGTGTAGCCGGGCGCCAATCCCAGCGAGGAAATTGCCGCTCCGGCGATCGCCGGGCCCAGCGCCGCGAAAAGTTTGGTGTTGAGACGGTCCGACAAATAGCCGTAGGCGAGTTGCATTACCGACGACGAGAAGACGTACACGCCGCCCAGAATGCCCGCCTGGGTCAGGCTCAGCCGCAGGCGCTCCACCAACACCGGCTGGAACACCCCCAGCGCGCCGGAGTAGAGATCGACGAAGAAATGCCCAAGAGACAGAAGAACGAGCGTCGCTACGCCCGCTCGGGCAATCGCTTCGGGTCGTGGATGCGCCTCCCGCTCGTACGCTATGGATCCAGAGCTCATGGAGACGATTTATTCAATTGTCCCACAGATCGGCTGCTGCTCTGGCTCGGGCCGCTACTCGAGCTTCCGGAGCCAGATGTTGCGGAACTTCATCACTGTGAAAGGGGCGTTCGGAAAACCGCTGTGATCCTGCAACATCAGCGGACCGGGCTCGCCGGCTTCCGGGCAGCCTTTTCCCCGGTGGCGCAGCGAAACATGGTCCTGGACCAGAACGCCGTTCAACAGCGCGGTCACCGTGCCCGGATGCGTCATCTGCTCGCCGCTGCACCGCGGCGCTCGGAAGACGATGTCGAACGTCTGCCACTGCTCCGGCGGCCGCGACGCGTTCACCATCGGCGCAGCGATGCCGTACAACGCACCCACCACTCCCATCGCGTACGTCGGATTGTTGTACGAATCGAGCACCTGCACCTCGTAGCGTCCCTGCAGATAGATCCCGCTGTTGCCTCGCAGTTGTCCCTTCTGGTCCGGCATCGCCGGCGTGGCGAACTCCACGTGAATCTGCGCGTCGCGGAATTTCTCGCGGCTGAAGATGTCGCCGGCGCCCGTCTTGCAGATCATCGCGCCGCCGCTCACCTCGCAGCCAGCGGGACTTCCGTCTTTTCTCGTCCACGCCGCCAGATCCTTGCCGTCGAACAGCGCGATTGCATCCGACGGCGGCTGTCCCGGCTTGCCGGGATCCACGTAGCGCGGCTCCCGCTCCTGGGCCGCGGCCCCAGCAAAGCATGCAATGAGAATCGTCGCCTGCGTCAGCCTTCCCATGGGCTACGCCACTCTACCACACCAGAGGTGATATAGTTTGTGAAGCCCGCGTTACTGGAATGAGCAATCTCATCCATGACCGCGTCTGCAATTCGTCGAATTCGGCGGTGGATTTCTCGGTCGTGATTCCCACCTTCGACCGGCCGGAAAGCGTCGAGCGCCTCCTGGAATCCTTACTCCAGCTCGACTACCCGACGCGCCGCTTTGAGGTCATCATCGTCGATGACGGCAGTCCGATCCCGGCGGAATCGCGTTTGGCGCGCTTCCGCGATTCCCTCGATCTCACGCTGCTTCGTCAGAATAACGGCGGTCCGGCCAGAGCTCGCAACTACGGGGCCAACGTCGCGCGGGGCCGTTATCTGGCCCTCACCGACGACGACTGCATTGCGACCTCCGCCTGGCTCAGCGAGTTCGCCCACACGCTCGAACGCTCCGGCGACGTGGTCTGCGGCGGCCGAACCGTCAACCATCTCCCGGACGATCTCTACGCCGAAGCAACGCAGGCGCTCGCCGAATACCTTTCCCGGCACTATAACCCCGAGCACACCGTCGGAGCGTTTTTCCCCACCAACAACTTCGCCGTGCCGCGCGAAGGTTTCCTCGAATTGGGCGGCTTTGACGAGTCCCTGCGGTTTGGCGAGGATCGCGACCTGTGCTATCGCTGGGCCTGTAGCGGCCGCAAGTTCGCGTTCTCGCCGCGGGCTGTCATCCGGCATGCCCACGCGTTAAACCTGGTCTCGTTCCACCGTTTGCATTTCAATTACGGCGTCGGCACCTACCATTTCCGGCGGAAAAGCGCCGAGGCGGGCCGTCAGCGCGTCCGCATCAGCCCTCCTGGATGGTACGTGAGTCTCGTCCTTTCCGGGTTCCGAAAGGAGCGCGGGGCCCGAGGCCTCGCCTTAAGCGTCCTGCTTGCCGCATCGCAGGCGGCTTCGGCCTCGGGCCTGCTGTGGGCCAAGCTGCGCCGCGGCGGCGATCGCACGCGGCCGAAGCAGAAACTCCGGCCGAGCCGCCGGGGATATCCCAGTTACTCGCCCGATCGCACCTGAAACACCAGGGTCCTTTCGCCGAACCGGCGGACCTGAGTCACGCGCAGTTCCTTACGCGCGTCCTCCGTTAACGCCGGCGCAAGCGACGCCGTGAAGCCCGCGTCCATCACCCACACCGGCTGCGAATCGCGCGGCCGGTATCGCTCCCGGTACAGCGCGAGGTCTTCTCGCAGTTCATCCAGGCTGTTGTAGGACCAACGCGCGGCGAACACCCGCCACTGCCCAATGCGCTCCTCCGACGGCAGGCGCTTCATCTCCGGCAGCCACTCGCGGCCCGCGAGATAGTGCCCCAATATTTGACGCGTTTCCGTATCGGTCAGCAGCGGCCGATCGGGCGGCATCGACGTACGCAGGTATTCCAGCGCCCCGAACAGCAACTCCTTCCGCTGCGCGTCCACCGGCATGTTGCCCGGATCGCGAACGGCCGAGGCATGCCAGAGCGGCAGCGCGATCACCGCCGCCGCCAACATCGGCGCGGTGCGCGAACTCGCCAGCCAGTCGAGCGTAATCGCCACGCCCGCTGCCGCAAAAATCGCAAGAAATACCGAGTGGCGCGAGAACGCGTACGGGTGCAGCCGGACAAAGGCCGCCGCGCAGGTCAGGGCGAAAGGGAGCGCCAGCATCGCCGCCACCGGGCGGCGGTGAAGCCACCACAGCGCCATTCCCGCCAGAAACAGCATCAGCCCGATCGCTCCCAGCGACTCCGATCCGAACAGGTACGCAAACTGGCGGAACGTGCCCAGGAAGGCGAAAGCCGCCGGGTTCTCGCCCGCTGCCGGAAAAAACCCGCTCAGCCAGGTTTCGAACTCTCCGGTCGCGGCGGCGTGTCCCAGCCGTCCCCGGACATGAGTCACATAGAGCCAGGCATACATCGCGGCCGCGCCGATGTACGTCAAGGTCCAAAGTGCAGCCACCTTCGCAGCCGGACGAGCTTCGGCGAACCGCCACAGCGCGTAAACGCCCGCGGCCGCCGCGAAGAAAGCCGCCGAGTATTCCGTGAGGATCGCCGGGTAGAGCGCCGCCGCGAAGCCGGCCATCCGCCCGAGCGACTGCCGTTCGATGGCCGTCTCCAACAGGTACAGAGCGGCCGCCAGGAACAGCAGGAGCAGCGCGTATCCTCTCGCCTGCGCGGTCAGCTCCACCAGGAACGGAGCGAACACAAGCAACAAGAGCGCGATAAATCCGGTCTGCTTGTTCCGGATCAGTTCCAGCCATTTGTAAACAAACCACGGAAATACAACGCCGGCCGACACCGGCAGCAACCTCAGCGCGAAGTCCGATTCGCTCACCGCTTTCACCGCGTGGAGCAGCAGAACGAAGAGAGGAGGATGCGCCATCCGCCCGGCCATGCGGTACAACTCGTCAAAGGCGGTGGGATTGGCGAGCAGACTAACCCAGGCCTCGTCCGGATTCACATACAGCGTCGCCGCAAGACGCACGCGCATCGCGAGGCCCAGAATCAAAGCCGCCGCCGCGAAACGATCCAGTCGCGACAAGACCCACGTTTCCATGCGGGCGCCAGGCGTGGACGTTGCGGTCACGGTGACGATTTGACCGGCGCCGGCGCCAACCGGTAAGCGGCCAGGCGGGGACCGAGGTTGCCATCGCCGGCAGCCGTGGTGTAGCCGGCGTCAAAAACCCAGACAGGCGTCTCGGGCTCGAGGCCCGCCTGCTTCCGAAACGTCGCGGCGTCGGCGGCCACGTCTGCCGGCGAAGCGAAGCTGAATCGCGTGGCGAAGACGCGGTAGTTCGCCAGCGCTTCTTCCGACGGAAGCGGCTTCAATTCAGGGAGCCAGTCCCGCTCTCCCAGATACCACGCCAGGACCGATCTCGATTCGCCTTCCGTCAGGATCGGCGAACCGGATGGCGCGTTCTCCCGGAGAAAGCTCACCGCGTCCCGAATCGCCTGGCGGGGATACTCCCTGCCAGTCGCGCCATCGTATCCACGCAACCCGCCCACATGCCAGGCGGGAACCAGAAAGAACGCTCCGAGGACCACCGGCGCCACCCGCGCCCGGAAGAGGCGGTCGATCCCGATTCCCAGGCCGACGGCAATGAAGACGGCAAGGACGCCGCCGTAGCGAGAACGTCCGTACGGGTGCATCCCCCCCATCGCGGCCAGCCAGGCCGCCAGGAACGGCAGCCCTAGCACTACGGCCTTCGCCCGCCGCCCGCGCGGCGGCATCCGCCATGCGCTGAACAGGCCCCAGCCGAACACCAACATCGCCAGGACGGCCGCCGCAACGCCCGGGAACAGGTAGGCGAACTGCCCCCCCGTTGCGCGCGCAGCGAAGCTCGCCGGATTCTCACCAACCCGCGGATAAGCCTCCGTCAGCCATCGAGCGATCCCGCCGGACAGGGTCTGCCACTGTGTCGCAAAGAGAAAACTGTACGTGATTACAACGGCCATCTGCCCGAATTCCCAGACCATTCGAACTTCGTTGGCAATGCTCTTTTCTCGAATCCGAAGGATGAAATACCCGCCGGCGGCGATGAAGAGGAATCCCGCCGAATAGTCGGAAAGGATGGCCAGCCATTGGCAGCTCGCGAAGGCTGCCATGCGCCGCGCCGAGCCTTGTTCGACCGCGGAATCCAGCCAGTACAACGACCACGCCGCCAGCAGCAGCGCGAAATTCTGCGCCCGCAGTTCGGCGCCGAGATAGACCAGGTTGGGCGCCAGCGCCAGCACCACCGCCGCCGTCAACGCGGCCGCGCTGGACCAGCTTTTGAGAAGCCACCGGTAGGCCGCCCAGGCCGACGCCGCGCCCGCCGCAGCCGGTAGAAGCCGCAATCCCAATTCCCCGTCGACGAACTGCCGCGCCGCATGGAGCAAGGCCACGAACAGCGGAGGCTGCGGCCACCGGATGGCGCTCGCATACAACTCCCGCATGGTATCCGGACTCGCCAGGAGAACCTGAAACGCCTCGTCCGGATTCAGATAGGAAACCGACGCGGCGCCGGCGCGAAGCGCAAACCCCAGCGCAACCACCCCCAGCGCGATGGCGTTCTTTCTCGCCGCCAGCGGTTGCTCCAGGTCGGCGACTGAAGGGATTTTCGGCATCGAACCGGCGACGCCGCCTAATCGAGCGGCAACGCCGATACCTGGACCTTCTTGTTGCCGGGCACTTCCACTTTGTAGTTGTCGCCCAACGCCAGGTTGCCGGCAACGCTGATCGTGTAGCAGTTGCGCATCACCTCGAAGATTCGCCCTGCCGGCGATCCCGGCGTGCGCTGGCTCATGGCCCGGAGATCGAAGGCCGCGCCACCCGTCTGCATCGCAAGCCTTTCCAGCAGCGATCGACCGTAGCCCACCGAGTACACCGGATAGATCGATACTCCTGTCCGGCGCGCGATCCGGACGACCTCCTTGTCCGAAACCCGGCCGGGGCCGTCGACGCCGCTGCTCAGCAGCAGGATCACACGCCGGTAGCTTGCCCCCTGAAATCCCCCATCGATTGTGGCGAAGATCGCGTCCAGCATCCGCGGGCTGTTGCCGAATTTCACCTCGCTAAGCGCGCGGCTCAGCAGTTCCTTGCTTGACGTGAAATCCTGGATCAGGTCGGCCGACGAGTCGTAGGCGACGATCGCCATCTGCTCCTTCTCATCCAGGTGCTTGATCACCTCGGTGGCGAACGGCGTGATAACGCCGCCGATCAGGCTGGAGTCCACCAGCAACGCGACGTCGATGGGGCTCGCGCCGTAATTGCAGGCTTCGATTTGGCGGGCGACTTTGTCCGCGGTGACCGCGAAATCGCCGGCCTTCAGATCCGTCACCGGCGCTCCGCTTTTCTTATCAATCACCGTAACCAGGATCTTGGTGGCGGAGAAAGCCGGTGCGGCGAGCGCCAGAGCCGCCAGGCACCCCGCGATTCGCTTCATACGCGTGACCTCTTGGGCGGAACGTGAGTCCCGCTTTTTCCAACATGTTAGTATAAGTCCCCATGGCCCCCGACGCGCTCGCCCGGCTCACGCGCCGGCGTATGCTGGCTCGTCTTGGCGCCGCGCTGTGCCTGCCTGGCGCGGCCCGTCCGTCGTCCGGCAAGCCGTTGCGCGGCATCTTCGTCATCATGGCAACGCCGTACAACGCCGCCAGGGAGGTGGATTTCGACGACCTTGCCGGCGAGGTCGCCTTCCTGGAGGAGTGCGGCGTCCACGGCATCGTCTGGCCGCAGCTCGCCAGCGAGTATGCACGGCTCTCGAAGGAGGAGCGCTTCGGCGGGATGGAGGTCCTCGCGAAGGCCCACCAGGGCATGCGGTCCGCGCTGGTGCTGGGCGTGCAAGGTCCCGGCGTCACCCAAGCTCTCGAATACGTCGAGCGCGCCGAGAGCCTTCAACCCGATGCGCTGATCGCTATTCCGCCGACCGAAGCCAAAACGATCGGCGATTTCGAGGATTATTACCGCGCCATCGCGCGAGCGACCAAACGGCCGGTGTTCATTCAAACCACCGGCGGCGCGAAAGAACTCGTTCCGGAGGTGGAAGCGCTGGTTCGCCTGGCGCGCGAATTTCCAAACCTGGGTCACATCAAAGAGGAATACGAGCCGGTAGTTCCCCGCATGATCGAACTGGCCCGCCGGCGTCCGGACGTCAAAGCGGTCTTCAGCGGAGGCGGCGGACGCGGCATGATCTACGAGATGCGCCTGGGCATCGACGGCACGATGCCCGGGGCGCCCTACGCCGACCTGTACGTCCGCGTCTGGGACGCCTGGCGCGGAGGAAACCACGAGCAGGCGCGCGAGATCTTCAGCAAACTCCTGCTGATGTTGAATTGCGAGCAGCAGGTCCCCGGAACGCGCCTCCATATTATGCGAAAACGCGGCGTTTTTAAGACCCGCATTTCCCGGCAGCGCGACTTCGTTTTCACCCCGGAGGCCGAAGCCGAAATCGACTTCCACTGGGCGGCCGTCAAACCCTACCTGGCGAGGTCGTAACATCGAGCGCTGGACCAGGCGGATGCGGTCGAGGGCGCCGAGATCGAAACACATGTGGGGGTTGCTGATTGCGAGTTTCTTCCTGCCTCAAGCGCAAACGGCGACTGTGGTTCGCTTGTATCCGGTGAACGACGCCGCGCGCGATCCGGCGTTTCGCTCGTACGTAAAGAAGCTCCAGGCAGCGGTGGAAAGGCGCGATGCGAAGAGCCTGCGCAAGCTGGTGGATCAAGATGTGGTTGTCGGTCCAGCGGACGACGACAAAGGCTGGACGAAGTTCGTCGCGAAATGGCGTCCGGACGATCGGACCAACTCGCCGGTGTGGGAAGCGCTATCGGACCTGCTCTCGCTCGGATTCATTCGCGAGCACCCGAGGCTGTTTCTTTCGCCCTATGCCGCGTGGCGGTTTCCCCGCGATTTGAATCCGGCGACGCATCTTGTCGTGACCCGCGATGAAGTTCCGTTACGAGAGGCGCCTTCGGTCAGGGCGCCCACGGTCGCGGCTTTGTCCTTTGACATCGTCCTGCAACTCGGCCGGCCTGAACGCGGCGACGGGCTGGAGACATGGGTGCGCATCCGCACGCTGGATGGGACGGCCGGATATCTGAACACCCGTGACGCGGTCAGCCCGTTAATGCCTCGGGCGCAGTTCGGCATGCCCCGGGGCCGGTGGGTCTTAGTCGCGCTCGAAACCGGAGATCAATAAAACCGGGCGCCCGATCGCGGTTCTACCCCGGCAACTCCCAGCCCTTCCGGTATTCGCATGACAGGTACTGGTTCGCTTCGCGGCAATTCGTCACCTGGAACGAGTTCGCGTTCCACTCCACCCGGTGACCCACCTTAAGAGCGATGTTGCCCAGCAGGTACGCCTCCGTGAAGGGTCCGGCGTAGGCGAAATCGCAACTCGGCCTCTTGCCGAACTTGATGCCGCTCGTCCAGTCCGCATGGACCTCGTCGTAATCCCAGTCCATGCGCTTCGGCTCCGGATACGGCTCGACGTCGCCGCCGAAGAAGGGACCGCGGCCGGCGGGAAGGCTTCCCTTGGTTCCGATCAGTACCAGGCCGCCGCCGACCGCTTTGTCGCCGGCGATCTCCGGGGGAGGCAGCTTGCCGCCGTCGTACCAGTAGACCTTCACGGGCGGGTGGACGCCGCGCGCGGGGAAGTCGTAGCGGATGATGCTGGAGGCCGGATACATCTCCCGCGTCATGCCGGACGTTTCGACCACCTCCACCACCGACGGCGGACCAAGCTCCAGCCCCCAGTAGGCGACGTTCAGGCTGTGCGGGGCGATGTCGCCAAGCGCGCCCGTCCCGAAGTCCTGCCAGCCCCGCCAGGTGAACGGGTGGTAGACGTTGTTGGCCCAGTAGTCGCGCCACCATCTTTCCGGGAAAGGGTCGAACCGAGAGGGAATGTTGTAGACGGAGTGACCCTCGGGCCAGCGGGCTTTGTAAGGCCGCTCCTTGGCAGGTCCGAGCCAGAGGTCCCAGTTCATCGTGCTCGGAACCGGGTCCTCGCCCGCGGGCCGGTCGAAGCCCTGCGGCCACAGCGGCCGGTTCGTCCAGCAGTGGACCTCCGTGATCTCGCCCAGCGCGCCCGAGCGGACCAACTCGATCGTCTTGCGCGTGGATTCCGACGAGGCGCTAGCGGTGCCCATCTGCGTCACCACCTTATGCTTCGCGGCCACTTCGGCCATGCGGCGCGCCTCGGCAATGGTGCGGGTCAGCGGCTTCTGGCAATACACGTGGATGCCCTGCTGCATCGCCGCGATGCTGAGGAACGCGTGGGAATGGTCCGGCGTGGCGATGACGACGCCGTCGAGTTTCTGCGTATCGAACATGCGGCGGAAGTCGGAATGGCGGCGCGCATTCGGATAGGGCTTCGCGCGGTCTTCGAGAATCGCCGGGTCCACGTCGCAGATGGCCGCAATGTTCTCGCCGAGTTCGGCCAGGCGCTGCGCGTTTCCCGCGCCGACGCCTCCGATGCCGATGATGCCGATGTCCAGTTTGCTGTTGGCTTGATAGCCGCGCACCAGGCGGGCCGGGATGATGGTAAACGCGGCGGATCGTATCGCTTCGCGGCGCGTCATGGAACCTCCTTCTCCGAAATGCCGGAACGAGCCATTGTACACGCGTATGGGCCTACGCCAGCGGAATGGCGCTTAGCATTGTTGCCGTGAACCCCGCGTCAGGCTGGCCTAGCCTTTTTTCGGGAGGTCTTTCCGTTAAGCAGGTTCTTCGTATCCCTGACAAAGCGGTTCATTGACTTCGACACGTGTTCCAGTACGGTGGCCCATTCCTCGAGGTGACGCTCTCCCTGGGCGGTAAGCCGGTAGACACGCCGGGCGGGACCGCTGTCGTCGGTCTCCCATTCGGAAACCACGTTGCCGTTCACCTCCAACTGGCGCAGCGTGCGATACAGCGCCGCCCGCTCAATCTCCGCGTCCGTCAAAGCATGCTTGTGAAGCTCGCCGGAAAGATCGTAGCCGTAAGAGCGGCCCTTCTTCTTCAGCAGCAGCAGAACCACGGGTTCAACGAAGCGATAGAGATTGCCCATGGCGCAAGTACACGGGTATTCCTTGCCGTGACGCCGGCATGTCCGTTGAGGCACGCAGCACCTCCCATTCCTTTTCTGCCCCTTCAGCCTAGCATCATAGCGAAATAGATGCACATCGCACGTAGAGCCGGGCCGCGTTTAGCCCAGGATCTTTGGGTGATTCCGGCGATGATCACCACGGGGATGGCCGCCGTGGCAGGGCGCCCCTGTAAATCGCGGAACATGTGGACGCCCGATTCCGCGGGCATTTTTGCCACCCCGACGGGGACGGTGGCGATCCATTCAAATCCCCCAAAACACCGGGCGCGGGTTGAAGGGGAAGTGGTGAAGGATGGACGGTCTTCCCGGTCGGGCGCTTTTCAGTCCGCCGCGACTTCCAGTTCGCGGCCCAGCTTGAACCGGCGGCGCTTGCGGTTGGCGATTAGTTCCTTTTGCTCGAGCATTGCGCTCACCAGCAGCGGCATGGCGATCGTCGAATCGCAGTGGCAGGACACCATAAAAGCATCCCGCGCGATCTTGCCCCAGCTCTGCGCTTCCTGGAACGTGCAGCCGGAGAGGCCTCCCCAGTGGGGCGCGTCGGTGACGCACTGGATGGCATACTTGTGCCCGATGACCCCGTAGTCGAGCATCGACGCGGTTACTTCCGTCTGCTGGATGAAATTCTTAGGCGTCCCGCCGCCAAAGTAAATTACGCCGGTGTTGGGAGCGCACTTGGTAAGGTAGGTGGTCTCCAGGACATCGCCGATCACGTCGAGCATCAGCCGGTTACCGCCCGAAAAGCGGTTCTCCGCGATCCCAATGCCGTAGGAACTATCGGCAATGGCCGGGCAGAACAGCGGGATGTTGGCCTTGGCCGCGGCCGTCAGAATGCCGTCCTCCTTGGCGGTCTTGGCCGCTTCCAACCCGACCAGGTAGAGGAATTCGCGGGTGGTATAGGGACGCGACTGGTCCAGCGACGCGGCGAAGCGGCCGATCCACTCGTCGTGCTGCCGGAACATCGCTTCATCGGCCAGCACGTCATACATGCGGTCCACCATGTGTTCGCCCAGCATCACGTCGTCCGTGTGAGGCGAACCCTGGTAGTGGGAGTGCCCGCGCGTCTCGTGCAGGTCGTGGAAGAAATTGGCGCCGGTGGAAACCACGCAGTCGATCAGCCGGTTCTCGATCATCCGCACCACCAGGCGGCGCATGCCTGCCGGCACCATCGCGCCCGACATGCCCATCATGATGATGCAGTCGTCGGCGAGCATCCTCTTCCAGACTTCGAATGCCAGGCCAAGCTGCTTGCCTTGAAACGCGGTATCCTTCATCCGGCTAAGGACTTCCGCGGCCGTTGTCGCGCCGGCCGGCTCAAACGGAATGGTGGGGATCGACAGTAGTTCGTGCTTTTTCATGGGACCCTGAGGATGTTCTCGAGCCGCGCCCTCTATTGCAGGCGCGCCCTGTTTCTTTCGCTGAGCACCAGTTCGTCGAAAATCGCGAGCACCTGTTTACGGTAGAAGTAAACCCGCTTCAGCGTCTCTTGAAAATTCGGCTCATATCGCCGCGAACTGAGCCATTTCTCGAGTACCGACTTCGGCACGTCGATGTCCTGCCGGATCTTCTCGACCGAATGGCCCCGCAGGAAGAGACCGTAGAACATGGCCGCCTCCTTCTTGAGCGCGCTCGGATCGAATTCATCGTGTCCGGTCATCTCCGACTCCCGATACCCGGCAGAAATGTCAGTATAATCGGCGCTCAACACAAGGTTCAAGTGCGAGTTGGGGCTTCTCCGACCGGTTATGGCGGGTCAACCGGCGGATTCCGCGCGCCGGCGCCTCGCGTCCCATTCCAGCCGCTGCCGCGCCCGCTCGAAAACCGATCGAAGCATCGCGTCCGTCAGACGTCCGGTCGACGTGTTCTGCTGGCTCGGGTGGTACGAGCTCATGAGCAGCGGCAAATCGGGCGCCGTCGTGTGCTCGCGCCCGTGCGCGAACAGGAAGTCCGCCCGGCGCTTCAAACGTCCTTGGCCGCGCAGGATGGACAGGTAGAGGTCGAACGCGATGCGGCCCAACACGACCACGACCTTGAGGTTTTCCAGCAGCGCCAGTTCCTTTTCCACGTACCCCCGGCACGCCGCGATCTCTTCCCGCAAAGGCTTGTTAGCGGGGGGCGCGCAGCGAACCGCGGCCGTGATGTAGGCGTTGGTCAGGCGCAGCCCGTCGTCGCGCGACCGGCTGTGCGGTTGCGATGCAAACCCGGTGGCGTGAAGCGCGCGGTAGAGGAAATCGCCGGATCGATCGCCGGTGAACATCCGCCCCGTCCGGTTGGCGCCATGCGCGGCCGGCGCCAGCCCAACGATCAACAGTTCCGCCGCCGGATCGCCGAACGCGGGTACAGGAAGACCCCAGTAATCCCACTCGCGATACGCGCGCCGTTTCTCGGCAGCTACCGCAAGGCAATGCTCGCGCAAACGGGGGCAGCGCCGGCAGGCAACCACCTTGCGCTGAAGATCGGCGAGCGCGGAACCGGCTTGCTGCATCGGACTTGCAATGAGAGTAACATCAAAGGCGGGAAGGAAATCCACTATGTCTACCGTATCGCGGCGTGAGTTTGTGGCGGCGGCTTCCGCGGGAAGCTTCGGCTTGGCGAAAGCCTCCAACGGCAAGCTGGCTCTGATGGGCGGCGAACCGGTCCGGAAAGCGCAGTTTCCGTCGTGGCCCAAGTTCGGAAAGCCCGAGGAGCAGGGTATCCGCGAAGTCCTTCAAAGCGGGCGCTGGTTCCGCGGATACGGCAAGCACGTCGAGCGCTTCGAGCAGGCCTACGCGCAACTCACTGGCGCCCGGCACTGCATCGCCACCGCCAGCGGCACCGCCGCCCTGTTCACCGCGCTCAACGGCATGGGCGTAGGACCGGGCGACGAAGTGCTGGTTCCGCCGTACACGTTCGTGGCGACCATCAACGTGGTGCTGCTCCAGCACGCGCTGCCGGTGTTCATCGATACGGACATCGAGACCTTCCAGATGGACGCCACCAAGACGGAGGCTGCAATTACCGAACGGACAACCGCTATCATGCCGGTCCACCTGGGCGGCGGGACGGTGGACATGGACGCCTTTCTGAAGATCGGCGCACGGCGCAAGGTGGGCGTGCTCGAGGACGCCTGCCAGGCGCACCTTGCGGAGTGGCGAGGCAAGAAGGCCGGCACGTTGGGCGCTGCGGGCTGCTTCAGCTTCCAGGCTTCCAAGAACCTGAACTCCGGCGAGGGCGGCGCGATTCTCATCAACGACGACGACCTGGCCGACCGCTGCTATGCCTTCCACAGCAACGGCCGTTCGCGGAAAGGCGACGCCAGCGGATTCTCCTACCTTGCGCACGGCTCCAACGAGCGGCTGACCGAGTTCCAGGGCGCCCTCCTGCTGGCGCAGATGACGCGGCTGGAGGAGCAGTCGAAAGCGCGCGAGCAGAATGCCGCGTACCTCACCGGTCTGCTCAAAGAGATCCCCGGTATCCAGGTGGCCAAGATGTACAGCGGATGCACCCGCAACGCCTATCACTTGTATATGTTCCGTTACAACAAGGAGGCTTTCGCCGGCGCGCCGCGCGCGGAGTTCCTCAAGGCGATGTCGGCTGAAGGCATCCCCTGTTCGGCGGGCTACAGCCCCCTCAACAAGGAGCCCTTCCTCGCCGCCGCGATCAACTCGAAAGGCTACCGGCGGCTGTTTCCGGAAAAGACGCTCAAACACTGGCAGGAAAAGAACCAGTGTCCCGCCAACGACCAGCTTTGCGAAGAGGCGGTCTGGCTGACGCAGAACATGCTGCTGGGTCCACGCGGCGACATGGATGAGATTGCCGCGGCCATCCGCAAGGTCCAGGCCGGCGCCCCCGAACTGAAACGCGCGTAACCGCCGCCGCCCGCCGCCGCGAATCGGAAACTGCTGAACGCCGGCCCGCGCCGAAGCGGCAGCCTCGTGTCGAACCGCTATCGAACCGTCACCGGCGCGGTTCTTGAGACGCCAAGATGCTATGATCCGAAAATGACAACGGGAGCGCGTATGAACCCACAAGACGCCGTATCGAGAAGATCGTTTCTCGGCAAGACCGCCGCGGCCGCCCCGGCCGCCTTCGCTATCGTCAAGCCGAACCTGGTTCGCGGCCAGGGCAAGGAGAAACTGAAAGCGGGATTGATCGGCTGCGGCGGGCGCGGCACGCAGGCGGTTCAGGACCTGCTCGCCGGAACCGAGAACGTCGAACTGGTCGCGATGGCGGACGTGTTCGAAGACAAGCTCGAGGGTTCGCTGCGCGAGTTGCGGGGCGGCGACATGCGCTTCACCCGCTACGCCGGCGCGGAGGTGATCCGCAATGGCAAGGTCCACCACCTCACTGAAGAGGAATTGCGGACGTCGATCCCGAGCCGGGTGAACGTCGGGCCGGGAATGCGATTCGTGGGACAGGACGCTTACAAAAAGCTGCTCGCCACCGATATCGACATCGTGATGCTGGCCACGCCTCCGGGTTACCGTCCCCTCCACCTGGAGGCCGCTATCGACGCCAAGAAGCACGTGTTCTGCGAAAAGCCGTTCGGAACCGACCCGGTGGGGGTCCGCCGCGCGATGGCGGCGGCGCGCAAGTCCGAGGATCTCCGCCTCACGGTCGTCACCGGCGCCCAGAGGCGGTTCCAGCGGCCGTACGTCGAGACTGTCGAGAAAATCCAGAGCGGCGCCATCGGCGATATCGTCGCCACGTACGCCTATTGGGTAGGCACGCCGGTCATTCAGGTGAAGGCGCGCGATCCGAAATGGAGCGACGCCGAGTTCCAGCACCGCTCGTGGTACTCGTTCGTCTGGATCTGCGGCGACCAGATTGTCGAGCAGCACCTCCACAACATCGACGTCTGCAACTGGGTGATGGGCATGCACCCGGTGAAGGTTCGCGCCAGCGGCGGCGCGGCGTGGCGCCCACGCGAGGAGATCTACGGCAATATTTACGATCACATCAGCGCGGAATACGAATACCCCAACGGCGTCATCATGTCCAGTTATTGCCGGCAGTACCGACGCCAGCCCGGAACGTATATGAACGTCAGCGAACTGGTGGTGGGGACCAAGGGCCGCAGCAACTGTCAGGACATGGGGAAGGAAGGCAACGACCCGTACATGCAGGAGCACATCGCCATGGTGGATAGCATCCGCGGCGACGGCCCCTATATCAACCACGCGATGGCCGTGGCCGAAAGTACGATGACCTGCATCATGGGCCGCGAAGCCGCGTACTCCGGCCGCGAGATCACCTGGAACGACATCATGATGTCCCAACAGGACCTGATGCCGAAGGACCTCAGCGACAGCGCGAGGATCCCGGTTCCGCCGCTTCCGGTTCCCGGCGAGTACAAGTTCGTCTAACCGGCAGCGACCCGGTCTCGGCCGCCGGAGACCCTCGCGGCCCCTCGCAAACCGTCTTATGCTGATGGCTGTCGGCTGACGCTGAGAGCTATCCATGACCACCGATCCTCTTCCGCGATCCGCGGCGAAGCAGGCGAAGTACCTTGAGAGCGACCGGCTGGGAACTATTGAGGTTCCCCCGCCGGGAAATCTCCAAGAGTTGGCGAAGGCGCTGGAAGAGACGATGGAGACCGGCTATTGCGGACCGGTTCGCGAGACCTGCGCGCGGCTGGCCGCCGAGGCCGCCGAATTCTACAGGGTCCATCCGCCCGCTATCCGGGTGCTGGCGGCGCGCCCGCTCCGGGTGCGCGAGGGGGGCTGGGCGACCGAACTGTTCGGGGACTACCATCCGGACACGAAAGTCATCCGCATCTGGATGCGCACGGCGGTACGCAAACAAGTGACGTCGTACGGGACGCTGCTCAGCACGCTGTGCCACGAGTTCTGCCACCACCTCGATTTCGAGCGGTTCGGCTTCACCGGATCGCCGCACACGCGTGGCTTCTACGAGCGGACGGCCGTCCTCTACCACCACATGCGTGGAACGCCGCTCAAACAGCTTTGCTGGAGGAAAGCGCCCGGCGGACGTTACCGGATTGATTGGGTGCGTACGGTCAGCCGGTCGGCGGCGCCCCCGCGACTCGACTCGAAGATCAGTAGGTGAACGCGTAGGCGCTCGCGGGCGCAGTCACGCACACCGCGAGCATCTGGCCGCGCCGGTTCGAAACCGCGACCGCTATCTCGAGCCACCGACAGTGTGGCTGCTCGGACGCTGGCCGCCGAGACGCGAAGCGACGCCGGTTTCTCGAAGTCCGACTGACGTCTTTCGCCGGAGCCATCCTCCCCGGTTCTGCGTCAGGATCAGCGCGTCGCGCCGCAGATCCTGCTCGAACAGTTTTCCGGAATTCGAGGCCAGAAAGCGGTTCAGCGCCGCCTGGGGTCCCGGACCGGCGGCCGGTTCCAGCGGGATGCCGTCAATCAGGGTGTCTTCCACCACCAGGTAGCTGCCTGGACTCACCAGTGGACTGAACATCTCCAGCTCCTGATAGACATGCTGCGCGCGGTGATCCGAATCGAGCGTCATCATCACCTTCTTGCCGCCGACCTTCTCCCGTATGCGGCGGACGGCGTGAGGGTCCGTCGAACTGGCATGTATGAACTCGACATACCGCTGCCAAAGCGGCCTTCTCGAAACTTCGGCCGTATTGTCGAACAGGTCCACGGATATAACGCGCGAGTTCTTCAGGCCCAGGCCGTCGAGCGTGTGAGCGTAGAACAACGCCGAACCGCCGAACGCCGTACCCGTCTCCACGATGTAGTCCGGCTTAACTTCCAGAATTACCTGCTGGTACACCGCAAGATCGTTCGGATACTTCTGTATTGGCGTACCCAGGTAGAACATGTTCCGCCAGATGTTCAGTTGGGCGTATCCAGCGACAAAGTCGTGCATCGTTTTCGGATCGAAGCTGGTGTTTGCCCGGGCGATCAGTTCGTCGTACCGCTCCTCCGCAATCTTTCGCACCTCGGGGTTCCGAAAATCGCCCGGGATGTCGGTCACTTCGCCGAGGAGAACCGTCTGGAGTCGAGCGCGGACCGCTGGATACGTCGTTTCCACAAACATCACGCCGGCGACGGCGGTCGCCAGGGCCGTGGCGGCGCAGGCCAGTAACAGCTTTCGTGCGGAATGCAAGTTTTCCCTCCTTCGATGCCCCAGGGACCTGATGGCGATTGCCGGAACCCCAGTCGGAGCCAATGATCATGGAGCTGCTCAGCGGCCCCTCCGTTACAGAAATTCTTCGGCCGGCCCGAAGATCGGCGGCGCCAGCACCCGCCGGCGCCCGTAGAGTGCGCGCGCGGCGCCCGCGGCAATTGCTATAATCGGCTCTTCAGGTCTAGTTAGAACGACCGCCTGGGTTCTTGCTTCCTGGCCGCACCATGCATACAACTGATGTTCATCCGAAGGGCCGTCGCGCTCGCGTTCTGCTGACGAGCGTGTTCGGGCCTTATGCTCAGGACGACGATTTCGGCAGCCGCTCCGCCAATCCGATGGAGCTTTATCACAACCAGGTGACCCGGGAGCAGGGACCGTACTCGCTACGCATGTTTCATCGCTCCTGGGGCATCATCTTCATCCAGGCCAACATCACGGCGCCCTGCACGGTACTGGATTTTCCGGCCCGCGAGGAGTTCGAGCGCGAACTCTCGGCCCACCGTTACGACATCGTCGGCATCTCCTCGATCATGATGAACGTCGGAAAGGTCCGCGAGATGTGCGGCATTATCCGGCGCCTTTCTCCGCAATCGACGATTGTGGTGGGCGGCCACGTGGCTTCGATTCCAGGCTTGAAGGCGATGGTGGACGCCGATTACGTTGTCGCCGGAGAGGGCATCGGCTGGATGCGGCGATTCCTGGGCGAAGATCCGGCGGCCCCGATCGCGCACCCGCTGCTGGAAGGCGGCTTCGGTCGCCGCATCATGGGATTGCGCCTGCCCGACAACGCCACGGCGAAATGCGCCACGATCGTGCCGAGCGTCGGCTGCCCGATGGGCTGCAACTTCTGCACCACCTCGGCGTTCTTTGGCGGCAAGGGCAAGTTCCACAACTTCCTCGAGTCCGGCGAAGCGATCTACGGCGCCATGGCGGACGCCGAGCGGGCCATCGGCGCACAGTCGTTCTTCATCATGGACGAGAATTTCCTGCTTTACAGGCGGCGCGCGATGGAGTTGCTGGAATGTATGAAAGCGCACGGCAAGAGCTGGGATTTATACGTGTTCTCCTCGGCCAACGCGGTGCGCAAGTACACGATGGACGAACTGGTGGAGTTGGGCGTCAGTTGGGTGTGGATGGGACTGGAGTCGCCTCGCTCCAACTATGCCAAGCTGGACGGCGCCGACACGCTTGAGTTGACCGCCCGGTTGCAGGCGCACGGCATCCGCGTGCTTGGGTCCACCATCGTCGGCCTGGAGCACCACACGCCGGAGAACATCCGGCAGGAGATCGAGCACGCGGTGGCGCACGCCACCGATTTCCACCAGTTCATGCTCTACACTCCTCTGCCGGGCACGCCTCTCTACGAGCAGATCAAGACCGAAGGCAGGATTCTGGACGACGTCGAGCTTGCCGACGCCCATGGGCAATGGAAGTTCAACTGGCGCCATCCCCATATTTCGCGCGACGAGTCGAAGGCGCTACTCGACGACGCCTTTCGGCGGGATTTCGAGCGGAACGGCCCGTCGCTTTACCGCCTGTGCCGCACGACATTCGAAGGATGGAAGCGCTACCGTTCGCACGGGGAATGGCGCGTGCGGCAACGGTTCGAGCGCGAAGCGGAGACTCTGCGGACGTACTGGAGCGCGCTGCTCTGGGCGATGGAGCGCCACCTGAAGCCGACCAGCGCCGCAATCGCGGAGCGGACCAGCCAATTGCGCCGGGAGATCCGCGCGGAATGCGGCGCCGTTTCGGCGTCGGCATTCTCGTGGCTGCTCGGGCCGCTATTCCTGTGGACGACGTGGCGCGAGCAGCGGCGCCTGGAACGCGGCGTGACCTACGAACCGCCCACTTTTATCGAACGTCGCAACTGGGTGGAGGCGTGAAGCGGAGCGCTGAGAGCTTGCCCTAAAGCTTCGGCGCGAAGAAACGAAAGCGGCGTCCGCAGGAATAGCAGCGGAAGGGCAGGTATCCGATCAGCGAGAGGAAGTAATCGACGCTGCCGCGCTGCCGCGAAAGCCGGATGTAACGGGAACCGCAATCATGGCACCAGACCCCGCGAAGGTCGATTCCGATGCTGGCCGCCGCGCCCGCCGGCTGCGGCGGCAGATCGCCCTCAAACTTCACCTTTGTCTTACGGCGGACGCGGATGATTACGCGCATCTCAGGAACGCAAGCAGCGGGGCGCCGCTACTCGCAATGGAAAACCTCTTCCATTTCGGCCCACCACTCGCCCGGCTTACGGCTTGACAGGGGCTCTTGCATCGGCTTGACGAGCGCCCACCAGGCGCGGGTCCGCGGGTCGGCCGCCATTCTGGCCATGTCGCCGGCAAAGTCGTCGCCCGCGTACTCGAAATAGGAGAACAGCAGGCCGTCCTTGTGATAGATCGAGTAGTTGCGGATGTTGGAGGCGCGGATGGTTGCCAGCACGTCCGGCCATACCTGGCGGTGGGCGGCGATGTATTCCTCCAGCCGCTCGGGCTTGACTCCGATCAGCGAACCGTGCCTGTCCATCCTGCCTTCATTGTCGCTCAACCGTCCCGACCAAGCCGGCGCGGCCGGCGGCGCCTCGCTAAAAACATTTTAGAGCAAACTTGTAGCAATGCGCCTGCCAAAGGACTGCTCGGCGCAGTCGCCCGCCTGCCGGAACCTTCCCACCCGTCCTCACGCGCCGCGCTCCAGGGACTTTTTACGTAAACGGCGGAACAATTTACCAGCCCTCTGGCCGAAGCGAGCCGGTTAGTACAAGGGCTGTTGCTTGGGATCGAAGCCCTTCTTGCCCAGGGGCTCGAGGTAGGCGCGGGCGCCGGACAGCAGCATCACGGTATCGGCCGGGCTCTGAAAAACGGTGATCCCCTGCTTCACATACTCCTGCATCTGTTCCGGACTGCGCGCTGGAAGCCCGACGGCCACTTTGTTCCGGCGTCCAGCGTCGATCACCTTGGCGATCGCCTCTTGCAGCGCCGGATGGTTCATGTCGTTTGGGTGACCGAGCGAATACGAGAGATCGCTCGTGCCAATGTACATGATGTCCACGCCGGGCACGGCCGCAATCTGCTCGATGTCATTGATCGCCGCGGCTTCCTCGATCATCAGCATCACCACGACGTTCCGGTTGGCGAAAGCGGCGTAGCCCTCCGGGGCCGGCCAGCGGAACGTCGCCAGTCCCGGTCCGTAGCCGCGGAGTCCTTCCGGCGGATACTTGCACGCGGCCACCGCGCGGCGGGCGAGTTCGGCGTTGGTGGTGAAGGGAAAGATCACGCCCACCGCTCCCTGGTCCAGCGCGCGCTTGGCCAGCCAGAGTTCGTTGGCGGGGACGCGGATAAACGGAGCGGCCTTCAACCCGCGCGTCGCGAGAATCATGTTGCGCGCGGTCTCCAAGGTGATCGGACTGTGCTCCATCTCGATCCAAAGGAAGTCGAACCCGGCGTTGGCCAGTTGCGAGGCGGTTTCGACGCTGGGGACGGTAATGGTCGCGCCGATAACCGGCTTGTTTTCGCGAAGGAGTTTCTTGACGGGGTTTTCCCAGAGATTGTCGGCGGCGGTCACGGTCGAGGCGATCGGCATCAGAATTGCTCCTACGGCTAAGCAGGGGATTGTCCATCCGGCTGGCATCGGTTTTGCTCCTGACATGCGCATTGCATTATAGTACTGTTGGCTTCGCCGACCGCCTCCCGGCGCAAACGATCCCGTTTGGATTGCATACACTCAAATGGTGGACTCCAGGATCATCATCGCCACGCACGCGCTCTCTCGCCTCCCCGTATGCGCGCTGGTTGTGGGATTGTTCGCTACGGCGGCGTCCGGCGCCGGCGACCGGCTTGCCGTGAGGACGGAAACGGGGGTTCGAACCGCGATGCGCGACGGCGTGGCGCTGGTCGCCGATGTCTACCGTCCCGAAACGGAAGGAAAGTACCCCCTGCTGCTTCAGCGCACGCCCTACAACCGCAAGGGCGCCGCGGCGGAAGCCGAAGCCATGGCGGCGCGCGGCTACATCGTCGTTATTCAGGACACCCGCGGACGATTCGACTCCGAAGGCGAATTCTATCCTTTTCTCAACGAGAGCGAGGACGGCTACGACACGGTGGAATGGGCGGCGAACCTGCCCGGTTCGAACAGACAGGTCGGGATGTTCGGCGGCTCCTACGTGGGCGCGACGCAGATGCTGGCGGCCATCGCCAAGCCGCCCCATCTCAAGGCAATCTTTCCTTACGTTACGGCCGCCGAGTACTACGACGGGTGGACATACGAAAGTGGAGCGCTCATGCAGTGGTTCGCCAGTTCCTGGACCTCCGGGCTGGCACAGGACACGGCGCGGCGCAAGCTCGTGTCACGCCCGCGCGATTGGGTTTGGGAAATGCCCGTGGATGAGTACCGTGTCGCCGGCCTTCCGCAGCCGGCCGACCTGGCGCCCTATTTTCGCGACTGGGTCCGACATGAAACCGACGACAGCTACTGGAAGCGCTGGAAGATCTCGGACCATTATCCGGAACTCACCGTCAAGGGCCTCCACGGTGCGGGTTGGCACGATATCTTCATGAAGGGTTCGATTAAGAACTTCACCGGTCTTCGGGAGAGCTCCAATACAGCCGAGGCGCGCCAAGGGCAGCGGTTGATGGTCGGACCCTGGGCGCATGCCAGCACGTCACCGGAGGGCAAGATCGGCGATGTCGTGTTCGGCAAGCAGGCCGTGCTCGACATGACTGGGACGGCCCTCGCCTGGTTCGACTATGCGCTGAAGGGCGTTGCCAATGAGTACGCCTCGGGCAAGCCGGTGGTTTTGTTCGTGATGGGCGCCAATGCCTGGCGCGAGGAAGACGAATTCCCGCCCCGGCGGGCCAGACCGACCAAGTTCTATCTGAGCGCCGCCAAGGGGGCGAATACCGTGGCCGGAGACGGTGCGTTGAGCCTGAACCGGCCCGAACCTCAACAACCGGATGTCTTCGAGTACGACCCCGGCAACCCGACGCCGACCATCGGCGGCCGGCTCTGCTGCGCCAACGACGCGCTGCCGCCGGGCCCGTTCGACCAGCGGCCGAACGAAGCGCGCCGGGACGTTCTCGTGTACTCGACGCCTCCGCTGGAAAAAGATCTGGAAGCGACCGGCTACGTCAGAATGGAACTGTACGCGGCCACCACGGCGCCGGACACAGACTTCACGGCCATGCTGGTGGACGTGGATCCATCCGGGTACGCCCGATTCCTGACCGACGGAGTTGTGCGGGCGCGCTACCGCAATTCGACCACGAAAGCCGAGCCCCTGGCGGCGAACCGGACCTATCGCTACGACATCGATCTTTGGGCCACCAGCAACCTGTTCCGCGCCGGCCACCGGATCCGCCTGTATGTCTCCAGCAGCAATTTCCCCCGCTTCAGCCGCAATCCGAACACGGGCAAGCCGACTTTCGGGGCGCGAGGCTTCGTTAAGGCCACCCAAACGGTCTTTCACGATCCGAAAAACCCGTCCGCTCTGATATTGCCGGTGGTCTCCCAGTGATCGGGGAATTGGACGTGACAACCCGCCTGAAGGGCGCCTCGCGCGAGGGATCTTCGCGAAAGGCGATCCTGCTGGCGTTCCTGCTCTATTTCGCCGTCGCCGTCGCGCTGCAATGGGTCGGCGGCGCCTATGGCAGCGAATTCGGCGAGCACGCCGACGAGCCTGCGCATTACATAACCGGGCTGATGGTGCGCGACTACATCGGGTCGCTTGCTTCACTAGACTTCACCTCGCCCATCGAGTACGCGAAGCGGTACTACGAGCACTATCCGAAGGTCGGCCTCGGCCATTGGCCTCCGGGCTTCTACGTCGTGCAGGCGGCCTGGACGTTGGTGTTTTCGCCGCACCGGGCGTCGCTCATGCTGCTGCTGGCGGCGATGGCCGCGCTGTTGGCCACGCTCACCTTCACCGTCGCGCGGCGTGAATTCCCGGCGCCCATCGCCGTGACCGCCGGACTGATGGTGGCGGCCCACCCGCTGGTGCAGGCTTTCACCAGGGAAATGATGGCGGAGCTGATGACGGCGACCACGGTGTTTCTGGCTGTGGTTTGCTATGCCTGGTATCTCGACTCGGAGAAGGGCCGCTACTCGATGGCGTTTGGCTTCTTCGCGGCGCTGGCGGCGCTCACGAAAGGAACCGGATTCATGCTCGCGGGAATCCCGCCGCTGTGCGTGCTGCTGACGAGGCGCTTCCGGTTCCTGCTCAAGCCGTCCTATTGGGCCGCCGCGCTGGTGGTGCTGGCGCTGGCCGGGCCGTGGTACTACCTGGCGCCAGGGGCGACGCACGAAAGCGCGGTGCCCACCAGCGGCATGGTGCGATCGCCGCAGAATCTCGGGAGCTCCTGGTACGACGCGTTTATCGTCTTTGCCGGCGTCGGACTCGTTCCGTTCATCGGCATCGGGCTGGCCGATCGCGTTTTGGTCCCGATGGTGAGACGGCGCAGCGTCGGCGGCATCTGGGCCGCCTCTGCCGCCGCGATCGTCTGCATGGTCATGATGCGCGCGCTGGTTACGCCTGCCCGGCCGCCCCGGCACCTGTTGAACATGCTCCCTCCGGTCTTCCTGTTCGCGATCGCCGGCCTCGTCTGCGTCTTCTCGCTGAAGCCGCTCCGGCGCCTCGCCCCGAAGCTCGCCGTCGCGGCAATCGTCCTGATTCTCGCCGTTCTCTTCTTCGTCGACTATCGCCACTTGCGGCCGAAGGAATACGTGGGCTTCGAGCCGGTCGCCTTGGAGATTCTCAAGGATCCGCGCCTCAGCCAGTCGGTGGCGCTGGTCTCCTCGGACCCTTCGGGCGAAGGCATGTTCATCTCGGAAATGGCGATGAACGAGCCCAGGCGCCCGGGCCACATCGTGCTGCGAGGGAGTAAGATCCTCTCTTCCGCTACCTGGTTCGGGTGGAACGCGAGACTGCTGTTCAACACGCCCGAGGAGCTGAACCAGTTCCTGGCGGACGTGCCGGTAGGGCTGGTAGTGTTCGACACGGATCCTCCCCGGCCGCCGCTGCACCACATTCTGCTGGAGCAGGTATTGAAAGGGAATCCCCAGCAGTGGCAGCTTGCCGGCAGATTCCCGCAGCGGCGCGGCAGCGGCGATCGGAGAGGCGGAATCGAACTCTACCGATTGGTGGATCATGAAGGAAAGCCGGCGCGCAACGTGCCGTCGCAGCTCCGCAAAGACTTCACGGGAGACTGAACCGTCATATGAGACACGCCGTTAAATTCGCGCCGTTGCTGCTGGCCGCCATTTCCGTGGCGTGGGCCCAGGCGCCGCCGGCCGCCGAACGGGAGGTCCGCGTCTGCGCCGCCCAGCCGGCCACGCGGTTGATCGACTGGCGCCTGACGCCGGCGGAAGCGCTCGCCGAAGCGGACAAGAACCTCGACGCGTTGGAAGGCATCGTCCGCCGCGCGGGCGAATCGCGCTGCGACGTTCTCGCCTTGCCCGAAGACACCATGGGCCTGCTGCACTGGGAAACGGGCAACGAGGCGAGCATGATCCAGGTGCTGCCGCGAGCGGTGGAGCGAATGCTCGCGCGCTTGGGCCGGGCCGCGGCGGCGCAAGGGATGTACCTGGTCTGTTCCAGCGACATCGCGGACCCGGACGGGACGTATCGCAACGCGGCCTTTTTCCTCGGCCGCGACGGCAAAGAGATCGGGCGTTATTACAAGGTCAACCTGCCGCTCCACGAATCGAGCCGCAAGCGCGGCGGCGCCTTTCCCGTTTTTGAAACGCCCGACCTCGGCGGCGTCGGCATGCTGATCTGCTACGACATGGTGATGCCGGAGGCCGTCCGGAGCCTGGCGCTGGCCGGAGCGGACATCGTTTTCGTGCCGACGATGGGCGGCGCGTCATATGGCGGCCAGGACATGAGCCGGGCGGCGTTCCGCACGCGAGCCGTGGACAACTTCCTCTACCTCGTCGTGGCGATGCGCGGCGGCGGCTCGATGGTCATTTCGCCGCAAGGCAAGGTGCTCGCGGAAGAGAAGAACTCGAACGATATCGTGATGGCGGTGATCGACCCCTTCGGCGGGCGCGAGGCGGGCGACGCGCTGAACTCGCAGACCGACATGCGCACCCGGCTATTCCGCGAACGCAACCCCGCCGCCTACGGCCTGCTGACCGACCCCAACCCTCCGGTCCTGAAGAAACTGCCGGAGACCACCACGATCGAGGAGGCTGTGCGCGTCGGCGGCAAGACCCTCACCATCGGCAACGAGCGCTACGCGGAAGCGCAGGCGCTGTTGAAAGCCGGCAAGACCGAAGAAGCGGTTCGGGCCTTCGAAAAGCTCCGCGATGAGTTCCCCCGCACGTGGATCGACCGCGCCGCCAGTGAGCAGTTGCGCAAGCTCCGGAGCGAGACCGAGAGGCATCACAAGTAAGACGTCCGGAACAAACCAGGCGTCGCCAGCGGAATATTGCATGAGCGCAGCGGAATAACGACGCGATCGGTTGCCGCTATCGTAATGCCACAGTGGCGTGAACACTTGTGGCGACGCCTGGTTAGGAAAAGTCGAACGCGAGTTGATCGCCGGCAGCCGGCGGCCGCTGCACGTTGCTCTCGAAATCCCGGAGCCAGGATAGCTCCCAACGGCACATCGCGGCGACCTCTTCGTCCCGCCGTTTCTCCGCGGCCGCGAGCAGGCAATCGAGCGTACCGGCGGCGTCCAGCCGTCGCGCCTGCGATTGCTGTGCGGCGAAGGCGCATTCCGCCAGGCGCTTCGCAAGATTCCAGTCCACGCGCAAAGCCCATTCGAGCGCGGAGTCCAACTCCGGCAGCAGTTGCGCGGATCGATCGGGCTGCGTCCTCCACTCGGCGAACAGGGCGGTGAGTTCCTCGGCGTGCCGGCGGCGGAGCGCTTCGGTATCGGGCGCCGGAAGCTCCTCGGCCAGCCGGCCACACCCGTTCAAGCGGTAGCGTCCGCGCGGGGCGACGAAAGGATCGATCCGGCGTTCGGCTTGCAGGCAGGCGCACGCAGCGGCCGCAGCGCCTTCGTCAAGCCCCGCGATGCGAGCCGCCAACGCCATCGGGAAGCCGTTGGGCCGGCATGCCGATATCGCCTGCAACAGCCGCCGGGCATCGGAATCCGCAGGCTGGCCCGAAGGCGGGACGCCGACGGCGCCGACTCGCATCACCGTGGCGTGTTCCGGCGTCTTGAAGTCCTCGCGGCGCGTCGTAACCAGCAGCGAACTGCGCGCCTTGACGGGAGGATCGAACGGAAGGCTCCGATCCAGGTCGTCAAGCACGATCAGCAGCCGCCGGTTCGTCAGCGCACTGTTGATGGCGGCGGCAATCACTGGCAGAGAACCCTCGGCGGCGACGCCGACGTGCGACGCGAGTTCGCTCACGACCGCTGTTTGCGACCGCCCGCCGCAATCGACCCAGACGATATCTCGAAACCACGGGCTCGCGGAGTGGGCGAACTGCTGGGCCAGCGCCGTCTTGCCGCTCCCGGGCCGATCGTTGATCAGAACGACGGCGCCCGCGGCGTCGGCCAGCGTCTCCCGCAGCTCGTTCAACTCCGGGCCGCGACCGTCGAACCAGGGGAGCGGGTCCGGAGCAAGCTGGGACGCGACGTCCGGGTGAAGGCTGAGAACCCACTTCGCGATCTCGCGCAACGTCTCGGACGGGTCGTCGATCCAGCGATAGAACTGGCCCCTCTCCAGCAGCCTCGGATAGCGGCAGTCCGCGGCGAGAATGACGGCCACCGGGGTTCCAAGCCGGTCATTCTTGTGACGGAGCAGCCCCTCCCAGTCCTCGCGGCGCAACCGCTCCGGCGCGGCGTCGGGCGTAAGCAGGAGAAGGACGGCGGCGCAGGATAGTCCTGCCTCCCAGGCCTCGGCCACAGTCTGGCCGGCGGCGGAAGGACACGCTTCGAGGTTCACGTGCGCTTCGGCTGTGCGATCCAGGCGATCGGCAATCGCCTGGGCCAAATCCCGATCGGCGCGGGAATGGCAGAGGAATACTTCCAGCACCGGGTCCTCCCATGCTATCGCAGGCGTCTCCACGCCGCCCCGCCGCCGGCCGTCTTAACCTGAGAGAGTGCGCCAAGCGCTTTTGATGCTGCTGCCCGCGCTTCTGTTCGGCCAGTATCCGCCGGACCCGAAGGCGCGCGGGAGCATTGAGGGAACGGTGGTGGATCACTCCACCGGGCGCGCGTTGCGGCGCGCGCAGGTGGTGCTGCGGCCCGCCTCGAAGATCCTGCCCTCGCTCGGAACGTCCACCGACGACGCCGGGAGGTTTACGTTTTCGGATCTGCCGTCCGGACGGTACTCGGTGATCGCGAAGCACCCCGGTTACCTGCACGCTTACTTCGCCAACCTCGAGAACACCCGTTTGCCGGCCTATTTCCCTCTGTTGCCAGGCGAGCGGCTGGACCAGGTCGCCATCCGGATGCGCCCGGCGGGCGTCATCAGCGGTACGGTGCAGTTCAGCGACGCCGAGCCGGCGATCGGCGTGCCGGTGGAGCTTTACCGCGAATTCTTCTATCGGGGGCAGCACGGATACGAAAAGGCGGGTACGGCGCACACGGACGATCGCGGCGCGTACCGCATCTACGGTTTGCCCCCGGGCGAGTATTACCTCGCGGTGGCCTACTCGCGGCCCGATCCGGGCGCGGGGGTGCGGGAACAGACGAAACTGGATTCCAACGGAATTCCGGAGCCGGAGGAGTCGTTCGTCGTCACGTACTACCCATCCACGCCGAAGCTGCTGGAAGCTTCACTGCTGAAATTGGAGTACGGTTCGGTACTCGATCACACCGACGTGATTCTCACCAAAGCGCGGACCGTCAGGGTGCGCGGGCGGGTAGTGAGCGGCGTCTCGGGCCGCGGCGTTCCGGGGGCGAGCCTCCGATTGCGCCAACGGGCGCCCGCCGGAGAAGCGATGGTCGACGCGCCGGCCGCGATCCGGTCGACGCCGGAGGGTTTCGAGATCACCGGCCTTACGCCCGGCGCCTACCTGATCGTGGCGGATGGAACCGAAGGCCGCCAGAAGCTGACGGGGCGCATGCCGCTCAGCGTTTCCGAGGCCTCCGTCGGCAACGTCGAACTGGTTCTGAATCCCTACCCCCAACTAACGGGAACGGTGAGCAGCGAAACGGGGGAGAAGATCGATCTGTCCGGACTCACCGTATCGCTGGAGCCTCACGACGACGCGACGCGATCCAGTTCGACCTCGGTGGATGCCAAGGGCGCCTTCTCCTTGCCCTTCGTTCCGGGCGAAACCTACGACGTCTTCCTGACCGGTGACGCGCCAGACCTGTACCTGAAGAGCGCCCGGGTGGGCGGATTCGATGTCCTTTCGACGGGCTTCAAGGCTGGCGGCGGAGCGCTGCCGCCGATGGAACTGATCTTCACGACGCGAAGCGGGGCCGTGCAAGGCGACGTGATCGACGGGCCGACGCGGGTGGCGCTGGGCGCGACGGTAGTCCTGATTCCGGACCCGGCCTATGGGCGGGTGCAACACTACCAGGCGGCGTCAACGAACGAATACGGCCTGTTCGAATTTCGAGGGGTTGCGCCGGGACGCTACACGATGGCCAGTTGGTGGGACGATCCGCCGTGCGAAATCTACGACGTCGAAGGTCTGGACGCCTGCCGCCGCTACGGCCAATCCATACTCATCTCCGAAGGCGAGCGTCAGTTTGTTTCCGTGCCGCTCAGCCCGAGCCAGGAATAGCGATCAGCGCGGCTCGAACAAAACATTGTCAATCAGCCTGACGTCGCCGATCCACGCCGCGATCGCGATCCGGACCGGCCCCGCGATCTCGCGGACGGGCTGCATCTCGGCGTCGACGATTTCCAGGTACTCCACCCGCACATCCGGAACGCCCGCCAGCGCGGCGCGGGCCGCGTCCTCGGCCTGCTCGGCCGTCGATCCGCCCGCGGCCAGCCTCTCGCGCGCCGCTTCCAACGCGCGATAGAGAACCGCCGCCGACCGGCGCTGCTCCGGGCTGAGCCGCGCGTTCCGCGAACTCATCGCCAGCCCATCGGCTTCGCGCACGGTCGCCACCGGAACGATGGTCACCGGGAAGTTGAGATCGAGCGTCATTCTCTCGATCACCGCGAGTTGCTGCGCGTCCTTTTCGCCGAAATAGGCGCGGTCGGGTTGAACGATGTTGAACAGCTTAGCCACCACCGTGGCGACGCCGCGAAAGTGACCGGGCCGGAACGGGCCGCAGAGACGATCGGCTAGACGATCGACGTCGACGCGCGCGAGCGGCTCGGCCGGGAACATCTCGGCGGCGTCGGGCGCGAAGACAAAATCGACGCCGCGCTGCTCGCAGAAGCGCAAGTCCGTATCCAGGGTCCGCGGATAGCGTTCGAGATCGTCGCTCCGGTTGAATTGGATCGGATTGACGAACAGCGTGACCACCACCGTCCTGCAGTCGGCCCGGGCCCGTTCGATCAGCCGGCCGTGGCCCTCGTGCAGCGCGCCCATGGTGGGAACGCAGCCGATCGTGGCGCCGGGGGCGCGCAAAGGCGCAAGTAATCGCCGCAGCTCGGAGATGGAGTGGACCAGCGCCGGACTCATTGGCGGGCGGGAAACGCGCCGGCTCGCACTTCGTCGGCGTACTGCCGCGCCGCGTCTATCACCAGGTCACCGAGTTTGGCGTACTGCTTGACGAACGATGGCACGAAATCGGTGAACAACCCGAATGCGTCGTAGCTTACCAGCACCTGGCCGTCGCAGCAGGGACCGGCGCCGATGCCGATGGTGGGAATGCTCAGCTCGCCGGTCGCGCGCGCCGCCAGCTCCCCGGGAATGGATTCCAGCACCAGCGCGAAGACGCCCGCCTGTTCCAGCGCGTGCGCGTCGGAAACGAGTTCCTCGGCGTCCTCGGCCTGCCTGCCTCGCTTGCCGAAGCCGCCCAACTGGTGGACCGACTGCGGAATCAAGCCGAGATGGCCCATGACGGGAATGCCGATTTCGACCAGTCGGCGCGCCGACTCCAGCACCGCGCGGCCTCCTTCGATCTTCACGGCCGCCGCGCCGCCCTCCTGAATCAGCCGGCGGGCCCCGTGCACGGTATCGGAGAGGCTGGCGTGATACGTGAGGAACGGCATGTCCGCCACGACCAGGGCTTTCTCGACGCCGCGCGTGACGGCGCGCGTGTGGTGGACCATCGCGTCGAGCGTTACGGGGATAGTCGTCTCCTCGCCCATGATCACCATGCCGAGCGAGTCGCCCACCAGCAGGACATCGATGCCGGCCCTTTCCATCAGGCGAGCGAAGGTGGCGTCGTAGGCCGTGAGCATCGCAATCTTCTCGCCCTTGCGCTTCTTTTCCCGTAGATCCGTAACGCGAACGCGCTTGGTCATGGCAGATACTATTGTCCTATTCGCGCAGGAGGTTCTCCAGGGCGTCGGCCTTCGATTCTTCCAGGCCGCCGCGGCGCGCGAGATGAACCGCGTGGGCGCCCGCCGCGCGATAGAGCTTCCGAACCGATGGCGGGGCGTCCGCCAGCGCAGCCAGGTGGCGCATCACGGTAGCCGCGTCGCCCCGGCGGATAGGACCGGTGAGCGCCTTTTCGGGACCCAGCGCGAGCGCGTTCCTGGCGCTGGCTTCCACCAGCGGCGCCAAAGCCGGCAGCGCCCGGTCCGGCGCCACGCCCGCGCGCTCCATCAGGCTGGTTGCCGCGTCAACCAGCGCGACAAGGTAGTTGCTTGCCATCACCGCCGCTGCGTGGTATAGCGGCCTCGCGCCGGGTGCGATCCGGAACGCGTGGCCGCCGAGAGCGCCCGCGATATCCTCCGCCCACTTCGCGGCCGGTTCGTCGCCGCCGACGGCGAAGAAGGCGCCGCGCAACGCCGCCAGGCCCTGGGAGGGCGAAGGCACGGTCTGCAGCGGATGCAGCCCGCCGCAGTGGACGCCCTGGCGCGCCAGCGGTTCCAGCGCTTCGTGGCCGAGTGCGCCGCTGGTGTGCAGCGCCAGTCCCCTCCGCATTCCGCCGGCGGCGATGCGCGCGGCCACGTCCTCGATAGCGTCGTCGGGAACGGCGATCAGCGTTCGCTCCGCCCACGCGCTCAACTCGCCGTAGCCAGCGGGGGCGCAACCGGCGCCGATGAAGGCAGCCGCTTGTTCCGCATGCGCGGCGCTCCGGCAGGCGACCGCCGCCACCGGCGTTCCCCGTTCGGCCAGCAGGCGTCCGAGCGCCTGGCCCACGCGTCCGCCGCCGGCGATGGCTACGGGGTTTTGCATAGCTTGAGTGTGGCACGCCGCGCCCGTCGAGCGCCGTCGGCCAACGCGCTGCCTCCCTCCCTTCGAATCCGTCCCTGCTCTACCCGGCGCCGGAGATAAACTAAGGCTGACCGTTCCATGAGGTGAAGCGGATGGAAAGCAATCTTACAAGACGTTCCTTTTTGAAGGCTCCGGCAGCTACGGCTGCGGCGGTAGCCGCTCCCGCCATTCTGTCGGGCCAATCGCCGAACGAGACGCTGCGCGTTGCGTTTGTCGGCGTGGGCAACCGCGGGTCGTATCTGTTACAGCACATGCTGCGGGCGCCGGGCGCCCAGGTGGTGGCGGTCTGCGACATCGTTCCGGAACGCGCGAAGAACGCCGCGGACATGGTGGCGGCGAAGGGAGGCTCCGCCCGGGTATGGGAAGACTTCCGGCGCATGCTGGACGAGCAGAAGGACATCGACGCCGTCGTTCTGGCGACTCCCGATTGGACCCATAAAGACTTCGATATCGCCATTCTTGAAGTGGGCAAGCACCTGTACGCGGAGAAGCCGCTGGCGCTGAACGAGGCCGACTGCAAGGCTGTCCTCTCCGCGGCGAAGTCCGCCAAGGGCATCATGCAGGTCGGCTTCCAGTTGCGGCACGACCCGAAGCGTAATGCCGCCGAAAAGTTCATTCACGACGGGGGCATCGGCAATGTGCTGATGTGCCACGGAATGCGGCACAGTGGGGAGGGGATGCCGCGAGAGATTCCGTGGTATCGCGACCGCACCAAATCGGGCGACATCATCACGGACCAGGGAATTCACATTCTCGATCTGTTCACGTGGGCGATCGGCGCGCATCCGCTGCGGGCGCTGGCCGTGGGCGGCCAAAACCTGTTCATCAACGAACCTCCGGGGCGAACGGTGATGGACGGTTACAGCATGCTGCTGGAGTACGCCCATGGCGTGTACGTGAATTTCAGTCATCACTACTACGATCCTCCGCGTTTCACCGGCGACCAGGAGCGGGTGTTCGGCTCGAAAGGCTCGATCGACCTGGTAAACGCGGTCTGGCAACCCAGGGAAGGAAAAGACCAGGCGAAGCTGGACGTTCCGAACGACGGCGAGGATTCCACGTACATGGCACTGGCGGCTTTTGTCGAGGCGGTGCGCAACAACAAGACGCCCGTGAACAACGTGGAGTCGGCGTACGTGTCGACGATCGTGCCGATCATGGCCACCAAGGCCATCTACGAGAAGCGGATCGTCACCTGGGAAGAGGTCGCCGGATAGCGTGGCGGAAGCGGCGCCCGGCGTCCCGGGCGCCGCTTCAAAGCCGTTCCCCTAACGGGCTTCCTGGCCGCCGACGCTGAGGAACGTTTGGGGGGACTGGATCGTATTGTAGGTGGTCTGAATCCAGCCCTCGCTCCGGATCGTTTTCGAGATCCGCACTTCGTCCAGGCTTCCGTCGAAGGCCCGGTTGCCGTTGGCATGGTTGGCGAAGGTCAACTGCACCGAGGCGTCGGCGTTCAGCGTGCCGGCCGGACGCGCCGACTGTAAGACGATCGCCTGACGTTCTCCGTCCTGGTACATCGCCGGATCGTTGGCCGCGCTGGAGCCGTCGTACGTTACGGCCATGTAGGCCGGCTTGGTATTGTCCGCCGCGCCAGCCTGCCACGTCTGGTCGAGATCCGACCAGCGGCTAGCAAAGACAATGCCGTCGGTTGCGTTCCGGAGGAGTTTCCAGCCGCCGCCGGTCTCGTTGTTCTTGTCCACCAGCCGCGGCCACGAATAGCCGCGATTCCGGCTGTCCTGCTGCGCCCAGACCTCGACCGTCATCCCGTTCGCGGCCAGGTTGTTCAGCGCCGCCGCCGACGCCATGCGGATCCGCGCGTCTTTGTCGCCGGCGAACGCCATGCCGTCGGCCACCGCCGCCGCCGGCGTGTTCGTCGCTTTGCCGTTGGCGTCGATTAGCGTGCCGTGGTTGCCGCCGCCGGAACTGTCCCGGTAGAAATTCGCCGCCGTCGATTCCCCGTTGCCAAGGTGCCAGACGCCCACATAATTGGCTTCCCAGACTCCGCTGGGATTCTGCTGGTTCGTCGCCCCGGAGTTTCCGTAGTACAGGTAGACCGTTGTGTTGGCCGCGCTCGATAACATCGGCACGCGCACCCATGCCGCCAGTTTTCCCGTGGCGCCGCTGAAGTGCTCGATCTCGTGATCGAACTTGGTGGCGTGGTCGTTCAGCGTAAACACGATGTCGTTGCCGTCGTTGCGCGCCAGCGCTGCCAGGTTGGAATCGCCATTCAGCTTCGCGACAAAACCGGAGGCCGCACCGCCGCGGCTGGTCTGATAAGCGCCCCCCGCAATCGGGAAATTGTCCGAATAGGTGGCGCGGCCACATAGACATTCCCTTCGGCGTCCACGCCGACGCCCTCCGCCTGGTCGCCGTAGCGGCCGCCCAGGAACGTGCTCGCCAGCAGTTGCGAACCGTCGGGGGAGAGCTTGGCGATCACTGCGTCTCCCGCATAGTTCGTGCCAGAGCCCGTGCCGCTGCCGCCGCTGCCGTTGTACGAGCTGTGGTACCCGCCGACGATGGGAAAGTCGTTCGAAAGCGTCCCGGCGGCGACGATGATGTTATCCTCGCTGTCGATCGCCAGGTGATGCGTCTCGACGGCTTCGGAGTTCGCGCCGCCAAGGTAGGTTGCGAACATCAACCCGCTGCCGTCGGAATGGACTTTAGCGAGATAGAAGTCCCAGGCGCCGTTGAACGTCCGGTCGTAGGCGCCGGGCGTAGTCTGTATATTTGTCGAATTCGTGGCAGTGAGGACGACGGGATTTCCGGAGGCGTCCACGCGAATGCTGCTCTCTCCCGCTTCATCGCCGCTTCCGCCGAGGTGCATGCCCCACAGAAGCTCCGATCCGTCCGCTTTGACTTTCGCAACCACCAGATCCGTTTTTCCGGCGGGCTGGGAATAGGGTCCGCGATCGAACACTTCCTGCATGTGGGCGGGGTATGTCGATCCGGCGGTATTTTGCGAGGAGATGTAGACGTTGCCTTGTGCGTCAATCGCGAGGTCGCGGATCATGCTGGCGTCCGAGCCGCCGAAATAGGTCGCCCATTCCAGCGCGCTTCCGTCGGGTTTCATCTTAAAGATGAATCCGTCCTGATTGCCGTAAAGAGAGCCCGCGCCGCCCGACATGAATGTGGTCTGCATCGCGCCGGGCGTCACAGGGAAGCCCACCCCGCCGCGGCCGGCCACGTAAATATAGCCTTCGGCGTCCACTTCGGCGGCGTACGCGCGGTCGTAGCTGGGACCGCCGACCACGGTCGCCCACAGGAGATTGCCCGCCGGATTGAACTTCGCGACAAACACGTCGACTGGCTTGACGCCCGATTCCGGCGATCCCGGGGTAACGATCGAGTTCGTGAACTGGAGCCCGGGCGACTCGGTGCCGCCTACTACGATCATGTTGCCCGAGGAGTCGAAAGCGACGTCGCGGGCATGGTCGAACTTCGATCCGCCCAGGTAGGTACAGACTTCCAGCGAGAGTACGGGCGGCGCCTGCGCCGGCAGGGAGGAAACGGGCGTCAAAACAAGGGCTGCCCGGCAGACCGCCAGAAACAGACGTAACGTTGATTTCCGATCCCGATGTGCCACATGGATTGACCGGTCCTATCCGGCGCATCCATTAGTCGGGCAGATACTTGAGTCGGGGTCTAGGATTACCCTCGTCAGCGTGGAAGCGCGCCCGCGCCGGCCAGACTAACTGGGACCGGCGGACAGGCCACAGTCGACAAGCGGAGCGGGTCCGGAAGCAATCCGCAATTCCGTCTGTTCAATCAAACGCAACCAGACCGACGACGGATCGGAATCGAAAATCACGCTGGGGTCCACCTCAAAGATGTGCCACATGCCCATCTTCACTTCGCCTTCGAGCTGCCCGGCGCCCCAGCCCGCATAACCCAGGAACATGCGGAGCGATTTCGCGTCCTTGCTGGCCGTAAGCGCTTTTTCGAGCGCCTCTTTCGAGGAAACCAGGTAGACATCCGCGAAGACCAGGCGGGCGTCGGCGAGTTTCTTATCGCTGCGGATGAGCCCGAGCGCCCCGGCGATAGAGACGGGACCGCCCATATAAACGGGGTCGCTGCGGCCGCGGGCCTGCTTGAAATCGCGCAGCAGCCGCGACACCTCCATGGTGGTCTGGCGGTTGATGATGAACCCCATCGCACCCTTCGCGTCGTGCTGCACCAGCACGATCACCGTTTCCGAGAAATTGGGGTCGGGGATGTCGCGCCGCGCGACCAGGAATCGCCCCGCCGCGAGCCTGCTAACCTGGCGCGCGCTCTGCACAGCCGCAAATTCCGGTCGGGAAGCCGCCGCCGATCCTAGTGAATGCGCGGCCGGGGCAGTCGCAAAGGCGAGCAAGGCTATGACCGAGGCGAGCACAACTCCCCACCTGCCAGCCGACCCTCTCATACCCTCCATCGTACTCCCCTTTTACTACGGCGCCCCCCACACCGCGCTCTCAGCAGCTACATTGTTCCGCCGGAAATCGCCTCGATAAACTCCTGGTGAATAGACCAGCGGCCCTCGACGCGCAAACCAGTGGAGCGAAACTCGCCGCCCGCCAATACCCCGCTCAGATCCCGGGCGTTCGGCGTCTTGTTCTCGAGGCGGATCATCTGCCGGAGCACGGCGGTAACGGCGGTCAGTTGTTCAGCTACTTCCCGCGCTTCACGTTCCGTGCCGCAGTCGACGTGGAGTATCGCCTGGTATCCTTGCTGGGCCCCGCCCAGCGCCAGGGTGATCCGCCTGGCGGTGGTCAACGCCGAAACGAAGGCGCGGGTCCCCGCCGGCAGGCTTTCGACGCGATTCAGGGTCTTCCCCGCTACAGTCAGCCAGACCGGCTCGCTCGGTATCTCCAGAATCTCCTGGACCGTCCTCTCCACCAGCATCGAGTCGACGGCCCAGACATCCCGGCTGACCGCCATCGCCATGATGGAGGGAGTAACCGCGAAGAACGAGATCCAACGGTTCGGCCCGCTGGCGCGGGTGCGGCAGAAACCGTTGTAGCAATCGCCGCCTCGGCTGGTTACGAATCCGACCAGCCGGCCCCAGTCGAACCGGCCGCGAAGCAGAAAAAACGTCTCATCTCCCTGAAACGAGGCCAGGACCGCATCGAGGTCCTTCGCGTAGTCGAAACCGCTCTGCTCGACGAACTCGCGGTATTCCACCTCCGGCGGGTTCTCAGCCCGCGCCAGTGCTTGCAGCACGCCCGCCGCCCGCAGCGCTTGGACGTCTACGTACAGCACGCCCGCCTCGCCCGGCGGCAGCCGGCGCAACAACGCTTCCAGGGCGCCCGCCGACCGAATGCGCTGCAAATAGAGCGCGGAGATTGCCGCCGCGCACAGCACAATCACCGCGATCGCCAAGTGCCACGGCCGAATCCGAAGCGGCATTATGAACTGAGGTTACACCGCGACAACCGCCGCTGTCATCCGCGATGCTTTCCACAGCTCGACGTACGGTCCGAGTTCCGCCATCATCTGCTGGAACTGGGGCAGGTAGAGCGATTGCGCTCCGTCGCTCATCGCTTTGTCCGGATGCGGATGCACTTCCACCAACAGACCGTCGGCGCCGATTGCTACCCCGGCCCGCGCCAGCGCGGGAACCAGGCTTCGCTTGCCCGTGGCGTGGCTCGGGTCCAGGATCACCGGCAGGTGCGTCAGCTCCTTCAGCACGGCGATTGCCCCGAGGTCGCAGGTGTTCCGGGTGGCGGTTTCGAACGTGCGAATGCCCCGCTCGCACAGCACGACATGCGGATTGCCGTGGGCCACAATGTACTCGGCGGACATCAACAGCTCCTTGATGGTGGAACTCATCCCGCGCTTGAGCAGCGCCGGCCTGCCACACTTGCCCAACGCCTTGAGCAGGGTGAAATTCTGCATGTTGCGGGCGCCGATCTGAAGCAGGTCCGCGTACTCGGTCACTAGAGGAATGTCCCGGTCGCTCATCACCTCGGTGACGATCGCCAGGCCCGTTCTGGCCTTGGCTTTTTGGAGCAGTCGCAATCCCTCCAGTTCCAGGCCTTGAAATTCGTACGGCGACGTTCTCGGCTTGAACGCGCCGCCTCGCAGCAGCTTCGCGCCCGCTGCCGCCACCACCTCCGCCGTTTCCATGATCTGCGCCTCGGACTCCACCGAACACGGCCCGGCCATTACCACGAACTCCTCGCCGCCGATTTCCGTTCCGTTCACGCGAACCACGGTGCGTTCCTTACGAAACTCGCGGCTCACGAATTTGTACGGCGCCGAGATGGCGACCGCCTTCTCCACCTGGGGCATCGCTTCCAGCGCATCCAGACACGGGGTGACGTCGCCCACGCCGATGGCGCCGATCACCGACCGCTCTTCGCCCTCGATGGTGTGGATCTTATAGCCGAACTCGCGGATCCTGCCGCAGACTTCCTCGATTTCAGCCTTAGTGGCATGGAGTTTCATGGAGATGATCATTCGCGTCTCTTTCCCGGGAACGCCCGGCGCAAAATAAAAAACCCACTCTGTCGAGTGGGTTGGTTTTCGTCGTTGTTCTTCGCCGCCTACGCCAACGCCACTCGCCGATCAGGCAAAAGGCCAGAATCGAAAGCTAAACGAGCCGGCGTAGCGATACAACATACGGAAGAAAATATCATAGATCAAGCGATTGCCGGATTGCAACTTCTTTTTTGTTGCGGTCGTTGCGGCGGCGGCTACGGCTTCTCGAGTTCTTTTTCGAGCTGCTTGACTTGAGCCGCCATCTGCCCCGATTGCCTGACGTGCTCGAGTTCGCGCCTGCAGATCGCCGTCTTGCCGTTCAGCAGCGCGATTTTCGCCAGGAACCAGCAGGCATAGACATTCTCGGTTGTCGCCTCATGGACCTTCTCCGCTTCGGTGAACGCGCCCGCCAGGTTGCCCAACTGCAGGAGCGCGTAAGAAGCCAGAATTCGGAGCGAAGAGTTCTGGGGATTCCTTTGGTTCAACTCCGTCAGACGGGCCAGTGCGAGCGAATGTGAGCCGCTCTTGATCAGCCGGATGGCATCGTTCACCACGCCCCGTTCGGGGTCGCTCAATTCGTTGAGCGCGGGTTGCAGACGGCTGTAGTCGAGTTTCACGTCCTGTCCGGCTAACGCCGGCAGCAATAGGATTGAAGCGAGAATAGCCCTAGCGCCGTGTTTCATCCCAGCATCCCTCTGCCTCTGTTCGATGCAATCCGTACTATTTTGGATTCATTCGCCCGCCGCTCTACCCACGGCGCGAGCACACCCGGACGGCGACCGGTTACCGATCTCCGGTCCCTCCACCCGTGGATCCCGCCGCGATGCGGTTGTATTCCCCGCCGGTCGGCCTTCGGGCCTTGAAAGAAGAGCCGACAGGCACTTATCCTACGGTTAGCCGGCCACGCTCCGGCTGACAACGATGTGGGTAAAGGTCCTTCCTTTGGCGCTGACGTCGCTTGCATGCAGCCTGCATGGGGCCGAGATCCCCACGGGCACGCACATCCTGCTGCGAATGGTTAACTCCATCAGTTCGAAGACCGCCAGACCCGGGGATCGGGTCTACCTTACGACGGCGTTCCCGGTCGCCGTAGACGGGCGGATTGTCGTGCCGGTAAACAGCTATGTTCAGGGCGTGGTTACGCACGCCAAGCCCTCCGGCCGGGTACGCGGCAGGGCGCAACTCGGCATTCGTCTGGATACGCTGACGCTCCCGGACGGGAATACGTTCCGGTTTTCTCCGGTTCTGGATTCGCTTGACGGCGACGGGACCGGCGGGCAGGTTGAACGGGCGGAAAACTTAGTCCGGCAGCAGCCCGAGCGAGGTCGGGACGCGGCCGAAGTGGCCGTCCTGGCCGGCGCCGGCGCCGCGATCGGGGGCCTCGCCGACCGCGGTTGGACGGGCGCGGGCATCGGCGCCGGAGCGGGAACAGGGGTCGGCATCGCCAAGGTCCTGCTTACCCGAGGAAAGGAGGCGCACCTTACTCCCGGAACGACGCTCGACGTCGTGTTGGATCGGGCATTATCCCTTGCGGGTAGGCCTTAGGCGCTCGAAAAACCGAAGCCTGGCCTTTGCGAACGGGCAGGGCGGCGCCTGCCCCGAACGGCAATCGTCAGAAGCGGCAGCGGCCGAGGCAAACTCGTCCGGCGCAGGTTTTGCACTCCTTCTTGGAGACCTTGCGGACGTGAAGCTTGCCTGGCGGGCGGATTTGTACAACTTTCATCGATTCCCTCTGATTCGTTCTATACTGCGCTTGCCGCGTGGCGGCCCTGGTGTTCCGGGCACAACGCCACCGGTACCGACTTAGCGACCATCCATTCCAGCGCGCAGCTCAAGCAGAACGGCGCGCCGTGAATGCAGTAACCGGCAGGAGCGACTTCACGAATCGCCGCGACGATGTCGTTCAGAATCGCCTGGCGTTCGTCCCAGTCGGACACAACCTGGCTTGTCTCGCTCACAACCATCATGCCGCTTTCCATTGGCATTTCTGTTGCCAAATTCAACAGTGCTGCATCCACTCGTCCGGCCATGGGCCATTCGCCTCAGGGCGGGGCAAGGGCACCTCGTCTGGGTCAAACGGAGCGGCGGGGGTGAGCCAAATTCCTCATTCGCCGCCCACCGCTCTAACCCGCCGCGCTCACCACCCCCCGGCGCTTACGAGCTATCATGCGAGTATGTTCAAACGGACTCTCACCCTCACCGCGCTCGCCTTGGCCATGGCCTTCACACTGGCGGCCGAAAAGAAAGCGATCCAGCCCAAGGAGTTCCCCACCGGAAGGCCCTTCAGCCCCGGCATCCTGGTGGACGGAACGTTGTACGTCGCCGGCCAGGTTGGACAGGATCTCAAAACGGGACAAATTCCCTCCGAATTCGATGCCGAAGTCCGCAAGACGCTCGACAACATCGGCATCATTCTGAAAGAAGCCGGCATGGGATTCCAGGATGTCGTCACGGTGAACGTCTACCTCACCGACATCGGCCTGTTCCAGCAGATGAACAGCGTGTACACCACGTATTTCAAGGAGCCGCGTCCCGCTCGCACCACTGTGGAAATTTCCAAGCTGGTGGGCACGGCCCGCATCGAGATCACCGTTACCGCCAGAAAGTAGGCTCTCGTGCCGCCCGAACCCTCCGCGTCTCCACAGACGGAAGCGCCGGCGGAAGGGGCCGTGATGCCGCCGGAGGAATTCCGCCGGTACGGGTACCAGGTTATCGATTGGATCGCGGACTATATGCGCCAGGTCCGCGATTACCCCGTCCTGGCCAGAACCCGCCCGGGCGAACTGCTGGATTCCCTGCCCCCCTTCGCTCCCGAAGCCGGCGAACCCATGGACCTCATCCTCAATGATTTCCAGAAGCTGATCCTGCCGGCGATCACGCATTGGAACCACCCGCGCTTCCACGCCTATTTCTCTGTCAGCAGTTCCGGTCCCGGCATCCTCGCCGAAGCCCTCATCGCGGCTCTGAACGTCAACGGGATGCTGTGGAAAAGCGCCCCCGCCTGCACCGAACTCGAGCAGACGGCGCTGGGCTGGCTGCGGCAATGGCTGGGCCTTCCGGAGTCGTTCTTCGGCGTCATCCACGACACCGCCTCCAGCAACGCGCTGCACGCCATCGCCGCGGCCCGGCACTTGGCCGACCCGGAAGCCCGCCGGCGGGGCCACGCGCTGCCGCTGACGCTGTACGTCTCCGAGCACGCGCACTCGTCGCTGGAAAAAGGCGCGCTGGTGCTCGGCGTGGGCCAGGACAACGTACGGAAGATCCAAGTGGATTCCGAATTTCGCATGCGGCCCGACGCGCTGCGGGACGCCATCGAAGCCGACCTCGCCGCCGGGAAGAAGCCCTTCTTCGCGTGCGCCACGGTTGGAACCACCAGCGTCACCAGCGTCGATCCCGTCCCGGCCATCGCCGACCTGGCCGAGCGATACGGGCTTTGGCTTCATGTGGACGGCGCCTACGGCGGAACAGCCGCCATTGTCCCCGAGTTCCGCTGTCTGCTCGCGGGCGCGGACCGGGCCGATTCCATCGTCGTCAACCCGCACAAGTGGCTGCTTTGCCCCATCGACATCAGCGTGCTATATACCCGCCGGCCGGACGTGCTGCGCGGCGCCTTCTCGGTGGTACCGGAATATCTCCGCACCCAGGAGGACCCGCGTGCGCTGAACCTGATGGATTACGGGCTCCCGCTCGGCCGCCGGTTCCGGGCGCTGAAGCTGTGGTTCGTGATGCGCTACTTCGGCCACGAGCGGGCCGCCGCGATGATCCGCACCCACGTCGATTGGGCGCGGGAATTCGCCGCGTGGGTGGAAGCCGATTCCCGCTTCGAAGTGGTCGCCCCGGCGCCCCTGTCGCTGGTGTGCTTCCGCTATCGCGGTTCCGACGAGCAGAATCGCCGCCTGATGGACGCGGTCAACGCCTCCGGCGCGGCCTACCTGTCGCACAACGTCATGGCCGGCCGCTTCGTGATCCGCTTCGCGATCGGAAACCTTCAGACCACCCGGGACGACATCGCCGAAGTCTGGCGCGCCATTCAGCAAACGGCGGCCGGGCTTCAGGAATGACCTCGGGAGCTTGGCGTGGCCACGCTGTGAGCGTGCTCTCAGCGCGGCGGATCATCGTTTGTCCGCTTTGTCCGCGCAGCATTTTTGTGGCGTTTCACGAAAGCCGACCTGCGAAAGGTCGTCGATTATTTCCAAATCCGCCGGTAACCGCACCTTGCCCTCTTCGGGCTCAGCGCCGAGCGCGATATTGAATCGCTCGGTTTCCCGCCGGAATCGGTTGGGACCCCGGCCATATTCCACCACCGTCTTGACAAAAAAGTCGTGCTCCAGGCTCCGGCAAGCATAGCCGCCTGTAACTCCGTCGCCCCGCACGGGAAACAGCGTGCAGCGTACGCCATGAATGACCCGATCACCCAATCCTCCTGATGGAGCAGCCTGGCGCGGCGCGCCCTCGGGGAACGGCTTCTGCCGCAGAATCGCGGTTCGACGGTCAAAGCGTAGCTCGTAGGCGGCGCCCGTGTTTAGATCCCGATATGTCCCTATACCGGGCTCTTGAGCTTTGCCCTCTGCTGTCCGCTTTTTTGTTTCCAGTTCGATTCCCTTCGACGTCCGAAGAAACTCCCCAACGCTTTCCCGAGTGACGGTTTCCTTTCCGTCAGGAGAAATCATAACCACTGATTCACGCAGTTCGGCGACGATCGGCGTCCATACGGCTTCACCTTGAGATCCCGAGGCAAAAAAACACGCGCACGCCACCAGACTGATGGTTTTCATCTCAACCTCCTCTTTGCGGCTCTGCTCCTCAATAGCTCGGGTCGCGGCTCCGACAGCGATACTGCGCCACCTGGAGCCGCAACCAAACACCGATCAGCGCCCGCGGAACGGCGTCACGTAACGGACGCCTTCCAGCTTCGCCACCTCTTTCAGCCTATTGACTGCGATACGCCCGATCAGCACCTTGGCGATCTTCGGCTGCACGGTGATTTCGAAGCCCAGTGCCTTGAGTTGCTGTAGCAACCGGGGATTGGCGTCGGCCAGCCAGATTTCGACTTCCACTTTGCCGTCGCGAACCGCGAGGCCGGCGGGGACGCGGCCCGCCGCGGCCGAGACGAGATCCGGGTGGAGCTTCGACGGAGTCGCCAGGCGGAATATGTCCGCTTTACGTTCGGCCATCACAGCGGGCGCAGGCGCGGCCCCGCCAATGACGCCCCGGCTCGGCGCTGCTTCAGTGATCATGAAGTTCGCCGTCCGCGCCCCCAACCACTCGGAGCGCTCGCCGAAAATGCCCTCATAGCTGACGCCTTCGGGCATCTCAACCGGCACTTCGATCCGCCGCGGCGCGCCGCCTTCGGTGACCACGGTCTCCTCAACCGCGACAAACGACGTGAACTGCGTCATGAGGCGGTAGTCGATGCCGAGCTGGACAATCGCCTCTTTGATCTGCGTGCGCGGGCTGCCCGACTGCATGCCGTTCCAGTCCTGCGACATCAGGTCCTCGACGCGGTTCCGGGCCCAGAGCGTCGCCAGGACGTCGTGGCGCGGATCGCCGGCCGGCAGGTTGACGCGAATCTCGCGGCTGAACGCCCGCCCCGACATCGTTCCCCGGAGCCGGATGACGCCGCTTGCCGGCGCCGTGTACCGACCCGACAATATCACCGGTTTCGCGCCGAACAGATCGGGAATGCGGGCCGGGTAGACGTCGGCCACCGGGAGACCGGACCAGTCGATGGCGATATCGGTCAACAGCGGATTGCGGACGCGCTCGTGAAAACGGCGGGCCGCGGCGGAACCGTCATCGTTCAGCGCTACGTATTCCACCTCCCCGCGGCTCTCCTCGGCCATCTTGTCGAGCAGGAACCGGTTGACCGAACTGCCGACGCCGAACGAGAAAACGCGGGCGTTCGGATGCCGCCGGATTTCGCCGACGATCTCCATGTCGTTGCCCACGTAGCCGTCGGTGAGGAAACAGACGATGCGCACGTGCTTCTGGTTGTCGGAAGGGTCGAGGGCGGCGCGAATCGCCTTCATCATTTCCGTGCCGCCGGAGCCGCGGCGCGAGGCGAGAAACTCCTGCGCCATCCGGATGTTCTCGGTGGTGGCCGGGACCGGCTCGGGAAACAGGATGTGGCTGTCGCCCGAGAAGGTGATCAGGTTGAACGTGTCGCGCGGGTAGAGACCGTCGATGGCGAGCTTGATCACTTCCTTGGCTTTCTCGATGGGGAAGCCGGACATGGAGCCCGAGGTGTCCAGCACGAACACGAGTTCCTTGGGCGTGACGTCCTCCGCGGTGACCCGCTCCGGCGGCTGAAGGATCAGCGTGAAAAAGCCCCCTCTTTCGGCGCGGTGCGCCAGTACGGCGTCCTGAATCTTGCCGCCGGCCACGTCATAGCGCAGGACGAAGTCCTTGTTCGGAATGACGGCCGTCTGGCGCAGGCGAATCTCGGCGCCGTTCAGCCCCCGCCGCTCCATATCGATCTCGTGCGACTTGGAATCGATGCGGTCCACCGGGAGTCCGGCGTCCAGTTTCACGGTGAGCGAAAGGTCATGCCCGGCGCGCGTTCCTTCCTTCGTCACGGGAGGCGTGATGCGGGAACCGTCGGACACCTGGCGAGGGATGTAGCGCGGGCCGACGACCATCGGGAACGAAAACTCGTACGAGCCCTCCTCGTAGTTAAGCGTCTCGACGTAGCTGATGACCACGTTCACCTTTGCGCCGGGCGGAATGTTCGCAACCGACTGGATAAAGATGTTGGGCCGTTCCTGGTCGAGCAGCGAAGCTAGGTGTCCCCTGGCCTTGGCCGCCTCATAGATGGCGCGCGCTTCCTCGCGGCGCTTGATCTTCCCCTTGACGGTGCGGTCGGCGATTTGCATGGTCATGTCGTCGACGGCGGCCCGGCGCGGCAGCGGAAAGACATACACCGCCTCGATCGTTTCCGGCAGCGGGTTCTCGAACTCCTGGGTGACGGTCACCCGGGCGAGGAAGCCGCTGATCTCGGCGGCGACATTGGTGTGCTTGAGCGGGCAGGGCTGTTGGGCGTTGCCATCCTTGTCGACGCTGATCAGCGAGCCTTGGCTGACGCGAGGTTGGACCTCCGCGGCTGTGGCCGCGAACAACGTCCGAGGCGGCGGGCCGGACAGCGAACAGGCAACGCCGGCCAGAGCCGCGACGCCGACCAGGATCTTTCTCGTGCGGGAATCTGTAGCCATCGGGTGACCTCCATGTCAATGAGGGAATGCCGCGGCCTGCCAGATCCTTTCAACGGTTCGGGCGGTAATTCAGGGGAATTTCGATGGAAAAAGCGGCCGCCCGCGGGTCGAGGGGTCCGGACACGCCGAGGACATCCAACGGGAGAGGCTTGGGCGAGAACAATAGAACGAGGCGGCGGCGTCCGGAGTTCTTCGGAGGCGGCAAGGGCCCTTCGGTGGGTATCACGTAGCGAATGCCGCGTTGCGCCAGGCCGCTGTACAGCAGGGCAGGCGGCTCGGGTCCGCTTTGGTCAATGAGGTAGAGATGCCCGTCGGCGGCGCAGACAACGGCCAGTTGTACGTCGTCGTCCATTGCGAGGCTGTCGGCCGGCTTGACGTCGGAGTGAGAGCCGTCCGGGTTTCGCCGCAGCGCCTGCCAGGCGAGCACAGCGGGCGCCGCGGCGGAGCGTCTGGCCAGAGCCGGCTCCCCTGGGACCGCAAGGTCCCCTTCGCGGTAAGCCATCATCCGGGGAGCGTCCACCGGCTTGGTCTTCGATTGCGCCACGTCCGCCTGAGCCGGATAGCCGCCAATCACGCCAGGCTCGGCGGTGGATCTTGCCACCGGCGGCGCGCCGGCCGCGGACGCTGTCTCCCGAGCCATTGACGACGGCGGAACGACAATCGCCTCCGGAGCCTGCGGTTGTCGAGCGGCGCCGGCGATCGCCCCCGGCCTGAGAGGCGCCTCGGTCTCGGTCCGTACGGCCGGTGAAGGTTCCGGCGTCTGCACAGCCGGCGGAGCGCCAATGGCGACCTCGGCCGGACGAGTAATCGGCGCCGCGGCAGCAACCGCCTCAGCCTCTTTCTTCTTCTCGGGTGTCCTGGCCGCGTCCGTTAGGATTGGCTGTTGAATTTCCAGCGGAGCGGACCGCGCCGCCTGCTTTTCGCGCGTGTCTCTTGCCTCAGGCTGCTCCTGTCCGAGCCGCGGCGCAGACTGGACAATGTCCGGCCAAACCTCCGCCGGTCCGTGCGGAAGCGGCTGGTACGCTTGATAAGCGACGATTCCGACCACCGCGACGGCGGCCATGCTGCCCGCCCAAGCCAGGTTCGCGGGGCGCCGCCACCACGGGGAGCGCTTCGGCTCGAGCATGCTCGCCAACTCGATCCGATAGCTGCGATCCTCGAGCGCCAGACGCAGAGCATCCTCCTCGGCCAGCGCATCGAACAGGCTCTGATCCGACAGCGCCGCCTCAAACAGCGCCTTGCGCTCGGCTTCGGTAAGCGTGCCGGTGGCATACCCGCCCAGAAGTTCTTTGGCTTGATCCGGCGTCATGGCTCTGTCCCCCAGCGCCCTCCCATCAGTCTAAGAAGCTGTTTGCGGCACCGGAAATCCCACGTGTAGACCGTGTTCAGCGATGAAGCCTTGAGAATCCCCTGGATTTCGGTAAATGTCCGTCCTTCCAGCTTGAGGCGAAACATCTCGCGGCAACGTCCTTCGAGCCTGGAGAGAGCCTGGCGCAGACGCTCCCGCATCTCTATAACCGCGGCCCGGGATTCGGGGTTCTGCTCGGGATCCGGGAGGGGCAGGTCCTCGAGCGACACCTGTTTGTAGTCGCCCCGCCGGGCGGATTTGCGAACCAGGCTCATCATCTTGAAGCGGAGAATCTGGAAGCACAGAGGCAGAAGTTCGTCGAGCGCCGCTACTTGCCGGTACTTTTCTTCGAGCAGCATCAAGACCTCCTGCGCAAGGTCCTCCGCCACATCCCTCTGCAAACGAGATGCCGCATACGCCACAATCCTTTCACGGAGAATCGCCAGGGTCTGGTCGCGGTCCACGGCGGCGCTGTCGGCCACCTCCTATTCGAAAACCTGCTCGACCGGCACAATCTCGAGCGCCTTGGAATCGATGGGGATCGGCCAGCCGGCCACGATCTTGTCCTCGCCCAGGATCTCCGCGGGCTTGGGCGAATTGTAGGAGATTGGTGAAGGACGCCCTCCTACCAATCTGTCAGCCAGGGACTTAGCCCGTGGCGTGACTGCCACGATCTGCAGACGATCGGTCCGCAGGTGCGTTCGAATCGCCCGATTGACGTCTTCGACCGTGAGTTTGGCCAATCCTTCCTTGACATACGTCGCGAAGTCGGGGATCCCGTAGTAGACGCTGTCGACGGCGTAGCCGAGTTCGGCCTGTTTGGTGCGCAGCAGAAGGTTCACGTATTTAGTCAAGAATTTCCTAGAATGTTCTAAATCTTCGGCAGTTAGGCCATCTTTCACGAGCTTGTCCAGTTCAAAGAGCGCCAGCCGTAGAGCGAACTGGGCGGTTTCGGGCTCCACGGGCCGAATCCAGATCTGGAAAATCTGCTGCCTCCGGGCCAGGTTTGGGTCGGGTTCCAACTGGAACATCCCACGCGGGAAGTACTCGATGTACGCGTAGTCGCCGTAGTTGAGGCCGCGTTCCTCGCGCATTCGCGTAAACAGCCGGCCGGCGCTGGTACGATGCTGCCCGAAATAGGACTGCATCACCAGCAGCGGCAGGTAGTCGGGGTCGCCCCGCTTGACGTCGATCGGATATCCGATGGAGTAGGCCACCGAACGAGTGTCCTTCTCCACCATCCTGACGCGAACCCCCGAGATCGGTGTCGGATTCGGGAGCTCGACCTCCGATCGCTCGCCTTCCGGCAGCGCCTCGAAATCCTTCCGGAGCCGCCCGGGGAAATCGCGCGGGTAGCCGCCGCCGATACCAACAATGAGGTTCGCCCGGGTATAGTGGGCCGCATAAAACTGCTTCATGTCCTCCATGGTGATGGCGTTCAACCCGCGAACCGTCCCGGCGTTGTTGTGTCCGTAAGGATGGGAAGCGTAGATGGCGTTGTAGAGGACTTCCTTACCCAACTCTTCATCGTTGTCTCCGCGAAGGCTGACCCGGAGAAAATTGACGTTCTGGTCCCGCAGGCGCGTAAGATCTTCCGGACGCCAGCCGGGTTCGAGCAGCATGGAACGGAACAAGGCGTGGAACCGGTCGAGGTTGTCCCGGTGCGTCACCGCGGAAAACGTAGTCATCTCCTTGTCCACCTGGGCCGAGACGGAGGTGGCCATCGGGAACATCGCGTCGACGATCTCGCTGTAGGGCCTGTCTCGCGTGCCGCCTTCGGCGAGCATGGAGGCCGTCAGCCCCGCCAGTCCTTCTTTCCCCGGCGGGTCCGAAGCGGCGCCCGTAAGAAACACAAGGCGGAAGCTGACCAGAGGCGAGGAGTCCGGCAGTTCCACGAAGCGCGGACGGTCCGACGCCTGCCGGCCGCAAGCCAGTAACAGCAGCGGGACAACTAGCAGCAGCTTCTTCATTTGCCGATGCCTCCATGCAGCGTCACGATCGTTCGGCCGCGGTCGACGAAGTACTTCCGCGCCACCTCGCGAATGTCTTCCGGCGTGAGTTGGCGGTAGATCTCGTACAGTTGGTTGATGGTTTCGGGCGTCCGCCGGAGGCCGACATACCGGGCCAGCCGGGCGGCGATGGCTTCGCTCGAATTGAGCGAGAGCGCGAACTGGTACCGCAAATGACTTTTGACGGCCTCCAGCCGGTCGGCCGGCACGGGCTGATCGAGAAAGGTGCGGAATTCTTCCAGAATCGCGTCCCGGACATACTCGATGTCTCGCGGATTCTTGACTCGCGCCACCACCGAGAACAGGTAGGGATCAATCCGATCGGGATTGTCGGCGCCGAACAAGTCCACTTTTTGTTCGGTAATCACCAGCTTCTTGTAAAGTTCGGAGCTTTCGGAGAAGCCGATGAAACTGATGATGTCGAGCGCGGCCTGGTCCTGGTCCGTGTCCGAGTACGCGCTGCCCCGATAAGCCACCAGGACCCACGGCAGTGTCGGCGACGGCCAACTGATCTCCGCGTCCCGCGGACCCGCCGGGGGCGGCTCCTCCGGAATCCGCGGCTGAAAACTGCCGCGCTGCCAACTTCCCCAGTACTTCTCGACCAGGTTCCGGACGCCGGCCGTCTGGACATCGCCGACAACCAGGATCGTGGCGAATTCCGGACGGTAGTAGCGGTCGAAGAACTGGCGGCTGTACTCGTACTGGTTGGGCATGTCCTTGATGTCCTTCAGGAAGCCCATCGTCGTGTGCTTGTACGTGTGCCGGGTGAACGAAGCGTCGCGATAGACTTCGTTGAGCTTCTGCATCGGCGACGAGCTGTTCTTGTTGTACTCGCCCAAGACGGCGAGCGCCTCGGTTCGAAACTGGGCCTGCGTGTACTCGAGGTTCTGGAAGCGGTCCGCCTCCATGTCGAGGATCGGTTCCAGGTCTTCCTTGGAGAAGGTGGCGTGATAGACCGTGAGGTCGTCGCTGGTGTAAGCGTTCGAGGCGGCGCCGGCCTCCTTCAGCACCGCTTCGTACTTGGCCGGCGGGAAGCGCTTGGTACCGCGGAACATCATGTGCTCGAACAGGTGCGCGAACCCGCTCTTGCCCGGCTCGACTTCGTTCCGCGATCCCACTTGGATGACGATATAAAGCGATACCACGTTGGGGAATGACGTCTGAACCGCGATCAGCCGCAATCCGTTCGGAAGGTCGTGCAGATCGTAGGCGTAGGGGAAGACTTTCGGCGCGTCGGCGGCGCGGAGCGCAAGCGCGGCGCACATCAGAACGATCACAGCTCGCAGTCGCTTCATTAGTGACGATTCTACCCCGCGCGCTGAACCGTCGAACGGCGCACCCTGTCCACGGTTTGATTGCGATGCGCCGACCTCGGAGAAAGGGTGCGCGACGTGAAAGCCACAGGGACAGGGCAGGCTGGGCTGAGCCGGCGAGGGCCAGCGCAGCAGTTGGCTCAACCCAGCGGCCCCCGCCGCATGCAGCGCCGCGCGCAGGGCCATCTCCACCGCTTCCAGGTCCAACCCGCTCGATCTCGGCCTTGGCTTTGCGGAAGGCCGCGGGCGACGCGAACGATTCGGCGACGGTGCGGCCCTTCACCTTGCGGGTCAGGCGAAGCTGGGGTTCGTGCCCGGGATTAGCTCCGCCACGAGCGGCCGTACGTGATCGCGCGCCACAGCCACTCCGCCGGTCCGTATCGAAACCGGCGCAGCCACGCTTCGCTGAGAACCGCCTGCCCAAGGTAGATAACCGCTGTGGGCGCCAGTCCGGCCAACGGACCGACCCTCCCGAACAGACCGAGGCCATAACCGTAAGAAAGGGCCGTGCAGACGATGCTCTGGAGCAGATAGTTTGTCAGCGCCATTCGTCCAACCGCCGCGCATGGCATCAGTCTCCTCCGCCACCGCTCGCGCTGGAACAACAGGATCACGCCGCAGGCGTATGCCAGGCTCAACGCCGGAACCGAGATCGAACTCACCACCGCCAGGGCCGCCGTGGCCGGCGTCGGTTCCGCGAGGTCCGCCTGAAGCAACTGCTCGGCCAGCACGTACGCGGCGTTCCCTGGAACTCCGATCGCCGCGCCCCAGATCGCCGCCCGCCGCAGCGCCGGCTGCCAGGCCGCGAGATTTTGCAGGATGCCCGCGCGCCATACGTACATTCCGCACAGAAACAGGCTCAGGATCCGCGCCAGGTCGAACGGCGCCGATTCGTTGAACTCCCGCCATTCCCGGGCCCGCTCGGCCAGCATCTGCCGGTACGTCCCGTCCGCATAGATCCGGATCGTCCGCTGGAGAGCTTCGACGCCTGTGTCGGGCGGCGCGGCCGCCGCGGGCGCTCCGGCAAGGGACGCGGCGGCCGATACCGCCAGCACGAATACCGGAAACGCGTAGAGCACGATCGCCCACAAAGCCGCTTCCTCTTGCGGCCGCTCCCGGAACAGCAGGAGCACGAAGCCCATGGCGGCGTAGCTCAGCAGGATGTCGCCCCACCAGACAAGAAAGGCGTGCGCCGCGCCGATCGCCGCAAGGGCCGCCATCCGCCGCGCGTGTAAACTGCCGAACGGCTCGCCCCGCTCGTCCGCGCGTCCCATCTGAATGGCGAATCCAAGGCCGAACAGCAGCGCGAACAGCGTGATGAACTTGCCGGTCACGAAGCAGTCGATCAGCCCTTGCGCGACCCGGTCGCCGGTCCCCGTCCACATCGCAAGCGGTTTGTGATAGACCGCCGCCGGCGCCATGAATCCGCGCATATTCGCGGCGATAATCCCGAATAAGGCTACGCCGCGAAGAACGTCGATTTCGCGCACGCGCTCCTGGACCGTGGTTGGACGCATGCGTCTCCAGGTAGGATAAAGACTTCGATCGTGTCCCTAACGAGTATACTGCCTGGCGCGCCGGCGACATGCCGGCTGATTCGTATCCTCGCCGCCGCTCTATCGCTTCAAGCGGCCGTCGCGGCGTCGGAAATCGACCGGCTGGTCACGCTCGGCAAGCTCTGGTTCAACATCCAGTATTTCCACCCGAGTCTCGCGCATCGGACCGATGTCGACTGGGACCAGGCTCTCGTCCGCGCCATTCCGAAGGTGCGCGCGGCAAAAACCGGCGACGACTACGCGGCCGCCGTGCAGTCGATGCTCGAGGAATTGGGCGACCCGATGACCCGGGTGGTCCGCCCCCGGGCGCAAGAATCCGCTTCCGAGGACGACCGCTGGTTTCGGATCGGGCGCCGCGACGGGCTCCTGATTCTGACCCTGGTTCCGCTTGGCTCCGACAAATACTCGCTTCTGCGCCAGGAAATTCCATCGATTGAAAAGGAAATTCGCGCAGAAAACGCCGTTATTTTCGACCTGCGGTCCGAATCGGGCATGGAATCCGACTGCCGTTTTGTGGCCGGCGCGCTCAGCGAGGAAGCCGGATTCTGGAAGCTGCTCATCGACAGGCCCGTCCGGCAGCCCGGCGTCCGCTACCGCACCCACGACGCGTACCAGACGGGCATGGAGTACTCGGAGGCCCGCCTTGAGCAACCCGAGGCCGCAGGCCTCCGCCGGCAGGCCGTCTTCCTCGTCAACCGTTACTCGGCGCTCCCTCCCATGGCGGCGGCCCTGGAGGTCTCAGGTCAGGCTGTCGTCATCTTCGCGGGCGACGGAAACCCCGTTCCGCCCGGCTCGGCCAAAGCCATCCGTCTCGAGGGCGAATGGCGCGCCGAGTACCGCGCCGACGAGATCATCCTCGAAGACGGCTCCGGTCCGCCTGCCCCCTCGCTACGCGTCTCCGAGGCGGAGGCTCTAAAGACGGCTGTCGAGCAGGCCCGTTCGCCGGGAGATTTCGAAGCAACCGCGCCGCGCCTGCCACTCCTGCCCGTCCCTCGATCGCCATCCTACGCCGGGCTTGGCGCCTTCCCCGCGCCGGAGACTCGCCTTCTCGCGGCGTTCCGCACTTGGGGCATCGTCCACTACTTCTTCGCCTACAAGCGCCTCCTGGAAAGCGACTGGGAACAGACGCTGCGCTCGTTCATCCCCCGCCTCCTCGATGCCCGCAACGCGCTCGAGTACCACCTGGCGCTCGCCGAGATGGTCACGCATCTTCAGGATTCCCATGCGCGCGTCGCCAGTCCCGTGATCGGCGACCACTTCGGAACCGCCTCGCCGCCCATCCAGTTGCAGATGATCGAAGGAAAACCCGTCGTCGCGCGCATCATCGAGACGTTGCCGGACGTGAGCGTCGGCGACGTCGTGACCGAAGTCGACGGCGAGGCGGCCGCCGCACGTTTCGATCGCCTCTCGCGGTTCGTGTCTTCCTCCACTCCGCAGGCCGCTCGCGCTTCCATCATGCGGCATTTTCTGAACGGCCCGGAAGGCTCTACCGCGCGGATGAAACTGGAAGGCCCCGCCGGCGTCCGAGAAGCCCAGGTCGAACGGAGCCATTCCTTCCTCTCCCGGCTGGCGAAGCGCCGCGATGGCGAGGTCGTCCGGATGCTCACCGGCAACATCGGCTACGTGGACCTGGACCGCCTCGAAGTGGAGGACGTCGACTCGATGTTCGAGCGTCTGCGGAATACGAAGGCGATCGTCTTCGATATGCGCGGCTACCCGAATGGGACCGCCTGGTCCATCGCCCCCCGCCTGACGCCTGAGACGAACGTCACGGCCGCCGTCTTCCGCCGCCGCATCTGGTTTGAACCCGACGGATTCGACCTGGGCGAATTGAACGGCGAGATGACCTACACCTTCTTCCAGCGTCTCCCCGAAACCGCCAAATGGCGCTATTCCGGCAAGGTCGTGATGCTCATCGACGAATCCGCGTACAGCCAGGCGGAGCACACCTGTCTGTTCTTCGAAGCCGCTGCCTCAGCCACCTTTGTCGGGAGCCCCACCGCCGGAGTGAACGGCGATGTCGCCTTCTTCCCGGTTCCGGGCGGCGCCCGCATCTACTACACCGGTCACGACGTCCGCCACGCCGATGGCCGCCAGTTGCAGCGCGTTGGCATCCAACCTCACGTGCATGTGGCGCCGACCATCGCCGGCATCCGCGCCGGCCGCGACGAAGTCCTCGACCGCGCCCTGGAATACCTGGCGTGGGGAAAATAGGCTCCTGTCCGGGCTGAGAGTGACAATGGGGGACCCGCGGCCCGCGGCGGGTTGTCAGGCCGTATTGCGGGACTGGGAGTCCCTCGCAGCCCAAGGGGCTGCCCCGCTGCCCCCCCACAAGGCGGTGTCCAGTTCCATGAAAGGCTGTCCCAAACCCGGACACTCCCGCGTCTCTCCGGCGGCTTCAGCGCTTGCGAACCAAGCGGATGCGACTTGGCATCAGACTTGCCCCTTTGACTGCCTTGATAGGAGCGCATCGTGACCTCGCTGCTTCAGGACTGCCGCTATAGCTTTCGTATCCTCCTCAAGAGCCCCGGCTTCACGCTCGTGGCCGTCCTCACCCTCGCGGTCGGCATCGCGGCCAACACGGCCGTCTACAGTTGGATCGAAACGGCGCTCATGCGGCCGCTGCCCGGCGTTGCCGCTACCGACGAACTCGTTTCGTTCGAAAGCACCACCCCGAACGGCGAATTCATCCCGAACTGCTATCCCGACTATCGCGACTACCGCGACCACCTGAAGCTCGTCTCGGGCTTGGCCATGGCCGCGCCCACCGCCTTCAGCGTCGGTGAAGAGGATCGGGCCGAGCGGGTCTGGGGAGAACTGACGTCCGGCAACTACTTCGCCGTCCTCGGCGTGAAGCCTCTCCGGGGGCGCGTTTTCTCTCCCGACGAGTACGGCGACAACCTGGGCGGATATCCGGTCGCGGTGATCGGCGAGAACTTGTGGAACCGGCTGTTTCAGCGCGACCCGGCCGTGCTCGGCCGCACCATCCGCGTCAACCGGCAGCAACTGACCATCGTCGGAATCGCGCCCGCGAGTTTTCGCGGCTCCATGTCGGGCCTGTCGCTGGAACTCTGGGTTCCCGTCGTCATGGCGGCCGAGCTCAACGCGATGCCCGAGTGGATGCTGCGCGACCGCCAGTCGCGCATCCTGTTCGGCGTCGCGCGCTTGACCCCCGGCGTGACCGTGGAGCAGGCGCAGGCGGAAGCCGACGCCGTCGCGCGCGAACTGGCCAAGGCCAATCCCAACACCAACAAAGGCATTGGCGCGGCGCTCGTGCCCATCGCGAGAGGCCACTTCGGCGCGCAGACCACGTTGCGGGGACCGCTGACGGTGCTGATGGCCGTCTGCGGCCTCGTGCTGCTGATTGTCTGCGCCAACGTGGCGAACCTGCTGCTGGCCCGCGCCGCCTCCCGCCGCAAGGAATTCGCGCTCCGGCTCGCCCTGGGCGCCGGCCGCTTGCGGATCGCGCGCCAGCTCTTCGTCGAAAGCCTGATCCTCGCCGCCATGGCCGCCATCGCCGGCGCGCCGCTGGCGATGTGGATGAGCCAGTCGCTCGGCTATCTCCTGCCGCCCAGCGGCTTCCCCGTCGCCCTCGACGTGACCATGAACGGCCACGTCCTCGCCTTCACCATCCTGCTGTGCGTCGCCGCGAGCGTCGCCTCGGGCCTGGCGCCCGCTTCGCACACCGTTCGCGCCGATCTCAGCAGCGCGCTCAACGAAGGCGGACGCGGCGGTTCTCCCGGCGCGCAGTCGCAGCGCCTCCGGAGCCTGCTGGTCGTCTCGGAAATCGCGCTGGCGCTGGTGGCAATCATCGGCGCGGGCCTATTTGTCCGCAGTTTTCAGCAGGCCCGCCGGCTCGATCCCGGCTTCGACCCGCGCGGCGTCCTCGTCTCACGCTTGTATCTGTCCACCGCCGGCTACAAGGTTCCGGAGCGCATCAACTTCTGCGCGCGGTTGCGCGAGCGGTTGGAGTCGCAGCCAGGCATCGACGCGGTCAGCTACGCCGACTACATTCCGCTCGGGTTCGCCGACGGCTCCTGGGAAGACCTCAAGATCGAAGGATACGCTCCGGGTCCCAGCGAGAACATGAAGATCTATCGCACGGTCGTCAGTCCGGGCTACTTCGACGTCATGCGGATTCCATTGCTGGAAGGGCGCGACTTCACCGAGCTGGACGACCGCGAGGCGCGGCGCGTCATGATCGTCAACCAGCGGTTCGTCCAGCGCTTCTTCAACGGAGGAAACCCGATCGGTCGCAAAGTGTACGGCTGGGGACAGTGGTTCACCGTGGTCGGAGTTGTCCGCGACAGCAAGTTCTACAAGCCGAACGAGGATCAGCGCCCGCTCTTCTACGTCCCGTTCCGCCAGGTCTACCGGGAAGACCTGGGCATCGCGTTCTACGCCCGCGCCAAGGGCGACCCGAACGCCGCGCTGGCGGCCATGCGCCGCGAGGTCCGCGGCCTGGACCCGAACGTCGGCCTCTATGACGCCGTGCCACTGGCCGAATACATCAGCGCTTCACTGTTTGCGCAGAAGCTGGCCGCTTCGCTGCTGGGCGCGCTCTCCGCCATTGCGGTGGTCCTCGCCGCGGTAGGCCTTTACAGTGTGATGGCCTATTCGATTACGCAGCGTACGCAGGAGATCGGGATTCGCGTGGCGCTCGGCGCGAACCCCCGGCGCGTGCTGGGGTTCGTGCTACGACAGGCGCTGGTCATCGTCGCGCTGGGGACGCTGACCGGCATCGCCGCCGCCGCGGCGGTCACGCGCATGGCCTCGGCCCTCCTGGTCAACGTGAGCCCCACCGATCCGCTGATCTTCGCCGGCGCCGCCGCGTTTCTGGCCGTCGTGGCGCTACTTGCGGCGTGCGTTCCAGCCCTGCGCGCCGCCCGCATCGATCCGAACGTCGCGTTGCGTTACCAGTAGAGTGTCAGTCAGGACGTAACCATGCCCGTTCAGCCACGACATATGGGGCGGGATCTCATCCTGCGCGGCGGTCCCACCGCCGCTCGTCCGCTTGCCAATCGCCCCCGCAGACCGGCCCCACAACTGCGTGCCTAGTACAGGGTTTCACAAATACGGTTGCGTATCCGATTCGCATGTCATGTGGGGCGGGCCCGCGGCCTGCGGCGGCCTCTCAGGCCGCCCACACGGAGGCGGGCCGAGGGCCCGCCGCAGCTCAAGGAGCTGCCCCACGGTGCTGGATACGTCACCGTGATTCCGAACAAGAGTGCTTAGCTCCGCACCAGCTCTTCCGGCTTCGGTTCCAAGGGCGTGACGGCGGGCGGCGCCGGGGCCGGCTGCTTGCGCGTGAGGAACTGCTGTACCCGGTCAAGGTACAGGTACACCACCGGGGTCAGATAGAGCGTTAGCAACTGGGAGACCATCAGGCCACCCACCACCGCCAGTCCCAGCGGGCGGCGCGATTCTCCGCCCGCGCCCAGCCCAAGCGCAATCGGAAGCGCGCCCAGCATCGCGGCCATTGTCGTCATCATAATCGGCCGGAACCGGAGCAGGCATCCGTGGTAGATGGCGTCGGCCGGCTTCTGCCCTTCATTGCGCTGCGCCGCCAGCGCGAAGTCGATCATCATGATCGCGTTCTTCTTCACGATGCCGATCAGCAGAATCAGGCCGACAAAGCCATAGAGGTTGAGGTCGTGCCGGAACAGCATCAGCGTCGCCAGCGCGCCGAGCCCCGCCGACGGCAGACCGGAGAGAATCGTGATCGGATGAATGAAGCTCTCGTACAGGATTCCCATTACGAGGTAGATCACCAGCACCGCGATGATCAGCAACATTCCCAGCCCCTTGAGCGACTGCTGGAATGCCTGGGCCGTGCCCTGGAACGTCAGCGCCGTGGTGCCCGGCAGCCCCAGTTGCCGCCCTGTCTCCTCGATCTGGTTGACGGCGTCTCCCAGCGCCGCGCCCGGACTTGTGTTGAAGGAGATGTTGACCGCCGGCAACTGGCCGACGTGGTTTACCGCCAGCGGCGCCAGAGCGGTGTTGACGGTGGTAACCGCCGACAGGGGAACCAGCCGCTCGCCGCGCGCTTGCAGATACAGCTTCGACAGCGCGCTGGGATCCCGCTGATACTCCGGCAGAACCTCCATGATCACGTAGTACTCGTTGGACGCCGTGTTGATGGTCGCCACCTGCCGGTTTCCGTACGCGCTGAACAAGGCGTTCGCCACCGCTTCCGGCGTCACCCCCAGCGCCAGCGCCTTATCGCGCTCGATGTCTACGTTTACGCGCGGGCTGGCCAGCCTGAGGTCGCTGTTGACATCCTGCAAGGCGGGCAATTGTTTCATCCGGGCTTCCAGACGCGGCGCCCACTCGTAGAGGAGGTCGGTGTCGGCGTCCTGGAGCGTCACCACGTACAGGCTCCGGCCGCTCTGGCCGAGCGTGATCGCCGGGGGCACCCGCAGGAAGGTGTTGATCCCCGGGATGCGCATAAGCTGCGGCCGCAGTTCCGCGATGATCTGGTCGGCGGGCGGCCGGTCCTTCCGGTCGATCAGCCGCGCGAAGACGAATCCCGAGTTCTGCGCGCCGCCGCGATCGGAGCCCACCCCATAAAACGCGCTCCGGACATAAGGACTCTTGCCGATCGTCTCGGCCACCGACGATTGAAGCTCCACCATCCGCGCGAACGAGGTCTCCTCCGCCGCCTCCGTCCCGCCGAAGATGCTGCCGACGTCCTCTTCCGGCACGAAGCCCTTCGGGATCTTGTAGAACAGGAAGCCTGTGAGGACCGCCAGGGCGATATTGATCGACAGCGTGGCGAAGCGGTGACGCAGCGTGAAGCGCAGGGTGCGGTCGTACAGACCCAACAGCCCGTTGAACAGCGATTCGGAAACGTCGTACAGCCGGTTGTGACGCTCCGCCGAGTGCCGCTTCAGCAACCGGCTGCCCAGCATCGGCGTGAGCGTCAGCGAGATAACGCCGGAGATCAACACCGCGATCGCGATCACAACCGAAAATTCGCGCAGCAGGCGGCCAACAATTCCGCCCAGGAATAACACGGGGATAAAAACCGCTGTCAGCGACAGCGTCATGGAAATAATCGTGAAGCCGATCTCGCGCGCGCCCTCGATCGCCGCCTGCATCCGCGGCTTGCCCATCTCCATGTGCCGGACGATGTTCTCCAACATGACGATGGCGTCGTCCACCACGAAGCCCACCGACAGGATCATCGCCATCATCGACAGGTTGTCCACCGAGTAGCCCAGCAGATACATTGCAGCGAACGTACCGATCAGCGACAGCGGCACCGCCAGGCTGGGAATCATGGTCGCCGACACGTTTCGCAGAAAGGCGAAAATCACCAGAATGACCAGCCCGATCGTCAGCCACAGCGTCGCTTTCACGTCGGCGATCGACTCGCGAATGGTCTGCGACCGGTCGAACGTAATGTCCAGCCGCAGGTCCGCCGGCATCTGCTCCCGCAACGCCGGGAGCAGTTTCTTGATCCCGTCCACTACCGCCACGGTGTTCGTCCCCGGCTGTTTTTGCACCGCCAGGGTCATCGCCCGCTTGCCGCTCTCCCAGAACGCCGACTTGTCGTTCTGCACGCTGTCCATCACACGGGCGATCTGCTCCAGCCGGACTGGGTTGCCGTTCCGGTAGGCGACAATCAGTGGGCGGAATCCAGCGGCGTTGTTTAGCTGGCTGTTCGATTGCACGGTGTAGGCCTTGCTCTCGCCGTACAGCGCCCCGGCCGGCAGGTTGACGCTGCCGCGCCCGATCGCCTGCCGCACCTCGTCGATTCCGATGCCGTGCGCCGCCAGCTTGTCGGGATCCACCTGCACCCGCACGGCGTATTTCTGCGTGCCGAAGATCATCACCTGCGCCACGCCGCTCACCATCGAAATGCGCTGCGCCAGCATTGTCTGCGCGTATTCGTCCACCTGCGACAGCGGCATCGTGGGGGACTTCAGCGTCATGTACAGCACCGGCTGATCCGCCGGGTTGACCTTGTTGTAGGAGGGCGGCGCCGGCATGTCCGGAGGGAGGCTTCGCGCGGCTTGCGATATCGCCGCCTGCACGTCCTGCGCCGCCGCGTCGATGTTCCGCTCCAGCACGAACTGCAGCGTAATGCTGGTTCGCCCCAGGTAGCTGTTCGAGTACATCGTCTCCAGCCCCGCGATGGTGGAGAACTGGCGCTCGAGCGGCGTCGCCACCGTCGCCGCCATCGTATCCGGATTCGCGCCCGGCAGCGCGGCCGACACGGTGATCGTCGGGTATTCCACGGGCGGCAGGTCGCTCACCGGAAGCGTGATGTAGCCCAGCAGCCCGAAAATCAGCAATCCCGACATCAGCAGGATCGTGGTCACTGGACGAAGGATGAACAGCGTGGTGAAACTCATGCGTGAGGCTCCCGGACGCCGGCGCGCTCTACCGCCGTCTTCTCGCCGATGATCTCCACTTTGGCCCCGTCCGTCAGCCGGAGCTGCCCTTCCGTGACAACGGTATCGCCTTCCTCCAGTCCCGAGCCGATCATTGATCGCTCGTTCTGGCTGCGGGGGACTTCAATCCGCCTCGCCTCCACCGTCAGGTCCGGCTTCACCAGCCAGGTAAACGTTCCTTGCGGGCCGTTCTGCACCGCGGCCGACGGGGCCACCAGCGCCTGCCGGTCCACCCGCAGGCGCAGCCGGACATTGACGAACTGGCCGGGCCACAGCCGCAGCCCTTCGTTCGAGAATACGGCTTTGAGCCGAATCGTCCCGGTGGTCGAGTCCACCGTGTTGTCGATGGAGTCCAGACGCCCGGTCGATTTCAATCCCTCGCCTTCCGGCGGCCGCGCCTCCACCGCCAACGCCCCCGCAGCCATGTAACGGCGGATTTCGCGCAACTCCTGTTCCGGCACGGCGAACGACACGAAGATCGGCTGCACCCGCAGAATCGACACCAGCGGCGTGGCGTCGTTCTCCCGGACGAGATTGCCTTCCTTGATGTTGATGAAGCCGGCCCGCCCGGAGATCGGCGCCACAACCCGGGCGTAGCTCAAATCGAGCTTCGCTTGAGCCAGGCGCGCTTCGTCGGCTTTGCGGGCGGCGCGCGCGCTCTCGATGGCGGCGCGATTGGCGGCCAGCGACGCTTCGGCGGCCTCGGCCGCGCTCAGCATCTGGTCCGCCTGCTCGCGAGCCGTGATTCCCTGCTTCATCAGCTCTTCGTACCGTTCGGCCTGCGACCGGGCCGTCTTCGCCTGCGCGATGTCTCGCGCTACGTTCGCTTCGGCCTGCTTCTCCGCCGCGATGTCCCGCGCGATGTTCGCTTCGGCCAGGCGAACCTCTTCTTCAAAGGGCGCGGGATCCAGTTCGAACAGCAACTGCCCCTCCCGGACATCCTGCCCGTCGCGAATGTGGACGCGGAGAATCTGTCCCTGGACGCGAGCCTTCACCGCGACGCTCGAATACGCCTCGACGTTGCCGATCGCCTGGATGTCGTAGGGAAGGTCCTGCCGGACGATCTTCGCCACCCGTACCGGCGCCGCCGGAGCGCCTCCATGCGGCGAGCCAGCCATCACTCCACCCGACTCTGAGCTACAGCCCGCCAGACCGATAAACCCGACGGCGCATAGAGTTGCAGCCGGCAATCGCAGAAGATACCTGAAGAAGGACTGGTGTGAACACCCCGCCATCAAGGACGACCTTTCGTTTCGATACACGGCGGCTGAGCCGCCTCACATCATCTACCTAATTATGATGAAAAGGCGGCGCAAAAGGCACACAGGGTTACGCAGCGCCTTCAGGATCTCTGCGCCGCGCCGGGAAAGGCCATCGGCGGGCTCGCCTACAGCGACGCGCTTGTCCAGGCCGGCGGGTCGCTGGCGGGGAAGGAATCCTCCGAGGCGACCTCGACGGCATTGTCCTGGGACCGGCTGGTCGCGCAGTTCAGCCGCCATCGCCGCACGCCCTCCGCGATCATCGCTCCGCCCACGGCCGCCGCCGCGTAACCGGCGCGCGACCGGCGCGCCATCCCCACCGATGCCAGCACGCCTCCTCCAATCAACGCCGCCCAAATACCAGCCTGGTTCATAAGCCCTCCATTACCAGTATCGCCGAGCGGGAGACGTGCGCCGGCGGTGGCATAATGAAGCAGATGACGGGCGCCCCGGCGGCAATCGAGACCATCGACCTGCGGAAAGTCTATGGCAACAAACCGGCGGTGGACGGCCTGAACCTCACCGTCGCCAGCGGCTCCTTCTTCGGCTTCCTCGGCCCGAACGGCGCCGGCAAGACGACCACCATCCGCATGCTGACCGGCCTCGCTCCCCCGACCTCGGGAACCATTCGCCTGCTCGGCCTCCCGATCCCGGAGCGCGAAACGGAAGCCAAACGGCAGATCGGGCTGGTCCCCGACGAATCCCTCCTGTTCGACCATCTCACCGGACCGGAATTCCTGGAGTTCTCCGGCCGCATCTATGGGCTGGACCGCGCCGTCGCCCGTGAGCGGACTCGCGAGTTGATCGTCCTGTTCGAACTCGACGGCGCCAAACGCAAGCTGATCGCCGACTACTCGAAAGGGATGCGCAAGCGGCTCTCCATGGCCGCCGCGCTGATCCACCGGCCGAAGCTGTTCCTGCTCGATGAACCCTTCGAGGGCGTGGATGCCGTCGGCGCGCGGCTGATGAAAGACCTGTTGCAGGAACAGGTGCGCCGCGGCGCCACGATCTTTCTGACCTCCCATGTCCTCGAGGTCGTAGAGCGGCTCTGCGACCGCGTGGTGATCATTCATGAAGGCAGGATCGTCATGGACGCCGAAATGGCGTACCTCCGCGAGGCTCGGGAATCCCTGGAAGACACGTTCGTCCGCGCGGTCGGGGTCGATCGCTCCGCCGAGCCTCTCGGATGGCTGAGTAGCTGAATGCCTTTCGCCGAAGTGCGGGCGGTTCTTTGGGCCCAGGCCAGAATCGCCCGGAATCTGCTCGGACGGCGCGCCGCCTCCCAGTTTGTTGTCGTCGCGGCGATGGGCGCCGTCTGGTATGGCCTGTGGACGACTGGGGCGGTGATGACAGCCGTGTTTCTGGCGCGCGCCACCAACCTCGAGGCGCTCGGCGGGACCCTGCGCGCGGCCCTTCTGCTGGCGCTGGCCTATTGGCAGTTCGTTCCTATCCTGATGCTTTCCACGGGCGCGGCCATCGACTTGAAGCAGGTGCTCCCCTATCCGATCCCAAGAAAGCAGTTGTTCGGGCTCGACGTCCTGCTGCGGCTCAGCACGGCTTCCGAAGTGCTCATTGTCCTCGCCGGCGCGACGGTCGGCCTGCTCCGCAACCCGTTGCTCCCTTGGTGGGCCCCCGCCGGCTTCCTTCCATTCGCCGCGATGAATCTTCTCGCCGCCGTCGGAGTTCGGAGCCTGCTCACGCGCCTCGCAGCCCGGAGGCTTATCCGGGAGATCGCGCTGGTGCTATTCGTACTCGCGGCGGCGCTGCCTCAGATTATCCTGCTTACCGGATCGCACGAACGGGTCGCGAAGGTCCTCCATTCCCCGACGCAGTCGCTGTGGCCCTGGGGCGCCGCCGGAAGCATCGCGGCTGGACAAGCGGGCCTTGCCCCCTGGCTTGCTCTCGCCTTCTGGACCGGCTTGGCCTACGCCTTTGGCCGCTGGCAGTTCGAGCGCGGCCTCCGCTTCGACCGCGATGAAGCCGGCATGGTGCAGGCGTCGGCCGCATCGTCGGCGGGATGGCGCGATCGCCTCTACCGCCTGCCCTCCATGTTCCTGGGCGACCCGCTGGCCGCGCTTGTCGAAAAGGAAATCCGCTTCCTCCCGCGCGCGCCCCGCTTCCGCCTCGCCTTTCTGATGGGGTTCAGCTTCGGTTTGCTGATATGGCTGCCGATGGCCGCCCGCGGCTTTCAGCAAGGCGGGTCCTTCTTCGCGGACAATTACCTGACGTTCGTCACCATCTACGCCGTTCTCCTGTTGAGCGAGGCGACGTTCTGGAACTGCCTGGGATTCGACCGCGGCGCGGTCCAGATCTACTTCGCCGCCGCCGTTCCGATGTGGAAGGTACTAACCGGCAAGAACCTCGCGGTGGCCCTGGTGGTGCTGCTGGAGTTCTTCGTTGTGACGATTGTGTGCTTGCTGGTCCGCATGCCGGTGACGGCGGCCAAGCTGGTGGAGGCCGGTTGCGTGACGGCGATCTTCACCCTCTATGCGCTCGCCATCGGCAACATCGGTTCAAGCCGCTACCCCCGCCCGATCGACCCCAAGCAATCCTGGCGGGCGAGCTCGGCTTCCAGGTTCCAGGCATTGTTGATGGCTATTCTCCCGATTATGGCGGCTCCGCTGGCGCTGGCCTACCTGGCCCGGTGGGCTTTCGACAGCAACGCCGCCTTCTTCGGCGTGCTGGCCTTCGACGCGGCGCTCGGCGGCGTGGTCTACTGGATCGCTCTCGATTCCGCCGCGACGAACCTGAACCGGCGCCGCGAGGAAACCCTGGCCGCCTTCGGCGAGCGCGGCGGTCCCGTCGCCGCGTGACGAGCTCGCGTCACCAAAGGTGGTAGAAGCCGTCCCGCCTCGTCAACTCGAAACGCGTGCCGAAGAGCGCCGCCAGCGTGTCCGCCTCCAGCACATTGTGCTTCGGACCGTCCGCGAAGACGCGTCCTTCCTTCAGCAGGATCACCCGCCCGATCTCCGGAATGATGTCGTGAAGGTGGTGCGTCACCATGATGACGCCTGTCCCGCCTTGGGCGATCTTCCTGAGGATGTTGCGCAGCTCATAGGTGGCGTGAAGATCGAGGCTGGCCGTCGGCTCGTCCAGCACCAGCGCCTTCGGATCGTGCACCAGCGCCCGAGCGATCAGCACCCGCCGCGCCTCCCCGGTTGAAAGCTCCGTCATTCCGCGCTCGGCCAGGTGGGAGATCTCAAGCAGTTCCATCACCGCCCGCGCCCGGGCCTCCATCTCCTCCGTCACGTGATGATGCGGCCAGATGCCCACGCTGGAGAAGAATCCGGAGAGGACGATTTCCCCGCCCGAGTAGTTTCCCGTGCAGGTGTCCACCAGGTCGTTCGAGACGATCCCCAACAGCGGCCGCAGCTCAAAAATGTTCCAGGCTTCCTGGCCTAGAATCCGGAGATAGGAACCGGGAATCAGCCGGGGATAGCACTCGCGCGTGATCGTCTTGATCAGCGAGGACTTGCCGGAACCGTTCGGCCCCAGGACCGCGACATGCTCACCCAGACCGATGGACAAAGTCAGGCTGTTGAGGGCGATGCGGTCGCCCCGGCTGACGGTGACGTTGCTGTATTCGATTAGCGGAGGCATGAACGGGCGCGGATTTCCGGATCCTGACGCAGTCGCGCCCGTCTCGCGGAGACGCTATCCGACTTATCTTACCGCTATCCAGGCGTCCGGTCGCGTCGGCGAGCCGCCCTCCGCCCGGATCAGTTCATGCCGTAGTAACCGGAGTTGCGGGCGATCGCCGCCATCTTGTCGGCCGGGAGTTCCTCCAGCACGTAGATGGACTCGGTCGGGCACACCGGGATGCACGCGCCGCAGTCGATGCACTCTTCCGGGTTTACAAAAAGCTGAGGCGCTTCTTCGTAGTTTGCCTCCTCCGGCTTCGGATGGATGCAATCCACCGGGCACGCGTCGATGCATTCATTGTCTTTGGTGCAGGTATCGACTATTACGTAAGCCATAGGTTCGCTCTCGAGACCGGCAATTTACATGCCAGTGATTCGGGCCTGAATATATCCTTCAAGCTGTTAGAAACAACGGCGTTCGTTCGGCCGCCTCCCCTGCCCCAGGCAGAGCAAATTCGCCCGAATCGGCGTAAGTTGAGCGAAAACACCCAGCGCGGCAATCCTTCCCGCGGAACCACCTGTGCTATGATGCAGGTTGTCGGAGGTTCTTGCCTGAGGCCTGGGAGCCCAACCAAGCGCCTACTCAGCGCGCCGCTTGTGCGTACGCTCGCGCTCGTTGGCGTGTTTGCGCTGCTGTCCATCACGACGTTCGCCGTCTCCCAAAGCGTCCTCCATTCCGGCAAACCCGCGCACAACTGCAAGTTCTGCCAACTCAGCCAGCTTCCCTGGATCGCCGGCTGCGATTCCGTCGACTTCTCGGTCCCCGAAGTCTTTGTGGCGCTCGCGCCGGGCGACGAAGCCGCCTCGGAATCGGAATTCTTTCTCGACGGCCAGCCGCCGCGAGCGCCTCCCGCATAACCTTCTTCTCTTTGTTCCGGCGCGCCCGATTTGGACGCCGGGCGTGTTCCGCGAGCGCGTCAGCGCAATTCCAGTTGGCGTCCGTAGAAAGCAATCTGATGAGGAGAAGAGTCCATGCGGAAATCGATATTCATCCGCCTGGCGGCCGTCATTGTCTCGATGTCCGCCGGCATTGTGTTATCGCAATCCCCAGGAAGAATCGAGGGCCAGGTCGTCCTCGCCAGGACCGGCGACCCGGTACACGCAGCGTCGGTTCATCTGGTGGAACTGAATCGCACAGCATCCACGAATCATGAAGGCCGTTTCACGTTCGAGAACGTGCCCCCTGGCGCCTACAATCTCGACGCGCATGCCGACGTCGCGCTCACCGAGATCAGCCAGGCCGTCACCGTCAAACCCGGCGAGACGACGACGGCGAAGCTGGAACTGAACCTCGCCACGCTGCGCCAGCAGGTGACCGTTACCGCCAGCGGGAAAACGGAATCCACTTTCGACGCCTTTCAGTCCGTCGACAGCCGCGACTCGTTCGACCTGGCCCAGCAGATCGCCCCTTCCCTCGGCGAGACGCTTGCCAACCAGCCCGGCAACGGCATCGCCAAGCGCAGCTTCGGACCAGGAACCGAACGTCCCATCATTCGCGGCTTCGACGGCGACCGCGTGCTGATTTTGCAGGACGGCATCCGAACGGGTACGCTGTCCTCCCAGTCCGGCGATCACGGCGAGTCGATCAATACCGGCACGCTCGACCGGCTGGAGGTCGTCAAAGGCCCCGGCACCCTGCTCTACGGCGGCAACGCCCTTGGCGGTACCGTGAACGCGATTACTCGCCACCACGCCTTCCACGAGCACCCGCACGGAGGCCTGCGCGGCTTCGTCTCCGGAAGCGGAGGTTCCGCGAACGGCTTTGGCAGCGGCTCGGCGGGTTTTGAACTGGGGCACAAGGAGTGGCTCATCTGGGGAGGAGGCAGCGGCCAGTCCAGCGGCGATTACAGCACCCCCATCGGCAAGATTCCCAACTCCGACACGCGCCTCTGGAGCGGAGACGCCGGCTTCGGGCGATACGGCGACAAGCAGTTCTTCAGCGCCAGCGCCGAATACAACAAGGGGCGCTACGGCGTCCCGTTCGCCCACACGTTCGAAGCTCACGGAGGCCACGGTGACGACGTTGGGGACCACGATGACGAGGACCACGGCGAAGAGGATCACGACGCCGAAGAAGAGCACGGCCCCGAAGCTGACCGGATCGAACTTGCCACCAACCGCGAGGCCTATCAGTTCAACTGGGGCGTGCGAAATCTCAGCCGCGCGCTGGACCAGTTCGTTCTCCGCGCCAACTTCACCCGCTGGCGCCACAACGAAATCGAAGTCCTCGAGGACGGCCAGCAACACGTCGGAACCCGGTTCAACAACAAGCAATTCATTTATCGCGGCCAGTTCGAGCAGGCGCGCCGGTCCCACTGGTCCGGACGCTTCGGCTTCTGGGGCATGGCGCGAGCCTACAACGCCACCGGCGACGAGGCGCTCGCCCCGGCCGTCGACCAGCAGGGGCTGGCCGGTTTCGCCCTCGAAGAACTCGACTTCGAACGCGTGAAGTTCCAGTTCGGCGGGCGCGTGGAATACGCCCGCTACGCGCCCGGGAACCTGCTTCGCGACGGCGAGTCGCTCCAGTTCCGCAACCGCTCGTTCACCGGGGCGTCCGGCGCCGCCGGCATTAACGTCGGCCTCTGGCAGGGAGGCGCCTTCGTCGCCAACTACGCCCGGTCGTACCGCCCGCCGGCGCTCGAGGAGCTCTACAACGACGGCCCCCATGTCGGCAACCTCGCCTGGGAAATCGGCAATCAGAACCTCGGCGCAGAGACCGGGAACGGAATCGACCTGTCGCTGCGCCATCAGACCGAACGTGTCCAGGCGGAAGCGAATTTCTTCTACTACGACTTCGGCGGCTTCGTGTTTCCTTTCTCCACCGGCGAGGTGGAAAGCGGACTCCAAGTCCACGAGTTCGCCCAGGCCGACAGCCGCTTTGTCGGCTCGGAAGCGACCGCCAGCGTGCGCCTGGTCCACGGCGTCTGGCTGAACGCCGGCGCCGACTACGTCAATGCCGAAGAAAAGGGTTCGGGCACGCCCCTGCCCCGCATCCCTCCGCTGCGCGGCCGCACGGGCCTCGAGTTCAACTACAGGGGGTTCATCGTCCGCCCCGAACTGGTCCTCGTCAACCGCCAGGACCGCACCTTCACCGGTGAAACGCCGACCGCCGGCTACGGCCTGTTCAACATCAGAGCGACCTATTCGATCGCCCGCGGCCATCTGGTCCACCAGTTCGCGGTGAACACGTTCAATCTTTCAGACCAGCTCTATCGCAACCACTCGTCCTTCATTAAGGAATTGGCTCCGGAAATCGGCCGCGGCGTCCGCTTTACGTACCGCGTGCGGTTCTTCTAAGCACTAATTGAGCGGCAGGCGGCCTCGCGCCGAACGGCGGCGCGCCACCGGCCTGACCAGACGCCGGTTGGGTCACGACGGGACGGCGGGGTGTGTGGAATTTTGCAGCAGTGTCCGATTTTGGGATTGGGTTCGAATTGTTAGTTTTCATGCGCGGAAAGTGGCCGGCGGTGGGGACGCGAGATTCAATTGTCAGAGACCGAGGCGCGGCGGGACAACACGCCTTGCCGCAGCTATTATAGCCTGGGGCCAATGGGCATTCCCGCTAGTTACGCGGGCGCATGGCTTGTAAGCTGCCGCGGATAGGGGAGTAATCCGCCGCGGGGGCGCGGAAAATACCATGTGACTGGATGTTCCGGTTTCCTATTTCGGATAATTATACTTTCACAGCCGTAACCGACGGGAATAGCATCGAGGGCGGCGATTTTCCCTCAAAAATGCAAAGAACTTCGTAGGGCTTGGCAGTTAGAGCTTGCACCTCTTCTCTGATCAGGTAGGCAAAAGGAGGCCTGGGTCAAGGCTGACGAGGCGGGGGACACGTTCAAGCTGAAGTTTACGGGGAAGGAGCGGGATTGTCACGGCACGAGATTCCGGGGACAACAGATAACCGGATTCCGTTATGCCAGATAAGCTCCCATGGCAAGCATTCTGCGCGATCTCCTTCACGGCGTCCGGGGGCTGGGACGAGCGCCGGTTTTCGCGGTGGTCTCGATCCTGGCTCTCGCGGCGGGCATCGGCCCTCGGAGATACGCCAGTCTAAGAGCGGCGCAGGCGAGTCACGTAGTACCGAAGTTGGAGCGGAACCATCGCCCCACGCCTATTCCGATACTTCACCACAGAGACGCAGAGATCGCAGAGAAGACGCGGAGAGATCCATAATCGGCCACTCTGGCGAGGCTATTTTTTCTTCAAAAACCAAGAATCGTCCTTCGCGCCGGCGATAATCCGGTCGAATTCGTCGGCGGTGGGGAGGTACGGGAGAGACGAACTGTCCCACTTGAGCGGAAATTCGGCGATGGTTGGGTTCGTTTCGCTTTTTGTGGCCGCCGCGGCGGCCTTGGCGGCCGGGGGCGGTGGGTTCGTTTCGCTTTTTTGCGGCGCGGGGCCGGGTTCGACGGGCTGGGGCGGGGCCGGGGGCGGCGCCTGCGGCAGAAAGCCCGCTTCGCCGGTGCGGACCAGCGACAGTTGCTTCAGCGCGCGGTAATAGTCGCAGCGGGCCTGGGCCTGGTAGCGGTGCAGCAGCGAGAAAAGGTACGCGTTGGCGAACCAGGCGGCGCCCAGAAGGGCGGTGCGGTCGGCGGGGCCGGTCTCGGCCAGT
>JAHCHE010000025.1 GCA_026129905.1 Bryobacteraceae bacterium | reverse complement strand
ACGCCTTCAAGCGCATCGCCACCCGCTACGACAACCTGTTCGAGGTTTCTTTTCCTTACTCCATGGGCTTTCACCAGCGCCCCGTGGACGGCGAGCCTCATCCCGAGTGGCATCTTCACATCCACTTCCACCCCCCGCTCCTGCGTTCGGCGACGGTCAGGAAGTTCATGGTCGGCTACGAACTGCTCGCCTATCCGCAGCGGGACATCACGCCGGAATCCGCCGCCGCCCGCCTTCGCGAAATGAGCGAGCGCCACTACCTCGATCGCCCCTCGCCACATACGAGCCCGTAACTTCAAATAGGAATTCGTCCCTCGGATTCTATTCGTTGCGAGCGCCGCTGCGAGGGGCAAGCTATCGGCGATCAGCCGCGGATATTACAAAATTTGTTCTAATGGCAGCGTAAGGAGTGGAGTCTGCGCCCTGACCAACTGCGTTCTGCCCGCCGTGCGGCCGGGTTGACGCAGCAAGAGGCCGCGAAGACGCTCCGCGTGTCGCAACCGTATCTCGCCTTGCTCGAAAGTGGCCGGCGGCCGGTGACCGCGCGGCTTGGAACGAAGATCGCGAACCTATATGGTCTCGATCCCGTTGCCCTTCCGGTTGACGCATCGAACGTAGATGGCTGGGACTCATCCTCTCTGGCCGCGGCAATCGCAAGCCTGGGGTATCCAGGATTCAGTCAACTGGCCGGCGCGCCGGCCCACAATCCGGCATCGATCCTCCTTGCAGCGGTCACTTCGGGCGATCTCGAGGTGCGCATTGGCGAGGCTCTGCCATGGGTAGCCCTGGAATACAGCGATCTTGACTGGGAATGGTTGGTGCGGGAAGCCAAAGTCCGAAACGTTCAGAACCGGCTTGGATTTGTGGTGACACTCGCGCGGCAGGTGGCCGAGAAACGCGGTCCGGCGGCGGCTGCCGGACGGCTTCGTGAAACCGAGGAGATCCTGGACCGCTCCCGACTGGTTCGCGAGGACACTCTAGCCCAGGAGTCGCTATCGGACGCGGAACGTCAATGGCTGAGGCAATCGCGGCCCGCCGAAGCCGTTCACTGGAATCTGTTGACAGACCTCCATACCGGGATCTTGCGGTATGCCCCGTAGGGGTCCGCCAGAGTCGTGGAACTCATTCCTCGCGGACATCGATCGAACTCTCAATCATCCCGTTGTCTTGAACTGCATCGGCGGATTTGCGATCGCCATGCTCTACGGCTTACCGCGGCCAACGGTCGACATCGATTATCTGAGTGTGGTCCCAGTCCAGCGGACCACGGCTCTCCAGGCGTTGGCCGGCGAAGGATCGGCGCTGCACTAGACCGTTACTCTGGTCTCGCCGCGTTACCGAACCGCCACCGTCACTCCCGGTTGGCTGCGCGCTCCGCCGATCGTCACCTCCACCGGCACGGCAGGTCCGGGCGTCACGTCCGCTCCAATCCGCGCGTTGATCTGGTACAGGCCCGCCACAGCGCCCGGAGCGCCGCCGGCGTACTCGACCACAGCCTCCACGTCCCCGATCCGCACGGTTACCGGCAGCATGATGCGTCCTGGATTGGCCGCGTCGGTCACCACCCCGTCCGCGCTTGCTGGCTCGGTGACGCCTCCGCCCGTGATGTAGATCGCGATTGCCGAGCCCCGGTCCGCCGGATTCTCGACCGAGTTGACCGACAGATCCTGGTTCAGAATCGACCCTTGTCCGGTTCCCTGGGCATTCGCCGTGAATATCCCAGGCGCCGCCTGCCTCACCGGAACGCTTACCGGCGCCGATTGCGCCCCCTCGAACTCCACCCGCACTTCAACCGACTGGAGAGTCGCCACGCTGAACGGCACAACAACGCTCGATTGATTCCTCGACACCGCGATGATTGGCGCCGGCGTTCCGCCGAAGAGTATGCGCGTCCCGGCCACCATTGTCGAGAACCGCCCGTTGGCGTCGATCTCCGGTCCCGCCGCCGTCTCCGGTCCGATCGCATTCCCAAAGATCGTAACGATCTGCCCCGGCGCGACCCCGCTGTCCATGTAGCTGGCCGCATTCACGATAGCGGCTGCCTCGAATATTGGCACTGTGTCCACGACGATGAGCGTCACCGGGATCGTCTGGGGCGAGTTCGAGGCGTCCCGCGCGAAAATTGTCACTGTCCCCTGATACGTGCCGCCCGCAAGCCGGCTGGGATCCACCGCGATGCTGATGTTGGCCGGAGTATTCGTACTCGACGCCGTCACGGACAGCCAATCGCCTCCCGTGGCCGACGCCGTCAGCGTGAAACTCACCGCCCTGTTCCGCGCCGTCAGATAAACGATATGCGGCGCAGGCGCGCTTCCGCCCGCGAACGCCCGGAACGTCACCGGCGTGGTCTCCACCAGCAGCTCCGGCGACGGGAGAATGTCCAGCAGTACCGGCACAACTACCAGATCGTCCGGCGCTGACTGCAAACGTACCGCAAACCCGCTGAAATATCGGCCCGGCGCCAGTCCCGACGGATTCGCCGCCAGCCGGATCGTGTTCGTCCTCGGAGCCGACTCCGGCGTCGCGTTCAGCCAGTTCCCTCCCGTTTGCGGCAGCAGCGTCAGGGTGTCGCTCATCACCTCCGCGCCGGCGTCGAACCGGAACTCGCGCACCAGCGGCAGCGGATCGCCCGCGACATAGCTGAATGTCACGTACCCCAAGGTCGGACCCACCCGCACCGGGTGCGACGGCGTCGGCGTTTCATACGTCGAAAAACGCGGCTCCGGCGCGTCCCGGCTGAACGTAGGCGTCGGGTCCGCCGGCGCGTACCCCATCGTCACCGCCGCGCTGCTAATCGATACCGGCTGCGGAAACACCACCTGTACCGGGATGTCGAACCGGTCGATCGTCACGGCCCCGTTCACGCCCTGGTAGGGCGCCTGCGCCACCACCTCGTAAACTAGCGTGGCCTGCCCGCTATCGATCGGAACCAGTTCCTTGCGTCCGCTGCTCCCCACCAGGACGCCGCCGGCGAAGTTCGGGCCGAAGTCCAGCACCCGCCGCGCCTCGAGCTGTCCCGCTCCCACCCCCGGAATAACCGAAAGCGTTCCGTTTGGCGCCACCAGGTACGAGCCCACCGGCAGGTTCGTGAACCGCGCGACAAAGCGCGTCCCGGTATCCGCCACTCCCGGATCTACCGGCTCCGTCCCCTCATAATCGGGCGTGAAGCCGCTCTCGGTGAAGTACGCCGTCTCCGGAACGTTTTGCCGGCTTACCGTCGTCGGCCCGTTCGACGTGTTCTCGATCCGCTTCTTGAACGCCGTCGTATAGATCTCCTCGTACCGCAACGTGAATCCTCCGGGCTCGTTCGACGGCGCCGCGCTCAAGCTCGGCAGCGCCCTGCCCACCACCACCTGCGGATTGATGATCGGAAGCGAGGTCGACGGGCTTGCGCTGATCGACGCCGTCACCGAAAGCGGCGTCCCCGGCTGCGCCACCAGCCGCGTCATGTCGCCCCGCACGTTCACAATCCGCATCACCCGGGTCGATCCGGGAGGCGCGGGCGCAAAAGGTACCCCGTTCCAGACAATCCGGTTCGTCACCCCCGGAACCCGCAGCCCCACATAAACATTCCCCGATCCTTCCGCCCCGGGTCCGCCCGCCGGCCCCGGCGTCGCCCCAGGCGTCCCTTTCACTTGCCCCTCGTACGTCACCCCGTTGCTCAGATTCAATACGCCCGGCTGAGGATCGTCGATCAGCAAAAGCGCTTCTGTTTCATCTGGATCCGGACCGGTGATATCGCTCGTGATCGCCGTGTCCAGAAACAGCGTGTAGTTCACAAACCGGATCTCCGCCGGGTCCCCGCCCGAACACGTGATCCGGATATCCCCCACCCGTTCCGCGTGGTTCTCCGTGCGCAATAGCGGCGCCTCTCCGGTCACTACGCACGTGATCAGGCTGCCTTGCGCGCTCGCGGAAACGACTGTCGTCAGGAACAATACCGCCAGGAGGGCTGGCTCTCGTTTAGACATACTTCTACTCCCACGTTCGTCCTCTGGACGCCTCCGATCGCTGGACGCGGGGAGGGATCGGCGCGTTTGCCCCCGGGCCATGCCCGAATAACGAACTTGATTCTCCTATTTAGTCTACTCCGAAATTTGCGAATTGCGCCCTCCCCGCCCCGTTTTTCCTCTTTTCCGCGGTTGCCTCCGCCCCTCCGGCCGTGCTACCCGTTGATGGTTATGAAATCCTCTCTGGCCGTTTTGCTCCTCGCCGCCTCCGCCCTCGCCCAGGACACAACCAACTTCCCCGTCCTTGGCGAGGTCGTCCGCCACGACCCCCGCCTCGACAAGCTCATCCCGAAAGACGCCGCCATCGAGGTCGTCTCCTGCTGCTTCGACTGGACCGAAGGTCCCGTCTGGATCAAAGACGGCGGCTTTCTCCTCTTCTCCGACATCCCCAGGAACTCCGTCATGAAGTGGATCCCCGGCAAAGGCGTTTCCTTGTATCTCAAGCCCTCCGGCTACACCGGCGTCGTCGACTACGGCGGCGAGCCCGGCAGCAACGGCCTCCTCCTCGATCCCGAAAGCCGCCTTATCTCCTGCGAGCATGGCGACCGCCGCGTCTCCCGCCTGGAAAAGGATGGCGGCAAGAAAACCCTCGTCGACAGCTACATGGGCAAGCGCCTGAACAGCCCCAACGACGCCGTCTTTCACTCCAATGGCGACCTCTACTTCACCGACCCGCCTTACGGCCTTCCCAAACAATGGGACGATCCCCGGCGCGAACTCGATTTCTGCGGCGTCTATCGCCTCTCCAGGGATGGCCGCCTCACCTTGCTGACCAAGGAGATGACCCGCCCCAACGGCATCGCGTTCTCCCCCGACGAAAAGACCCTCTACGTCGCCCAGTCCGACCCGAAGAAAGCCGTCTGGATGTCCTTCCCCGTCAATACCGACGGAACCCTCGGCGCCGGCCGGGTCTTCTACGACGCCACGAACTCGGTCGGCAAACTGCCCGGCCTCCCCGACGGCATGAAAGTCGATCGCGACGGCAACCTCTTCGCCACAGGCCCCGGCGGCGTATACGTCTTCTCCCCCGACGGAACCCTCCTTGGCCGCATCTCCACCGGCGAGCGCACCGCCAATTGCGCCTGGGGCGAGGACGGCTCGGTCCTCTACATGACCGCCGATATGTACATCTGCCGCATCCGAACCACCACCAGGGGCCTCCGCTGGTAATTCACTTTTGCGCCTCCACGATCGCCTCGCCGCAGTACCGGCCCAGGGACGGGAAGGCCTTCAGGAGCGCCGCGTCGGCTGCCTCCAGCGCCCTCAACGTCCCCCTCGCCCACCCCTTCGTGAAGCGCCCTCGCAACAGCCGCTTGGCCATCGCCAACAGGTTAAGCGGCTCCACTTCCACCCGCCGGAAGCGCGTCCGAAGCAACCCGATGTCGGCGTCATTGAGGATGATTCCTTCCCCCTGCTCCACCGCCTCCCGCGCGATTCCGGCCCGCAGCCGTCTTGCGGCATTCAGAATCGGATTATTGCCGAACGTCTCTGCCAGCAGCAATTTACCGCCCGGCTTGAGCACCCGCGTCAGCTCCGCCAGCGCGTTAGGATACTTCAGCGTGTGATGCAGCGCCGCGCTCGCGAAAATCAGGTCGAACGCCTCGTCCTCGAAGCAGCTCAGATCGCTCGCGTCCCGGGCCACCCCGCTCACCCGCCCTTCCACCCCGCTGGCCCGCGCTCGCCGCAAACCCAGTTCGATCGCCGCCGGCGACAGGTCGAGCAGCGTCGCGTAAGCGCCCTCCGTCGCCATCAGCACGCCCCACTCGCCCGGACCGCACCCGTAGTCCAGGACCCGCCGCCCCGCAAGGTTTTCCGCTTCCAGCCGCTTCAGAACCCCTTCATATAACCGCCGCCGCTCGAAAATGCTCTTGCTCGGGTCGCGCAGATCCGCCGCCATGATCGCCCGATTGACGGCCAGTGCGTGGTCCGGAAGCCCCAGGAACCGGCGGTAGACGTCGTCGAAAAATGCCCGTTCTTCTTCCGGGGAAACAGGGCGTACGTTCGGCGGGCGGGACACCGTCACACACCCTACCAAACGACGAAGTGTTCGTGCGCGGCCTCCTCCCTTCGCCGTGAATTTTGACGAGCCGGAATCCCGATTCGCTGGTAACCTTATACTGGGGACACAACATGGCGCCCGCTGAAAGTCCTGCGGAACCGGTTGTTCTCGCGCACCCGCCCGAGGAATTGCTCCAGGCCCGCCTGCGTCGCCTGGGCGAAGGCATCGGCAAGGTTGTCTACGCCTCCGATCACTGGGTTGTCAAGCGCGAGCGCTCTCCGTTCGAAGTTGCCGCGCTCATCGTCCTCTGGAAGGCCCTGCGCAAAGGAGAACGCCTCCTGCCCGGCCGGCTTGGACGCCGCCTCATCCAGCGACCTGCCTTACAAATCCGAGCCCTTCGCCTCCTTACCCAGGCCTCCATGCTCGTGGTCCCGAAAAGCATCTGGTTCACCACCCACGTGCGCCAGATGTGGCGCCTCTACCACGCCCGCAACCTCCGTGGGGAAAACCTCGCGCAACAACGCTTGTCGGGAACTCGCCTGATCCCCCAACGCGTTACCTTCCCGCCAGCTCGCGTCCGCGTCGGCGGTTGGCCTGGCTGGCTTACCGTCTCCGAGGCCACCCAGCGCGTGGAATCCACCTTGCATCGCCGCCTCGCCGACCTTGCCGCCGCCGGCCGCTGGGCCGAACTAGAAACGTGGCTCAACCGTTTCCTCGACCTGCGCCGCGCCGGTTGGCGACGCGGTCTCTTCTCCGTTGACGCCCACCTGAAAAATTTCGGCGTCATCGGCGAGCGCATCGTCCTCCTCGACGCCGGCGGCCTCACTAACCGTTGGGGCGAGATCGAAAGCAAGCTCGCCTTCGAAGAAGTCGTTTCCCAGCCCCACATCCAGCTTGGCCTTGGACCCATCCTGGGCAGCCGGCCCGACATCGCCGCCCGTTTCGACGCCCAGTGGAAATCCACCGTCAACCGCGCCGTCGTCCGCCTCCACTGGCCCGAGCTGGCCGCTCGCTGACCCGTTTCCTCTTGCCGCGCTTCGCGGCTTTTCAACCCCAAAACCCGCCAGCTCGATGGTTGGATGGACCCTCGGAGCCGCTACGTACGTCTATGTTTATATGGGCGCTGCTACCGCAATCGAACAGACGCACATGGGACACTTGCGTGCGGCCTACGAGGAAGCGTTCCACGTACTCTCCTCGCGGGCGCGCGAGTGGCAATCGCTTACCCGTTCACCCATCGCGGACGAAACTGCCGTTGCTGCGGCCAAGGCCGGCATGGACGAAGCGCTCGCTCGATACCGCGCGCGCCGCGACGAACTCGCGCTGCTCCTGCTGGCCGACGGCCCCGCCGCCATCGACCGGCGATGGCTCGTCGAGTCCATTGCCCACCAACTCTGGGAAAACGAAGGCCGCCCCGAGGGCCACGCCGAAACCCACTGGCGCAGGGCCGAAGCACTCGTCCTCAGCCACCGCTAAATCCCACCACAACGTGGGGCAAGCGTCGACTTCCTGCGCCCGCGCCAGCCGCGCCTGCACCCGGCGCGCCAAGACGATCGATGTTGAGAGTGCGAACGCCTCGGAGGCTACCGCGGAGGCCGCCGACCAAGTCATTCAGGCCGGCGGCCAAGCCGTCCGGGGCTTGTGGAATTCCGCAGCAATGTCCGATTATGGGATTGGGTTCGAATTTGCATTTTTGATACAAAAAACGCCCCTCTTCAGGCAGCCTGGAGCCGCTTGGCCAAGAGCGCGTGAATGGTGGAAATGTCGCTGTTTGATAGTGATACGTCGCTCAGAGTGGAGGCGTAAGCAGAAAGGATCGCCAAGAAGAAGTCCCGGCAAGAGCGCGTTGCATTTCACCACAGTGTTCGATTTTGGGAATGGGTTCGAATTGATATTTTTCATGGGTGGAGTTCGGGCGGTGTCGCCTGAACCAGGTTTACGTTGTCAAAGACCAAGGCCCGGGGGGCGACACGCCGAGTCGCAGTAATTATAGTCTGGCGCCATTGGGCATTCCCGCTTGTGACGCGGGGGCCCATTGCTTGTAAGCTGCTGACGAGGTTAGGGCAATCCGTCGCGGGCGGAACGGCTGATGCCCTGTGACTGGGGCTTCAGCGATGCACTGCCCGCGGATGTCGCTGACCGGCACGACCACTGGGCTACCCCAACAACTCCTGCGCCCGCGTCAGCCGCGCCTGCACTCGCACCCCGTTCGGGCAGCGCACCGAGCACGAATCGCAATCCGCGCACCGGGCGGCCCGCCCCGCCTCCGGCATCTCCAGGAACTGCTGCCGCGCCATCGCGAACTGCCCGTATCCCTCGGCGTACGTCAGCAACCGCAGCGTATCCGCAACGCGGACCCCCTTCTCGCATACGCCGCTGCATGCGCCGCACATCCGGCAGTACAGCGGCCCGATCCGGTCGAGTTGCCGCGCCAGCGCCCCGGCGTCCTCCTCCGTGAACGGTTCCGACATCGCCCGTATGTCCTCTTCGAGCTCCTCGAAATCCGTAATCCCGATGATCGCCGTATCGACGCTTTGGTTCTTCAGCGCCCACTTCAGGGCCGCCTCCATCGCCCCCGGCCTCTTCAGCCGCGCCGTCAGCCCTTCCGGCGTCTGCCCGTACAGCCGGTCTCCGCGCTGGATCCGGGCGTACCCGCCCGCCATCACCTTCATCGCCACGATTCCCATCCCCTTGGCGCGCGCCTTGCGGATCGCCTCGCCTACCTCCGGCTGCATCGTGAAGTTGTAGGAGACCAGCGCCACGTCCACGTTGCCCAGCTTCACTACGTAGTCGAGCATCTCCGGCATGTTGAAGTGAAAGCTCACCCCGGCGAACCGGATCTTCCCCGCCTTCTTCGCCTCCTGCTGCGCGTCCAGCAGTTCCGGCGTCACCTCCTCCGCTGTGTTGCGGTTGTGCAGAAACCACACATCCAGGTGGTCCGTGCCCAGTTCGCTCAGACTCCTGTCGAGTTCTTTCAGCAACTCCTCCCGGTCCTTCGACGGCGCTTTCGAAACCAGCACCACCTTGTCCCGCTTGCCCTTCAGCGCCGCCCCGACCATCCGCTCGTTGTTGCCGCCCTGGTACACCCGCGCCGTGTCGATGTAGTTGACTCCAAGATCCACCGCCCGCTCCACCACCAGCGGGTCGGAAGCGAGCATGCACCCGAATCCGAGCGTGCTCACCTTCAGTCCCGTCTTGCCCAACGTCCGGTACTGGACCTTAGGCGCCTCGCTCGAATCGCGGGCAAGGCCAATCGCCGGCGCCGTGAAGCTCGCCGCCAGGAAGTTTCGTCGCGAAGAAGAATAATCGCCCATGGAGACCTCGCATTAAACATACCATAAGGTCCACATATCCACTTCCGGGGCGCGCCGGCCGGCCTTCCGCCGGCGTTGCTCTCACAGGTGTTGCAGCGGCTTTTCTCCTTCTTCATCGGGTTTCGAGGCTTGCCGCTCCAGCGACCGGGTGACCACGTCTTTCGATCCCAGTCCCACCGCCAGCGCCAGCGCCAGCACGATGCCCCCAAACAGTATGGCGAACGACAGCCGCACAATCTGCCGCCCGATCCCCAGGTGCTCCAGCGCCATCGCGCCCGCCAGCACCACCACCAGCCACTTCACGCCCAGGCTCAGCAGTCGCGCCGAGCCGATGTTCATGTTCACCGCGCTGATCAGTACGCTGCGCGCCAGAAAACGCGCCAGAAACGCGCCGACCATCAGAATCAGCCCCGCCGCGATCAGTTCCGGTAAATAGCCCAACAACCGGCTGATCAATCCTTGCGTCAGCGCCGGATCGAATACCCGCAATCCAAGCAACAGACCCAACACGATGATCAGCCAGTAAACGACGCTCGCCAGCAGCAGGGATGGACTCCGCGCCGGCGAGACTTCCGAGACCGCCTCGAAGCCGAGTTCGTCCAGCCGCTGGTCGAAACGGACGCCCCCCAGCGATCGCCGCACCATCGCCTTTGCCAGCCACGCCACCAGAACGGCGAGCAGAATGATGATCAACAATGCGATCAGTTTGGGAAGGATATCGGCCAGGTTGGCGCTGATCCGGTCCGCCGACTGGCTGAGTATCTGGTTCACTCGATCCCACATGTCGTCCCCTTTTCTTCCGGCATGCCCGCCTACGGATGAAACCGGTCCGGCCAGCGCCACCCCGAAATCAGGTACGGTTTCTGCGCCTCGTACGCCAGGCACAGGTCCTCCAGCCGCCGCTCGAATTCCACCGGTCCCGCACGCTCCACCTGCCGTATCATCGACGCCGTCCAGCCCAGGTAAAGCGGCGTCAGCGCCTGCACCAGGTGATCCCGCGCGATCACCCGCTGGCGGTGGCCCAGCAGGAATTCGTACACGGAGCGCACCCACAACTCGTCCTTAAGAACGAATGCGTTCTCCGCCGCGGCCGCCAGCTTCTTCAGTACGATCAGCGTGGCCGGCGAAAGCACGAGGCCCCAGATCTCCCTCAGATCCTGCGATCCTTTCCGGAACGCTTCCGTCAGCCGCGTCGTCTCCACGGCGACCTCATCCGCCTTCACCGGAAATCGCGGACCGAACGTTGGCAGCGGTTGAGATCCGCGCACCTTCTGCCATGCCGCGCTGCTCCGCTCGGCCTCGACAAATAGCGGCCCCACCACTTGCAGCAGGATGCTGCTCACTTCCGCCGCGGGCTGCCGTCCCCGGTCCGGTTTTGGACCCAGGTACGCCTCGCACATTCGGAATCCGTCGCAGGCTGCCCGCGCGCATAGCCAGACATCGGTCGCCGTGGCGGCGGCGTCGGTCGACCAGTTCGCCTGCCGGCCACAGTATTCCAGGAATGGCGCCGATAAACCAAACTCGAATCCCATCGGTTGCCGGACTCTTTTCCCGTATAACGCTCGGATTAACGGGTAAATGATTCCGTTCGTCAGCGTCCCGTCGTACTTGTGCCGCTGATAATACGGCGCCACCAGGTCGAAGCCCTGCTCCACCACCGGCCGCACCAGCCGCTCGATCCATTCCGGCGCCATGCCCGCCCCGTCCGCGTCCACCAGGGCGCATGCTTTTGCGTTGAGCTGCCGGGCGATGGCGAAGATCGTCCGGTACGCGCTCCCTCGTCCGGGTAGACCGTGATACGGCGCCGTCAGCTTATGTACCGGGTAAATTGGATGCGCCGCCCGGACGACATTCTCTTCTCCCGCCGCCTCCGCGAATCGTTCCGGCGTTCCATCGCTCGAGCCGCCGTCGGAATTGACCAGCGCGAACCGGTAATCCCCGAAAAACCTCCGCAACCCCTGGCGGACCGTCTTTACCGTCTCGCCGATCGCTTCGGCGTTGTTATAGGTCGCGATGCCGACCACAAGGTCGGCCGCCCCGACTCTGTCCACGTACTCTTTCGCATCCTGCAGCGTCGGCTCGAACTCGCGCATTCCCTGTTACGCTCTTATGATCGCATGGAACGCTTCCCCTACCTCGCCGCCGCCGCCGGCGCCGCCTACCAGAATCTGCCGCCTCTGCCCGTGGCCGCGTTGTTGGACGATATCCGTAGTCTCTACAACGTCGGTTCGTTCTTTCGAATTGCCGACTGCGCCGGTGTCAGGACGCTATACCTCACCGGCATCACCGGCCGGCCCCCGAGCCGCGGCATTCATAAGACCGCCCTCGGCGCCGAAGACTCGGCGGCCTGGGAGTATCACGCCGATCCCCTCCCTCTCATGGAGAACCTCCGCCGGCTGAATTGGCAGATCGCCGCCTTGGAGACTGGCGTGCACTCGATCGACCTGTTCGACTGGCGGCCATCCTTCCCCGTTTGCGTCGTCTTCGGCAACGAAATCACCGGCATCCATCCCCGGCTCCTCGACCGCGCCGACCTCCAGGTGCGCATTCCAACCCTGGGCGCCAAACACTCCCTGAACGTCGCCGCGGCCGGCGCCGTGGTGATTTACGAGTTGCTCCGAAAGTATCGCTGCCTTGTGGAACGACCCGGCGGCTGACCCTCAGCGCGTCGCCTGACTTGAGCGCGCGGGGCCAAGCTGGGTCTCCAGATCTTGAATTGCGCGCCGGAGCTGTCGGTTGCGGGTCGATTGGCGCTCCAGGTCCCGCCGCAAGCTCGCCACCTCGGCCTCTAACGCGCGCAGGGCCTCGCCATCCGGCTGGCCCGTTTCCGGCAGAGGAACAGGGGGCGGTCCGGAGAAGTCCGCCAGTTCGGAATGCGCTTCGCCCCCAAGGTCAAGCGTCAGCCGGAACTGGACATCGCCCGTCTGGCGCCCATAGCTGAGCGAGGCCGTCCGCAGGTCGTCGGGCGTTAGCCGGACCTGCCGCGTCACGTCCCCATCGGTAATCCAGATCGTGCCGCCCTCCGCTTCGAGCACAGGGCTGGCTGTTTTGTTCCACTGCACCAATAACCGGCCGTCCGCCTCTTTCACCGAAAACCCGACGCTGTCGTCTTGCGCCGGCCGCACCAGAGGCAGCCCGAGCAGCAGCACGATGATCGCGCCCACCGCGGCGGCGCCGTACGCCAGCCGAGATCGGCGGGACTTCCCTTCCCCCGCCGCAATCTGCGGAGCGCCGCCGTTCTCCTCCTCCCCAACCGGCGCTTCGCCAGTGGCGACGCGGTAGTTGGTCAACCTCGCCAGCCGCCGCCGCTTCTCTTCCCGCGCCGAATTCGTCTTGCCTTCTCCGCCGCTGTCGATACCCGGGAATCGCTGTTTGGGCGACGTGACGGTGAACTCTCCATAACTGGTATCCGACCGTATCGAGCCATTCGGCTCGCGAAAGAAGAATCCGGCGCGCGTCGGCTCGTACAGGTGTGGCCGTAGCACCAGCGCGATCTGCCAGGGCGCCGGGAAGAAGCGGTTGAAGATATCCAGGTCGCTGCGCGTCAGCGTCACCCCGTCCCGCGTATGCGAGTGAAACCAGCCGAGCGGCTCGACCCCGCTCAGACTTGGTTCGTCTCGCGGCGTCTCCAGGAGTTTCTTCAACTCCTCCTCGTCCTTTGATGAAAGCTCGAAACCGGGACCCTTCGCATGCTCGCACGGTATCGAACGCCACTCCTGAATCTTCAGGAAATCGTCGCGCCGCGTCCCGTAGAGGATGCCGCCGACCTCCAGTCCGCGGCGGGGCACTTTCTGAAGCCCCTCCCACGCCGATTGCCGCATCGACTCCATCGCGGCGGTGGAGTAAGCGATCCGTATCGCATGCCCTTCAACCGCCCATTCGGCATACTCCGCCGTGGCGTTGTCATCCGCCTTGAGGATTGGTTCCATCCTCGCCGTTACTCACTATCATGGTGCGATCGCACGGACCAACCTCTCAATCCGCCGCCAAGGCGCCCATCGCCCACCAGCCCCCTCATCAGTTTCCAACACCCGGCCGGAACGCGGCAACTCCGCTCGAAGTTCGATTGCGCGCGTTCCCGCCCGGGATGCGGCGCGTTCGGATTCCTCCCTTCGCTCCAACGGCCCACTTCAGGCGCGGGTCTTCGTCGCGGAGCGCCTGCGCCGTAACAAAATTCAGCCGGAACACTCCACTGATTTGCGGCAAGTCGGTCATTGATTCGCCGCGTTCAGCCATGTGGAATCTGGGCCGTCCTGTGGTTTTCCCCAGGCGGTTCTCGGCTGCTTCTGGGGTACAATAGGCCCAGGAGCAAGGGGCAAATTTCAACTGGGGAGACGCCGCTTTCCGCCTTTCCTCAGTTATTTCAGTAACATCAATTAGATCACAGGAGAAGGAGGAGAGGTGCGAAAGACGCTACTCACCATCGCGACTGTTCTGGTTCTGGGCGCGCTGCCCGCGCTGCCGCAAGGCAGTACCACCGACGACAACGAGGATCGGCCGACCCATGTGGTCTTCCGGGCGCTGCTGAGCCCGTCCCATGAGACGCCGCCTGTCAGCGGCGTGAATATATCCGGCGAAGGCGTCATTGAGATGACGCTGGCCTATACGCCGCCCGGATCACTCAGCCAGGCAATCGTCGATTTTCGAGTCAATTACAACGCGGAAACGCCGCAGACCTTTACCGCGATGCACATCCATCGGGGCGCCGCGGGCGTGGCGGGACCCGTTGTTGTCGACTCGATATTCGGTGCGCAAGTGGAAGCTTCCGGTTCCGGATCGTTGTTCCGGCAGAACGTCGTAACCGACCTGCCGACTCTTACCGTGATCGAAGCGATCTTGGCAAACCCAAGCAACTATTACCTGAACGTGCACTCGACCACCAATCCCGCCGGGATTATTCGCGGACAGCTAATGCCGGATCCGGCAACCGCCAGCGAGCGGCAGTTCCGCACCATCGGAACGCAACTTGACCGGATGGAACTGATGTTACGCAACATCGGACGCGCGCTCGGCCTGGTCTTTCCTCCGGCCGTGACGCCGACGCCTTCGGGTCAGTAGATACTTCGGACGGGGGTCGCGCGGATCTGAAGTCGCGCGGCCTCCGCCTTTCCGGCTCACTTGCGCTCTCCGCTGCAAGGTGGAGTATAATCTTGTCCCAGTGGGGCACAGGGGTTAGACCTTCCGTCTGAAGCTCCAAGTGTCCCTGTACAGGATCAAAAGGAGAGCGGAAAAATGTTCAAGTTCGCATCGCTTGCTGTTTTCACGCTGGCAGCTCTGCCCGCGTTTCCTCAGGCCAACACCACGGTTTCGACCGCGGTTTTTCATGCGTTGCTTAGTCCGTCGCATGAAACGCCGCCCGTTACCGGATCCAACATCTCCGGCGAAGGCACGATCGAAATGACGCTGACGCGATCGGCGACTGGTGATCTGACTCAGGCCATCGTCGACTTTCGCGTTAACTACAACGCCGAGACCCCGCACGACTTCACCGCTATGCACATCCACCGCGGCGCCGCCGGGGTGGCCGGACCGGTCGTCATCGATTCCCGGTTCGGAGCGGTGGTGAACGCATCCGGCCCTGGGTCCGTGTTTCGTCAGAATGTGCTCACGGACGCCGCCCCGTTGGCGGTCGTCCAGCAGATCCTCAACAATCCAGGCGGATACTACCTGAACCTCCATTCCTCCGCGAACCCCGCGGGCATCATCCGGGGCCAGTTGACTTGGGATACCGAGGCTGCGAATGCAGTGCGATTTCAGGCCTCCCAGACGCAACTTGACCGCCTCGAGGGAATGGTCCGCAACATCGGACGCGCCCTCGGCTTGATTTTCCCCGCCACTCAATAGCGCCAGCCGGCGCTCTGCGGTCCGGCGCTTTCGGGCCCGGCCATATCCGGCCAGCGCCGGACCGCATTCCTGAACCTTTGTTGGGTGTCCCGCTTACTCGGCCGCCTCGATGCTGACCGCGCGTTCGCGCTCGCGCCGCAAGCGGTCGCGGTACTCGTCGTAGAGCGTCGTAGCGCCAGCCCAGAAGTACCCGCCGACAAACATCAGCAGGAACGGCAGCGCCAGAAAGTTGTAGGTGTCGATGCAGTACGCCACCATCGCGAGGAAGTAGCACCCGAACCCCAGTTCGACGTACGGCAGCCATCCGCTCTTACGCCGGTACTTGGCCCGCTCAACCCGCATCGGCTGGTTTCCCGAAATCGCGTATTTCGCCGTTCGTACGAAAGCCGAGGGAATCCGCAGCAGCGCTTCCATCACCGCCCGCGCGTTCACGACGGTCAGCGCAACGCCCGCCGCCACCAGAATCGGCATCAGCAGGATGGCGCGTTTCCATCCCCCGTTAGGTTGAAGCTCCCTCTGCGAAAGTACATAGAACGCGATAATCGATATGAACGTGAGGATCACCAGGGGCATGTCGAGCAGCAGCATCTGAAACCATCCCACGTAAAACCGGACGATCATCACCGGCAGCATCAGCGCGGCGACGACGATCATGATCGGGTACGTGATGTTCGGCGTGAGGTGGAAGAACGCCTCCAGCTTCTGTCGGAACGGGACCGGCGCCCGCAGGATCCGGGGCAGCAGCTTCATCGCGCATTGCGTCAGCCCCTTCGCCCATCGCGATTGCTGGACCTGAAAGCTGTAGGTCTCCACCGGCAATTCCGACGGACACTCGAGGGTGGGAACGTACGCGAACTTCCAACCCTTCAACTGCGCCCGGTAGCTCAGGTCGGAATCCTCCGTTAGGGTGTCGTGCTCCCATCCGCCGGCGTCTTCAATCATCCGCCGCCGCATCACCCCGCCCGTACCGTTGAAGTTGAAGAACAGGCCCGAACCGCACCGAGCCGTATGCTCGAGCACGAAGTGCCCGTCCAGCAAAATCGCCTGCACTTCCGTCAACACGCTGTAGTCGCGGTTCGTGTACGTCCACCGCGTCTGAACGCATCCCACTTGTGGATCCGCGAAGAAGTGGACCGTGCGCTCCAGAAAATCCTGCGGCGGCGTGAAATCCGCGTCGAATATCGCGATCAGCTCCCCCGTGGCCTTCTTCAGGCCCTCCGCCAGCGCGCCCGCCTTGAATCCTTCACGGTGCGTCCGGTGGTGGTACTCAATGGGAAAGCCTCGGGACCGGTACTCGCCCACCAGCCGCTCCGTGTGCGGATGCGTTTCGTCGGTGGAATCGTCCAGGACTTGGATTTGCAGGAGTCCGCGCGGATACGAGATTCTCGTCACCGCCTCCAGCAAGCGCCCCACGACGTACCGCTCGTTGTACAACGGAAGCTGGATCGTGACCCGCGGCAGTTCGTCCAACCGCCCCGGCGGCGTAGCGAGAACCTCTTTGCGCCGCCGCCAGTAGCGCCAGATCACGAGGTACCGGTGAAACCCGTAGATCGCCAGAAAGCCGACCAGCGCGAAGTACGGAATCGTCAGCGCCAGGTCGAACCAGTTCGGCTGATAGATGCCGGCGAATGTCTCATCGAACATCCCCCGGGTCAGGTGGTCAAGGCTCGTTGTCTTCAGAAGTAAAGCTGGCGCCAGCGTTGTGGCCATACGCTCGCTTCTTCAGCGGCTCCGTCGGATCATAAATAACATGCCGGCGATTGCATCTTCCTTGGCGGTTCTGGCCGTTCTCATCGAGACGATGCTCGTCGCGCTCCGATCCTTGGGCGACCTCAGGTTCAGAATCCCGGAAGCCGTTGGGATCCTGCTTTTGACCAGTATATTCTATCTCGTTTCTGTTTTCGTCGCGCTGAAAAACAGACACGCCAGCAAGGCCGATCGTTGCAACTGGACGCCCATTCTGATCGTCGGCGCGGCGGTTGTCTTCCGTTTGAGCCTCTGGGGCCTTGAGCCCCAACTCTCCGACGACGCCTTTCGCTACCGTTGGGAGGGCAAGCTCCAGGCAGCCGGCGGCAATCCTTACCAGGCCGCCCCGGCGGACCCGGAGTGGAGTCACCTTCGCGATCCGACCTTCCCGCGGGTCTCCGGCAGCGACCTCAAGGCCAGCTATGGTCCGCTGGTCGAACTGATCGAATGGGGGATGTACCACCTGGTCTCGCCCAGGGTGGAGGACCCCTTTCGCCAGGCCTTTTGGTTCAAGTTGCCCGCCGCGCTGTTTGACGCCGCCTTGATTGGGCTCCTTTTTGCCCTGCTGCGCGCCCGCGGATTGCCCGCCGAAAGGCTCGTGATCTATGCCTGGTCCCCGCTTCCGATCGTGGAATTCTGGGCCACCGGCCACAACGACGCGGTCATGCTCTTTTTCCTCGTCGGGGGCCTGTGGCTGGCTGCCCGCGACCGCTGGACTCCCGCGTTCGCGTCCCTCACCCTCGCCGGCGCCGCCAAGCTGTGGCCCTTCTTGCTCTTTCCCCTTTTCGTCGGGTGGAAACGGTGGCGCCCCCTGCGGTGGTATCAGTGGCTGATCGCCATCCCGATCGCGGGCGCCCTCGCTCTGCCCTATTGGAGCGATGTCGGGCAAAACGTCCGCGTCGCCACCGGTTTCCTCGGCGGCTGGCGCAACAACGATAGCATCTTTGGTCTGCTGCTGTGGCTCGCCGGCGATCAGTATCCCGCCAAGTACGCCGCCTTCGCTATCGTCGGCGCAGCGGTTGTAGTCGTAACGCTGTTGCGCTGGCCTCTCGAGAAAGCCGCCTTGACCGTGATTGCCGTCATGCTGATGGTCTCGGCGAACTGCCACCCCTGGTATCTGACGTGGATGCTCCCCCTGCTCGCCTTCTCGCCCCAACCCGCGCTGCTGCTCTGGACCGCACTCGCGCCGCTCGCCTACCGCGTGGTGATCGCCTGGACGCTGCTCGGTGAGTGGAACGGATCCACCCCGTTCCGATGGCATATCTACGTCCCCGTATACGGGCTCCTCGTCGCTACCTTCGCTTTCCGCTGGTGGCGCGCCCGCCGTCAGTCGGGCGCATGATCCCGAACCGCCTTTTCTTCCCCGGGCGCTCCCGCTAAGACTTCTCCTATTCCCGGCCGATATTACCGGATAGCGGGGCGAGAAGAAATCGATGCCGGTCTCACTTAGAGAGTGGACTTCCGCGATGAGAGCGGTTCGCAGACCAGCGGAGGCGCTTCATGGATGGATTATCGGTAGGAGAGTCCGAGCGATCCGCGACCCGGTGCAGCGGTTGCGTTACCTGCGCCGGGCGCAGGGGCTCTCCCCGTCTGGCCGCGCATCCCTACGTTACCTCCGGCGCCCCGCCTTGGTGGCGGTCGCCGTGGTGGCGCTCCTGGCGCCACGGCCCACTGCCTCCGACAACGATCAGGCCGTGCGTCCCGGCCAGGCGACGCCGTCGGCCGGGCGTGTCGGCGAGGTTTGGCTCGTTGAAGACAAGGGCGGCATTGAACTCTACAGCAATGGGCTACGAGTCGAGAGCCGTCACGCAATCGACGGGGAAAAACGGTCGTACCCCGTTTACGACCGCGACAGCCTCGCCGTTCTCGAATGGCGCGCCGGGAAGGTGGGCATCGTCTATCACACCACCGAGAGTCACGTCGCTCCCTTCGATGCCACGCACAATCAGCGGCTTCAAAATGTCGGCCAATGGTTGCTCGACTATGTGCGCAAGAACGCCTCCTATCACTTCGTCATCGACCGCTTCGGCCGGGCGCACCGGATTGTGCGCGAGGCAGGAGCCGCAAACCATGCCGGGTATTCGGTTTGGGCCGATAACAGGAGGATTTACGTGAATCTCAATTCGAGCTTCTTGGGCGTGGCCTTCGAAACCCAGATGCGGCGGGAGGGCGGCGGCGCCGAAGTCACCCAGGCTCAAGTGGATACCGCACGCGTGTTAACCCAGATGCTGATGGCCAAACACGAAATCCCGCCGGGCAACTGCGTCACCCACGCGCAGGTGTCGGTGGCGCCCTGGAACATGCGAATCGGTAATCACACCGACTGGAGCGACGGCTTTCCGTTCGGCGCGCTCGGTTTGGGCGACAACTACGGCATTCCGCTGCCTTCGGTGGCCCTCTTCGGCTTCGCCTACGACCAGCACTACCTCAAAACGGCAAGCCGGGATCTGTGGCGAGGCGTCGTCCTCGGCGAAGACAGTTTTCGTCACCGGGCGGCAGCCCGTGGACTTTCCGCGGAGCGGCATCGTGACGCGGTTCGAAAGCGTTATCGGGAAATCTTAAAGGGGCTCGACAAGGTAGTCGACGCCGTGGAGAAGACAACATGAGTGGAGATTCAAAGAAGAACAATAACGCGGCTATCGGTCTCGACGTTGGGACCAGCCGTATCGTGATGGCGAAACTATCCGGGGGCGAAAACCGCGTGCGCAGCCAGTTGAATGCCTTCGTCACGGTTCCCTACTCCCGAATGACCGAAAAGGCCCTCGAGAAAGAGGGAATTCCCTACACCAAGCGGGACGAAGAACTGATTGTTCACGGCAACGAGTCGGAGCACTTCGCCGATCTGCTCGGACTCGAAACCCGCCGGCCCATGACCGGCGGCATCCTCAACCCGGCCGAACCCGAAAACTCGGACGTCATCCTCCGGATCGTCGACTCGCTGCTGGAGGACGAGCCGCCCAACGGCCAATTGCTCTACTTCAGCGTGCCCGCGCCCCCGCTGGAAGGAGAAGACAACATCGCCTTTCACGAGGCGACGCTCCGCGATCTGCTCTCCCGCCGCGGCTTCAAAGTCGAGTGCATCACCGAAGGTCTCGCCGTCGTTTACAGCGAACTGGAGAATACCAACTACACCGGCATCGGCATCAGCTTCGGAGGCGGCCTTTGCAACGTCTGCCTCTCCTACCTGGCCGTTCCAGTGATCAGCTTCAGCGTCCCGAAGGGCGGCGACTTCATCGACCTGAACGCCGCCGCCGTCACCGGCGAACGCGCCACTCGCGTCCGCATTGAAAAGGAGACGGCCTTCCAGTACAACGGCGCGGTCTCCGGGAAACTCCACCAGGCTCTTGCGGTCTACTACGACAACGTGATTCAGGCGGTAGTCGACGGGCTTCGAGAGTCGTTATCGAGTTCCCGGTCGCTACCTCGTTTCCGCCAGCCCGTACCGATCGTCCTGAGCGGCGGAACCGCGCATCCCAAGGGCTTCGCTCAACGCTTCGAGAACGTTCTCAAATCCGGCGGCTTTCCGATTCCATATTCAGGGATTACTGTCGCGAAGGACCCGCTGCACTCTACCGCCAAAGGCGCTCTCGTAGCCGCCCTGGCGGACCAGTAGAAGTTTCTGACGGTGCTTGCGGGGCAGGTTGGCCGAAGGCACCCTGCGAGCCGATTGCCAATCGGCTCGGCGGCCGTGGAGACTCGCCCCGTCTATCCCAGCGTTCGCCGGTGTTCGGTCGCCTCCGACCGCAACAGCGACCGGCCGGTCATCTGAGGCGGCTTCTCGAATCCGAAGTAGTCGAGGATCGTAACCGGAAGGTCGACGATGTTCGGCGCTTCTCCCTGTAACGGGACGCTCGAGAACAGACAACCGGGTACCAGGTCCTTGGCCATCGAGTGGTCTCCGCTCCAGGCCCACGGGTTGATGTCGATCAGGGGCTTGCCGGTCTCGCCCAGCACCGACCCGGATGACGAGCGATAACCCGGCGTGTAGCCCACCAGCAGGTCCGGCATCTCGAACGTGAATTCGCCCGTATATAGGTCCTCCCGCCGGTATACCTTGGCCACCGGGCGCTTCCCCGTTTCCGGATCCACGATCTGCTCCAGTTCTTTACTGATGCGCTCCACCAGGTCTTCCCGCTTGCCGGGCCCGACGCGGCCCGCCCATTCACGGCCTTCCTGGTTGATGTAGAGTCCGTTGAAGCCGATGCCGTACGCGGCGGTCTTCTCCCAGTCGATGTCGGTGATGGCCGTCTTATCCTTCAGATTGCCTTCGGATGTCAGCGTGAGGTAGCCCTGGTCGCGGAGCCACGTGTTGAGGTGGAACTGCCGGCCGAATTGCGCGAATCCGTGGTCGGAGCAAATCAGCACCACCGTGTCATTGTCGGCCGCCGGGAGCACCTTCCCCACCATCTTGTCCATCTGCTCGTACAGGTGCGGGAGATAGCCGGCATAGCGAAGGTCCGACGCCTTGTGCATCGGGTGGGTCGGATCCATGTTGCGCCACAGCATGTGCGCGTCCTGGTCCGTATTGGAGACGTAGTAGTAGAAGAAACCCTCCTTGAACCGGCTCCACTCGTAGTCGAACATCGCGAGCGTTTCCTCCAGCAGTAGTTCCGCCTGCTTGGCGTAACCCTCGTCGTCCAGGACCCTATAATCGAACGCCTTCGTATCGCAGGGCAGCCCCTTGGTCCAGAACGGCCCCACCGCCCTCGCAAGCTCCACGCCAAGCTCGGCCGGATAGGTCACCGGCATCGCCTGGTTCTCCGGGTCGATGTTGATCGGCGTGACGTACAGCCGCAGGTGCGGGTGCGCTTCCCGCAGATAAAACCGGGCGATGCCCGAGACGCTGCTGAGCATCGGCAGCATCTCGAAGTCCACGCGGACCCACTCGCTGTATTCGCCCTTGTTCAGCACGATACGGCGCCCCGAGATGTCGATCCGCACCGCATCGGCCGAAGGGTCGATCTGAACCGTGAACGGAACCCGCGTGCTGTTAACGAACGCGTTGCGAGATGCGTCCTTCGGCTTCCGCAGCGCGTTCGCCGGACCATACAACTCCGTATCCACGCGGTGGTTCCGCACCGACACGTAGATGATGTTGCCGCCGCTCAGGTCCTTGTACTCTTCCGTGGCGTCGCTGGTGAAATAGTTGAACACCCCGAACGAGTCGATCAGGTCCGGAGTGCCCATCCCGCTGACGGCCCGCGTCGCCGTCTCCTCCACTGGGAAATTGGTGGGAATCTTGATGACGCTGGCCGGAATCCCTTCCTCGGTCAGGTACGACCAGAACGGCTTCCCCGCCCGCCGGTTCACCACGCTTCCGCCGCTCAGCGGAATCTGGTAATCGCCGAGCGACAGCGTTCGCCCAGACCCTTTCGCCTCCCAAATCGAGAAGAACGGCATGTAGGTCTGCGGGTCCCGAACGATGAAATCGGCGATCCCGTGCCCACCCGGGGTCAAGCCGGTGATGAAACTGCTCCAGGCTACGGGACTCAGCGCCGGCATGGTGGTCCCAAGCCGGGAATAGCTGCCCGTTTCTTTCAGCTTTTTGAAATTGGGCGCGCGGCCCGCGGCGATCAGGTCGTCAACCAAATTCGGATCCAGGCCGTCCATCCCCAGCACAACCACTTTTTTGCCGGTTCTGGGGCCCTTCCGGCCGCACGAAATGAAAGGGAATCCCGCTGCGGCGGCGGTTTTGACAAACGTTCTGCGGTTCAGAGTTCGACTCCGTACGACCCGCTTCAGCATCCCGGAAGCGGTCTCCTCCATTGTAAACCGTAACCTCCCGGTTACTGGCTCATTCCCCTCGCGTCGATCGGCAAGATCGACTCCACTTTGCCCGCGCGGACGCCGAACATCCGATCGTAGAGATTCACGGTGGGGTCGCAGTGCGGAACGATGAACTCCAACCGCTCGCCGAGTTTGAGGTCGCGGCTGGCCTGCGTCAGGTCGAGTCGCCCGTGTTCGTCCCCGCCCCAGTTGTAGCGGAGCCCGGGAACATCCTTTGCCGACGGGCCGAACTTGCGATCCGTGGCGAACGCCTTAAAGCCCGCGTCCACCGCCGCGGCTTCGCGCGACGGCTTGCTGATCACGGTCGCGAGTACGGTGAGCGCGTTCCGGAAGTCCCGGTACTCCGGACCGTCCTTGCCGCCGATCACGTTGTAATCGATGTCCATGAAGATGAAGCTGCCGGGCTGCAGTTCCGTAATGCCGTCGATTTCCGAATCGATGTTGTACGTCCCGGTCGAGCCGCCGCTGAGCCAACCGCACTCGATCCCGTTCTTCTCGATCAACCACCGGGTCTCCACCGCCGGCGTCATCGTCCCGTGCGAATGCTTCTTACGCTCTTCAAACCCCACGACGTGCGAGGAGCCCCCGGCGTAGGCCTGGATGCCCTTCAGCTTCAGGTTCGGCAACTTGTCGATGGCCCGCGCCAGTTCGAGCGCGGGTTCTCCGGTCTGGATCCCCGTGCGGTTCGCCACCAGAAGATCGATCGCGACATGGAACTTGATGCCCGCCGCGCGCGCCGCGTCGTTCATATCCTGTGCGTTCTGCGCATTGTCGACCACGAAGATCGTGTCGGGCTGCTTCCTGCCCAGGGCAACCGCGCGCTCGATCCTGTGCCTGCCAACCATGGCCGAAGTCAGCAGCAAGCCCGTCACCCCGCCGCGCGCGAATGCTTCCGCCTCGCTGATCTTCACCACGCAGGCGCCGACCGCGCCCGCCCGCATCAACGACTTGGCGATCTGCGCGCACTTGTGCGTCTTCGCATGCGGGCGCAGCGCGCGCTTGCTCCCGGCCGCGTGCCGGACCATCTTCTCGACGTTGGACTCGAACGCGTCCAGGTCCAGCAGAAGCGCGGGCGTCGGAAGGTCGTCCACCGTCAGCCGGCCGTCGGCGTTGCCGCGGGCGATCATCTTCTCCACCTCGCCCCACGAGTAGCCGCGCGGGGCGGCCGCCGATTTCAGAACTGCCGGCGCCCCCAGTCCAGCCATAAGTAAAGCTCTCCTTTGCATGCCCAGCCTCCTCTGCCGCGTGTGTTGGTAGCTTCAGTTTCCATCATTCGCGGAGCGCCCGCAATGCCGTCGCCGGATCGCGCCGGTTCCAGGCGCGCGCCCTCGGCCACTACGCGGTGGACCGCCGGTACGCCCGCGGGCTGAAGCCGAATTCGGCGCGGAACGCGTGATGGAAGTTCGACAGGTCCTGGAAGCCCACCTCCAACGCGGTCTGGAGGACCGGTTCGCCGCTCGTCCTCAGCCGTATCGCCGCCTCCCGCAAACGCGCGCGCAGAATGTACTGATGCGGCGTCACGCCGGTGACTTTCCTGAATACGCGCACAAAGTGAAACTCACTCATCCGCGCCGTTGCGGCGAGTAGGTTGAGCGGCAGCGCCTCGCCCAGATTCGCTTCAACGTACCGAAGCGCGGCAGAAATCCGGCGCTCATCGGCCGCCGGCGCGCGGCTGATCCCGTCCGTCGTCTCCAGAACCTCCAGCACGGCGCCCGCCAGCCCGTGAGCCATTTCTTCCAGCGGCGCTCGCTCCGGAGCGTGAATTGCCAGGCCCGCATCCACCACCCACGGCGCCAGCGCCGCTAGCGGAGGCACGCGCTGTATCGCGAATGCCGGGGCCGCGCCCGCCCGCTCAAAAAACTCGGGCGCGTAATGAAACGCAACGCAGCGGTCGCCGACGCCGTGCTCGTGACTGCACTCGAACCGCCGCCCCTGGCCCCCGAGCAGCAGCGAACCGGGCGACAGGACGTCCGAGCCGCGTTCGGACCGGTACTGAAACGATCCCTCCAATACCACCGCGATCGAAACGGCATCGTGCCGTTCCTCGTACGGCCGGTCGCCCGGCCCCGCCGTGCAGACGACGTCCTTGATGCTCCAGCCGTCGCCGCGCGCCAGGGTTTCTGCAGCAATTTTTCCCAAGTTTTCGCGACTCCAACCGCTCTATAACATTCTCAGGGTAACAGGAGGCCGGCAGGTTGGCCGGCAAACCCGAGGTTATCGAATCGTCAAAAAGGAGAGGTTAATGAGTACAACAGCAACGACAGCCGCCATCGGAAAGGGGCTTGACCCGAACGTCCTGACCCGGATCCTTAACGAGGGCTACGGACCCGGAGCGTGGCACGGACCGGATCTGAAAGCCGCGCTGGCCGGCCTTACCCCGGAGCAGGCCTTCTGGCGACCGGCGCCCGGACGGCATAACATCGCGGAAATCGCCCTCCACCACGCCTGGTGCGTGCATTCCGTTCGACAGAAACTGTCGGCCGCGCCGCCGGAGCCCTTCGCGCTCGACGGTGAGGACTGGTTCACGCTCCCGGAAGAATCCAAAATGACCTGGCCCGAGATCCTCCGCGTCGTCGAGACCCAACAGGAGCAATTAGCCGCCGCGCTCTCCCCCGCGACAGGCCGTCGGAGATCGGCCCTCCCCGATTCCGAGCGGTTCGACCTCGCGCTCGGCGTCACCTGCCACGCCATCTACCACGCTGGCCAGACCCAACTCCTCCGCAGGCTGCGCGAACAACAACGCTGAGGCTATCGCCCGGCCGCCGCGGCCACTTCCCGCATTAATCGGAGGATATTGTCGCCGTACATCTTGCGGATCTGTTCCGCCGTGTAGCCTCTTTCGAGCAGCGCTCGGGTCAGCGCGGGGAACTTCGAAACATCCTCCAGGCCGGTGGGAACGCATTCCACGCCGTCGAAATCGCTCCCGATCCCTACCGCGTCGACGCCGGCCAGCTTCACCACCCGATCGATATGGAGGACAACGTCATCGAGTGTGGCGGGCGGAATTTTCTGATTTTCTTTCGCTCCCGGCGTGAAATACGGCGAAGCATCCGCGGATTTCTGCGACAGGAACTCACAGCCGAAATTTATGCAAATGACTCCGCGGTTGCGCGCCAGCGCCCGGATCATGTCGTCGGTCATGTTGCGCGCGATATTGGAAATCGCCCGGCAGGAAGAATGCGTCGCCGCCACCGGCGCCTTGCTCGATTTCAGTACGTCCCGGAATGTTTCGTCCGAGACGTGCGAAATGTCGACCATCATTCCCAGCCGGTTCATTTCCGCGATCACCTGCCGCCCAAAATCGGTCAGCCCGCCATGGCGCTTGACCTTCGGATTATTGATGTCGCCGGAAGAGTCCGCCCAGTTGTTCGTGTTGCTGTGCGTCAGGGTCATGTATCTTACCCCGAGCGCGTAGTACGTCCGCAAAAGCCGCAGGCTGTCCTCAATGGCGTGCCCACCCTCGATGCCGATCAGCGCGGCGATCTTGCCCTCCTTGCGCGCGCGCTCGATATCGTCGGCCGTTAACGCGAGCATGAAGTCGTTCGGATGGCGTTCGACGATGTCGTACCGGATGGTGTCGATCATCTCCAGCGTGCGCCGCGCCGCCTGGTTCTTCGCCGCGAAACTCGACGCGACGTACGCCGCGAAGAACACCGCGCCGACGCCACCCTCGCGCAGTCGAGGCAGGTCGGTGTGCCCCTTGTCCCGCCGCGCCCCGAGATCCACGCCCTTGACGGTGTCGCTGGTGACATCGCTGTGCATGTCGATCAGCAGCGCCGAGCGGTGGACGTCGCGCACTTCCTCGTCCGTCACCGCCCGCCGCTGCGGCAGCAGCAGGGCGGCGAAAAGGCCGAGAATGGCCAGACCGCCGATGATTCGGATTCGCATCAGAGGCCCTTGCCTCCGCTACACGCGCAGGTCATACCCCGATGCCCGCATGCCGTCGATGATCCGCGCCCGGATGCCGCTCACCTCTTCCGCCGTCAGCGTGTGATCGGGGGCGTATACCGTCAAGCGGAACGAGAGACTCTGCGTTCCTTCCGCCAGCGGCGGACCCGTGTACTGCCGCACGAACTCGATGGTCTCCAGGCTCTCGCCCGCCAGCGCCCGCAGCTTCTTCTCCACCTCGCCGGCAAGTTCTCTGACCCCCGCCACCACCGACAGATCGAACGCGCTCGCGGGAAACTTCCGCAGCGGCTGGTACCGCTTCGGCGCCGCCCCAAGCCCGCGCACCCGTTGCAGATTCACGTCGAGCATCGCCGCCCGGCCTTCGCCCATCGACGGGTGCATCTCGTACAGCCGGCCCACCGTTTCGCCCCGCCAGCGGATTTGATACGCCCGCGCCGGATGTTCAAACGGTCGCGCTTCCACCGGCGCCGCTTCCAATCCCGGCATCAGGCATTCGCCGACGCGCTTCAGCTCGAACAGTCCCGCCCGGCCATCCCCATCCCGCTCGTAAATTGCCGCCACAAGATGATCCGCTTCATCCGGCAGTCCGTCCGCCTTCCTGTGGATCTCGTAGCCGATCTCGAACAGCCGGAACGAGTCGAAATGACGGCTGTTATCCTGTATGTTCTTCCACACCCGTGGCGCCAGGCTGATCCGCAGCAGGTCCTGGTCGTCCGCGATCGGATTCGTCACCGCCACGTGCGCCGCCGGGTCCATCCCGAACCGGCGCGCCATCTCCTCGTTCACGAACGAGTAGTTGTAGACCTCCGTAAAGCCCTGCGCCGCGATGGCCGCCCTCACGCCGCGGTGAAACAGGCGCTCCTCGTTCGCCGGCGGAACCGTCGACGGAATCAGCGGCGGCCGCGGCGGGATCGCGTCGTAGCCGATCATGCGGCCGACTTCCTCCACCAAATCGTCTTTGATCGAGATATCCCGCGTGGCCCGCCAGCTAGGAACCTTGGCCACAAGCCACTTCGACGCTTCCTCTCTTACCTCGAACTCCAGGCGCTCCAGAATCTCCAGGACCTGCTTCGGATCCACGTTTCGGCCGAGTTTCCGCGCCAGCCACTGGAGGTCCAGCGCGATCTCGGGCGGCGGGGGGATCGGCCGCATGGCATCGGCGACGCCCCCAACCAGCCGTAGGCCCGGCGACGCCTGCTCGAACAGCTCGACGGCCCGGGCGAGGCCGCGCACGGTGTTGGTGGGATCCTGGGCCTTCTCAAAGCGCATCGAGGCGTCGGTCCGCAGCTTCAGCCGCGTGGACGTCTTCCGAATGCTGGCGGCTTTGAAGTTGGCCGCCTCCAGAACGATACGCCTCGTGCGGTCCACGATGCCCGTGTCCAGTCCGCCGATCACGCCGCCGATCGCCACCGGGCCGCGCGCATCGGCGATCACCACCATCGACTCCTCCAGCTTGTACGTCTCCTGGTTCAGCGCCGTGATGAATTCGCCCGCTCGCGCCGGCCGCGCGTAGATCGTATCGCCTTTCAGCGTGTCCCGGTCGAAGGCGTGCATCGGCTCGGTGATCTCCGCCATTACGAAATTCGTCACGTCGACGATGTTGTTGATCGGATGCAGATCGATCGAGTGCAGCCGGTACTGTAGCCACAGCGGCGACGGCTGAACCGTCACGTTGTCGAACGTCAGCGCGCTGTATCGGGGACAGAGGTCGAAATCCTCGATGGAGACCAGTACGTCGCCCGCGCCTTCCGGCAACCGAGCCGTGTTCACGGGATTCTTCAGCCGCAGGCCGAGGATGGCCGCCACTTCGCGCGCCAGCCCGTGATGTCCCCACAGGTCCGGCCGGTGGGTAATGGACTTATTGTCGATCTCGATAATGCTGTCGGGCGCGCACCCGGGGATCGGATCGCCGGGTTCCGCCGCGAATTCGAGAACGCCCTCGGCGTCCCGGTTGATGTCCAACTCGGCCCCGCTGGCCAGCATGCCGTCGCTCAGTACGCCGGCGACCTCCATCCGCCGTATCTCTCCGCGGGCGAGTTTGACCCCCGGCGGCGCATACGCGGTGATCATGCCCTCGCGGCAGTTCGGAGCGCCGCAGACCACCGTCTTCTTCCCGTGTTGCCCCGCGTCCACCACAACCTTCTTGTTGTGGCTGCCCGGTATATCCGTCACCTCAAGCACGCGAGCGGCGCATACGTGCGCCAGGTGCTCGCCGAACGGCTCAACGCCTTCGCACTCGGCCGTCTTCATCGTAATGAGCTGGCCCAGTTCCCGGGCGCCGGTGTTGACGCCTTCCACCAGTTCGCAAATCCAGTTGTAGGAGAACTTCATCGGAGTCGGACTAAAACTGCCGCAAGAATCGAAGGTCGCCGCTCATCAGCAGCCGGATGTCGTCGATCCCGTAGCGCATCATCACCAGCCGCGTCAGGCCGAGGCCGAACGCAAAGCCGTTCCATTCCTCCGGATCGATGCCGCTCATCCGGAGAACGTTCGGATGCACCAGCCCGCACGGCAACAATTCCACCCAGCCGTTGTACTTGCACACCGGGCAACCCTTGCCGCCGCAGATCAGGCAGTGGATGTCCAGCTCGAAGCCCGGCTCGACGAACGGGAAATAGCCGGGCCGCAAGCGCACCGTAACGTCTCGATGAAAGATGGCGCTGATCAGCGTCTTCATGAAGTACAGCAGGTGCGCGATCGAGACGTCCCGGTCCACCATCATTCCTTCGATCTGGTAGAACGTGTGCTCGTGGGAGGCGTCCACTTCCTCGTTGCGAAACACGCGCCCCGGCGCAATCATCCGCAGCGGAGGCCCCAGCCGCTCCATCCCGCGCACCTGCACCGGCGACGTGTGCGTGCGCAGTACGTACCCGCCCTCCAGCCAAAAGGTGTCCTGCATGTCGCGCGCCGGGTGTTCGGGAGGAATGTTCAGCGCGTCGAAATTGTTGCGCTCCGTCTCCACTTCCGGCCCCCCCAGCACCGTGAACCCGAGCGAGATGAACAGGTCTTCCAATTCCGCTTGAACCTGCGTCACCGGGTGCAGGCTGCCCGGACGGATGCCGGGGGCGGGCAACGTCAGGTCCACCCACTCCGACTCCAGCCGCTCCCGCAGCGCCTTCTCCGCGAACGCGGCCTTGCGCCGTTCGAGCGAGCTCTCCAGACTCTGTTTGACCGCGTTCAGCAGCTTGCCGATCCGCGCCCGCTCCTCCGGCGCCAGGGCGCCCATCTGCCGGCTCGCTTGCGCCAGCGCCCCTTTTCTTCCCAGCGCCTCGACCCGTACCGTCTCCAGTTCCTCTTCCGTCGAGGCCGCCTCAATCCGCTGCAGCGCCCTCGAGGACAGCTCGTTGAGCTGTTCCTCAGACATCGGCCGGCTCCGAAGGTGTGAATGGCTTGTCCGCCTTGGTCACCTCCATCGCCAGGTGATTCAGGTAGAAGACAAGCGCCGGCCCCCGGTACTTGCCCTTGAGTTCGTCGTACGCCCGCTGCTGCCAGCCCTCGGTGAGAATGTTGCTCGCGTCGAGATCCTTCTCGAAGAAACCGGCGTTGTGCGGCACGCCCAGGTGATCCAGCGTCTCCACCACCATCTCGAGATTGCTGACCAGCACGCCCTGCGCCAGATCCGCTGCTAACTCCTCGTCGCCCTCCGAGATTCGTTGCCAGAAGCGCGGCGCCACCTTGCGCAGCCCCTCCACGTTTAGCTTCGGCAGGTGCGCGCGCGTCTTCAGCCGTTCGTAGACCTGGTACGTTCGCAGCTTCCCGATCGAAATCGAACGCACCACCTCCCGAAAGCCGTTTTCGCCTAACGCCAGGAATATGTCGGTGAGTTTCATGCCCAAAGGATTGCATCCCGGCGCCGGCAAAGCGCCAGGGGGTTCCGGCGCCCGGCGCCGGAGCGGGAAGCATTCAGGTTAACACACCCCTTGGCCGGCCCAACCCCCGGATGGACTACACTGATCGGCATGAGGCGGCGGCAATTTCTTGAAATTGGCGGGACGGCCTTCGCGGCGGCGATCGCCGCCAAAGCCGCGTCCGCGGCGGATGGCTCTCCCGGCGAGTGGCGCAACAAGCAATCCGGCATGGCGTACCGCCGGCTGGGCAAGACCGGGTTCATGGTTTCCGAGATTGTCATGGGCGGAAATCTGATCAGCCCTCGGAACCACGAGCATGTGCTCGCGGCTCTCGACATGGGGCTGAACTACCTCGACACCGCTCCTGCGTACGGCCGGGGCGCGAGCGAGGAAGGCTACGCTGCGGTCGTGAAAGCCCGCCCTCGCGACAGCTTCTTCATCAACACCAAGGTCAGCCTCTGGGACGGAAATCGCGCGAAGCTGTTCCAGGATATCTTCGACAGCCTTTCCGAGCCGGAGCGCAAACGGATTCAAGGCCAGGTGGAAGAAGAACTCGCGCGCCGCGACGTGCTCCACCGCGACTACATCGGCATGTACAACGAAAGCCAACCGGACCAGGTGAGGGCGGCTGTGCTGGCCAACGTCATGTCCCGCAAATACGGCCGAAAAATCGACCGCGCGAAGCACTACCGCCAACTGGTGATCGACTCCACGGAGGAGAGCTTAAGGCGGCTGGGCGTCGATTACCTCGATGTGATCACGTGCCCCCATGGCGCCAGCACGCCCTTTGAAGTGCTCGAATACCCGGAGGTCTTTGACGCCTTCGAAAAGCTGAAGAAGGACGGAAAGGTCCGCCATCTGAGCGTCTCCGCGCACAACGACCCGGGCGGAGTCCTCGACGCGGCGGTGGACGCGCGCGCCTATTCGATGGCGATGGTCGCCTACAACATCGTCAATCATCGCTGGGTGGCCAAGGCGCTTGAGAAGGCGAAGCGCCATGACCTGGGCGTCATTGCCATGAAATCCGCGCGGCCCGTTTACGACGCGCGCCCCGGCCGCCAGGTGGATCCCGCGCGGGTCCAACGGATTGAGGAGGCTGTGCCGGGGCCTCTCAAAACGCCACAGAAAGCCTACCTGTGGTGCCTCCGCAATCCGAATCTCTCCGCCGTGATCTCCGAGATGAGCGCCGTGAGTCACGTCAACGAGAACCTGCCGTTAGCCGGTCGCGGCACGTGATTTGCGAGGAAGTGGGGCAAGCGTCCACGCATGAAAGCCGGCTTTCATGCCGGCTTGTCCGCAACCCTCAGTTCACCGAAATGTGAAGTACAACGTCTGCGCGCTCGGAACCGGTTTGCCGTCACTCGATCGGGCGGGCTCGAATCGGCTCGATAGCGCCGCCGCCGCCGCTCGCGTGGCGAGGTAGCTGTGCAATCCGTCGCCGCCGCGAGGAGGCACGGCGCTCACCACTTTGCCCGACGCGTCGATCCTCACCACCACGGGCACGGTGATCGGGCTGCGGATGCGGGCCTGAATTCCCTCCGGCACCCCCGCGCGAACCTGGTGGACCAGCTTCGCCGGAACAGCTACTCTTGTGTTGTCCTCCCTCGCGGGCGGGGCATCGCGGACCGCCGGAGGCGCATTCGTACCAGAGGCCCGCGTCTCCTCTGAGCTCTCCGCGGAAGGCTCTGCAATGTCAACAGCCGGCGGCTGTACGGCCAGCTCTCGAGTCTGCGGCCCCTCCTCGGCGATGGCCTGTTCCACCTGTGGCGGCTCGGCCGGCGCCGACGCAGCCGCGGGCGGTTCCTCCGGTTTCGCCACCGCGTTGAGGCGACGGGACTCCGTAAGCAGTTGCGCGTCGGATTCATAGAGCGTCAGCCGTACGTACACGTCGTGATCCGACGGCTGATATGCGAACTCTCCGCGGACGATGTCGGCGGAACTCAGCTCGATCCTTTCCTCCTCATGGCCCGCCGTGACGGAAAGCACGCCCCGCGTCGCTCTCTGCGCCTCGGGCGCGGATCGATCCCAGCTCACCCGGATGTCGCTGCTCGTTCGTGTCACCTCGAGTCCCGCCTTCCCTCCGCTTGTCGCGGGACGCGATAGCCACCATTCATAGAGGTAGGCGCATCCGATAATCATGGCCATCAGGAACGCAACCCACGGCCACAGGCGCTGTTCTCGTTCGGCTAGCTCGCGATGCCGGCGTCTCCGCTCCGCGCCCCTGCGCGGCGCGCCAGGCTCCGGCTCAGGAACCGGAGCAACCGTGTCCGGTTCCTGTGGAGGTTCCGGGCTGATTTCGGCTGCCTCGATGACAGGAGGGGGATCTGGCGGCCGGACCGGTTCCTCAACGATAGGAACTACCGGCTCGAATTCCGCCCCGCCTGTGTCGAATGGGAAGGGATCCCCGGCCGGTTCCGTGGGCAGCGCGCTAGCGCGGCGCCGCGAAAAAAGCCATCCCAGACATTTCCGCGACGGCAACGGCTTGATCGATAGAACAATCTGCCTGTCGCCCGGGAAGCAGGTCTGGAGCAGGTCTTCATCTGCTGGATCCAGTGCGATATCGCGGCCCGTACAGCTCCGGTAGTAGCCGACCACCGACAACCCCGGATCGGGCGGCCGCGCAAGGATCTCCTCCAGCTTCTCCCGGTCGGTTTCGGAAAGGACGAACGACGGCCCGAACTTATGCTCGCACGGAACTTCCTCAAAACCGTCAACCTGAATGTGGAGCGGGTCGTCGTCCACGAACCGCCCGAAAAGGACGCCCCCGACTTCCACTCCTCGCTTCGGCAAGGCGTGGAAAGCCGCGAGCGCCTGATCCTTCAGGCTCCGGACAACGCTCGTCTGGAACGCAACGGTCGCGTCCGCTTCCGGCGCAGTCCACCGGTTATAACGCGTCAGGGATTCTGCCGCGGCTGCATGATGGCGTGAACGTCCTGCCACTAGCCGTGTAGCTTCTCCTCCCGACCCCTAACCATTTTACCTGGACTGCCCTTCCCCGGCGGGCGCAACGCGGGTTGTCCCGTCACCGCCAATACCGATCGCCACATTTCTCCCCCAAGATCGACCTTCTTCCGCGATTGCGTCGCCATTTCGATAGGCACGTGAATCGAGCGATTGTGCACCGTGCCGATCATCACGCCCGTGCGTCCCGCAAACGCTGCATGCGCCGCGTCGCGGGCGAGCATGTCGCACAGGATCGCGTCTTCGGTGTTCGCCGCCAGCCCGCGAATCGCATAGCTCGGGTCGATGTATCGGACATTGATAGGCAGACCTCGATTTCGGAAATATTCCACTATCCGCTCCCGGAGAAACACGCCGATGTCGGCGTGGCGGAGATTCCCGGACGCGTCCCTTTCAGCGGCTCTTTGAGGCGCCAGCGTTTGACCGGCGCCCTCGGCTACCACGATGACGGCATGCGCCTTCCGTTGCAGCCGCCGGCGCAGGGCGGCCAGGAGCCCATGCGCGCCCTCGAGTTCGAACGGTTCCTCGGGAATCAGGCAGTAGTTCACCTCCCCGCTCGCGAGCGCCGCCCCCGCGGCGATGAAGCCCGAATCGCGCCCCATGAGCTTCACCAATCCCACGCCGTTGATCACCGCCCGGGCCTCGTTGTGCGCGACGTCGATGATTGCCCGCGCCGCATCGATGGCGGTCGAGAAACCGAACGACCGGGACACGTACTGCAGATCGTTATCAATCGTCTTCGGGATCCCGATGACGGCCAGCGAATACCCGGCCACCCGCGCAGCTCGCGCAATCTCCAGCGCGCCCTTCTGCGTCCCGTCCCCTCCCACCGCGAAGAGAATGTTCACGCCGCGCCTCCGGAGCCATTCGAGCATCGCTTTCGGGTCCTGCGGTCCCCGCGACGTGCCCAAAATCGTGCCGCCGAGTTCGTGTATGTCGCTCACCGACTCGACGGTAAGCTCCAACGGAGGCAGCCCGGTTTCGGGGTTCAATCCGTGGTACCCGTAGCGGACTCCCAACACCTCGTTGACGCCGTAATGCCCTCGCACGCAAAGAACGACAGACCGGATGACGTTATTCAGACCCGGGCAAACGCCGCCGCAGGTGACGATGGCGGCGCGCGTCGTTTCAGGACGGAAGTAGATTCGCTCGCGTGGACCCGCGCGCTCGAACAAAACGTTGCCCTCGCGATCCCGGTCGAGGTCGATCGTAATGTGCAGCGGAACAAACTGGCTGTCCCGGATGAAAGTGTTCGGGTGCGGCGCCTCCGGATGCCGCCCCGCCAGCGGCGAGGGAAACACAGACTCTCCAAGATTTTCCACATTGGCTCTCAAGGGATTCATCGGGGCGTATCTCTAATTCTCGCATCGCCCCTCGGCCATGGTCGTATTCAAGGGCCCAACTCCCCTCTCCGCTGTTACGCTTAGCGCCGGCGGCGCATCTACGGGTGTGGTTGAGATACCGCACGACCGCGGGGAAGCGTCCCTGAATATTCGCGGCAAAACCGTGAAGTTGACGAACCTGCGGAAGCCATTCTGGCCGGACGGATTCACCAAGCGCGATCTGCTCCAGTACTACGCGGATGTCTCGGCGTTCCTGCTGCCTCACATCTGCCGCCGCGCGATGGTGATGAAGCGTTACCCGAACGGCATCGACGGCCCGTTCTTCTTCATGAAGCGCGCGCCGTCGCCGCGGCCCGAATGGATCGAGACCTGCGCCATCGAGCACGCGCGGGGAAACGTCATCCACTTCCCCGTCATCGACGACCTGGCGGGCTTGCTCTGGGTGGTCAATCTGGGCTGCATCGACCTGAACCCTTGGTACGCCCGCTGCGACGATGTCTACCGTCCGGACTACCTCCACTTCGACCTCGACCCCGTTCCCGACGCCGGTCTGGAGCGGGTCTTGGAAACGGCGCTCCGGGTGCGCGAGATGCTGGACGCGCTGAAAATCCCCAGCTTTCCCAAAACCACCGGCTCGCGCGGCATTCACATCTACGCGCCGATCGTACGGGGACCGCTCCAGAAGCAGGTCTGGACGTTCGCCAAGGAGATTGCGCGGACCGCCGCGGCGAACCACCCGCGGCTGATCACCGCGGAATACCGCATCGCGAAACGTCCCGCCGGCAAAGTGCTGGTGGATTATAACCAGAACGCCTGGGGCCGGACGCTGGCTTCCGTGTATTCGCTGCGGCCGAAACCCGGCGCCCCGGCTTCCACGCCGGTGACGTGGGAAGAGATCGAAAAAGGAATTCGCATGGAGGATTTCCGAATGGATAATCTGCCCGCGCGACTCCGGGCAAAGGGCGACTTATGGAAGCCCTTACTTGCGAAGCGCGGCCGCGTAAAGCTGGAGAAGTTCCTGTGAATCTACCCATCCTCCCGCCCTACCCGGCGATGGACGCCCAAACGGTTGCCGGCATACCGAAGGGCGACAACTGGCAGTACGAACCGAAGTGGGACGGCTTCCGCGCGATCGTCTTCCGCGATGGCGCGGAGATCGAGCTACAGTCGAAATCGGGTCAAGCGCTCGGGCGTTATTTTCCCGAGCTTGTCGAAGCGCTGCTGGCCGTAAAGGCGTCGAAATTCGTCCTTGACGGAGAGATTATGGTCGTCAGCGACGGCGCGCATTCCTTCGATAGTCTCCTGCAGCGGATCCACCCCGCCGCCAGCCGCGTGCGCAAGCTGAGCGTCGAGACGCCGGCCGAGTACATTGTTTTCGACCTCCTGGTGGATGAACACGGCGCCGAGTACGCTTCGCGCCCAGTACCGGAACGAAGGAAAAGGCTGGAGGCCTTCTTCAAGCGGCGCCTCAAGGGTCCGCGGTTCCATCTCAGCCCCGCGACGCGCGATCATGCGCAGGCCATGGACTGGTGGAACCGCCCCGGAACGGACCTGGACGGCGTGATCGCCAAGCGCGCCGACCTGCCATACAAATCGGGCGAGCGCTCGGGCATGGTAAAGGTGAAGAAGCTGCGAACGGCCGATTGCGTCGTGGGCGGCTATCGGCTCCAGACCGGCGAACCGGTGGTAGGATCGCTGCTGCTGGGGCTCTACGACAGTGAGGGCCTGTTGCATCACGTCGGTTTCACCTCGTCGATGACGCGCAAGGACCGGCCGGAAATCACCGCGCAATTGAAGCCGCTGATCGGGCCGCCGGGCTTTACCGGCAATGCGCCCGGAGGACCCAGCCGCTGGTCGACCGAGAGGTCCGCCGAGTGGACCCCGCTGAAGCCGAAGCTGGTCGTCGAGGTGCAATACGACCACGTCACCAACGGGCGTTTCCGCCACGGAACCCGGTTCCTCCGCTGGCGCCCCGACAAGGCCCCCCGCCAGTGCACGTTCGACCAACTCGGCATAGCCCGTTGACCACCTGGATGGCGCCGAAACGCCGGCGTGCTGGTCGGAACAACGTATGGATTCCTACTGTGCCGAGGCCAAGGCGCCAGCATGTAGAATTGACTCATGGAGAGACACGCTGCCGAACTGCTCCGCGACGCCCTTGCCCTCCCTCCGGAGGCGCGTGCAGCGCTGATCGATTCGTTGATTGAGAGCCTGGATCCGGTAGTGGACGATGGGGCGGAGGAAACGTGGAAACGCGAAATTGAGCTTCGCATTAAGCATATTGACGAGGGATCGCGTCGGATAGCAATCAGCGGTGGCCTCGAATTTTATCCAAACAAGGTCCGAATCCAGGAATGCCGCCCAAACTCTACAACGAACTCGCCTCGTGGTGGCCGCTCTTATCGCCGCCCTCCGACTACGCCGGCGAGGCGGCAATCTACGGTGAAGCGCTTCGATCGGCGGGCGATCCGCCGGCACGCACGCTGCTGGAACTCGGAAGCGGCGGCGGCAGCAACGCATCGTACCTCAAGCAGCGCTTCGAGGTAACGCTGGTGGACGCATCAGCCGCGATGCTGGCGGTGAGCCGAAAGCTGAACCCGGAATGCGAGCACATTCAGGGCGACATGAGGACGCTTCGCCTCCAACGGCTCTTCGACCGCGTCTTCATCCACGACGCGATCGCGTACATGACCAGCTTGGACGACCTGCGCAGCGCGGTCCGGACCGCGTTCGCGCACTGCCGGCCCGGCGGGGCTGCTCTTTTTGCGCCCGACTACATCCGGGAGAATTTCCGGCCCGGCGTGGAGCACGGAGGCGCGGACGGCGACCAGCGCGCGCTCCGCTACCTCGAGTGGACTTGGGACCCGGACCCCGCCGACAGCACGTATGTCGTCGATTACGCTTACCTGCTGCGGGAAAGCGACGGCTCCACGCGCGCCGAGCACGACCGGCACATTGAGGGCCTGTTCGGACGCTCGGAATGGCTCGGGATCCTCGAGTCCGCTGGCTTTGCCGCGCGAACCTTCCCCGTCCGACATTCGGACGCGCAATCCGGCTCGCAGGAACTGTTCGTCGGCCTGAAGCCGTAAAATCCCGCCGAGCGGCAACCGCTGCTTCACATGCTGGCTGTTCAGACGTTGCAGAAAAGCTCGGCTGTCAGCGCGAGGTCTTTTCCCTGCGGCGGCGAGCCCAGTCGGGTTTCACCACCTGCCGCTCGCGTCCAAGGGCGAGGGCGTCGGCCGGCACGGAATCGGTAATTACCGAGCCGGCGGCCACGTAGCTGCCTGCGCCGATTTCCAGCGGCGCCACCAGCGTGCTGTTGCTGCCAACGAAAGCGCCGCGGCCGACGCGCGTCTGGTGTTTCGTCACGCCATCGTAGTTGCAGGTGATCGTCCCGGCGCCGATGTTGGCATCCGGCTCGATCACAGCATCGCCAAGGTACGCCAGGTGCAGCGCCTTGGCGCCGGCGCCCAGCCGCGTCTTCTTCAGCTCGACGAAGTTCCCCACCGCCGCGCCGGCCTCGACGTGATTGCCGAAGCGCAGCCGGGCAAACGGACCGACCCGGCCCCCGGCGTCCACGCGCGAATCGTTGACCAGCGTGAACGGTCCCACTTCCACGCGATCGCCCAGGACCGAGTTCTCGACGATGGCCGCGGCGCCGATGCGGCACTCCTCGCCGATCACCGTCTCTCCGAGAATCTGGGCGAACGGTCCGATGGTGGTGTCCATGCCGATGCGGACGCCGGCGTCTACCGTCACCGTCTCGGGGCGCTCGATCGATACGCCGTCCAGCATGAGCTGCCGCGTCTTGCGGTCGCGCAGCAGCTTGTCGACGGCCGCCAGTTCCACGCGCGTGTTGATGCCCAGCACCTCGGTGGGGTCCTTCAGACGGTACGCGCCGATGGAGAGGCCGTGCCGGCGGAAAATCTCGACCACGTCGGTGAGGTAGTATTCCCCGGCGGGATTGTCGTCGCGGATCTCGTCTAGGCGCGGCCAGAGAAGCTCCGCCTGGAAACAGTAGATGCCGCTGTTGATCTCGCGGATCCGCAACTGCTCCGGCGTCGCGGATTTCTGCTCGACGATGGCCAGCAGCCGGCCCTGCTCATCGGCGATCACGCGGCCGTAGCCGGTCGGATCGTCGAGTTCGGTCGTGATCACGGTAGCGGCGGTATCGGCCCCGCGTTGCGTTTCGATCAGGGCGCCGAGAGTGGAAGCGGACAACAGAGGACAGTCGCCGTACAGCACGACCAGTAGTCCATCGTGGCCGGCGAGCGCCTCCCGCGCGCACTGTACGGCGTGTCCGGTCCCCTTCTGCTCGCGTTGTAGGGCGAATCCCACGCCGTAGCGCGAAAGGGCAGCCTGAACTTCGCCCGCTTGATGCCCGACCACCGCGGTGACGCGATCGGGGGGCGCGAGGTCGAGCGTCGCTTTCACGACGTGTTCGATGAGCGGCACGCCTCCGGCGCGGTGCAGGACTTTCGCCTTGCGGGATTTCATGCGGGTACCGAGTCCCGCGGCGAGGATGAGGAAAGCGACGCGATCGTGCATAGAAGTAGAGATTGTCGAACCCGGCCCCGGGAATCACTCCTGGCGGCTGAAGCCGGCGGCGACCTTGAACGCGCCCCGGCGGCGCGCGGCGCGTCCCTGCCGGGCCAGGTCCACCGCGATGGCGGCGATGCGCTCGGGATCGTGGCGTACTTTCTCGCCCTCGGCGAGCAGGTTCTCCGCCACGACGCGCAAGCCAGCCTTTTCGAGCCGCTGAATATCATTTTCCACCGGTTCGACCTTCTGCGCGGCGTAGCGGCGTCTCATGACGGCGGGAATGGAATGGGTGTTGACGATCGCGCAATCCACCAACCGGCGCCCGGCGTGGCGGCGAATCGCTTCCACGTGGTCGGCGGCGCTATAGCGCATCGTCTCGCCGGGCTGCCACATCAGATTCACGAAGTAGGCTTTCAGCGCGGGTGAGGACTGGATCGCGGCGGGCACTCGGCTGACCAGAAGGTTGGGAATGACGCTGGTGAACAGCGAACCCGGACCGAGACAGATCAGGTCGGCCGCTTCAATCGCGTCGAGCGTCTCTTGAAGCGGTTCGCAGGGGCCGTTGGTGAGCGAGATCCTCTTGATCGGCGCCTTGCTGCGGGAGATTCGGGTTTCGCCGCTGACAATGGCCCCGTCGGCGAGTTCCGCCTGGATCGTCACGTCGTCGGCGGTGGATGGATAGATGCGCCCGACGATCGCCAGCACCTCGCACGAGAACTTGACCGCCTGCTGAAAATCCCCGGTCACCCGGGTGAGCGCGGCCAGGAAAAGGTTGCCGAAGCTGTGACCCTTGAGGCCACGGCCGGATGGAAAGCGGTATTCAAACAGCCGTGATAGCAGCGCCTCGTCCTCCGATAGCGCCACCATGCAGTTGCGGATATCGCCCGGAGGCAGCACGTCGAACTCCCGGCGCAGACGGCCGCTGCTGCCCCCGTCGTCGGTCACCGTCACCACCGCGGTGATCTCCACCGAAGGCAGAAGTCGCTTGCCCGATTCGTACCACGGAAGGTGCGTGTAATCCTTCAGCCCTCGTAACAGCGTCGACAGACCGGTCCCTCCTCCGATCGCGACGATCCGCAACGGCGCCTGCGGCGAGAGCGTGTGCTCCTTAACCAGATGGTCTCCTTCCCGGATAGGGTAGCGCCTATGATGACCGTTTGCCAGCGGCACGGCGTCGAATTGACGCGAACCTCCCCTGATTTCGTGCGGAGATTGATCGGATTTCTCCGTTCACGCTCCCTGGCATTGCAATTCAGCTTCCAAGTTCCTTCGTTAGAATCGGTTATGGATCATGTTGCACGGACAAGCCACCGCTGACGGGACTGCGCGCTATGCCGCCCGTTTTTCGCCATCGGGCTCCCGCGGTTTCTATCGCCAAGCCGGCGAATGGATGGTCTCGAGCCTGGGAATCGGCACGTACCTGGGCGGGATGGACGACGGCGCCAGCCGCGGCTATTTGGAAGCCATTCGCGCCGCGCTGGGCGGCGGCGTTAACTTCATCGATACCTCGCTCAATTATCGCCATCAGCGGTCGGAACGGGACATCGGCGCGGCCATCCAGGAGCAGGCGCAAGCGGGAGCGCTGGCGCGCGACGAGTTCGTCGTGTGCACAAAGGCCGGCTACCTGGTTCCGAACGCGGTCCCGAAAGACCTCTTGCGGGAACCGGACGTCGCCGGGGGCATGCATTCCATGGCGCCGGCGTTCCTGGCCGATCAACTGGAGCGCAGCCGCCGAAACCTCGGTCTTCAAACCGTCGACGTCTTCTACCTGCACAATCCCGAAACGCAGCGGGAATTCTTTCCCGAGGACGAGGTCTACGCTCGGTTTCTGGCGGCGTTCCGCGCGTTGGAGGAGTTCGTTGCCGGCGGCCGGATCGGCTGTTACGGCGCGGCGACCTGGCAGGGGTTTCGGTCCCCGCCATCCAGCGGCCGGGCGCTCTCGCTCACTCGCCTGGCGGATATCGCGCGCCAGGCCGGCGGCGACGGCCATCATTTCCGGTTTATTCAGCTTCCGTTTAACCTGGCGATGCCGGAGGCTTTCACCGAAAAAAACGAGCGGATCGGCGGACGGCCCGCGACCGTGCTCGAAGCGGCGGTCGAGTTGGGCATCACGGTGGTCGCGAGCGCGACTCTGCTCCAGTCCCGGCTGGCGCGCGACTTGCCCGAGGCGCTGGAGGAACTTCTCCCGGGCGCCCGCACCGACGCGCAGCGCGCCATCCAGTTCACGCGTTCGACGCCGGGCGTCGCCGTCGCGCTCGTGGGCATGGGAAACCCCGCGCATGTAAAGGAGAATCTAGAGGTTGCGTCGCTCGAACCCGCAACGGCGGACGCCTACGCGCGTCTGTTCCGATAGACCATGTTCCTGCCGCCGGGGACCGTTCTGGAAGGCCCGGGGGACTCCCCGGGTTTCGACGAAGCGATCGCCCGGACGCCGTCGGGACCGGCGGTGTTCCTGGCGTGGCCTGCAAGCGGCGCGCCGTACCTGGCGAAGACGGCCTCGCTGCGGCGGCGCTTGACGCGGCTGCTCCGGAAGCGCGAAGCGCCGTCGCGGATGTTGAACCTTCGCGCGGTGGTTTCCCGCGTCGAGTTCTGGCCGACCGCCTCGCGGCTGGAGTCTTCGCTGTTCGCCTACGAACTGGCGCGGCGGCACTTTCCGGAGACCTACCTGGAGTTGCTGAAGCTGCGCATGCCGCCATACATCAAGCTGCTGCTGTCGAAGACGTTCCCCCGCACCCAGATCACCTCGCGGCTTGGAGGCGCCGGCGTGTTCTTCGGCCCGTTTCGCGCGCGGGCGGGCGCCGAGCGGTTCGAGAGCGAGTTTCTGGACCTGTTCCAGATCCGGCGCTGCCAGGACGACTTCGAGCCGTCGCCGGAGCACCCCGGCTGCATCTACGGCGAAATGAACCGCTGCCTGCGTCCCTGCCAGCTAGTGGTGGGCGTGCCCGAGTACCAGAGCGAGGTGGAACGCGTAGCGCACTTTCTTTCCAGCCGCGGCGAATCCCTGGTGCGCTCCATCGCAGCGTCGCGCGACCGCTTCAGCGAAGAAATGGAGTTCGAGGAAGCGGCCCGCCAACACGCTCGGCTGGAGCGGGTCCAGCAGGTGGTGCGGCTCGGCGATGAGCTGGCGAGCGATATCGACCGCCTCCGGGGCGTGGCGGTAACCCCTTCCACCGAGCCCTCGGCGGTGACGCTGTGGTTTTTCGAGCGCGGCTTCTGGCTGCCGCCGCTGCCGTTCCCGCTGATGGGACCCGAGGGCAGACCGCTTTCGATGGACCGGCGGCTTCGCGAGGTCGCCTGCGGCCTTCAGCCCCGAAAACTGACGCTGGCCGAGCGGCAGGAGCACCTCGCAATGCTGGCTCGCTGGTACTACTCGAGTTGGCGCGACGGCGAATGGTTGAGTTTTGACGGCGGCGAGGCCATCCCGTACCGCAAGCTGGTAAACGCCATTCACCGGGTCGCGCGCTCGCCGCTGGTAGACTGAAAGCAAGGGGCCCGGAGGAGGTTATGATCGCTGCGCGATCTCACGGGGATGTTCTTGCGCCGTGCGTCGCTCAGCAGGGGGAGGGTGGACTCGCGCGCCCGGTCATGCCCCTGCGCCGCCGGCTGGAACGCCTGGTCCCGATCTGGTTCGCCGTCTGTTTCCTGTGCTGGGCGCTGATCTATGTCAGTCCGCGCCACTCCTTCGACGACGCGGACCCCGAGATTCTCAACCAGGCATGGCGACTGGCGAACGGTAAGACGATCTATCCAGCCATCGGGAATCCTCCCTATGTCCACAACGCGTATACGCCGCTCTACTACCTGCTGGTCGGAGAAGCGCTCCGGCGCACCGGCTTGAGCTACCTGCCGGCCGCCGGAGTGACGCTGGCCGCGTCAGTCGCGGCGTTGGCCGCCTTCATCGAACTTGGGCGCCGATGGCGAGGCTCGTGGCGGGAAGGCGCCTGGACCGGCTGCCTCTTCTTCCTGGTTCCCGCGGTCCTGTACAACTCCGTCCGCACCCATCCGCAGATGCTGGCTGTGGCGTTGGCGCTGTGGGGACTCGCGCTGGCGAGCCGCAACCGGTTCCTGCCCACCGCCGTGCTCTCGCCGCTGTTCGGCGCGCTGGCGATCTACACGAAGCATTCGGTGGTCGCGTTGCCGCTGGCGATAGCGGCGTGGCTGTTGTTCCGCAACCGGCGCTGGCTTCCGGCGTACCTGCTGACTCTCGGCGCCGCCGTGACGCTTCCGTTTCTGTGGCTTCAGAAAGAAACAGGCGGTAATTTTTGGCTGGATGCGGTGAAATTCAATGCAATCGGCTACAGTATCCGGCAAATTCCACTAATAATGATTCATCACGCCGGACCGCTGTTCCTGTTCATCGGAGCGGCGGCGGCCGCGGCCTGGCGCCGCCTTCGGCCGAACGCGTTCGATCTGGCGGATCTCTACTTCTTCGCCGCCGCCCTGACCACCATCGCCGCCTGCGGGCGGACGGGCGCGCACACGCAATACGTCATCGAGTTCTGCGCCGCGGCGCTGGCGCTGTTGCTGCGGACGTCGGGAATCCGATCCATGCCAGGCAGGAACCGCCTGGCGGCCGCGCAGATCCTTGTCCTGCTTGTTTATACGCCTCTGTATGTCGCGCTCGAAAACGGACCCTTCGCGCTGGAGAGCCGCCGCGCGGCGGCGGCGATTCTCCCGCTGGTGAGCGGCAGCCGGGGACCTATCATTTCGCAGCAAGGCGGTTTCGCGTTGTTCGGGTCCGGCGAGATTTACATCCAACTGGGTCATTTCGTGAACCTCTCCCGGGCCGGTCTGTGGGACCGAAACAAGATCGTCCTTGATATCGATAACCGGCAGGCGGAATGGGTGATTACGCAGTTCGACGTCAACTCGGGCGCCCTGACCGACGACGACCGCGAGCGGTTCACTCCGGACATCATCGAGGCAATCCGGCGAGATTACCGGCTGGAAAAGGTCGTGGCGCCGTACTATTTGTACCGGCCGCGAGGGGAAGCCGCGGCCCGCCAACGCGCCGACCAGCATTGATCTTCCCCGGATCTGCTAGAGTGCTGTAAAGCTAGTGTGAATTCTCCTTATGCCCGACCGGCTCACTGAAGATATCCTCGCCAGCCTCGCCTCGATCACGCGCCGGCCGCCGGACACGATTGCGCTGGAGAGTCCGCTCCAGGACCTGGGACTGGATTCGCTCGACACGATTACGGCCGTTTTCGAACTTGAGGACAAGTTCGGGATTTCGATACCGGACGACGACGTGCGCTCGATCCGCACGGTGAACGACGTGGTGGAGGGCATCCGGAAGCTGGTCGCCGAGAAGAATCAAGCATGAGCGCAACGCGAGTCGCCGTCACCGGCCTCGGGGTGATCTGCGCCCTCGGCCGCAACCGGGAAGAAACCTGGACCAGCCTGGCGGCGGGACGCTCCGGGATCGGCCCGCTCGCATCGGTGGACGCGTCGAAGTTGCGCTTCCGCAACGGCGCCGAGGTACGGGGCTACGACAGCAACGAACACTTCGAGGGCAACAAGGCGGGCCTGCTCGACCGCTTCGCCCAGTTCGCGCTGGTCGCCGCTCGCGAGGCGCTCCGCGACTGCGGAATCGACGCCGCTCAGGACCGGTGCGCGGAGGCGGCCGTGGTCACCGGATCAAGCCTCGGCGGGCAATCCAGCCAGGACGCCGGCTTCGTCGACCTGTACATGGCCGGTCGGGACCGGGTGCATCCGCTGACCATCCCCCGCACCATGGCCAACGCCGGCGCCAGCCACATTTCCATGGAATTCGGCTTTATGGGTCCGGCGCTCACCGTTTCCACGGCCTGCTCATCGGCCAACCACGCCCTGGGGCTGGCGTTCCGGATGGTACGGAACGGCGAGGCGCCCTTCGCCATCGCCGGCGGCAGCGAAGCGCCCTTCAGCATGGGCCTGCTGAAGGCCTGGGAGGCGATGCGGGTGATTTCCCCGGATACGTGCCGCCCGTTTTGCGCTGACCGCCGGGGAATGATTCTGGGAGAAGGCGCGGCGATGCTGGCCCTGGAGCCGCTGGAAGCCGCGCGGGCGCGAGGCGCGCGCATCTATGCGGAAGTGGCCGGCTTCGGCATGTCGTCCGACGCCCATCACATCACCCAACCGTCGTTGGAAGGCCCCCTGCGAGCGATGCGCGGGGCGCTCCGCGACGCCGGCGTGGCCCCCGAACAGGTGGGCTATGTGAATGCGCATGGTACGGGGACGGCGGGTAACGACGTTGTGGAAGCCCGCGCCATCCGTGAGGTTTTCGGCGGCCACGCGGCCCACGTGGCGGTGAGTTCCACCAAGTCGATGCACGGCCACGCCCTGGGAGCGGCCGGCGCGCTGGAAGCCGTGGCCACCGTACTCGCGTTGCGCCATGGCCTGTTGCCTCCAACCGCGAACTTCACCAGCCTCGATCCGGAGTGTGAAATCAACGTCGTCGCCAATCAGGCGCGGCCGGCCGGCGTCGAATACGCGCTATCGAATTCCTTTGCCTTCGGCGGACTGAACGCGGCGCTCCTGTTCCGGGCATTTGCCAACGGATAGAGGGCCCGGGCCCGGCCGAGGCAAACTGGAGGCGAACACGTTTGACCTTCTCGCCGCCCGCCCGGTATCATGTAAGTGACCGCGATCAATGAGGAGGATTCCCTGAATGGGTCCGCTGGGCTGGCAAGAGACGGTGTTCATCTTCATTCTTGCCTTGCTCATTTTCGGACCGCGAAAGCTGCCGGAACTGGGCAAGACGCTCGGTAAGGCCATGACCGAGTTTCGCCGGGCCTCCGCGGAATTGAAATCGACCTGGAACCGTGAGATGGCCGCCATCGAGCGGGAAAGCGAGTCGATCAAGGAAGCGACCCGGCAGGTGAACAACGAAATCTCGTCGAGCTACCATTCGGGCGGCTACGACGAGTACGATTATGGCTACAATTACGAAAGCTCTTCTTATAGCGGATCGGGGACCGGCTCGCCGGAATCCTCGAACGGTTCCGCTGCCAACGAATCGTCCACTGTAAGCGCATCCGCAACTCAGGGCGCTGAATCGACCGAGGAGCCGCAGGTCGCCGAACAGAACCAAAACGGCGCCGAGCCCTCGGACTCCAAGCCTGTAGCGAGCTAAGTTTTCGAGTTAACGATCAGGCAACCTGCAAACGATGGATTCTGAAAAAGACATGGCGGGTGTGTCCAGCCACAACGGACCGGGCGCCGAAGCGAAACCTGCCGCGGCGTCCTCCGCCTTGGTTCCCCACTCCGAGGCGGCTCCGGCGGCGAAGCCGTCCTGGAAAAAGGCCTTGTGGCGAAAGAAGGGAGTTCCTCCGCCGCCGCCGCCGGCGCCTCCTTCACCGGGCGGCGACGACGGGGACCAAGATGACGATGGGATGCTCCGGATGTCCTTCATGGAGCACCTCGAGGAACTGCGGTCCCGCATTATCAGGGCGCTGATCGGTATCGGCGTCGCGTTCTTCGTCAGTCTCGTCTTTGCCAACGACCTGTGGCGCGTGGTGAGCGAGCCGGCGGTGGAAGCGCTAACGAGCCTGGGATACGAAAACACCAAGCTGGCGCAGATCAAGCCGATGGAGACGTTCAGCACAGTCTGGGTGAAGCTCCCGATTCTGACGGCTATCTTTCTGTCATCTCCATGGGTGATCTACCAGGTATGGGCTTTCGTCGCGCCCGGACTTTACAAGCGGGAGCGACGCTGGGCCGTCCCGTTCGTGCTCTGCTCGGCCGGCTTATTCATCGCCGGCGGCCTGTTCGCCTATTTCGTGGCGTTCCGCTTCGGACTCACGTTCCTGCTCGGCATCGGACGCGACATCAACATCGCGCCCGTGGTGTCCATCACGGAGTATTTCGATCTGTTCGTGAACGTGACGCTCGGCATCGGACTGGTGTTCGAGATGCCGGTGCTGATCTTCTTCCTGGTGTTGCTGCGGATCGTGACGCCGAGCTTCTTGTTGCGCAATGCGCGGTACGCCGTGCTGGTCATCGTGATCCTGGCGGCGATCATCACGCCGACGCCCGACGTGGTGAACCTCATGCTGTTCTCGGTGCCGATGTGCCTGCTGTATTTTGTGGGCGCATTCGCGGGTTACGTGCTGACATTGCACCGGGAGAACCGGCGATTCCCGTGGCGGCTGATACTGCTGATCCTGCTCGCGCTGGCGGCGGCCCTCGGAGTCGCGCTCTACCTGGCGATCACCCGCTATGGTTATCACGTCCAGCAGAGCTGGCCGTTTGTGACGCAATAGCAGCGGCAAGCCGGGCGCGGCGCTCGGCAAGGCGGCGCTTGAAGTGGCGCCACTTGAGAACTGCGCGTTGTCGCGCGAGCGAGCGCCGGAAGAACCAGAGCCAGAAATCCTGCGTTCCGGCGCCGTGCCGGTAGCGGGGATCGAAGCCCGTGCGCAGGGCCAGCTCCACCGCTTCTTCGTCCGAGAAACCGGCGCCGAGCCACGTGTCGTCAGGGTCGCGCTCGAAGGTCGGATCGCCCTGTACCTGAAATTTGAACAGGCCGCCCCGCCGCAACATGCGATGGACGTCGCGAATGTAGCTTTCGATGACCGCCTTGCTCGGAATGTGCTGGAAGACGATGGTGGAAAACGCGAAGTCGACGCGCAGGTTGCCGAGCACGGACAGGTCCTGACCGTTATTCTGCTCGATGTGGACGTTGGGGAGGCGCGCCAGCGCCCCGCGCGCCTGGCGGACCATTTCGCCGCTGATGTCCACGGCGTAGACCTCGCCAAAAATGCCGGCCAGCGCCCGGGTGACGCGTCCGGCGCCGCATCCGATTTCGAGGACGCGCATCTTCCTGGGATCCCTGCCCTGGCAGATGTTGATCATGTCGGTAAGGATCTGTTCGGCGACGGTGCACTCGCCGGTCCGAAAAAACTCCTCGTCCGTCCATTCGGTTTGCGCGGTATTGACGAAGAAGCGGGCGTTTTCCAGGGCGCGCTGGTCCCACTCCCGCTGCATTTTGGCGAGCTGCTGTTCCGGGGAGAGATCGCTCACAACTTCCTATGGTAAGCCATGGTATAGTGGAGACGGCGCCTTCACGCGTGGGCGGCTAGCTCAGTTGGGAGAGCACGGCGTTCGCAACGCCGGGGTCGTGGGTTCGAATCCCATGCCGTCCACCATACCCTCCCCCCTTCAAAGCGTATCGCGCGCGTTACCTCTTGAACAGCTTCGTCAGCACGGCGCTGGCGTCGGCATCCTCGACTACGGGCACGGTGCGGAGTTCCAGAACATCCGCCCAGACGGCGGGGGCTTCATAGAACGCTGCGGCAAGGCTGGTTTCGAACAGCGCGAATCCGCCGCTGGTCGATCGGCTTCATCGCAGACGCCCGGCCGTTTGCCCATAATCGTGAGAGGACTTCATGAGACCGCGAGCCAGGCTGTTCTTTGCGCTTGCTTGCGCCGTCGTAATCCTCGCCTCGGCGTTTGGCCTCCGCTATCTCGCCTCGCTCGCCGCCGTCGGAACGGGTTACGCCGCGAAGGTGATGTGCTCCGGCGTTTTCGTCTCCGGCCGCCAGCCTGACTCCATCCTCGCCGGTGAACTCGCCCTGGATCACCCCGCCGCCAGGTTCCTCAGCGTCCAGGTCCAGCGCGACCGACACGCCGCCACCGCCGCCTTCGCCGGCCTGGTCCGCAGCCGCGCCTTCTTCCGGCCCGGCCTCGGCTGCACCCTTGAAACCGGCGCCCTGGGGCAACTCCAGTCACAGCCTCCGTTCCATCCACCTGCCGCTCACGACAGCCCCTGGCTCGCCGACGCGGCCTCCGCAGCGGCCCGCATCGACACAACCCCGCTCGCTCTGGCCGTCCATAGCGCCTTCGAAGACCCCAATCCCGCCCATCCCCGCCGCACCCGCGCCCTCCTCGTCGTGCACAACGGCCGCATTGCAGCCGAACGCTATGCTCCCGGCTTCGACCAGAACATGCCCCTCCAGGGCTGGTCGATGGCCAAGAGCGTGACCAATGCGCTCGTCGGCATCCTGGTCGGTCAGGGCAAGCTGTCCGTGGACGCTCCCGCCCCGATCCCCGAATGGGCGGCGAACGGCGATCCCCGCCGCGCCATCACGCTCGACCACCTGATGCGGATGTCGAGCGGCCTCGCGTTCGACGAGTCCTACTTCGACCCGACCTCCGACGTCACCGTGATGCTCTACCGCCGCCCGGACTCCGGCGCGTACGCGGCCTCGAAACCGCTCGCCGCCGCGCCGGGAACCCTTTGGGCCTATTCCAGCGGCACGACCAACATCGTCTCTCGGATCGTCCGCGAAACCATCGGCGGCGGCCTGGCGGACTACTGGGCGTTTCCTCGCCGCGCGCTGTTTGACCGCATCGGCATGCGCAGCGCGGTCCTCGAACCGGACGCGTCGGGCGTCTTCGTCGGCTCGTCGTTCCTGTACGCCACCGCGCGCGACTGGGCCCGTTTCGGCCTTCTATACCTGAACGACGGCGTATGGAACGGCGAGCGCATTCTGCCGGAGGGCTGGGTCCGCTACAGCACGACCCCGGCGCCGAACGCGCCGCAAGGCCGCTATGGAGCGCAAGTCTGGCTGAACGCCGGCGAACCCGGCAACCCCGCCAACCGCCCGTGGCCCGACGTGCCCGCGGACGCGTTCCACTTCAGCGGTTTCGAGGGCCAGCACGTCGTCGTGATCCCCTCCATGCGCCTGGTCGTCGTCCGCCTCGGCCTCAGCCAGGAAGGCTCCACCTGGAACCTCCAGCGGTTCCTGGCCGACCTTCTGCCGGTATTCGGCGACGAGCGAAACCGTTGATTAAGCGCTCCGCCCCTCGATGAGCCCTCGAGTTCCGCCCTGCCTCGTGGGCATCATGACAGCGCGTTGGATGATGCTATGATGACGGCGTGCGGACCACCGTCACTCTCGATCCCGACGTCGAGTTGCTGATCCGGACAGCTATGCGGCAACGCGGGCTGTCCTTCAAGGAAGCGCTCAATTCGGCGATACGCGCCGGCTTGACACAGGCAAAGGCGCAAAAGCGTCGGTTCACGCAGCGCACATTCGCGCTCGGCGTCGAACAGAGTTTCCGATGGGACAAGGCCCTGGCCACCGCCGGCGCCCTCGAGGACGAGGAGTTGACGCGGAAGCTGTCCTTGCGGAAATGATCCTCATCGACGTAAACCTGTTGATCTACGCCGTCAATTCGGATGCTCCTCTGCATCGAGCGGCGAAGTCCTGGCTCGAAGCTGCGCTGTCCGGTCCGGAAACTGTCGGGCTGTCCTGGAGCGTTCTCCTCGCCTTCCTCCGCTTGACGACGCGGTCCGGTCTTTTCCAGAAACCTTTGCCGGTGAAGGCAGCCTTCGATCTTCTGGATTCGTGGCTGGCGCAACCCTCGGTCGTCACCGTCGAGCCGACCACCCAGCACATCCGCGTTCTGAGGCGCCTGCTGCTGCCATCCGGCACAGCCGGAAATCTCACCTCCGATGCGCACCTTGCCGCCCTCGCCATCGAGCACGGAGCCGAACTCTGCTCCTCCGACAACGACTTCGCCCGGTTTCCAGGACTCCGCTGGCGCAATCCCCTGCTGTGAATAACGATGGCTCTTTATCGCCGCACGGTCACGTCGGATTCCGGAGCGCATCCAGCAGCTTCAACTGAATCGCGCGGAACGCCGCGGGATCGCGCACGTACTCCTGGAACGACTGTACCGCTTCATAGGCGATGGCCTTCGCGCGCTCGGGGTCCTTCTTCGCCAGTTCTGTCAGCAGCCCGAAGTCCTCGATGCCTTCCCGCATCTGCTCCAGGCGGATCGAGCTGTATAGCGACCGCCCGGCCCGGTTCGGGTACGTAATGTAGGCATCGCCCGGCGGCAGGTAGGTTCGGCCCTGGTTGATCACCGGCTGCGTGTCCTTCAGCGGCTCGGGCCCCCAGTGATTGCCGCCCCAGTGCAGGTAACCGCGGAAATCGTACTTGAAGTTCATCCAGTGAAGGATCCGCGTCTTCAGCAAGGCCGTGTCGATGAAGCGGTTCGGATACCGGCCACGCGGCGATAGGCACGTGTAGAACCACAGTTCGCCGCCGTCCTCGGTTACGTGCTTTCTGAGCAGGTCCATCTTGTCGTCGAACGTGCCCAGCAGCGGCGTCCAGATGTCCACCGTCTTCTTCATGAACCCGACGTCCTGCCGGAGCCCGACCGGCTCGATCGTCCGCACCCCCGGCATCAATCGCCGCACCTTTTCGGCCGTGTCCAGGAACGCTTTGATCTCCCACTGATTCGGTTCGTCGAGGATGCCTTGCAGGTATTTTTTCGTCCAGCCGCGTTCTTGGAGCCGCTGGTAAAGCGCCGGGAGAAACGAATTCAGGAACCGTTGCGCCCGCGGATCGTCGTACGGAATCGCGCGCAGTTCCGGCTTGCCGCCCTCCACCACCCACGCCGACGTCATGACGGTCGAGTCTCTGCGCCGCTCCCGTTCCATCAGGTTTTCGCCCTCGATGTAACCTTTAACGCCCGCCGCTTCGAAGGTTTCGACGAACCGTTCGAAGTTGCTGAAGTCGTACCGGAACGCGCCGCCCGGCGCGTCCACGCTCACCAGTTCCACCGGGTTGGCGCGAACCGAGTTCTGGTAATACCCGGCCTGAAACCGAGCGTAGTTTGTAACCAGGCTCCACCACGCGGACGAGTAGGGGGAGCATCCATAGAACTGGCTCACGTGCGCGTCGCTCATGTTGAAGTGGTTGGTCACCGCCAACGGCGGCTTCGCCGGAACCACCGCCTCGCGCACCACCAGCTTGTACGGGATGGAGGCCACCGTGTCCGTGGCCTGGCGGAGCCTCAGTTGTCCCGCGTACTCGCCCGGCTGCTGGTTCGCAGGCACGCGAACGGTGACCCACACGCTCCGGGTCTGGTCCTTCGGGATAGAGATCGGGAATTCCGTGAACAGGGCGTCGGGAAACAGCGCCGGCGCCTTTCGCAGCAGCTCGTCGTCCGGCGTGTTCTGGGTGTTCGTCGTCACGACGACGTACTCCACCCACCGCACCCTCGCCGTCTCCATCGGCAGACCGGGACCTTTCAACGCGAGCGCATCGACGTAGACATTGCCCGCATGGTAGGTCGGCCGCAGCGCAAGCTGGATGCTGGCGTTGGAGCCGCGCGCGGCGTGGAACGTCGCCGCCTTCAGCCGCTCCTTGCCCGCCGGGTCGTCGGGGAACACCTTGGTGAGCGAATCGACAAACCAGTATTCGATCGCCGGCCTCCGCGCGCACCCGACGGAGAGGACCACGGCCATCAATATCGCGGCAGTAACGTATGATCGCTTCATTTCTCCGATCCCCTTTGTCAAAACGCCTCCAGCAACTCACGCCGGATCGTTCGAAATTCCTTGACATTCCTCACATAGTCGTTAATGTTTGGAATCGCTCTTCTGGCCAGCTCCCGCGCCTTGGCGGCATCCTTGGCTTCGAGCGCCGTCAGCAGTTCGTAGTCCTCGATGCCCTCGCGCATCGCTTCCAGCCGGATCGAGCTGAGTACCGAGTTCTTCTCCGGGTTCGGATACACGATGGCGTTGTCGCCCGCCGGCAGCAGCGTGCGGTTTTGGTTGATCACCGTCTGCACGTTCATCAGCGGCCTCGGTCCCCACGCGTTGCCGCCCCAATGCAGGAAGCCGGTGAGGTCGTGGCGGTAATTGAACCAATGCAGAAGCTGCGTTTTCACCAAGGGCAGGTCCGTGAACCGGTTCAGATATCTGCCTTGCGGTCCGACGCACGTGTAGTACCACGCCTCGCCGCCTTTCTTCACGTGCTCGCGCATCACGTCCAGGCTGTGGTCGAAGCTGCTGAGTACCGGGACCCAAATATTGCAGACTTCGGCGAAGAAGTCGATATCCTGGTCCAGCCCCACCGCGTCGATGGTCGGAATGCCTGGCATGTGCTTGTGGATGATCTTGGAATAGCGGTTATAGATCGCCGCTTCCCGGTCGTGCGGTTCGTCGAGCACGTGCTGGATGTAGCGGTCCTCCCATCCCTTTTCCTTCAGGTGCGCGTGCAACGCCGGCAGAAACGACCCGAGAAACTGCTCCGCCCGCGGATCGTCCGGATCGAGTCCCTTCCGGACCGCCTGGCCGCCTTCGACGACGATCGCCGGAACGGTCATCGGCGCGAAGAAGCCCCCGCTCCGCCCCAACAGGTGGCGTCCTTCAATCGTTCCGATCGCGCCCGCCCTCTGAAACGTCTCCACCCATTTGTCGAGCAGCGAAAAATCGTACCGGATCGTTCCGTTCACCACCGACGGCTTTGCCAGCTCCAGCACCGGAGTTATTATGACGTTTTGCTTGTGATCCGCCATCACGCGTCCGAAATTCTCAAGCAATTCCCAGTATTCTGGCGAATATGGCTCCGCTTTATAGTGTTGCGTCAGGCGCCCTCCGGAAAAGCTGAACCAGTTGGTCACCTTCAGCTTCTGTTGCGCGGGAACGGTGGCTTCCACCACCTGGACCGTGAACCGCAGCGACGCAAGCCGCTCGTCCCCGGCGAGGAACGCGACTTCGCCGGAGTAAGGTCCGGGCGCCGCGTCCGCCGGCGCGTACACCGTAATCCACACCGGCTGCGTTGTTCGCTCCTTCAGTTCAAACGGAAACTTCTCCATCAGCGGATCCGGAAACAGCCCCGGCGCGGGGCGCTCCAGTTCGTCGTAGGGCGTGCCCGGAGGGTTCGATCCCACCGGAACGTATTCCACCCACCGCGCTTGGGCGGCGAGTTCCTTGTCGTCCTTCCTGGGCGCCTGCACTTCCACCCGAACCTCCGGCGCCGCGCGCTCCGATCGCAGCGCGATCTGAATGCTCGCGTGTCCGTTTCGCGGAATCAGCCATGTCCTGTCCGATAACTCGCCGGCGCGGGCCTCGTGATCGGGAAAGACCTTCACCAGCGAATCCACGAACCATGCAGTGACGCCCGAGCGCGCTCCACAGCCCGCGGCCGCAACGGCTAGCAAAGCGCAACAGAGAAGTACAGTCCAACGGGGGAATTGCTTCATCTCAAACCATCCTTGTTGTCCGGCGGCGCCCTGGCCGCCTTCGAGGGCGCGATGCCTCCCGTTTACATATATCACGGACAGAGGATAACCGGGTCTGTTTCGACGACTGCGGCTCTAGCGGAAAAGGTCCCGGTCCGGCGGCCGCACGAGGTCCCGCCCGGAGCCGCGGCCGGCGCGCCACTCCACGCCGCGCAGCAACGCCACCGGACAGCCGTCCGCCTTTCGCATCACCAGCCCCGCCGCGGCGGCCGCCTGATCCGCAATCGCGACGACGGTGCTTGCCAGGATGCGCCTGTGCCGGTCAACGCGGCCGCGACAGTCTTCAATCGCTTCGAGGCCGGCGACGCCGATGGCGACATCCACCAGCCCTTCGCGCCACGGACGGCCGAAGGTATCGGTGACGATAACGGCGCCGCACCCGAGCGCGGACCGGATTCCCTCCGCCGAGGCGTCCGGATCCACGGGCAGCACGGTCGCCAGTTCCCCGCCCCCGCTGTTCGATTGGTCGACGCCCGCATTGGCGCACACAAACCCGTGCCGCGTTTCCGCAATGATCACGCCGCGGTCCATCTTTACGATGCGGCGCGACTCCCGAAGAATTACCTCGATCAGCCGCGCGTCCCTGCGCCACTCCTCGGCCCGCTGCCGCGCAAAGGCGGAGGGCGTCACCGCGCGCAAATCGACGACGGCCCCTTCGGCTTTGGAGACGATCTTCTGCGCCACGGCCACCAGCGTCCCGGCGTCGATCGGCTCGCCTTCGCGCGCGGCCGCTTCCCGGATCAGCCGCGCGACGTCGTCGCCCGGCGCCACTTCGGGCAGCGTCGTCAGCGCCGCGATTCCAATGCGCATACCGCTTGAAGCAGCCGTCCGGCCCGGCAGTCCGGCGCCCGCGCCAGCAGTTCCGCCACGTCCTTGGGCGTGTCGATGTCCAACATTAGCCCGGGCAGCGGGAACACCTCCGCGGGGACGCCCCTGGTTTGCGCCTGCCGCAGATGCGCCTGAAAACTCCCCGGGCCGAATTGGCTCTCGATCACATCCGGCGGCGTCCGGACCAGCGCGTTCGTCCCCGTTCCGTCCGCCGAGGGTACAATCACCACCCCCGGCCGCGCCGCGCTCGCCAGCAGTCCGAAATCCGCGGCCGTCGCCAGAGGCACGTCGATCGGCGCCAGCAGCGCGGTGGCCGCTCCCAGTTCCATCGCGCGCCGGCAGGCGGCGTCGGCTGAAACGCTATGGCTCACCTGCCCTGCTTCCTCGAACACCAGCGCCCCCTGTCGCCGGGCGTGCGCGGCGGCCCACAGGTCGCTGGTGACGACTGCTACGCGGTCGATGCCCCGCGCCCGGTTCAGCGCCTCCAGCGTATCCTCGAACATCATCCGCGCGAGCCGCTCCCGTTGCGCCCGAGTCAGCATGCCGTTCAGCCGCTGCTTGGCGTTCCGGGGCTCTTTCACCGGCAGGATGGCGACGATCATGGCGTCAGTCCCAACTCTCCCATCACCGTCCTGGCCAGCGCAATCCGCTCCGGCTCGCCGCGCATGATGGTGTTGGTTACCGCCGGCCTGATGCCCAGTTGCCCGACCGCGGCGCACTGCCTCCGATCCACTTCATCCAGGATGAAGACACCGACGAAATCCGCATAGCGCCTCGCCACCTCGACCGCCGCCGGACGGATTCCCTGGCTCTTCATCATTCGCGCCGCCGGTCCTTTGATCGCGTGGCCGCCGACGATTGGCGACACCGCCGCGACGCGGTCCCGCCTTCGCCGCAGCGCCCTCCGCACGCCCGGTATTGCGAGGATCGGGTCGATGCTGATGAACGGATTCGACGGACAGACGACAATGGCCTCGGCTTCCGCGACGGCGTCGAGCACGCCCGGCGACGGCTTCGCCCGCTTCGCTCCATCGAACCGCACGCCCAAGACGCGATCCCGCGCGCGCCGCGCGACGAAGTACCGCTGGAATTCCAGTTCCCCGGCGGGCGTCTGAACGATGGTACGAACCCGTTCGTTCGACATCGGGACCAGCGCCGGCCGCACGCCGAGCGAGGCCGTGATCTCCGCCGTGACCTGCGCCAGCGTCAGACCTTTCCGCAGTCCCTCGGTGCGGCGGAGATGCGTCGCCAGATCGCGGTCGCCGAGTTGGAACCACGTTTCCGCGCCGAGCCGGCCCAGCGCCTCCAGGCAATGGAACGTGTCTCCTCGAACTCCCCATCCGCGCTCCGGGTCCGCCACGCCCCCGAGCATGTACATCACGGTGTCGAGGTCCGGCGAGATGTGGAGCCCGTGAATCACCGCGTCGTCGCCCGTGTTCCCGACGACGTACAGCCGCTCGGGATCGCCCATCACCCGCGCCAGGCCGTCCAGAAAGCGCGCGGCGCCCACGCCGCCGGCCAGCGCCACAACAGGCTTCACCGGGCCGTTCCCTCCGGCAGTCCAGTGATGCGAATGCCGGAACCCTTCACCTTGTGACGCAGGTTCAGCGCGATCAACAGGGCAGCGACGCTCTCCAGCAGCCGCGCGTTGTCCAGCGGACCCGCATCCACCGCCCGCGCCCCGGCGATGCTCTCCACCAGTCCGCGGACCGCCGCTTTCGCCTCCGCGTCGTCGCCGCAGATCAGAACGTCGCAATCCACCGGCGCGTCGAGGTCCGCCAACTCGTGCGCGCTCAAGGCGTGGAACGCCGCCACCACGCGGACTCCCGCCGGCGCCAGCCGCGCCGCCTGCTGCGCCGCCGAGCCGTCCCACAACGCCACGGTGCGGGAAACGCGCCCGCCGATGGCCGCCTCCAGCGGAACGGTCGCATCCACCAGGATCGCGCCCGGCCGGAAGCTGTCCCGGATCGACTTGAGGATCGCCGCCTGCGCCGCCAGCGGCACGGTGAGCACAACGATATCCGCCTCGCCCACTGCGTCCGCATTCGCCCGGCCGTCGACCTCGCCGCCCGTCGCCGCGGCGATCCGTTGCGCCGCCTCCCTCGCTTTCTCCGCCTCGCGCGAGCCGATCGCCACGCGTGCGCCGGCCTTCGCGAAACGCATCGCCAGCCCGCCGCCCTCGGCGCCTGTTCCCCCCACGATCGCAATCATCTCATTCACCAGCGTTATCATAGGATACGAAAGCTCACGGAGGGTTGACGATGGCAGCAATTCCCGAAAAATTTCTCGACCTGTTTCAGAAGAAAGCGTTCGCGCAACTCGCCACCCTGATGCCGGATGGCAGCCCCCAGGTGTCGCCGGTGTGGTGTGAATACGACGGCTCGAGTATCGTAATCAACAGCGCGAAGGGCCGCGTCAAGGATCGCAATATGCGCCGCGACCCGCGCGTTTCTCTCGATGTCCAGGATCCCGACAACCCATACCGCCACCTCTCGATCCGCGGCCGCGTCACCGAGATCACCGAAGACGGCGCGGACCAGCACATCGACAAGCTGGCCAAGAAGTACCTGGGCGTCGATACCTATCCGGGACGTCAAGCCGGCGAGGTGCGGGTCATTTACAAGATCGAACCCCAGGGCTCGTTCGTGATGGGTTGACGGTGCCCGGCCGCTCCGTCGCAACCGGGCGGCGCGCGTCGCCCGGCATCTCCGCGGACGAAGCGCGCGCGGCGATCCGCGCCCGAGGGGAAGAACTGCTGGAGCTGTTCCAGCGCGCGAGCCGCATCCGCGCGCGGCGCACCGGGACGGCCATAACCTATTCGCGCAAGGTCTTTCTTCCCCTCACAAACCTCTGCCGCGACCGCTGCAAGTACTGCACGTTCGTCCGGCGGCCCGGCGATCCGCTCGCCCGCACGATGACGCCGGACGAGGTGTTGCGCGTCGCTCGCGCCGGCCGCGCCGCGGGGTGCAAGGAAGCGTTGTTCAGCCTCGGCGACAAGCCCGAGCTTGTCTACCCGGATTACCGGGACTGGCTGCGCGAACAGGGGTTTGGCTCCACGGTGGAATACCTCACGGCGATGTGCCGCCTGGTGTTCGAAGAGACGGGCCTGCTGCCGCACTCGAATCCGGGCGTTCTCACCCGCGAGGAGATGCTGGCCCTGCGCCCGGTGAACATCAGCCTCGGCATGATGCTGGAGACGACCAGTCGGCGGCTTCTCGAACCGGGACAGGCGCATCACCGCTGTCCGGACAAAGTGCCGGAAGTCCGGCTGGCCGCGCTCGAAACCGCGGGCGAACTCGGCATTCCCTTCACCACCGGCATCCTCATCGGCATCGGCGAAACGCTCGACGAACGGGTGGACGCGCTCTGCGCCATCCGCGACCTTCACGCCCGCCACGGCCACATCCAGGAAGCGATCGTCCAGAACTTCCGCGCCAAACCCGACACCGAATTTCGGGACGCTTCGGAGCCCGGAGCGCTCGACATCGCGCGGACCGCCGCCGTGGCGCGGCTCATCTTCGGAGAGGAAATCCACTTGCAGGTTCCACCCAACCTCACGCCGGACGCCTACGGCTTCTTCTTGCTCGCCGGCATTAACGATTGGGGCGGCATCTCGCCCGTGACGCGCGATTTCATCAACCCGGAGATGGCCTGGCCCAAAGTGGAGCTGTTGCGATCGATCACGGCGGACGCCGGATTCGAGCCGAGGGAGAGGCTCGCGGCGTATCCGGAGTTCGTATTAAATCCGGCCTGGATTCCGGACCCGCTGCGCCGCGCCGCGCTCCGCTGGACGGACGACTCGGGCATGGTGGGCCGCGACAAGGAGGCAGCATGATGGTCGAGGCGATCCTCGATAAAGCCCTTGCCGGCAACGAAATCACCGCGCGCGAAGGCGAAGCGCTCTTTTCCGCCCGCGGCGAAGCGCACTCACGATTGCTCGCGGCCGCCGACGAACTGCGCCGCCGGCGCCGGGGCGACCTCACCGGCTACGTCGTCAACCGCAACATCAACTTCACCAACGTCTGCGTCAAGCGCTGCGGGTTCTGCGCCTTCAGCCGAGGTCACCTGGCCGAGCAGGGCTATCTGCTGCCGCTCGACGAAATTCTCCGGCGCGCCGGCGAGGCGGTGGAACTCGGGGCCACGGAGGTTTGTCTCCAGGCGGGCTTGCCGCCGCGGATGAAAGGCTCGTTCTACATCGATCTCTGCGCGGCGATCAAGCGGGAGTTCCCCGCACTCCACGTCCACGGTTTTTCGCCCGAGGAGATCCTCTACGGCGCAACGCTTTCGTCTTGCTCCGTTGAGGAGTACCTGGGGGCGCTGAAGGATGTGGGACTCGGCTCTCTTCCCGGCACCTCCGCCGAGATCCTGGACGACGAAGTGCGCGAACGAATTTCCCCAGGCCGCATCTCGACGGGCGACTGGGTCCGGGTGATCCGCGGCGCACACAAACTTGGCATTCCGACGACATCCACCATCATGTACGGGCACGTCGAGACGCCGCTCCAGCGCGCGCGGCACCTCGAGCTTCTCCGCGATATCCAGAAGGAGACGGGCGGGTTCACGGAATTCGTCCCGCTCAGCTTCATACGAACGGAAGCGCCAATGGTGCGGAAGGGCTTCGTTCCGGTGGAAGCCGAGGCCGGACCGGACGATGTTCTTCGCATGTACGCGATCTCTCGCCTGATGCTCGACGGCTGGATCGACAACCTTCAGGCGTCCTGGGTGAAGCAGGGGCCGGAACTGGCCCAGGCCTGTCTCGGCGCCGGAGCGAACGACTTCGGCGGCACGTTGATGAACGAGAGCATCTCCACGTCGGCCGGCGCGATGCACGGCCAGTTCCTCACGCCGTCGCGGATGCGTTCACTCATTCGCGGCGCGGGCCGCGCCCCTTACCAGCGATCGACGAAGTACGACGTCTTGCGGATTTTCGAGCCACCCGCCGGCGATCCTGACGATTCCAGCCGCTGGACCGCCGGCCGCTTCGGCTCCTATAACGCTTTGATCGCCTCTTCTCTCTTCCGCTTTCAACAGGACCATCGGGTCGCGACGGGTTTCTCCGGCCGCGATGGTGCTTTTCCGGTATTACGGTAGAATTAAAGCAATGTCGCTCGCTCAACTGGGCATGGAGCGTGAGGCGGAAGTTCGGCGTCTTCGTACGCTTTACCAACTGCTCGCCTCGTTGAGCCAGGCAGGCGCGCTGGAGAACGTCTATGACGCCGCGCTTGCCGGTCTGCTGGATGCCACGTCCGCCAATCGCGCGGCGATTCTGCTGTTCGACGATGACGGCATGATCCGGTTCAAGGCGTCGCGGGGACTTTCCGAAACGTATCAGGCGGCGGTTACTGGCCACTCGCCTTGGTCGCGAGGCGCCAGGGATACGCAGCCGATCGTCGTGCCCGACGTCCTGTTGGAAGACAGCCTCGCGCCCTACCTCGGCATTCTGCGGCGGGAAGGCATTGGAGCGCTGGCGTTTGTTCCACTCGCGCTCGACGGCGGCGTAATCGGGAAGTTCATGCTGTATTACGACGAGCCGTACACCTGTTCCACCGACGAGTTGGAGATGGCCCAGGCCATCGCCGCGCACGTCGCGCTCGCCACCGAGCGTAAACGCGCTGAACGCGCCCGGCTCGACAGCGAACAGCGACTCCAGGCGATCCTCGACAACTCCGCCACTATCATCTTTCTCAAGGACGTTCAGGGACGCTATTTGCTCGTTAACCGGCGCTTTGAGGAACTGTTTCACGTCAGCAAGGAAGAGGTCGTCGGCCTGACCGATTACGACTTGTTTGCCGCGGAGATAGCGGATCATTTTCGTGCGAACGATCAGGCCGTACTCGCCGCCGGAAAGGCGCAGTCCATCGAGGAGCGCGCGCCTCACGACGACGGCGTTCACACCTATATCTCGATCAAGTTTCCCCTCCGAGGACCGGATGGGGCGCCGGTCGGGGTCTGTGGAATCGGCACCGACATCACGGAACGCAAGAGGCTTGAGCTCGCCGCGCAGCACCTGGCGGCGATCGTCGAGAGTTCCGACGACGCCATCGTGAGCAAGGACCTCAACGGGGCAATCACGAGTTGGAACAAAGGCGCCGAGCGTATTCTCGGCTATCGGAGCGATGAAGTCCTTGGCCGTCCCATCGCGATGCTGGCGCCCCCCGACCACCTCAACGAGATGCCGGAGATTCTCAACCGGATCAGGCAAGGGCTGCGCGTCGACCACTACGAGACGCGGCGGAAGCGGAAGGACGGACGGATCATTGATGTCGAGCTAACCATTTCGCCGGTGCGCGATGCCACCGGACAGATCGTCGGGGCGTCGAAGATCGCTCGGGATATCACCGGCCGAAAGCTGGCCGAGCAGGAGCGAGCGTTGCTCCACGCGCGGGAACGAGAGGCTCGCCGAACGGCCGAACTGCTGAACCGCGTGGGGCCGCGGCTGGCGGCGCAACTGGATTTGGACAAACTGGTTCAGGAGGTCACCGACATTGCGACGGCGCTGGTGGGCGCGGATTTCGGCGCCCTCTTCCACAACGTCGTCAACGAGAAGGGCGAGTCCTACATGCTCTACACGCTGTCGGGCGCGCCACGGGAGGCATTCGCCGGCTTCCCCATGCCGCGGAATACCGAACTGTTCGGGCCTACGTATCGGGGCGAAGCGATTGTGCGCTGCCACGACGTGACCGAGGATCCCCGCTACGGCAAGAATCCGCCGCACTATGGCATGCCGGAGGGACACCTGCCGGTAGTCAGCTACCTGGCCGCGCCTGTCGTGGGACGGTCGGGCGAAGTGCTGGGAGGCCTTTACTTCGCTCATTCCGAGCCGGGCAGGTTCAGCGAGACGCACGAATCGATCGTCGCCGGCATCGCCGCCCAAGCCGCCATCGCCATGGACAACGCGCGCCTGTTCCAACAGATCCAAAGCGCGCAGTCGGAGCTGAAGCGATCCAACGAAGAACTGCGGCGCGCCAATCGCGACCTGGAAGTCTTCGCCTATTCGGCAAGCCACGATCTGCAGGAACCGCTGCGCACGGTCTCGCTCGCGGCGCAGTTCCTCGAACGGAGTTGCCGCGACCGGCTCGAGGGCGACGACGCCCTGTTCCTGGGCAACATCATGACCGCCTCGCGCCGCATGAGTGCGCTCCTGGAGGACTTGCTCACCTATACGCGGGCGACGAAACACGAGGCGGGCCCTGTTCCGTCCGTGGACGCGGGACTCGTGTTGGGGGAGGCGCTGCAAAACCTGCGCGCGCCGATCGAAGAAACGGGCGCGACTGTGGCGGCCGCGGAATTGCCGGCTGTAGCGATCCACGCGAACCGGCTTGCCCAGATCTTTCAAAACCTGATCAGCAACGCCATCAAGTACCGGGGGGACGAGGCGCCTCGCGTCACGGTCTCGGCCGAAGAGCGCGGCGGCTGGTACGTCTTCTCGGTGGCGGACAACGGCATCGGAATCGAGCCGGAATTCGCCGAGCAGATCTTTGGCTTGTTCAAGCGGCTCCACAGCAACGAACGGTATCCGGGCAGCGGCATCGGGCTATCGATCTGCCAGCGAATCATTGAGCAGTACGGCGGCCAGATCTGGCTGGAGCATTCGGCGGTGGGCAGCGGATCGACTTTTTGTTTTTCCGTCCCCCGAGCGCCGGACGCACGCGGAGGCGCGGCAGAGTTCTCAGCGCCTGAGCGCCCGTAAGGCGCGTTCGAGTGCCAGCAGGTCCGGCGCGATGCGGCCCCCCGATTGACGAATGAAGTACTCGACCTGAAGGTTGACCGCGGCGCCTTCGTTGTCCGCGCTCAACCGGAAGTCGTTCCGGTAGGCGACGATGCGCTTGCCGATGCCGGCGGCGTAGCCGATTTCGGCGGCGGTCCCGCTGTCAACATCCGGACCATCGAGGATGGCCACCAGCACATCGCAGGCTTCAATGGCACGGCGGTTGTTGCCGCCGATGACGGCGTTCACTTTGCGGAAAGCGCGCCGACGGGAAGGGCCCTCCGGCGCCGCGCGGGCTTTCCCGAGCACGGCCGGAGCGGTCAGCCGCCAGGGATCGAGGACCTGGTAACCGGCTCGCTCAATCGCGGGAACCAGCGCGGCGTAGTACGCGCTCCGGCCGAGTTCGGAAAAGCCCAGGGCAGAGGCAATGTAGGCTTTGGGCGTCTTTGCATCCATCGGTCATCAACCATTGTCGGCAAAACAGGCTCGATCGGGCGTTGTAAGGTGGTGGAGACGCCGGCGCCTTCATCCTATGCCTGAACTGCCCGAAGTGGAAGCGGTGTGCCGAAAGCTCCGGCGGGACGTTGCCGGGGCGCGTATCGTCTCGGCCCGGCTGCTGCGCAAGCGAAGTCCGGCGCTGGAACGGGCGGTTCGGGGACGGGCCATCGCCGCGGTGGAACGGCTCGGCAAGAACATCCTGCTGGTTCTGGATTCCGGGTCGGCCGTGCGCGTCCACCTGCGGATGACGGGAAACCTTTACGTCATCCCCGACCTTCGGCTGCGCCCTGAGGCGACGCGAGCGTGGTTCGCGCTCGACGGGGGACGGGCCCTGATCCTCGACGACTCGCGGGCGTTGGGCGTGGTGGACCTGCTGGCGCCGGACGACTTGCGCCGGCTGCGGGATGACGCCGGAATCGAACCGCTTTCGGAAGCCTTCACCTTGGAAGCGTTCGCCGCGCTGGCGGGGCGGTCGCGGGCGCCGGCCAAGCTGTTCCTGATGGATCAAACGCGGGTGGCGGGGCTGGGCAATATCTACGCGGCGGAGGTCCTGCACCGGGCGCGGGTTCATCCCCGTCGGCCAATGAACCGAGTAAGCCGGCGGAAGATCGACGCGGTGCGGGCGGCGATTGTCGGGGTTTTGAACGATGCGGTACAATCGGCCTGTAACGCCTACTCTGGACCCGGTCGCTTCGAAGCAAGCGAGACGTTTCCGCTTGGAGTGTATGGCCGTGAGGGCGAGCCGTGCCCTGCTTGCGGGCGGCTGGTAAAACGCATTGTTCAGGCCGGCCGCTCCACCTATTACTGTCCCGGGTGCCAGAGGTGAATGCCATGTCCGTCGCCACCCAGTCCCGCGCCAAGGAATTTCGAGAGTCGCTTGAACGCCGCTCGCTCGTCGCCGACGGGGCGATGGGCACGATGCTGTACAGCAAAGGGGTGTTCATCAACCGGTCGTACGACGAACTCAACCTTTCCCAAGGTCCACTGGTGCGGGAGATCCACGCCGAGTACGTCAAAGCCGGCGCGGAGATCCTGGAGACGAACACGTACGGCGCAAACCGGCTCCGGCTCTCTGGTTTCGGGCTGGCGGACAAGCTGCGGGCAATCAACGAAGCGGGCGTGCGGCTGGCGCGGGAAGCGGCGCTGGATTCGACGTTCGTCGCGGGGGCCATCGGTCCGCTCGGGGCGTTGGTGGAGCCGCTGGGCTCGATCTCGTACGGGGAAGCGCGGGCCGTGTTTCGCGAACAGGCGGAGGCGTTGGTGGAGGCGGGCGTCGATCTTCTGGTGCTGGAGACGTTTTCCGACCTGGGAGAGCTGCGCGAGGCCATCCACGGGGCGCGAGAGGCGGCCGGTCCGGACATGGTGATCGTGGCGCAGGTGACCATCGACGATTTCGGCAATCTGCGCGACGGCACGAACACGGAGACGTTCACCCGGGCGCTGGAAGAATGGCCGGTCGACGTCATCGGGTGCAACTGTTCGGTTGGTCCGAAGATTATGCTCGAAACCGTCGAGAAGATGGTGAAGTTTTCGAGCAAGCCGCTGAGCGCGATGCCGAACGCGGGGCACCCGGTGCGAGTGGAAGGGCGGAACATCTACTTCGGGTCGCCGGAATACGTCTCGCAGTACGCGCGGCGGTTTCTGTGGGCCGGGGTGAAGATCGTCGGGGGGTGCTGCGGGACGACGCCGGAGCACATCAAGCAGATCCGGTCGGAGGTGCGATCGCTCCAGCCGGCGCACCGCGACATTCAGGTAAAAGTTGAGGAACCAGCGGCTAAAGCAAAGGCGCTGGAGAAGGTTCCGGTCGCCGAGAAGTCGGCGTTAGGGGCCAAACTGGCGGCGGGAACGTTCGTCGCGTTCGTCGAGATTCTGCCGCCGCGCGGAGTAGACGCGGCGAAGGAGATCGCGGGGGCGAAGCTGTGCGCCGAGCGCGGCATCGACTGCATCAACGTGCCGGACGGGCCGCGGGCGAGCGCGCGGATGAGCGCTCAGGTGACCTGCTACCTGATCCGGCAGCAGGCGGGGATCGAACCGGTGTTGCACTTCTGCTGCCGCGACCGCAACATCCTCGGCATCCAGTCGGAGCTGCTGGGAGCGTACACGCTGGGGATCAGGAACCTGATCTGCATCACGGGTGATCCGCCGCGAATGGGTTCCTATCCGGACGCCACGGCGGTGTTCGACGTGGATGCCATCGGCCTGACCAACATCGTGAACAACCTGAACCATGGGCTCGACATCGGGGGCAACCCGATGGGCTCGCAGACGGCGCTGCTGATCGGCGTTGGGGCCAATCCGGGCGCGTTGAACATGGAGGAAGAGCTGCGGAGGCTGGACTGGAAGGCGCAGGCGGGCGCGGAGTATATCGTGACACAGCCGGTCTTCGACCTGGCGCTGATCGAGGACTTCGTCAAGCAGGTGGAGCGCCTGCGAATCCCCGTCATCGCGGGCATCTGGCCGCTGACAAGCTACCGGAATGCGGAGTTCATGGTAAACGAACTGCGCGTGCCGGTGCCGGCGCATTTCATGGAGCGGATGCGGCGCGCGGAGAACGCGGAATTGGCGAGGCTGGAGGGCGTCGAAATCGCCCGGGAGATGGTGCGACAGGTCCGGCCGATGGTGCAAGGCGTCCAACTCAGCGCGCCGTTCGGGCGTTACCAGATGGCGATTGATGTCGCCGAGGCGATCGGACCCAGATAGAATAGGCGCTTAGCGGCGCGGGGCGCTCCCGGCCCGGCGCGGCGATGGGAAAACCGTTCATGCACGTTTGCTGGAGACGCCTTGGCAACTGATCTCATCGAAGTGGATGTGGAGAATCCCTCTCCGGAGGCGATCGAACGCGCCGGCGCGGCCATCTTACGGGGAAAGGTGATCGCGGTTCCGACGGACGCTCTGTACGCGCTGGTGGCCGATCCGCTGAATTTGCACGCAGTGGCCAAGGTATTCACGGCCAAGGGGCGAGAACCGCAGCGGTCGCTGCCCCTGCTGGTCAGCGACCTGCTGATGGCGGAGGACCTGGCGGCGGAACTGTCGGCCCGGTTCTACATACTGGCGCGGCGATACTGGCCCGGACCGCTGACGCTGATCGTGCCGGCGTCGGCGCGGGTGCCGTTGAAGGTGACGGGGAACACGGGGCGGCTGGCGCTGCGCCAGTCGAAATCGCGGCTGTTGAACGCGCTGCTGGAGAAGCTGGATCAGCCGCTGATCTGCACGAGTGCGAACATCTCGGGCCATCCGACGTGCCGGAGCGGGATCGAGGTTTTCGGCGTGATGGACGGGCGCGTGGACCTGGTGTTGGACGGAGGGCTGTGCGTGGGCGGCGGCGCGACGACGGTGGACGTGACGGAGCCGTACTGGCGCGTGATCCGGGAGGGGGCGGTGCCGGAAAAGGAGATCGCGGAGTGCCTGAAGGGATCGTGACGACGGACGGCGATGCGGAGCGGATCTTCCTCGCCTACTCGGCGGCGAAGTTGAAGCAATTGAGCGGGCGCATCGCCGCGTGCCTGGACCGGTTGAGCTACGAGCAGGTCTGGGCGCGGGGCGGGGAGAGCGAGAACGCGGTCGGGAACCTGACGCTGCACCTGTGCGGGAACGTACGGCAGTGGATCGGGACCGGCGTGGCGGGCAGGCCCGACGTGCGGGTTCGGGACCGGGAGTTCCGGGCGCGCGGCGACATCCAGCCGGCGGAATTGCGAGAGCGTCTGGAAGGGGTGGCGGCGGAGGCCGCGGCAATCATCGAAGGCCTGGCGCCCGAACGGCTGACGGAGACCGTGGTGATTCAGAATTACAGCCTCACCATTCTGGAAGCCATCTACCACGTGGTAGAGCACTTCGCGCAGCACGCCGGACAGATCCTGTTCGCCACGAAGCAGCTCACGGGAGAAGATCTCGGCTTCTACCGCCACCTGGCCAGCGGCGCCGCTCCACACTCGGAAACGACGCCGTAGCGGCGGCAAAGCGCGTCGGCGTCCCCCTCAATTAAATGGAGTTATTTTCTATTTAAAGAGACCGGTTCGGTCTCGTGGCCGGCGATAATCCGGCGGACTACCAGCACTTCCTTTCGGAGCTGGAGCGCGTCTGGCTGGAATGCCGCCGCGTCCTTGTGGGCGGGGGGCGAATCTGCTGCGTCGTTGGCGCCGTTTGTATTCCCAGAAAGTGCGGCGGCCGCCATCACCTTGTGCCTCTGCACTCGGATATCCAGGTCCGCGCACGCAAACTCGGCCTGGACTGCCTGCAACCGATTCTCTGGAACAAGATTGCCAATGGCGTGACCGAGGCGGAAGGGAACGGCGCCGGCTTCTACGGGAAGCCATACCAGCCAGGCGTGATCATCAAGAACGACGTCGAGTACATCCTCTTCCTGCGGAAGGGCGGCGAATATCGGACCACGCCGCCGCTCCAGAAGGCGCTGTCGATGCTGACGAAGGAAGAAATGAAGACATGGTTCCGTTCGATATGGGCCGACCCACGCGGCGCATCCACTCACGACGGCCACCCCGCTCCGTATCCCGTCGAACTGGCCGAGCGTCTCATCAAGATGTTTTCCTCGAGGACCTGATGGTCAGTTCGCGCTATCAGCAGCGGTTCTGAGGCGCTATCGTTTCCGGTTGCCGATGTCGGCGGGATACTTTTGCGCGAGCGCGCGAACCTCGTAGGTGAATGTCAGGAACAGCTTTTCCCAGCGTCTGGCTTGCGCCGGCGTGTAGCTGTAGAAACCTTTCGCGTTGGAGACGCCGCGAGCGCCGGAGTCGACCACTTTCCTCATTAATGCCGGAACTTCGGAGGAGTTGTTGAGTTCCGGGTTCAAGTCCTTCATGACGGCGGCGTATGCCGGGATTCCGGTAAGGTCCATGAACCGGAAAACGCCGGCGAACAGGATCCAGTAGCCAAAGTCATTGCGGAGCGAACGGTCGACATCCTCGACGGTCGCGTAGCCCGAGTCCACCAGGTGAAACGCTTCGCGAAGTAGCGCGTACATGCAGCGGTTGGTGATAAATCCGCGGATGTCGCGGCGCAGCAGAGACGGCTCCTTGCCCCAGCGCGCCGCCAGCGCCATTGCGCGTTCGGCGCGCTCCGGAAGGGTCTGATTGCCGCAGATGATCTCCATGAAGCGCGTGACATGGGCCGGTTCCGCCCAGTGCAGGCCGAGGATGCGCTCCGGGTGAAGCGCGCCATCCTGAAGGATGGTGACGGGAATGGCGGACGTGTTTGAGCCGAGCAACGCGTCGGGGGAGACAACCTCTTCGACGGCGCGGATGACCTTTTTCTTGGCTTCCACGCTCTCGATGATCGACTCGACAACGATGCCGGCGCCGGCAAGGGCGGCGTAGCCGGAGGAAACCGTCAAGCGATCGAGAACCCGGCGAGGGTCCTCTTTGAGGAGGCCTTCCTTCTGCAGTTCCTTCAGCAGCGCAAGCACGTGTCGCCTGGCGGCCTGGATCTTTGCGGGCGTGCTGGTGATCGCGACGACCGGGTGACCCGAGGCGAGCAGGCAGGTGGCGATGCTCCGTCCCATGAGTCCAAGACCAACGATGCCCGCCGGGATTGTCGCGACGTCAATCCTGGCGTTCGGCCTGGTTCCACGCGGCGTTTTCATCTTGGAATCCCTTCCATTTTCAAGCGCGAAGACGGGCGATAGCGTCGATTTCCACCTTAATTGTTCCCCAAAGCACGGACTGCACGGTCGTCCGGGCCGGCCGAACGCCGGTAAAGAAACTTGCATAAACGGCGTTGAATGCTTCGAAGTCATCGATGTCGCGCAGATGGCAGGTACACTTGACGACGTCTTCAAACCCGCAACCGGCGGCCTGGAGGATCCTGCCGATGTGCTCGAGGGTAAGGCGGGTTTGCTCTTCGATCGTTCCCTCGACGACTTCGCCGGTGTTGAGATCGAGCGGACCCTGGCCGCTGATGAAGAGCCATCCATCCGCGGCGACGCCGGCGGAGTACGCGCCGGTGGAGACCTTTTTATCGGGGTGTTTGATTTCGGTCTTTGCCATGCCGGAATTCTCTCCCAACGAAGAGCGCGGCGCAATAGGTCCAATGAACCACCCGGTTGACGGGAGCGAGCCCGGAGGTAAACTGAGGGGACGCGAGGCCGCCTGAAATCGTGCGCGCCGTTGCCTCGCGCGGCCCGCTACTGCCCGAACGCAATGAACCAGGAATCAACGATGCAGCCCGAAGCGCCGTTCAGAATCGATGGGATTGTACCGATCATCCCCACGCCGTTCGCGCCCGATGAAGGGATCGCATGGGACCAGTTACCCCGTCTGATCGACTTTGCGATCGCCGCGGGGGCGTGCGCCATCTGCCTGCCGGCGTACGCGAGTGAATTTTACAAGTTGTCCGAGGAAGAGCGCGACAACCTGGTAAGTGAAGCGGCGCGCCACGCCGCCGGACGGATTCCGGTGATCGGGCAGGTGAACTATCCAGGCGCCGTTTCGGCCGCGCGAGCAGCCGTCCGCTGCCGACAGAACGGCGCGGCAGCCATCTCAGCCGCCGCGCCGCGGCTGTTTCCGCTGCGCGAAAGCGACCTCCGCCGGTACTTCGCAAAGATTCTGAATGCTATCGACATTCCGCTGATCATCCAGGATTTCAATCCGGGCGGACCAACCCTGACGCCGGCGTTTGTAGCCGCGCTGCACAATGAATTTCCGCACTTCCGCTACGTGAAGCTGGAGGAAGCGATGATGGCGGCGAAAGTGGAGGCGATCCGGCGCCTGACGCATGAGGAAGTCGGCGTCATCGAGGGCTGGGGAGGAATGTACACGCTGGAGCTGGCGAGGACAGGGATCTGCGGCGTGATGCCGGGGCTGGCGCTCACCGACCTGCTGGACCGCGCGTTCCGGCTGGCGCGCGACGGAAAACGGGAAGCCGCCTACGAGGTATTCGCCGGCATTCTCCCGCAAATCGTGTTCAGCCTTCAGAACCTGGAACTGTTTCATCACGCCGAGAAAAGGCTGCTGGAAGCCAGAGGCGCGCTGCAACGGACAGGCGTCCGTGACGCCGGGCTGGAGTTGGACGCCATCGACGCGGAACACATCGATTTCCTGAATCGGGCGATCCTGGAACTTCTGAATCGTCTCGGCATGGCCGCGAATCCGGCCGCGGCCGCCGCTGTAACCGGACGAGCGCCGTTAGGCGCGGGGTAGAGGACGGGATCTCGCGCAGAGCTGTCTTGCCGGCGATCGGTTGAAGAACGAGCACGGGCCGAGGCGCGTCCAATATAATGAAGGACGTTCGGCAGAATGCGTAAAGCCTTTGGCATCTTTGTGTTAGCTTCGGCGCTGGGGGCCGCGGACGCCCCCCTGGAGCGCGCCGCCGCACTGTACCAGAAGACTCGCTACCACGAGGCGCTCCAGGCGCTGGCTAACGTTGAGGCCAAGACGGCGGTCACGTTCGCGCTGGCCGGAAAGATCCATTACCGCAAAGGCGAGTTCAAGGACAGCACGGAATGGCTGGAGCGCGCAGTGGAAGCGGAACCCGGGAACGCCCATTATTGGAACTGGTTGGGGAAGGCCTACGGGCGGCGCGCGGAGACCTCCAGTTTTCTGACCGCGCCCAGGTACGCCTCTCAATGCCGGAAAGCGTTCGAAAAAGCGGTGGAACTCGCCCCGAATAACGTCGAGGCGTTAAGCGATCTTTTTTCGTATTATCTCGACGCGCCGGGATTTCTCGGCGGCGGAGTGGAGAAAGCGGCCGGAATCGCGGAACGGATCAAAGACCTGGACCCGCCGCAATATCACTATATCCAAGCGCAACTCGCCAAGAAACGAAACGATTTCGCCGCCGCCGAACAACATTTCCGCCGGGCGGCCGAGCTTGCGCCGGATAAGGCGGGCCGGCTGCTTGACCTGGCGTCGTACCTGGCCGAACGCGGCGGGTACGAGGAGAGCGACGCTTTGTTCCGGAAAGCCTTGCGGACGGCGCCGGACGATCCGGAAGCGCTTTTCGCCCGCGCCAGCGCCTTGATTCAGGCGAAACGCGACCTGGCGGAAGCGCGCCGCCTGCTGGAACGGTACCTGACCGCGGAGTTGACTCCGGACAACCCGCCCCGCCGCGAAGCGGAAGAGTTGCTGCGCCGGGCCGGCGGCGGTTGAGATCGCATTTGCGCGAAACCAAGACTGTGGAGATCCCATGTTCAGGATGAGTCTCGCTTTGGCCGCGGCCGCCAGCCTGGCGGCGGAGGTCCACACCATGACGCTCGCCGAGGCAGTCCGCCGGGCGGTGGAGCAGAATCCCGACGTCGTCATGGCCCGGATCGACGAGCAGAAAGCGGCGCACCAGGTGACGCTGGCGCGCGATCCTTTTATACCCAAGGTGTTCGCCGGCAGCGGCATGGCGTACACGCACGGCATCCCGCTCAGCGTAGGCGGCTCGGTTCCCTCGATCGTGCAAGCGCAGGCATTCGCCTCCATCGTGGACCGGCCCGCCTCGTTCCGCCTGGCGCAGGCCAGGGAAAGCGCGAACAGCGCCGGCCTGGACGCCGACGCAAAGCGCGACGAGGTTGCCCTGCGGACTGTGGAGCTTTACTTGCGAGCCGAGCGATTGGCTCGCGAGACGCAACTGGCGCGGGCCCAGACGGAGGGGCTCGAACGGGTGGCGGCGGCCGTGCGCCTCAGGGTGGAGGAAGGCCGCGAGTTGCCGGTGGAGGTCAAGCGGGCGGAACTCGATCTGGCTCGCGTCCGCCAGCGCGCCTCGGCATACGGCCTGGACCTCGAGGGCGTGGAAACGGCGTTAGCGTCGGTTCTCGGCCTGCCGGCTGGAGATCGCGTTGGCGCCGCGGGCGAGGAACGGCCCCGGCCATCTCTCCCCGATACGGAGGACGCGGCGGCCCAGGCGGCGCTGGAGGACAACGCGGGCATTCGCAAGATCGAATCGGCGCTGGCGGTGAAAGGTTGGGATGTGAAGGCCGCCCGGGCGGAGAGACTGCCGAAGCTTAACCTGATCGGCCAATACGCGCTGCTGGGACGCTTCAACAATTACGAGGATTTCTACCGGACGTTTCAGCGGCACAACGGACAAATCGGCGTGTCGTTCGAGGTCCCGCTGTACACGGGACGCGCGGCGGGCGCGCGCGCCGCGCAGGCCGAGCTGGATGTGCAACGGTTGCGCTCGGAACTCGAGTCGGCGCGAACCCGGGTCGCCGGCGATGCCCGCGGCGGGTTTCGGGACGTGAGAAAGGCCGAGGCGGCGGCCGAGGTCGCCCGGCTGGACCTGGACCTGGCGCGCGAAGACGTGGGCGTCCTGCTGGCCAGGATGGAGGAGGGGCGGGCCTCGTTGCGGGATGTGGAAGCGGCGCGCTACTTGGAGAACGAGAAGTGGATCGCTTTCCACGCCGCGCGCCAGCAACTGGAACTTGCCCGGTATAGCCTGCTGCGGCAGACGGGCGCGCTGCTGGCGCAGTTTCGCTGAGCGGCGCGGGAGAGCCGCGCGCGAGGCGCGTTGGTAAGCTGGGGGCAGGAGGAGGCTCCGGCCCGGTTACGTGGATATACGACGCTGGTCCCGCTCTCACTGGTTCGCCGTCTGGTATTTCTGCATCGCGGCCGGCTTCCTTGCTCTGACGGTCCGGTCGTTCCTGCTGGGAGGGCGGCCGGCTCTGACGGTTCTTCGCTTGGTCATCGCGATCGGATTCGTCTTGCTCGGATATTTTCAGCTTCGAACCCCAAGAACGCCTTCCTGAGCGGCTGCGCTTGCCGCTGCTATCTTTGATTCATGAGGGCATTGGTACTGGGGATGGGGAGCGCGGGCGACGTGCACCCGATGGCGGCGCTGGGCATCGCGTTACGAAGCCGCGGCCACGAAGTTGAGTTCGCCGCGAGCCCGGTTTTCCGCCGGGTGGCGGAGCGCCATGGGTTTGGCTTCTTTCCGCTGGGGACCGAGCAGGACTATTTCGAGGCGCTGAACGATCCGGACCTGTGGAAGTCCAGGCGGGCTTTCGGCGTGATCGCGCGCCGCCTCATGCTGCCGTCGTTGCGGCCGGTATACGAGTGGATCGAGCGGTCGCTCGGCTCAGACGACATGGTCGTCGTGGCGGCCGCCACGGCGCTCGGGGCGCGCGTGGCGCAGGACAAACTCGGGGCGTCACTGGCCACAATTCATCTCCAACCCGCGATAATCCGGAGCTATTATCAAACGGCCGCCATCGGAATACCCGACGTGATGAACGTTGTGCCCCGGCCGCTCAAGCGGCTTTTTTTCCGGGTAGTGGACCGTTTCGTCATCGACAGGGCGCTCGCCCCTGAGGTCAATCGGTTTCGATCGGAGCTTGGCCTGCCGTCGGTTCGGCGTTTGTTCAACGGCTGGATTCACTCGCCCCAGTTGGTAATCGGCCTCTTTCCGGAGTGGTTCGGGCCGGTCCAGCCGGACTGGCCGCCGAACATGCGTCTGGCGGGATTCCCTCTGTACGACGAAAGCGAAGCGCGCGGCGTTCCGGACGAACTGGAGGAATTCCTGCGAGACGGCGAGCCGCCTGTGGTCTTCACCGCCGGCTCCGCCATGACGCAAGCAAGGGACTTCTTCCGAGTATCCGCCGAAGCGGTGGCAATTCTGGGCTTGCGCGCCGTTTTTCTCACGCAATTTCCGGAACAGCTTCCGCCCAGTTTGCCAGGCTCGATCCGATCCTTTTCTTACGTTCCGTTCAGCCTGGCGCTTCCGCGAGCGGCGGCGCTGGTTCATCACGGAGGCATCGGGACCACCGCGCAGGCATTCGCCGCCGGAATTCCTCAGCTCGTGGTCCCCTATGCGCACGACCAGCCCGATAACGCGGTGCGCGTGGAACGGCTCGGCGCTGGACTCACGCTGCTTCCCGCCGCCTACCGGACCTCGACGGCGGCGCGGACTCTTCGGCGCTTGCTCGGATCGGACGAAATTCGCTCCACATGCCGCCGCCTCGCCCAAGCCACGCCTAGAGGATCCCTGGCCGTGGCGGCGCATCTGATCGAACGGCTGGCGATGCGCGGGGTACGCTTCGCGGCGGCGCGGCCCGGCGCCGGCTAGCCGGGGGAGTTGCCTACGGTCTGCCGTTCGTGGATCCGGCGGACGGTTTCCAGCGTATCGATATCCGCCGGCGTCTTGTCGGGCCGCAGGCGTACGATTCTCGGAAAGCGCAAGGCATAGCCGCTTTCATGGCGGTTCGACCGCTGTACGTTGTTGAAGGCGACCTCCAGCACGAGGGCCGGTTCGACAATCCGGCGGAATCCCTGGTCGTCGACGGTGTGTTCCAGGAAATAACTCGTATATTCGGCAATTTCCTTGTCCGTGAGTCCCGAATAGGCCTTGCCGATGTTCACCAGCCGGTCGCCGCTTCGGACGGCGAACGTGTAGTCCGACAGCACGCCGTGACGTCTGCCGTGTCCGAACTCGACGGCCGTCACCACAACGTCCAGCGTCGCCAGCGGCTGCTTCCACTTCAGCCACTTCCGCCCGCGCCGGCCGGGCGTGTAAGGAGCGTCCGTCGCTTTGATCATCAGTCCTTCGTTGCCGCGCTCCAGCGCCCGGTTGAAGGCGGCTTGCGTCTCTTCCGCGGAGGCGCAGCGCGACGCGGGCGCGGCCTGGACGAAAGGCGCAGTTCCGGCCGCGAGGAGTTGCTCCAGCTTTGGCCGCCGCTCCGACAGCGGCAGGTCCATCAACGTGGCGCCGTCAAGGTACAGGAGATCGAAGGCGACGAAGCTCACGGGGATTTCGAGCGGCAGCCATAGATCGGGCGTCTTCCGGCCCAATCGCTGCTGCAACTCGGTGAACGGGAGGGCGCGCCCGTCGCGCCATCCGACCACCTCGCCGTCGAGAATGAATTCCCCCGGCAACTCGGCCAACGGCGCATAAAGCTCGTGGAATTCCACCAATTCATCCAGCGTTCGGGAGAAAAGCTTGACCTTCTCCCCGGATTTGTGAACCTGCGCACGAATGCCGTCATACTTGTCCTCCATCAGGCCGGCGCCGCCGAATTCCCCGAAGGCTTCGGACGCCGACTCCACCGTCGTTGCCAGCATGAAGCCGATGGGGTGAAAGAGGTTCATCCTGGCGGAGTCCGGATCGCCGGCGGCGGCCAGGACCAGCGTCGCGCCGATGTCGCCCGTCAGCATGTTGGCCCGGCGCACCTTGCTTGCCGGCTGTCCGTACGCGTGCGCGATGGCCTCCTCGACGAGGCTTTCCTTGAGTCCAATGCGTAAGTCTCCGGTGATGATCTTCACGATGTACTTGGCGACAAGGGGTTCCGCCCGCCCCAGCAACGTTTCCAGCGCCGCCAGTTTCTGCTCCGGACCCCGTCGCGCCGCGAGCGTCTCGAAGGCCTGCGCGACCTCGCTCAGCGAGACGCCGCCGGACGCGGAGCGCCCGCGCAGAAGTTCTTCGGTCATCGCTCCAAGATCCCCGTGCCGGCGGTAGGACGATTCCATCTCCCCGGGCGGCCGGCCGGCCAGGCGAAAAATCGTCTGCCAGATCAGCGCGCCGCCGACGGACAACACCCGTTCTTCCCGCCGTGCGAACGGGCGCCCGCTGAAGAATACCGCCGCGCGCGCCGCCTCGTCGATCTCAAGCGGACGCAGGTACTCCGCCGCCAGCCGTATCTTCTCGTTCTTGCGCGTCGACGCGCCGATCGCCTCGCACGTTTGCGCGAACCGCAGCATCCCTTCTCATTGTGGCCTCACAGCGGGACGGCGTTCCGCTCGACGTATTCGTCCACCTTGGATTTCGCCGGCGGGCGCTGGTCGATGTAGTAGAACCGTTCGGCGAACTCGAGGCCGAACTCCCGCCCGGCCTCCCGCTCATCCTCGAGAAGGAACTGCCGGACATACTCCCGGTCGGCGGTGCGGTCGTCGTTGCCGAGCAGCGGAAGCCGTTTTCCCTCCTTGGCCAGGCGGGCCCGGAGTTGCGAGCCGAAATTGCCGCCTCCCTGCGACTTACACTCGACAAGCGAGGCGATTTTCTTTTCAATGTGTGAGCCGATATCCACTACCCGGTTATATGGTTGTCCGCGCCGTGCCTGGAAATAGTAGCGCTCCAGCACCGGGTGCGGCTGGATACCCGCCTCGAGATGCTCGTGGAAATCGGTGTCGATTCCGCACATCCACGCCGCCTCTTCCACGGCCCGGCCGGTGGCCCAGTGGTCGGGATTTTCCTCGCCGTGCCCCCACGGGTTGAAGGATATCACCGTGTCCGCCTTGATCAGGCGGAGGATGAAAATGATTCGGCCGCGCAGATCGAGCGAGGAGATCCCGTCCATTTCGTGGTTCTGATAATAGAGGTCGAAGACCTCTTTGAACCCTACCGCCTCGGCCATCTTGATGTGCTCCTGCTCGTTGCTGAGGATGTTCTGGGCCGGGGTTCCGCCGCCGCGCTTTTCGTCGTTGCTGGTCCGGAGGACGTAGCCCGTGTAGCCCTCGCCGATCAGCTTGGCGCAGAGGCCCGCGGCGTAGAAGGGGATATCGTCCAGATGAGCGTGAATGGCGGCGAACACTTTCCCCTTGTGCGGCTGACCCGGCTGGTCTTTATCGATGATAATTCCGCCGATGTCGGCCCGGTTGAACGGCGCCGCGCCGAGGGATCGTTTTCTGATAACGCTTTTTTTCATCAGGGTACTTCCTCGTTATATCTTGACCGCGTTCTTGTCCACGTACGCCCGGATTGTGTCCCGATAACTCGGCTCAGGGCCGATATAACGGAAGGCTTCGGCGTACCCGAGGCCGAACCGCTCTCCCAGAACCCGGAAGTCGTCCATGAGAAAGCGCTTGATATAGGCGGCGTTGGCGCTGTCGTCGGTGTCGCCCAGAAGCGGCAGCCGCCTGCCTTCGCGTTCCAGTTGCCGCCGCAGCCGGGCGCCGTTCTCCCCCGCCGGCCCCTTGCCTTTGTTCGCCACGTTCGACTGCACCTTGACGTCAATGTACGAACCGATATCCACCACGCGGTTGATGAGGTTGTGCCCTTGCGGCGAGCGCGAATGGTAGTACTTCTCCTTCACCGAGGCCGGCTTCAGCCCGGCGCGGTAATGCTCGGGATAGTCCTTCCGGCCGCCGGCCATCCAGCAGGCGCCTTCCGCCGCCCGCGCCGCCACCAGGTGGTCGGGGTTCTCTTCATAGTGGTTGTAGGGGTCCATGGCGACGATGGTGTCCACCTGCAACAGGCGGAAGAGGAAGATCAGGCGCGCGCGGATTTCCACTTCCGCGCAGTCGTCCATGCGGTGGTTGCGATAGTAAAACGAGAACGCCTTCTTGCACCCGAGCGCCTTCGCCACTCCGATGTTGTCAATCTCGTTCTGCACAACCCCGTGACCGAGCGTCGTGCCCGACGACTCGTCGTTGGACAACCGGATGAGGTAGCCGGTGTAGCCCTCGTCGATGAGCTTGGCGACCGTGCCGCCGGCGTACAGGGGAATATCGTCGGAGTGCGCCTGAATGGCCGCCAGCGCCTTGCCCTTGTGGGGCTTGCCGGGCTGGTTGCGCTCGATCGTCAGATCGTCCGCATAGACGTAGTAATCCGGCACGGTGAAGGGACTGAAGCCCGCCCGCCGGTTGGAGTACGCCGACGGCGTTACTTTCGGCGGCAACTTCCCCGGCGTCCCCTGCGCCTGGGCCAAGGGCGCCGCCTCCGCGCCGCCCGCGGCGGCAACGCCGCCCGCCACCGTTCCGCCAAGAAATTTTCGTCTCTTCATACGCTCCGCTCCTTCATAGCAATAAACCGAAAGTATATACCGGGGACCGTCGGCTATACTGGAAGATCGATCCCGCGATGACCACCCCAGCGAAGCAGGTCCGGGTGCGGTACGCCCCCAGCCCGACCGGCGATTTTCACGTCGGCGGCGCCCGGACGGCTCTATTTAATTACTTATTTGCCCGGCATTTCAATGGAAAATTCATCCTCCGTATCGAGGATACCGACCAGTCGAGGTACAAACCCGAGGCGGTCGGCTGGCTGTTGAACGGCCTGCAATACCTCGGGATGGACTGGGACGAAGGGCCGGAAGCGGGCGGGGAATTCGGTCCATACGTTCAGACCGAGCGTCTGGAAATCTACCGGCGCTATCGCGACCAACTGCTGGAACAGGGCCGCGCTTACCGCTGCTTTTGCACCCCGGAACGGCTGGAGGCCGCGTCCAAGGAGCAGCAGCGGCGAGGCGGCAATCCGGGATACGACCGGCTCTGCCGCGACCTGGATACGGCCGAGAGCGCGCGCCGAGCCGCGGCCGGCGAACGCCATACGGTCCGGTTCAAGATGCCGATCGACGGCGAAACTGTGGTGTACGATGCGATCCGAGGCGAGATCCGCTTCCCGAACTCCAACCTTCAGGACACGGTCCTGATGAAGTCCGACGGCATTCCGACGTATCACTTGGCCAATGTCGTCGACGACCGCCTGATGGAGATCAGCCACGTGCTGCGCGGCGACGAATGGGTGAGCAGCCTGCCGCTGCACGCGCGCCTGTACGAGGCCTTCGGCTGGACGCCGCCGGTCATGGCGCACCTGCCGCTCATCCTGAATCCCGCCGGCAAGGGCAAGATGAGCAAGCGCGAAGATCGCGCTCCGGACGGCCGCGTGCTGCCGGTGTTCGTGCGCACGTTCGAAGAACTCGGCTACCTGCCGGAAGCCATGATTAACTACCTCGCGCTGCTGGGGTGGAGCTTCGACGACAAGACGGAGATCATGAGCCGCGAGGAGTTGATCGAGCGGTTCAGCCTGGAGCGCGTCAACGCCGCGCCGGCGGTCTGGAATTACGACAAGCTCGACCACCTCAACGGCTACTACATCCGCCAGCTTTCCTCGGACGCGCTGGCGGAGCGCCTGCTGCCCTTTGTCCGGCGCGCGGGTTTCGCTGTCGAACTCGAATACATGCTCAAGGCGGCGCCGCTGCTTCAGGAGCGCATTACGCGGCTGAGCGACGCCGCGAAAGCCGGCGGATTCTTCTTCGCCGACGAGCTTCCACCCTACGACAGCGCGGAACTCATCCCTCAAAAAGGGGATGCCGCGATGGCGCGCCGGGTGTTGGAGCGCGCCCGGCAGACGCTGACGTCTGTCGATTTCAGCCGGGAGGCGCTGGAGCCCGCCCTCCGCGGCGACGCCGAAGCGCTGGGAGTGAAAACGGGCCAGATGTTCCAACCGGTGCGCGTCGCGGTGTGCGGAAAGAAAGCCGCGCCGCCGCTGTTCGAGACGCTGGAGACGCTCGGCCGCGAGACGTGCCTGAAGCGCATCGACCAGGCGGTCGCCAAGCTGTAGGCCGCCACGCCGCCGCGCTTCACATGGCGATGCGCTTCATGTCGCCCATCAGGCGGCGCAGCACCCAGAGCGCCGCCAGGTGAAAGACGCCGAAGCCCAGGATTACCGGCGTGTAGCCGAAATAGGTGACGATAATTCCCGGTAAGATCGAGGCGAAGATCGTGCCTCCGAGGCCGCCCATCGTGCCGCCGATGCTGGTTACCGAAGCCACGGCATTCTTCGGGAACACGTCGGAGACGGTGGTGAACAGGTTCGCGGACCAACCCTGGTGCGACGAGGTGGCCAGGCTGATGAGCGCGATGGCAAGCACCGGATGGGTAGCCAGCGCGGCCAAGGCCGCCACGGGCATCGTGGCGGCGAAAATGGCCATTGTCGTCTTGCGGGCCTTGTGGTGCGGCCAACCGCGCCGCATCAGAAAACCGGGAAGCCAGCCTCCGCCGACGCTCCCGAAATCCGCCATCAGGTAGACCACGGGCAAAGCCCAACCGATCTCCCGCAGGTTGAAGCCGCGAACGTCGTAGAGATAGGGCGGCAGCCAGAACAAATAGAACCACCAGACCGGGTCGGTAAGAAACTTGGCGAGGGCGAAGCCCCACGTCTCGCGGTGGCGCAGCGCCGCCGCCCAGCCGATCTTCGCCTGCTCAGGATCGGAGGCGAGGTCCTGCTGGATGAAGTCGAGTTCGGCGCGATTCACCCGCGGATGGCGTTCGGGAAGATGGTAGAGGAGCAGCCACAGCAGCAGCCACACGAAGCCGAGCGACGCAGTGATGAAGAAGCACGCCCTCCAGCCGACGTGATCCACCATCCAGACGATGATGGGCGGTCCGATCATCGAGGCGACGTTCGACCCGGCGTTGAAGATGCCGGTGGCGAACGCGCGGTCTTTCTTGGGGAACCACTCGGCGACGGACTTGATCGCGGCGGGAAAGTTGCCGGATTCGCCCAGGCCCAGCATCCACCGCCAGAAGCCGAGCGAAAACGCCGAGCGCGACAGGGCGTGCAGCGCCGCGGCGATGGACCACCACGTAATCGCGACGGCGTACCCGATGCGGGTTCCCACCCGGTCGATGAACGGACCCATGAAAATATAGCCGACGGTGTACGCCGCCTGAAAAGCGCCGTTGATATATCCGTAATATTCGTCCGAAATATGTAAATCCTGTCTAATTATAGGGATTAAGACGGAAAACACGATCCGGTCGAGATAGTTGATCGTCGTCGCGAAGAAGAGCAGCGCCAGGATCGACCAGCGCGCGCGCGTCATCCGCTCCGAATGTTCGCGTTGGGGAAGCACCCGAGCGATTATAGTAGATCCATGGAGAAGGCAGTCGTGCTGGCGGCGGGCCGCGGCACGCGAATGGGCGAACTGACCACGCGCGCTCCGAAGCCGCTGCTGGAGGTAGCGGGTAAAGCGCTGGTAGAGCACGTGCTCGAAAACATGCGCCAGGCCGGCGTCCGCCGCGCGCTGGTGGTGACCGGCTACCAGGCCGAGCTGCTGGAGTCGCGGCTGAACGGATTTCCTCTGGAGGTGGAGTTCCGGAGGCAGCATCCGGTGGATGGGACGGGCTCAGCGGCGCTGCTGGCCCGGGAGTTCGCCGGCGGCGACGGTTTCCTGTTGACGTACGGAGATATTCTGGCCGACGCCGGCGATTACCGCGGGATGGCCGCCTTGATGGAGCAGGACCCGGAGGCCGACGCGGTCCTCGGGGTCAATTACGTGGAGGATCCGTGGCAAGGCGCCGCCGTCTACCACGAGGATGGACGGGTCAGCCGCATTGTGGAGAAACCGCCCCGCGGGTCGTCCGCCACGCGCTGGAACAACTCGGGCGTGTACGTATTCCGTCCGGCGATTTTCGATTACCTTGCGCGGCTGTCGCCCTCCCCGCGGGGCGAGTACGAGCTGACCGCCGCCGTCGCGGACATGCTGGCCGCCGGCAGACGGCTGCTCGCATTTGGGCTGCGCGGCGGCTGGCTGGACGTGGGCCGGCCCGAGGACCTGGCGGTCGCCGAGAAACTGGTGACGGGGCGCGCCTCAAGATGAGGCGCGACTGAGGCGGTCGCGAACCGCGGTCCACTCGGGGTCGTCGGGCAGCGCCTCCACCGCGATCCAGTCCAGACCCAGATGGTCGAGTTCATGCAGCGTCTTGTACAACGCCGCGGCGTACTCGGGCGCGGAGGCCGGCATGCGAATCGAGACTTCGGCGGCGGCCGGCGCCTCGCGCCACAGGTACGCGCCGCGGCCGGCCGCCGGCAACCGTCCGGAGGTCACGAGCCGGAGCCTGGTTGCGGGGGCGTAGTGCTTTGAATGCATGCCGGGCGAAGGGTGCGCATTTTCCATCCGGCCCGCCATCGTCACCGGTCCGATCACGCGTTCGATATCGGAGCGCGAGATCATGCCGGGCCGCAGCAGCGCGGGCGCCGCTCCCGCCAGCGAGAGGACGGTGGATTCGATGCCCACCGGCGCAGGACCTCCATCGAGGATGTAATCCACTTCCCCCGCGATCGCGTCGGGCACGTGATCCGCCTCGGTGGGCGAAACGCGTGTGAACGGATTGGCGCTGGGACCCGCTATGGGAACGCCGGCCGCGCGGATCAGCGCAAGGGCCAACGGATGCGCGGGAATTCGAACGCCGACGGTGGGCAGCCCGGCAGTGACGATATCGGGGATGACCGGCTGCTTCGGCAGTACCAGGGTTAACGGCCCGGGCCAGTAGCGCTCGGCGAGGCGAGCCGCCTGCTCCGGCCACTCCCGGGCCACCGTCCGGGCTTGGTCCACCGAAGCGACGTGCACGATCAACGGACTGGTTGCCGGCCGCCCTTTTACCTGGTAGATGCGTGCGACGGCGTCGGGGTCCAGCGCGTTGGCGCCCAGACCGTAGACCGTCTCGGTGGGAAAGACAACCAGTTTGCCTTGCCGGATCCGTTCCGCGGCGTAGGCGACGTCACTGGAGGGGCCCGGAGGGTCAGTCGGGCCCGGTGTCTTTGCCGTTTCCAAAGGTTCTGCCCGTCTTGCGCCAGACCAGGAAGGCATGCATGAGCGGATCGAGATCGCCGTCCAGCACCCGGTCCACGTCGCCGATGGCCAGGCGCGTGCGGAGGTCCTTCACCAGCCGGTACGGCGCCAGGACGTAGCTCCGGATCTGGCTGCCGAAGTTGATATCGGCTTTCGACGCTTCCACCTTCTCCTCTTCGGCGCGCCGCTTGTCCATCTCGAACTCGTAGAGGCGCGCCCGCAACTGCTTCAGCGCGCTGGCGCGGTTCTTGTGCTGGGAGCGCTCGTTCTGGCACTGGACGACGATGCCGGTTGGCAGATGCGTCATCCGGATGGCCGAATCCGTGCGGTTGACGTGCTGGCCGCCGGCGCCGCTGGATCGGAACGTATCGACGCGGAGGTCCTCCGAGCGAATCTCGATCTTGATCTCCTCGTCGATCTGCGGATACACGAACACGGAGGCGAAAGAGGTGTGCCGCCGCGCGTTGGCGTCGAACGGCGAGATGCGCACCAGGCGGTGAACGCCGATTTCCGATTGCAGCAGGCCGAAAGCGCTCTCGCCGTTCACCTCGAAGGTAACGGACTTGATGCCGGCCCCCTCGCCCTCCAGGCGGTCCGTGATCACCGTGTCGAACTGCCGGCGTTCCGCCCAGCGAAGGTACATGCGCAGCAGCATCTCGGCCCAGTCCTGGCTCTCGGTGCCGCCGGCGCCGGGATGGATGGTGACAATTGCGCTGAGGGCGTCGTTTTCGCCGGAAAGCAGCATGCTGGTTTCTAGGCTCTCCAGGCGTTCGGAGAACTTCCTGAGCTCGGAATCGATGTCGGCGGCGACGTCCTCGCCTTCCCGCGCCAGGTCGAACAGGGTCTCGAGATCGGACTTCAGCGAAGCGATCTGGGCGTCCTCGGCGACGGTCTTCTCCAGCCGCTTCCGCTCCTGCATGATTTTCTGGCTTTTTTCCGAATCGTTCCAGAATTCAGGAACGGAGATCAGTTTTTCGAGTTTTTCCAGATCGGATTTTTTGGAGGGAGCGTCAAAGATAGCTCCGCACAGCGTCGGCTTGCTGGCGGAGCGCAGCGTACCCCTTTTCCAGTTCGTCTAGGGTCATGCGTCCAGTTTACCAAAATCGAGGACGACGCCCTTCTTGCCGACATTCCAGGCGCGGGTCTGGCCGATTGTGGCCGTCGCGCCGTGGGCCTCGTGGATGTGGCCGCAGAAGAAATAAGCGGGCTGACTCCGGTCGATGAACGCGCGGACCGCGCTACTGCCCAGGTGGACGCCGTCGCTGGCCTGGTCCAGGGGAGTATCTTTCGGCGGGCAATGACAGACGAGAATGAGCGGCTTTAACGGAGCGAATGCGGCGAGTCTTTTTTCAATCTCGCGCTCCGAATACTCGCCCGGCGTGCCGAACGGCGTGGGATTCGAGTAGCCAAGTCCGGCGATGTGATATCCGGCGGCCTCGAACGATTGCCGATGAAACGCGTTCAGCCCGTGCCGCGCGCACATTTCCGCAATGGCCTGGTCCGATTCGTGGTTGCCGGGCAGGACCCAGACGCGGGGGCTCCGCCGGCGGAGCATCTCGCCCACCCGGTCCAGGCCGCGCGACCAACTCACCAGGTCGCCGGCGGCGATGTAATAGTCGGCCTCCTGCGCCAGCGCCCGTTCAAGCGCGGCCAAGTCGCCGTGGATGTCGGAAAACACCAGGAGTCGCATCGGCCCTCCCGGCGCGGAAGCGTATCGGAGAGCCGGAGCAGGCTTCCCGCCGGGTTGGAGATTCCTAGTTTACCTTGAACGTGTCGGCCGCGCTGGTGGCCTTTTGCGTGCCTTTGGTCGCGACAGCCTTCACCGAATAGGCGCCTTTCAAGGTCACCTTGTAGGTCCAGGTCGCCTTGCCGGCCGTCCCGGTGGTCAGGGTCTTAGTAACGGTCTGTCCATTGGGACGAACCAGCGCGAACTGCACGGTGGCGGCGGCCACCGCGGCCGAACCCTTCTTCACGGTGGCGGTAATCGGAACGTTGACGTTGAGCTTATAGTTCTCCAGCGGCGCCGCCACGCTCACGGTCATCGCGGGAGGCGCGGCGGTCACGGTACAACTGGCCGTGGCCGAGGCGGTCAGGCCCGAACTTATGTGTCTCGCGGCGACGTTGATGCCGTAAGTGCCCGGCGCGGCGGCCGCCGGAGGCGTTTTCGTCAGCTTGACGGTGGCGGAACCTCCGGGCTTGATGGTGAGGGAGGCGGGAGAGAACGATCCCTCGGACCAGGCGCCCGGCAGCGTCGAACGAAAATCGTAGGCCGCGGCCGCGCAGTTCAGCGAGTCCTTGTTCTTGACGGTAACCGTGTAACTCACTGCCGTGCCCGCCGGAACGCTGGGATTCAGCGGACTGATGGTGACGCCGGGCGTAGCGGGCGCGCATGGCGAAGCGCCATAGGTAACGGTCAGGTTCACCGTGTCGTTCACGATGCTGTCCACCCGCAGGCTGACGTTGGAGTAGGGATCCTTCCAGGTCTGGCCGGCCGCCAGGGCAGGGTCGCCGAAGGTATCGGTAGCGGTGAAATCGACCAGGTCCGAGTTGATGCCTGTGGAAGCGTCGCGGTAGTGGATCAGCGCTCCGCTCCAGCTCTGCGAGGCGAGCTGGGAATCGTAAGGGCCGCGGTTGCGCCGGAGCTCGACGATCAGATTCGCGTTGTCCTGCGCCGCCCCGCGCCGGATTCGCAGGGCTTTCAATCCGGCCGGCCGGGAACCGTACCAGGAGAGCGAGTACGAGCCGTTGGAGGAAACGTCGAGATATTGCGTTCCCGGCAGCAGCCAGCCGAGCTGCGTGATCGCATGGTCCGCGTTGTAGAAACCAAAATTCCATGACCCCATGGTCGAGAAGCGGTCGCCGTACTCCGTCCTGGTCCCGGCCGCGCCCATCGGACCCAGCGGCTCCGGCCCGAAGTCCCGCGTATTGGCGTGGCCCAGGGTCAGATTGTGTCCCAGTTCATGGGTGGTGAGTTGGACGCCCCAGCCACGATTCAGCATCTGGTCCGCGCGTTGCATCGTCCAGGAGTAATTACAGGCGCCGTCGCCGGGACACTCCCACCCGCCCCAGCACCCGACTGTTCCCAAGCCGGCCCAGGCGCAGGCGCCGTTGGGCGGAAACACGACAATTGCGCGAGAGTACTCCTGAAAATCGAGGTCATTGTCGGCGGCCCGGTACGCCGCCTGGCGCAAGGCGTCGTACTGGCACGACCCGTTCAAATTGTAGTTCTCGGCCAGCGTGTAGGGTCCGACGATCTTCAGCGCTCCCGCGCCCGAGCGCTGCACCCACGTCTGGCCGTCGGAATTCTGCTGCCAGAAATCGTCCACCGACCAGTCCGGCGTGTTCTGCGCGCCGCCTCCGGAGTTGCCCAGCACGATGCCGGTCACCAGGTTCGCATTCATCGCCGCCGGGAGAGCGTAATTCTTCAGATTCACCAGGATCACGGCGATTTTCTGCGCTCCCGTGGTGGCGCATTGGGCCCAACTCGCCTTCGTGGTCACCGACGCCTGCTCCGCCGCCACCCGGTCGCCGGCGCGCACGCCGCTGACGGTTATCAGGTCGCCGCTCTTCATCGCTCCCGGCTGGTCCGTAGCCAGGTGGAGCGACACCGTCTTTCCATCGACAGGCATCAGCAAAATTGTTTTCGACTGCGCGAACTTGAGGCCGTCCACGATGCCATAGCGAATTGGCCCCTGCCAGACGCCGTGCGTCTCGAGCTTCGACTTCGACTGCGGGAAGGCGACGGCCAGTTCCGCCAGCAAGTCCGGCGAGAAAGCCATCAGGAGGGCCTGGCGCGGGTCCTGCTCGATCAGCGCCCCAAGCGCGTTAAACCGCTCGTCAAGCAGGCGTGTGGCCTCGACCGATGCGACGGGCTGAACGGTCAATCCCGAAGCCCGGGCGAGGCCGTGATACCGGAGAATTTCGCCATTCAGCGACCTCAGGCGGTCGAGATTCGAATTGGTCTGGGCGAGAAGGCGCGCATTTGCCGCTAGCAGGAACAAAAGACACAGAACTTTCGCACTATGGAGAGGAGAAATAGACATCGGCACCCTGAATTGTAAGTGGCCGGAGAGGGCGGATCAATCGGTGATTTCCGGTGCGAGGTTGGGTTCTTTTGCCTGTTCCGGTTCAGTGAACCACCTGAGCGGGGCGCGAGGCGCCAGAGCCGGCACAGGGATTCTTTGTATTACCGCGGAGGGTTCCGGCTATCGGCCCCGGGCGCCGAAGTCTAACTCGACGCGGCGCGCCTCGCCCACCGAGAAGTCCGCGTCGGAGAAGTCGCGCCGGGAGGAATCCTGGATTTCGAAACGGCTGGCCGGCCGGCCGGATTCGAATTGGACCTGCCGGACCGGAATGCCATCGATCTGCTTGTCCACCAGCTTGAGTCCGACCGAACGGAGGAAGGGCAACTGTCGCATCGAGGTCATCAGCTCGTCAAACAGCGAGGTCATCTTCTCGAAGACGGCCATATCGGCGGGGGTGAGGTTGAGGGCAGCGGGCGCGGCCGCGCAGACTTCGGAGATCTTCTCGCCGCCCTGCACGCCATCGTAAGTGACGCAAGGACGGCCGTTCACGGCATCGGCGCCCGTCCTGGTGAAGGTGACGGGCGGCGGCGCCGCGGGGGCGCCTCCCATCTTCCCCATCATTTTCTCCACCATGGCGCGCTGTTCCGGGCTCATCTTCTTGAGTTGCTCCTGCATCTGCGCCATGGCGCCTCCGATCTTGTCGCTGAGCTCGCGGATGGTCTTGCGGTCGAAAACGCGGTACTCCTTCTTCGCGTTGTCCAGCACGAGCATCTTATAGTCGTCGCCTTCGGTCAGGAAAATGATGGAGGAATCGGCATCGTGTTTCTTGATGTTGGTGCGCAGCCGGGACGGTTCGATCAGCATGGTGAGGTCCGTCTTCTCGTTGTCCTTCAGATCGACGGACTGTCCGGACAGCAGCACCCCGGCGGCCCCAGGCGAGGCGAGGGGATACAGCATGCCAATCATTGCCACGCATCGAATCGTGCTTGACATCGAGAGTCCCTCCTTACGAAACCGACCTCCAGTGTAGTACAGGCGGTGGCGACGCCGGCCGTTCGTCGGGGGGCGAGACGGGCAGGAACGCCGGTGATAATATGCTCGTGTGCCGAACGGAGCGCCGCGGATTCGCGGCGACGGCAAAATATGGGATCCACGATCAGGAGGAAGGCTGGGATGACGGGTTTACCACCAGCCGTGACGCTCACGCGACTTGGGCGCGACGATGCCCGGCTGCTGTTTCAGATTGCGCGTGACGGCATTCGCGACAGGATTGCCGATCACGAACTCCAGCTCGTTAGAGCGCGGATGTTTCCCGACGATCCGGCGCCGCAGTCGCTGTCGCAGGAACGCCCGCGCGGCGAGGATGCGGCGGATTGCGAACGCGCCTTGGCCCGTCTCCGGCCGATGTTGGGCCTGGTGCTGTGGGCGATCGACGCGCTGGCGCAGAAAACGCCGGAGGAGTTCGCCGAGTTGTTCGCCGAGATACTGCGGGAGCCGGCGCGCGAGGTGCATTAGCATGGGCATGCTCTCAGCGATCCGCGTTCCGCTTCGGCGGTCAATCGAGGTGGAAGACTTCTTCCAGGCGTAGGAGTCCCTCGTCCGGGCGGCGGCCTTCCAACTCTTCGAAAAACGGAGCCATCTCGCGCTGCCACCGGGCATTGACGTCGCGCGCGGCCATGGCGTCCCGCGCCTGTTGGAAATCGGCCGTTTCCAGGTAGCCGACGAGCAATCCGTCGTCCCGGAGGAACAGCGAGTAATTCCTCCAGCCGGTCTCGCGGAGGGCGTCCAACATCTCGGGCCAGACAGCCTGGTGGCGTTCCTTGTACTCTTCCAGCCGATCGTTCTTCACCTTCAGTAAAAAGCAGACTCGTTCCATCGGCACTCCCGCAAGCGCACTCTCACCGCCATGGTAAGGTATTTGCCATGACGCATTACTCCCGGCGCGGCGCACTGAAGACGGCTTTAGCCGGAAGCCTGTCCGCCGCGCTCTCGTGCGCCCGGGGACCGCGCTCCCGGCCGCCGAATATCGTGTTCATCATGGCGGACGACCTGGGCTACGGAGACCTGGGCTGCTACGGTCAGAAACGGATCCGGACGCCGAACATCGACCGCATCGCCGCCGAGGGCATGCGCTTCACGGACGCCTACGCCGGCTGCACGGTCTGCGCCCCGTCGCGGAGCGTGCTGATGACCGGACTGCACATGGGCCACACTTCGGTTCGCAGCAATCCCGGCGGCGTGCCCCTTCTGGACGACGACGTCACGCTAGCCGAACTGCTCAAACCCGCCGGCTACGCAACGGGCTGCTTCGGCAAGTGGGGGCTGGGCGATGTCGGAACGGACGGCGTTCCGTGGAAGCAGGGCTTCGACGAGTTCTTCGGGTACCTGCACCAGGTGCATGCGCACTTCTACTACCCGGAATTCCTCTATCGGAACGACCGGCGTTTTCCGCTGGAAGGCAATGTGAACGGAAAGCGCGTAACCTATTCGCACGACGTCATCGCCGGCCAGGCCCTGGATTTCATCCGCCGCCGCAAGGATGGCCCGTTTTTCTGTTACGTCCCTTTCACGATCCCGCACGTCGAATTTCTTGTGCCGGAAGACTCTTTAGCGGAATATCGAGGTAAATTCGAAGAAAAACCGTACCGTGACCCGAACAACCACTACGCGCCTCAGGACGAGCCGCGCGCCGCGCTCGCGGCCATGATCACCCGTATGGACCGGGACGTGGGCCGGATCATGGCGCTGCTGAAGGAGCAGAACGTGGATAACGATACGCTGGTGATCTTCACGTCCGATAACGGCGCGGCGACGCCGATCTGGAAGGAGGACTACTTCGGCAGCACGGGCGGCTTGCGCGGCCATAAGCAGAACCTCTATGAGGGGGGCATCCGCGTTCCCTTCATCGCGCGTTGGCCGGGAAAAGTCGAGGCCGGCGCCGTAAGCAGGCATCCCTGCGCTTTTTGGGACGTTCTGCCAACGGCGCTGGAGTTGGCGGGGCGCGACATTCCGCCCAACGCCGACGGCATCTCGATCGCCCCAACGTTGCTCGGGCAGGGAGACCAGAAGCGGCACGAATTCATGTACTGGGAACTGCCCCGCTACAACGGCAAAACGCGGGAATTCGCCGCCGAGACGCCGATGCAGGCGGTCCGGATGGGCGAGTGGAAAGTGGTGCGTCCGGCGCCGGACGGCCCGCTCGAGCTGTACAACCTGAGCGACGACGTTGGAGAAACCCGCGATGTGGCCTCGCGGAATCCGGCCGTGATGGCGAAAGTAGAAGAGTATCTGAAGCGCGCCCGTTACGATCCCCGGCCTCAAGGGCAGCCGGCGCCGGGTTTCATTTAGCGGTCAATCGGGCCAGGAACCACGAGCTGAACGCTGACGGCTCGGCGCCGGGCGCGCTGCCTTCGTCAAGAGGCTAGACCAGAGGCTCAATCCAACCCTTTCGCGACAGCACGCTTACGGCGATTCCGATCTGACGTGGGGTAAACTGCCGTTTGCGAGGGCTCCAGGCGTACGTTCGAGCGATGACGGCGTCGAGGCTGCCAACGTCCTCTCGCCTCACCACCCAATGCACGGTGGACAGGAGTTCCAAGCCGAAGGGCGACTCGAAGCCTTCAACCAGCGCCGTCACCTTGTCGAACCGGGAGCGCGTATCTTCATGGCGCTCAAGGAATCTCGCGGCGTCATCCCTTGCTCCGGGCACGAGCTTCAACTGCTTATCGGGCACATCGCCACCATCGGCATAGCCGGAGACGAGATGCCCTTCTATGGCGTTCAGGACGTGACGCAGATTCTCCGCGTAGGGACCGTAAATCGCCTGCTTGAACTTCAGCCGGAGCGGTTCACCCGCCTCCTGCATGAAGTACATCAGCTTGTGCACTTCCAGTAACGTTACGAACGGATCGAGCAACCCACCGAGATACCGGTGAATCAGTTCCACCAGCGCTGCACGGCCGGCCGTCATGGCGGGGGCGGCGCGGCTGCGTGTCATTCTGTCGGAGGCGGGTGCGCCCTTGGGCTCGTATACTGTCACACGGACGTCACTCAGGGACTGCATCGCAGTCTCGATCCGCTCCCTGACCTTGGACCAATCCAGCCCCCCGAGGCCGCTACCGAGGGGAGGAATCGCGACCGAGCGAATACGCTTTTCCCGAAGGGTGTCCACCAGGGCCTCGAGTCCTGCCTCAATGTCGCTCATGCGGCTCTTGCCACGCCAGTGGCGCTTCGTTGGGAAGTTGATGATATATCGGGGCGGCGATAGCTGTCCGGTCTCGAAGACGAACATGCGCCCCGGCTGCATTGCCTCCTCCCGACAAGCTGCGGCGTAGGCCTCGAAGTTCCGCGGAAACGCCTGCTTGAATTGCAGCGCGATACCCCGCCCCATTATGCCAACACAATTCACCGTGTTGACCAGGGCTTCCGCGTCGTCCTTCAGGATGTCACCGCTCTTGAATTCGATCATGCCTGACACCTCTTCTCTTCAGTAATACCAATCTGAGCGAATCTCGATCTCCGGCCGATGACCGCCAACCGGTAGCTCGTTAATTACCCGCTGGTAGATCGGTTTCGAATGCACGCCAACGCGCTCTACGAGTTGCCATGGGAAACTGTGTTCGAGCAAGAACTCCGCCTGTTTGCCTTCTTTGTAGTTTCGCCATTCTCGTGCTTGAACAGCATCCCAGTCGATTTCACCCAGGCTATTCAAGTCGCACCGGTCCTCGAAGTAGGATGCCCCCGCATTCGACAATGTAAACGCCCATCGGCGTACGTTTTGGTCGGCCCACTCGACAACGGTCCGTAGGTCCGCCTGCAAGTGGACGATGGGTCCCTGACCGCCGCGATAGCTCAGCCCCTCACGATTGCCCATATGCAGCAGGTAGAGCATGATCGATCGTGGACAGAAGTAAAACGGAACGCAATCGCCCACGTGTAAGGAGGGATGGCTGCTCAGCGTCAGCTCTATAAGCCGCCGCCGCTTGATATCCGTCATGCCGATTGTTGTACCGGCCGGATGACGCCGTGCCACCTCCGCGTCGCACCATAGGCAACCGTCGGCCAAGATCGACGCCAACCGATCGACGTGCACGATGTGATAGATTTTGGGCGCCGCCGGCACGCGCATGCTGTCACTATACAGAAACAGCCATCCGCCGGGATAGCGCACGCGCGCCCAGAGCCGGCCGCCACCCAATGCGAAGTGGAACAGCTCAACGACTGGCGGTATCAGACCTCGTAGAGACCCTCGAGCTTGCCGGTGCTGTCGCCCAACGAGTCCGGGTCCAGGCCCATGCGGACGAGCATCGACAGGTAGAGGTTGGTCATCGGCGTCTCCGTCGGATAGCGCGCGTGGCGGCCCGTCTTGACCCCGTGGCCGCCGCCGCCCACCATCAGCACCGGCAGATCGTGGTGCGTGTGGCGGTTGCCGTCGGCGATGCCGCTGCCGTAGACGACCATCGAATGATCGAGCAGAGTCCCGTCGCCGTCGGGCGTCGAGGCCAGTTTCTGAGCAAATCCGGCGAATAATTCCATGTGGTAGCGGTTGATCGCGCTGATTTTGCGGATTTTCTCCTCGTCGCCCATGTGGTGGGTGAGGCCGTGGTGGGCTTCGGAGACGCCCACTTCCCGGTAAGTGTTGTTGCTGCCCTCGCGCGCAAACATGAAGGTAACGATGCGCGTCATATCGCCCTGCATCGCCACCGCCGTCAGGTCGAGCATCAGCTTGACGTGATCGCCGTAGAGGAGCGGAATGCCGGCCGGCTTCTCGACGTCCGGCTCGAAATCGCCCGTCTGCGTCTCGGCAATTTCGATCTGTTTTTCGATAGCCCGCACGGCGGAGAGGTACTCGTCCAGCTTCCGGCGGTCGGAGGGGCCAAGGCCGTTTTGCAGTTGCCGGGTGTCATCGGTGACGAAATCGAGGATGCTTTTGCGGCGCCGGCGCTGCCGGGCGCGGGCCACGGGGTCGCCCGCCGCATCGTCGGTCCCGAAGAGTCTCTCGAAAACGACGCGCGGGTTCACCACCGGCGGGGCGGGCGTCGTCTCGCTGATCCAGGAAAGATTGTTGCTGTAGGCGCAACTGTAGCCGGAATCGCAATTGCCAGCCTGGCGGCCGTCCTCGCAACTCAGCTCGAGGGACGCCAGCGGGGTCTTACGGCCCAGGGCCTGGGCGGCTACCTGGTCCACCGACGCGCCGTTGCGGATGTCCGCGCCGGCCGTCTTTTTCGGGTGCGCTCCGGTGAGGTAGGAGGCCGCGGCGCGAGCGTGATCGCCGGGTCCGTCGCCGAGCGCGCGGCCGCCGTTGTGCGTCAGTCCCGAGAAGACGAGCGTCCGATCGCGCAGCGGCGCCATCGGCTCCATAATGGATTTCAACTCGAACGCGGCGCCTTCACCGTCCGGCGTCCAATCCTCCATGACAACGCCGTTCGGCACGTAGGCGAACACCATACGGCACGGCGCGGCCACGGCGGTTCTAGCCGGCGCGCCAAAGGCAGGAAACATGGCGTCGAGCATCGGGAGCGCGATGGACGTTCCCAACCCCCGAAGGAATGTGCGGCGCGGAAGATACTTTCGCGTCATTAACGTTTAGTCTCCCCTTGCAACAGCGCTCTCCGGACGCCTCATCTGAAAGGGCATGCTTTTCGCGATTTCCAGAATCAACGTCGAGAACCGGTAGTCGTTCCCAGCCACCGAGCGGCTGATTGAGTGTAACGCAGGTTTGTCGTACTTTTCCAGTCCGCGGCCCAGAGCGTAGGTGAGCAATTTCTCGGCCAGGCACTCGGCGAAGGCCACCGAGTCGGCCCGCAGCAGGCGCTTGAGTTCCGCGGGCGTCTCGAAGCTCCGTCCCCCCGGCAACTCGCCCGTGGCGTCGATGGGGAACTTGCCTTCGTGCGTGCGCCACGCTCCGACCGGGTCGTAATTCTCCAGGCCGAAACCCAAGGGGTCGATGCGGTTATGGCAAACGGAACAGGCCGGGTCGCTGCGGTGCTGCTCGAACTGCTGGCGAACCGTGCCGGCGGTTCCCACCTGGCTTTCGTCGAGCGGCGGCACGTTGGCGGGCGGAGCGGGCGGCGGAGCGCCGAGGAAGTTTTCGAGAACCCAGAGACCGCGCAACACGGGCGAGGTGCGGGTGGGATAGGAGGAGACCGTCAGGATGCTGGCATGGGTTAGGATGCCGCTTCGCTGTGCGCCGTCTAACTCCACGCGGCGAAACTCGTCTCCCTCGATGTCCGGCAAGCCATAGTGTTCCGCGAGCCGTTCGTTGAGATAGCTGTACTGGCCGTCGATAAAATCCAGCAGGCTGCGGTCCTGGCGCATGACGTCGGCGAAGAACAGCTCGGTCTCCCGCCGCATCGCTTCGCGCAGTTCATCGTCGAAATCCGGGAACCGGTCCGGATCCGGCTTGGCGTGATCGAGATTCCTGAGCTGCAGCCACTGGCCGCCGAAGTTGCGGATCAGCGCCTCGCTCTTCGGGTCGCGGAGCATGCGCCGCGCCTGCTCTTCGAGTATGCGCGGCTCGCGCAGCCGTCCCGCGTCCGCGAGTTGGAGCAGCTCATCGTCGGGCATGCTGCTCCACAGGAAGTAGGACAGCCGGCTCGCGAGTTCGAAGTCGTTGATGCGGTGGATGGCGCCGTCAGAGCCTGGACCGGGATCGCGTTCGATGCGGAAGAGGAACTTCGGCGAGGCAAGCACCGCCTGCACGGCCACCTGCATTCCCTCTTCGAACAAGCCGCCATCCGCCGTCACCGATTCCACGAACGCTGTAAGCCCGTCGACTTCGGCGTCCGTCACCGGCCTCCGGTAAGCGCGGCGCGCCAGAGCGGAGAGAACCGGCCGGGCGCAGGCGGCCTCGTGCCTCCCAATGTCATGGCCGCAAACGAAGATCCGGCGATAGGCTTCCGTGACTTTCCGCGGCCGCTGCTCGAATGGCCCGCGGATATCGAAGTGGTCGAAGACGACGGTCCGCTCGCGCGAGTTGGGTCCGGCGTGCTCGCCTACGGAGTCGTCCACGTTGGAAGCATCCGCGCGGACGATAGCCTTCAGCGTGTGCTTGCCTTCGGAGATCAAGAGGCGCTGCTCGTATACGAGCCTCTCCTGGCTCATGTCGACGTCGAATTCGGCGGTCTTCTCGCCGTCCAGCGCGACGGTGAGCTTCAAAGGCTGGAGGCCTCCGCGGCGGCGTCCGCCGAGTGTGGCAGTGACTTCGTACTCGCCCTCGACAGGGAAGTTGTGCTTCACCTGGTACTCGAAGGGCCAAACCATTTCGCCCGTGATGGATGGGCGCGGCTCGAGTTGATAGCGTTCCTGGGTGACAGGGACGGGGAGGTCCACGACGATGGCGGCTCGCGACACCTTCTCCGCCGCGGCGAGGTAGCGCTCCATGTGCGCGGGCGATATCGTGAGAACGTCGGCGATGTTGTCGAAGCCGTAGCCGGAATCGTCGAGGGGGAATTCGTCGGCGGGCCGGAGGTCCACGCCGAGCAGATCGCGGACCGTGTTGTTGTATTCGGAGCGGTTCAGCCGGCGCGCGACGACGCGGCCGGGGTCGGGGCGGCGATCCTTTTCCAGCTTCGCGACCGTGGTTTCCAGCCATTCGGTAATCCGCGACAGTTCTTCCGCGGCCGGCCGGGGGCGGCCTTTCGGCGGCATTTCGCCCGAGCGGAGTTTGGCGAGGGTTTTTTCCCAGATGTCGCCCACGGCTTCCGCCTTCGCCGCATCGAGGTGCGGTTCGAAATCGAGCCCGGCCATCTGGAGTTTGCCGTTGTGGCAAAAGACGCAATGCCGGGTGACGAACGGCTGAACGGCGTCGTCAAAGCGTGGCTCCGACGGCAGCGCAATGGGAGCGCCAATCGTCATCGCGCCAAGCGCCGCGGCTGTGATGGACCACTTCATGAATCGCCCAGGTGGCGCAGGGGTTACTTTCAGGTTACGTGCAGATTAGCCCTGCGTCAACCGGGTCGCGGTTGGCAATCGCCGGCGCGAATTGGAGTTAGCTTAGCAGCCGCCGCAGCCGTTGCGCGGAGCGCAGCCGTTGCCGTTGACGCGAAACGGAACGGAGTGGTCCTTTTCGATCTTCTCGCGGAAGGTCGGACCGCTGTTATAGGCGCAGAACGGATAGATTTTGCCGTTGGGGGCCGCGTAGTGGATGACGCAGCGCTTCACGCGCTCGACATCGTAGTTGTAGTGGTCCATGAAGTGCATTCCGGCCACCATCAGCGTCTTGAAGGTGAAGCCTTCCTTCTCGGCCTGGCCGCGGCCGTACCGCTTGTCCATCAAGCCTTGGAGGGTCTCGAGGAACTTCGAGAAGCTGAGGCCCTCGGGGGCGCGGTCCTCGCGGAAGTGCTTCCGCATCGAGTTCCACGCGCTGACTTTGGAGTAGAGCTTCAAGTGCGCCCGGTCCGCTTTTCTCGCCAGCATGTCCATATCGCGCAGCATCGCGCCGACATCGACGAACCGCGTCACGGGCGTCGCGCGTTTGTTCCGGTCCACGAACAGGTACGTGCCGAGCGAGCAGTGCGGGTGCGGCGTCAGGTGCGTGGTCAACTCGCCGCGCAGGGCGCTGGCCAGCTTGGAGAACGGCGCGACGCAGGCCAGCGGGAACCAGTCCTGGTAAGGATCGCAGATGCCGGTTTGCCGGTGCACGTCGTGGGCGAAGTCGGCCATCGTGTACCGCTTCTGCTCCAGTTCCCGGCGGTTAATGCGGCCGGTGAAGGAGACCGGCTGGAAACTGATGGCGCTGACGCAGTCGATGTTCTCGATGGCCAGGCGGATGATGTCGCCCACCTGGTGATCGTTGACGCCCTTCACCACCGTCGGTACAAAGCAGATCTTCATGCCGGCCTTGCGGACGTTTTCGATGGCCTTGAGCTTGATCTCCAGCAGTGCGCGGCCGCGGGTGCGGAGATAGATGTCGTCGCTGACGCCGTCGAACTGAAGGTAGATGGTGTGCAGGCCCGCCTCGTGGCTGCGCTGCGCGAACTCGAGGTCGGCGAACTTGATGCCGTTGCTGGCGCACTGGACATGGGAGAAACCCATCTCGTGCGCCAGGCGGAGCGCCTCGAACCAGTGCGGATAAATCGTAGGCTCGCCGCCCGAGAATTGCACGATGCGGCCGGCCACCGGCTTTTCGTCGCGGAGGGCCTGAAGCATCAGGCGGACCTTGTCCAGGCCGGGTTCGTACAGATAGCCCGCGACGTTGGCGTTGGCGAAGCAAACCGGGCAGGTGAGATTACAGCGGTTGGTAAGATCGACGTTGGCCAGGCCCGTGTGGCTGGTGTGCATCGAGCACAGGCCGCAGTCGTCGGGACAGTTGGTGGCGTCGGGAACGGCGGGGTTGCTTACGCCGCGGTTGTCGCCGAACGTCCATTCCTCCATCTTGAGGTACAGGCGGGCGTCCGAATAGACGATATCGCTGAAGAAGCCGTGCGCGGGGCAGGTCTTTTCCATGATGACCCGTCCCCGGTCGTCTTCGCTGAGGAGCGCCTCGATGACGGTAGAGCATTCCGGGCACAGCGACCGGGTGAGTTTGGGGAGTCCTTTGGGTACGGGCGCGATGGGAGCGCCGGTGAGCGTCGTGGCCGGTTGGAGGATGGGAAACTCCTCGGCAGCCTGTCGGTCGATCAATCCAAGTGTCTGAATCGCCATTGTTTAGGCCTTCGTTTGCGCCTTTCGCTGCTTCGAGATAGTCCAGGAGCGGAACGCTCGCTCCGTGCTTAGCAAGCAGTCTAGAGGATGGAAGCCGCAGGCGCCAAGAGGCGGGGAGCGAGCGGCCGGTTTTGGCGCGTGAAAGGGGATTTAAGGGCCTGAAAGGGTGAGCACGGCAAGGCGCAAAGCGCCTGCTTTGCTAGAATTACGGATGGAAGCTAGTCTTGGCCGGTGCTGGGCCTGGTCTTCAAAACCAGCGTGCGGCGCCAGACGTCGCAGGTGGGTTCGACTCCCACTAGCTTCCGCCAGCCGGGCAAGAACTGCGCTCTTGACATCCCTTCGGGATGTGGGAAGCCGGAAGCCGAGGAAGCCGGAAGACGGAGTGTGGGGGAACCATGCGGTGCGCGGGATTGTTGCTGGTCCTGGCCGGGGTTGCCTCGGGGCAGGAACTGGAGTTGCGGGGGGTGATCGAGCCGGCGCCGAGATCGGCGCTGGTGACGCTGAGCGGTAGCGATTTTCCGTTTCACGCCGATACGCTCAGCCATTCCAACGGGCGCTTTCGATTCCGGAGGATCGCGCCCGGGGCGTATACCGTCATCGTCTTCGCGCCGGGGGCGGGCGAGGTTCGCCAGACGGTTGCGGTCGGCGAGAGTCTGGCCGATGCGAAGGGTCGGGTCGAGGTAACGATTCGGTTTGAGGCTTCCGACCGAAGCTTGCGGGAGCAGGGCAAAGTCTCGGTGCGGCAGCTTTCCATCCCGGCAAGCGCCAGGAGAGAGTACGCCAACGCGCGGAGGAGCCTCAACAAGCACGACGTGGAAGAGGCCATCCGGCGGCTCGAGCGGGCGGTGGAACTGGCGCCGCAGTTCGTCGGCGCGTGGAACAACCTCGGGACCATCGCGTACCAGTCGGGACGCTATGAGGACGCGGAGAAGTACTTTCGGGAGGCGCTGAAGCAGGAGCCGGGCGCCTACACGCCGGCTGTGAACCTGGGCGGGGCGCTGCTGTCGCTTCGGCGGTTCGAGGAGGCGATGAAGTACAACCAGTACGCCGCGGCGGAACGGCCGGACGACGCGCTGGCGAACGCGCAGCTTGGGCAAAACCACTTCTTTCTCGGCGACGACGACAAGGCGCTGAAGTACCTCCAGCGGGCCAAGCGCCTCGATCCCTCGCACTTCTCCCACCCGCAGATCGTTTTGGCCGAGATCTACCTGCGGCGCGGTGAGCGAGGCAAGGCGAAAGAGGAACTTCAGGATCTGCTGGCGAGGCATCCGGATTCCGAGTATGCGGAGCGGGTGCGGCAGTGGCTGGCGAAGCTCGGCGAACAGAGACCGTGAGCCGGCCAACGGTTTAGCGCGGCGGCCCGGCGCACAACGGCGCGGGGCAACGGCGCAGCATCCCCTCTTGTTCCCTCTTGCCGGCCGGTTGGCGGCCGCTAACGGCTTAATGTATAATTTTTCTGCTAAAGAGGGCGGAAACGGTGTTCTTCCTGGGAAATAGGCAGGGGCTTGTTCATCCTCCGCCTGGCCTTTCATCCTGGATCGCGGCGTCCGCAACGCCTCCATGCAGGGCGCGAGGCGAATTTCTGACGCGGAGGCATCAATGAAGCGGCAATTTCTCAGGTATTTGGCCATTGCGGTCATGCTGGCCGGATCGCAGCCAATCTGGCCGCAAAACGCCAACATCATCGCGATCGGCTCACCGATAAAGTATGGCGGTACGAACGCGCCGGATACCTACTCCGATGCATCGACATTCAGTTCGACGCCGGTGTTGGTGAACAATGGCCGGGTCCGGATCTGGCAGGAACAGGTCCCCACGGGAACCAATGGCGAGTGGGACATCTTCCATATGGAGACCGTCAACGGCGGTCCGCTGGCGGGCAATATCAACGCATTCTGGAATATTCTGATCGAGTATACGCTTCGCGTACCGGCCTCGTTCGACATGGCGGTGGACCAATGGAAGGTGGACGGCGTACCGGTCTCCACGATCTCCAACTTCGGCGCGATGTGCTGCGCCTCCCTGACGAACCCGATCTTGCCTGGGCCGGCCTATTTCCGGCAGGGCTTCAACGGCCTTTTCCCGGCCGGCGTGCAGAGCAACTGGCAGGAAATCTTCGTACAGCCGTACAATTTCGCCGCATCCGGCGGAGTGCCCGTATCGCAAGCGAACGGGTTTAGCTTCGCGCTTCACTTCACGCTACGTCCGGCGGATGCTCCCGTCATCACGGCAGCCATTAGCGCGGGCGCCTACGGCGCGTTTCAAACTTTCGCCGCCGGGTCCTGGGTCGAAATCTACGGCAGGAATTTCTCTGTTGGCGACCAGATGTGGACGGCCGGCGATTTCACCGGCACAACCGCGCCGACAAAATTAGGCGGCGCCACGGTCACGATCGGCGGGCGATCCGCGTTCGTGAACTACATTAGTCCCGGCCAGGTGAACGTGCAGGCGCCCTCGGGGATCGGCACGGGACCGCTGCCGATCGTGCTGACCACGCCTACAGGCGCAAGCGCGCCATTCACCCTGACTGCCGAGGCGACCAAGCCGGGGTTGCTGGCGCCCTCCAGTTTCGCAATCGGCGGAACGCAGCAGATCGTGGCGCTGTTTTCGGATGGCGCGTACGTCCTGCCGCCGGGGGCTATCGCGGGCGTGAATTCGCGCCGGGCGCGGCCGGGAGACACCATCATCTTTTTCGGGATCGGCTTCGGCGATGTAACGCCCAACGTGCCGGCGGGTCAGATCGCGCAACGGCAGAACGCGCTGGCGTCACCCGTCACCGTCTCCTTCGGCGGTATCCCGGCGACGGTGACGTACCAGGGATTGGCGCCCAACTTTGTGGGGCTCTATCAGCTCAACGTCATCGTGCCGAACGTCGCCGCCAATGATGCCGTTCCCCTGACGGTGACCCAGGGAGGCGTCAGTATCCCGCAAAGCCTCGCGATCGCTGTCGGAAATTAGCTCACGGCCTTACACCCCCGGTCGCGCCCACGCGCTTCTCCAGCGTCAGGCGGCCAGCGCCAGACGGTAGGCGAGACCGGCCAGGACCGCGGCCAGCAGTGTTCGAATCATCCCCAGCCGGAAGAAGAACACGGCGGCGAATGCGCCGGCGGCGATAAGCAGCGCCGCCCAATCCACCGCGCCCCATTCCGGGATCAGAAGGCGCAACGGGCCGGTACGGACCTCATGCACGCGACCGAAGACGGTGTGGAGTGCGAACCAGACGGCGAGGTTCAAGACGACGCCGACCACGGCGGCCGTAATCGTCGATAGCGCGGCCGTCAGGGACTTGTTACCGCGCAGGCGTTCGATATACGGCGCGCCCAGAAAGATCCAAAGGAAGCACGGGGTAAACGTGACCCAGGTTGTGAGGATCGCCGCGAGGACTCCGGCCGAAATTGGCGAGACGCCGGGTAGTTGCCCGGCTTCGGCGGCGCGATAGGCGCCCATGAACCCAACGAACTGCACCACCTGGATCAGCGGACCAGGCGTGGTCTCCGCCATTCCCAGGCCGTCGAGCATCTCGCCCGGCTGCAGCCAGCCGTAGGCGCTCACGGCCTGCTGCGCCACATAGGCCAGCACCGCGTACGCTCCGCCGAAGGTCACCACAGCCGCCTTGCTGAAGAACACCCCCTGTTGCGCCCACACGCTGTTCCAGCCGTAGGCGGCGATCAGGACGGCGACAGGACCGAGCCAGAGCGTGAGCCAGAGTGCGGAAACCTTCACGGCCCGGAGCGCGGTGGGTTCGGTGTGGGCGTCCGCGTCGTCGGCAATAGCGGCGTCCTCCGCGGCGGACTCGGCGCCTGGCTTGGGCTGATGCATACGGATGACCAGGAATTTGTCCGGGCGGAGCCTGGCGCCCGCGAGGCCCGCCAGCGCGGCGGCCGCGACGATTAGCGGAAACGGAACCGCGAAGAAGAAGATCGCCAGAAACGCAAGCCCGGCGACAGCCGCCATCCACGCATTCTTCAGCGACCGCTTCCCGATACGGATAACGGCTTCCACGACGATGGCCATCACCGCCGGCGCCAGGCCGTAGAACAAGGCATCGACCAGGCGGCTCTGTTTGTAGTCCGCGTACAGAATACTGAGAGCAAGAATCGAGACAAAACCGGGAAGCACGAACAGCGACCCGGCGACAAGGCCGCCCCAGGCGCGGTGAAGGAGCCAGCCGATGTAAGTGGCCAGTTGCTGCGCCTCGGGACCGGGCAGCAGCATGCAGTAGTTCAGAGCGTGAAGGAACCGGCTCTCGCTGACCCAGCGCTTTTCTTCAACGAGGATGCGATGCATTACCGCGATCTGACCCGCCGGCCCGCCAAAGCTCAGCAGCGCGACCTTGCACCAGCACCAGAACGCTTCCCGGAAACTCACCCGGCGCTCCACCGCGGCCGGCGAGGGCGTTGGCATTGTATCGCCCCTCCTCAATTCCCTCCAGTGTACGCGCACGGACGCGCGGCGCAGGGTCCGGGATTGTAAGATGGTCACGGCCCCGCGCAGAAGATGATTGAAGACGACGTTCTCCGGAAGCTGGAAGCGAAGGCGCGGGAGATCCGCAAGAGCATTCTCACGATGATCTATCGGGCCAACTCCGGCCATCCCGGAGGAAGCCTGGGCGCGGCGGACATCGTCGTCGCGCTGTACTACCACCTGATGCGTCACGATCCCAGAAATCCGGCATGGGTGGAGCGGGACCGGTTCGTCCTGTCGAAAGGGCACTGCTCGCCGGTGCTCTATGCCGCGCTGGCCGATTGCGGTTACTTTCCGAAGGAGGACCTGGAGCGGTTCCGGCGTCCCGGCTGCCATCTCCAGGGGCATCCCGCGCAGCACAAGACGCCGGGCGTCGACGCTTCCACCGGGACGCTGGGGCTGGGGATCTCGACGGGCGTGGGCATGGCGCTGGCGGCCAAGCTCAAGGGGCAGGCGCACTACTGCTATATCCTCTGCGGCGACGGCGAGATTCAGGAGGGGCAGGCGTGGGAGGCGGCGATGTTCGCAAACAAGTACCGGCTGGATAACGTCATCGCGTTTGTCGATCGGAACTATCTCCAGACCGACGGCAATTCCGAGAACATCATGCCGCTCGATCCGCTGAAGCCCAAGTGGGAGGCGTTCGGCTGGAACACGTACGAGATCGATGGTCACGACTTCCGGCAGATTATCGGGACGGTGGAGCAGGCCAAGGCGACGCGGAATGGGCCGTCGATGATCATCGCGCGGACCGTGAAGGGCAAGGGCGTGTCGTTCATGGAGAACGAGGCCGAATGGCACGGGACGCCGCCCAACCGCGAACAGTACGAGCGGTCGATGGAGGAGCTGGACCGTGCGTAAGCACACGCGTCAGGGCTATGCCGACGCGTTGATCGAGCTGGCGCGGGAAGATCCAAGGATCGTCGTGCTGGACAGCGACGTGGCGAAGGCGACCAAGACCTGCGACTTCGAGAAGGCGTTTCCCGAGCGGTTTTTCAACTGCGGCGTACAGGAAGGCAACATGATGTCGGCGGCGGCCGGGCTCGCGCTGGAGGGGTTCATCCCGTTCGCCTCCACCTTCGCGGTGTTCGCGTCGTGCCGGGCGGGAGACCAGGTACGGAACTCGATCGCCTATCCGAGGGTGAACGTGAAGATCGGCGCCACCCACGGCGGCATTACTACCGGCGGCGACGGGGCATCGCACCAGTCCAACGAGGACATCGCCATCATGCGGTCGTTTCCCAACATGACGGTGCTCGTTCCGGGAGACTACGAGGAAGCCCGGCTGGCGACGAAAGCGGCGGCGCGGTGGCAAGGTCCGGTCTACCTGCGGTTCGGCCGCGACCGGTACCCGGTGCTGGAATCGATTCACGGCGCGTTCGAGATCGGGAAGGCGAAGCTGCTGCGGGACGGCTCGGACGTCGCCATCGTGACGACGGGCATCATGGTCGGAGAGGGGTTGCTGGCGGCCGAGGCGCTGGAGGCGGAAGGCGTTTCCGCTCGCGTGATCCACCTGCCGACCGTGAAGCCGCTCGACGCCGAGCCGCTCATACGCGCGGCGCGGGAGACGCGCGGCATCGTAACCGCGGAGGAGCATTCCATCATCGGCGGGCTGGGCGAAGCGGTGGCGGCGGCGGTAGCGGAAGAGGTTCCGGCGCGGGTGCGGCGCGTGGGTGTGAAGGACGTGTTCGGAGAATCGGGTCCGGCCGAGGACCTGCTGACGCTGTACGGCCTGCGCGCAAGAAATATCGTCGACGAGGCGCGCCGGCTGCTGTGAAAGGAAAACGGAAGATGAAAGCGGTGGTTAAGACAGCGCTCGGAGAAGGACATCTCGAGTTGCGCGAGTTGCCCGTTCCGGCGCCGGCGCCGGACGAGGTGATGCTGAAAATCGCGCGGGCGGGCATCTGCGGAACGGACATCCACATCATCCGGGGGACGTGGCCCTCGCGGCCGCCGGTGGTGCTGGGACACGAGTTCTGCGGGACGGTGGTGGAGGCGGGCTCGGCGGTGAGGAATCTGAAGCCCGGCGACCGGGTGGTCTCCTCGAATCCGGCGAAGACCTGCGGGCTCTGCTATCACTGCCGGGCGGGCAACGATTTCATGTGCGCCGAGCGCGTCTCGGCTGGCTACCACATCGACGGCGCCTTTGCCGAATATCTCTGCATCAGCGCCGCGCGGTGCCATCCGCTGCCGGACCACGTCACGTTCCGGCAGGCGGCGCTGGGGGAGCCGCTGTCGGTGGCGGTACATGCGGCGATCGAGCGAACGACGGCGCATTCCGGCGACGTGGCGCTGATATCGGGTCCCGGCTGCGTGGGACTGCTGACGATGCAGGTGGCGAAGCTCGAGGGCGCCCGCGTCATCGTTGCGGGAATCGAGAAGGACGGGAAGCGCCTGGCGTGCGCGCGCGAACTGGGCGCGGACATGGTGGTGAACGCCGAGCGCGAGAACCTGCTGGAAGCGGTGATGGCGGCGACGAACGGCCGCGGCGCCGATCTCGTCTACGAGTGCTCGGGTTCGGCGGCGTCGTTGAGCGCGTGCTGGGAGGCGGTAAAAAAAGAGGGCACGCTGGTTCCGCTGGGCATCTATCCGGGACCGATCCAGACCGACTTCAACAAGGTGACGATGAAAGAACTGCGGGTGATCGGTTCCTATGGGTACGTGTGGACTTCGTGGCGCCGCACGGTTGCCCTGCTGGCCGAGGGCAAGGTGAAGACCGCGGAGCTGATCTCGCACGAATATCCGCTGGAGCGGTTCGAGGAGGCGTTTCGGGCGACGCAGAGCGGCGAAGCGATCAAAGTGGCGCTGGCCCCGGAATTGTGAGGACTTCCGGAAGGCGCCGCGCCGGCGGCGCTACATCGGGTCGTCCGGGCGATGCTCCAGATAGTCGAGCGCGGCCCGAGTTAGAGCGGCCCGCGGTCGTGGTTTCACGATGATCGACCGCCGGTCCTCGAGGTCATGCCACCCGCCGTTCTCGCAAGACTGAATCCGGGTGACCCGAGGCGGCTCGTTCCCGGCGAAGACCCGGACGCTCAGAATACCGTTCTCGATGCGCTCGATGATGGCGACGGTGCGCTCTTCGTTGCCGTCGGGCGAGGAATACGTGAGTTCGAGGAGGTTAAGCGGACTGTAATATCGCTTGAGCCATTTGCTAAGGCCGTCCAGGCCGGGATAAATCATCCGTTCATTAATATTATTGGCGTCGAGTTTGTCGCGTATTTCGAGTTTGACGGAAGCGGGGATGACGATTTTGCGAAACAGCCCCGGATTCGCGCCGAGCCACTCGTCGAGGCGCGCCATGGACGGCGACATCAGCGAGAGAAACGACCACTGGTTCACAATGCGCTCGTTGAGCGCGGGAGGCTCGAGAAACAAGGGAACGGGCGCGCCGCCGGCGGCGACCTTGGCGTCGAATTCGGCCAGAGACGAGGCGTACTTGTCCAACATGGCGGTGGTGAACACGTAGGCCCGCTCGCCGCGAAGGAGCGTCTTCAGGTCGTCCGGCAGCGCCTCGTGAACCTGTACCCAGTCCACCTGCCACAGCACGCCATCGGAAGAGAACTCCGCCAGGTCGTCCGTTGCGAAGTGAGCCGCAATCAGCGGAGAAACCGTCCAGTCTAACAAGCGGGTCGGAAGGCCGTGATGCTGCGCGACGACGAGCCAGTGCCAGAACGAGTCGCGCGAGTCGGCGCGGCCATGACCATACTTGCGGAAGTTTCGGAGCAGGCTGCCCTCCACGGCGTGATAGCGGCCGCCCAGGCGCATAAGACTGGTCTGCAGATCCCAGCCGGCATTGGCCATGCCGCGGAACAGGAAAGGACCGCGGAAGCGTCCGTGGGGAGCGAACCAGGAATCGCAAAACACGGCGTCGTTGAGTTCATTCCAGTTTCGAATTCGGATGTCGTTCATCGAAGCTTTTCCCCGCGGCGCCTCCGGCCCGGGGCGTCCAGGCTACGCGCGGCCCCCGGCGCGGACGCGCGCCGGTATGTCCCAAATCTCGCTCGCGTATTCGAGGACCGCGGCGTAGCTCGACATGGCGGCGCCGCCGGCCGCGTTTGCGATCGCCTTGCGCGCCCAGGCGTCCCGGTCGGCGAAATTACGTTCGGCCCGGGCATGCGCCTCGAAGTAGCTCTCCAGGTCCGCCAGGTGGTGGAAGCGGTCCCAGTTCTCGACCAGGAAATGATAGACCCACGCGAAGCGTCCCGGTTCGCCCGGACTCAATTCATCCGTTAAGAAAATGTCGAGCGCGCGCCGGATCTCCGGACTGCGGGAGTAGAACTCGCGCGGATGCACGCCATTCTCGCGCAAGGCGCTGGTCTCCTCGGCGCCTCGGCCGAATAAGTAGATGTTCTCCTCGCCGACGCGATCGCCCAGTTCGACCACCGTCCCGTTCAACGCCCCGACAGTAACCGCGCCGTTCATGGCGAACTTGATATGCATGCTCCCCCAGGGCTCGAGGCCGGCGGCGGCGACCTGCTCGCCGATATCGGCGGCGGCGGCGATCCGTCCGGTCAGCGAGAGGTCGGCGTCGGGCGCGAACACCACTTTGAGCCACTGCTTCGACCGCGCGTGTCCTTCAACCGTTCGAGCGAGGGCATGAACAAGGCGGATGATCTCCTTGCCCCGGTGATCTCCGGGCATCGCCTTGCCGGCGAACAGGACGATCTGTGGTTCGGGCGGCAGGTAGCCGTCTTCGACGATCCGCAGAAAGTCGTGGACGACGCGAAGGACGTTGAGAAGCTGCCGCTTGCTCTCGTGGATTCGTTTGACGTGCGCGTCCAGCAGCCAGGTATCGTCGACCCCGGCGATGGAATGAAGGTAGTCGAACAGCCGTTGTTTGCCGCTCCGCTTCACGGCGAGAAACCGTTCACGGAAGGACGAATCCTCCGCGAGCGCGGTGATTTCGCCCAGCCGTTCGGGGGCGGCGAGCCAGCCTTCACCCACGGCCTCGGTAAACAGGCGCGCAAGGGCGGGGTTGGCGACGCCGACCCAACGCGCCGCGCTGACCCCGGTGCTCATGCCATGAAAACGGGAGGGCCACATCACGGCCAAATCGGGAAACTGTTCGTTCTGGACGGCGGGTGAGTGTTCGGCGCCGGCGCTGGCGACGGCATGACTGCCGATCACCGCCATGTGGGCCATCCGCAACTGCTTTTCGGGGCCTTCCTCCACCATCGAGGCGCGCCGGACCCGCGCGTGGTCGCCCGGCCAGGCGCGCAGTACCTCCCGAAGGAAGCGCTGATTGATCTCGTAGGCGATCTGAAGGTGTCGCGGCAGCAGGGACTCCAGCAGCGCCACCGGCCATTTGCCGAGCATTTCGGGGCTTTCGGCATAGTCGGTCCAGGTGACGGCCCGCGTTGTGATGTCCCACGCCGCTTCCCACGCAAGGCCATATTCGTCGATCAGCAACCGCATCAGTTCGGCCACGGCGAGCGCCAGTTCCGATCCGATCAGATGGACGGCCGCTCGCTCCGGCAGCCGTTGCAGCCCTTCGACGGACGTGGATTGCAGGAGGTCCCGGACGGCGCAGGCGGCCAGGAAGTACTCCTGTAAGAGCCGCGACCGGGGAGGGGCGACCCAGTCCTCGCGAAGATGCAGCGCGCGGGTGAACAGGCCGGTTGCCGCCTTTTCCTCCATCGCCTTGGTGTAGTGGCCCTCTTCTTCGAACGGCGCGTCGAATTCATCGGCGGCGCAGGCCTTAAACAGGCGGAGCAGACTGGGTGTTGCGCCGCCGGGCGCGGAGACGAGCATGTCGCACGCGGCGCCCAACACCGTTTGATAGCCCACCCACCGGGGCCGGTACGCTCCCTGGGAATCCTTCGACGCTTCGACGCGGCCGCCAATACCGACCCGGTAAACCAGTTCCGGACGCTCGATCTGCCATGGGCAACCGTGACGCCGCCAGTGGTTGGGACTCTCGACCTGCCGCCCGTCGTCGATGCGCTGCTTGAAAAGTCCGAACTCGTAGTTGATGCCGTAGCCGCGGGCGGGTATTCCGGCCGCGGCAAGCGCATCGAGGAACGCAACGGCCGCTTCCCCGGCGCCGCTTGCGCCGAGGCCCGCTTCCGGCTCGGCTCTCAGCGCTTCCTCCAGATCCGTGTCCAGCCCGGCCAGGACCTGTCGGCACAAATCGAGCAGGCCGAGGTTCACCAGGTGGTTCTCGAGCGAGCGGCCGAGCGTGTACTCAAGCGACAGGATACAGACCGTTTTGCGCGCCGCCCCTTCCGCCGGTTGCTCCTCTCGCTGCGCAATATCCGCCAAATGGTCGCGTACGGCGAGCGACGTCGCCTCCATCTTGCCCCGCGGCGTCAACTCGGACCACGGACGGGCGAGCTGCGTTCTTGCATGCCGGAGGATAGACTCGCGCAACGCCGCCGCTGTGGGGCTCGGCTGCCGCTGTGTGTTCGCCGCCATGGATCCCTCGAATGGGCGAGCTGACGTTACTTCACCTTGATGGTCACCCGCCGTGTGTGTTCCTTGTTGTCGGCGTCTACGGCGATCACCGTAAACGTAGTGGTCTTCTCCACCGGAACGGAAAAGCAACTGCTTCTGGGCTGAAGTTCCCGCACCGGCGGGTCGAGCCGGACGGATACGACGTCGGTCACCCCATAGCAGACCGTGACCTGCTGCCCCGGGGCAACTTCTTCCGCGTTGGCCACCAGCAGGTTCACGGGAGAGGCCGAAAAGGATTGGGCGGCGCCCTGAGCGCGCGGCCGCACTTCGATCGCCAATTCAGCGGAAATCTCCCTTTCATTGCCGGCTGCCGTCAGACGAAAGACTGTCGATTTTTCGGGCGTGACGGAAAAACAGCGATTCGGCGACGGACTAAGCTCGGCGACTTTCGGAGCAATCTCGACGCGATCGGCGTTTTCCACCCCGTAACAGATCGTGACGTCGTCGCCCTGCGCGATGACGCCCGGCGACGCATAAAACTGCAGGATTTTGGGATCCGCTGGGGGGCTCTCGATCCGCGGAGTCTCGCGTCCCGCCGGGCCGGAGCAGCCGGAGAGCGTCAGGGCGATGGCGGCGGCGGTGATGAAAAGGGTCCGTAGCATGGCTCGACGATCTTACTCCGGTTCCGGAACTCGTACCTGGGCGAGATAGATCGCGCTCTTGCCTTCGTGCGAGGAGCGATAGCTGACCCAGAGGAAACTGTCGTGCCACGCCAGGCCGGGGTAGCCGTTGCCGCCGGTGGATGGCAGTGTAAGGAACTCCCTGGACGCGGACTCGTTCGGATCGAGCCAGGAAAGAGCCATTCGCGGCTGACCGTCCGGGATGGACGCTGCCGCCACCACGCGACGGTCGGGCAACTCGATGAGATCCGGACCGACCATGCGAACGTCCAGGTCGCGCCACTGCCACGCGCGATAGGGAGGACGGCTGATGCCGAGGCAGGCGGTTCCTGTTCCGGCATCGCGGCGGACCAGGCACAAGGCGGAATCGTCGCTGCGGAACAACAGGGTGGCCTCGGTGGGGGTCGATTCGGCGTACGCTTTGTCGGCCACCGTTTGGAAACGCAGGCCCTCGGGGCCTGTGTAGAGCCGCAGGAAGCGCTCGGCGCCGGTGCTGTAACCCATGCTGTAGGCGTTGCCGCGGTGCCATGCCACGCGCCACAGCCAGATGCCGGGCTCCCCGATCTTGAAGGGCTCGCCCCAGCCCCGGCCGTCCAGCGAATACCAGGCAAGCGTCTGCACCTCGTCGGAAGGGTTGGCCAGCATGCCGGCCGACAGCATCAGCCGCCGGTCCGGCGTCAGCGAGAACTTCGGATCGCGCAGGTCGACGCCCGGATAGGAAATGACGGCCGCGGAGGTCCAATGTTCCCCGTCCGGCGAGGAGATCACGCGCAGAGCGCCATCCGGCGAAGCGTCGCGCGAGCCCTCTCGAAACGTGCAGTACCAGCGATCGTGGAAGCGGATCAGGTCGGTATAGCCGCTGCTCGGCGCGGCCGCCCAGATCCGGTTCAGCTTCAGCAGCTCCGCGCGGCCCTTCAGCCCCTGCGCGACGGCCCCGATTTCAGCTCGTTCGGGTATCGGCGGCATGCCCAGAAGCGGAGGCCGCAGCCCGATGTGCCCGTTCGCCGGCAGTTGGGTTTCGGCGTCGCCGGAGGCTGCCCGGGGGGATTCGATGAGGAGGAAGAAAGCCGCTAACCCCGCGAGCGATTGGAGCAATCGACCCATCTATTTATCATCCTAACAGGTGAACGCCAGGCCCGAATCCGGCAAAGCCCCGAACGCGCGCCTCGGTTTCCGCCGTGGCAACATGAAAATAAGAACATGATTACCGCCGAACAACTCATAAAGGGTGGCGCGTCGCGAGGCGGCATCGGCGCTACGCTGGAGCGCCCCCTCGACCACCTGGTGGCCTGCCACCGCCGGATCGAGCAGCGGCTGGAGACGCTGGAGCGCGTCGTCCCTCACCTGGCGGACAGGCGCGAGGAAGCGCTGGCCGCGATCCGGAGCTCGCTGGAGTTCTTCGACACCAACGGCGCCTGGCACACCGAGGACGAAGAGCAGAGCGTTTTCCCGCGGCTCCGCGACCAGGTCAGCCCGGAGCAACGGGCATACCTGGCGGAACTCGAGCGGCAACACGACGATGCCGAAGCGCTGCACGTCGAACTGACGCGCCGCGTCGAGGACATGAAGGCGGCGGACCCCATTCCGACGGATCTCATCCACCGCTACGCCGCCGTGGTCGGGAAGCTCGCGGCCATCTACCGTCCGCACATTGCCTCGGAAGACGCCGTGCTCAACGAGTTGGGCCGCCGAGTGCTCGGCGACGCCGAACTGCTTCAGATTGCCGGTGAAATGAAGCGCCGGCGGGGACTGCCCGAATCCTCGTAGGGCCGTTCGCCCTTCCGCCAACGCCGCCCCCGGGCTCAATGCGGGATGCCGTGTTTGTGGAGGCGCTCGTGCAAATGCTTGCGGGCGTCGGCGAGGGTTTTCAGCACCTGTGCGAATCGCGCCTCGTCCGGACGCGTCGCCAGCGTGTTGAGCCACGTCTCCGCGCCGTCGATCAAGGTGAGCATATAGGACGCCGACGAGGAGGAAAACAACTCCTGTCCGGCGACCCGCAGGTAGACCGGCGACGTGTGCGCCTGAATGCCCAGACCGCCCCCGGCCGTCGGCCCGTAATTGGACGCGCAGCGGGCGGCGATCCAGGCCGGTCCGGCGACTTTGATCTTCTCGTTGAGCTTCAGATCGCGCGCGCCTTGCGACGCTTCCCGTGAGGCAACCACCTCCCCGTTCCGAACGATCTCGATCCGGTGAACGGGAACCGCGCTCCGCACTTCCACTTGCGCCTCCACCGAGCCGCCGCCGGCGCCGAGCATGATCTCGTCGCCCGGAACCTTCCCGTCCACCTGCAACAGCAGCAAGGGTCCGGTCGTGGTGAAGGTGTTGCCCTTTCGCACGGCGGCCGCCCAGTTGGCGAAATCGAGTCCCTTGTCGCCGACGTGGGCATAGGTGCGATTCGCGCCGACCGGCATATAGGCGCCCATCTTGTCCGTGCCGCCCACGCACGGCAAGCGATAGCCGCAGTTCAGATAACGGTACCAGTCCCGCAGCCGCAGCGTATTGAACGAGCCGTGCTGCGGGTAGATCTCGAGCCCGTCGATCTTACCGAGCGCGATGTCGGCGGCAAGCTCCGCTATGGGATACGGGAAGTGGACGGCCACCACTACGCCTTCGCGCCGGCGGCACGCGTCCGCCCAATCGGCGAGGCTGGTTCGCACCGGGTCGCCCAGGTAGCTTTCCCCCGGCCCGGATGCCGACATCGGATACACTGGCTCGCCGTGGCCGCCGAGCAGCGCCAGGTGTCCCAGCAGGTGCTGCCGGTTCTCCGTGCCTACCCAGACGGTGGTCTCGCCGTCGCGGGAAGTGAGCGGGCCATGCGCGAGGTCCCCGACGTTGGTGAACAGGTCGCCCCATTGCGCCGCGAGCAGGTTGACCAGGTTCACGCCTTCGGCTTGGCCTTCCAGCACCGCCGTCGAGGGCGACAGAAAGTGCACGTGGGTGTCGGCCGTCATCCATCCTTGCCCGCGCAAGTCGGCGAACCGCGAGATCTGGAGGTCAAGCCGCCGCTGGCCCCGTTCGATCTTCAGCCGCCGCCGCACCGTCTGGTACTCGAAGCCCTTCGAGATCTCGACGAAGATCTCGCCGACGGGCAATTCCACCTGGAACGAGCCGTCGATATAGGCGAAGGATGAATCCAGCACTTTGATGTCGGCGCCGTAGTCTTGAAACCAGCCGGTGCTGATTTCCGCCCGATGTCCGTAGGGCGGAATGTAGCGGCCGTCGCTCGAACGGAACGCCACCCGGACCGGCGTAGGCTTCCCGGTGGCGGCGTCGGTGACCTGGCCGTGGATCCAGACACTGTGGCGCTCGATCGCTTCCAGGCGTTTTCCGCCTGACAGGACGGGTTGCCCCGACGCAGCCTGCGACAGGTCGAACTTGTCCGTCTGACCGGTGCGGGCATCGTGCAGAGATAGCGTCGCCTCTCGCGCCGCCGTCAGTTCCAGGTAGAGCTTCCGTTCACCTTTGGCGGGCCGCTCGCGCTCCCCGATGCCCGCGGCAGGAGATGCGAGCCACGCTTCGGGGTTGAACTCGGCCAGGGCATAGCTGCGCGCCACGACGCCGAGATCGACGCTCGGTTGCCATCGCCGCCGCTCTTCCGCTCCCCCTTCGGACGCTCCGCCTTCGGATATGGTGAGGCGGTAGAGGCTGAGAGCCAGATACCGCAGCGGGTGTTCCTGCCGGTGAAACAAGGTCAGGCCGCAAACGACGAGTGGCCCGCCGGCGCCGCGAAGGCGCAGCGCCTTCAGCGGCCGTTCCGGATGCGGGTTCGGCAAAGCCCAAAGCCACAGCGTTCCGTTGCCGTAGGCGTTATCGGCGACCCCGGTTTGCAGGTCCCCCCACCACATCGCGTTCTTCAGCGGATCGTTTAACGAAGTCGGCGCGTCGGCGCGGTGGGGCTGCGCGGCGAAGCTCAACTGTCCCCACGGGACCGACGGCGAACTCACCTCGAAGCGCCGGCGAACGGGGAACGTCTCTTCCGAGCCGTCGTCATATTCGAGCGCCGCGTCGGCCAGGCGTTCCCCGATGGGATTCACATCCTGTTGACCGTCCGCGAGCCTCTCACGCTCGAACCAATCGCAGAACTGGGCCAGGCACAGGTAGCTCGCCTTCCGCCCCGCCAGCGGAATCTCGACCGTCTGCCGCCGCACGACGAGCCACGACTTCCGATCGCCGCCCGGCCCGAGAAGGAACGGGATGCCGCGGAGCGTCTGGCTGCCAACCGGGATTCGCGCGAGGTCGGCTCGCTCCGAGCCGCTGAACGGCGCGCCGAATTCCTCCGGCGTGGCGTCGAACAATGAACCCAGGTCGACGGGCGTGAACTTCTCCGCCGATCCGGGCGGCTGTTGCGCGGCGGCAGCCAGCGCCATCGGCGGCGCAGCGCCAAATGCCTGAATGAAACTGCGGCGGGTAGCGTCGTTAGGTTTCATGCCTGATCCTCGTGGTCCATTGTATTCGGAGCGCCACCAGGGAGGGCGCATGCGGCGCTGTTCTATAATCGTCGTTAGTTTATCTGGGATGCATCGTAGTATTCTCCTCTCCGTGCTGACGTGCGCGCTTGCTGCCCAGGCGAGCGCACAGGCGGTGATCACTACCTTCGCGGGAACGGACTGGCTCTTCCCGGGGGATGGGCGCCCAGCTTCGGAGGCGCCGCTCGGGGGTACGTTCGGCGGCCTGGGAGTGACAGTCGACGCTCAGGGCAACTACTACATCGCCGACGCCGACAACAACATGGTGATGCGCGTCGGATCGAACGGGATTCTCGACGTCATCGGCGGCAACGGCATCACCGGACATTCCGGCGACAACGGTCTGGCCACTGCGGCGGCGCTGGGGTTCGCGAGGGCGCTGGCGTTCGACCCGGCGGGCGATCTCTACGTCATTTCATTTCTCGGCCGCGTGCGCAAGATCAGCCGCGACGGGACGATCACGACAATCGCGGGCATCGGAGAGTGGGGGTATGACGGCGATAACAAGCCGGCCACCGAAGCCGCTCTCAACGATCCCGCCGACATCGCCATTGACTCGGCCGGCGCCATCTACATCGCCGACACATTCAACAACCGCATCCGAAAGATCACCAACGGCATCATCACCACCATCGCCGGAACTGGCGAAGAGGGCTACAACGGCGATGGCATTCCGGCCACGTCCGCCCAGTTGGCGATTCCCCACGGCATCGCGCTGGACAGCGCCGGAAACCTCTACATCGCGGATTCCGGAAATGGCCGGCTGCGCGTCGTTACGCCGGATGGAACCATTCGCACCCTCTACACGGATCTCTACCCGTCCGCGGTTGAGGTGGAAGGGAACGCTCTCTACCTCGCCGACCTGATCACGCATGCCGTTTTCAAAGTGGAGAACAACAGGGTCACGGTGGTTGCCGGAACGGGGGAGGCCGGGTACTCCGGCGACGGCGGTCCGGGCACCGACGCGCAGCTCAATAACCCGGGCAGTATAGCCGTCGATAGAGCTGGGAACGTCTACATCGGCGATTTCGGCAATAGCCGTATCCGCAGAGTGACGCCGAATGGAGTGATTCAGACAGCGGCGGGCAACGGACGCTTCCGATCGGCGGGCGAAGGCGGACCAGCGACCAGCGCCACACTGTACTTTCCATACGGCTCCGCCATCGACGGAGCGGGCAATCTATACATCTCCGAGCCGGGACGCAACACAATCCGCCGGATTTCCAGCGGGATCCTCACGAGATTCGCGGGAACCGGACGGGCGGGTTACTCCGGCGACGGAGGGCCTGCCATCAGCGCGGAGCTGAATTCTCCCGCGGGACTGGCCTATGACGCCGCGAGCAATTCCTTATTCGTGGCGGATCAATTCAACTCTCGGGTTCGCAGGATAGGACCGGACGGCTTGATCGCCACGGTGGCCGGGAACGGGAGTTTCGGATTCACGGGCGACGGCGGCCCAGCCATCGATGCCCGTTTGCAACTGCCCATAACGGTAGCGGTGGCTAACGGCGAGATCTACATCGCGGACGGCGAGAACAAGAACTCCCCGGAAGGGGAGCGCGGCGGACGCATTCGCAAAGTGGACGCCAGCGGCCGCATCACAACGATCGCCGGAAACGGAAGCGAAGTCTTCTCCGGCGACGGCGGGCCGGCGACGCGGGCGGGCCTGTCGCCTTCGCAAGGAATCGCCGTCGATAATGTGGGCAACGTGTACGTCAGCGACACGAAGAACCACCGCGTCCGCATGATCGACTACACCGGAGTGATCACCACCGTCGCCGGCACAGGGGTCGCCGGCAACACGGGCGACAACGGCCCGGCAGTCAGCGCCACCTTGAACGAGCCCATGGGACTGGGCTTCGACCGCGCCGGCAACCTGCTGATCGTGGACAACCAGAACCACCGCGTCCGTGCGCTGAACTTCACGAACGGCAGGATCGTCGGCATCGCCGGGACCGGGACTCGCGGCTATTCCGGCGACGGCGATCTGGCGGTCCGGGCCACGTTGCGTGGACCGACTTCCCTGGCGGTGAATTCCATCGGCGACGTGCTGGTTGCGGACCAGAGCAATCACCGCATCCGGCAGGTAAAAGCCACCCAACCCGCCTTCCGCATTGAACCGGCGCAACTCACGTTCAAGGGCAATTCGCGGGCGACCGCCCCGCCTTCCCAGACCGTGCGGCTATTCGCGGGCGTGCCGAACGTCCCGTTCTCCGCGGCGGCCCAGACCGAAACGGGCGGCAACTGGCTCTCCGTTACGCCGACCGCGGGCGCGATGCCGATCTCGGTGGAAGTGACCGCCAATCCGGAACAATTGACCTTCGGCACATATCACGGACTGGTCCGGTTTTCCGCGCCGCTCGCGAATCCGCAGGTGATCGCGATCCCGGTGGAGTTTCAGGTGGAGCCGGCGCTTCCCGGCGCGCTGGCCGCGCAGCCGACGGCTTTGACCTTCTCGTTCACCGAGGGAGACGGGCCGGCCTCACAGACAATCACCGTGACCAATCCGGGCAGCGGGTCCAAGCCGTTCCAGACGCAGGCCGTGACCGCGTCCGGCGGCAACTGGCTGAGCGCCTCCCCAACGTCAGGGGCCGCCGATGCCACCACCACGGGCTTGCCTGTTGAAATCCGCGTCGATCCCGCGAATCTGACGGTAGGCACGTACCTGGGCTCCATCCTTCTCATCACCCAAGGGCAAACCGAGGTCACCATACCCGTGACGGTCACGGTCAACGCGGTGTCGCAACGGATGGTGGTCTCGCCGGTGGGTCTCAGCTTCGTGGGCGTTCAGAACGGCGGAACGCCGTTGCCGCAGACGTTCAACATCGTGAACTCGGGCTCGGGCAACATGACTTGGACCGCCCAGGTGACCGACATTTCCGGCGGCACGCAGTGGCTGGCGGTGAGTCCGGAGAGCGGATCGGCCGACGCGGCCTTCGTCGGCTCGCGAGTCCAGGCGCGGGTCAACACGGCGGGGCTGGCGCCGGGGGACTACTACGCGCAGATCGAGATCCGTTCGCCCCAAGCCGTGAACTCGCCGCAGTTCGTTTCGGTCTTCCTGGGGATTCTCGATCCGGGGAGCGATCCCGGTCCAGTGGTGCAGCCGACCGGACTGGTATTCCGCTCGACGCAGAACGGTTCCCCCGGGTCGCAGGAAATCCGCGTGTCGAATGTGGGTAGCCGTCCCGTCACGTTCCGCGCGTCGCGAGCCATCACCGGCAACCGGGAGTGGTTTATCTACTTGCCCGGCGACGCGACGGTGACGCCGGACCAGCCGGCGCGCATCGTGATCCAGCCGCAGACGGAGGGATTGCCGCCGGGCGTATACGAAGGCTCGCTGACGCTGCTGTTCACCGACAACACGTCGCGGACGATCAACCTGCTGCTGGTGAACTCTCCGTCCCCCGCCTCGTCGTTCGTCGGCCGGGCGGCCGACGGGTGCACGCCGACGAAGCTGCTTCCCATCTTCACGTCGATTGGCCTGCAATCGGCCGTTCTGGCAGGCTGGCCGAACCCGCTGGTGGCGGAAGTGGTGGACGACTGCGGCGAGCCGCTGAAGGAGGGTTCCGTAGTTTCGGAATTTTCGAACAACGACCCGCCGGTCTTGCTCACTTCGTCCAACGACGGCAGGTGGAGCGGGATCTGGCAGATTCGCTCGACCGGGGCGCCCGAGGTAACCGTGCGGGTGAAAGCGCAGAAGCCAGACGTCAACCTCGAGGGCACGGCGCAGGTGACCGCCGCCATGCGCCACAGCGGCGATGTGCCGCCGGTGATCGCCGAGGGCGGCATCGTGAGCGCCGCGAGCTTCAAGCCCCAGCAACCGCTGGCGCCGGGCGGGTTCATCAGCATCTTCGGCGGGCGGCTGGCGGACACGCTGGCGGTTTCCGACAAAGTCCCGTTCGAGACGGAACTGGCCAACACCACCGTCAGCATCGCCGGCCGCCGCATGCCGCTGCATTTCACCAGCGACGGACAGATCAATGCGATCGTCCCCTACGGAATCGCCCCGAACACGACGCATCAGATCGTGGTGAAACGGGGAAGCCGTATTGCCACGCCGGAACCCGTCACGGTTTCGACGGCGCAGCCCGCGATCTTCACCAAGAACGACCCGGATCAAGGCGCGATTGTGAACGTGCAGGGCGACCTGGTGGACGCGGCGCATCCGGTTCACGCCGGCGAGGCGGTCCTGATCTTCTGCACGGGGTTGGGGCCGGTGGACCCGCCGGCGGCAGCCGGCTCGGCCGCACCCTCGGCGGAACCGTTCCCGAGAACGACGGTGCCGGTATCGGTGACGATCGGGGGGCGGCCGGCGACGCTTCTCTATGCCGGCCTGGCGCCCGGTTTCGCGGGCCTCTACCAGGTGAATGCTCTCGTTCCGGAAGGGGTTACGCCCGGGAACCGCGTGCCCGTGATCGTCAAGGCCGGCGACCAGGAGTCCCCGCCCGTCACCATCGCCGTGCAGTGATATGGTAGGGCAGCCTCTTAGGCTGCGCGGGACTCCCAGTCCCGCCAGGTAAACCACTATTCGCTAAATCTTCGCTTCCTTGTACACCACGTGCTTGCGGGCGATGGGATCGTACTTCTTCATCTCCATCTTGTCGGGCTTCGCCTTCTGGTTTTTCGTCGTGGTATAGAAGTGGCCGGTGCCGGCCGTGGAAACCAGCTTCACCAGGATTCGCATCAGACCTTCACCCCCTTCCTGCGCATGTCGGCGACAACCTTCTCGATGCCGAGTTTCGTGATGATCTTGATGCCCTTGGCGCTGACCTTCAGGCGCACGAAACGGTTCTCGGACGGAAGCCAGAATCTCTTGTTCTGTATGTTGGGATTGAACTTGCGCTTGGTACGATTGTTGGCGTGAGAAACCCGGTTGCCCGACATCGGCTTCTTTCCGGTCACTTGGCAAACTAACGGCATACTATACCCTCAGGCTCGATAGACTGGTAAATCCAAGTATAACATGACCACTTCGCTTGACCCCGACAGCAGCCTCCGGCACAAATCGTTGGCCGCGGAAAAGAGCCCCGCGCCCGTCGCGCTGATTACGGTGAGCGACTCGCGCACGCCGGAAACCGACGCGAACATGCGCTATCTCCGCGAACAGCTCGATACCTCCGGCCACCCGGTGGTGGCGTACCGGCTGATCAAGGACGATCCCGAGGCGGTGGCGCGAACGCTGGACGAGTTGTCGGAAACCGAAGCGCGGGTGCTGCTGTGGAACGGCGGCACGGGTATCTCGCCGCGCGATACGACGTTCGACGTGCTGAACGCCCGGCTGGAAAAGACGCTCCCCGGCTTCGGCGAACTGTTCCGGTTCCTCAGCTACCAGCAGGTGGGCGCCGCGGCGATGCTGTCGCGCGCCGTGGCGGGCGTCTACCGGGGCCGGGTGGTGATTTCGATGCCAGGGTCGCCGGCGGCCGTGCGGTTGGCGTGGGAGAAGCTCATTCAGCCGGAATTGCAGCACCTGGCCTGGGAGGTGGCGCGCCGCTGAAGCGCCCGGCAACGGCTCAATAATCGGTCGGCAGCCGCGAAAGCTGCTCCATCGTGAAGACGGGGCCCTCTTTGCAGACGTAGCATTCGCCGGCGTTGCACCGGCCGCACTTGCCCAAGCCGCACTTCATTCGGTTTTCGAGGCTCGTGTAGATGTCCTGGGGCGCGATGCCCATACGGTCGAGCACGGGCAGGGTGTACTTGATCATCACCGGCGGCCCGATCACCAGCGCCACGGAATTGCCGGCCGGCACGCCCGCCCGCTCGAAAACCATCGGCACAAACCCGATCTCGCCTGTCCAGCCGGGCGTTTCGCCGCCGGGATCGACGCAGCGGATCACGCGCACGCCGGGGCCCGCCGCCCACTTGTCGAGTTCGTCCACGTAGACCAGGTCGGCCACCGTACGCGCGCCGTAGACGATGGTGATCTCGCCGAAGCGCTCGCGGTTCTCCAGCGCGTACCAGATGGCGCAGCGAATGGGCGGCATCGCGATTCCGCCGCCGAGGAAGATCAGGTTCTTCCCTTCCCATTCCTCCATCGGGTACCAGTTGCCATACGGTCCCCGAAACCCGATCGTGTCGCCTTCGTCGATCTCCCAAAGCGCTTCGGTGACGCGGCCGGTCTTGCGAAAACAGAACTCGATATGGTCGCGCCAGTTCGACGACGAGCAAATGTTGAAGGTGGATTCGCCGTAGCCGAAGGCGGAAAATATCCCGAACTGGCCCACGCGAAAGGAGAAGTCCCGTCCCGCCGCCGGATCCAGAAAGCGCGCCCGCACGCTCTTGACATCCGGCGTCTGCCGCCGGGCATCGATCACCTGCATCAGCTCAGGCCGGTAGATGTTCCGCATGGCTCGCCTCAATCGCCTTCAATACGTTGAGCACTCCCAATCCCGCCGGGCACTGCCGCGCGCAATTGCCGCAACCCGTGCAGAGAATCGGGCCGAATTTCTCCGGATAGATGTGAAATTTGTGGTAAATTCGCTGGCGCTGCCGCCGCGGTTGCGCGTGGCGGGGGTTGTGCCCTGACGCGTGCAGCGTGAACAGCGAGAACTGGCACGAGTCCCAGTTCTTCGCCCGCATCCCGCCCGCGGCATTTCCTTCGTCGACAATGTCGAAGCAATGGCAGGTCGGGCAGGTGTAAGCGCAGGCGCCGCACCCCAGGCATTCCAGCGTCGCGTCCTCCCAGACGGGGCTGTCGAACTCGACGCGCGGCAGCGCGACCCGCCGCGGCGGTCCCGCGAAGGGCGTCGCCGTTCTGTCCGACTCCTCGGTCCGGTCCGCGAACGCCGCGTCGCCTTTCGCTGTTGTCGGCCGGACTTCGAATGCGCCGCCGCCCAGCGCGAACAGTACCGCGTCGGCGCCCTGCTCCGCGGCGGGGCCGAGTCCTACCGACGTGCAGAAGCACTCGTCGTCGTAACGCGAGCAGGCGAGGGTGACCACGGTCGTCGCCTCCCTCCGGCGGTTGTAGAATTCGTCCGCGCAGTCCCAGTTGAACACATGATCCAGAACGGGCAGCGCCGCGGCATCGCAGGGCCGGGCGAACACGAGCTGCTTGACCGCCGGCGGTTCGCAGTCCTCCAGCACGACGCGGCTGCCTTCCAGGCGATACCGGTACAGCGGCTCGTGCCGCGGAAAGAAAAACTCCTTAATCGAGTTCGCCGGGTGGACGAAGCCGTCGAAAAGAAGCCGCGCGGCGGCGGTTATCGGGCGATATTGAATCAGACCCAGCTTCACCTCGCTGGGGCCGGCCACCGCTTGTCCGTCTCGGAGCCAGGCCTCGGCAAGCTCGCGCAATCCCGCTTCCGTAATGATCCGGCTCATCCGATGAACTCCTCCTTGTCGGTGAGCGAATAGACGCCCACCAGCGGCTCCGCCTTCGGGTCGGCGCCCGCGCGATACCCGAATTGCCGTTCCGCCGCCCGCGCCGCCGCCTGGTTCAACAGGCGCAGGTCGATGCCCGCCGGACAGGCGCGCGTACAGGCTCCGCACCCGACGCAGCGGCCCGCCAGGTGAAAGGCGCGCGTGATGTGCCAGGCGAAGTTGCCCCTGGCGTGCGCCGACGTATCGATTGCTTGCGGACGGTTTTTGTCGACGATGCAGCGCTCGCAGTAGCACAGCGGGCATGCTTGCCGGCAGGCGTAACATTTCACGCAGCGGTCGAACTCGCCGGCCCAGTACGCCATCCGTTCGCCGGGTTCGAGTTGCAGCAGGGCGTCGAGGTCGCTGAAGTCCGGCGGCGCCGCGCCCGGCCCTTCCGCGGCGATCACGTGAATGTCCTCGCGCCGGATCTGCGATTCCTGCTCCAGCACATTCAGCGCGCGCAGATCTGCCGGCCCGGCCACGATCGCCGGCTTGCCCAGCGCCCGAACCTCCTTGCGCTTCAGATATGCCGTCAGCGCGATCTTCGATGCGCCGTTCCACGTCAGGCGGTCGGCGTCTTCCGGCTTGCGCGCCAGCACTGGTCCGCGCTCGCCCCGCCCGATGACAACGCCGGCCTTGCCCTCGGCCAGCAACTCCCGCGCCGTTGTCCTCAGGCTTGCGTCGTCGCCGGAACGCCTCTTTGGCGGAGGGAGGCCCGCCGGCCGCCATTTGCTTTCTCCATTCGCTTCGTAGGGCCGGTAAGGTCCGAGCTTCCGCGCGCTCTCCGTGATCTCCGCGATCACCTGCTGAAACTTGCGCCCTTCGGCGGCGGAGATCCAGGTGAAGTGAATGCGGCGCAAATCGAAGCCGAGCGCCTCCAACAACGGGCGGAACAGCATCCACCGCCGCCGCGCGTGGTAGTTTCCGGCCGTGTAATGGCAATCGCCCGGATGACAGCCCGAAACCAGCACCGCGTCGGCCGACATTTCAAAGGCTTTCACGATGAGATTGAAGTCGATGCGGCCCGTGCAGGGCAGGCGGATCAGCCGCACGTTGGGCGGATACTCCAGGCGATTGGTGCCCGCGAGGTCGGCGCCGAGGTAGGTGCACCAATTGCACACGTACGCGACAATCTTCGGCTCGAATCCATTCGTCTCGCTCATGCCAGCGCCTCCACCATCGCGTACACCTGCTGTTCGCTGAAGCCATCGAGATCCGCGCTCTTGGACGGACACACCGCCACGCAGGTCCCGCAGCCCATGCACAGTCCGGGATTCACCCGCGCCGTGTTCTTGACGAACGCTCCTTTCGGGCTCCGGACCTCCGCCGCCTCGATCGCGTGATACGGACAGGCGCGCCGGCACGCGTAACAGGCGGCGCAGGTCTGCTCGTTGATGCGCGCCACCTCGGGGTCGCGGGATAATTCCTCGTTGGCGAAGAGCACGGCGACTTTGCCGGCCGCCGCCGACGCCTGGGCCACGGATTCCGGAATGTCCTTCGGAGCGTGGCAGGCGCCGCAGATGAAGACGCCTGCCGCGTTGGTCTCCACCGGGCGCAGCTTGGGATGCGATTCCAGGAGCCAGCCGAACTCGTCGTAACCGACGTTGAGCTTCTGCGCCAGGGTCTCGACGCCGGCGGCAGGGCGCATCGCCGCCGCCAGCACCACCAGGTCCGCCTCGATGGTCAGCGGAACGCCCGCCAGGGTGTCGGCCCCGCGCACCACGAGCTTCCCGTTTTCCTCGGTGATCTTCGAGACCCGGCCGCGATGATAGTGCGCGCCGTCCTGCTCAATGGCGCGACGCACGAACTCTTCGTAGCCCTTGCCTCCGGCCCGAATGTCCATGTAGAACACGTGCGCCTCTCCGTCGTGCACTTTGTGCCTGTAGAGCATGGCGTGCTTGGCCGTGTACATGCAGCAGATCTTCGAGCAGTACGGGATGCCCTTGGCGTTGTCGCGCGATCCGACGCAACTGATGAAGACGACCGTCTTGGGCTCCTTGCCGTCGCTCGGGCGCTTCAGCGCGCCCGACGTGGGGCCGCTCGCCGAAACCAGGCGCTCGAACTGAAGCGAGTCGATGACATCTTTGTATTGGCCATAGCCGTACTCGCCGTAGCCGCTCAGCTTGCCGTTCTCCTGTTGCTTTCCGATGCTGTAGAGACGGTAGCCGGTCGCCACCACCACCACTCCCACTTCCTCCTTCACCAGCCGGTCTTCATCCTTGAAATTGATCGCGCCGCGAGTGCACTTCTTCTCGCACAACCCGCACCCATTGCGGATCAGCTTGGCGCACGTTTTCTTATCGATCACCGGCCGCGCCGGCACGGCTTGCGGAAACGGAATGTAGATCGACCGCCGGAACCCCATCCCGAAATCGAACTCGCTGGGGTTCTTCTTCAGCGGGCAGACGTTCCAACAGTCGCCGCATCCGCTGCATTTCTCGACGTCCACGTAGCGCGCCTTCTGCCGAATCGTTACCTCGAAGTTGCCGACGTAGCCCGTGACCTCCTCCACCTCCGAGTACGTGTAGAGCTTGATGCGCGGATGCTGGCCGGCTTCGACCATCCGCGGCGTCAGGATGCACTGCGAGCAGTCGAGGGTGGGAAACGTTTCCGAAAGCCCCGCCATCTTGCCGCCGATCGAGGGTTCTCGCTCCACCAGCGCCACTTCGTAGCCCGCATCGGCGATGTCGAGGGCCGCCTGGATTCCCGCCACGCCGCCGCCGATGACCAGGGCGCGCCGCGTCACGGGCACCCGGATCGGATCGAGCGGCCGGTTGTGCTTCACGCGCTCCACCGACATTCGGATCAGATCCACCGCCTTGCGCGTCGCCTGCTCCTTGTTGTGGTGAACCCACGAGCAGTGCTCCCGGACATTCGCCATCTCGAGCAGAAACGGATTCAGTCCGGCCGACGCCACCGCCCGGCGGAACGTCTTCAGATGCATGTGCGGCGAGCACGAAGCCACCACCACCCGATCCAGCCGGTCGGCCGCGATCCGCTCGCGCACCAGCGCCTGGCCGGGGTCCGAACACATGTACTTGTAATGGACCGAACACCGCACGCCGGGCAGACGCGAGACGTCCTCGGTGACCCGCTCGACGTCGACGGTCCGTGCGATGTTTTCGCCGCACCAGCAAGTGAATACGCCCACGCGCGCCATCGTTACGTCCTCGCCACAAAGTGCCGGTCAATGCCCAGCTCTTTTTCGCTCAGGCCGAGCGCCAGCCCGACCAGGTCCGAGAGGTAATAGATCGCCATTTTGTGCTTCGCGTTGAACCGCCGCTCGATATCCGCCTGCTTCATGTCGAGGTTCACGTGGCACATCGGACAGACCGTGACGACGCAGTTCGCTCCGTGCGCCGCCGCGTTTGTAAGAATGCGGTGCGAAAGCTCGAGCACCGTCTCCTCGTTGGCCATTGTCAAGCCCGCCCCACAGCACTCCGTCCGATAGTTCCAGTCCACCGTCTTGGCGCCCAGCGCGCCGACGATCGCCTCCATCGAACGCGGCTGCTCCGGGTCGTCGAAGCGCACCACGCCGGGGGGACGGGTCAGCAGGCAGCCGTAGTAGCAGGCGGCGCGGATTCCGTCCAGCGGCTTCTTCACCGCCGCCTTGATGCGATCGATGCCGGCGCTCTGCAACGCCTGCACCAGGTTCAGCACGTTGACGCCGCCGCGGAGCTCGAGTTCCACCAGCGACGACATCTCCGCGCGTAGCGCCTCGTCCGCGAGAATCTCCTGCCGCGCCTTCAGCAATTCCATCGAGCACATCGGGCAGGGCGCCAGGATCTCGCGGAAGCCGTCGTGCTCCGCCAGCGCCAGGTTGCGCGCCGGCAGCGCCACCGACAGCTTATGGTTGAGCGCATGCGCGGCGGTGGCGCCGCAGCAGACCCAATCCGTCACTTCCCGGAGTTGCACGCCGAGCGCCGCCAGGCAGGCTCGCGCCGACGTCTCGTAGTCGTTGGAAGAGCCGTGCAACGCGCAGCCGGGGTAGTATCCGATCTCCGTCATCAGCCAGTCCTCCTCCCGACCCGCCTACGCCTGGCGCAGGCACCGGTCGAACATGCGCTCCAGAACACCCCCGTCCTTCACGCGGTCCGGCTTGAAGTGGAGCTTGCCCTTGGCGCGCATCCGAGGCGCCAGCATCGCGTCTTTGAACAGGAACGGAATGCTCAGGTCGTCGAGGAACGCTTTGGTCTTGAACACGCCCACCAACTCGAGTTCGTTGAGCCGGCCGTTGCGGCGGATGTTCCGCAGGAACGCCTCCTGGAACAGCACCGTGCGGCGCTGCGACCCGGCGGCGTCTCCTTTTTCAAAGGAGAGCTGCCGCAGCGCGTCTATGACGGCGGCGCAGTCCACCGACTTGGGGCAACGCGTGGAACAGGTCTGGCACGAAACGCATTGCCAGATGGATTCGGCGCGGCGCGCCCGTTCGACGAGCCCAAGCTGCGCCAGCCGCACGAGTTGGTTGGGAACGACGTCCATCCGCTCGGCCACCGGGCAACCCGCGGTGCACTTGCCGCATTGGTAGCAATTTTCCAGGTCCAGGAAGGCTGGCAGATCGGCGGGGACGGCAGTCGCCTCCCCCGAGGTTGCAGCGTCTATCATATGCAGGTCCTTATGGTTCGGACCTCCCTAACCGGCGCCGGTTCGCGCCTATTCATATATTAACACCTGTTTACCTGATTTAGACCGGCGGGAACTCTGCTGCGTCCGATTCCCCGCGACGGAAGGAGCGGCCTGGGTCGTCACTCCTCCCGGAGCGCGCTCATCGGTTCCAGCGCGGCGGCGCGCCGAGCGGGGCCGTAGGCCGAGGCGAACGCCACCAAGGCGAGCAAGGCCATGGCCGCGGCCATCGTGAGAGGATCGTGAGGCTCGAGTCCGAATAGAAGCGCAGCGGCGGCGCGACCCGCCGCCAGCGCCAGCACAGCGCCCGCCGCCAGCCCGATGACGACCAGCAAGCCCGCTTCGCCCAATACCAGCCGGATCACGCGCCCCCGGCCGGCGCCCAAGGCCATTCGCACCCCGATTTCGCTGCGCCGCCGCGCCACCATGTACGCGATGACCCCGTACAGGCCCAGTGTAGCCAGCAGCGCCGCGAGCAGCCCGAAGGCGCCCGATAGCGCCGCCATCAGCCGCTCCCGCATCAGCGAATCCTCGAGTTGCCGCGACATGAGCCGGAACTCGATGCCGATCGCGGGATTCACTTCGCCAATAGCGTTCTTCACGTTCCGCATCACGCCGCCTACATTCCCGGCCATCCGCAAAACGTAGGAGGCGTCCGCTTCGGGGTCGCCCTCCTGCGCCATTGAGAGGTACGCAATGGGAAAGAAGTCTTCCCGTAATTGGTAGTACTTGGTGTTCTCCACCAGCCCCACAACCTGAATCACGGGCTCCGGCTCGCCCGCATCCGCTTGCCGCCGGAACGTGCGGCCGACGGGATTGGCCCCGCCGAAAAACCGGCGTGCGAACTCCTGATTCACAATGGCTACGGCGGGGGACGAAAGCCGGTCGCCGTCGTCGAAATCGCGGCCCGCGATCAGACGCGTGCCCATGGCGCGAAAATAGCCCGGCGCGACGCGGTTGAAATTCGAAATCGAGGCGCTGCCTTCCGCCGGCGCTCCGTCCACGCCCACTTTGCCGTTCCAGCCGCTGCCGCTGACGGGTACGATCGCGGCTTGCGCGGCCGACGTGACGCCCGGCAGGGCCGCAAGGCGTTCCTGCACGTCCCGGAATACGGCCGGAAGGCGATCTTTCGAGTACTCCGCGCGGCGCAGATCCAGGTTTACCGCTAGCGCGCCTTCTGCTTGGAAACCGGGATGGGTGGTCATAAGGTTCGCCAGGCTTCGCGCAAACAGCAGCGCTCCCACCAGCAGGACGAACGACAGCGCGATTTGCCCGGTGACCAGCGACCGCCGCAACGCGAAGCGCTCCCGCCCGGCGGTCGCGCCACGGCCGCCCGCTCGCATCACGCCGGCCGGAGAGAGCCGCGTAGCCCGAAGCGCCGGTAGCAGGCCAAAGAGCAACGTCGTCGCGATGGCCAGGCCCCCCGTGAACGCCAGCGCGCGCCAGTCGAGTTCAATGCTGATGAGAATCGGCTCGTTCGCCGTGCTGAGAAACGCCACCAGCCCGCGGCTTAGCGCCTGCGCAAGCGCCATCCCGAGCGCGGCTCCGGCCGACGCCAGCAACAAGCCTTCGGCCATAAGCTGCCGGATCAGCCGTCCCCTCGATGCGCCCATGGCGAATCGCGTCGCAACCTCTCTTTGGCGGACGCTGGCCCGCGCCAGCAGCAGATTCGCCAGGTTGGCGCAGGCAATCAGCAGCACCAGGCCCGTGGTCGCCATCAGGAGCCAGAGCGGCCGCTCATAGTCGCGGCGCAAGCCCGACACGCCGGCCCCTCCCGGAGCGGCGGTCAACTTGTTCGCCAGGTAGAGCTTCGCCGAATCCGGCCGGTAGACCGGGGGCAGCGTCGCCTGCATGATGCCGGGCGACAGCGACGCCAGGTGCGCGCTCGCGCGCTCGACGCTCCAGCCCGGATTCCGCCTCCCGATCATCGAGAGCCACCAGGCGTGGGCCAACGACATCCGGCCTTTCTTCTCCTTGTCGATCAACCGGTCCGCGCACAGCGGGACGGCCACGTCGTACCGGCTCCCGACCTCCACCCCGAGGAATTGCGGCGGCGTTACTCCAATCACCGGGAAAACGTAGCCGTTGAGCGTCACCGTCCGTCCGAGAGCGGCTGGACTGCCACCAAACTCGCGCTGCCAAAACGCGTATCCCAGCACCGCCCCGGCGTTGCACGCCTGGCTGTCGTCTTCTGCGGTGAACAGGCGTCCCTGGAAAGGCGTGATGCCAAGCGTCCGGAAGAAATTGCCGCTCACGAACAGCCCTTGGGCGTAGCGCGCCTCCCCGCCGGACGTCAGATTGAAGCGGGCAAGGCTCCACGCCGCGACTTCCGAGAACGCCTCCTGCCGCGCGCGGATCTGCTCCCAATGGCCGTACGTGAGCCGCGCGCTGGGCGTGGAAAACCACCCGGAACGCTCCGCCCCATCGGCGAGGTCGATAATTGCCAGTTCCTGCGGGTTGTGGACCGGAAGGGACCGCAAGCGGACAGCGTCGATCAACTGAAAAATCGCGCTGTTCGCGCCGATGCCCAGCGCCAGCGACAAGACGGCGACGGCGGTAAAACCAGGGCTGCGTCTCAGTTGCCGGACGGCGTACCGCAGGTCACGCGCACAGGACAATAACCAGTTCAAGGTGGTGCTCCTCTCCGCCAGCGGCCGCGCCGACGCCTGCGGCGCTGCTCCTACCCGTTATATACGGCCCACTTTCAATAAGGTTCGCAGAGAGGCGCGCCGCGTGAACATCCCGGAAGGTGCACGGACAGCAGCGGGAGCCCGCAAGCGTGCTGACCATGGAATGTGAGGTACACCTGATTGCCGCACACCACCGGGGAGGAATGGCCCGGACCTGCGATCGCCTCCTAGGAAAGGCTCTTCTCCGGGCCGAACTCGACAGGAATTCTCGAAAGTTGTGAGAGTCACAATTAACTGCTCACCGAGCTTAGCTGCCAATCAACTGCGCCATCGTCCCGTCATCCACAACCGGAAGGATCCGGAAGGTCAGGCAATCGGTCCAATCTTGGGTCCATTTCGCCAACGCTGCGGCGTCGTTCGACTCGCAGATGACGAATCCCTCCCGTCCCTGAGCGCAATGATAGCGTCCGAGCATGGTTGCGCCTTCCGGCGGGAGTCCACCGGTTTCCTTGAAACGGCGCTGAGCAACATCCCGCTGCCCAGGTCCAAGCGTGTAATGAATCACGAATGTCATACCAGCCTCTCTTTCGTCACGATTGTCGCATAGGCGACGCCAGCCAGCCTCCCGGCGGGCGCCGCAAAACCTCATCCGGATCACCGTCGATCTCGTCCAGGTGGGCCGTTGTCACCGATTCGCCGGGGCGCTATGTGAGGGATCTCCGCGCGGAGGACTTCGAGATCTTCGGGGACGGACGTCCGCGGCGAATCACGCATTTCTCGTACGTAGACAACAGCGCTGAGGAGAGCGGCGCGGCCGGAGCCCCGGGCGGGATTCGCCGCCACGAGGCGCGGCGGACAATCGGTCTTGATTGTCGGCGACCTCGGCCTGTCGTACCAGAGCCTGATCGAGGTGAAGCGCGCCCTTCGCAAACACATCGATGAACAGATGCAGCCTGGCGACCTCGTCGCCATCGTTCGTTCTTCCGGCGGCATTGGGGCGCTTCAGCAGTTCACTTCCGACCGGCGAATCCTGACGACTCGAAGCCCGCCTGCTGCTTTGGAGAGACGGGCGTCCGGTTCTCAAGGGCGAACCCGCCGCGCTGAAGCCAGCGGACTCGTCGGATCCCAAGCGCCTGGTGGGCGCCGGTTCGCTGCGGTCCCGCCATCCCACCCGGCGCCTACCTCCTTCAGATGGTGGTTAGCGAGGGGGCCGGGCAGGAAGAAAAGGGCCGCCAACCACTGGATCGACTTTGAAGTGACCGCGGCGCCGTAAATTTCGCAAAAAATGGCCGCGTGAGCTCCCGTGCCGGGTGCTATCTTAATTAATGGCGTTGTCAGGACGCCGCCGTGTCCGCGGAAAGGGACTGCGTCCCGCCTGAATTTCAATTGCTGCGACTAAGTACATCCTTTCGCAAATACGGTCGCGTATTCGTGGACTGTAGACCGCGAGAAGGTGTGAACGAATCGATTTCAGCCACAGGCGAAGGCCGCAATTTTGACTTTTCTTAATCGGTGTTCATCGGTGGTTAAGTTCTTCACGCCTTCCGAGGAAGCGGTCCTCCGGGTTGCGCGCCCGTAATTCAGAAAGGGTGAACTGGACGGACTGAACTCTTTTCCGCCCAGGCTAGCGGACACCGGGCGCCATGGAAAGGAGCTCATGTGAAACAGAAGCTGCCCACTCGCCGGATGCGCCAGCGCCCGGATCTCGAACAACTCAAGCGCCAGGCAAAGCAACTGCTCAAGGCTTTTCAGGCAGGCGACGCAGCGGCTGTCGACGAGGTCAATGCGCACTACGACAACGCGCAAGCCACGGCCTTCGCCTTGCACGACGCGCAACTGGTCGTCGCGCGCAGCTACGGCTTCGACAGTTGGCCGAAGCTGAAAGCCTACGTTGACGGAGTAACCATCGGACGATTCGTGGATGCCGTGCAGGCCGGCCACATCGAGCGCGTACGAACGATGCTGCGGGCGCGGCCCGAGCTTGCCGGCATGACGGTTTCCTACGGTGACGAACGCCGTGCGGTTCACTACGCCGTGATGCGCCGGCATCCGGAGATTGTGCGGCTGCTCATGCGGAAGGGCGCGAACGCGCGCGCGGGTATCCATCCTCATCGCGATGCAACCTCTGCCTGGACCTTGGCGCTGGAGCGGGGGTACGACGAGATTGTCGCCATTATTGAGGAGGAAGAGAAGCGCAGCGGCCAAACCACGCCCAGCCAACCAAACGCGCCGGCGCTCGAGCCCCCCGAGGACGCAGCCCGCGTGGCGGTCGCCAACGGCGATCTCGAGTGGCTGCGCGCCCGCCATGCGGAAGGCAAGCTCATCAATCGGCTTCGTTGGGACGACGGCGGCCTGCTGACCGTCGCGGTACGGAACGATCGCAACGAGATCCTTGATTTCCTCCTCGCCTGCGGCTTTCACCCGGACGAGCGCGTCTCGTACGGCGAAGGAGACTGGATCGCCTATTCGCAAGGGTACCCGTTGTGGCATGCCGCGGCGTTGGGACGGCTTCAGGCGGCGAACTTGCTGCTCGACCGCGGCGCGAACCCGAACGTGCACGTGGACTCCAGCGGGTCGGCCGTTTACAGCGCGTACAGCCACAGGCAGTGGCAAATGGTCGAGCTGCTGCGGAACCGGGGCGGGCTTGTGACGGCGGATATCGCTGCCATCTACCGCCAGACGGATCTCGTGCGGCAGATGCTGGCGCACGAGGACCGCGGCGCATTGCCGCCAGGCATCAAAACTTCGGACCAGCCCCTTGCCGAGGAGTTGCTCCGCCACGGCGCGGGAGGCGGCGCTGCCGAAGTCGTTCACCTGGCCTTGGAGCGCATCGGCTGGGCCCGCGACGACGCCCGCTGGTTCGGCATTCTCGCCTCGCCGTTGTCCTTCTGGCATCACATTCCATGGCTCTACGCCGGCAACAAGGACTTCGACCGTGAAAGTTATCTCGAGTGCTTCCGCCTCATTCTCAACACCTGCGACGTGAACGTCGTCGGCGCCTTCGGGCGCGGCATCCTGCACGAGATCGCGGCGATGGGCGATTGGATCGCCGAAGACGAAGTGGCGGCATTCGGACGCGCGGCGTTGGAGGCCGGCGCGCGCATGGACCGGCGCGACGAGATCCTCCGCGGCACGCCCCTCGGTTGGGCGTGCCGTTGGGGGCGCCTCCGGCTGGTGAAGATGCTGCTGGAACGCGGAGCAGACCCGGTGGAGAACGACGCCGAACCATGGGCTCGCCCCCGGTCCTGGGCCCGAAAAAAAGGCCGCCTCGAAATCCTGCGGGCGCTTACCTAGCCTGCCGGAT
>JAHCHE010000024.1 GCA_026129905.1 Bryobacteraceae bacterium | reverse complement strand
TCCACGAGGGCCGCATCGTGGAAACCGCCGCGGCGCCGGAGATCTTCGAGCGCCCTCGGCATCCGTACACCAAGCGGCTCATCGAGGCGCTCCCGCACTGGGAGCCGACGGCGGCGTAGCGCCCTCGCGCGATCGCGGGACGCCCTACAGGCGGTTGATCAGGCTGGCCACGTAGCCGCCGCCGAATCCGTTGTCGATGTTGACCACCGAGACGTTGCTCGCGCAACTGTTCAGCATGCCGAGCAGCGCCGCCAGTCCGTTGAAGCTCGCGCCGTAGCCGACGCTGGTGGGGACCGCGATCACCGGACAGGACACCAACCCGCCGACGGCGCTGGGCAGCGCGCCTTCCATCCCGGCGCACACCACCACCACGCGGGCCTTGACCAGCCGCTCGCGGTTGTTCATCAGGCGGTGGATTCCGGCGACGCCGATGTCGTAGACCACGTCCACCTCGTTGCCCATGACCTCGGCGGTAACCTGCGCCTCCTCGGCCACCGGAATGTCGCTGGTTCCGGCGCACACTACCGCGATGCTTCCCTTGCCGTGGATGGTCCGGTCGCCCCATACCCGAAGCGCGCGCGACAGCGGAAAGTATTCCGCCATCGGAAACTCCGCCCGGAGCATGGCGGCGGTCTCGGGCGACAGGCGCGTGGCCAGCAGGTTCTTGTTGCGCTCCAGCAGGCGGCCGGCGATTCCCAGCACCTGTTCCGGAGACTTGCCGTGGCCGAAAATCACCTCCGGCATGCCGTGGCGCAGCGCGCGATGGTGGTCGACCTTGGCGAATCCCAGGTCCTCGAACGGCATGTGGCGCAGCCGGTCGAGGGCTTCATCCACATCGACGGCGCCGCCGCGCACCATCTCCAGAAGCTGACGCAGTTGATCTTGATCCATTCCCCACTCGCGGTTCAACTCGATTGTAGCTTGGCGGCTGCCGCTCCACCCGGAAACGCGATGGTCCGGCGTCAGAACGAAAGCTGCTGACCTACCCGGAGACCGTGCCGCTCGACGCTGCCCGCCGCCAGTTCCAGCACATAGAGGGCCGGCTCGTTGCCGCCGTACAGCGGGCATTCGCTTGCGCGCGTGGTACAAGGCGGCGTATTGGCCGAGATCTCGACGATCCTCCGGTTGGCGTCCAGCCAGAGGATATCGAGCGGAATGCGCACCTGGTACATGTAGTACGTGTACTTGCCGGGCTCGCCGTGGATGAACAGCATCCCACGGTCTTCGGCCAGCGAGTCCCGGAACATCATCCCTCGCATCACGTCTTCCGGTCGGACCGCAACCTCTGCCCGCACGCGAGAGCCGTTGGGCAAGGCGATCAGGCGCGTATTGAACGTGTCGAGAGTGGCGGGCCGCTCGCCGCACGACCATGCGAGCGCAAACACGAAAAGCGCGAGTACGCGCGGAATCCGTTGCGGCATGCTCTAAAATGGTAGCGAGAAACGCCCTCCCTCGCACTGCTTCATGACGTCCAGGCTGTTGTCGAAGATCCGGCTGACGCTGGAGATGATTCGATTCGAGCACTCGGTTTTCGCGCTGCCATTCGCCCTTACCGGCGCGTTGCTCGCGATCCGGCAGGACGGTTTCCAGACGGAGCGCCCCGGCTGGAAGCTGTTCTGGATCGTCGTCGCCATGGTCGGCGCACGCTCGGCCGCGATGACGTTCAACCGCATCCTGGACGCCGACGTCGATGCCCGCAATCCCCGGACCGCGTCGCGGCACCTTCCAGCCGGCCTGCTGACGAAGGGCTTCGCCTGGTTCTTCCTGGCGGCCAGTTCGGTGGTGTTCCTGACGGCGGCGGCCGCTCTGAACCCGCTCTGCTTCAAGCTGGCCCCGCTGGCGTTGGCGGTCGTCTTCTTCTACTCGTTCACCAAGCGCTTCACCTCCTTTTCGCACCTGGTGCTGGGGTTCGCGCTTGGGGTGTCGCCGGCGGCCGCCTGGATCGCCATCCGAGGCTCGCTCGACCCGCGCATCCTCTGGCTCACGGCCGCGGTGACGTTCTGGACGGCCGGCTTCGACGTCATTTACGCCTGCCAGGACTACGAGTTCGATCGGCGGGAGGACCTGTTCAGCATCCCGCGGCGCTTCGGCATTGGCGCCGGTCTGTGGATCGCCCGCCTGCTCCATCTGGCCATGCTGGTCTGCCTCGGCGAGCTGATCCGGAGCTTCCAGCTTGGTCCGATCAGTATCGTCGGCCTCGCCGCCGTGGCGATGCTGCTGGCGTATGAACACAGCCTGGTGAAAGCCGACGACCTGTCGCGCGTGAACGCGGCCTTTTTCACCATAAACGGCTACGTCGGCGTGTTATTCTTCTTGTTTTGGGCCGCCGATATCGTGCTGATCCGCAGAGGGGCTTGATGAATCAACCGGCATTCGAGGATCTCCGGCTCGCTGCGATTCTGGATAAGGCGCGAGCGGGAATCCGCCTCAGCTTTCAGGACGGGCTGACGCTTTACCGGAGCGCGGATCTGCTGGGCCTCGGCTATATCGCCAACCTGGTCCGCGAGCGCCTCCACGGTTCGGTGACCTACTTCAACGTCAACCGCCACATCAATCCCACCGACGTCTGCGTGGCCAGTTGCCGCCTCTGCGCGTTCGGCAAGCGGGTGCGCGATACGCGGGCTTACACGATGTCGCTGGAGCAGGTGTGGGAAACCGCGGGCCGCGGCTACTCGGAGGCGGCCACCGAGTTTCACATCGTCGGCGGGCTCCATCCGGAGCTGACGCTCGACTGGTATTGCGAGATGCTGCGCGGTCTCAAGCGGCGCTATCCCGAAGTGCACCTGAAGGCCTTCACCATGGTCGAGGTCGCCTACCTCGCCAAGCGCGAGAAGCTCTCGCTGCACGAGACGCTGGCGCGCCTCAAGGACGCCGGCGTCGACTCGCTGCCGGGCGGCGGCGCGGAGATCTTCAGCGAACGCGTGCGCCGGATCATCTGCGATCACAAGATCGACGGCGACCAGTGGCTGGAGACGGCCCGCATCGCGCACCGGCTTGGACTGAAGAGCAACTGCACGATGCTCTACGGCCACGTCGAGGCCGACGAGGATCGCGTGGACCACCTGGTCCGGCTGCGCGAGTTGCAGGATGAGACCGGCGGCTTCCAGACCTTCATCCCGCTGGCCTTCCACCCCGACAACACCGCGCTCCAGCACATCGGCAAGACGACCGGCTTCGCGGACCTGAAGGCCATCGCCGTGGCCCGCCTGATGCTGGACAATGTCCCCCACATCAAGGCCTACTGGGTAATGATGACGCCGCGGGTGGCGCAGATCGCCCAGCGCTTCGGCGCCGACGACATCGACGGCACGATCGTCGAGGAGCGCATCTACCACGACGCCGGCGCCACCACCTCGCAATCGCTCCGCCGCGGAGAACTGCTCGACCTCATCCGCAAGGCGGGCCGCGAGCCCGTGGAGCGCGACACGCTCTACCGTCCGGTGACGCGCACCGAGACGACGTTCACCGTCCTGGCGTAGCCTCGAGCGGCTTGAACGCGACCCGCTCTCAAGCCATGGGATACGCCGGCATCCGCCGTTGGGCTTTCTTGCGCCGCCGGTAGGTGCGCGCCAGCTCGAGGTAGACGCCGAGGTCGCGGTCGAGATCGGCCTGCGTGCCGTCGAAGTAGAAGGTGCGGATCGGCAAGCCGCCGAGGTCGCGGCTCAGGCGCGGGTAAATTGCCTCGCTGACGATGCCGTTCATGCAGGTGAACGGGCTGATGTCGACAACGCCGTCGACGCCCTTGTTGGCCAGGCAGACTGCCTTCCCGACGTTGAGCACCATCTCGCCGAGCGCTCCGCTGGCGGGCAGGTACGGTTCGGCGGCGGCGAGCATCTCGGCCATGGAGGGCTCCTCATAGCCCTTGAAGTCTTCGTGAAACGGCTCCAGAAGCGCATGCTCGTCCCGCCGCTGGACCTGGTTGCGAATCCACGCTTTCGCTCCGTCGAGCGACACCAGCCGCCCGCGCACCTTCAGTTTTCGAAACTGCTCGGAGTTGGTGTACCAGACCCACTCGGTGATGTCGGAGACCCAGCACTCGGCGCCGTATTCCTCCAGCCGGCGCACCAGGTCGTCGTTGGAAAAAGTGTTCAGGCGGCAGAAGATCTCGCCGACCACGCCGATGAGCGGGACGGAGGGGTCGCGGTGGCCGCGAATCGCCCGAAAGCGCGCCCGGCCTCGAAGCATGGCATCGCGCATCGCCGCCAACTGCGCGGGGGGATCGAGCGGGCTTCGCTCGATGGTCTGCGCCAGGTCCTCGAGGCTCTCCTCGTAAGCGCTGTCGGTTTCGCCCTTGCGGTACTCGTGTGGGCGGTACATCAACTGGAGCTTTTGGAGGATATCGGCCGCCACCAGCGCGCGCCACTGGGTGCGGAAGAACGGCCGGGCCAGCTCGCCCAAGCCCTCGTAGCCGTTGCGGCTGGTGGGGGAGAGGATCTGGGCCTCGCGGTAGCCGCTTTCGTCCAGAATCCGCCGCAGGTACGGCGCGTACTGCCCGAATCGGCAGGGCCCGTCGGAGGTCGGCATGAAGAAGACGGTCCGCTCCGGCTGGACGCCGGGCGACTCCAGGTACTTCATGAAGTCCCCGATGGTGACCTTCGCCGGATAGCATTCGTCGCCGGAAGTGTAGCGGGCGCCGAGCTCGCGCGTCCGCTCGTCGGAAGGCGGCGTCGGGTCGGCGTCGACGCCGAGGGCGCGGAATCCGGCGGCGAACAGGCGCGCGCTGCCCGCGGCCATCGGCGGGATCAGGACCCGCTTGCCGGTCAGTGGGTGGCCGCCGCCCGCGCTTTTGGCTCCGCTTCCTGTTGCGAGTTGTAGCATCGCAGAATGCCCTTGCTGTCGAGATAGGCTTCGCAGCGGGTCATGTAGCCCGCGTCGTTGCCGTGGCCGTCGAACTGAAGCGCCAGCAGCGGCGCGCCCGCCGTGTGTCGCGCGAAGTACTTGATGTAGGAGTCCGGCCCGCACTTGAAGTTGGAGATGTAGATGAGGTGCAGATTGGGGCGCGCCGCCGCCAGCCGGGCGGCCTCGAGAATCTTTTGTCCCGACGCCCAGTACATGTTCGGGTGGAGATCGTCCACGCGCTCGGCGCCGGTGACAAGGAAGTCCAAAGGTATCACGTTGGCGCCGTAGTGGCGCCGGAGCTTCCGCGGGATGTCGCAGTTAATGCCGCGGTCGTAGATGTTATACGAGCGGCCCAGCAGGATGACTCCGGGTTCGCCGCTCTCGTCCAGCGTCCGCAGCGCGCGTTGCCCGGCTTCCAGGAGCCGCCGCTGGAACTCGCGCTGGGCAGCGTAGGCCGCTTCCACCGCGCGGTCGCTCCGCTGCTTCCGTGCGCCGAGCCGGCGGGCGAGTTCCGCCAGCGCGCGCATCACGTGCTCGCGGCCGAGCTGGAAGTGCAGCGTGGGCGAGAGGAACCTGCTCCGGTGTTCTCCGACGCCGGGCGCCGATTGCAGGACGAAAGGCAGCGTCTGGTTCCAGGGGCAGTAATGAGAAACGCAGGAGGACTGCTCGTGCGATTCGGCGTCGAGCACGTTCGGGATGAAGACGTAGTCCACGCCGAGTTCGAGCAACTCGTGGACGTGGCCGTGCGCCACCTGCACCGGGTAGCACGGCTGCGCCAGCGCCAGTTCGACGCCGAGGGCCGCGACTCGGGAATCGGTCTGCCGCGACAGGACCACGCTAACGCCCAGTTCCTGGAAATACCGGCTCCAGAAGGGATAGCGGTCGAACATGGACATTGTGCGGGGAATGCCGACGTTGATCGGGCCGGGCTCGAGGGAGACTTTCCTGGGATGCAAGGGGCGGCCGGTAATCTCCTCGATCACCTGGTCCCGGTACGCAAGCAGGTCTTCGATGACGGGCTTGCGGCCGGTGTTGGCCACCTTGCGGTACTTGTCGGAGCACTTATCGCCCCAGAAGCTCTTCTGACCCTCGATGGTAAATTCCTTGATGTCGCACTGGTTGGAGCAGGCCTTGCAGACGAAGTCCCGGGTGGACATTTCCAGCTTCCGGAGATCGTAGCCCCGGAACCGGGTCTGCCCGAGGGTGGCGCGGTGCCAGTCGCGCGCGATGAGCGCCATACCGATGGCCCCCATCACGCCGTTGTACGGCGGGACGGTGATCTTCTTGCCTAGGAGGCCGGCGAAGGCGGCGGCGACGGCGTCGTTGTACGCGGTTCCACCCTGGAAATAGACGACGTTTCCGATCCTGCGCCCGCGCACCACGCGATTGAGGTAGTTCAGCGCGATGGAATACGCGAGCCCGGCCACGACGTCCGGCACGGTGTCGCCCTTGTGCAGGAAGCCCGTGACGTCGCGCTCCATGAACACCGTGCATCGCTCGCCGAGGCGGGAGGGCGCGGTGGAGGAGAGCGCCAGGCGCGCGAATTCGCCCTTGATACTAATGCCGAGCTTGTCGGCCTGCTCTTCCAGAAACGATCCCGTGCCCGCCGCGCAGGCCTCGTTCATCGCGAAATCGACCACCACGCCGTTCTCGATGGCGATGAACTTGGAATCCTGCCCACCGATCTCGAAGATGGTGTCCACCATCTCCCCGCCCAGCGTGTCGCTGATGAACACCGCGCCGGTTTTATGGGCCGTGATCTCGTCGTTGACGACGTCGGCGCCGACGAATTCGGCGATCAGTTCCCGGCCCGATCCGGTTGTGCCGACCCCGGCGATCACCAGACGGCGGCCCCACTTGCGGTCAAGCTCCGCGAGGCCTTGTTGCACCGCCTCGATGGGACGCCCGGCGGTGCGCAGGTAGATGTCGTGGATGACGGCGCCGGCGGCGTTCATGGCGACGACGTTCGTGGAGACGGAGCCGATGTCGAGGCCGAGATAAGCCGGGATGGGCGCATCGCCCGGCGGCGGGCTGTAGGCGGCCACCTGCTCGCGCAGCAGGACGACGTTTTGCATGTCGAGCGGCCTGCTGCCGGCGACCTGGCGCTCCGCTTCGTGCTGGCTCAGCCGGTGAATATCGCGGAAGGAGCGCTTGCGCGGCTCGTCCGCTTCGAGGATCGCGGCGCCGATGGCCCCGCACCAGGCGTAGGCGTCCGGGACGAACAGATCGTCTTCGGACAAGCCGAAGGCCTCGCGCAGGGCGCCGGCGACGCCCGCGTTGCGGGAGACGGCGCCGATGAAAGCCACCGGCCGGGTGACGGGCCGGCCCTTGACGATGCTGCTCTTGAAATTGCGGGCGACGGCGTCGCAGAGGCCGCGCAGAATTTCGGCGGGCGCGTAGCCTTTCTGCTGCGCGTGAATCATGTCGGACTTGGCGAAGACCGAACAGCGGCCGGCGATGCGCGCCGCCGTCCGGGCCGTTCGAACGACGTCGCCGATCTCCTCGACCGAGTAGCCCATCCGGAGCGCCTGCTGATCGAGGAACGACCCCGTCCCGGCGGCGCATTCGCCGCTGCGGTCGTAATCGACGATGCCCCACTGCCCCGTTTCGCTGTCCCGTTCGAGGCGTATATACTTCGAACTTTCGCCGCCGATCTCGAAAACGGCGCTCACGCCGGGATGGAACGCGCCGATCATGCGGGCGATCGCCTTAAATTCGTTCTCGAAGTAGATGCCGAGGATCTTCGCGATGGTGCGGCTGCCGGACCCGGTGACCCGTATGCCCTCGATCATCCGCTCCGGGACGGACTCATAGAGTTCCTGGAGAAGGTCGTACGCGGACTGGATAGGGCTTCCGGCGATGCGGCGGTATTCGGATAGCGCGAGGGGCTGGACGCCGCCCTCGGGCATTGGCCGGTTGAGCAGGCGAAAGGACGGCCTGGCGGCGCAGAGCGCCTCGATCGCGGAGGCATCGCGGGGCGAACCCAAGGCGGCGAGTTTGAGGCTGATGGCCCCGATGTCCATCCCGATGTTAATGCCCATCTGCGCTTCCATCCATCATATAAAAGGATCTGGTTTTCTCATAGCGAAAGCAGCAGGCAGCCGATTCCAGGGCTTGTACCGGCGAGAACGGCGCTTGAACGGCGGAGGGGGCGCGGGGGATCGCTGAAAGAGGGGCGCGACGCAAGTTGGAAGATTCGTGCGAGTTTGACGCGCAGGCAGAAGCCATGGCGGGTGAAGAGGTTAGCGGGGCCGGAAGAGGCCGCGACGCATCCGCGCGCAGGCTTGCGTCGCGGCCGGTGAAGGGGGCTCGGAGGATCTCCGGCCGACGGGGCGGCGCAGTGGCTTCTCGTGGGGCGCGACGCAAGTCGGAAAATTCGTGTGAGTTTGACGCGCGGGCGGAACTCTCGGCGGCTGAACAGGTTAGGGGCGGCGGAAGAGGCCGCGACGCATCCGCGAGAACACTTGCGTCGCGGCCCAGTAGGGCCATAGCGGCCGCCGGAGCTGGCCACGAGACGGCACGGTTCGGGGTCGCCGCAGCCGTTGTCGACTTCGAACCGGCGCCGGGGCTGAGAGGCGCGGCGATGGAGTTGTTCCCACACGAGGATATTTTACGGGGGAGCGGCGCGCCACTTGCCTTCCTGGATCTCAGAACCGCCCTGGATGCAATAAGATAGGGTGAGGAAATTGCTTGTGACCCGGGATTGAAGCCGGGCATACTCGCGGAAGGCGATATACGGGTCCAACTGCTAACGACCGGGTGTAAGCCGCGAAGCCGCGACGGCCATCCGCGGGGATTGCGTTACAGATGCCCGCCGCCGCCGGTTCCGGCGCCTTGAGAACCGGGCGAGAAGGAGGTGTTTCATGGCCGGCCGATCGATCGCTGGCTGGTTAAGCGCCTGTCAAGTAAACAACCGTTCCAAACCGAAGGCAACCTGCGGGCCGACCGGCGATCGCCCGGCGGCGGTTGGCAACCGCCGCGCAGGATTCCATCCTGCCCCACATGCTGAATGAAGTGGCATGGTTATTACCTGACGGACACTAACGCTCCGGTTCAGGGGCGCGCCGCTTTTGCCGCGTCCGCGGCAATGCCTTGTCAGACGCCGGCCCGGCATTGATCGCCCGCTCCCTCGCCACACGCTCCGCCAAGAAGATCTTCATAAGGGACTGATAGGGAACGTCTCTCTTGTTGGCAAAAATTTTCAACTCGGCCAGCAAGCCTGCCGGCAGCCGCAGCGAAATCGTCTCGGTGGAGGGTCGCAGGTCAGGGAAGACCCCGACGCGCGCCTGACTCCAATCCACGTACTCCGTCGTGTCGTGCGTCTCCCAAAACGTCCTCTCGTCCTCCTCCGACTGAAACGCCGGAACCGCCTTAAACCTCTTGGCTCTGCGCATAGACTCTCCGTTCCTTTCGACTCATCGGGCGAGCCGAAATCACGCGAAGCAGCGATCCGCGTAACGTGAACACAATGGTCAACTCCCTTCCCTGGTCGGTTCGACCGAGAGCGAACTGGCGAGTCTCCCACGATGGGTGTTTGGATGGCTCGCCGACAACCAGGGCCGGTTCAGAAAGACCTGCTCCGCTTCCGCCTGCGTGACGCGATGCCGCTGCCACGTCTTGTCTGAGTTGCCCTCGTCCCATTGGAACCCGGTGATGCCTGGGAAGAACTCTGGCGGCAACGCCACAACTCCAGTATATTGCGCTCATATACGACCGGCCAGGGCAAGCTACTGGAAGCGTTCCCCGTCCAGGCGCCCAAGCCTTGAACCGGCCAGCTTCGCCGACGCCTAACGTTTGGCGCTGTTGCTGCACAGGTTAGGGTCGGTCAGGAAATAACCACGCCAGTTCAGCCACGACATGTGGGGCGGGATCTTATCCTGCGCGGCGGTTGCCAACCGCTGCCGGGCCGATCGGCGATCGGCCCGCAGGTTGCCTTCGGCCAACCTGTCGGCATGGCCCGTGGGGCCACCGAAAGGGATGAAAGACTGTTGACTTTCGACGGCGCCCCACAACCGCAATTTGGAACGGTTATTGTCTGACAGGCGCAAGCCGACGTAAAGCCGGTTGGAAACCGGCTCGCAATCCTGGAGGGTTGCCCCACCTCAAAGACCCGCAGAGCCCGGCTGCGTCAGTTGATAGGGGTGGCGACCGCGCCGGGCAGGCTCTGTTCGCTGTCCTGTCCGTGAATGATGGTGGAGGAAATCGCAGTGACCGAATGGGTTGTGACCCGGAGGTTTGTCGATTGAAGTATAATCCCCACCCAGGGCATTGCCGGGAGGATCGACGGAGATTCCGCTCCGTTGAAACCGCGTAGGGAGAAGCCGATGTCGGACCTCGCGCGCCAACTCATCGCCGAAAACAAACGAACGAGAGCTACCTTTCTTGACCTCGGCAATTGCGGGCTGACCGAAATTCCCGCCGAGGTCGACCGACTGGTATGGCTGAAATCGTTGTCGTTCGCGAGCGAATGGTGGAAATGGGATGGTCAGAGCCGGCGACTCAAGAAGAGTTCAAATACAGGCGAACCGAACCGTCGTCTGGCCGACCTCTCCCCGCTCGCTAGCCTCGCGAATCTCCAATCGCTCGATATCTCCGAGACGCAGGTCGCCGACCTGGCGCCGCTGGCGGGCCTGTTCCGTCTCCGATCGCTCGATGTCTCCCAGACGCAGGTGGCCGAGTTGGCACCGCTTGCGGGCCTGTCCCGGCTCCAATCGCTCGATGTCTCCGCCACGGAGGCGGACGACCTCGGAGCCCTCGCGGGTCTCTTCAATCTCCGAACGCTCGCTGTCTTTGGCACGCAAGTCGGTGACCTCGCCCCGCTCGCCCGCCTCTCGAATCTCCGATGGCTTGATGTCTCCGAAACTCAGGTCGCCAACCTCGGGCCGCTCGCGCGCCTGTCCAAGCTGCAATCGCTTTTCGCCTGGGGCACGCCGGTCGCCAACCTCGCCCCACTCGCAGGCCTCGCCAATCTGCAATCACTCGATCTCTCAGACACGCGGGTGGCCGACTTTGCTCCACTGGCCCGCCTCTCCAAGCTGCGATCACTCGTTGTCTGGGGTACGCAAGTGGCCGACTTGGCTCCGCTGGCTGGCCTCTCCAAGCTGCAGTCCCTCATCGTCTGGGGCACGCAGGTCGCGGACCTCGCCCCGCTGGCTGGCCTCTCCAATCTCCAATCGCTCGAGGTCTCGGGCACGCAGGTGACCGACCTCGCCCCGCTGGCTGACCTCTCCAGCCTCCAATCGCTCGATGTCTCAGCCACGCAGGTCGCCGACCTCTCCCCGGTGCTTCCTTTGATAAGCCAGGGGCTGCCAGCAAAGTGGAGTTCAGAATCACAGGAAGATCCGGGTATCTACGTCGAGGGCTGCCCGCTTACCAATCCGCCTCCTGAGATCGTGAAACAGGGCAATGACGCGATTCTGAACTACTTCCGGGAGCGCGCGCTGGGGGAGGTTGACCACCTTTATGAAGCCAAAATGTTGATTGTCGGGGAGGGCAGCGCGGGCAAGACGAGCCTGCTGCGGCGGCTGTATCGACCCGCTCAGCCGCTGCCCACCGAGGGCGAGAGCACGAAGGGTATCGACATTCACCAGCACGAATTCGAATTAAAGAACGGGCGGCGCTTCCGGCTGAACGTTTGGGACTTTGGCGGACAGGAGATCTACCACGCAACGCACCAGTTCTTCCTGACCCGCCGGTCCTTGTACCTACTGGTTGACGATACGCGGAAAGACCACAAGTCCGTCTCCGACGAAGGGTTCCGGTACTGGCTGGAATTGATCGACGTGCTGGGCGGGCACAGCCCCGTGTTGATCTTTCAGAACGAGAAGGCCGGGCGCAGCAAGGCAATCGACATAGCGGGCATCAAAGGCCGGTACGACAATGTAAAGGAACTCTACGCGGGGAACCTGGCTAATAAGAATGCAGCCGAGCGCGTGCGCGACGGAATCGAGTTTTTCGCCAGCAACCTTAGCCATATTGGAGAGGAATTGCCCGCGCGGTGGTTGAAGGTGCGGGAGGAGATCGAGGTCCGCGCCCGCGCGGCGCCCTACATCCCGCAGGGGGAATATTTCGAGATTTACAGCCGGCACATGGAATTCGACCGCGTGAAGGCGCTGCACCTCAGCCGGTACCTGCACGACCTTGGCGTGTTCTTGCACTTTCAGGACCATCCGTTGCTGGCGCGCACCGTGATCCTCCAGAATCCGTGGGCCACGGAAGCCGTGTTTCGGATTCTGGACGACGAGATCGTGAAGGGGAAGTTCGGCCGGTTCGACGCCGCGGATTGCGAGCGGCTGTGGCGGGAGTCGGCGTATGCGGAGATGCATCCCGAACTGTTGGCGCTGATGCAGCGGTTCGAGCTTTGTTATGAGCTGCGGGACAGCAACCCGCGGACGTGGCTTGCACCGCAACTGCTGCCGCCCGCCAAGCCGAAGGAACTTTCCGGATGGGGCCAACCGGAGGACCTGGCGTTGCGCTACCGCTACGGGTTTCTGCCGAAGGGCATCATCAGCCGCCTGACGGTGAGGCTGCACCGGTATGTGCGAGAACCGGCGATGGCGTGGGTTACGGGGGTGCTGTTCGAACGTGACAGCACAGCGGTTCTGGTGGAGTTGCTGGCAAACGGCAGCGAGATCGAACTGCGGGGGCGAGGGCCGGAGAGGAAAGCGCTGTTGAGCGTCGTGGCCGCGGACCTGGACGCGTTGCATGAGTCGTTCGCGGGGCTGAGGGAAAAGGTCGATAAGCGTGTCCCCTGTAACTGCAACCTGTGCCGTTCGGCGGAGACGCCGGAGTTCTTCGAAGAACGAGCGCTGCTCCGGCGGAAACAGGACAACCGCATGAGAGTGGAATGCCCGCGGAGCTATGAACAGGTGGACGTGCTGGAACTGCTGGACGGCATCCGCGCGGACAAACTGCCGGGCTGGGTGGACGAGGAACGGCGGCGCGGAGGGCGCGAACGGACGATCCGGATCTTCCTTGCCTCCTCCGCCGAGCTGCGGGAGGATCGCGATGCTTTCGACCTTTACTTTCGCCAGCAGAACGACGGATTCCGCAAACGAGGCTTTTACCTGGAAATTATCAGGTGGGAGAATTTCCTCGACGCAATGTCGGCGACGCGCCTCCAGAACGAGTACAACAAGGAGGTGCGCAACTGCGACATTTTCGTTTCGCTGTTCTTCACGAAGACGGGTAAGTTCACCGAGGAAGAGTTCGATGTGGCGTACGGGCAGTTCTTAAGCGCCGGGAAACCAAGAATATATACTTTCTTCAAGAACGCCGAAATCAAAACCGGCAGCGCGCGGGAGGCCGATCTCAATTCCTTGTGGGCATTTCAGAAGAAACTGGACAGGCTGGGGCACTTCTGGACGCGCTACGACAGCGTCGAGGATTTGAAACTCCAGTTCCGCGATCAACTGGAGAAGCTGCTGGACACGGATTGGCTAACAGGCCTGTGAAGCAGCCAGACCGAGGGTGACAATGCGGGAGTACATCTTCGTCTATGGGACGCTGCGGAGCCGGGCGAGCCATCCAATGGCGAGGTGGCTGGCGGCGCGGGCAAAGCTGGTCGGGCCGGCGACCGCGCAGGGCAGGCTCTATTCGCTCGGTCCGTATCCGGGCATGGCGTTGTCGAACGATCCGGACGACGTGGTGAAGGGCGAGGTGTTCCAGCTCCAGGACGAGGCGGGGCTGTGGGACGTGCTCGACCGCTATGAAGGCGATGGATTCGAGCGGGTGCGGGTGGAGGCGAGATTGGGCGCGGAAAAGGGCATCGCGTGGGCTTATGTCTGCCGAGGGAGGCCGCCGGAGGAAAGCCGGATTGCGTCGGGCGAGTTCCCGGTGGGATAGTTCGAGCATTTGATCGGATGAGGGCACAAGAGTCCATAAGCGACGCGGTTGTTCGCTTTCGCTGTCCGCAAGTCCGCTCCGGCCTCCGTGTTTCGTCAGGCCGCGGCGGTGATCGGCGCCCGCGGGCGCGCCAACGAACTGCAGGACGCGCTGGCCGCCGTCAGCCGCCCGGGCCGAGGCGAGTGGCGGACTGCCGCGCTGGAGGGCCTGGCTGCCGGCTGGCGCGGCAAGGAGAATCTCCCGCCGTCCATTGGAGCGGCAGTTGCTGCAGGTATTCGGCTGGCAACCGCCGGTGCGCAGGGCGGCGTTGCGCGTGCTGGAGCGCGCCGGCTTAACCCAATCGGCCCATACGCGGGAAGTGCCAGAACCGCGCGGCAAAAGCTGGCCGCGACGCGGAACGAGAACGCGGACCTTCGCGCCGATGCGATCGGCTTGCTGGCGTTGTCGGATCCGCCCGCCCGCCACGCGCTGTTCGAGAGCCTCGTGAATCCGAACGAGCCCGAATCCGTGCAGGCCGCCGTGAAGGGGACTGGGACGATCTCCGGCCGGCGAGGCGGCGCGGTTTGGGGCCGCGAGAGCGGTTGTCGACTTCGAGCCGGCGCAGGGGCTGGGAGGCGCGGCGAAGCGCGGGGGCGGGGCCGGTCCCGGCGGCTTAAACGAACTTGTACTGGCCGGGAATCGGCAGGGGCGGCGCTTCCATCGCGAGTTTGTAGTCGAATGCCTTGGGCTGCAAGTCCTGCTTCGAGTTCATGATCATGTCCCAGGTGATCTCCAGGCCGGAGTAGGCCGATTCGCGGGCCATGATGCAGGACATGGTCGCCTCGGCGACAAACGGTCCTTCGTTGATGTAAGGGCCGTCGCCGCGGACGCTGTTCAACAGCTTGATGTGCTCCTCGACGTAGGGATTCAGCCCCTTTTGGCCGAGGTCGCGCCCGTCGGTCTTGCCCTTGGCGCCGACGACCAGGTCGTCCACTTTGCGGTAGAGGCCCTGGGGGTACTGGCGGCAGTAGCTGTTCAGGTGGACGCCGTTCGGGTAGACGAAGTCCGAGGTCATGTGATCGTAGATGTTGCCGTACAGCTCGTCCCGAGGGCGCCAGGCGGCCCCGCCGGAGGCGACGACGCTGACCGGATGCGCGCCCATGACCCAGTTCATGAAGTCGATGTTGTGGTAGTGCTGCTCGACGATCTGGTCGCCGCAGATCCACAGGAAGGAGTACCAGTTGCGGTGCTGCCATTCCATGTCGCCCCATTTCGGATCGCGCGCCTTGGCGTGCATCACCGGACCGCTCAGGAAATAGGAGTTTAACGACAGGATTTGGCCAATGGCGCCGTCGCGCACCTTCTTCACCGTCTCGACGTACTCGCGGTCGGCGTGGCGCTGGGCGCCGGCCACCACCGTCAGCTTCAGGTCCCCGGCTATCTTCGCCGCGGCCATGAACCGGCGGGTCCCCACGGGATCGGTCGCGATGGGCTTCTCGGTAAAGACGTGCTTCTTCGCCTCCACCGCGGCTTCGAAGTGCTCGGGCCGGTAGCCGGGCGGCGTGCAGAGCAGCACGACGTCGAGGTCCGACGCGAGGACCTTCTTGAAGGAATCGAAGCTGCTGAAGCGGGCGGTGGGCGATACCTTCACGCGCTCGGCGACCGACTTCACCAGGTCCGCCTGGGGCTTGCCGGTGAATTCCGCCACCTGCTTCACGCTTCTCGCAAGGTACTCGGGGTCGCGGAGCCGGCTGAGGGAACCCTCGAGCTTGTCCTCGAAGACGTCGCCCATGGCGACGAGTTCCACGTTGGGGTCGCCGCTCAGCATGTTGACGGCGGCCTGCGTGCCGCGGCCGCCGCAGCCTACGAGCCCGGCCTTCAATTTTTCCTTGCCCGCGCCGCGCACCAGTTCCGGCTTGACGATGGTGAACGCCGCCGCTCCGGCTCCGATCAGGGAACGGCGGGACAGTTTGTTACTCATTCGGATACCTCCAGGGCTTAAGACAGCGCCGTTAACATTATTCCTTATTCGCCTGGCGCGGACGGCCCGCCGGGTTCGCGGGACGGGAATACACTGGGGGCATGCGCTACGCTCTCGGCCTGGTCTTCGCTACGCTGTTGGTGGCGGCCGGCGATCCGCTCGAAACGCTCCGAAAGGAGCATCCGCGACTGATCGCGCTGGACAGCGATATCGAAAGGCTGCGCGGGCTGATCCGGGCAAATCCTCAGGCCCGGAAGATGTACGACTCGTTCGTCGCCGAAGCCGCGGCGCTCGAATCGGCTCCCACCGTCCAATACAAGATCGTCGGGCCACGGCTGCTCGCGCAGAGCCGGCTCTGCCTGGACCGGGTGTACCTGCTCGGACTGTTGTACCGGCTGGACGGCGACCGCAAGTACCTCGAGCGGGCGTTGGCGGAGCTTCGCGCCGCGGCTGCGTTTCCGGATTGGAACCCGTCGCACTTCCTCGACACGGCCGAGATGTCGCACGCTTTCGCCATCGGGTACGACTGGCTGTACAAAAGCCTTTCGGAAGACGACCGCGCGTGGATTCGAGAGGCGCTGGTGAGCAAGGGGCTGCGGGTGGCGCAGGCTCACTACGAGAAAGGGGCGTGGTGGGCCGCGGTGGAGCACAACTGGAACCAGGTCTGTAACGGCGGGATCGGCATCGGAGCTTTGGCGGTGGCCGGCGACCACCCCGACCTGGCGCGCGACATCTTGCGCCGCGCCCGCGAGAACCTGCCGCACGCCCTCGCTTCGTACGCTCCCGATGGAGGCTGGGCGGAGGGTCCCGGATACTGGCATTACGCCACGCGCTACACCGCGTATTTCCTTGCGGCGCTCGAGACCGCGCTCGGCACGGATTTCGGCTTGTCCGCAAGCGAGGGTTTCGATCGCGCCGGACATTTTCGCGTGTATTTCTGTGGACCGTCTGGCCGGACGTTCAATTACGCCGACGCGAGCGACACGGTGGGCACGGCCGCCGAGATGTTCTGGCTGGCGCGGAAGTTTTCGCAGCCCGTCTATGCCTGGCACGAGCAGCGGAGGCTGGAGCGCGCCGAGGTTCTGGACCTGGTCTGGTTTCGCGAGGAAGCGCAGTCGCCGGCCGAGGCGCGATGGCCGCTGGACGCGTATTTTCGCGGCGTGGACGTGGCTTTCTTACGCAGCTCCTGGGACGATCCGGACGCCATTTTCGTGGGGGTGAAAGGCGGCGACAACAAGGTCAATCACAGTCAGCTCGATCTCGGAACGTTTGTTCTGGACGCGGGCGGGACCCGGTGGGCGATCGATCTCGGTCCGGACGATTACAACCTGCCGCAATATTTCGGCGCTCTGCGGTGGACCTACTACCGCATGCGCACGGAATCTCATAACACGGTACTGATCGACGGCGAGAACCAGGACCGGTCGGCGGCCGCGCCGGTGGTCGAGCGCAGTTTCCAGCCGAAGCTGGCGCTGGTGCGGATCGATCTCGCCAACGCGTATCCGGACAAGATGGAACGGCTGGAACGTGCCGTGGCGCTGGCGGACCGGAAGACGGTGATCGTGCAGGACCGGATCAAGGCGAGGCAGCCGGTGGAGGCGTTGTGGGGCATGGTTACGGACGCCGAGGTCTCGCTGCGCGAGCGCGCGGCGGAATTGCGGAAGCCGGGCTGGGTGGTGGACGCCGAGATTCTGTCGCCGGGCAACGGCCGCTTCGAGACGATTTCCACGCGGCCGCCGCAACCGCAGCGGCAGAACGAGGGGACGACGAAGCTGTTGGTGCGCCTGCCGGAGAAGGTGGAGCAGGCCGACATCATCGTCAGCCTGACGCCGCGGCGGGAGGGGACCGCCAGGCCGGCGGTCAAAGTGAAACTGCCGCTGTGATGGGCAAGAACCGGAAAAAACCGCTTGCTCGCGCGCGCGGCTCGGTGGGTTCAGCGAGGAAGCGGTTTGGCGGCTACTGCAGGCGCTCCTCCACTTCCCTCAGCCAGTCGGGGGACTTCAGCACTTCGCGAGGCCGGCTGCCGTCGGGCGGGCCGATGATGCCCTCCTTCTGCATCATGTCGAGCAGGCGGGCGGCGCGTCCGTAGCCGAGCCGGAGACGGCGCTGGAGAATCGAGGTGGACGCCTTGCCCATCTCGAGCACCACGCGGACCGCGTCTTCGTAAGCCGGGTCGTCGCCGACCTCGACGTCTTCGTCGCCGTCGTCCATATAGGCCGGCGGCGGCATCAGGAAGGTCTCGTCGTAATCGGGATTGGCCTGCTGTTTCCAGAAATCCACCACGCGGTTGATCTCGTTTTCGGTGACGAAGGCGCCGTGGACCCGCATGAGGCGGGAGGAGCCCGGCGGGAGGAAGAGCATGTCGCCCCGGCCCAGCAGGTGCTCGGCGCCCATCACGTCGAGGATGGTGCGGGAGTCGACGCGGGTGGCGACGCGGAAGCTGATGCGAGCCGGGAAGTTCGCCTTGATGAGGCCCGTGATCACGTCCACGCTGGGCCGCTGGGTGGCCACGACGAGGTGCATGCCGACGGCGCGAGCCATCTGGGCCAGCCGGGTCACCGCCGCCTCGACGTTGGCGCGCTCGAGCATCATGAGGTCGGCCAGCTCGTCGATCATGATCAGGATGTAGGGCAGCGGCGCGAGCTGTTCCTCGGGAATGTCGTCTTCCGGAAAGAGCCGGCGCGGCGAGTCGAGCATCTCGCGCATCTTCCGGTTGAACTGCTCGATGTTGCGCACGCCTTGGGAAGCCAGCAGCTTCAGCCGCCGCTCCATTTCCAGCACCGCGTTGCGCAAGGCGTTGGTGGCCTTGCTGGCGTCGGTGATCACCGGGGTCAACAGGTGGGGGATGCCTTCGTAGATGCCGAGCTCGACGCGCTTGGGATCCACCATGATCATCCGCACTTCCTCCGGCGTGGACTTGAAGAGAACGGACATGATGAGGGAATTCAGCATCACGCTTTTGCCGGAGCCGGTGGAGCCGGCGATCAACAGGTGCGGCATCGCTTCGAGCGGAACCGCCTTGATGCGGCCGCTGATATCCTTGCCGAGCGTCACCGGCAGGCGGGACGACATGTTCTGGAACTCTTCGGACTCGATCACCTGGCGCAGGCTGATCACCTCGCGGCGGGAGTTCGGGACTTCGATGCCGACGGTGGGTTTTCCGGGTATGCGCTCGATGAGGATGGATTCGGCCTGGAGGCCCAGGCAGAGGTCGTCGTTGAGGGTCGTGATCCGGCTGTACTTGATGCCGGCCTCGGGCTTGAACTCGAAGGTGGTGACGACCGGGCCGGGGTTGATCTGGACGACGGAGCCGAGCACGTTGAATTCCTCGAATTTCGACTTAATGGCGCCGGCGATTTCCTTTAATTCGTCGCGGTCGTAGATGCCTCGGGAGGGCGGCTCGTTGAGCAGTTCGGTGGATGGCAGCTCGTAGTATTCGGGCTGCTCGGGCTCCACCGGCGGAGGCGGCGCGGCCCGGCGATCGTAGGCTGCGCGGACAGGCTCCGGCCGGGGCGCCGGTGCGAACGGCGCGTCTTCCAGGGTCCGGATCGGGATATCGGTCTCAACCGGCTGCGGCTCCTCCACCTCCTCCGGCTGGTAGGGGGGCAACTCCGGCGCGGGCGGCGGCGGAGGCGTGTGGGCGGGCAGGCTCCCGGACATTCGGCGCGCGAGTTCCTGCGCTCGCCGCTGGAAGGCCGGCTCCTCTTCGGGCTCGACGTCGGGCTCCGGTTCGACCACCTGCTCCGCTTTGCGCCGGCGGCGGATGGTCGGCCACGGAATGCTGAAGCGCAGCGAGGGGAGAATCCTGTCCTTCAGCCGCAGAACCGAGAAGGAGGAGATCAGGTAGAGGGACAGAATCCAGGAGGTAGCGACGGCAACCGCGGCGCCGGCGTGGTTCAGGACGGAAACCAGGTAACCGGCAAGAACCATGCCCAGGACACCGCCTCCGGAGACCGCGCCGTTGCCCAGCGGCGTCGGAATGTCGGGCAGGAGGCTCAGCCCGGCGGAGGTCGCCAGGACAAACGCGAAGCAGCCGATGATCTTCGCCGCTTGCGCCTCAATCGGTTGGGACCCCAGCCACCGCCAAGCCAGCAAGAGAACCATGACGGGCAGGGTGAAGGCGGCCAAACCCAGGGCCTGCAAGCACAAGTCCGCGACGTGGGCGCCCACGGCTCCGATGTAGTTGGAAGGCTCGACCGGGCCGGCGGCCGTATTCCACGACGGGTCGAATGGCCGATAGGAAACGAGACTCAACGTGAGGCAGATGGCGCCGGCGAGCAACACTAAGCCCCCGGCTTCGTTGAGCCTTTTGATGGGCGTCGGACCTAATATCGTCATCCCTTGACGGGACGAAAGACCGGCAGAGCAACTCCATTATGCCAAAAGACGCAAGGTTGCGTACATGTTTTTCGCGGGGGCCGGCGCGCGCCCGAGCGCAAGGGCGCTAAACTCACATTCAACGAACTCATGCGGAACACGAAGGTTGTCGCGACACTGGGCCCCGCCACGGACTCCCGCGAGAGCGTCAAGGCGCTGGTGGAGGCCGGCGTCGACGTCTTCCGTCTGAACGCCTCGCACGGGACGCCGGAGGAACACCGGGCGCGCATCGTCTGGGTTCGGGACGTGGCGCGCGAACTCGGCGCCCAGGTCGGGGTCCTGCTGGACTTGCAGGGTCCGAAGATCCGGCTCGGAGTGTTCGAAGGCGGCGGATGCGTGCTGACGGCAGGCTCGCGGTTCGCGATCACGGTCGAGCAGGTGTTGGGGAACGCGCAAAGAGCCTCGATTAACTATGCGCGGTTCGCCGACGACGTGAAGCCCGGCGATCGCGTGCTGATCGCCGATGGCGCGGTCGAATTGCGGGTTCTGTCCACCGACGGCGCGGACGTGGCGTGCGAGGTGCTCCGGGGCGGGGCGATCGGCGACCGGAAGGGAGTCAACCTGCCGGGAGTTAAGGTAAGCAGTCCCGCGCTGACCCGGAAGGACATGACGGACCTGCGCAGCGGACTGGAGGCGGGCATCGACCTGGTGGCCCTGTCGTTTGTCCGCCGCCGGGACGACCTGCTGCGGCTGCGCCTGTTCCTGGAAGAGCAGGATGCCAGCCTTCCCATCGTGGCCAAGATCGAGAAACCGGAAGCGTGGGACAACATCGACCCCATACTGGAGGAATCCGACGGCGTCATGGTGGCGCGCGGCGACCTGGGCGTGGAGGTAGCGCTGGAGAGAGTGCCCGGCATCCAGAAAGCGGTCATCGACCGGGCGCGGCGCCGGGGGCGGTTTGTCATCACCGCCACCCAGATGTTGGAATCGATGGTGCACAACGCGGTACCGACCCGCGCCGAAGTCAGCGATATCGCGAACGCGATCTACGACGGAACGGACGCCGTCATGCTGTCCGCCGAAACCTCGACCGGAAAGCACCCGGTGGAAGCGGCCCGATGGATGGCGCGGATCGCGGAAGAGGCGGAGCGGGCCAGCCGCAATCCGGATGCCGAGCACCTGCCGCACGGACCCGATCCGTCGCCGGCGGAAATCGTGGCCGACGCCGCTTACCGGGCGGCGAATGCGGCGCAACCGGCGGCGATCGTGACGCTGACGGCAAGCGGGACCACGGCGCGGCTGGTTTCCCGCTACCGCCCGCACGTGCCGGTTTTCGCGTTCACGCTTTCGGACAAGACGGCGGGGCAACTCTCGGTGGTCTACGGGATACGGCCGGTACACGTGCCGCTGCTGGCGTCCACGGACGATCTTCTGGCGGAGGTGGACCGGCTGCTCCAGAGCGAAGTCCGGCTGAAGCGGGGGGATCGGGTTATTCTGCTGGCGGGGCTGCCGCTGAACAAGCTGCCTCCGGCCAACGTGATGATGCTGCACCGGGTGGGCGAAATGAGGTAACCGGCGGGGGGCGGCCCGCGTCTGTCTGGCCGGAGCCCTTGGGCCGGAAACTGCACTAGAATTGTATTAAGGGGCGCGACATGAACAAAGTGAACACGGCGCTGCTTTTGATCCTGGCCTTGCTCGTTTCGCCTTCGCTATCCTACAGCTCTTCGGCATCGCAGGACGAGACGAACAACAAGGCGGAAAAACGCGAGAAGAACCAGAAGAAGAAGAAGCCGAGGCAGGATGTCGAGCAGATCGGCGAACGCGGCGTCGGCAGAGGAGTAAACTTCTACTCGGTTGAGAAGGAGATCGCGCTCGGCAAGGCGTTCGCGGACGAGATCGAGCGGCAGGCGAAGGTGGTCAGCGATCCGATGATCGCGGAGTACGTGAACCGCGTCGGTCAAAACCTGGCGCGGCATTCCGACTCGAAGCTGCCGTTCACCTTCAAGGTGCTGGAAAGCCCGGAGATCAATGCGTTCGCGCTTCCCGGCGGCTTCTGCTTCGTCAACACGGGGCTGATTCTGGAGGCCGAGACCGAGGCCGAAATGGCCGGCGTCCTGGCGCACGAGATCGCGCACGTCGCGGCCCGTCACGGTACGCGGCAGGCCACCCGGGGTCAACTGGCGAGCCTGGCTACGTTGCCGCTGATCATCGCCACGGGCGGTTGGACCGGCTACGGCATCTCGCAGGCCGCGAACATGGCCATCCCGATCGCGTTCCTGCAATTCTCCCGCGGCTTTGAGCGCGAGGCCGATTTCCTCGGACTACAGTATCTCTACGCCGCCGGGTACGATCCGACGGCCTTCGTCGATTTCTTCGAGAAACTCGCTTCGATGCAGAAAACGAAGCCGGGCGCGCTGGCGGGCGTGTTCAGCTCGCACCCGATGACGGACGACCGCATCCAGGACGCGCAGAAGGAGATGGACACCATCCTGCCTTCGAAGCCGGAGTACGTGGTGACGACCTCGGAGTTTCTGAACGTGAAGACGCGCCTGGCGCAGTTGCTGGATCCCCGGCGCGCCGCCGCCGCCAAGAGCGGGGGGCCGGACAGGCCGCAGGTTCGGCGCTCCGGGACCGCGGTGGTGATCAAGCCGGAGGGAAAAGGCAAGGAGACCGCCGGCGACGACGATGACGACAACCGCCCGGTGCTGCGGCGCAGCGGCGGGGCCGTGGAGGAGAGCGCCGAGACTCCAGGCGAGCAGCAGCAGCAGGCGCCCTCCGCCACCGGGACCGAAACTCCGGCCGAGCAGGGCGATCGTCCGGTGCTGAAGCGCGGCGGAGGAACCACCATCCAGCAACCGGCGCCGCAGTCCGAGGACGAAGCGCCTCCCGTTCTAAAACGGAAGAAATAACCGATCGCGGTCAGCCGGCGAGTTCGCCGATAGACTTCGCCTGGACAAACTGGAGCAGGTAATCCGGCCCGCCAGCCTTGGAGTCCGTGCCGGACATATTAAAGCCGCCGAACGGGTGGGAACCCACCATCGCGCCGGTGCACTTCCGGTTCAGGTACAGGTTGCCGACGTGAAACTCATCGCGGGCTTTTTCCAGCTTTTGGGCGTTGTGCGAGTAGACGGCGCCGGTTAGGCCGTACTCGGAGTCGTTGGCGAGTTCCAGCGCGTGATCGAAATCGCGCGCTTTGGTCACCGCCAGGACGGGTCCGAAGATCTCTTCGCGAAAGATGCGCGCGCCGCGGTCGACGTCGGCGATCACTGTCGGCTGAATGAAGTAGCCTTCCCCAGACGCTTCCGAGCCGCCGCAGATCAGCCGGCCTTCGCTCTTGCCGACCTCGATGTAATCCAGGATCGATTGCCTGGCCCGCTGGTTGATGACCGGACCCATGTAGTTGGCAGGGTCGGACGCAGGGCCGACCGTGAGGGCTTCGGCTTTGGCTTTCAGTTTCTCGAGGAATTCGTCGTACACTTTCTCGTCGACGATGGCGCGCGAGCAGGCCGAGCACTTCTGGCCCTGGTAGCCGAACGCGGAAACGAGCACGCCTTGCGCGGCCGCATCGACGTCCGCCTCCGAATCGACAATGATGGCGTCCTTGCCGCCCATTTCGGCCACGACGCGTTTGATCCAGAGCTGGCCCGGCCGCGGTTGCGCGGCGAGTTCGTTGATCCGGAGACCGACTTCTTTCGAGCCGGTGAAGGAAACGAACCGGGTCTTGGGATGCGCCACCAGAGTGTCGCCCACTTCCGCGCCGCTGCCGGTGACGAAGTTGATGCACTTTGGGGGGAAGCCGGCCTCCAGCACCGCTTCGACGAACTTGCTGCCGATGGTCGGCGTATCGCTGGACGGCTTCAGCACGACCGTGTTGCCGGTGACCAGCGCCGCCGTGGTCATGCCGAGCATGATGGCGAGCGGGAAATTCCATGGCGGAATGACGACGCCCGCGCCGAGCGGGATGTAGCGCATCTCGTCCTTCTCGCCCGGCAACTGCGGCAGGGGATCGGGCGAGGCCAGCAGAAGGGCGCGGCGCGCGTAGTACTCGCAGAAGTCGATCGCTTCGCAAACGTCGGCTTCCGCCTCGGGCCACGACTTGCCGGCTTCGAACACCAGCCACGCGTCGAACTCGAATTTTCGGTTGCGGACGATCGCCGCCAGGCGCAGCAACATGCCGGCGCGATCCGCGATCGGCGCCTTTTTCCAGACGGCGAAGTACGCGTCGGCGGCTTCCACCGCTGCCGCCGCCTGCTCCGCACTGGCCTTTTGATGGGTGGCGATCACTTCGGACGGCTTGGAAGGGTTGAGCGATTGGAAGGTGGCCGCCGCACGCTGGTAGCGGCCATCGATCAGCAACTGGCGTTCGCGTCCGAAGTCGGCGCGGACGGCGGCCAGCGCTTCCTCCATCGCTTTGCGGTTGGAGGCTTCGCGGAAATCCGCGTACGGCTCGTTTTTGAACGGCGGCAAGGCGTTCCCTTTGGGCGCCGTCATGATGGTTGTCCTTGCCCGAGCCGGCGGCCGCGCTCGAACAGGTCGGCGGCCTCGTCCACCAGTTCGCGGCCTTTGTCGTAAAGCTCGCGCCCGCGGTCGATCAGTTCCTTGCCGGAGCCGGCGAGGGCGCCGCTCCGTTCGCGCGCCCTTTCAGAAAGGCGGCGGGCGTTATCGCCGATCGCGCGCCGCGTGTCGGCGCCGGCGCCAGGGGCGTACAACAGCGCCACGGCGGCTCCGATAGCGGCGCCGGCGATGAACCATAGGAGTCTGGAAGATGCAGCGTTCTCGTCTGACACGTGCGTAGGGTTCCTCCCGCCCCATTTTAGCGGAAGGCGAATCGGGCTAACGCGCCATCTTGACGAGCACGTTTGCGGGTTGGACCCGGATCTCCTCCATGTTGTGGCTCAGCTCGAAGGGTTCGCCGATTTTGGCATCGGGATAGCGCGGCAGGAAGAGCTGCTTGATCAGGAACTGGAGGGCGGCCCCGTCCAGCGCAACGCCGGAGACCTCGACGCGCTCGACGTGCACGGTTGCCAGGCCGTTTCCGGACTCCATGCGAACCGTCACGGCGACCGGCTTCTCGCCATCCAGCAGCCGCGCCAGGAGCCAGTTGGGGGGACGGCCGTTGGACTCCATCAGCTTGTTGAAGTCGATGAGCGCCGTCCCGGTAGCCGTGCCGCTGCCGAGCTTAACCTGCGGCTCGCGGACGCCCTGTTCGCCGGACCGGGCGATCTCGCCCTTGGCGTAGGCCGCCAGTTCGTCGCCGGTGAGCGTGATGGTGGAGCCGCGCGCCGCCTGATCGTTGGCGACGAGGTCGATCTTGCGTTTGGCCGATTCGTATTGCGTAACGCTGGCCAGCCCTAAGCCCGCCAAAACCACTGCGCCAAGAGGAAGACCTCTCATACCTCCATTATAAGAGGCGGTCTGCGTCAGGGCCGCTCGTTTAGTGGGCGCCGGCTTCAATACGATAGTGATAGTGACAGATATGACCTCATTCCGAATCATCGTGTCGATGCTGGCGGCGTCAGCGCTGGCCGCCGCGGAGGCGGGTTACTTCAAGAGGTTGAGCGCCGCCGAGCAGACGTTGAACGAAGCGATGACCATGTCCGACGGCGCGATTCCGGGAGACCTGCTGAACCGCGCCGAGTGCGTGGTGATCGTGCCGGGGATGAAGAAGGGCGCCTTCATCTTCGGCGGCAAGTACGGTCGCGGCTTCCTGTCATGCCGCAAAACTTCCGGCGTCGGATGGACCGGGCCGGGCGCCGTGCGGCTGGAGGGCTTCAACTTCGGCCTGCAGGCGGGCGGGCAGGAGACGGACGTGTTGCTGCTGATCATGAACGAGCGCGGCATGAACCGGCTGCTCACGTCGCGGTTTACGGTCGGCGCCGACGCCTCGGCCGCCGCCGGGCCGGTGGGACGCACGCTTTCGGCCCAGACGGATGCGTTCATGAGCGCGGAGATACTCACGTACTCCCGCGCGCGCGGCGCTTTTGCCGGCGTGTCGCTGGAAGGCGCCACCCTGCGGCAGGACCTGGAGGTGAACCGCCGCATGTACGGCAAGAGCTACTCCAATCGCGACATCGTGAGCAAGAACCTGGATCCGCCGGACGCGGCGCAGCCGCTGATCGCGTTGCTCAACAAGTACTCCGGACGGAAAGGCAAATGAACATGGCCCGACAACTGCCGGCAGCCGCCCTTCTGCTCGCGTCTGTCGCCGCGGCGCAGAACCCGGAGGTCGAACTGCTGTGGCGCGGCGGCGCTCCCGGGGCCGTGGGCGGCGAAGAGGCGGACAGGCCGTCGCTGACCATCTACCGGCCCGCGGCGCCGAACCCCGGCCGGATGGCGGTGGTGGTGTGTCCCGGCGGCGGCTACCAGCACCTGGCCGTCGACCACGAGGGCCGCCAGATCGCCGAATGGCTGAATGGCCACGGCATCGCGGCGTTTGTGCTGCGCTACCGTATCGCGCCGCGCTACTATCACCCCGCGCCTATTCAGGACGCCCAGCGGGCGTTGCGGATGGCGCGGTCCCGGGCGGACGAGTTCGGAGTCGCCGCCGGCCGCATCGGCATTTGGGGCTTCTCCGCGGGCGGGCACCTTGCGTCGACCGCGGCCACCCGCTTTCAGGCAGGCGACCCGGCTTCGCCGGACCCGGTGGAGCGCGTGAGTTCGAGGCCGGATTTCGCCGTGCTCGCCTATCCGGTAATCTCGTTCACCACCGAATACGCGCACCAGGGCTCCCGGCGGAACCTGCTGGGCGAAGACGCGGACCCGAAGCTTGTGGCGAGCCTCTCCAGCGAGGCCCAGGTCACAAAAGAGACGCCGCCGGTGTTCCTCTTCCACACGAACGAAGACACCGGCGTGCCGCCCGAGAACAGCGTCCTGTTCTACCTGGCCCTGCGCAAGCACGGCATCCCCGCCGAGATGCATATTTACGAGCCGGGCAAGCACGGGGTGGGCCTGGCGCGCGACCACGCGGCGCTATCGACGTGGGGCGATCTGCTGCTGAACTGGTTTCGGACGCGCGGGTGGCTGGAGTAAGCCGGGCCACGCTACCAGAGAATCAGCTAGGAGCCCGTCCGAGAATTACGCAAGATCGAGGGAACAGATGGAACAGATTCGGTACATAATGTTTTATGCCGAAAGGCTATCGCCCCTACCTGCCGCATCAGGACTTCCTGATGCCGCCCAGCTTGCGCGAATGGCTGCCGGAAGACCACCTGGTGTACTTCGTCAGCGATGTGGTGGAACAACTGGACCTGTCGGCGATTCACGCTTATTACGGAGACGAGAAGCGGGGGCAGCCGCCGTACGATCCGCTGCTGATGACCAAGCTGTTGGTGTACGGCTACTGCACGGGCGTGTTCAGTTCGCGCAAGATCCAGAAGCGGATCCAGGAAGACATCGGGTATTTGTGCAGGCTTACAACGCGCAGGCGGCGGTGGAGCCGGAGTTCGGGCTGATCGTAGGGCAGTTGGTAACGCAGGCGGCCAACGACAAAGAGCAACTGCAGCCGATGGTGGAGGCGATCGAAGAGCAGAGCGGACAGCGGCCGGAAGCGGTGCTGGCCGACAATGGGTATTGCTCGGAAGAGAATCTGGAGTATTTGGAATCCGCCGATCAGCCGGAGAAGAAGATTGAAGGTTACATCGCGACGGGCCGACAAAAACATGGGGACGCCCCGGTCCCGTGCCAGCGGGGACCGCTGCCGAAAGGGGCCACGCGGGTGGACCGGATGCGGCGGAAGTTGCAGACCAAGGCGGGCAAAGCGGTGTACGCGGCGCGGAAGTACGTGGTCGAGCCGGTGTTCGGACAGATCAAGCAGGCGCGGGGATTTCGACAATTCGTGCTACGCGGAATTCGGAAAGTGCGGGGGGAGTGGGCGCTGGTGTGCCTCACGCACAACGTTCTGCGGCTCTACGCGGTCCTGCAAGGCTCCTGAGAGGGCACGGGGAACGATTTTCGGTCAAAATCGCCCACTCGACCGCTCAAAAAGCGAAATCCGGCGATCAGAGCGACTTCCGGCCCATCGCACGAAAAATTCGTGCTACGCGTCGGGCGCCGATTCAACCTTCGGGCGCCACAATTTTCGGACACACTCCTAGTCCAGACCGGAGTTACACTTTGGAAAAAACGCTCACTCGGCCCGATTATCAGGCATGATCAGCAATTCAGAACCCGTCGCGAAAAGACGTCAATCACATGGCTGAGGGTGATCATCAAATCAGAACGGCACAAGATCATCTATAACCGCACTAATGCGCCCGGCATCATCGGACCTGTTCCGCTCCAGGAGAAGCTTCTTCCATCTTTCCCCTCGCTCCAACACTTTTTTGTCCGGTCCAGCGGGTAGCGTCATGAATACGTCCTCTACAAACTCAGCGCATACGCGGTGGAGATACTTCTTCGTCGGGTCCGCGATGTGACGGAATGCGGCATCAACGAAAGATTCCACCTCGTCGTCTTGGATGAGCCTCCCGATTCCCTTAAAAGCCGAAAACAATGCAGTCGTAGGCTGTTCCTTCATCTGTGAAACGGCGTGTTGCTTCACAACTTTCGCGTCATCGAGAGATAGGAACTCTAACTGTCCTGGGCGGAAGAACACCTCTTCATAGGCCCGAACCACGGATCCGTCCGCTTCGTGCAGCACGGTTATGAACCGTTTGGCTACTCGTTCCTTGGTTGTTTGTTCAGCCTTTTCGAAAGCAGCGTGAAACACTTTCCGGATCCAGTCCGTTGGACCTGAAAACAACTCGTCAGCCTCGTGACTGCCAAGATATCGCTCCGGAAGAACTTCAAGCAGTAGACGTTCGATCTCTCTCTCGCCAGTTTTCTTTAGAAGGTCTGAAAGAATCGAGATCACCGAAGGGTCGCGCTCTACCTTCGATGCGATCTGCTCTGCAGTGTACCCGTAACTCCTTCGTTTCGCCTTAGCAACCTCCTCGCTGATGATCAAGACGAGCGACTTACAAACATTCGCGCCATGAACATCGGCTCTTTCCGAAAGTCGGAGCGACCTCCCAGGGTGAATGAGGTTGCGGTAGCGGCGAATAACGGTTGAGAGCTCCGCTGTCTTGTCAGTGAGAATACCCTCATTCTTGCAAGCGGCTATCGCTTCCTCCAGGCTCATCTTCAGCGGGTCCTTCTGCTCGTACTTGAGGTAGAGAAGATGGTCGACGAGAATAGCCTCTACTATGCTGCCAGCGAGTACGTGAACGGATTTCCATGCGAAACTGTCGAATGCCGACTGTAGTTCGGTCCAGTCGGACTCGAGAGAGTGGCGAAGGTCCTTGAAGGCCGGGAAGGTGCGAAAGCCGTAGGATCGTCTGGTCACTGCGCGGGATCGTTGTTCAGTCCTCCACCACGCCCGTGGAGACCTCTTTGGCCCGAAATCAGTTCAAGACAACCGGCTCCATGCTCAGCATTCGGGCCACTTTCTCTATCGGTTGCAGACGGCTGCGCACGGCCCGGCTCGCCATGCCCGCGAATCGTTCAGGTCCCTTAACGCGGAGCGAGTTGCCGCCTCACACTGATTTCGCTGCGATCATTGATAGTGTGGCCAACATCACGATTCGCAATTTGGAGGACTCGCGTCTGCGCGCCCGTGCCGCTCGCCATGGACGCTCGATGGAAGAAGAGGTGTGCACCATCTTGAAGGAGGCCCTGGTTGAGGAGACTTCCCCGAGACTGAACCTGGCGCAGGCAATCCGGCGGCATGTGGAGCAGCTCGGCGGGGTCGGACTGGTCCTTGCCCGCCGCCAGGGGGTCCGACGGCCTCCAAAGCTGAAGCGAAGAGCATCCTGAAGAGTAACGTCTTTTCGGAAGCCCTGAAGCCTTTGCCGTCGGGCTTGCGGCATCGCGGCGCCGGGGTTCCGGCGCGGGCGCTGTGCGATGGCGCTAGAATGCTACCCATGACGAACCGGAGAAGGTTTTTTCACGCCGCCGCGCGTTTGCCTCTCATCGGAGGTTTGATCACCGGCCGGGCGGGATTCGCCGCAGCGAAGCCCCGCGACTTTTTTTCGGAATTGGGCGTGCCGCCGATCATCAATGGCGCGGGCGCGTACACCATGATGACCGGGTCGCTGATGCTGCCGGAGGTAGTCGAGGCGATCGCCGCCTGCTCGCGCCGGTTCGTGCGGTTGTCGGAACTACACGACGCGGTGGGGAAGCGGATCGCCTCGCTGCTGGGGGCCGAAGCGGCCATGGTTCCCTCGGGCGCGGCCGCCGCTCTGACGCTCGGAACCGCCGCCTGCATCACGGGCGACAACCCCGAATTCATCCAGCGCATTCCGGATACCGCGGGGATGAAGAACGAAGTGATCGTTCAGAAGACGCACCGGTTCCCTTACGATCACATGGTGCGCAACTGCGGCGTCCGGCTGATCGAGGTGGAAACGGCGGCGGAACTGGAGCGCGCGATCAGTCCGAAGACGGCGCACCTGCTGTTCCTCAACAAAGCGGACCCGCTGGGCCAGGTGAAGATGGCGGAGTTCGTCGCATTGGGGAAGAAGCACCGCGTGCCGACGTTCAACGACGCGGCGGCGGACGTTCCGCCGATCGATCATGTCACCGGGCCCCTGAAACTGGGGTTCGACCTGGTGGCCGTATCGGGCGGGAAGGGACTGCGCGGGCCGCAAAGCGCGGGACTGCTGCTGGGCCGTGCGGACCTGATTCGGGCGGCGCGGCTGAATACGGTTCCCCACAGCGACACGATGGGAAGAAGCTGCAAGGTGAACAAGGAAGAACTGGTGGGCATGATGGTGGCCGTGGAGCTTTATCTCAAGCACGACCATGCCGCGGACCGGCGCGAGTGGGAGCGGAGGGTGAAGACGATCTCCGCCGCCGTCGCGGACGTGCCCGGAATCGTCATCGAACCGTTCGTGCCGAAAATCGCCAACCAGACGCCTCACCTGAGGCTGAAGTGGGATGCGAATCGGATCCGCGTGTCGCCGGCGGGTCTGATGCAGAAATTACGGGAGGGCGCGCCTTCGATCGAACTCGTGCCGGAACCGCCGGAGGGAGTCGAGATCGCGGCGTGGACGCTCGAACCGGGCGAAGCCGAAATCGTCGGCAAGCGCATTCGGGCGATCCTGGCGGCCTAACCCATGCGGACCAACCGGACTGGACTCATGAACCGCCGCGCCGCGCTCGGCCTGCTCGGAACCGCGCCGCTGGCCAATGCGGGACCCGATGATGAAGGCCCTCCGGCGGACGCGCCACGCGACCTGAAGCCAACCGGCGCCGACATCGGATCGCTGTTCCCCGACGTCGAGCGCCTGGTCAGCCGCAACCAGTACCCCTATTCGTTCCTGAGCGGCCGTTTTGCGTCGATCCAGGAATATCGAAAGGCGGGGCGGGAGGCGGTGGAGGATGCGCTCGGCTACCGGCCTGCCGCGGTACCGTTCGCCGCCGAAGTGGTGGACCGGCGGGACCTGGGCGAATTCGTCCGCGAGAAAGTCGTCTTCTCGACGACGCCGGATTTCCGCGTGCCGGCGTACGTACACATCCCGAAGGGTTTGAAGGGCCGCGCGCCCGCAATCGTCGACCTGCACTCCCACGGCGGCATGTTCCTGTTCGGCAAGGAGAAGGTGATCGATTTCGGGCGGAACCACCCCGTGATGACCGAGTATCACAAGGTGAACTATGGCGGCCGGCCGACCGCCACCGCGCTGGCGAGGCGCGGCTACGTGGTCATCACCATCGACGCCTTCATGTTCGGGGAACGGCGGCTGATGATGGACGGCGATTTGAAGTACGGCTGGGAGCGATCGCGCTACTCGGTGGAAGACGCGCGCCGGCTGAACGCGATCTGCGCCTCGAAGGAGGACGCTCTGGCCAAGTCCCTGACGCTCGCTGGCATAGCGTGGCAGGGCATCGTGCTGGCGGACGACCGCCGGACGGTGGATTACCTGGTCAGCCGGCCGGAGGTGGACCCGGACCGGATCGGCTGCGTGGGGATTTCCTTTGGCGGCTACCGCTCGCTGTTTCTGGCGGCGATGGACGACCGGATCGCCGCGGGGTGCGTGGTGGGTTTCATGTCCACGGTGAAGCCGATGGCGCGGCGGCACATCGACACGCACTCGTGGGTTCACTTCGTTCCGGCGCTGCACCGGCGCCTGGACTGGCCCGACATCGTGGCGATGCGCGCGCCGAAGCCGCTGCTGGTGTTGCAATGCCGGCGGGACGGGCTCTTTCCGCTTGCGGGGATGGAGGAATCGGTGGACAAAATCGCGGCCATTTACGCGCGGGCGGGGGCGCCGGAGGGTTTCAGCGGACGGTTCTACGACGTTCCTCACGAGTTCAACGTCGAGATGCAGGAGGACGCGTTCCGCTGGCTCGACGAGCGATTGAAGGCCTAAATCGCCGCACTCGAGGCAGCCAGCGCCCGGCTTCGAAGAGGCGTTCCGGGAATGGCTGAAGGAAGCGGCGGGCGCCGCTCGGCGTCTACGTTCACATTCCGTTCTGCCGGAAGCGCTGCCGTTTCTGCTACTTCAAGGTCTACACCGACAAGGACTCCGGCGAGATCGAGCGGTATCTCGACGCCGTTTTCCGGGAACCTGACGCTCTACTGCGAGCGAGATCCTGGAGGCCAACGGGCGCGCGCACGGTTCGCGTGAGATCGACCGGTCGTACCAGTGCGCGCGGTCGATCGGGTTCCCGCAGATCAACATCGACCTGATCGCGGGCCAGGCGAAGTACCCGCGGTACGGCTCGAACCTCACCTATGCGGAGAGCCGCTACACGCGCTGTTCCGGCCGTTACCGGACGGAAGACTGGCGCGCGGCGGCTTCGCGCCGCGTCCAGCTCCGTTCGATTTCCTCCAACGTCTTTCCCTTCGTCTCGGGAACCGCTCGCCAGACGAAAAAGAACGTGAACACGCAGATGCCCGCGTAGATCCAAAAGGCGCCCGCCACCGTGACGGCGTTGACCAGCGACAGGAAGGTCAGCGTCAGCGCGGTGCAGGCAATCCACAGCGTCACCGTCGCGATCGCCATCGCCCGGCCGCGGATCCGGGTGGGGAACAGTTCCGACATCACCACCCAGACGCCAGGTCCCATGCCCACGGCGAAAAACGCAACATAGACCAGAATTACGGCGAGGATCGCGTCGATTGCCGAAGGATTTAAACGGAAAAGCGCCCCCAAAACGATCAATGACAGGCCCATCCCGCCCGAAGCGAGCATCAGGATCGCCTTGCGCCCGATCCGGTCGATGACCGCCAGGGCGACCACGGTGAAAACGAGATTCGTCGCGCCCACGATGACGTTGGCCAGCAGCGCCGCCGACGCCGTCTGGCCGCCCGCGTGCTCCGTGTAGATCAGCGAGCCGTAGAACAGAATCGTGTTGACGCCAGTGATCTGCTGAAGTATCGCGAGGCCGACGGCGATGATCAGCGGCCGCCGTAAACCCGGTTCGAGTAGTTGCCGCAGCGATCCGCTCTCCTCGGCGACCGCCGACCGGATCGCTTCCAGCCCGGCGTCGGCGTCCGCCGCGCCATTCACCTTTTTCAGCACCGCCAGCGCCTCCGGACTCCGGCCTTCCTTCACCAGCCAGCGCGGGCTCTCCGGGACCCGCAGCAAGGCCACAAAGAACAGCGCCGAGGGCAGCGCCGCCGACACGAACATCCATCGCCAGCTTGCCAGCCCCAGTCCCGCAAGCTGCCAACTGACGAAATAGGCCAGCAGGATCCCGATCACGATCGCGAACTGGTTGATCGACACCAGCCGCCCGCGGATATCGGCCGGCGCCATCTCGGCGATGTACAGCGGCGAAAGCACGGACGCCACCCCGATCGCCAGTCCGCCGGCGAACCGCGCGATGACGAACTCCGCCAGGTTCCTCGGCAGCGCCGCGGCGAAAGCCGAGAGAGCGAACATGGCCGCCGAGATCAACAGCATCCGCCGGCGCCCATAGCGGTCGCTCGCCGCGCCGGCTACGCCCGCGCCGAAAACGCAGCCGATCAGCAGCGCGCTGGCCGCGATCTCCGTCTGCACGTCGGTGAGCGCAAACTGCTTCTTCAGAAACACCAGCGCCCCGTTAATGATCGCGATATCGAATCCGAACAGGAGGCCGCCAACCGCCGCGACCAGGGATATGAAGTATACGTAAGCCCGATTCCGCGCCAACGGACCGTCTCCTTTCCGCTGCTCGAAAGCGACGGCGTTGGCGCCGGCCCGCCGGGCAGTCGAAAACACCCATTCTACGCGGTTGGGCGCCCTTTTCGGAGCTTCGGATATGATGAGTCAGGATGCAGCCACTCTCGCCTGCCAGCCCCGAAGAACTGGCGGAAGCGCTCGCCTCCTCGGCCGGGGCTTCCAAAACGATCACCCTCGGCGGCGCCTTCACCAAGAACCGCATGGGCCAGCCGCCCGCGCCCTCCGACGTGACGATCTCCACGGCCGCCATGCGGCGCGTCCTGCAATACGAACCCGGCGATCTTACCATCAGCGTCGAAGCCGGCCTGCCGGTGGCAGAGTTCGACCGCCTGGTTGGAGCAAACCGGCAGATGGCCCCGCTCGACCCGCCCTTTCACGAGGCGGCCACCATCGGCGGAACGGTGGCGGCGAACCTTAGCGGTCCGCGCCGCAGGCTCTACGGAACCGCGCGGGATCTGATCATCGGCATGACCTTCGTGACGCTGGATGGCAAACTCGCGCGCACCGGCGGCATGGTCGTGAAGAACGTCGCCGGGCTCGACGTCGCGAAGCTGATGATCGGCTCGTTCGGCACCCTGGCCGCGATCGCTGTGATCAATTTCAAGTTGCGCCCCGCGCCGGTCGCAACCCGCACCTTCGTCTACCCGTTCGCCACCCTCGAGGAAGCGGTGGCTGCCCGCGACCGCCTGCTCCGGGGCGTACTGCAACTGGCCGCCATCGACCTGCTGAATCCCGCCGCGGCCGTACGCGTGGGCCGGACCGGCTACGCGCTGCTGGCGCAGGCCGGCGGCAGTCCAGCGGTAATTGACCGTTACGCCCGCGAAATGGCGGGCGCCGAGGCTCTGGGAGGCGAGGAAGAGGAGGCTCTTTGGCGTAGCGTCCGCGAGTTTACCCCACGTTTTCTCGCCGGGCGCGAGCGAGGCGCGGTGGTTCGGGTCTCTTCGAAGCTGGGCGAACTCCAGGCGGTGATGAACGAGTTGGACGTTCCGGTGGTTGCGCGGGCCGGTTCCGGCGTGCTGTACGCGTACTTCGATGAATGCGGGCAGGCCGCTGCCTGGCTCGCGGACGCTGCGCGCCACGGGCGGCGGGCGCTGCTGGAGTTCGGGCCCCTGAACGGCTCGGGCGGCGTGGAACGCTGGCCGAACCCGGGTCCCGACTTTGCGATGATGGAACGAGTCAAGCTCTTGTTCGATCCCAACCGCCTGCTGAACCGGGGAAGACTCTATGGCCGCCTCTGAGATCGTCCGCATCGACAAGCCGGCGCTGGTGGACCTGGACCGCTGTGTCCATTGCGGCCTCTGCCTGAACGCCTGCCCGACCTATCGCGAACTCGGCCTGGAGATGGACTCGCCCCGCGGCCGCCTGTACCAGATGGTCAAGGTCGCCGAGGGCGAGATGCAAATTGGCAGCTCCTATGTCGAACACATCGGACTCTGCCTCGCCTGCCGCGGCTGCGAGTCGGCGTGTCCGTCCGGCGTGCAATACGGCCGGCTGGTGGAATCGGCGCGCGCGGAGATCGAAGCGGCCGTCCGGCGGCCCTTCGGTGAGCGCCTCCTGCGGCGGTTGGTTTTCGGCGGCCTGCTCCCGTCGCGAAAGGGCTTGCAGGTGGCCGGCCGCCTGTTGTGGCTCTACCAGAGGACGGGCCTCCAACGCCTGGTCCGCGCCACTGGCGCGCTGAAGCTCTTCGGCAACCTGGCGCGGGCCGAACGGCTCGCTCCCACGGCGGAGATGCCGAGTTTCTTCCGCCACTACGGAAAAGTGTTTCCGCCGGACGGCGCGCGGCGATACATGGTCGCGTTCCTCGGCGGCTGCATTGCCAACGTCACCTTCGCGCGGCTGAACGAGGCGACCATCCGCGTGCTGCAAAAGAACGGCTGCGAGGTGGTCGTCCCGCCGGACCAGACCTGCTGCGGCGCGCTCCACGTCCACGCGGGTCTGCGGGAACAAGCCCGGAACCTCGCCCGGCGCAACATCGACGCTTTTCTCGCCGCCGGCTACGACGCCATCGTCACCAACGCCGCCGGTTGCGGCTCCACGCTGAAGGAGTATCACGAACTCCTCGCCGACGACCCGCGGTACCGCGAGCGCGCGGAACGTTTTTCGACGCTGGTGAAAGATGTCACCGAGTTTCTCGCTTCAGTCGAACTCAACCAGCGGATGGGACCTGTACCGGCGACGGTGACCTACCAGGATTCCTGTCACCTCGCGCACGGGCAGAAGGTACGCATCCCGCCCCGAAAACTGCTGAAGTCCGTTCCCCAGCTCCGATTCAAGGAAATGCCGCTCTCGGATATTTGCTGCGGCAGCGCGGGCATTTACAACGTCATCCACAACGACATGGCGATGGCGCTGCTGGAGAACAAGATGGAGCAGGTCAACCGCACCGGCGCCGATATCGTCGTCACCGCCAACCCGGGATGTCTCCTCCAGCTTCGCGCCGGCGCCGCCATCTACGGGCGCGGCCAGCGCGTGGCACACGTCGTCGAAATCCTTGACGAGGCCTACCGCAACGCTCGCGGCTGAGCCAGGACGCCCGACCGTCGCCTCTTTAGGGGCTAACCCCGGCGGCGCCATAATTGGGGACGAATCATATGACTTCACGACGCGTTTTCTTAGCTCTGGCCGGCGCCGCCGCGCCGCTCCTCTCCGTTCCCAAGCGGCCTCAGCCGCTGGGCCTTCAGATCTACAGCTTGCGGCGCGAAGCCGCGAAAGACCTGCCCGCCACATTCGCGCTGATTCGCAAACTCGGTTTTCAGGAACTTGAGGCCGGAAGCTTTTATGGCCGGAAGCCGGCGGAATTCCAGCGATTGCTGGCCGACAACGGTCTCAGAGTGACCTCCTGGGGGGCCGAATGGGACCAACTCTCCCAATCGACCGCCCAAGCGATCGAGCACGCCCGCCTCCTCGGCGCGGAGTACGTGATGTGTTCTTCCATTCCGCGGCGGAAGAAGCTGAGCGTTGACGACATCGGCCGGGCCGCCGACAACTTCAACCGTTGGGGCGAGGCGCTGGCCGGAGCGGGCCTGCGCTTCTGCTATCACCCGCACGGACCGGAGTTCGTGCCCGGTCCGGATGGAACGCTATTTGACACCTTGGCGAAACGCATGGATCCCCGCTTTGCGAACTTCGAGATGGACGTGTTCTGGGTCGTCTTCGGCAACCAGGACCCGGTAACGCTGCTGGAGCGCTACTCCGGCCGGTTTCCGCTGATGCATGTCAAGGACATCCGCAAGGGCGAACCGAGGACCTTCGATCCCGGCACGGTCGAAGAAGAAGCAAGCGTCCCGCTCGGCGCGGGCGAAATCGACTGGCCGCCCGTACTGCGAGCGTCGGACAAGCACGGCGTCAAGCGGTACTACATCGAGGAGGAGCATCCCGACGCCGTCAACCAGATCCGCCAAACGCTGGCGTACCTGGAAAATCTGCGGTGGTGATGTCGGCGGGCGGCGCGCCCGATCCCCTGCTCAGGCCTTCCGCAGCAGGATCGCCGTGGTCGAGGCGAGGATCCACCGGCCCGCCTCGCCCAATTCGAAGACGACCGGTTCGGAATTCCAGTCGAAGGGCCCGCGGCTGAGCACATCGCCCATGCGCATGGCGAGGAAGGCGTCGCGCGAGGCTGGGGGAAGGTGAGCGGCGTACTGGCTGATGAACCAGTGCAGGCTGTGCATCGGGTAGCCGGAGGGCGGAACCTCGTGGCGTTCCATGCGCATGTCGGGGAAAAGGTTGCGGAGGCCTTGCCGGGTCATGTTGTAGAAGTGGCTGGGGTAGCCGTGCTCCGGTTGCAGGAAGGGCACATGGCAGTACAGGCGGCCGCCCGGCTTCAGCACGCGCACCAGCTCGCGGGCGCACGCAAAAGGATCCGAGACGTGCTCGAGGACGGCGAATGAGAAGACGGCGTCGAATACCCCATCGTGGAAAGGGACGGACTGCCCAACGGCGAGCACGTCGGTGGAGGGATAGTCGACGATTTCCAGATTGACCACGCGAGTCTGCACTTCCGGGCGGTAGCCGGAGCCGCAATCCAGGATCATGCCGCCGGCGGCCTCGGCCTCCTGGATCATGCTGTAGACCTGCGGGTCATAGCCGTTCGCGGATATGTTCTCGGTTTCTTCGAGCGCGCACTGGCGGTACAACTCGGGCGTGAGGAGGTTGAGCGCGCCGGTCGTCTGCGGAAACGATGTCGAGCAGCGGGGACATTCGAGGGCGGCCCCGGCATCGCGCAAGTCCGGATGCCGGCACATGGGGCAACGCAGGCGCTGGCGGCACCATGCCTGTTTGTCGGCTCGCGCGCGCCGCATGGCATCGCGCGCCTCGCGAGCTTCCGGAGGAACGATCACCCGCCAGCGGGCTTGCTCGGCGCCGCGGGTCTCGATCACGAGATCGAAGGAATCGTGCGCGGCGACTTCGCGCTCCATCGTGGCGCTGAATCCAAGGACGGAGTGCCCAGGGAGCAAGCGCTCGACGTCGGGCCGGGGAACGCGATGAAACGCTACGGGACCGTCCGGGCCTCGCAGCACGGCGCCGTTCCACTCGAAATCCTCTTGGGCGCACCAGCCGCGTACGAGCGGAAGAAGGCCGAACCGGGCGTTCGGCGGGTCGTCCAGGAAGCTGTGGACGCGGCTCATCGGATTCTTCAGTCGCCAGCGCAGAAAACCAGCTTACACAGACTCGCGGACGCCTGTACAGGGGAAACAAACGCCATGTTTACTTCGGACGCCCCAACCTGGTCAGGATCGGCTTGGTGAGCGCGCGGATCGGCGCCGTGATCCTCCACGAGAGGGAAGCTCGCAGATCGTTAACTTCCGCTTGCAACTGCTGGACCTCCTGCCGCATGGTGGCCATCCCGGGGTTCACGCGCCGCCCCGCGCGGACTGGGAGCGACCGGGCGCGAAGGAAGAGGTCTTCGCTCTCCCTATCGAGTTCGGCCAGCAGTCGGCTGTGGGCTGCCGGGTCGTGCAGCAGCGACCGCCCTTCCTGCTTGCCATGCTCAAGATAATGCTCCCACGCTCCGTGTTTTCCCGTGACGAAAGTGCGTCCGACATCGGGATTCGCCGCCAGATAACCAAGCGCTCGCGCCGGCCCGGGATGCATTCGATAGGAAGACACCAGGAGTTCGTACAGGTCGGCGCCGCGCACCGGCTTCGGAAGCACGCACGCCTGAATCGCCGGCGCCCAGGATTCCCGGGCCACGCGATCGACGTTGCGTTCCTCGCGGACGCGCCGGGCTCGGTCTCCGGCTGTCTTCCAGCCCTCACGATACTCGTACTCCAGCGCGCGCATCCAGCCCGAGTACGAGTTGTCGGCCAGCCGCACCAGGCCACCGAACGGGGAATCCGTGTACGGCGCCGCGTCGCTAAACACGCCCGCGTGCCCGTAACCGGAGAACAGCAGGATCTTCAGATCCGACTTGCCGCGAATGAAATCCAGGGTTTCCGCGTCAGACGAGGTTTCCAGCGGGGCGACGCCGAGGCTGCACGGCGCCGAGGCGAGCAACTGGAGATTCGCGTCAAAGTCGATCTCCCCCATCGTCACCTGGTGGGTGAAGCGCTGCCCGTCCAGCACGTTCCGGCCGATGAGGACCACCGGCAGGCGGTATTTCGACGAGAAGTCCTCCACCGCTCGGACGATGCCTTCGCGGCTCGTGGTGAGCGCCGCAATGTCGCTTTGAATCCAGAGGATCTGCGCCGGCGGGGCGGGATCGGCGGCCGCCTGCGATCCGAAAGGAAGCGCGTTGGGCGTGACGAACGCCCGGCTTGCCAGTTCGAAGCCGCTCTGCTTTTCCAGCAGCCGCACCAGCCGCGGGTTAGGGACGGTCAACGCCGAAGCGTGACAGAGCCCGGCCAGCAAAGTGAGTTCCGGATCGTAGTGGCGATACGCCGCCCGCGCGATGAGATTGTCGTCGACGTCCAGAATGAAATTCAGGCCGAGATTGGCGAGCGCGAGATAGATGTGCTCGTGCATCGCGCGCTGGAGAATGATGACCTCGTACAGCGCGTTGTCCCGCGCCAGGCAATCGCCGGGAGCGTCCGCTTGCGAAAAGCCGTCGATCAGCCGCTGCCGGTGGAGCGAGCCCAGCGGGTTGGCCATCCTGAGCGTGGACAGCGTGCCTGTCTGCGGCGAGATCGCCAGTACTCTGCCGACCGGCGGGGACGGCCCGCTCTGCCGGCGGGCGAAACTCGGAATCGGGCGGCGCTTGGCGACCGAGCCGCAGAGTTCCACCAGCGGACGCATGGCTTTGACAGGATCGAACGTCTGGCTCAGCCGAAGCGCGTTCGCCGACAGTTCCTCCACCAGCGGCCGTCCGCCGCGCACCAACTCCTGGAAAATCGGCGTCAGCGCGGAGGGGTCTTTCGCCGGCACCGTCCACCCCGCCCGGTGCGCGCGAATATCCGCCGAAAGGGTGGAATAATCGTTGTAAATCACCGGAATCCCCGCGCCAAGGAACTGTAAGGTCCGGCCATTGACGGCGAGTTCGCGCTCCACTGACTGCTCCATCAAGTCGAGCGCCGCCCAAGCCGTCGAAAGCAGTGCGTTCAGTTTCTCGATGGCCAGAAATCCGTGGAGGCGCACGCTGCGATGCTTCGCCAGGTCCTTCAGGAAATCGGCTGTCCGCCGGTCGTTCGACATGCCGGGATGGGGTCCGCCGGCGACCTCTAGCCGGGCGCCGGGGATCCGGTCCAGGCTGGCTGCCGCCTCCCGCAGGAAACGCTCCGGGTTCTGCCACGGATAGAAACCGCCCGCATGAACAATGGTGAGCTTGCCGGCCGGCCGCCGGGGCTCGGGTTCGGTCTCGAACGAGAAGGGACAGACAAGAGCGTTCAGTTCGGAAAACCGGAAGCCTGCCAGCGAGCAGTAGGCAAGCCAGAAATATTTCTGGCGGTCGGACACGGTAAGCACATAGTCCACTTGGCGAAGTCGCTCCACCAGCCGCCAGCACTGTTGCTCGATGCGCTCGGCCCCGACTTCGCCGCCGCCACCGGGGTCCGTCATGATGATCTCTTCGAAGTGCACCGGGCCGTTGAGGTCGACGATGTGAACGATATCGCGCGCGAACCGGCGCACGGTATCGAAAGTGTTGATGTTGCAGTAGATCGCGATGTCGGGCTGGACCCGGTTCAGGACGATCTCGGGCATTTGGTGATGGAGGCAGCGCCAGCGGTCCTCGTCGGTAAGGCGCTGATCGATCTTGTCGGCCCACGAACGGGCGATATGGGTCCCGAAATCGAAGCTGAAGGTAACGCGATGTCCGGCTTCGCGCAGCGCCGAGATCACCTGCATGCTGCGATTGCCGCCGGCCGTCCGGGCACAGCCGGGGAACGGCAGCGAGTCCGAAGCGAAGACGTGAATGGAGCGGCCGCTCATCGCGGGCAAGCGGCGCCCGCTATCGTCCCCGTGGCTGGCCGCCTCATTTCCCGCCATTCAGCCGGCCCATCACCGGTTTGGCGATCGCCCGAAGCGGCGCCGTGATTTTCCACGAGTACGAGGCGCGCAAATCCTGTACTTCGCTGCGAAGCCGTTGGATTTCGTGTTGCATGTATGAGATGGAAGCCGCGGTCTGGGCTTGGGCCAGCCGGGATTTGCCGCGGCGGAACAGGTCCTCGCTTTCGGCGTCCAATGCCGATAACAGACGCCAATGGGCGTCTGCCTCGTGCAGCAGCCCACGGTTCTCGTTTTGCCCGTGCTCGGCGTAATGCTCCCACGCGCCCTGGTCGGAGGTAACGAACTCCCGGCCGACGTCGGGGTTGGCCACGAGGTAGCCGAGAGCCCGAGCCGGATCGGCTTGCATCAGGTTATAGGACTTCAGCGCCTCGTGCACGTCGGCGCCGCGAATGGGCCGTGGCAGGACGCAAGCTTCGATGGCGGGCGCCCAGGACTCGCGCGCCACCCGGTCGATGTTCCGCTCGTCCTGAATGCGCCGCGCCGAGGCGGCCACCGATTTCCACCCTTCGCGGTACTGTAGCTCCAACGCTTCTATCCACTCCTGGTACGTGTTCCCGACCAGCGTGACGCAGTCGTGGAAGGGAGAGTCGGAGTAGGGCGGCGAGTGACTGAAGACGCCCGGATGTCCGAAGCCGGAAAACAGTAGAATCTTCAGGTCCGATTTGCCGCTGACGAAATCGATGGTTTCCGGGTCGGCGTCGGTCTCCAACGGCGCGACGCCGATGCTGGTGGCGGTGTTGCCGAGCAGTTGGAGATTCGAGTTAAAGTCGATCTCTCCCATCGCCACCTGATGCGTGAATCGGGGGCGTTCCAACACATTCTTGCCGATCAGCACCACCGGCAGGTTGTACTTGCGCGAGAAATCCTCGACGGCGCGGATGACCGCGTCCCGGCTGTTGCTCAAGGCCGCGATGTCGCTCTGTATCCAGAGGATCTGCGCCGGCTGCGACGGCGAGGCGATCGACTGCGAGGAACCGTATGGGAGAGCGTTCGGCGCCAGGTACGCCCGGCCGGCAAGCGGCAGGTGGGAGTACTTTTCCAGCAGACGCACCAGCCGAGGGTTCGGCGTGGTCACCGCCGTGGCATAGCGGAGCCCGGTAAACAGCCACGGCTGCGAAGGCTCGGGATCGTTCTTTCGATAACTGGCGCAAGCCAGCAGGTTGTCGTCGACGTCAAGCAGGTACGGGAGTTCGAGGTTCGCAAAGGCCAGCCAGACGCTCTCGGGTACCGTACGCTGGATGAGGATCGCCTCATAGAGCGAGTTGTCCCTGGCCAGGCGCTCGCCGGCCGCGTCCGACGCGAAAAAGCCGTCGATCAGGCGTTGCCGATGCAGCGCCCGCAGCGGATTGTTCATGCGCAGTTCCGCGATGGCGCCGGTGTCGCGCGACAGCGCCAGCACCTTGCCCACCGGCGCCGCTTTGCCGCGCGAACCCGCCCGGCGGGAAGGCGTTCGGCTGGCGCGTTTGCCAACCGAGCCGCAGATCTCCACCAGGGGACGCATGGCGGCGATCGGATCGAACCTCTCCTTCGCCAGCCGCAGCGCGTTTGCGGTGAGCTCCTCCACCAGCGGTTTGCCGCCCTGAACCAGTTCGTCGATGACGGGTTTCAGCGCGGCCGGGTCGTGCGTGGGAATCGCCCATCCGGCGCGGTACTCCCGAATGGCAGCCGATAGCGTCGCGTAGTCGTTGTAGATAACCGGCACGCCGGTGGAGAGAAACTGGAGCGTTCGCCCGGTGATCGCCAGTTCCCGCTCGAGGGTACGCTCGATCAGGTCCACAGCGGCCCAGGCGCTCGACAGCAGCCTGGTGAACTCCTCTACCGCGAGAAACCCGTGATAGGCGACGCTCGGATGCGCTTCGAGTTCGCGCAGCATCTGCTCCGTCTGCTTTTCGTTGGGAGTGCCGGCGTGGGGACCGCCCGCGATGTGCAATTTCGCCCCCGGAATGCCGTCCAGGTACTCGGCGGCTGCGCGGAGGTAGCGCTCCGGATTCTGCCACGGGTAAAACCCTCCCGCATGCACGATCGACAGGTTCTCCGACGGCCGCCGCTCCAGCGCCTCGGTTTCGAAACAGAACGGACAAATCAGCGCGTCGAGTTCGGAAAAACTGAAGCCTGCCAGCGAGCAGTAGGCGAGCCAGAAATACTTTTGCCGCTCCGACACCGTGACAATGTGATCGGCTTCGCGCAGCCGATCCACCAGGCCGCGGCACTGCGCCTCGACGCGGTCGCCCCGGTCGGCGGCCTCGGCCGAATTCGTCAACGTCAGCGCCTCAAAGTGGACGGGGCCGTATAGATCGACGATATGGACGATATCCCGGGCGAACCGCAGCACCGTCTGAAACGTGTTCACGTTGCAGTAGATAGCGATGTCCGGCTGCAAGCGATTCAGCACGACCTCGGGCTGGTTGTAGTGTTCGCAGCACCAGCGGTCCTCGTCGCTTAAGTGCGCGTTCAGCTTGTCGGCCCATTTCTTCGCGATGAAGGCGTCCGTGTTGTAGCTGAAGGTGACCCGGTGCCCCGCCTGGCGTAGAGCCGAGATCACCTGCATGCTCCGCTGCCCGCCCGCGGTACGCGGACAGCCGGGAAACGGGAGCGAGTCCGAGGCAAAGACGTGTATCGAACGCTGACTCATTGTACGTAGCTTTTTACCAATGTACGACGCTAACGACCGTAGCGGCGCGGCTTAAGGCGTCTGTTCTACCAGTTCCTTCAGGCGCCGGAACTGCTGGAAATTGAGCCGGAGGCTTCTTTCATAGCTGCGCAGGAATTCCGGCCCGGCGTAATCGACGCCGCCCAGTTCGTAGTGCGTGGGTACGGCGCGGCCTTCGAGGATGCCTTCTTCGACGTAGTGCTCGAAACCGCTCGCATAGCGCCCCTGCTCGATGTCGCCAAGGACGTCGGGATTCAGCTCGCGGTACGCCATCTCGTTGAAGCGGGGCGAGGGACTGTAGCCGCGCTTACGGCCGCGATACATGTAATGTTCGAAGCCGCTCGCGTACCGGGCGTCGCCGTTGAGGCTGGCGTTCAGGTAGCGCGCGCGGTACCAGGTCTCGTCGAAAAACGGCGCGGGACAGCGCGCGGCTTTGTCCTCGCACAGCGCGTAGTCCACCACGGGATAGGCGCGGCCGGGTCCATCGCCCGACCCCAGGTACTGCCGCCGGTACCAGCGAGGATTGAAATAGAGGCTGGGTTGAAGATCCTGGTGGATGCCGTAGAGCAGGTAGTGCTCGAAGCCGCATAGCAGCGCACCGCTCTTCACGGCGGTCCACGCCTCGTGACAGCGCCGCTGGTACCAGCGCTCGTCGAACCAGAGCGCGGGACTGTACTGGCGCGAAGCGCCTTCGGCCAGGTAGTGTTCCCACCCGGAACGGTACGCACCGGCGCGGACCGAGGCGTCCACATCCGGGTGCGAATGGCGGTACCACGCTTCATCGAAGGCGAGATTCGGACTCAGGAACGCGTCCGCGGCGTTGGCGCCGTAGTGCTCGATGCCCTCGAGCAGACTCGGCGGCTGCGGGAGCCTGCGATATTTTCGCAGGTACCATGCAAGATCTACACCCCGGCCGAACTCGTGTCCGTTGGCGCAAACGTCGGTGAGCGAACTCCCCGACTTCCAGAACGGCGACGACCGCACTGCTCCAACCAACCGCTGCGTTGTCATGGCCAACTCCGCCTATTGCGCCTGAAGCTGGAAATTCCGCCAGCTTGGAGGCATGTTCTTGTCCACCTCGATGCCCGTGAACGGTTTCGGCGCGGCAAGCGGGACAGTCTTTGCCCACCCCGCCATCTTCGCCAAACCATCCTCGAGACGTGTTTCACCTTGCAATCCAAAGACCGCTCTCGCCTTACTGTGATCGCTGTACGCGTGCAGGACCTCGTTGCGCGCCGGCAGGTGCACGCGCGGATGATCCGGGCTGCCCATCGCCCGCGCCACCTGAGTCGCCAGTTCGTTCACGGTGTACGGCTTGTCGGCGCCGATGTTGAACACGTCGTTAATCGCCCCCTTGACAAACGGAGCGCGCGCGATCGCCGGCGCGATGTCGCCCACGTAGCTGAAGGCGCGCTGCTGCGATCCGTCGCCGAAGATGGTCATGGGCTCGCCTTCGCGGATCTTCTTCATGAATATGCCGATCACATTGCGATACGGATCCGACAGGTTCTGGTACTCGCCATAGACGTTGTGCGGGCGAAAGACGACGTAATTGAGTCCGAACATCTCGTGCGCGACGCGCAGGTCCATCTCTACCGCCAGCTTCGCCACTCCGTAGGGGTCCTCCGGGCGCGGCGCTTTGTGCTCCACCATCGGCGGCTCGATAGCGCCGTACACGGCGATGGAACTGGTAAACACGAAACAGGCCGACGACGCCTTCACCGCTTCGTTAATGAGAGTCACGCTGCCAATTAAGTTGTTCGTATAGTTAAACCGGCGGATGAAATGCGACAGCCCTTCCGCCGCATAAGCCGCCAAGTGGTATACGTACTGAAACCGATACTCCTCGAATAGTCGCGCCACCAGTTCGCTGTCGGTGACGCTCCCCTGGACAAACTGCATGTCCGGCGGGAGGTTCCCGACGAAACCTCCGGACAGATCGTCCAGTCCGACGACCGAGACGTCGCCAAGCTTCATCACTTCCCGGGACACATGCGCCCCGAGGAAACCGGCGGCGCCGGTCACGAGAGCGTACGAATGATCACGCTTGAACATAGAAGAATAGAAAGCGAGAAACGTTGCGCGGACTCTTTAAGAAAGTATACAACCGCCCCGGCCCGGCTCGGCCGATTCCCAGGGATCACCCCGGAAAACCCAGGCCCATTATTCGCGCTTGGCGGCTGTGACGACCTCCAGCGCTTTCCGCACTTCGGCGTCGCGGCGCATTTCCACTTCGTCGCCGCTCTGGACGCCCAGCGTCTGATTGAAAATCTCCTGCTTCAGACGGCTCTGGATCCAGGCGCGATCCGCCGACCACTCCGCGACGCCCGGCTGGATGTTGCGCTGGGCCAGAAACGCTTGAAATTCATCGAGCAACGAGGGCGGAACCTCCCAATCCGGCGAGGTTACCCTAAGCTTGCGCAGCGCTTCGGTGGCGAAAACCGTGTAGGCGCCCGTGGCCTCCAGCGCCAGCCGCAGGCGCGTCACCGGCTCCGGCAGCGCCGCATAGTCCGGGCGGATGCCGCCGCCTCCCTCAAGCGGCCGCCCGGCATCGGTCGCATAATGTCCGCCGCCCGCGGCGCCACCCCGCCCGTCGATCTGCGCCCCCTCCAGCGGCTTCTGGATCGACCGGCCGCTTGGGGTGTAGTAGTACGCCGTGGTCAGCGCCAGCGCGGTGGATTCCGACAGCGGGAACACGCTTTGCACGAGGCCCTTGCCGTAGCTGGGACGTCCGACCACCGCCGCGCGGTCGTGGTCCTGGAGCGCCCCGGCCACAATTTCCGAGCCACTGGCGCTTTTTTCGTCGATCAGCACCGCAAGCGGGAAATCGTAAGCCTTGAAGACCGTCGGCACTTTGATCTCCTCTTTCTCCGTGCCGCGCCCGCGCACGCTGACGATCTTCGTCCCAGGCGCCAGGAACAGCGCCGCCGTCTCGAGCGCAGCCGGCATCAGGCCGCCGGGATTGTCGCGCAGGTCGAGGATAAGTCCCCGGAGGCTCGCGCCGCCGAGTTGTTCGATCTTCTCCTTGAGCTGCCTCCCCGTTTCCGCTTCAAAGCTCTTAACGCGGACGTAGCCGACGCCGTCCTGGAGCGCAAAGGCAAGGTCCACGCTCTGCGTGGCGACGTCGGCGGGACTCATCTGGATCTGGACCAGCCGCGCGTTGCCGGGCTTGCGCACGTCCAGCATCACCGCCCGGCGCCGCGATTCCGACAACAGGCCGATCAGTTGGTCGAAGCTCAGCCGGTCGAGCCGAATCCCGTTGATGGCCAGAATCTCGTCGCCCGGCCCCAAGCCGGAACGGGCGGAAGGAGTGCCCGGCAGGGTCTGAAGCACGGTGACGCGGCCGGGCAGCAGCGAAACCACCGAGCCGAAGCCCTTCCGCGTCGATCGCTCCATCTCCTGAAGCTGCAGGAGCTGGTCCGGATCGAGGAAGACCGAATGGGGATCGAGGCGTCGCAGCATGCCGGGAATGGCGCCGCCGTAGAACGCATAGCCGGGATCGACCGGATCCGCCGCCTCGCTTTGCACCGTCGCGAACACGTCGATGAATCGCTTCAGATGCTGTTCCAGGTCGGCCCCGACAGGGGCGGCCGCCAGTATCAGAAGTGCAGGGAGGGCGAACACGCAGGAGCTTTCTTTCAGTTTACGACAACGCCTCCGAATGGAATGGCCCGCGCGCCGTCAACAGATCCGCGGCAACTGCTCTCCGCTCAGCATGTCCAGCACGCGGTTGCCGCCTATGCGGCTCCGCAGCAGGACCGTCCCCGCCGGGTTCTCCGCGACGAAGCCCGCGCGCTCGGCCAGCCGGCAGACGTCGAACCGGCGCAGCGTCTCCACGGCGGCGTCCGCCTCGCTGTCCGGAACGAAGGCGGCGAAGCGGCCCTCGCACGCCACGTACAGCGGATCCAGACCCAGCATCTCGCACGCGCCGCGCACGGGCTCCGCAACCGGCACGCGCGATTCGTCAATGCGCACCGCCACTCCTCGCGCCGAAGCGATTTCGTTGAGCGCCGACGCCAGCCCTCCGCGGGTGAGGTCGCGCAGGCAATGGACCGCGATGCCCGCGTCCAGCAGCGCTTTCACCGGCGCCCAGAGCGGAGCGGCGTCGCTCAGCACGGGCGCGTCGAACTCGAGGCCCTCCCGGACGGACAGCACCGCGACGCCGTGCGCGCCGAGGTCGCCGCTGACGATCACCGCGTCGCCCGGCTGAACCGATCGCGGCGCGATCGCCAGGTCCGTTTCCACGATGCCTACGCCCGCCGAGTTGATGAAGATGCCGTCGCCCTTGCCCTTGTCCACCACCTTCGTGTCGCCCGTCACCAGCGGCACGCCCGCCAGCGCGGCCGCCGCGCGCATGGACTCCACCACTCGGCGCAAGGTCTCCACCGGCAGTCCCTCTTCGAGGATGAAGCCCGCGCTCAGAAACAAGGGCCTGGCGCCGCACATCGCCAGGTCGTTCACCGTGCCGTAGACCGCGAGATCGCCGATCGAGCCGCCGGGGAACTCCAGCGGCCGGACGACATACGAATCGGTGGTGAACGCGAGGCGGCTGCCGTTCACCTCCATCACCGCGCCGTCGTGCCGGTTGTTCAGCGCCGGGTTCGAGAACGCCGGATAGAACACCGATTCCAGAAGCTGCTCCATGAGCTTGCCGCCGCCGCCGTGGGCGAGCAGGATGCGGTCCGACGTCAACGCCGGCAGCGGGCAAGTCCACGTGAACTCTTTGCTATCGGCCAACGGCTTCCCCGTGTTCGGCTGCCGCCGGCTGACGCCGGGCATAACGGTAGAAAGCGGCGCAGGCGCCTTCGGAGGAAACCATCGGCGCGCCCAGAGGGTGCTCGGGCGTGCAGAGCGTTCCGAACGCCGGGCACTCGTGGGGCTTCTTCAGGCCTTGCAGAACCAGGCCGGCGATGCATTCGCTGGGCTCTTCGGCCTCGGGCGCCGCGTAGGGAAACCGCGCTTCCGCGTCGAACTCCCTGTAGGCGCTCCGCAGGCGCAACCCGCTGTTCGGGATGTCGCCGATTCCGCGCCAGCTTCGCGGCGACACTTCGAACACCTCGTCGACGCGCTGCCGGGCCGCGGCATTGCCTTCGCGCCGCACCACGCGGCTGTACTGGTTCTCCACTTCGGCGCGCCCGGTCTCCAGTTGCGCGACCGCCATGCGCACGCCGTCGAGGATGTCCAGCGGCTCGAATCCGGTCACCACAATGGGCACACGGAATTCCACTGCGATCGACTCGTAATCCTCGTATCCGGCAACCGTGCACACGTGGCCGGGCGCGAGGAAACCCTGCACGCGGCAGGAGGGTGACCCGAGAATGGCGCGAATCGCCGGGGGAACGAGAACGTGCGCGACCAGAATCGAGAAGTTCCGCGCGCCGTCCCGCGCCGCCTGCCACACCGCCATCGCGTTCGGTGGCGCGGTAGTCTCAAAGCCGACCGCGAAAAACACAATCTCCCGCGACGGGTTCGCACGCGCAAGCTTCAGCGCATCCAGCGGCGAGTAGACCACGCGCACGTCCGCGCCTTCCGCCTTCGCGTCGAACAGGCTCCCGGCCGAGCCGGGCACGCGCAGCATGTCGCCGAACGAGCAGAGAATCGTCTCGGGCCGGGATGCGATGGCGACGGCCTTGTCGATCTGCGCCAGCGGCGTCACGCAGACGGGGCAGCCCGGGCCGTGCACCAGGGTAATCTCCGGTGGAAGCAGGTCTTCGAGACCCGACTTCATGATCGTGTGCGTCTGGCCGCCGCACACCTCCATCACCGTCCACGGCCGCGTGACCAGGCGGCGGATGCGGGCGGCGATCGCCTGCGCCGCTTCGGGGTCGCGATACTCGTCCAGGTACCTCATGGCGATGGTTCCTCGAGTTCCGCCAGCTCATCCATGCGCTTCAGGTCCTCAAAGATGCGCTGGGCCTCCTCCTCGTCCACCACGCTGAGCGCGAAGCCGACGTGCACCAGGACGTAGTTGCCTTCCGCCGCCTCCGGCGTGAAGGCGAGGCTCACATCCTTTTTCACGCCGCCGAAATCGACCGTTCCCCGGCGCAACGCCGGATCGGCTTCCTCTTCCACGCTGACAAGTCTGCCGGGAATGGCCAGGCACATGATTCACTCCTGGCGGGCCAGAACCGCCTGTCCGAGCGCGATGCCGCCGTCGTTGGCCGGAACGCGCTGGTGGGTGTAGACGGCGTGGCCGGAAGCTTCCAGCAGCGCCGCCGTCCGCTCGGTGAGATACCGGTTCTGAAACACCCCGCCACTCATTATTATCCGCTCTACGCCGGCCGCCGCGGCGGCTTCGACGATCCAGGCGGCGAGCGCGTTGTGGAAGCGGGCGGAGATTAAGCCGGGATCGGCGCCGCGGCGGACGTCTTCCACCACTTGCCGGATCAGCGGCTCCCAATCGCCGCCCGGCAGAGGGTACGCTTCGTCGGTCGCGCCGCCGCCGATCGCGCGCTCCAGTTGCATGGCGGCCTGTCCTTCGAAGCGGTTCTCCCGCGCGACGCCGCTGAGGGAGGCGACCGCGTCGAAGAGCCGCCCGACGCTGGTGGTTAGCGGCGAGTTAATGCCCCGCTCCACCATGCGCCGGATCGGCGGCGGGCAGTCGCACGGCAGCCCCAGTTGGATCTGGAGGCTCGCCGCCGAGCGCCACCCCTCGCGGATGGCCGCCTCGCCGCCCGGCAGCCGGAACGGCCGCAGATGCGCGATCCGCTCGAAACGGCCGCCGTGCGCCAGGAAGAACTCCCCGCCCCAGATGACCCCGTCCAGCCCATATCCGGCGCCGTCCCACGACACGCCGAGGTACGCGCCCTCCACGCCGTTTTCCGCCGCGCATGAAGCGACATGAGCGTGGTGGTGCTGGACGCCGGCGACCGGAAGGCCCGAAGCGCGCGCCCAGATGGTGGACGCGTAGTCCGGATGCAGATCGCAGGCGACGATCTCCGGAGTGAAGCGGTACAGCCGGCACAGGTCCTCGATGGCGCGCTCGAAACTGCGCCGCGCCTCCCACGTATCGAGGTCGCCAACGTGCTGGCTCAGAAACACCTGTCTGCCGATGGCGATCGCGACCGTGTTCTTCAGGTGGCCGCCCACCGCCAGCACGCGGGGCAGTTCCCTACCGAAGCGGACGGGCAGCGGCGCGTACCCCCGCGCGCGCCGCAGCACGCTTTCGCGTCCCCGGGAAAGGCGCGCCACGGAATCGTCGCACGGCCGCGCCACCGGACGGTCGTGGAGGAGAAACGCGTCGGCGATTCCGGAAAGCCGGTCCAGCGCTTCGGCGTTGTCGATAGCGATCGGTTCGTCGCTGCGATTGCCGCTGGTGGCCACCACCGGATGAGGGAAGGCCTCCATCAGCAGGTGATGCAGCGGCGAATACGGCAGCATCACGCCGAGGTAGGGCGAACTCCGGGCCACGCCGGACGCGATGCCGGGGTTGCCGTTCGGCTCGAGCAGCGTGATCGGGGCCGCCGGCGATTCGAGCAGGGCTTCTTCTTCGGCCGAAACCCGGCAATACCGCTTCACAATGTCGAGCGAGGGCATCATCGTCGCGAACGGCTTTTCTTCGCGGTGCTTTCGTTCCCTTAATCGCTCGACCACGCTCTCGTCCCGCGCATCCACCAGCAGTTGAAATCCCCCGATGCCCTTCAGCGCCAGAATGCGGCCCGCCTCCAGCGCGCGCGCCGCCTCCCCAATGCCCAGCCCGATTCGCGGGCCGCACACGGGACAGGCGTTCGGCTGCGCGTGAAAGCGCCGGTCGGCCGGATCGGTATACTCGCGGCGGCAGTTTTCGCACAGCGTGAACCCGCGCATGGTCGTATTCGGTCTGTCATACGGGATGTCTAGCACGATCGTGTAGCGCGGACCGCAGTTGGTGCAGTTGGTGAAGGGATACCGGTAGCGCCGGTCGGCGCGATCGAACAGCTCGGCGCGGCAGGCGGCGCAAGTCGCGAGGTCCGGCAGTACGCCGGCGGTCTTCTCCGCCGCGTCGTCGCTCGCCCGTATCTCGAAACCGTCAAAACCCGCCGGGGCGAGATAGCTCACTTCGCGCGTCAGCACCGCCGCGGCGGGGGGCTTTTCCAGGTCTAGCCGCCTCAGGAAGGTCTCTGCCCGCTCGCGCGGCCCCTCCACTTCCACCGTCAGCCCGGCGCCCGAGTTCAACACCCAGCCGTTGAGGCCGAGTTCGGTCGCCAGCCGGTAGACGAACGGCCGAAAACCCACGCCCTGCACCGCGCCGCACAACGTGGCGCGAATCCGAGTCGCCGCCGCCGTCATTGCTCCCCGCCGGAACCTTCATATAAGATGATTGATTCAAAGCTCAGCGATATGGACCACATCCTTTCCGTCGTCCTGTGGACGCCGCTCGCGGGATTGCTCGTACTCCTCGCCATTCCGTCTTCGAATGCGCGCGCCATTAAGCTCTGGGCGAATATCGCGTCGTTCATCGGTTTCCTCGTTTGCCTGCCGCTGGTGTTCGGCTACGACCGGACGCTGGACTTCCAGTTCGTCGAGAAAGCCAACTGGATTCCCTCCATCGGCGCCTCGTATCACCTCGGCATCGACGGCTTCGGTCTGCTGCTGGTGGTCCTCACCGGCCTGCTGAGCTTCCTCTCCATTCTCTCCAGTTGGAACGCCATCACGGTGCGCCTCAAGGAATACTACGCCCATTTCCTGCTCCTGGAGTTCGCGTGCATGGGCGTGTTCATGGCGCTGGATTTCTTCCTGTTCTTTGTGTTCTGGGAACTGGTCCTGGTGCCGATGTACTTCATCATCGCCATCTGGGGCGGACCGCGGCGCGTCTACTCGGCGATCAAGTTCGTCATTTTCACGCTGTTCGGTTCGATCCTGATGCTGCTCGGCATCCTGACGCTGTACTACCAGCATTACCGCCAGTTCCAGGTTCTCACCTTCGACATCAACGATCTGATCCGCACCAGCGTGCCTCCGGAAATGCAGTGGTGGATCTTTTGGGCGTTGTTCATCGGCTTCGCGGTAAAGGTGCCGATGTTCCCGCTGCACACCTGGCTGCCCGACGCTCACACCGAGGCGCCCACGGCCGGGTCGGTCATCCTGGCGAGCGTTCTGCTGAAGATGGGGACGTACGGCCTGATCCGGTTCTCGCTGCCGCTGCTGCCCGACGCGGCGAAAGACCCGACGGTGGTCAGCGTGGTGGCCGCGTTGTCGATCATCGCCATCGTCTACGGCGCCCTCGTGTGCCTGATGCAGAAGGATTGGAAGAAGCTGGTAGCCTACTCCTCGGTGAGCCACATGGGCTTCTGCACCCTCGGCATCATCGCCATGAACCCGGCGGGCCTGTCGGGCTCCATCCTCCAGCAGATCAACCACGGCATCTCCACCGGCATGCTGTTCCTGATCGTGGGCGTGGTTTACGAGCGCCGCCACACGCGCATGATTGCCGAATACAGCGGGCTGTTGCGGGCGATGCCGGTCCTCACCATCGTTTTCCTGATCACCGCCATGAGTTCGATGGGATTGCCGCCGCTCAACGGCTTCATCGGCGAGATCACAATCCTGCGCGGCGCCTACGAGGTCTCCCTCGGCTGGGCATTCGCCTGCGTGGCCGGCATCGCGCTGGGAGCGGCGTACCTCATCTGGCTTTTCCAGCGCACCATGCTCGGCGAGATCACCGAGAAGAACGCCGGCCTTCGCGACCTGAGCTTCCGCGAGATCGCCTACTTCGCGCCGCTGCTCGTCTGGGCCTTTTGGATCGGCCTCTACCCGAAGCCCTTCTTCGACATTCTTGAAAGGCCCGTGGCCCAGATCGTCGAACGGGTCCAACCTGGCTACTACGCCGAGCGCAACCTTCCCAACCCCTTGGGAACGCCGTCGCCGGCCGCTCGTCTGACGGGAGGATCCGGCTCGCAGTGATCGTCAAGCGCGCGGCGGCGGTTTTTGCGCTCCTGACCTTAGGTCAGGAGATCGGAGCGCAACAACCGGCCGTTCGCGTGACCACCCGCCTCGTCGAGATAAGCATCGTCGCCGAGACGAAGGACGGACAGCCGGTTGAAGGCCTCGCGAGAGAGGACTTTGCGGTGTTCGACAAAGGCCGCCGCCAGGAGATCGCCATTTTCACTGCGGCGCCCGCGGTCCCGCCCGCCGCGGCGGTCCCCAAGCTTCCGCCGGACACGTACACCAACCGGCTCGAACAGCTCATCGGCCCCGCCGCCAGCCCGACCATGATCCTGTTCGACGGCCTTAACACCCATATCACCGACCAGGCGTACGCGCGTCGGCAGATCGTCCGTTTCATCGAGCAACTCCGGCCCGGGGACCGCGTCGCCCTGTGCGTTCTGGGCCGCGGCCCGCGGGTGCTGGTGGATTTCACCGACGATGCGCCGGCCCTGCTGGAGGCGCTGGCGAAGTTCAAGGGCGAGCAGGCGCCGTCGCTGGACGCGCCGTTGTACGATCCGGGCATCGCCGCTCCCGAACACTTCAACTCCTGGCTGGGCGAACTGACGTTCAACCTGGTGGATCACTTCGACGAGGACCGCGCCTTCCGGACCAGCCGTACGCTGGTGTCCATCGCCTCCCACCTGGAACGGCTGCCCGGGCGCAAGAATCTCATCTGGGTCTCCGGAAGCTTTCCGATTTCCTTCGAGCTGGACGCGCTGCCGCGGCCGCAAATGAAGTCGCGCCGGCCCCGCGCGGTCTCGCCTGAAATCGAACGCGCCGCCCGCGCCCTCAACAACGCCAACGTCGCCGTCTACCCGGTGGACGCCCGCGGCCTGATGGCGCCCCAGGAGTATCGCGCGGACCGGGCGGAAGTTACGCCGTCGCAGCCGGGCCGCGACCAGGCCACCTTCGCCACCATGCGCGTTCTGGCATCGCGCACCGGAGGGCGGCCCTACTACAACGCCAACGACCTGGTTGCGGCCATGCGCCGCGCGCTGGACGACTGCCGCAAAACCTACCTCCTCGGCTACTACCCCGCGCACGACGAATGGAACAACCGGTTCCGCGAGATCAAGGTCGAGGTCGCCCGCCCCGGCGTTCAACTGCACCACCGCGGCGGCTACTTCGCCCAGGCCGGCGAGCCGGACGAGACCTGGTACCGCGAGCAGGTCCTCGAAGCGGCCACCTTCAGCCCGCTCGACGCCACCCGCCTTGGACTGACGGTACACGCTGCCGCCGGCCAGGAAGGCGAGGTGAACCTCGAGCTGATGATCGACGCCCGGGACATCACCTTCCACCCGAAGGAGAAGGAAGGCGTCTGGGAGTGCGGACTCGACCTCTGGCTGGTGCAGCTCGACGAAAAGGAGCAGCGCATCAAGACCGCCGCGAACACGAACAACCTCCGCCTGAACCGCGCCACGTACGACCAGGTGATGCAGGCGAAGGGTCTCCGCCTGCGCGAGCGGCTCCACCCGGACCCGAAGGCGAAGCTGCTGCGCGTCGTCCTGCGGGACTCCGGCTCCGGCGCCGTCGGCTCGGTGACGGTACCCCTCAGGCGCTACCGGCGTGCGCTAGGATCGTAAAAGCGCATTCATCCTTTTGGAGGGAATTATGACCATCGCTGAAATGCTTTTGCCGGAGTTCGACCAGGAAATGGCGAACACGCGCAAGACCCTGGAGCGCGTGCCCATGGACAAGCCGGCCTGGAAGCCGCACGAGAAATCGATGACCATGGGCCGCCTGGCGCAGCACATTGCCGAGATGCCGGGCTGGACCGGGTTTACCCTCGGCTCGGAATCACTGGACCTGGCGCCTCCCGGCGGCGAACCTTACCAGCCCGCGCCGATCCCCGAGAGCAGCGAGGCGCTCCTGGCGATGTTCGACAAGAACGTATCGGAGGCGCGCGCGGCCATCGCCGCCGCCACCGACGAGCAGATGGCGCACAACTGGTCGCTGCTGATGGGCGGAAACGTGATCTTCACGCTTCCCAAAAGCGGCGTCATCCGCTCGATGATCCTTAACCACCTCATCCACCACCGGGCCCAACTCACCGTCTACCTCCGCCTGAACGACGTAGCGGTTCCCGGCCTTTACGGCCCCTCGGCCGACGAAATGAACCTGGCCCAGAGCGCTTCCAGCTAAGTACGCGCTCTCGCGCCCTGACGACCCCGCAGGCGATGAAACGACGCCTGCAGTATGGAGCGCCAGCATGCTCATCGTTCACGTCCACGTCCACGTAAAACCCGAATCGATTGAAGCCTTCAAGCAGGCCACCGTCGAAAACGCCAGCAATAGCGTCCGCGAGCCCGGCGTCGCCCGCTTCGACGTCGTCCAGCAAAGCGACGACCCCGCCCGTTTCATCCTCGTCGAGGTCTACCGCGACGCCTCGGCCGCCGCCGAGCACAAGGAGACCGCGCACTACCAGAAGTGGCGGGACGCCGTCGCCGGCATGATGGCCCAGCCCAGGACCAGCGTGAAATTCGCTAACGTCTTCCCCGCCGACGAAGGTTGGTAGCCGCGGCCATGTTCGAGTTCGCCACCGCGGCGCGCATCGTCTTCGGCCCCGGCTCGCTCCGCGAGGTGGCCCCGGCCGCCGCGGAAATGGGCCGGCGCGCTCTCGTCGTCACCGGGCGCGAAACCCGGCGCGCCGCCGCGCTCATCAAGTCGCTCGACTCCAATAGCGTCTCGTCGTTCGCTTTCCCCACGCCCGGCGAGCCCGACATCGACCTGGTCCGCGACGGCGTCGAGAACGCCCGGCAGGAGCGCTGCGATGTGGTCATCGCGTTCGGCGGCGGCAGCGCCATCGACGCCGCCAAGGCCATCGCCGCCCTTCTGGCCAATCCCGGCGACCCCCTCGACTATCTCGAAGTCGTCGGCAAAGGGAACAAGCTCCCCGCTCCGTCCGCCCCCTTCATTGCCGTCCCCACCACGGCAGGCACGGGCTCGGAGGTCACGCGCAATGCCGTGCTCGGCTCGCCCGCGCACAAGGTGAAAGCCAGCCTGCGCAGCCCCCGCATGCTGGCCCGGCTGGCAGTGGTGGATCCGGAACTCACGCTCGATCTTCCGCCGACGGTCACCGCCTCCACGGGACTTGACGCGCTCACCCAGCTCATCGAGCCCTACGTCTCCGTCCGCGCCAACCCGATGACGGACATGTTCTGCCTCGAAGGCATCCGCCGCGCCGCGCGAAGCTTGCCGCGCGCCTTCTCCCATCCCGGCGACCTCGAGGCGCGCACCGATATGGCCTTCGCCGGCCTCCTCGGCGGCCTCTCGCTCGCCAACGCAGGCCTCGGCGCCGTGCACGGCTTCGCCGCTCCCATCGGCGGCGAGTTCCCCGCGCCCCACGGCGCCGTCTGCGCCGCGCTGCTTCCGCACGTCATCGATGCGAACGTCCAGGCGCTGAAGTCTCGCGATGCCGGCGGCGAGGCTCTCCGCCGTTACGCCGCCGTGGCCGCCATCCTCACCGGCGATTCGACAGCGGCCCCCGAAGACGCCGCGCGCTGGACCGCCCGGATCGTCAGCGAACTTTCCATCCCCCCGCTTCGTACCTACGGCCTCGCCGAGCCGCACGTCCCCGCCCTCATCGACAAGGCGGCGCGCGCCAGCAGCATGAAGGGCAACCCGATCGCCCTTGCTTCCTCCGAACTGCGTGAGATCCTCACCCGAGCGCTGTAGCCCGCCTCCGCCCCGGCATACAATGGGTGGGTTGGTGCGAGGTGCTCCCATGAATCGTCGTGACCTGTTTAAGTGTCTGCCGGCCTTGGCGCTGGCGAATCGGATGACCGGCAGCCCGCGCGGCGAAGGCCCCAGGCTCCGCAGCGCCCTTTGCGCCTACTCGTTGCGCAACGAACTCAAGGCCGGGACGATGACCTACGACGACCTGGTCCGCCTCGCGGTCGATACCGACATCGACGGCCTCGACCTCACCGTCTACTGGTTCCCCAAGACCGAGGACAGCTTCCTTCTGCCGCTCCGCCGCCTCGCCTATCGCAACGGCGTCGCGATCTACAGCATCTCCGTCCGCACCGACATGTGCCAGCCGACGCCGGAACTGCGCGCCAAGGAGATCCAGGAGACGAAGCGGTGGGTGGATGTCGCGGCCAAGCTCGGCGCCGGTCACATCCGCGTCTTCGGCGGCGACGTCCCCAAGGGCCATTCCGAGGACGAGGCGGCGGGCTGGGTCGCGGAGATCCTCAAGCGCGCCGGCGAGTACGCGGGCGCCAACGGCGTCATCCTCGGCCTGGAAAACCACGGCGGCATCACGTTGAAGGCCGAACGCGTCATCCAGATCGTCAGGCAGGTGGACTCGCCCTGGGTCGGCATCAACCTCGACACCGGCAACTTCCGCCAGGACTCCTATCGCCAGATCGCGATGTGCGCCCCCTACGCCGTCAACGCCCAGTTCAAAACCGTGATCCGAGAGAAGGAGAAGGGCGAACCGGCCGACTGGGACCGCCTGACGAAGATCTTCGCCGACGCGAAATACAAGGGCTATCTCGCGCTCGAGTACGAGGAAGCCGCCGACGCCGCCACCGCCGTGCCGCCCCTGCTCCGCAAGCTGCGCGACCTCACCCGCAAGTACTCGGCGGTCTCCTGAGCGCGCCGGGCGCCTGGCCCACGCCTCAGCGGATGTTGATCAGGACCTTCGCCAGTCCCGCGTTCTCCGCCGAATCGTAGACGCGGATCACCAGCAGGTGCTCGCCCGGCGCCAGGTTCTCCAGCTTCAACGTGAACCGTTCGCTGAACGAGTCGATGATCCCGTCCACCGGCGCGAGCGGAATCCAGTGGCCGGCATTGAGCGAGTACTCGCACCGCCGCAGCGCCGACGCCGTGTCCCGGGCTTCGATCTCCACGGTCGCCGACGACCCGGCGATCGCGGGCGGCGACGCCTGCACCGATGGAGGCGAGTGGTCCACCAGCACCGGCGCGCTGACATAGTCCGATTCCCGCGCCAGATCCGGCGGGTTCGCCACCCGGTCCGAGGCGGTCACGCGAAACACGTATTTCCCGTCCGCGAGCACGTCCGGGTCCAGCGTGTATTTCGCTTCTTCCAGATCCCGCTTGAGCGTCTTCCACGCTGTCTCGCCCTCGCCCCGGAAGTACAGCGAGTACAGCAGCCGGTCGCCGTCCGCGTCCTCGGCCTGCCAGGCGATCTCGATCTGGTCCGAAGACAGCCGCTGCAACCGCTGCGTCGGCGTCCCGCTGGCGGTCGACGCGCCCGCTTCGCCCGTATCGGTCACCGTGATGCTGTAGGTCGCCGGCGCCGCCGGCTGCTGCGCCGGCTTGGCTTGCGCGCCCTCCGGCGCCTTCGTGCCCACCGTGATGGATGTCACCTTTGGCGGCGTGTTCTGCGGCAGGTAGGCCAACTCCACCGTGTCCACCTCGACATTCGGCCCGCCGCCGAGCGTCGTCTTCCATTGGATGTACCGCGCGTTCGGGCTTGGAACCGGGCTCCCGTCGGCGTGCGTCAGCGGCGCCGACCAGTCGCTCCATGTGGCGTCCGGCCGCGCCGAATTCCCCGATCGCGTCTGGAACTCCGCGCGGGCGCCGGAAGCCCCAGCCAGCCGCCAGCTCAGCCGTCCCCAGCGCGCCACCGAACCCGCGTCGTGGACCGGCGCTTCGTACGTTCCGGTGGAAGTGGCGTCTTCGCCCAGCCGGTACAGCTTGCCCATGTTGCTGGTGGCCACCAGCGTCTCGCGGCCGGAATGCAGCAGCCGCGTGGCTTCGGCTTCGCCCGTCTGCGTGATGAGCGTCACCTTCCGGTCCGGGCCGAGTTCGTATACCCGGCCGTGCGCGTCGGTGGCGATCAGCAGCTTGTCGCCCGCGGGTACGACGTCGTAGGCGTTCTCCTCCGTCGATGTCCAGAGCGTCTCGATCGTGTTGTCCGGATGGATCCGGTAGACCCCCGACTTCTCCACCCCCGGTATCTCGAGCGGCGGCGCCATCACGGGCGCCCCGGCAACCGCCTGCGGCGCGGGCTTCGCCTTCTCGGCTTTCGCTTTGATCTCGGCGTCGGCTTCGGCCGCGGTCACCGTGATGCTGGTGACGGTCGCGGCGCCGGCCGGAGGCAGCGCGGTGGCGACGCCCGCCGCGGTCACCTGCCGTATCAGCGAGCCGCCCAACGCGGCCGCGTAAATCCCGCCGTCTCCGGCCGGGACGATCGCCCGGATTTCCGGGAAATTGGCGTCATAAAGAACGAAAGCCTTGTCTTTTCCGGTTATGCGGTACAGAATGCCGTTCGGCTCCGTGCCCGCGAGCAGTCGTCCCTCGCGGTCCACGGCAAGCGACGTTACGTGCGACTGTCCGGTGTCGTAGTAGACGTCGCCTTTACCCGGTCCTTCCACCCGGTGGATCTTCCCGTTGTCGCTCGTCCCCACGTACAGCGCGCCGTCGCCGCCGAAGACGAGCGACCAAATGTAGGTTGCGCCCGGCGCGTAGTACTCGGCCGCCGCGCCGTTTTCGATCCGGTACACCTTGCCGTTCGGCGAAGTGGCTGCGTAGAGTACGCCCCTGGCATCCAGGGCGATGGCGAACACCTCCGGCTCGTCGGCCGTCCACAGCAGTTCGGCGGTTCCGGACGCGCCCGCCCGATACACGCGGCCCTTGTGGCCGGTGCCAAGGTACAGCGTCCCATCGGCTGCCCGCGCCACGCTCCACACCGCCGGTTCGCCCGCGGAAAACACCGGGTCCAGCCGGGGCGCGAGCCGCAGGCGGCCATCGCGGCTCAGCGCCACCCCCGAGAACCGGCCCTTGACGAAGTCCTCGTAGGTGTTCATCTCCCACACCTGGGTGCTGGCCGCGTACAGGGGCCACGCCATCAGCCAGCCGGCTGCCGCCGCTAAGGCTCGGTTCATTCCTCTATTTCCACCTGGATGGTCTTCGACCCGGAGACGACCGCGTTGCCCACGTCGACCACCATTTCCGCGATGTCGGAGGTGTAGGCCATCTCGGCCCCGCTTAGCGCGGGCTGCCCCCCTCCCAGGATCAGCGAAACCGATGGCGGCGGCTGGGGGAGATTCCTCCCCTGCACGATGTAGCTGGTGTCGTACCGCCACGCCCGCACGTAGGCGTTCGTGTTGCTTCGCAGCTTATTCAGAAAGGCGACCACCTGGTTAGCCGACGGGAGCCGCTTGCCGATAAACCGTTGATACTCGTTCATGTTGGCCACTGTCCCGTCCGATACCGTGAACAGCAGCGGCCCCGGCCGCGCGCCCACCGGAACGCGATAGGTCGCCGTTCGCGTCATCTCCGCGCCGCTCGGACCCAGCAGGACGATGGCCAAGTCCACCGATTCGGCGGGCCGGACGATCTTGCGCGACGGCCACGCCTGGTCGATGTGCCACAGCTTCTTCTCGTTGAAAGCCTCCACCGCCAGCGATACGTTCTCCAGCTTCAGGTTCTCGAACCCGCTTTGCAGCAGGTACGCCACCGGAATCGCCGCGGCCAGCGACACCTGGAGCGGCATGTTGCCCTCGCCGGCGTACATGTCATCCAGCCGGATGGGGTCGGCGCCCTGGAACTTGATCTGCCCGCGCAATGTCAGCGCGCCCGTGCCCAGCGTGCGCTCCGTGGCGTCGATGGCCGAGTACAGCGCCATCTGGAGGAGAAACGGCGCCAGGTACCGGTCGTTCACCATGGCCAGCTTGTAGTTCATCGGGCGTTCCGGCTTTCCTTCCCGGTTGTGTCCGGTGACCGAAATGGACACCGGGACCATCGCGGCGCGCCGGCCCAGTTGCCCGGTTACCGCCGCGCTGTAGTCGCCCGTCACCACGCCCGCCCATTCCTGCGGGGCCGAGATCTTGAACGACATCGACAGGTTGGGCGCTAGCGCCACCACTTCCGACCGGGCGAACGGCAACTCCGTCTCCCCCACCGAGAGAAAGCGGTGCCCAAAAGCGTATACATTCTCGCCTTCAATGTGCGTTACCGTGCCGTCCGCGCCGACGCTCATGTCCCCGGAGAGCAATTGCACGCTGATCATCGCCCCCGGCCGAAGGTCCGACGCCCGGGCGAGTTCCCCCGAAGGCGCCCCGCCGCCGCCCGAGATGCCCTGCGCCGGCTCCAGACCGATCGCCCGAAGCTCCGGCATGAACTCATCGAGCGTCCCGGGAGTGAAGCCGCTGAAGGCAACCGGCGTGGCGATCTCCACCAGCCTCCCTCCGCCGCTTTGAACCGAAACCGGTTGTGGGAACAGGTGGGTAAGCCGGCGGTCGTCCAGGCGAGCCTGCGCCCGCGGCGCGGTCCGGAAATTCGAGCGGGCGGCCGAAATCATGTCCTCGATCGGGCGAATCCCCGCGATCGGCTCTTTGGAAAACTGGAACGCGAGCGCCACCGCGCCGAGCAGTTTTCCGTCGATGTAGACCGGGCTTCCGCTCATCCCCTGGAGGACGCCTGAATTCTCCAGGGAACCGCCCGAAAGCCGCGCCAGAACCACGGATTGCCTGGGGCCGACGTTCTTCAGTACGCCCAGGATCTCGACGCCGAACTCGTCGATCGTAGCGCCCGAAAAGACGGTCTTCCCGACGCCCCGAAGCCCTGGACGGACATCGGTCAGCGGGAAGAATAGGGTTTGGGCGTTTAGCGCCGCCGCGGCCGCGAACAGGCACAAAACTCCCCGAGCATGCACATCTCCATTCTAATGAGTCCGCACGCGCCGCGGCCGGATTTTCCGCCCCGGCGAATGCGGCGACCTGAGACAAACTTCTATCCCGCCCCACCAAGAGGGTATAATCAGAACCCGTGGAATCCCGCAAGGTGCGACATGAGGCCGATCGGTAAGTTTAAAGTCAAACCGAAGCTCCCCCCGGCGCTCGAGAAGATTCGGGACCTGGCATACAATCTCCGCTGGACCTGGAACGCCGATACGGTGGAGATATTCCGCCGGCTGGACAGCGATTTATGGGACCAGAGCGGCCACAATCCCGTCCGCATGCTGGGCATGATCGACCAGGATCGCCTGCACCTGGCATCCAACGACGATGCCCTGCTTGCCAACCTCGAACGCGTGGCGAAAGACCTTGAGGAATACCAGGAAGCCCGCATGTCCTGGTTCCGGCGTAACTACGGCCGAGCCGGCTCGCCCCTGGTTGGCTATTTCTCGGCCGAGTTCGGGCTGACGGAATCGCTGTCGATTTTCGCCGGCGGCCTGGGCATCCTCGCGGGCGACCATCTTAAGTCCGCCAGCGACCTCGGGGTCCCGCTGGTCGGCGTCGGCCTGCTGTATCAACAAGGTTATTTCCGGCAACAGCTTAGCGCCGCCGGCTGGCAGCAGGAGGTCTACGAGACCAACGAGTTTGCCAACCTCCCGGTGGAACTGGAGCGGACCGCCGATGGCGACCCGCTGATGGTCCGGCTGGAGTTTCCGGGCCGGCCTCTGTTCGCCCAGGTCTGGCGCGCGCTGGTCGGGCGCATCCCCTTATACCTCCTGGACACCAACACCCCCGTCAACCAAGACCCGGAGGATCGCGACATCACGGACCAGCTTTATGGCGGCGACACCGAAATGCGCCTGAAGCAGGAAATCGTGCTCGGCATCGGCGGGTACCGCGCGCTGGAGGCCCTGGGCTACCATCCCACCGTGTTCCACATGAACGAGGGTCATTCGGCGTTCCTCGCCCTGGAGCACATCAAGAAGATCATGTCCCAGTACAAGCTGACGTTCTGGGAAGCGCTGGAACTGGCGGAATCGAGCCTGATCTTCACCACCCATACGCCTGTGGCGGCCGGGCACGACTACTTCACCGCCGAACAGATGCGGCGGTACTTCTTCGAGTACGCTCAGGCCCTCGGCGTGCCCTGGACGGAATTCCTGAGGATGGGCCACAGCAAGCCGTCGCACGCCAGTGAGAGCTTTTGCATGACCGCGCTGGCGCTGCGGCTCTCGGCGGCGAGCAACGGCGTCAGCCGATTGCACGGCGAGGTTTCGCGCCGGATGTGGGAATCGCTGTGGCCCGGCATTCCGGCCGACGAGATTCCGATCGGCCACGTCACCAACGGGGTCCACTTCCAGTCGTGGATCTCCGCCGACATGGACCAGCTTTACGATCGCTACCTGGGTCCGAAGTGGCGCGAGGAACCCGGCGACCGTAAGCTGTGGCAGAAAGTCGAGTCCATTCCCAACGAGGAATTGTGGCGCACGCATGAAAGGCAGCGCGAACGGCTCGTGGCGTTCGCCCGGAAGCGCCTGCTCGAGCAACTCGAGCGAAGGGGCGTGCCCGCGGCGGAGATCGAAGCAGCCAAGGACGTGCTCGACTCCCGCGCGCTGACCATCGGGTTCGCGCGCCGCTTCGCCAGCTACAAGCGCGCCACGCTCTTCTTGAAGGACCGCGAGCGGATGGCGCAGATCCTGAACAACAAGGACTGCCCCGTCCAGATCATCTTCGCGGGCAAGGCGCATCCGCGCGACGAGGAAGGCAAGAAGCTGATTCACGAGATCACCAGCCTGATCCGGCAGAAGGAGTTCCGGGATCACATGGTGTTCATCGAGAACTACGACATGGAGGTAGCGCGATACCTGGTGCAGGGCTCCGACGTGTGGCTCAATACGCCGCTGCGTCCCAACGAGGCGTGCGGCACCAGCGGCATGAAGGCGGCCGCCAACGGCGTACTGAACCTGAGCACGCTGGACGGCTGGTTCGCCGAGGCCTGGAACCACCCCAATGAAAAGTCACCGTTCATCGGTTGGGCGATCGGGCGCGGGGAAGTGTTTCCCGACCGCGAATACCAGGACCAGCTTGAAGCCGAAGCGCTCTACGACGTACTGGAGCGCGACGTCATCCCGAGCTTCTACGAGCGCGGTCCGAACGACTTGCCCAAGCACTGGCTCGACCGCATGAAATCGAGCATCGGCGGGCTCTGCCACACCTATAACAGCCACCGCATGGCGCGCGAGTACACCGAGCAGTTCTACCTGATGGCGCACAGCAAGCGGGCGCTGCTGAGCGCGGACGGCGCCTGCCGCGCGAAGACCCTGGCGGTATGGCGGGAGCGCATTCACTCGCTCTGGCCGGGCGTTCGCATCGAATCGGTGACTGACGACGGGAACGGCGAGATCGAGGTGGGCAGCTCGGTCTCGGTGCGGGCAAAAGTCCACCTGGGCGACTTGACGCCCGAGGAGGTGACGGCCGAGTTGTACTGGGGACGGCTGGATCCCCGGGAGGAATTCGTTTCGGCGATCCCCATCCCGATGCGGCCAACCGGCAAGGAGAATCACTTGTGCACCTTCGAGGCTACGTACGGTCCCTGCGAGCAGAGCGGCTTGCTAGGCTACACCGTGCGGGTGATGCCTCACCACAAGGACCTGACCAGCCCGTTCCTGCCCGGCTACGTCACCTGGGCCCCGGAGTAGCCGGCGGCCTGAATCGCCCGCGATCTCGTTTTACCCGAACCGCGCGGCGCCGGTCGCGCCAAGCGTGCGCATTCCGCACTATCATAGGGCTTCGGGATTTTGCACGATGAGCGCGTCCCGGCAACCTGCTTGGCGGAATCATTCCCGCCGCTTCGCTATGCGCCTCCTCGCCGGCGCGGGGATGCTCGGCTCGTCCCGGGCAGCCTCGCCGTTCGCCACCCGCGGCGTTGTTCTGCTGCCGGAAGACCTGACGCTCAAAGACTGGCCGGACCGTGTGAAGCAAGCCGGGTTGACGACGGTGGCGCTTCACCACGGACGCTCCGTTTTCGAGGTGATCAAGTTCGTCACCTCGGACCCGGGTCGGGCGTTCTTGGATCGGTCTGGGGAGCTGGGGATCGACGTCGAATACGAACTCCATGCCATGAACGAGCTGCTTCCCCGGTGGCTGTTCGAACAGGACCAGAGCTTGTTTCGAGTGAACGAAAAAGGCGAACGGACCCCGGATTGGAACTTGTGCGTTCACTCGGCGCGAGCCCTGGAAGTCATTGCGGAGAATGCCGTGGCCATCGCCAGGCTGCTGCGGCCGACCACGGGCCGTTACTTCTATTGGGGCGACGACGGGAAGCCCGGGTGCCGCTGCGCAACCTGTCGGGAACTGTCCGACAGTGAACAGGCCCTGGTGGTGGAGAATCGCGTGGCGAAGGCGCTGCGCCGCCATGACCCGAGAGCGCGGTTGGCCCACCTGGCATACAGCGGGACGCTGTCGGCTCCCCGGCGGGTGAAGCCGGAGCCGAACGTGTTCCTCGAATACGCGCCGATCGCGCGACGCTACGACATTCCCTATTCGGACCAGATGGAAGGAAAGGACGGCCTGGGGAATCTCGAGGCGAACCTGCGGGCGTTCCCGGCGGCATCGGCGCAGGTACTGGAGTACTGGCTCGACGTCTCTCGTTTCTCCCGCTGGAGGCGCCCGGCGGTCAAGCTGCCCTGGAACCGCGACGTGTTTCTGGCCGACGTGCGCGCTTACGCCGAACGCGGCATCCGTCATGTCACTTCGTTCGCCTGTTACATCGATGAGGATTATTTCAAACGGTACGGAGAACCGGGGGCGATTTCCGAGTACGGCGCCGGGCTCCGGCAGACGTTGTAACGCGCCCCGATCCGGCGCCGGCAGAGGTCACGCGTATGTTTGATGAAATTCCGAAACTGCACTGGAGTAAATTCATGAAGATGTCGCTTACCGCCCTTTGTATGGCGGTGGCGGCCTGCGGGCCGCTGTCCGCCGCGGACCTGTTGGCCGGTTGGGCCTCAGTGAGCATCACGCCGGACAAGCCGGTGGCGCTGGCCGGCCAGTTCCACACGCGGATATCGAAATCCGTGCACGATCCGGTGACAGCCACCGCGCTGGCGCTCGACAACGGCGCCGAGCAGGCGGTAATGGTCTCCCTCGACGTTGTGGCGGTAAACAAGGAGCTGCTCGACCGGGTCCGTACTCGGCTCAAGGCTGCTCTGCCGGAGTTCGATGGCCGCAAGCTGCTGCTGAACGCCACCCACACGAACACCGCGCCGGAGATGCGCGAAGGCAACTACGAGATCCCGGAAGGCGTCATGACGCCCACCGAGTTCGTCGAGTTCCTGACGGAGAAAGTGAGCGCCGTCGCGGTAGAGGCATGGAAGGCGCGACGCCCGGCGGGAGTGAGCTGGGCCACCGGCCACGCGGTGATCGGCTATAACCGCCGCGCGGTCTTCGCCGACGGCAGGTCGGTGATGTACGCCAAGCTGGATCAGCCCGAATTCATGGGGTTCGAGGGCTACGAGGACCATGCATTAGAGCTGTTGTTCTTCTGGACGCCGGAACGCAAGCTGACCGGCATTGGGATCAACGTGGCCTGCCCGTCTCAGGTCGTCGAGGGCGAATCCTATATCTCGGCCGATTTCTGGAACGACGCCCGGATCGAGCTGCGCCGGCGCTACGGGCAGGACCTGTTCGTGTTTCCGATGACCGGCGCGGCGGGCGACCAGTCCCCGCACGTGCAGCTCCGAAAGGCCGCCGAGGCGAAGATGCGCCAACGCCTGGGAGCTACTGCAACCGGGCAGATCGGAAGACGGATCGCCGCCGCCGTGGAAGAGGTCTATCCGGCCGCCGCGGCGGACATTCGCATGGGCGCGCCGCTGGCGCATCGCGTGGAAGAACTCCGGCTGCCGGTGCGGAAGGTGACCCCGGCGGAGGCGGAGCGGGCCATGGAGGAATACACGCGTCTGAAGCAAGCGCCGGCCACGCAGCCGAATCGGTACGCCATGATAAGGCGGGCGAGCGCCGTGATGGAGCGCTACAAGCGGCAGGAGAGCGTGACGGAGTTCCCCATGGAGCTGCACGTGATCCGTGTCGGCGACGTCGCGCTGGCGACGAATCCCTTCGAGCTATTCCTGGATTTTGGACTCCGCATGAAAGCGCGCAGCCGGGCCGAGCAGACGTTTGTCGTGCAACTTGCCTGTGATACGGCGGGCTATCTGCCGACAGCCAAGGCGGTGGCTGGGGGCGGCTATGGCGCCGAAATCGCCAGCAATAAAGTTGGCCCGGAAGGCGGGCAGGCGCTGGTGGAGCGCACCGTGGCGGCGATCAACGCGTTGTTCGAGTAGAGCCGGTGCGAGTGAATTAAGATGTGGTCCATGCGCTTCCTCCTTGTGACCCTGTTGGCCGGCGCGGCCGCGGCCGGCGCTCCGGTTTTCCCGGTGAACTCGAACCTGCGGGCGGGCGTAGCCAGGGTGGACATTACGCCCCCGCTGGGGACCCCCATGGCGGGCTATGCGGCGCGGCCTGGCGGCGCCACCGGCTCGCGCGATCCGCTGTACGCCAGCGCGCTGGTATTCGACGACGGTCAGACCCGCGCCGCCCTGATCGCGCTCGACCTGGTGGGGACTCGCTACCCGGAGACCAAGGCCATCCGGGCCGCGGTATCGAAAAGCGCGGGAGTGCCCGAAGAGCACATCCTGGTGGCCAGTTCCCATACGCACGCCGGTCCGGTGTTCAGCATCGAGACCGACTACGGGCGCGTCCTGGTGGCGCAGATCGCCGGCGCAGCCGCCACGGCAGCCGGCCAACTGCGGCCGGTCTCGCTCGGTTACGGCGAGGACGCGATCACCTTCAACGTGAGCCGCCGCCTCCCGGGGCCCGACGGCAAGGTGCTGTTCAAGGTGAATCCCGCGGGGCCGGTGGACCGGCGCGTCAAGGTGCTGCGGTTGGACGACGGCGCCTCCATCGCGCCCATGGCAGTGCTGATGTACGCGGTCTGCCACCCGAACGTCTTGCGGGCCGAGAACACGCGGTGGAGCGCCGACTTCCCGGGCGTGGCGCGGACCGTGCTGGAGCAGATGTATGGCGGCCGTACGACGTCCCTGTTCATCCAAGGGTGCTCCGGCGACGTGAGGGCGAACCTGCCGGGCTCTGGCGCGCAGGTGGAGGATTTCCGCAGCGGCGATGAAGCGGACCTGCAATGGGCGGGAATCGATCTGGGCGCGGCGGCCGCGAGGGCGACCGCTCGCCTGGCGGTGCGCGAGGAACTGGGCCGGCGCGCCTCGCGGTACGCGATCCGCTGCGCCACCGGCGCCGTCGATCTGCCCGCGCGCGCCGACCTGCTCCAGCACGACCGCTGGAAAGAGATCGCCACCAAAGACGGCCGCCGGGTGCACTGCGATCTGCAGGCGCTGCGGATCGGCGACATGCTGTTCCTGGCGATGCCCGGCGAGCCAATGGTGAACTACGGCTTCCAGATCGAGAAGGCGATCGGCCCGCGGGCGAACGTCTTCGTCACCGGCTACGCCAACGGCAGCATCGGCTACATCGTGACGGCCGAATCGTTCCAGGGCATGGGATACGAACCGGAGAGTTCCCCGCTGAGCGCAGCGGCCGAGAAACCACTGCTGGAAGCCATGACGGCTCTTGCGGCGCGGGTGTTCTAAGGCTGCACGCCCGCGCCCGCTTAAGTAGAGCCCGCGGCACGCGGATTGCGGCCAACCGTTTCGTATATTGAAATTCGCGCTGGCAGGCTTGGTTCAATGCCGATGAAGAAGTTGCTACGTTGCGGACAAGCCGGCACGAAAGCCGGCATGCAAACGTGGACGGTTACTACTCCCCGGCTGCAGTCACGATCAAGCTGTTGCAACTCCCGCGCCGAGGCGTCCCCTACGCCGCCGCGTCCTTGGCCCGCGCCAGCGCCCGAAGCATCCGGAGGTGCCGGCGGCGGACGCGGGCAACCGAGCAGAGCAATGCCGCCAGGCGGCTGGGGAGGGGCCGCGTAGCGCCTTCCAGTTCAATCTCGGCCGACTGCATTATCTCGCGGTGGCGGCGCCAGCCGGAGAAGAACGCGCTTGCGATCCGCTTCAGGTCGTTCGGCCGCAGCAGGTACAGCAGGTCCGAATTCAGGCTTCCCTCGCGCACCTGAAGGAGAAAGAGCGAGGCGAGGCGCCCGGCTGCCGCTCGTTCCGACGGGGTGATCGACGTCGCCAGGCGGCTGTTCATCACCGCGGCGGGGGAACCGGGGTTCAGGCCGGCGAGCACGACCGTCGTGGCCAGGAGCGGACCCGACAGACCGCTACCGGCGGTCAGTTCCAGAGTCCGATCCAACGCCTCCCGCCGCAGCGCCAGTTCGATCCACTCCTCCGCGTCGAGCAGGTCGCGAAGGCCCTTGTCGGGGCTGAAGCCGTTCCGCAGCATGTGGTGAACGCACAGGGCCAGGCCGTCTTCGAGGGCGACGACCCGGACCGGGGCGCCCAGTAGTTCCACCTGGCTGGAGCGGGCGAGGATGCCTTCCACCGAGAGGCCGGCGCCAAGACGCCAGTGGAGGTCGATGCCGCACCGCTCGCCGTCGTACAGCGTGATCTCGGCATTGCCGGAGAATCCCGGCGAGCGGCGAACGAAAGCTTCATAGTCGGCGAATTCGCCGCCCACCAGCGGACGGAAACCGAGCGACGCCAGCAGCGCGAGCGAGCCGTCCAGGTCGCGTTCGGCAACGAGGACGTCCACGTCCTGGATGGTCCGCTGCTCGGGACCTCCCCACAGCAGCGCCATCGACGCGAGCCCTTTGAAGCCCGCGGCGGGGATGCCGCGCTGCTGGAACGCTCGAAGAACGTCGATGCCCTTGCGCGCCTGAAGCGCGGATCGCACGAAGGCGTTGGTCGCAAGGGTTCGGAATACGGGCCAGAAGGACTCGGGAACCTCGACGCCGCACGCAGCCAGCCTTCGGTTAAACGGCGGGAGCACGCTCCACCGGTTGGCGAGCGACGCCGCATCGGTCCACAGGCGCGAGGCGGCGATTTCGGCCGCGGCCGCTCCGGACGCGCCGCCGCCGCCGGCGACAAACCGAAAAACCGCCTCGCGCAAAGGCCTTATTTCCGAGGATGAGGACCGCATGTCGCCGCCATTCAGACTCTGGGCCATTCCTTGTACAATCACTGTAAGTACTCAAGCAAGCTTACGCTCTTTCCGCCGCTCGTTACGTCATGAATTGGCTGCCCGCGCCGCACATTCCACTCTCGATGCACACCTTTGTCGTCGCGCTGGACGTGCTGGCGGTGGCGGTCCTGATCTACCAGTTCTTCATGATCATCCGCGGGCGGCGCGCGTTTCACGTGATGACGGGCGTCGGGGTTCTGATCGGCGTGTACTTGCTGGCGGAGGCGCTGGGCCTCAGGCTGCTCCGCACGATCCTGAAAACGCTGGCGCCGTACACGGTGTTCGCGCTGATCGTGATCTTTCAGTCCGACATCCGGCGCGTGCTGGCGCGGCTCGGGCGAAGGCGCTGGTTCGCCGCCGCGCGGGGGCTCACGCGGCACGAATATTCGGAGGAAATCGCTTTCACCATCGAGCGCCTGTCGAAGCAGAAAATCGGCGCGATTATCGTTCTCGAGAAAGACATCGGCCTGCGGACCTTCGTCGAAAGCGGCGTGCCCATCGACGCGGTGCTGACCCGCGACCTGCTGCTGTCCATCTTCCAGAAGGACATGCCGCTGCACGACGGCGCCGTGATCGTTCAGGGGTACCGCATCGCCGCCGCCAACTGCTTCCTCCCGTTGAGCATGAACCCCCGGCTTCCGAGCGCTTTTGGCACACGCCACCGCGCGGCGCTTGGCATCACGGAGGAGACCGATTGCCTGGCGATTGTAGTATCGGAAAACGGACCGATCTCCGTGGCGGAATTCGGGGAAATCGACACCGACTTAACGGTGGACCAGGTGCGCGAGCGGATGCAGCGGCATTTCAGCAGGAAGAAAGCGCCGGTGACGCGGCCCGCGCCGCGCGAGGTGCTGAGCCCCGGAGCCCCGGCGGAAAGCCGCCCGAAGGAGGCGCGAAGGTAGTTGCTGCGTTTCTTCCGCCGTAATCTGAACTGGAAGCTGCTGTCGCTGGCGTTGTCTCTCCTGCTCTGGCTGGTTTTCATCCGAGAGCCGGAGCTGGCAACCTCGGTCGGCGTGCCCGTTCAGTTCCGGGGCATGCCGGGGGACATGGAAATCAACTCGGAACTGCCGGAGCGCGTCCAACTGGAGATCAAAGGCCCATCCGGACAACTCACCCCGGAGAACCTGACCGACTCGGCGGTGATCCTCGACCTGGGCAGCGTGCACCAGCCGGGCGACCGCACCTACACCATCAGCTCGGACACGGTCACTCTGCCCAGCGGCGTTTCGTTCACGCGCGCGGTGCCGAGCCAGATCCGGCTGCATTTTGAGCGCCGGGCCGCGATCGAAGCGCCGGTGAAAGTCCGTTACTCCCACATGCCGCCGGAAGGTTACGTCATCGTCGATGAGCGGGTCGAACCGGACAAGCTTCGCGTCATCGGGCCGCAGGCCAGCGTCCAGGAGGTGAGTTTCGTCGACACGGATTCCATCGACCTGAGCGGCGTCGTCGCCGAGGCGGAATTTCAGGTGAACACGTTCATCCCGAACCCCAGCGTGCGTTTCGAATCGAAGCCCGTCGTTCGGGTTCGCGTGCGAGTCGAGAAAAGAAGGTAGAGAGGGGCACTCAGTTTTCATGGGGAAACGGCTGTTCGGCACGGATGGCATCCGTGGCGTGGCGGGGGAATTTCCGCTCGATGCGCCGACGGCCCACGCGGCGGGCATCGCGCTCGGCGAATGGGCGCGGCAGCACAGCGACCGTCCCGACGTTGTTGTCGGCATTGACACGCGTGAGTCCGGGCCGTGGCTCGCTTCGGCCATCGCCGGCGGCCTGTCGCAGGCGGGCGCGCGCTGCCATTTCGCCGGCGTCATTACCACCCCGGGCGTAGCGTACCTGACTCGGACCGAGGCCTTCGTCGCCGGCGTGATGATCTCCGCGTCGCACAATCCGTACCAGGACAACGGCGTCAAAGTGTTCGGCCACACCGGCTACAAGCTTCCCGACGAAGAGGAACACGTCCTGGAAACGGAGATCCTGCGGCTGGTCGAACAGGGCGCCGCGCCGGCCCCGGTGGCGCTGCCGGTCGAGGAATCCCTGGCGCGCCGGTACCTCGATTACCTGGCGTCGACTTGCCCTCCGCTGTCCGGCATCTCGCTGGTGGCGGACTGCGGGCACGGCGCGGCCTCGCAACTCGCACCCCGGCTTTTTGAGCGGTTGGGCGCCGACGTTCACGCGATCTGCCGCGCGCCCGATGGACGCAACATCAACCGCGGATGCGGAGCGCTGCACCCGGAAGCCGTTCGCGACGAAGTGCTGCGGCGCGGCGCCGGACTCGGCGTGGCCTTCGACGGCGACGCGGACCGGGCGATATTCGCCTCGCGCAGCGGAAGGATCGTGGATGGCGACGCCGTTCTGCTCGTTTGCGGCCGGGCGCTCCTGGAACGGGGCCGCCTCACCGGCGACAACGGTACGCCCATGGTGGTGGCAACCGTCATGTCGAACCTGGGGCTGGAGAAGGCGCTCGCCGCGCGAGGGGTGAAGCTGGTTCGCACGCCGGTGGGCGACAAGTACGTCCTTGAAGAGATGCTCCGGCGCAATGCGGCCCTGGGCGGCGAACAGTCCGGCCACGTCATCTTCCGCGACTACGCCACCACGGGCGACGGCCTCCTGACGGCGCTCCGAGTCCTGCAAATCATGAAGGAAACCGGCCAGGATCTCGACGCGCTGACCGCGGAGATGGTGATGCACCCGCAGCGGCTGGTGAACGTCCGCGTCGGCGCGCGGCGGCCGCTGGAGGAACTCGCGTTGACGCAGGCGGAGATCCACGAAGCGGAGCGGGCGCTGAACGATTCGGGCCGCGTGCTCGTCCGCTTTTCCGGAACCGAGCCGCTGGTACGCGTGATGGTGGAAGCGGCCGACGCCGGGCAGGTGGACCGGTACGCCGAGCGGATCGCGGCCGCCGTCCGCGCGGAACTCGGCGGCGCGAACTGACGGCGCGTGGCGTTCCTCAAAGCCGCGGCTGCCCTCAGGTATGATAGCTACGTCATGCGTCTTCGAAATCTCGTTGTCGTAGCCGCCGCGGCGGCATTCAGCCTGCTCGCGCAGAAAGCCAAGCTTCCCGGCGAGGACTGGGTCTCGCTGTTCAACGGCAAGGATCTCACCGGCTGGGTGGAAGTGGGCAAGGAAAAGTGGGCGGTGCAAGACGGAACCATCCACGGCATGGCAATCACCAAGGCGTACGGCTATCTCCGCACCGAAAAAACTTACAAAGACTTCGAAATGGGCATCCGGTTCAAGTGCGAAGGCGGCGGCAACAGCGGCCTCTTCTTCCACACCGACTTCAAGCCCGGCACGCCGGACGTCAGTCAGGGGCTCCAGTTCGAGATCGACTGCGACATCAACCAGCACACCGGCGGCATCTACGGCGACGGCCGCGCCTGGATCGTCTGGCCGGCGCCGGAAAACGCGCCCGTCGTGCGCCAGCAGGACTGGAACGACATGCAGGTGCGCGTGGCGGGAAACCGCTACGTCTCGCGCGTCAACGGCGTGACGATGGTCGACTTCACCGATCCGCAGCCGAAATCGTTTGACGGCTACATCGCGCTGCAACTGCACTCCGGCGGCGAAGGCAACATGCGGTTCAAGGACATCTACATTCGCGACTTGACGGTTCGATGAACCCTGCGGGCTCGCGTCCCCGCCTCTTCTACTGCGATCACCACGAATTGCCACTGCCGCGGGGCCACCGGTTCCCGACGCGGAAATACCGGCTTCTGCGCGAACTGCTGGAGAGCGACGGCTGGTATGAACTGACGCCCGCGCCGGCAGCCGCCCGCGCGGCGCTCGAACTGGTCCATGAACCGGCCTACGTTGCGTCCGTTCTGGACGGCTCGGTCGAGCCGGCGGTAATGCGCCGCATCGGCTTCCCGTGGTCGCCGGCGCTCGTGCGGCGAACGCTGGCTTCGGTGGGCGGCACGCTCATGGCTGTCACCGACGCCATGGCCGCGGGATTCGGAGGCAACCTCGCCGGCGGCACCCACCACGCGTTTCGCGAAACGGGCGCCGGTTTCTGCGTGTTCAACGACATCGCCATCGCGGCGGCGTGGCTGCGCAAACGCGGCGCTCTCCGCCGGGCGGCCGTGGTCGACCTCGACGTGCACCAGGGCGACGGCACGGCGCGGATCTTCGAAGCCGAGCCCGAGGTCTTCACCCTCTCGATTCACGGCGGCAACAACTTCCCGTTTCGCAAGCGGGAGAGCCGCCTCGATGTTTCGCTTCCCGACGGGACTTCGGACGAGCCGTACCTGGATGCTTTGTCCGCAGTCCTGCCGCCGGTGTTCGATTTCGGTCCCCAGATCGTGTTCTACCAGTCGGGCGTGGACGTCCTGGCGGCGGACACGCTGGGACGCCTGGCCCTCACGCTGGAAGGTCTGAAGCAACGCGACCGGATGGTGATGGAGCAGTGCCGCTACCGGCGCATTCCGCTGGCGATCACGCTCGGCGGCGGCTACGCCGACCCCATCGAACTCACCGCCCAGGCGCACGCCAATACCTTCCGCGTCGCGCGGGAGGTGTTCAGCTAATCCGCGGCAGCTCGTACGCTTTCCGCCGCGGCCGCGATACGAGGCTGTTCGCCTGATCGTCCCCGACGAACCGCTCCGCCTCCGGATCCCAGCGCAGCTTGCGCCCCAGGTCGCGGCAGATGTTCACCAGGTGGCAGAGCGTTGAGGCCCGGTGGCCGGCCTCGACATGCGCGTTCGGCGTGGCCCGCGTGCGGACGCATTCGAGGAAATTGCCGATGTGGTAGCGGTTCTCGCCTGGCCCTTCCGGCGTGTCGGGCGGCGCGCCGGCGAGCAGTTCCGGCGGGTCGGCGACGCACGTGCCTCGCTTGATCTCGATGCGGCCTTTCTCCCCGATGAAAATCGCGCCCAGATCCGAGTGGTCGGGCCGCGGTTTGCCCTCGCACTTGAGTTCGGTCCCGTTTGCGAAGCGCATCGTCACCTTGGCCGTCAGCGCTTCCGAATCCGGCCAGATCTCCACCGGCCCGGTCTCGTCGGCGCCCAGCCCGCACTGCGCCTGGTCCAATGCGTGCGCCCCCCACCCGGTGACGCCCCACGACTGCCCGCCGCCGTCGTAATCCCAGTACCAGGCCCATCGCCGGCGGAGTTCGACGTGGTACGGCCGCAGTTCTGTCTGGTTGCACCACTGGTCCCAGTCGAGCCCATCGGGAAGCTTCTGCGCCGGTTTGGGATACCACCCGACAGGCCCTTCGAAGTTGCAGGCGATCACCGTGTGGACCTTGCCGAGGCCGCCCTCGCGGATCAACCTGCTCGCCCAGGCGTTGATCGGGATGGAGCGCTGCTGCGTGCCGGTCTGAAGAACGCGGTTATACCGCCGCGCCGCGCCCGCCAGCGCGCGTCCTTCCCCGATGGTGAGCGTGAGCGGCTTCTCTCCGTACACGTCCAGCCCGGCTTCGAGCGCATGAATCATGATCAGCGCGCGGGCGTGCGTGGTGGTCTCGACGAACACCGCGTCCAGCTTTTCCTTGTCGAGCATCTGGCGATAGCCGGGATACTTCTTCCACCGCTCGCCGCTCGGCTTCAGCTTGGCCGCTTCGTAACACTGCGACAACATGCAATCGGCCACGGCGACAATCTGGCCGCCGGGAAACTCCTCGTGCTCGATCAGCCATCGGGCGCGTCCGCCGAGTCCGATGAAACCGATATCGATCCGGTCGTTCGCGCCGAAAGCGCTTGCGGGGACAAACGCGGGAGCCGCCGCCAGTTGGACGAAGCTGCGCCGATCCATGGGTGGACCTCCTGTACCGACACCCAAATCATACTACACGGTCCACTTATCGGATAACGGCTCATGGCGCGCTGCTCGTCGATGTTCAGCAGCAGTTCCGACTCACCTTCTTTAAGTCCCAATTTCCGGAGTATGGCAGCCGGAATGAGTAGTTGCCAGATTTCTCAACTCGTCCAGATATCACGGCCATATATTGTCATAATATCGCTGCTTGCCAAGCGGATCTGTCTGAACGGCCATCCGGTTCACCCGGCGGAGATACGGCGCAACCTTGAATTGACGCCGAGTTGACGCCTGCGCCCGGCCCCGGCGTTGCGCGGCCCTCCTTCCGGCGCGGCTCGGCTCGACTATGATACGGACTGAGCCAGATGCATTCGACGAGGCTGAAACGGTCTCACCTGGGACTCCTGGCCGCCGTGGCCGTGGTGTTCGCGTGGTCCGCGATCCGTCCGCACGACTATTTCACCTGGTTCCTGGAGGTCCTGCCTGCCGCGCTCGGAATCGGTCTGGCGGCTGCCACATACCGCCGGTTCCGGCTGACCGATCTGGCATACGTATTGATCGCGCTGCATGCGACGATTCTTTTGGTCGGCGGTCATTACACTTACGCCGAGGTTCCCCTGTTCCACTGGATTCGGGATGTGTTCCACCAGTCGCGGAACAACTACGACAAAGTCGGTCACTTCGCGCAGGGCTTCGTGCCGGCCATTATCGCGCGGGAAATCCTCCTCAGGACCTCGCCGCTCCGCCCCGGCAGGTGGCTTTCCTTCCTCGTGGTCTCGACGTGCCTGGGACTGAGCGCATTCTATGAGTTCATCGAGTGGTGGGTTGCGCTCGCCACCGGAACGGCCGCGGATGCGTTTCTCGGGGCGCAAGGCTACGTGTGGGACACGCAGTCGGACATGTTCTACTGCTTCACGGGGTCGATTCTCTCGTTGCTTCTGTTCACCCGCCTGCACGACCGCCAACTCGCGGAACTGGGCGGCGGCGGGACGCAGCGAGGAGAGAGCGGACGAGGCGCCGGAGCGGGCGCCGCGGCGACATAGCGCCAATCTCAGTATCCGGCGATCGCGTTGAAGAAAAGCTTGAACGCCTGGTAGCTCTGCGCGCGGTATTGCGGCCGCATGCCGAACAGCACGATGCGGCCCTTGCCTTGCCGGATTTCGAGCAACGCCGCCTGCCCCGCCAGCCGGCTCTCGCCCAGCAGCCAGCCGGAGGCGAGGATGTCCGTTTGCGGATAGCGGGCGACAAACGCTGCCTCAACCCCTGCCCGGGTCTCCCACGCGGGGCTGCCTTGGGACCAGATGGCGACGTCCTTGGGAAGCCCTCGCGCCAGCGGGTGGTCCGCCAGCGTCACGTTCAGCAGCGAACCCGGCGAATAGAACTCGGAGCTGGCCGCGCCTTCCACCACGTCCTTCACCGGAAGCCCGAGACGGTTCACCGCAAAGCGCGTCGAGTCGTTCAGAAACACCAGCGCGCCGCCCTGTTCGACGAAAGCCTTCAACTCCGCGACGCTGTCCCCCAGGCCCCCGGTGAATTCCTCGGGCATCGAATTTTTCGGGTAGCCCTCCGCGATCGACGACTCGCTCTGATCGGGAAACACGAGCGCGTCCAGTCTCTTCGCAAGGCCGCCGGCGGCGATGTCCGCGTTCGTAATGCCGGCATACTCGAAGCCGAATTGCTCCAGCAGCCAGCGCGTCCAACCTTCGTCCATCGCCGGCGCGTAACTGCGGTAGAGCCCCAGCCGCGGACGTTTCAGCGGCGCGGCGCCCGTGGCCGGCTTGGCATGGAAATCGCCTGTGTCTCCCTCTCGCCAGACGGTTGCGCCCGCCTTCCACAGCCGGTTGACTTCCCTCCACGAACTGACGTCCCAAGCCGACAAGCCGCCTTCGGCCGGACGCCGGCCCTCGATCTCGAACGGAAACTCGCGCACCGCCTGTAGCGGCGCCGAAAACCGCGCATCGATCAGGTCGGCCTTTACGCCCATCAGCAGCGGCAGCGTATGGGCGGTGACGTCATACGGCCGGCGCGGCGGACCGCCGGGGTACTCGCGCAGATCCGGGTAATCCTGGCGCTCGAGCAGCGTCTTGGCGAAGGCGCCGTACGGCTGCCGGAGACGAATCACGTAATCGCCTTTCCGATACCGCCGCCCGCCGGCCTCAAAGTCGTTGCCGGCCCGCTCGATCTCCACCAGCCCGAACGACAGCGTCTCCAGCATCTTCGCCGCCGAGCCGGGGTCGGGCTGCGACGCGGGAATCACGAACGCATACGGCGACGTTCGTTCCACCGCGCGGACGCCGATCCGGTAGAAGGAGGTCAACAAGTCCCGGCGCCGGACAGCCGCCTGGTACAGACAGGATTCCCACGCGATGAGCTGGTAGTCCACGATGTCGCGCAGCGTCCAGTTCCCTCCGCGCCACGGTTCGAGGTAATTCCATGAGCTCTGCCGGGGATCATACCCGCGGCTCGAATCGCGAATATCCTCCGGCTTGATCCTCAGCGGCGTGGCCAGGCGAACGGAGGCCGATTCACTGAGGATACGGGCCCCGCCGTGATACGCCTGGTAGTGCCGCGCCGGGGTCCAAAAGTCGTACAACGCGTTGACCACCACCCCCGTCTTGCCTGCCGCGGTGAGGTCGGCCGCCATCCCCATCCCGATCATGTTGCAGAGCTGCGCCAGGATGGGGTCGATATTCGGCTCGATGGGATCCATCCACGGCGGCACGAACATCCGCGAAGCGTAGGGGCTTTGCTGGTGGACGTCGTAGACGATCTGCGGATGCCACTCGTTGTGCAGCCTGGCGACGACGGCGCGCGTTTCCGGCTGCGAGAAGATGTACCAGTCGCGGTTGTTGTCGTGGCCGAGGTAGCGGTGATACAGCTCCGGCGGCGAGGAGCCTTCGTACGGCGTGCCGAGCGTCTTCTCGTACCACCGGCGGACGATCTCGACCCCGTCGGGATTCAGCGACGGGACCAGCAGGAAAATGGTGTTGTCGAGGATCGCGCGCGTCTTATGGTCCGACGCGGTGGCCATGCGGTGGGCGAACTCGATGGCGGTATGCGTGGAGGCCACCTCGGTGGAGTGGATCGAGCAGGTGATCATCACGATCGCCTTGCCCTGCTCGAACAGCATCTCCGCGCCGGCGGCCGGCGTGCGGCGCGGATCGGCGAGCCGTCCCTGTATGCTTCGGTACCGCTCCAGGTCGCGCATGGTGGCCGAGGCGGCGATCGTCGCGGCGATTAACGGGCGTCCGTCCACGCTGGCGCCGATTACGTCCACCTTTACCCGGTTGCTGGCGGCGTCGAGCTGCTTGAAGTACGAGACAACCTGGTCCCAGCCGGCCAGCTTGCGGTCCGCTCCCATGCGGTGACCGAAGAAGCTCTCGGGCGCCGGAGGGCTCGCCGCGGCGGCCGATGCGACGGCCGCGAGAAGCAGCGCTGCGGCGCGTCTCACGGCCGGTTCAGCTCTCTCCAGAGAGCTTTGTACCAGAGCAGAAACCGTTCGGGCTCGGGGCTTTCCTGCGCCTCCATCATGGCGTAGCGGTCGTAGCCCCGCTGCCGCAGCAATCCGAAGAGTTCGCGCCACGGATAGTCGTTGGCGAGTTCGTTGATGTGGACGTGCTTGATCCACGGCTTCAGCAGGTCGAAGCTGGCCTTGACGCTGCCGCGGACCACCTCCTCCGGCGTCGGATTCGAGTTCCAGCAGAGTCCGACGGCCTCGTGCGCCGTCGCTTTCATAATGTCGGCGCAGACGCGCGGATTGCTGGTGTCGCGCCCGTGGATCTCCAGCCAGATCTCGATGCCTTTGCCGGCCGCGTAGTCGCCCAGCGTCCGCAGCGAATCGGCAATGTTACGGACGGTTACCTCCGGCGGCGTCTCCTTCGGCAGCGCGTTCGGCCGCACCTTGACGCCGAGCGCCCCGGTATCGTGCGCCAGGTCCACGAACTGCATTCCCGTTTCGACGTTCTGCGTCCGCACGGCGGGGTCGGGGGAATGAAACTCGCAGGTGGAGCCGAAGCCTACCAGGCGGATCCTGCTGCGTTCGAAGCGCTGTCGAACGCGCGTCCTCTCCTCGGCGCCGAGGCTCGGCTCGACGCCGTGCTTGTGCGACGTGCGCAGCTCGACGCCCTCGAAGCCGCCAGCCTGCTCGAGCTTGGCGATGATGGTGTCCACATCCCAGTCTTTGAGGACGTTGTAAGTAACCGCTCCAAGTCGCACGGCGGGACCTCCTCGGCTCGCGAAGAGTTCATTGTATCTCGCGGGAGCGGCGGCTCAACAAGGAAAAGGCCGGCGCAGCGCAGAGTTCCAGGCGCGGCGCCGGCGAGATCCTGCCGTCCCTACCCCGCGGTCGCGGCGGCCTGGGCGGACCGTTTGGCGAGCGCCTCGCGCACGCCCGCGGCGTAAGCCGGGTCGACGGATTGGAATAGCCCGAGCTGTCGCTCGACGATTTCCTCGGGAACGCCCTGCATTGCGTCGGCGATATTGCTGAACAGCCGCTGCCTCTGGCCGTTGTCGAACAGCCGGAACAGCGCGCGCGGCTGGCTGAAATCGTCATTGCCCTCGCGGTGATCGTGGCGGGCGGCGTCGCCCGAGATCCGCAGCGGCGGCTCAGCCACCGATGGATCCTGCGCCGGTCCGCCGAAGCTGTTGGGTTCGTAGTAGGCGTCGGGGTTGCCGCCGTCGTTGGAGAAGAATCGCATCGCGCCGTCTTTGTGGTAGTGGTGTACAGGGCAGCGCGGCGCGTTGACCGGCAGAGCTTCGTAGTGCGTGCCAAGCCGGTAGCGGTGGGCGTCGGCGTAGGAGAAGATCCGCGCCTGGAGCATCTTGTCCGGGCTGAATCCGATGCCCGGTACGACGTTCGAGGGACTGAAGGCGACCTGCTCGACTTCGGCGAAGTAGTTATCCGGGTTGCGATTCAGCTCGACGGTTCCAACCTCGATCAGCGGGTAGTCGCCGTGGGGCCACACCTTGGTAAGGTCGAACGGATTGTACGGAGTCTTTTCGGCGTCGAGTTCGGGCATTACCTGAACGAACATTGTCCAACGGGGAAACTCGCCGCGCTCGATCGATCCGAACAGGTCTTCCTGGTAGCTCTCGCGGCTCCGGCCGATCACCTCCGCGGCCTCGTCGTTGGTGAGATGCCGGTGGCCCTGCTGCGTTTTGAAGTGGAACTTCACCCAGAACCGCTCGCCGCCGGCGTTCCAGAAGCTGAACGTGTGGCTGCCGTACCCGTTGATGAAGCGCGGGCTGACCGGGAGGCCACGATCGGACATGAGGATGGTTAACTGGTGAAGGCTTTCGGGGCTCAGGGACCAGAAGTCCCACATCGCCGTCGCGCTTCGAAGGTTCGTGCGCGGATGGCGCTTCTGCGTGTGAATGAAGTCGGGGAACTTCAGCGGATCGCGGACAAAGAAGACCGGCGTGTTGTTGCCCACCAGGTCCCAGTTGCCTTCTTCGGTGTAGAACTTGATGGCGAAGCCGCGCACGTCGCGCTCGGCGTCGGCCGCGCCGAGTTCGCCCGCGACCGTGGAGAATCGGATCAGCAGATCGGTCGTCTTGTTGACCTGGCTGAAGAGCTTGGCGCGCGTGTAGCCAGTGATGTCGTTGGTGACAGTGAGGGTCCCGTAAGCGCCCCAGCCTTTGGCGTGGACGACGCGCTCGGGAATGCGCTCGCGGTTCTGGTGCGCGAGCTTCTCGAGGAGTTGGTAGTCCTGTAGCAGGACGGGCCCGCGGGGGCCGGCGGTGAGACTGTTCTGGTTATCGGCGACGGGAGCGCCGCCGGTGGTTGTAAGGCGATCGTTCATGATTCGGGGTTTCTCTCCTATTGCGTTTGAGAACAGCGGACAGCCCCAGTCTAGCTCCGGACCAACAATTTGTAAAATCGATTATTCTGATAGTTTCCATCGGCATCGACTATCGTAAGGCAACCATGAACCTCCAGGAACTGCGCTACTTCGTCGCCGTCGCCGAGACCCGGCACTTTGGGCGCGCGGCCAGAGCCTGCCACGTTACCCAACCGACGCTCAGCGGGCAAATCCGGAAGCTGGAGGAGGATCTCGGCGTCGCGCTGTTTGAGAGGACGAACAAGCGCGTGGCCCTCACGCCCGCCGGCGAGCAGGCGCTGGAGCACGCCAAGAGAGCGCTGGAAGAGGCAAACCTGGTGCGCGCGGTGGCGCAAGCTTCCCGCGATCCGCTGGCCGGACCGCTCCGCCTGGGCGCCATCCCGACGTTGGCCCCTTATCTCATGCCGCTTGTTCTCGGCCCCCTGCGCAAAAGCTACCCCAAGCTAGGCATCGAGCTGTGGGAGGACCTGACGCACACACTGCTGGATCTGCTTCGGGCGCACAGACTGGATGCGGCGCTCATCGCCACGGCGACGGCCGACCCGGAGCTGACTTCCGTTCCATTGCTGGTCGAGCCTTTCCTCGCCGCGCTGCCGCACCGCCACCGGCTGGTCTCCCGCCGGGCGATCGACGAGAGGGAATTGGCCGACGATCTGCTCGTCCTGGCCGACGGACACTGCCTGGCCGTGCAGACGCTGAGCGCGTGCGGCCGAAAAAGTCCCGCGCGGAGCGCCTTTCAGGCGGCGAGTCTCGACACGCTGCTGAACCTCGTCGCCGCGGGCTATGGCGCGACGCTGATTCCGGGCCTTGCGGCCGAGCGGCTAACCGGACGGAACATCGTTCTGCGTCCCCTCGCCGGCGGCGCGGCCCGCACGGTTCGCCTTGCGAGCCGCCGCACGTTTCCCCGGCCCGAGGCCCTCCGCGCGATCGAGAAAGTCGTTCGTGCGGCAATCTCACGAAGGAGCGACGCCTCCCGCGGGTTCGCGTATCTCGCCGAGTCTGAGGAGTGACCTACTTGCCGCCCGTCAGCAGCCCGTCCATCAGCATCCCCGTCAGCTTCGAGATGAAGACGTTGCCCGCGTTGTCGGCGGAATAGTCCACCACGGGCATGTCGTCGCAGGTGATGGCCAGCGCCAGGCGGCCCCTTTCCGCATAGACGATGCCCACGTCGCTGCGCAGGCGATCCAGCGCTCCGGATTTGCTTGCTACCGGCGTCTCGCCCAGCCCGCGCCCGATTCCGTCCTTGTACTGCTGGCGCTTCAGGATCTCGATCATCTCCCGCGACGCCTGCGGGCTCACCAGCTCGCCGCGCTCCAGTTTCTCCAGCAGAGAGACCATCTCCCGCGGCGTGCTGACGCCGATCCCGAAGCGCTTGTTCTCCGCAATACGGCCCGCCGAACTGTATCCGCTCGCCTCCGGGTTCAGCTTCGCGGCGTCGCCGAGGATCTTTCGCAGCGACCGCGTCCGGACAAGGCCGAGCGTTTCCAGGTACGCGTTCACGGCATCGCCGCTGAAATGGTCGAGCAGCAGGTTCGTCGCCGTGTTGTCGCTCACCACGATCATCATGTGGACCAGGTCGCGTAGCGGAAGGGGGAGCCGGTTGGAAAACTCGCGGATCACGCCGGAGCCTGAGACCTTGTCGGCGTCCCGCAGCGGGAGTTGCTCGGTCCAGTTTGCGCGCCCGTCGTTGACGGCGGCGAAGATCGCCGTCATGATCGGCAGCTTGATAGTACTTGCGGTGCGCACCGGTTCGTCTTCGCGGATGCCGTAGGATTCGCCGGTATCGAGATTCCTGGCGAACAGCGAGACGGTCCCGCGGAACCCGGCGACGGCGGCGCGGATGCGCTCGTCTATTTGTGCGAGACGGGCGGAACCCGGCGCCGTTCCCGCCGCGGCGCGCGCCAGGGCGTCCACCTTGGCGGCGATGATCTCCTCCACGGCGGGCGCAAACGGCGCCGCCAGTCCGTATTCGCCCATCGCTTCCGTGCCCTCGTAACCGCCCTCGGCCAGCACGCGCAACGACGGGATATAGGCGAGCAGGTCGTTGTTATACCCGGCCACCCAGGTGTTGTCCCAGCCGTAGCGCTCCTTGAATCGCAGCGAGTAGTCCACCACCGGCTCGCCGGTCAGCGCGATGAGCTTCAGATCGTCGCCGAACTGCCAGACCTGCACCGGGTAAGGAGCGCGATCCGCCAGTTTGCCATGGCGGTCAAGCTCGTCGAGCAGGTTGCGAACCTGGCGGCGCGCGAACGGCGTTCCGGCGGCCGCCAGTCTTTCTTGAAGCTCCTCTCGCGACGGCGCCGCCTCCAACGGCAGTTCGGCCGTCCCCATCGCCGTCCGCACTGGACCGCGGACCGGCTTCATCTTTCCGTGCAACACCAGGTCGACAGCCGTGGCCAGCACCCGGCCGTAGGTGGATGCCAGTTCCACCGAATACGGGGCCAGCGCCGGATCGGAGCCCTGGTAGCGGGGCAGCGGATTGACGTCGCCGCCGCAGCCCATCAGGAACAAGGCCACCGCGTCCGGATAGCGCTTTTCCAATTCCGCCTGCGCGAACCCCGCATAGTCGCCGTTGATCTGGTCGCCGCCGAGCGCCGTGTTGTGGCAGGCGTATCCGAACAGCACCGCCCGCAGCGCGCCGCGCGGGTCGCGCACGCCAAGGACCGGGACGTCGTGGTCCACCGGGCCAGGGAGGTCGCGGCGGCGAGCGCGCCTCCGGTTTACGCCGAAGCCCGCCAGGCCTTGTTCGAATGCCAGCGCCGCCGGCGCGAGGTTGCGGACTGCCCTCCCGATCGCTTCGTCGAACCGGCCGGTGAGCATTTCCGTGTAGCGTTCGACGGTTGCTTTGTCGCGGCCCTGAAGATCGTAGTAGAGCCGCAACACCTCGCCGGTGACCGGGCAACTGTGGTTGTGGGAGTAGTTGAGAATGAGCCTCTCGCGCGCTACGCCGTGCTTACTTCGGGCACGGCTGGCGATCTCCTCCACCATCGCGTTGTCCAGCCCGACCAGATCGCTGGTTACGATCGCCGAAAGCTCGCCGGCGTTGTCCTTCAGCGCGAGGGCCTTGACGTAAATGCGCTGGATAACGCCTTTCGACGGCCCGGTGCGTCCGGCGTAGCCGGCCAGCCAGATCGGCTCGCGCGGCGTGATGTCCACCTTCGCCGCGCCCGCCTGCCACTCGGCTCGCGCGGTCCCGATCACGGCGATCGTAAAAAGAGCCGCTATCGCGAGACGCATTCTGTTTCTCCCTTCATCCCCATCAATGATGGCAGACTGTCCGTATGCGGAAAACAGCGGCGCTCCTGATACTCCTTTTCTCCAGCCTCGCGGCGGCCGGCGAGCCGCTGGCGCACGTCGATGTGTTCGCGTCGGGCGCCGATGGATACAACACGTTTCGGATCCCCGCGCTGGTAACCGCGCACGACGGAACCCTGATCGCGTTCGCGGAGGCCCGGAAGGAGAACGCGAGCGACCCGGGCGGCGGCGACATCGACCTGGTCTACAAAACGAGCGCCGACGGCGGCGCTACGTGGTCCGCCCTTCGCGTGTTGGACGACCCCGGCGACAAGTGGGCCGCCTCCAACCCAGCGCCGGTTGCCGACCGCGACTCTGGCCGCGTCTTGATTCTCTACAACCGCTGGGAGCCCGGCCACGGCACGGCCGAGTCCCGGCCCGGGACCGCCAACAACCAGACCTGGGCCCGGTGGAGCGCGGACAACGGCAGGAGCTGGTCCGAGCCGGTCGACCTGACCCGCGCCGCCCGCGACTACGACGACTGGGGCGCGATGTTTATCGGTCCGGGCGGCGCCATCCAGATGCGCTCTGGCCGCCTGATCGTTCCGGCGGCGATGAAGCCGGATACGTACGAATTCTGGATCTCGCTGGGAGGCTTCGACGGACGCACGCTGTTCATGCGAGCTTATGCGCTTTTCAGCGACGATCACGGCGCCACGTGGAAGCGCGGCAGCCTGGTGAAGGCGCAAACCGACGAGAACCAACTTGTGGAGCTGGCCGATTCCTCCATCCTCATGGACGCCCGCCAGGGCGCCGGCAAGCATCGCTGGATCATGATCAGCCCCGATGGAGGCCGGACGTGGTCCGATCCTGCCCCCGGACAGGACGCGACGCCGATCTGCGCTTCCATCGAGCGCTACACTCTTGCCGCCGCCGGCGACGACCGCGACCGCATCGTCTGGACGGGGCCCGCCGGACCGGGACGCAGCCGCCTGGTGGTTCGCGTCAGCTACGACGAGGGCCAGACTTTCGCCCGCGAGCGCCTGATCTACGGCGGGCACGCGGCCTATTCCGATATCGCCATCCTGCGCGACAAGACCATCGGCGTGCTGTGGGAGCGCGGAGTGACGAAAGGTTACCAGTTCATTACATTCACAAAATTCGGATTGGATTTTCTGGAAAATTCGCGATAGGTTCTCGGTAAATCGTCGCCGTTTTCCTCGCAGCGTTCACCGCGCGGCCGCCGCCGATTCCGGCTCGCCCACAGCCGTTTCGGCCGGCGTTTTGCGAGTCCACCAGCGGGCCCCGCGCGCGCCCAGGTCGTCCAGGTACGTGTAGACCACCGGCACCACCACCAGGGTCAGCAGCGTCGAGGTGATCAAGCCGCCGATTACGGCCCTGGCCATCGGCGCCCGGAACTCGGCGCCCGAGCCCCACTCGAACGCCAGCGGCAGCATGCCGAAGATCATCGCCAGCGTCGTCATCAGAATCGGACGCAGCCGGACCTTCGCCGCAGATATTACAGCCTCCCGCCGCGGCATGCCCGCGCGCCGCTGCACGTTGGCGAAGTCCACCACCAGGATGGCGTTCTTCGTCACCAGGCCCATCAGCAGGATGAGGCCGATCATCGACATCATGTTGAGCGTGTCCTTCACCAGGTACAGCATGCCGGCCACGCCGATCAGCGACAACGGCAGCGAAAGCATGATGGCGAACGGCTGGAGGAAGCTGCGGAACTGCGAGGCCAGGATCGCGTAGATGAGCACCACCGCCAGCGCCAGCGATTGCAGCACGTAGCCGAAGCTCTCCATCATGTCCTCGAACTCGCCCGTGAATCCGACGCTGTAGCCGGCCGGAACGCGGATGCGTTCCAGGCCGGCCTCGATATCGTTGACCACCTCGCCGAGGGAGCGGCCTTGCGTGTTAGCGCTGATCCGGATCTCCCGCATCAGGTCGCGATGCCGGATTTTCGACGGCGCCGTTCCGCTGTCGATGGACGCCACCTGGCTGAGCGGCGCAAGCAGTCCGCCGCCGCGCGCCGGCAGGTCCAGCCCCAGCAGGTGCGCTTCTTCGGCGCGGTGCGACGGATCGACTCGCAGGCGCACGTCGTAGCTGTCGCCGTCGGGATCTTCGAATTGCGACACCACCTCGCCGGCCACGAGTCCGCGGACCGTCGTGGCCACAGTGCCGAGATCCAGACCGAGGTCCGCCGCCGCCTGGCGGTTGATGGCGATCCGCACTTCCGGCCGCGGCTCCTCTTCGCTGGTGTCGATGTCGGTAGCGCCGGGGATCGTCTTCACCAGGTCCATCACCTGCGCCGCCAGCGGCTCCAGGCGCGCGCGCTCGGCCCCTCGCAGCACGATCTGCACCGGCCGCGATTCGGACTCCAACTGGTCCGCTTCCACCACGGCGGTGCGCAGCGCGCGGAACCGCTTCATCCGCTCGCGCATGTCGGCTTTGATGACGCTGTAGTGCGGGCGTTCGGCCCGGTCCTTCAGCTTGATGAAGAACGCGCCCTCGTTGATCGGCTGGCCGCCCGTGCCGCCGATCGTGGCATAGGTATACGCCACGCTTGGATTGCTTCGGATCTCCGCGTCAAGCTGCCGCGCGATCTCCATCGACCGCTCGAGGCTGACGCTCGGGTTCGCCTTGTAACTCACCTGGAACTGGCCCGGATCGGCCTGTGGCATGAACGCGGAGCCCAGGCGGCCGAAAACGGCGAAGCTCGAAACCACCGCCGCCACGCCCAGCAGCACGATCGCCCACCGATGCGAGAGCGACCACCCGAGTACGTACGCCAGGACTTCCCGCAGCCGGTCGAGCTGATCGTTCAGCTTCTCGAGCCCGCGCCCGAACCACGAACGGCGCACGCGCGGATCCGCCGCCGGATCGTACCACCGCGAGGACAGCATCGGGTCCAGCGTGAAGCTCACGTAAAGCGACACCAGCACCGCGAAGCCAACCGTGATGCCGAACTGGTAGAAGAAGCGCCCGATGATACCGCCCATGAAGGCCACCGGCACGAACACCGCGATGATGGTGAACGTCGTGGCCATCACCGCCAGCCCGATTTCCGCCGTGGCCTCCCTCGCCGCCGTGAAGTGGTCCGCCCCGGCGTGCATGTGCCGGACGATGTTCTCGCGCACCACGATGGCGTCGTCGATCAGCAGCCCGATGGCGAGAGACAGGCCCATCAGCGTCAGAACGTTCAGCGTGAAGCCGAGCGCCCGCATCACGATGAAAGTACTGATCACCGACACCGGCAGCGCCAGCCCGGTGATCACCGTGCTCCGCCAGCTATTCAGAAAGAGGAACACGATCATCACCGTGAGCAGCCCGCCGAGAATCAAGGTGGTTTGCACGTCCTCCACCGAGTGCCGGATGAAGATCGAGCGGTCCACCACTTCGCGCAGCCGGATGTGTCCCGGCAACTCGCGGTTGAGCGCGGCCACGACCTTCTTGATTCCGTCGGCAACCTCCACCGTATTCGCCCCGGACTGCTTCACGACGTCGAGCGCGACAGCGGGACGTCCGTCGATCAGGCAGGCGCTGCGCCGCTCCTCGATGCCGTCCACCACCCGCGCCACTTCCGGCAGAATGATGGGACGGCCGTCGCGGTAGCTGACGATCAGGTTCTGAAACGCGTCGATGGAGCGGAACTTGCCCGCCACCCGCACCAGCGGCTCCCGCTGCCCCTGCTCGAGCTTGCCCGCCGGGACGTCGATGTTCTCCCTTCGCAGAGCGGCCGAAACGTGGGCGTAGGTGAGGCCGAAGGCATTCAGCTTGTTGCGATCGACGAGAATCTGCACCTCGCGCCGCGCCAGTCCGACGATGTTCACCTGGCCGACGCCCGCCACCGTCTCCAGCCGCTTCTTGATCACCTTCTCCGCCAGCGACGACAGCGTTTTGGTGTCGGCCGTCTCGCTGTCGAAAGCGACCGAAATCACCGGCATCGCGTTGAAGTCGATCCGCTGGATCACGGGCTCTTCCATGTCCTGGGGGAGCTGCGGCCGGATGGCGTTGATCTTGGCCTGCGCGTCCTGCTGGGCGGTGTGAATGTTGGTTCCCAGCCGGAACTCGATCGCGATCACGGACAATCCCTCGGTGGTGGTGGACTGCATGTGGCGGACGCCGGAGATGGTGTTCAGGGACTCTTCAATCCGCTTGGTGACTTCGCGCTCCACCGTCTCCGGCGAAGCCCCCGTGTACACGGTCTGCACTGTCAGAACGGGGATCTCCACGTCGGGCATCAGGTCGATGCTCAGTTCCCGGTACGAGTAGACGCCGAGCACCACCAGCGAGACGGCCAGCATCGTGGCCAGCACCGGCTGCTTGATCGACAGATCGCTCAGGAACATGGCTCACCTCGGCTGGACGCGGACGCCCTCGGCGATCTCGATGCTCTGCTCCGCGATCAGCAGGTCGCCCGTCTTGAGGCCTTCGATGATCTCGAGCGCCCCTTGTTTCTCGCGGCCGATGCGGACGGCGCGCCGTGCGGCTTTGTCCTGGTCGTAAACGAAAACGAAACCCTCCCTGGCGGTGCGGTCGTCGCGATAGACGGCGTCGGCTGGAACCACAATCGCGTTCGGCTGCACGCCAACGAGGATCTCGCCTTGGGCAAACATCCCCGCCCGCAGCCTGCCGTCCCGGTTAGCCGCCTGGATCCGGACCTTGGCCGAGCGCGTTTGCTGATCGATGGCGGGGTTCACTTCGATGACGCGCCCGCCGAAAGACATGCCGGGATAGCTGTTCACCGTGAAGGCGACGCTCTGGCCGGCGCGGATGGGCGCCAACTCCGACGTGGCCACCAGGCTTTCCAGTTCGAGCCGCGAATTGTCCACCAGCGAGAACAGCGCCGTCGGGGCTTCGACGTACGCGCCCACGCGGACGTGCTTGTTCTGAATCTCGCCCGCCACCGGCGCGTGGATCACCGCGTCGCGCAGGCGCTTGCGGGCCGTCTCGGCGGCCGCCTGGGCCTGCTCCAACTGCGCTTCTCCAAGCGCCACCTGTGCGCGGGCGTCTCGCTCGGCCACCTCGGCCGCCTTGAGGTCGCGGTCGGTAATGCCCCCGGATTTCTCAAGATTCCGCGACCGCTCCAACTCCGACCCGGCGTGCGCCTCGGCGACGCGCGTCTTCTCGAGCGCCGCCTGCGCCACCTTCACCGCGGCTTCCGCTTGCGATACGGCGAGTTGGTAGTTCGTTTCATCCACCCAAACCACCGCCTCCCCGGCGGCCACGCGTTCGCCTTCTTCCCTGGCGAACCTCACCACCCGGCCGGTGGTCTCGGCTTTCACCTCCACCTGCGACGTCGAGACCAGCGTGCCCGTGATGGGCACGGTGGCGGAGAATGCCTGGGGCTGAACGGGAATCAGTTTCACGAGCGCCGGCGCCGGCTCGGAGGTGACCGCGGCGGCGGTTTCATTCGTGCGGCAGCCGGGGAGCGTCAGCGCGGCCGCCGGAACAAGTAACAGGAAGGCTTTCATGATTACTCCCACGGCGTGCGGCCCATCGCCCAGAGCAGCCCGGCCCGCGCCACCGAATAGTCGTGGCGGCCGCGCAGCAGGTTGGTGCGGGCAGCGGCAAGCGCCGTTTGCGCGTCCACGATGTCCAGCGTCGTGGCCGCGCCGTATTTGTAGTTGTTCTGGGTCATCTCCAGGACCCGCTCCGCCTGGCCGAGGTTGGCCAGCGCGGCGTCGATCGTCTCGCGCGTCGCCTGGATCTCGTCGAGGCCCTGCTGGATGCCCAGCCGGACCTGCTGCTCCAGCTTCTGTCGCTCCAGTTGCGCCGCCCGCTGATTGGCCGTCGCCTGCCACACCATGCCGCTCCGCCGGAATCCGTCGAATACCGGCAGCGTCAGGTTCACCCCCACGTTCCAGCGAAGGAACCGCGAGTTGCCGAGGTTGGCGGGAAGCCGCGACATGATGCCGTACTCCCCGACGAAGTCGGCCCGGAGCCGGTTTTCGGCTTTCGCCAGATCGAGCACCACACCGGCGCTGCGTTCGGCGATTCGCAGGCGGGTCATCTCCGGCCGTCCCCGGATCGCCTCGCGCGACAACATGTCGAGGTCCCATTCATCCCACGCCGTGTCTACGAAGTCGCCCGCCGCGCGAGTCGGAAAATCGATGGGCCGCACCAGGCAGTAATTTAGCAGTGCGCGAGCCTGGCGGATTGCCGCGTCGGCGCGAACCAAGTCCGGCTGGACGTTCGCCAGGGCAACCTCGGAGCGCAGTACGTCCACCTCCGTCGCCACGCCGTTCTCCCGCCGCGTGCGCGCCATTTCCGCGTGCAGCTTGCGCTGGTCGTACGTCTGGGCCACCACCGCGCGGTACCGCTCCGCCCACAGCAGCCCGAAGTACGCCTTCACCACCTGCAGAGCGAGGTCCTGTTGCGCGCGGTCGATTTCCGCTGTCGCGCCTTCGGCCTCCACCGACGCCAGCCGCAGCGCGGCGCCTACCTTGCCCGCCGTGTACAGCGGTTGCTTCACGGTCACGCCGTAGCTGAAGAGGTTCGCCCCCACCGGGTTCAAAGCGTCCAGCAGTTCTTTCGGGAACTTGTCCAGTCCGGACGAGTTCAGCAGGCTGGGGTCCCGCATCCGCAGCGTCCCGGCGAACGAGGTGATCGAGGGAAGGGCGTCGGCGCGCACCTCCCGAATCCGTCCCTGGAGCGCGTCCGCGGCTGCCTGGGCCTTGCCTATGTCCGGGTGACGTTCCAGCGCGATGTGCACCGCCTCGGCCAGCGTGACCGTTTCCTGCTCCGCCGGCTGCGCCCACGCAAGTCCGGCGGCAAGTACCAAGAAGGAAAGTAACCTCATATGTTTTTCGACATTTCAAGCAGCCGCTTCACGACTTTTCGCTGCATTTCACCGTTTTCGATCGGAATTCCAAATATCCGGTTCAGCCAGATCCCGTCGGCGGCGTAGTGGACGATCATTGCCGTTACCGGGTCCCTGGCCTCCTCCGTTATACACGTGTGCATCTGCCGTGCCCGTTCGTGGATTGGCTCCAGAAGCGAACGGTTCGTCGCGACGGCCGCAACCAGACCGGCGCAAATGCTGTCGGCGTAGCGGGCCGCTTCCGTCGGCGCCTCGGGGAATGAAACCCGCAACATCGCCCGCAGCTTGCGGCCCTTCGGATTCGGGTCGTTGCTCTCAAGCTCCTGGACCTGCTCGTCGTACTGGTCCGCCATGCGCTTGATCATGCCGACGATCAGGTCCTCTTTCGACTTGAAATGGTAGAGAACGCCGCCTTTGCTCATCTGGGCCTCGGCGGCGACCGCATCCAGCGTGAGGCGGGCAACTCCATCGCGGACGATAATCCGTTCCGCGGCGTCAAGAATACGATATTGAGATCCCGACATCAGCTATTCTACTGTACCGTCCGGTCGGTTCAGCCGTCAAGGGCGACCGCCTGTCTTCCGGTTCCGATCGGGGACACGGATGGTCTGAGCGTCGAGGGGGCGGAGGATTTCTGAAACTTCACCCCGGAGACGCAGAGAATGCAGAGAAGACGCGGAGACAGCGGCGTCAGGTGAGAGGGCGAGGCGGGTGATCTCGATGTGGCGCAAGCGGCCGTCATAGCATCTCCTTTCCTCGATCGATTTTGTGACAGCCCGAAAGGGGGCTTACACTTGGCAGAGCCCATCGGCGCCGACGATCATGCTCGATAAGCTCCGCACGCCTTTCTTTGTTATCGCCGCCCTCGTGATGCTGATCGCCGTTTTCGCGGAACTGGGCAGTTCGCTGCTTCCGGCCAGCTTCGACGAGCGGATGATCCGTACCCAGACGGATCGCCAGTTGCGGGATTCCGATCTGGACGAGGACGAGCGCCGGGAGACGATCGACCAGATGGTGGAGGAAGCGCGGAAATCCGAGAAGCCGCCAGGGGTCGGAATCGCGTACATGGCGTTGCTCGACGGCATACTCCTTTACACGGTGGTCCTGATCGGCGTCTCCCTGCTGCTGCCGGAGCGGATTCACGGGCGCGTTCAGGGCGTGGCGACCCTGATCTTCTCGATCCTCGTCATTCTCGCGGCCATTGGGCTGTTCATCGGCGCGTTCATCAAGCTGATGATCATGGTGGGCCTGTTCATGTCCCCGCCATTCGGCACGCTCGCGTACCTGGCGGTATGGGGTTTTTTCAATCGCGGAGGAGCGGCCGCCATGTTGGCCTTTCTCATGATTCTGAAGCTCGCGTTCGTGGTGTTGCTGATTCTGGCGCACCAGAGGTTCCTACAGAACAAAGGTCTGGTATTACTGATCGTTACGTCGCTGGCGTGCAACTTCATCATCGCGTTCCTTCACGCGCTGGTCCCCATCTTCCTGGTCAGCATCACCGACATGATCGGCGGCCTGATCGCGCTCATTCTGGCCGCCGTGTGGGCCATTCTCATGCTGATCAGCTCGATTGTCTCTATCGTGAAGGCGATTGTCTGACTATTTCGGGGCGGTCAGGGAAATTACGCAGCCGGCTACCGGGTCCAGAGCCTGTTCGCAGGCTAGCGTGAGGTCCGCGCCCTCCTTGAGCGCCTGCAGATTGGGAGTCTGCGGGACCTGAGATCGAAGCGGAACCCTGATGGGAATGCTGTTTTCGCCCCTTGGCCGCAACTCGATTCCGGCTTTGAGGCCCGCGGCCAACGTGAGGCGGAAACCACGGATGGCGACGCCGGAGGTTCGCAGCCGGACCGTGCAGGGCCTGCCGGGGCGGACCCGGAAGGCGGCGCCGGTAACGCAGTCGCCGATCACATCGGCAGGAGACAGAGCCCGACGTTCGCCGAAGAGCGAATGGAGGGCGTTGGTATACCAGTGTTCATCGCCGGCGTCGGAGGAGGAATCGTCGCGGGTGACGGCGAAAATCAGAAGGGCGCCGAACAGCAGAAAGATCAGAACGAAGAGGAGGACTGTTTTGCGGACGCTCATGGCCGGACGGTGAGCAGGATCTTCGAGCCGGCGGCGACCGGTAGGCCAGCACGCGGATTCTGGAGAACCACCCTTCCGGACTGGGCGTCCGTCACCGGTTCGAGGCCCAGGGCGCGGAGAGCCTTGACGGCGTCGGCAACGCTCATATTCTGAACGGACGGCACCTCGATGAACGGGGACCCGGAGATCACAAGGTCTACCTGCTTGTCCGCTGGAACCGGTTCGCCTTTGCGGGGCTCCTGGGCGATAACCATTCCGACGGGATCGCCGGTACGCCGGAACGTGCGCGCGCGGATGGAGAGCCCTCTTTCCTTGAGAAAGGCCTCGACTTCGTCGATGGGCTTGCCCGTGAGGTCCGGCATACCCTTATCCCGCAAGACGAGGGAGAGGATTCCGCCCACTATGCCGAGCAGGATCACCGCCGCGATGAGGATCATCCACCATTTGATCGGAGGCGGGGGCGGAGGAGCGGGCTTTCTTGCGAGCGTGAACGAAATCGTGGGACCTCGCGTGAAATCCTCGTCGGGGAGCTTCGTGGAAACGGCGATGATCCGGAAGGAATACTGGCCTTCGGCATCCACCGGCGCTTGAAGCTTAACCGTAACCTGGTCGAACCCACCCGCTTTGGCGAGGGTGAACCGCGTGTTCTTCACCGTCAACCATTCGGTTTTGGCCGGCGGGTCGACGTCCAAATCGATGCGGCAGTCGATGGGCGCGTCGGTGTTGTTGGTCACGGTGAACGTGGTTTCACCGCGATTGTCCTCCACCTGCATTGCCCCGCCGGGCGGGGCGCCCGAAGGCAGGCTGACCGAGAATGGACTCGCCATCGTCTAACCAGCGTAGGCGCGACTCGGCATTACTTGCAAGACCAGAACCGTTTAACCTCGCCCGCGCCGGGGCGAGCCTGGACTACTTCAGGAACTCGGCAACCGCCGGACCGTCATGGCTCCCGGCCCCGTCCAACGATCGTCGTGTTGTCCTTGTCCACCGTGACCCGCTTGGCCCGGCCCAGATCCTCCAGCCGCACGCCTTCCAGCTTGATCCCGGTCTCTTCCATGATCGCTTTGCCGCCGGTCAGAATCGAGATGTCCTCCAGCATCGCCTTGCGCCGGTCGCCGAATCCCGGCGCCTTCACCGCGCACGCCGCCAGCGTCCCCCGCAGCTTATTCGCCACCAGCGTCGCCAGCGCCTCGCCTTCCACTTCCTCGGCCACGATCAGCAGCGGCTTGCCCACCCGCGCGATCTGCTCCAGCACCGGCAGCAGGTCCCTCAAGTCGGAGATCTTCTTCTCGTGGATCAGAATGTAGGGGTCTTCCAGCACCACCTCCATCCGCTCCGGATCGGTAATGAAGTCCGGCGACAGATAGCCCCGGTCGAACTGCATCCCGTCCTCCGTCCCGGAGATCACAAGGTCTACCTGCTTGTCCGCTGGAACCGGCTCGCCTTTGCGGGGCTCCTGGGCGATCACCATTCCGACGGGTTCGCCGGAACGCCGGAACGTCCGCGTGCGGATGGAGAGCTCTCTTTTCTTGAGAATGGCTTCGACTTCGTCGATGGGCTTGCCGTTGAAGTCCGGCATGCCCTTATCCCGCAAGACGAGGGCGAGGATTCCGCCGACAATGCCGAGCAGGATCACCGCCGCGATGAGGATCATCCACCACTTGATCGGAGGCGGGGGCGGAGGAGCGGGCTTTCTTGCGAGGGTGAAGGAAATCGTCGGACCTCGCGTGAAATCCTCATCGGGGAGCTTCGTGGAAACGGCGATAATCCGGAAGGAATACTGGCCTTCGGCATCCACCGGCGCGTGAAGCTTAACTGAAACCTGGTCGAACCCACCCGCTTTGGCGAGGGTGAAGCGCGTGTTTTTCACCGTCAACCAATCGGTTTTGGCCGGCGGGTCGACGTCCAGGTCGATCCGGCAGTCGATGGGCGCGTCGGTGTTGTTGGTCACGGTGAACGTGGTTTCACCGCGATTGTCCTCCATCTGCATTGCCCCGCCGGGCGGGGCGCCCGAAGGCAGGCTGACCGAGAATGGACTCGCCATCGTCTAACCAGCGTAGGCGCGACTCGACATCGCACGCAAGACCAGAACCGCTGGGCTCGCCAGCGCCCGGGGCGAGCCTGGACTACCTCTTCTTCAGGAACTCGGCAACCGAAGGACCGGTTAGGGCACGCGTAGCTCCGGACCGGGAAACAACCTCCGGAATAGAAGATCGCTTTATTCGCGTGCGAACGGAAATCCCTACCCTGGTCTGTTTCGCGACCTCCGTGTTCGCGGCAATCGATTGCGAGACGACCAGCTCTTCCTGGGCCGGAAGGGTCCTCGGATTGTAAAGCCACGTGATCACGGGCGTCAATTCGCGCGTGAACAGGTCGATCTGGGCGTCTTTCCGGTGTTTGCCGGCGACATTGGGGACGCGGGCGGAAGCCTGACGGACTTTGACGCGTACGGGTTGCCCTTTTGCCACCCGAACACCGGCGTCGGGGTTCTGTTCCACAACTCTGCCGATGCCGCCGGGGACGCCGATGACCGGCGTCACGTCACCCAAGGCGAGGCCCGCCTCAACCAGTTTTCGCTGCGCCGCCTCCTGGGTGTCTCCCACCACGTTGGGAACGGGCGCCGCGCCGCTGCTGGCGACTTTGATGTTGACCAGCGTGGCGGCGGGAACTCGCGTGCCGGCGGGCGGGTCCTGAAAGAACACCGTGCCTTCCGGGTGGTTTTCGACCACGACGTCGATAGCGCCGCGCGCGAGGTGGGCTTCGGTCAGAGCGGTTTCCGCGTCGGCCTGCGTCTTGCCGGTCAGGTCCGGGACGGTGGAGATCTGCGGTTCATCGGGATCGCCGGTGGGCTCCGGAGTCACCTCGCCTCCCGCCTCGAGCACCAGCGCGATGGTTTTGTCGTCTGGTATCTTCTCGCCGGGCTTCGGGTCCTGATCCACGACGGTCCCGGGCGTCTCGCCGCGTTTCGCCGTGGTGACCTGCCCCGCGTTAAGGTTCTTCCGTTCGAGAGTCTCCCGGGCCTCTTTTTCGGTCATGCCGATGAGGTCCGGCGTCTTCTTGCAGCCAGCCAGCGCCAGCAATAGCGCTGCGAGCAGAATCGAATGTACCCGAATGGTTCGACTCACGTTCATCCTCCCCTGCCTATGCGCGTGTTTCAGGAGTATCATAAACGACCACAGCGGGGAAAGCCTTCCGTTCAGGCTTTCCCTGTCTCACGGCGGCGGGATGGTAATGGTCACTTGGGTCCCGCCAGGGAACGAATCAGGCTGTACAGACAGATTCCGGCGATGCCGCCGGCCCAGATCGCGATCTCGCCCATGGCGATGCCGATCGGGATGAGGGCGAGCAGCGAGAGATAGAGGAGCGTCAGGAAAAAGCCGCCGGTCCAGGCGCCCCAACGGATGCCGCTGCCGCTGCTGGCGCCGCCCCAATAGGCCCAGTCCTCCCAGATGATGCGGCGGTACGCCGTCATGGCGATATCCTTGGTTCGCGCGATGACGAGGCGGAAGATCACGTTCAAGACCCATGACAGGCCGTAGGTGACCATGTAGGCGGGACCGAAAATACGCGCCTGCCAGACATGCACCTCCTCGTGGGCCGACCAACCGCCGGCCACGACCGTGCCAATGGTGGTATCGAGGTGAGCGCCGCGCGGATTCACGTTGTAGACGAAACAGCCGGAACGCCGGGAATCCGGGGTGCTTTTCTGGAGCTTGCCGCCGGCGAGCAGCGACGCCGGGATCCAGACGATCAGGCCGGCCAGCGTGTTGACGGACGACCAGGTGAGATCGAGGATGTAGCCGATAATGGCGAGCGGATTGTGTCCGTAGATCTTGTGGGCAAACGCGATGGCGGAAAACACCGCGCCGAATCCGCCGAAGACCGCCGCCAGGATGAGGGTGACGGTGGAGTCCGCGTCCAGGATCTGGTCGCCGAACAGGTACCCGAACCCCCCGCCGACGACCAGGCCCATGATAATCCCGAAGAAGACATTCGCCATCTTCCACATCCAGCCCGCGATGACGACCGAGGCGTCCTCGGCCCGGAAGTACTGCCACAGACAGAACGTCATCGCCGCCGATAGCAGGTGCCAGGCGCCGTGCCCCTGGGCGATGGCGTCGGGGTCGCAGAGCGGCGCTTTCGTCCAGGAGAGACGCCAGATCACGAGGGCGGTCAAAAACACCGAAGCGCCGGCGATGAACCACCACCAGCCCCAGGGGGCGCTGACGACGCTGGGGCGCCAGTAGATCAGCACTTGTGAGATGAAGGCGAGGCCGCACAGGACGAAGAAGTAGATCTGCCCGTTGGACGAATCGGCGGCGGTCAGGATCGACGCGGTTCCCACCAGCAGCAGGAAGAACAGAGTAAACCAGCCGATGCCCATGCGGAAGAAGCGGACGACGTTGTAGGCGGCGATGAAGCCCATGAAGAGGTTCATCGACAGGCTATCGATCCAGCCGCCCCACTCGCGCAGGGAGGCGTGGAAGAACATCGAGCCGGGTCCCATGAAGATGACGATCAGGGCGAACATGGTCACGTAGCCGGAACCGTCGGTGAACCGGTTGTTCCACGGCGCGCGCCGGCCAGTGGCGCGCTCCCATCCGGTCCACCAGAGCATCGACAGACCCACCAGGATGAACCCGACGTTCGACCACGTGTTGACCGGCTGCGCGAACAGGCCGGGCCGCAGGCGCACGGCGCTTCGGACGGGATTCGTCTGGTTGATGCTCTCGCAATAGCAGCCGTTGGCCTGGCGGAAGCAGGGGTCGGGATTGCCCTCCCAGCCCATGGCGCCGATCGTCAGAAACGCGCCGAGGATGGCCAGCGTTCCGGCGAGGCCGGCCGTGAACTCACGGTAATTGCTCAGCGTCCCAGCCATAGTCAGCCCGCCATGAGAGTGTCGCGAAAAGGGCGTGGCGTTTCAGGCGCGCGGAAATGGCTTGCGCGGACTTGGGGATCAAAGTAACATCAGATGGCCACCGGCGGGTCTATGGAGGTCTGCCGACATGAATGGCGTTAGCGACCGCTCAGGAGGAAGTTGGGATGAGAGAACCGATTGTTACCGGGGATATCGCCGAACGCGACGTGACGACCGCCGTCGAATCCTTGGATTCCGCCTCATTCAAAGCGCGTTTTATCCGGACCGACCGCAACGCCGCCGATCCGGAGTGGAACACGCCCGGGGGGCAACCGATTGCGGACCATGTCCGGAGTCGGATGGACGCGTTCAAGAAAGATGTGGAGGCCGTTCGACTCCACGATTTCCACGGCGGCGTGTTCCAAAGGTTCGACGCAGCCGTGTGGCTGACGGTCGCGCAATACCGTAAGCTGCTTGAACCCTATGTTCCGACGCCTCGGGACTTACTCCACGTCTACGGCCCCGACCGCGACAACATCAAGGACTGGAGGCGGTATTATCGGTACGCGTGGAAGCAGCCCGGTCCGCACGCGATTATTTATTCAAGCGACGAGCAGATCATCCGGCAAGCGAAACTCGCATGTAACTCGTATTCTTATTCCGGCCAGAGTTCCTACGCGATCGTAGGCGCCGGCATGTTCTTCCGTCCGGAATACGGCGATGCGATCGTCAGCATCCGGCCTTACGCGCAGTGGCTCACGAGCGCCAGTTTCACCGGCAACGACAGCGCGCCGGCTTCCGCCGCGGCATCCCTTGGCATCTACGTCGAGAGTTGGGCAGCCAGCGGCGGGGGGCACTATGTCGACCGCGACCACTGGATCACCGTGTGGTCGCAGAACACGCAAAGCTACATGACGAACGTGTCGGCGGGAGGCGCCGCCGCCGGCATGGATGGGCTGACGACGGAAATTCTCGCGGTCGCGCAACGGAAATACGCCATCTTCGTGTACGCGTATCTCGAGACGAGCGTTGGACCGCAACAGCAAGAAAACGAGCTGCGTTTCGTCACGATCGACATCGACGCAACCGTCCCCTTCGTGGTGGTGGAGGAGACGCTGATTTAACGTTAACGGCCTCCGGCGAGGCTATTTTTTCTTCAAAACGACCGATTCGTTGTCATGGCCGGCGATAATCCGACGCCATTCCTCGGGAGTAAAGATGTATTTGTAGTCATGAACGTCCCACTTGAGGCGAAAGTCGGAGATGGCTGGCTTCGTTTCGCCTTTTTGGGGCGCGGAACCGGGTTCGACGGGCTGGGTCCGGGGCGGCGCCTGGGGCAGGACGCCCGCTTCGCCGGTACGCACCAGCGACAGTTGCTTCAGCGCGCGGTAGTAGTCGCGGCGGGCCTGGGCCTGGTAACGGTGCAGCAGCGAGAACAGGTACGCGTTGGCGAACCAGGCGGCGCCCAGAAGGGCCGTGCGGCCGGCGGGGCCGGTCTCGGACAGTTCGGGCGGGTCGGGTTCGGGTTCCGGGTAGGCTTCCGGGGGCGGCTCGGCGCCGCAGCGGTTGCAGGCCCAGGGTTGGGCGCCGAAGCGGCGGAGGGCGTCGAGTTCGTTGGCGACGTTGTAGCTGGCTTGCATCTGGTAGGCGGTGACGCCGAGTTCGACGCGGTCCAGGTGCTGGATGCGCCAGTCGGCTACGGCGATTTCGCGGACCAGGGATTCCTCGACGACGGAGGAGGGACGGAGGTCGGCCGTGTAGCGGGCGAGCAGGGCGTCGCGTTCCTGGTCGGGCTCGGCGAGCAGGGTGGCGGCGGAGGCGAGGGCGTTGTGACGGCGCGCGTTAAGGGAGGAACGGGCGCGGCCGGCGTCGGTTTTGGGGCCAGTGGATTTGAGGGCGTTGGCGCGGTTGGCTTCGAGCTTGCGGGGGCTGACGGCGCCGGTGGAGACGGGGTGCATAGGAGACTCCTTGGGGAGAAATGGAAAAAGCCGGGCGGTGGGGCCCGGCTCTTTCGGTAACAACATAGCATGGAGGGGGCGAAAAACGGATGCGGTGGGCGGGGCGGAGGGAAGGTAAGTTGTGTGGATGGAGTGGTTTGGGAAGATTTTGTTTGGTGGTGACCGTAAACCGGTAAAAGTGTTGGGGGCGTGGGTGAGATTCTTTTTCAGCGGGGATTCCGATATCCCGATGATGGGCGATCGGATGCTTCGTTGCCTGGGACGCGGACGCTTGCGGGAAACGCTATGATCCAAAATATGGAGCCCGTCCACATCAGCGAAAGCGATCTGGCCAGGGATCTGCGCTCGATCCTCAAACGGGTTGAGACCGGAAGCGAGGTTATCATCGAGCGCGACGCGCAACCGGTAGCCGTCATCCGTCCCCGCGGAGCCGGTACGCCGTAAGATCTCCGAGTGCATCGCGCTGATGCGTGCCGGCTCCACGGCGACCATCGATCCCGACTTCGCGACAGATGTCGAGGCGGCGATCGCCGCCCACCGTGAGCCGTTGGAGCCTCCCGCTTGGGACTGATGCTCGCCTCGACGGCCGCGGTCGCCGCCGAACGCCAGGGCAAGAATGCGCGCCAACTACTGGAGGCCGTGGCGCTGGAAACCGGCGACGAAGGCATCGCCATCTCCGTGGTGACGGTGCTCGAACTCGCCCACGGGATCACCCGCGCGGATCCAGCCGAACGCCGCGAGCGGCGGCAAGGATTCCTGGACGATCTGCTGACCGGCGTTCCTATCCAGCCGGTGACGGTTCCAATTGCCCTGCGCGCCGGCCAGATCGACGGCCAGAGCCGGGCGCGTGGCATACACATCCCGCTATCGGATCTGCTGATAGAGGTGAGCGCCTTGGAACTCGGGTATGAAGTGGGGACGGCCAACATCCGCCACTTCGAGCAGATCCCGGGTCTGAAAGTGTTCAAGTCTGTGATGCGACCGGCGCCTTACAAGGGGTACAGCGTCTTCAAGAACAACCTGGCGGCGGGGCGGATGGAGGCGGCGACGAATCCGTATTACGCGGGAGCGCCGGGGGCGGCGACGGCGGGGTGGACGCGGACCAAGTACGATGCGGTGGACCGGGGCTACCCGCGGGCCGATTGCTATCGGCTGGGCGGCGGTTGGGAACCGCCGCGCAGGATGAGATCCTGCCCCGCCCCAGTGACGGCTGAATGGGCTAACCGGCACTTAGTCGCATCGCAGGGCGACGATCGGGTCGATGCGGGCGGCGCGGCGGGCGGGGATGTAGCTGGCCGAGGCGGCCACCACAACCATCAAGGCCGGGGCCGCGAGGAAGATGAACGGATCGGTGGCGCTCACGCCGAACAGCAGGGCCGACAGAACGCGGGTGACGCCAAAGGCGCCCGCCAGGCCGATGGCGGTTCCCACGAAGGTCAGCTTTAATCCCTGGGCGACGACGTCGCGGACCAGGTCTCGCGGCGAGGCGCCGAGCGCGGTGCGGAGGCCGAGTTCCCGGGTCCGCTGGGCCACTCCGTAGGAGATGACGCCGTAGAGGCCGATGATCGCCAGGGCGATGGCGACGGAGGCGAACACGCCCAGCATGTAGGTGGTCATGCGCTGGGGGGCTACCATGTCGGCAAGCGCCTGCTCCATGGTGCGGATGTTGGAGACCGACTGATCGGGGTTGCGCTCGCGGACCGCCTGCTGGATGGCTGCGGCGATGGCGCCGGTTTTTCCCGCGGTGCGCACGACAAATCCCATGGCAAACTGGGTATCCTGCGCGTGGGGGACGAACACCTCGGGCCAGGTGGTTCCCAGCGCGTTCCGGCGCTCGTCGCCGACGACGCCGACGACGGTCATCCAGGGGATATCGGCGACGCCGCCGATGCGGACCCGGGCGCCGAGGGGATCGCGATCCGGCCAGAGACGTTTGGCCATAGTCGCGTTCACGATCGCTACCCGCGGGGCGGCGGGGCCGTCGCTCTCGCTGAACTGGCGGCCCGCCTGGAGGGGGACGCCGAGCGAGGTAAAGTAGCGGGTGGTGGCGGCGCGCTGGATGACGTAGAGTTCCTGGCCGGGAAGCGGTTCGGGGCGCCCTTCCACCAGAAGCGGCGTGCGGGCGAGAAACGCGGCGCCGCCGGCGGCCTGAACGCCGGGGATTCTGGCGAGGCGCTCCTCCAGCCAGGACAGGAATTCCGTACGCTTCCGCAGTTCGCCGTAGTTGGCGGGGGAAAGGACGACGTCCATGGTGAGCAGGTTCTCGGAGCGGTAGCCCAGGTCCACCTGGCCGATGCGGTTGACGCTCTTGATCAACAGGCCGGCGCTGATGAGCAGAATCACCGCGGGCGCGACCTCCAACACGACGAGGGCGCGGCGGATGCGGCCCCGAACGGCGGTTGTCGCGGCGCGGCCGCCTTCCTTCAGCGCGTCGTTGACGCGTCCGCGGGAGTATTGCCATGCCGGCACGAAGCCGAAGATGAGGCCGGAGAGGACGGCGATAACCGCGGTATACGCGAGGACGGCGCGGTCGATCCGGATGTCGGCCACGGGCAGGGTCCAATCGGGCGCGGCCGCCAGCAACGCGCGCAGCGCCACGTAGCCGAACGCGAGTCCGAGAGCGCCGCCCCCCGCGGCCAGGATGACGCTTTCGGCGAGCATCTGCCGGATGAGGCGGAAGCGGCCCGCGCCGAGGGCCAACCGGACGGCCATTTCCTTGGCGCGGGCGGCGCCGCGGGCGAGCAGCAAGTTCGCCACGTTGGCGCAGGCGATCAACAGGACGAAGGTTACGGCAAGGAGGACGATGGTCAGCGAGGGTCCGGACTCCTGGACGTGGTTGAGCACGTCGTGAAGGGTGCGCATTTTGACGGACCAGCCCGCGGCATTGGCGGCATCGGGGTTTTCCAGGCGGCAGGAGATGGCGCCGAGTTCGGCGCTCGCGGCCGGGAGACCGATGCCGGATTTGAGGCGTAGGACGACGTAGATGCCCTGATCGGTGCGGTCCTTGCCGGTGACCATGGGAAACCAAAGGCGGGTGACGGTGTCGGGGAAACGGAAGTCCGGCGGCATGACGCCGACCACGGTATAGGGGTTTCCGCCGAGGCCGATCGACTGGCCGAGGATGTCGGGGCGCTCGTTGAAGCGGCCGCGCCACAGCGCGTGACTCAAGACCACGACGCGGTCTCGCCCGGCCTGGTACTCCTCGGGGAGGAACTCGCGGCCGAGCGCCGGCCTGACGTTGAGGGTCCGAAAAAAGGCGTCCGAGACCTGGCCGGCGCGGACCAACTCGGGCGTGTCCTTGCCGCTGAGGTTGAAAGCAAAGGAGCGGGCTCCGAAGGCCTCCTCCACCGATTGCGCCCGATCGCGCCACTCCAGGAATTCCTCGATATTCGGCGACCGATTGGAGTTCCTTGCGGGGTCGCGAACATCGAGCGCCATGGCCAACTGCCCCGAGCCGGGGTAGGGCAACGGGCGCAGCATGTAAGCGTTCAGTATGCTGAATACGGCCGTGTTGGCCCCGATGCCGAGAGCCAGCGCCAGAACCGGCGCGATGGCGAAGGCAGGATTGCGGGCGAGCGTGCGCGCCGCGTATTGCAGGTCACGGACGATATTCAACACTTTCGGATTCCTTTTACTGTTCGGGTATACGGAAGCGAGGGGGCGCGAGTTCGACGCTCTTAGCGGAGCGGCCGGATTTTTATGGCCCGGAACCATGCCTCGTCGTTGTGGTTCTGGAGGGCGATGGGCGTTTTCTTCCTGGGCTGGCGGGTGAGGAGGCGGTAGACGGGCGAGTCGGCGGTCCAGCGCTCGACCAGTCCGTTGACGATTTCCTCGGAATCAAGCTGCGTATCGACCACTTTCTCCCCATTGAGCCAGTGTTCGACGTGGTTGCCGCGGAGCACGATGCGGGACTGGTTGAACTCGCCGGCGGGCCGCGCGGCCGCCTTCGCCGGCGCCACCATGCTGTAGATGGATCCGGAAATGTGCTTGCCTCCGGAACCGGCGTCGGGATGCGCTCGGTCGTCGATCACCTGGTATTCGAAGGCGACGACGTACTCTTCGATGGAGGCGCCGGGCGGTATCCGGTCGCGGGAGGCCAGACGGTGGATCAGTTCATAGTCCACCGTGTCTTCAAACCGCTTCGCGGCGGGATTCAGAGTGCTTTTTTCGAGCACGGCGCGGTCCTGCACCCTGTATTTGACGCCGCTGTTGCCGCCGGGCGAGATCTTCCAGTCGAATGCCAATTCGAAATCGCCGTAGCCGGCGGCGGTGAACAGATCCTCGCGAATGCGCGGGTTCCGGAGCGCCTTGATGCAGCCATCTTCGATGGTCCAGGAGTCGCCCGGCGGGGATTTGCGGGCGGGATCGTCCCAACCGGTCATCGATTTGCCGTCGAACAGGAGTTGCCAGCCGGCGCCGCGTTCTTCCGGGCTGAGTGAGTTGTGGATGTCGGCCGCGTGGCTGGGAACAACGAGGGCTGCAAGAGCCCCGGCAAGCGTGACGGCGCGCATCGGGTTCCAGTTCACCCCGTCGAGTATATCCGATCGGGCGGGGCGGGATTGCGCCGCGCGCGGTCCCGCTGCTACGCTTTGGCTCGGGAGGACCCATCGAGATGCCTCGAATTTTGTATGTTCTCGTACTGATTGGGATGCTCGCGTCCTGCGGCGGCCGCGAGCGAGCGGACCTCATCCTCCACAACGGCAAGATCGTCACCGTCGATCGCCGTTTCACGGTCGCCGAGGCGGTGGCGATCCGCGGTGAGCGGATTCTCGCGGTTGGGAGCACAGACACGATTCTGAAGCTGGCGGGAGAGCAGACCGCGCAGGTGGACCTGGGCGGCAAGACCGTGTTGCCCGGGCTGATCGACTCGCACGTGCACGCGCCTTCCGCCGCGATGTACGAGTTCGACCACACGGTACCGGACATGGAGACGATCGCCGACGTGCTGGCGTATATCAAGTCGCGCGCGGAGGCGCTGAAGCCGGGCCAGTGGATCGGCGTGTCGCAGGTATTCATCACGAGACTGAAGGAGCAGCGCTACCCGACCCGGGAAGAACTGGACCGGGCCGCGCCAAGAAACCCGGTGGCGTTCCGGACCGGGCCGGACGCGTCGTTGAACTCGCTGGCGTTGAAGCTGAGCGGCATCGACAGGAATTTCCAGATCACCGACGGCAAGCCGGGCCGCGTGGAGCGGGACCCGAAGACGGGCGAGCCGACGGGGATCCTGCGCAGTTGCTCGCGGTTCATCAAAGACGAGCCGACGGGAAAGAAGCCCACGATGGAGGACCGGGTGCAGCGGCTGAAAGCGCTGCTGACCGATTACAACTCAGTGGGCCTGACGAGCATCGTCGATGGCGACACGAGCGACGAGGAGGTGGAGGAGTACCGGCAACTGAAGGAGCGCGGGGAACTAAGCTGCCGGACGTTCATGGCGCTGAGCGTGGACGCACAGATGCCGATGGATAAGATCGAGGCGCGCATCCGGGAAGCCGCGGGGTCGCCGCTGCACCAGTACGACAACATGCTGTGGCTGCGCGGGGTGAAATCGTACCTGGACGGGGGGATGCTGACCGGGAGCGCGTTCATGCGGGCGCCGTGGGGCGTCAGCAAAGTGTATTCCATCGACGATCCGAATTACCGCGGGATGTTGTACATCGAGCCCGACAAGCTGTACCGGATTATGAAGCTGGCGCTGGAGAACGAGTTGCAGTTCACGGCGCACTCGGTGGGCGACGGGGCGGTGCACGCTTTTGTGGACGCCGTCGACCGCATCGACAAGAACGATTTCGAAACGAGCGGCAGCCGCGCGTGCATCACCCACTGCAATTTCATGAGCCTGGAGGCCATTAACAAAATGGGCGAGCTAGGCGTCGTCGCCAATATGCAGCCTGCCTGGCTGTGGCTGGACGGGGCGACGCTGCTGAAGCAGTTCGGCCCCGATCGGCTCGAATACTTTCAACCGTACCGAAGCTTGTTTCAGCAGCGGGTTATCGTGGGCGGTGGATCCGACCACATGCAAAAGCTCGGGAGCTTACGGTCCATCAACCCCTACAATCCTTTTCTCGGAATGTGGGTGGCTATCACTCGCCACTCGCGTTGGTTGGACGAACCGCTGCGCGCCGAACAAGCGATCTCCCGGGAGCAGGCGATCCGCTTCTACACTTCGAACAACGCTTACCTGACCTTCGAGGAGAAGGAGAAGGGCTCGCTGGAAGAAGGAAAGCTGGCGGACCTGATCGTGATCGACAAGGACATTCTCACCTGCGCCGTCGATGACATCAAGGAGATTCGGGTCGAGCGCACGTACCTGGGCGGCAGGCTGATCTACAGCCGCTGAATGTCCTCAATAGCGGAGCGCCAGGGGCCGCCGTAGACGGCAAGCATACAAGGGCTTGCTGACTGTTACGAAGCAGGCGTTCATGGTCAAACACACGACGACTACCTGACACACGGGATCATGTGAGCCTTCACCACGGCTCCTGCCCCATCTTAAAAGCTATGTGGCATTAGGCTGTAGGTCCCAGCGGTAGTAACGGCGGGAGCCGTTGGGCTCGTTCCGCCGATCGCCCGAGGGCCACCCCTCGCCTCAGGCGCGAGTTACGTCGCGGATAATGTCGAAGAATACGTCCAGGTCTTCGGGGCGGGTGTGGATGTGGGTGGAGACGCGCGTTTTTTCGCTCGGATAGATCCAGATGCGCTTTTCGCGGCAGCGCTCGTTGGCTTTCTTGGCCTGCTCAGCGGTGAGCCGGAAAGATACCAGGCCGGCGAACATGCGGTCGTCGTCGGGGGTGAGCAACTCCAGACCGGGGACGTGCCGGGCCTTGGCGTAGCACATTCGTCCAAGCTGATGAATGCGGCCGTAGACGCGCTCCGGTCCAAGCTCCTTGAGAAAACGCAGGCCGGCGATGAAGCCCTCGAAAATCGCGCGGTTGTTCGTGCCCACCTGCATGAAGCGCGCCGCCTTCAGCTTACGGTCGTCCCAGCCTCCGGTGGCCACGTTGACCCAGAGACGGTCGAGCATCTCCTCGCGGGCGTAGAAGACGCCGCAGCCGGCGGGGGTAAAGAGCCACTTGTGGGGGCTGCCGGCGAAGTAGTCGCAGGCGAGGTCGTGGAGATTCACCGGGGTCTGGCCGTTCATGTGGGCGCCATCGACGACCGTGATGACGCCTTTTTCGCGCGCGGCCAGGCAGATTTCGCGGACGGGCATGATGAGCCCGGTGGTGGTGGTGATGCCGCTGAAGCTCAGGACGCGGGTGCGAGGGCCGATGGAGGACACAAGGAGATCCGCCAGTTGCTCGGGGCCGGCGGGCGGCAGGGGGATTTTGACCTCGCGGATGTCGATGCCGAAGCGGGCCTTTTTGAGGCGCCAGCAGCAGGAGCCGCCCGGGTGCTCCTGGTCGGTGGTGAGCACTTCGTCGCCCGCGTTGAGGTCGAGGCCGTTGGCGACGATGTTCATCGCTTCGGTGGCGTTGTGGGTGAGGGCAAGTTCGTCTTTAGCGCAGCCGAAGAATGCGGCAAGCTCCCGGCGGTGCTCGTCGAGCGTTTCGTAGCCCCAGCGTGGATATTCGTCGATGAGCAGGCCGGCGGAGCGGTCGAGGAATTCGGTCACCGCGCGGAGGACGGGCTTGGGGGCCAGCCCGAGGCTTCCGTTGTTGAGAAACGCGCGCCAGCCGGGCAGGAGGAACTGCTCGTCGCGGATGCGCTTCCAGTAAGCTTCCGGATCGCGGCGGAAGAGGTCGCCGGCGGGAAGGGACGGGGTGTCCGCGCGCGCGGCCTCCGGCGGTAACCCGAACAAGGCCGCGGCGCAGGCGGCGTTACGAAGTAGCTGCCGTCGGTGCATCGGAGACCATTGTAAGCTGACGCCAGGCTTCGTAGCCCCCGATGAGATTGGTGACATTTGTGTAGCCGGCGCGAAGCAGGAGGCTGGCGCCGATGGAGCTCCGATAGCCGCTGGCGCAGTGAACAACGAGCGGCGTCTGCTGCCAGCGGCCGTTCAGGTCGGCCAGCAGGTTGTCGAGAGGCCTGTTGAGCGCGCCGTCGATGGCGCCTTGCCTGTTTTCCGCCGGCCGCCGGAGGTCGAGGAGGCGGAAGTCGCCCCTGGCGTTGAGCAGTTGCCGGAGTTCCGTCGCAGTGATTTGGGAGACGGAGGTCAGGGGAAAGCCGGCGCGATGCCAGGCGACGATGCCATCCGGCAGATAACCGGTCACATGCTCGATGCCTACGCGCGTCAGGCGAGTCCGCGATTCCGAAAGCGCGGCTTCGTCTTCGGCCACCAGCAGGATCTCCGCGTCAAGCCCGAGCAGCGTGGCGGCCCAGGCGGCGTACTGCCCTGACAAGGCGATGTGAACGGCGCCTGGAACGTGGCCGGCGGCGAACTGCACGGGCGGCCGGGTGTCGAGCACTACGGCGCCGGCCCGCTGGCGGCGGGCGAACTCGACCGCGTCGAGCGGCGCCAGCGAAGGCAGTTCCGCCAGCGGGAGGGCGCCCGAGCGGTTCATCTCGACGTCGTGGACGAAATACTCGGGGCGGGCGGGCAGGTCCGCCGTGACGAGTTGGACGAACTGCTCGCGGGACATCGGCCGACAGGCGTAATTGGTCAGGCGCTCGATGCCGATGGTGGAATGGCGCTCCGCCCCGATCTGGCGTCCGCAGAGGGAGCCGGCGCCGTGGGCGGGGTAGACTTCGACCGCGTCGGGCAGCGTCAGCAGTCTGCCGTGCAGGCTGTCGAATAGCATCGAGGCCAGTTCCTCGACCGTGTACTCACTCGACAGGTCGGGGCGGCCGACGTCGCCGATGAAGAGCGTGTCGCCGGTGAGCGCGGCGAACGGTTCCGGCCCTTGATCGGGGTCGATGACCAGGACGCAGATGCTTTCCGGCGTGTGGCCTGGCGTTTCCAGAAAGCGAAGACGGCAGCGGCCGAGGGCGAGTTCGTCGCCGTCGTTTACCTGGCGGTGCGGAAAGCGGGCGCGCGCCAACCGGCCGAGACAGATTTCGGCGCCGGTACGCCTGGCCAGCTCGACGTGGCCGGAGACGAAGTCGGCGTGAAGGTGCGTCTCGATGATGTAGCGGATGGAGAGGCCGCGTTGCGCCGCCTGGTCGAGATAGAGGTCCACGTCCCGCTGGGGATCGACCACGGCGGCAACGCCGTCGGACCCCAGCAGGTACGAAGCGTGAGCGAGACAACCCAGGTAGAACTGCTCAAACTCCATGGCTTCCGCCCCCCTCCGGCGGAACCGGGTCTCGCAAAAGCCAGCCGCGCGAGGGGCGGGGGGATGGCGGCGCCCGCCCCTCCCAACGGCATGGGTTCAAAAGACTAGGCGGAAGTTCCCTGCTTTTTGGCCGGGAGTTCCTTCAGGCAAAGGTAGAAGTCCTTGACGTCGTAATCCTTACCTTTGTGCGACAGACGCTCCTGGACTTCATTAACCATCTTCGGCGGCGGAACCACAACCTTTTCACCGGGGCGCCAGTTGGCCGGCGTGGCGCAGGCGTTGGCGTCGGCGGTCTGGAGGGCCGTTACCACGCGCACCACCTCGTCGATGTTGCGTCCGGCGTTCATCGGGTAGTAGATAATGGCCCGGATGACGCGCTTCGGATCGATGACAAAGACGGCGCGGACGGTGGCGGTGGCGCTGGTCCCGGCGTGAATCATTCCGTAGAGTTGCGCGACCTTGGTGTCGATGTCGGCCACCATCGGGTAGGGGATCTCGACGCCAAGCTTCTCTTTCATGTTCTGGAGCCAGGCGAGGTGGGAGTGGATGCTGTCCACGCTCAGGCCCAGGAGCTTGGTATTGATGGCGCGGAATTCCTCGTTCCGCCGGGCGAAGTCCGTCAGCTCCGTGGTGCAAACCGGCGTGAAGTCGGCCGGGTGGGAAAAGAAAACTACCCAGCTATCGCCCTGCCACTCGCTGAATTTCATGGCCGCCGACTGCGTGGTGACGGCGGTGAAATCGGGGGCAGAATCTCCGATCTTAGGTAAACTTACCGTGTCAGGCATTCGTGTTGAACCCTCCAAGTCCTTTTATCCTATCGAAGGCGGGGCTGGTTGTCCAGTCCGCCGAAGGCCGTGATCGAGCGGGACGTCCCATCGGCTGTCGACGCAGCCCGCGCGTTGTGCTACGTCGGTTCGACCTCACCGGCTGCGCGGGGAGTTCCCGGCGCCAGGGCCACGTTCTACGCGTCAGAATATCGCCAGTTTAATGCGGAGGAATTTCTTCGGATTTGCGCGGAAATCCTTCATTAACTCGTGCATTTCACGCGTGGCGCCGTTAAGCGACTCGAAGAGCTGCGGATTCACCACCAGTTGCCCCAGCGTGCCTTCACCGGTATTGATCCGCTCGAGCAGGCCGTCCAGCCTCTTCGTCACCGAGACGATCTCCCGGTGCAGTTCGTCGTCCTTGAGCAGCTTGCCCGCCGTTCCCTTGCCCGCGTTCAGGTCGTCCAGCAGTTTTCGGGCGTCGGCGATCACGCCCCGCATTTCGTTATATAGCGCCGGATCCTTGAGGAACCTGCCCACCGTGCCCTGGCCGGATTGGACGTCCTCCAGGATCTGGTCCATGCGCGCGACGGTGCTGCGGGTTTCGTCGTAGAGCGTTTCGTCGTAGAACAGGCGTCCCAGGGTGCCCTGGCCTCGATTGAGAGCCTCGGTGACCTTTTGGGCTTCGGCAACGGTGGCCGTAAGGTGGTTATACAGCTTTTCGTCGGTCAGCAGCTTGCCGATGCTGCCTTCGCCGGCCTCCACCTGTCCGATGATGGCGTCCATGCGCGTGATGAGGCCGCGCAGCGCCGTCATCACCTCGTAGCCGCTGGCCACGACATCCTCGAACCCGCTGATGTCCTGGGCGCCGATCTCGCCGCCGGGCGAGATGTGCGCGCTCGCCTTGCCGCGCTTGATGTTGATGTACTTGCTGCCGAGGACATTCTCCGAGGCGATGGTGGCCACCGAGTCGGTCGGAATGCTCGGCAGCATCTCGATGTCCACGTCCATTTCCACCTTAATCGTGCGGTTCGGCCTGGAGTCGCCGGAAAGGCCGACGTTGCTGATCTTTCCGATCAGGATGCCGTTCAGCCGGACGGGGGACCCCTGCGTGATCGCGTAGGAATCGTCCAGGTAGGTGTACAGCAGCGCGCGCTGGGCGAAAAAGCGGCGCTCGCCCGTCATCAGAAAAACAAGAAACCCCAGCACCGACAGCGCCAGGATCGCCATAATTCCAACCTTGAGCTGCGACCATCTGATCTTCTTGGCCGAAGGCATGTTCTCCTCAGTTGTACAACCGCTTGACGAACTTCTGCACGTAGGGATTGGGGGAGGCCTCTAATTGCTGGGGCGATCCCTCGAAAATCAGGCGGCCCTCGCGCAAGACAAGAAACCGGGTTCGGCGCTCCCCGCCGGCGCCGTTCCGGAAAACCGATTCCACCGCTCCGGTGTCCGGATTGTACTGGAAATTCGCCAGCAGAAAGCCGTCCTGATAGCGGTGGGTGACAATGACGGTGGTGGTGTTCTTCGTATCGCGCTCCTTAAGAATGAGCGTCATGATGGTGTGGGCGGTGATCGGATCCAGGCCCGCCGTCGGCGAATCGTAGAGAACCAGCGGAGGCTCGGTAACGTTGGCGCGGGCGATTCCGACGCGGCGCCGCATCCCTCCGGACAGCTCGCTCGGGAACTTCTCCAGCGTGTGTCCCAGCTCGACGAAGCCGAGCGCCGCTTCCACTCGCGGCCGCACCTCCACGGCCGGACAGTTCACCGCCGGCTGGTTCACCAGCGGATAGCCGACGTTTTCCTCGATCGTCAGGGAATCGAACAGCCCGCCCTCCTGAAACAGAATGCCGACCTTGCTTCGAAGCGCGAACAGTTCCTGTTCGCGGAGCGGAGCGATGTCGCGGTCGAACAGGAAGACGCGCCCCGCCGACGGCCGGAGCAACCCGACGGCGGTCTTCAGCAGCACGGTCTTCCCGCTGCCGGCCGCCCCCAACACGACGCACGATTCGCCGGCGCAGATCTCGAACGAGACGTCGTTGAGCGCCGGCTCCTCGTCCTCGAAACGAAGCGTGACGTTCTCAAAGCGCAGGATCGTCTCGCCTGTGTTGCCGCCCATCGACGCTCACAGATTCACGAACAGCTTGCCGATGAAAAACGTGGTGACGAAGACCCAGACCAGCGCGACGACCACCGCGCGCGTGGTGGAGAGGCCCACGCCTTGGGTTCCCCCCGTGGTCCGAATGCCATAGAAGCAGCCCACCAGCGAGATGATGATGGCGAACACCAGCGGCTTCAGCAGCCCCTGGGCGATGTCGTTGTATTCCAGCGACCGCCACGCCGTGCTCCAGTACTGGCTGGCGGTCGTCAGCCGCAGCACGGGGACGGAGACCATGTAGCCGCCGATCAGGCCGACGAAGTCCGAGATGATCGTCAGCAGCGGGAGCACAATGGCCATCGCGATCAGCCTGGGCGTCACCAGCTTCTGAATCGGGTCGGTGCCCAGCGCGCGCATCGCGTCGATCTGCTCGGTGACTTTCATCGAGCCGAGTTCGCTCGCGATGCCGCTCCCGTTGCGGCCCGCCACCGCCAGAGCAGTGAGAACGGGACCCATCTCGCGCACCAGCGCAATCGAGACAATCTGGCCCACCTGGCCGGAGGCGCCGTACTGGTTGAGGGCGCGCGACATCTGCAACGCCATTACGGCGCCGCTGAAGAAGCCCGTCAGAATCACGATCGGGAGACTGCCCACCCCGATAACGTCCATCTGCAAGGAAATATCGTTAAAGTAGTGCGGTTTTCGGAAGACGTTCACGAAGGCCCGGCCGGACAAGGCGACGAATTCCTGCAGCGCGAGTACGGGCGGTTTCAAGAAGTCGAACAAGAGGCGTCTTCTCTCGTCAGATGTTGATGCTACCATACTAACCTGCGGCGAACGCCCGCACCGGGGCGCGCTCCCGCGTCGGTATGAAGGGGTTGACGGATATTCCCGGCCTGCTGGTGGGCCACGCGTCGGATTTCGACGCGCTCACCGGCTGCACCGTCGTGCTGTGCGAAAAAGGCGCCGTGGCCGGTTGCGATATTCGCGGATCGGCCGCCGGCGTGGAAGAGTCCGAACTCCTCTCGCCGCTGCACCTGACCGATCGGATCCACGCGGTCACCTTAGCTGGGGGCAGCGCCTTCGGTCTCGAGGCCGCCAGCGGCGTGCGCCGCTTCCTCGAGCAGAAAGGCATCGGATTCGACACGCGTTCGGCCAAGGTGCCGCTGGTGGCGGGGGCTATCCTCTACGACCTGGGCATCGGCAAGCCCGGCATCCGCCCGACTCGAGAAATGGGCGAAGCGGCGGCGGCCGCGGCAACCGCCGAAGCGGTTCGCGAAGGAGCGGTAGGAGCCGGAACCGGGGCGACGGTCGGAAAGCTGTTTGGCATGGGGCAGGCCATGAAGTCCGGCATCGGCTCGGCCACGGTCGCGCTGGGCGGCGGGGAATCTCCCGCGCTGGTCTCCGCGCTGGCCGCCGTAAACGCGTTCGGGGACGTTCGCGATCCGGTCACAGGCAAGCTGCTGGCCGGGGCGCGCCGGTCTCCATCCAGCCGGGAACTGGCCGGAACGGCGCGGATGATGAAGCAGGGAGTTCCCGCGACGGGGGCCTGGCAGAACACCACGCTGGCGGTGGTGGCCACGAACGCCGCGCTGACGAAGGTGGAGGCCACCAAGCTGGCGCAACTTGCCGCCGCCGGCGTGGCCCGCGCCATCGACCCGGTCTGGACCACCGTCGACGGTGATCTCGTCATCGCCCTCTCGGCCGGAAGTCACCGGGGGGACCTGAACGCCCTTGGCGCCGCGGCGGCCGAGGCGGTGTCCGAGGCGATCGTGCGAGCCGTGAAATTCGCCCCGTCACTGGGGGGCCTCCCGGGACTCGCGACGCCCTGAAGGCCGCTCCTGGCGGGCGGCGCCACGGCGAACCGCGTTACACTGAGAGCAGCCTCCTCATGTCTGCTCCCCCGATGGAAGCGCGCGACATCAGGTCCACTACCTTTCCGAATGGCGTCCGCGTCATTACGGAAAGCATGCGACACGTGCGTTCCGTGTCGGTGGGCATCTGGATCGGCAGCGGGACCCGGCGCGAGACGGACGAACAGAACGGCATCTCCCACTTCATTGAACACATGGTGTTTAAGGGAACGGAGAACCGCACGGCGGAAGAAATCGCCCGGTCGGTGGACTCGATCGGAGGCAACCTGGACGCGTTCACCGCCAAGGAATTGGTGAGCTTCAACACCAAGGTATTGGACGAGCACCTGCCGATCGCTTTCGGGGTCCTATCGGACCTCGTGCTGCGGCCATTGTTCAGCGCGGCGGACATCGAGCGGGAAAAGGGCGTCGTTCTCGAAGAGCTGAAGATGGAGAACGACAGCCCCGAGTACCTCGTTCACGAACTCTTCTGCGGCCGCTTCTGGAAAGGTCATTCGCTCGGGAAGCCGATTCTGGGGACGCGCAGAACCATCCGCGGCTTCAACCGGGCGATGGTGGAATCGTATTATCGCCAGGTGTACGATCCGTCGAACATCCTGATCACGGCCGCGGGCAACCTCGACCACGCGCGACTGCTCGACCTTGCGGGCGCCGAATTCTCCAACCTGAAACCCAATGGAAGCCGGGCCCCGGAAAGTTCGGCCAGCCCCCACCCCCACTTGCTGCTGAAAAGCAAGAAATCGCTGGAGCAGATTCACATTTGCCTGGGCGTGCCCTGCTATCCCGTTGCCCACGAGGCGCGATACGCCTGCTATATCCTGAACACGCTGCTGGGCGGCGGCATGAGTTCGCGGCTCTTTCAGAACATCCGCGAGCGGCGCGGCCTGGCCTATTCGGTCTTTTCCGAACTGAACCTGTACCGCGACACCGGTTGCCTGATGGTGAGCGCCGGCACCTCGCTGGAAAGCTCGGAAAAGGTGATACGGCTGACGCTTGACGAGTTCAGGCGGTTCAAGGACGAGTTGATTTCTCCCGAAGAGCTTCGCCGGGCCAAGGACCAGCTCAAGGGCTCGCTGATGCTAAGTCTCGAATCCACCTCCAGCCGCATGGCCAATCTCGCCCGGCAGGAACTGTATTTCGGGCGGTTCTTCGATCTCGACGAGATCCTGGCCAGCATTGAAGCGGTGACCGCCGAGCAGGTCCGCCAGATCAGCGCCGAATTCTTCCAACCCGGCCGGATCGCCCTCACGCTGCTGGGCGAGTTGAACGGTTTGCGGATGAGCCGAAGAGAGCTTGCGTGCTGATGGCGCGGCTCACTCCAGGACGCCGCCTTCGGTCAGCCGCCTGACGTCCAGCAGGCGATCGAGTTCCTCGGCCGACAGACCGGTCATTTCCCGCGCCACCTCCCGAATGCCGCGATCCTCGGCGAGCGCCCTATTCGCGATTTGCGCGGCGAGGTCGTATCCGATCCGCGGCGCCAGCGCCGTCACCAGGATCGGGTTGCGCTCGGCCAGGGCCTTGAGCCTCGCTTCGTTCACGGTGAAGCCCCGAATCGCCTTGTCGGCCAGCAGGCGCGCCGCGTTCGATAGGAGTTCGATGCTTTCGAGCAGGTTGTAGGCGATAAGCGGCAGCATCGTGTTGAGCTGGAACGATCCGGACTGCCCCGCCAGCGCGATGGCGGCGTCGTGGCCGATCACCTGCGCGCATGCCATCGCCACCGCTTCCGGGATCACCGGATTCACCTTGCCCGGCATGATGCTGCTACCCGGCTGTAGGGGCGGGAGCGTAATCTCGGCCAGCCCCGCCTGGGGACCGCTGTTCATCCAGCGAAGGTCGTTCGCGATTTTGGAGATCGCTACGGCAGCGGTCTTAAGGGCGCCGCTCAGGTTTACCGCCGCCCCCTGGCCGGCGATCGCCGCGAAAGGGTTCGGACTCGCCGCCAGCGGGAGCCCCGTCAGTTGCGCCAGCCGCGATGCCGCACGCGCTCCGAAGCCCGGGGGCGCATTCAAACCGGTCCCGATGGCGGTTCCCCCAATGGCAAGCTCCGCCAAGCCGGGAAGCGTCGCGCGCACCGCGGCGGCGGCGAATGCGACCTGGGAAGCCCACGCCCCCAGTTCCTGACCCATGCGGACCGGCAGCGCGTCCATCAGGTGCGTCCGGCCGGTCTTGACGACATGGTCCAACCCGGCGGCTTTGCGCTCGATCGTCTCGCGAAGGTGTTCCAGCGCCGGCAGCAGGCGCGCGTCGACTTCACGGTACGCGCTGAGGTGAATCGCCGCCGGAATGACGTCGTTGCTGCTTTGCGAGGCGTTGACGTGATCGTTCGGGTGGACGGCCCGCCCGAGTTTTTGCGCCGCCAGCCGGGCAATCGCCTCGTTGGCGTTCATGTTCGTGCTGGTGCCGGAGCCCGTCTGGAAGATGTCGAGCGGGAAATGGTCGTCCAGCCGCCCGGCGCGCATCTCGGCCGCCGCTTCCTCGATGGCATCGGCCACATCCGGCGGCAACCGCCCCAATTCCCGGTTCACCGCGGCGCAGACTTCCTTAATCATCCCGAGGTTGTGCAGGAAGGCCGGCGGAAAACGCAGGCGGCTGATGGTGAAGTTCTCCACCGCCCGCTGTGTCTGCGCTCCGTAGAGCGCGTCCTCCGGAACCTGGATCTCGCCGAGCGAATCCCGCTCGGTCCGGTAGCGCGGTTTCGGCCGCTCGGACATCTCGCTCCCCCCTTTTCCCGCGAGCCCCGGCTATTGAGCGCCCCGCCCCAGCAGGATGACCTTAAGAGTGTGGAACATGATGTAGCCATCCAGCGTCAGCGTCAGATGCCGGATGTAGTACAGGTCGTATTCGAGTTTCGTCACCGCGTCATCGAGCGTGTCTCCGTACTTGTGGTTGATCTGCGCCCAGCCTGTGAGGCCGGGTTTCACATTCAGCCGCTGCCGGTAGAACGGAACCTGCTCGGCCAATTGGTCGACAAATTCCGGCCGTTCCGGGCGCGGCCCCACGATCGACATGTCGCCCTTGAGCACGTTCACCATCTGCGGCCATTCGTCCAACCGATAGCGACGGAGCCATTTCCCCACCCACGTCACCCGCGGATCGTCGTTCATCGCCCATACCGCGCCGGTCTTTGCCTCGGCGTCGGTGTACATCGAACGGAACTTCAGTATGACGAAGCGCTTGCCGCGCAATCCGACGCGCTCCTGCCGGTAAAGCACCGGGCCGCGGGAGGTCAGCTTGACCAGCAGCGCGACCGTCAACAGGAGCGGGGCCGCGAGCACGATCACCGCGGCGGCAAGCACCGTCGAATAAATCGACTTGAGAAACAGCACCATCGGCTGCGGCCCAAGCGCCGGTGAGAAGATCAGTTCCGACGGCCGCAACTCGCGCACGCACACGCGCTCGAACGTGGTCTCATACGCCGACGGGGCGTCCTGAATGATGACGCCGGAAAACTTCAAGTCGAGCAGGTCCGATTGCGGCAGCCGCTGTCTTCGCTCCGGCATGGCGACGATGATGCGGTCGGGCCGCGCCTCCTGGGCGATGCGGCGGAAGTCGCTCAGTGGGCCAAGGATGTTTTCCGGGGAAACGCCGCAGTCGTTGTCCTCTTCATCGCCCACGTATCCGATGCCCAGCATGCCGAACTGCGGCTTCTCCTGGAGGCGCGACTCGATCTCCCGAGCGAGCCGGCTGATGCCGAGAAACAATACCCGTTCCGCATGGATGGCCGACTCCAAAAACCGGGAATAAAGGATGCGCCACCCGAGAATCGCGGCCACCGCGAAAGCGCTCCCGGTGAACATCACCCACCGCGGCAGCACCAGTTCGCGGCTGACGTAGTTCAGCAGCGCCTGAAGAATAAACGCAATTCCGAAGACGAGGCTCACCTGTCGCGCCAGCTCGACGCGCGACCGTACTCGCAGGTCGTCGTACAGATCCTGGAAATAGAAACCTGTCACCAGCGTCCCCACCACAACGCCGACGCGCAGCAGTCCCTTGTTGTGGAGCAGGAAGACCATCGGGTCCATCCGCACCACCAGGATCAGCGCGATGACGTAGCAGGAGGCGGCAAGAATAACCTCGGAAGCGAGAAGGGCAACCACGCCACTGGGCCCAAGTAACCTATTCAAGCGCATTTGTAGGGATCAGCGGGGCGGGCAAGCATTAGTGTATCACGCCGGGTTTCGGCCTTTATCCATACGTCGAAGCGCGAAATCCGCGCGGCGAGATGAGCCGCGCCACGCACGCCGGAGCCCGCTGGTTAAACCAGCCCAGCGGATTCCACGCGCCGGCGATCTTGTCCGCGAGCGTGGTCAGATGGTCGCTGCCGATGCACAGTCGGGGCAGCAACATTCGCGAATCGCGCCGCCCCAAGGTGCGCGCCACCGTGGTCACGGCGAATTCGTAGCCGGCCTCCCGCGCCAGTTCCACCGCGTCCGGCCCGAAGTGGCAGCGCGGTTGCCCGAACGGATAGGCAAAGCCGACGACGCGCTGCCGGATTCTATCTTCCAACATCGCCTTGCAGTCCGCGATTTCAAGGCGGCGCTCGCCGGAGTTCAGGAGATTCAGGTTCGCGTGGCTGTAACTGTGCGCTTCCACGGCGAATCCGGCCTCGGCCATCGCTCGCACTTGTTCCCAACTCATCGGCTCCGCCGCGCGCCGGTCGCGCGCCAGGTACAGGTTGAATCTGTCCAGCGCCCGGGGCGCCCGGTCGATGTATCCCACGGTCACGAACAGCGTCGCCGGCGCCCCATGCTTCAGCAGCAAGGGCAACGCGTGGACGAAGTTATCCAGGTGCCCATCGTCGAACGTTATGGCCACGCGGGGCCTGCCGCCGGCTTTGGCCGCGGGAGAGTTGACCAACTCCCGCAGCGGCGTCAGCTCGCAGTTTGCCTTCAGCCACGCCAGGTGCCGGTCAAGAAGCTCCGGCGTACAGAAGCGCGGACTGGGCGAAGGATGGCACGAATGGTAACAAAGGATGCATGCCTGGGGCCGCCGCCGGCGCAGCCGGTTCAGGCCGGAGAACAGCGCCTCGCACAACCGGACCTGGCGTGGCGTCATCAGGCGGCGGTCTCCTTCGAGCCGGCGCTGGCTACGGCGACCGCCCGCGCTCCGACCCCTGTGATGGGGGAATGCCACCGGCTCCACTGCTCGGGATATTGCCTGATGTAACCCGCCAGCATGCGGCTGTGGCGTTCCAACGTATGGCGATACAGCTCTTGCCGGTCGACGCCGGAGGCCAGGTCGGCGGGCTCTTCCAACACCAGATGCTGGGCGCCGCCCGCTCGAAAGCAGAACGCCGGTATCAGCGCCGCTCCCGTCACCCGCGCAAGGCTGATAATGCCAGTGGCGAAGTACTGGCGCATTCCGAGAAAGTCCAGAGGAATGAACTGCGTTCCCGTCGTCCCAAAGCCCGCCATGCAGACGACGCTGTTGTTTCGCAGACGATTCATCAGAAGTTCCACGTACGCGGTCGAGTCCTCCTGTATGATCACCACCTCCGGCACGATCCTGCTTTCGGCCGCCCGATGGATTCTCCGGAAAACGGCCTGTCCGAGCCGCGACTGCGCGCCTCCGTGATCGGGCCCATGCACCTGGACGATGGGGAAACCTTCCCGAGCCAGCGCACGCGTGCCCAGCAGGCGGAATCCCAGTGGACTCTCCCATACGATCGCTCCGCGTCCGCGGCTTAAGGCGCCGCGCAGGTGCTCGAGGCCTTTCAGCGACCCCGCCTCCCGATCCACCACGTCCGCCAGGCGCGGACGCGACATCAGCCGGAGCCAGAAGATCTCCCGGTCGCACCAGCGCCGCCGGAACAACTCCCGCGCCATCTGTTCGATCTCGGCGCGACTCTTCTCCGGGAATGCCAGCGCCATCGACCGCTCGACAGTGCGCCGCCGCCCCACTCGCAACAGGGCGTCGAGATCGCCGAGCCGCTCGCGCAGCCAGCCGCTTCGGCGCCAGACGGGAGCGAAACGCGAGCTGAGCGCCAGCAGAACCAGGTCGCCCAGATCGTCGTAGGTCAGCAGTTTCACCGTGACAGGTGATGTATGATAACGCAGCCATGGGAACCCCGTACACGCGACGATCATGGATCCAGCGGATCGCGGCCGGTCCGTTGCTCACCTGCGGCGTCCTGGCCGAGTTCAAAGGCTTGCTCCGGGCGCAAGGAGGGGCGAATCCACCGTACGACCTGGTAGTGAAGGGCGGCACGGTGGTCGACCGGTCGCAGGGCCTTTCCGCGCGGCGGGACGTCGCGGTGGCCGGCCACAGGATCGCGCGCGTCGCTCCGTCGATCGATACCGCCCAGGCGCGCCAGACGCTCGACGCCCGGGGCAAGATCGTCACGCCCGGCCTGATCGACATCCATGTCCATGTCTACGATGGCGTGGCGCCGCTCGGCATCCCCGCCGACCCCACGTGCATCGCCAAGGGCGTTACCACCGTGGTGGACGCGGGGTCGGCCGGCGCCCACACGTTCCCGGGCTTCCGCAAGTACGTAATCGAGCGGGTGGACACCCGCGTCTACGCGCTGTTGAACATCTCGGTGGTGGGCCAGTCGACGCTTTCCACCGACAACCCGCATGGGGAACTGCTGGACCTGCGGTACGCCAATCCCAAGCTGGCCGCGCGCACGATCGAGCGCCACCGCGACGTGATCCTCGGCGTGAAGATCCGGCTGACGCGCAACATTGCGGGGGACGACGACCTGGCAGCGCTCCGGCTGGCCAGAGAAGCCTCCGACGCCGCCGGTCTGCCGCTGATGGTCCACATCGGCGGGTCGTACTCCCCACTCCGCGAGATCCTCGCCATGCTCAAGAAGGGGGACGTCGTGACGCACAGCTTCCGCGGGGGCGACGGCGGCATCCTGGACGGCGCCGGCCGCGTCCTGCCGGAGGTGCGAGCGGCGGTGGCCAATGGGGTACTTCTCGACGTCGGCCACGGCGCCGGCAGTTTCTCGTTCGACACGGCCGAGAAGGCGCTGAAGCAGGACACGCTCCCCGGCACCATCTCGAGCGACGTGCATCAATTCAACGTGAACGGGCCGGTGTTCGACCTGGCGACCACCCTCTCCAAGTTCCTGCACCTCGGACTCTCGCTCGAACAGGTGATTGAACGCGCGACGAAGAACGCCGCGGCGGCGTTCCGCTTTCCGGAGGGAACCGGAAGCCTCCGCGAAGGCGCCGAGGCCGACATCGCGGTCTTCCAGATGGACGAGGGTGACTTCGAGTTCACCGACGCGCTTGGCGAAACGCGGATCGGCCACCGCAAGCTCCGGCCGGTGGCGACGGTGAAATCCGGCCGGCTCTACGGGTCCGCCGCCATCCCGGTGGTGGTGGGCTGAGGCCGGCCACTCGCCACCGCGCTCCAGCCAGCGATAATCGGAAGGAAGGGTCAACTTCGAACTCATGCTACGCATACGCTCGCGCGCAGGCCTGCTGTGCCTGCCACTGTTGCTGATGTTCTCCGCCTGTTCTCAGCGGAAGCCCTCGGTTGGAGACGCCGAACGGTTTCTTGCGGAGGCGGAAAGCCGCCTGCTGGATCTGGCGACGCAGGAAGCCCGCATCTCCTGGGTGCAGTCGACCTATATCACCCACGACACCGAGTTGTTGGCCGCCGCGGCGCGGGAGAGGACCATCGCCGCCACGATGGACTTCGCCAAGCAGGCCACCCGGTTCGACGGCGTCGACTTGCCGCCTGAGCCCGCCCGGAAAATGGAGTTGCTGAAGCGCGCGCTTACCATGCCCGCGCCTTCGGACAAGGCCGAAAGCGAGGAACTGAGCCTGATCTCGACGCGCATGGAAGGCGTCTATGGACGGGGGAAATACTGCCCCGGCGGCGACTCCTCCAACTGCCTGGACGTCGGGGCGATCACTCGGACCATGGCCGAGAGCCGCGACCCCAACCGCCTGCTGGACGTCTGGAAAGGCTGGCGCACCATTTCTCCCCCGATGCGGCAGGATTACCAGCGCTACGTCGAGCTTGCCAACAAAGGCGCCCGTGAGCTTGGAATGCCCGACACGGGCGCGCTGTGGCGGTCCAAGTACGACATGCCGCCGGACGATTTCGCCCGGGAGGTGGAGCGGCTATGGGAACAGGTAAAGCCGCTGTACGTCTCGCTCCATGCCTACGTTCGTTCGCGCCTGAGCCAGAAGTACGGCGCGGCGGTGGTTCCGCCGGACGGTCCCATTCCCGCTCACCTGCTCGGCAATATCTGGGCGCAATCGTGGGAGAACGTCTCTCCTCTGGTGTCGCCCCCGGGCGCCGATCCCGCTTTCGATCTGACGAAGATCCTGAAGGAGAAGAACATCGACGCTCTCGGCATGGTCCGCTACGGCGAGCGCTTTTTCACGTCGCTCGGGTTTGAGCCGCTGCCGCCGACGTTCTGGGATCGATCGCTCTTCCTCAAGCCGCGCGACCGGGAAGTCGTCTGCCACGCCAGCGCCTGGGACGTCGATAGCGCCGGCGACCTGCGAATCAAGATGTGCATCGACATCACCGGCGAGGACTTCACCACCATTCACCACGAACTCGGCCACAATTTCTACCAGCGCGCCTACAACCGGCAGCCCATCCTGTTCCGCGACAGCGCCAACGACGGCTTCCACGAAGCGGTCGGCGACACGATCGCGCTTTCGGTGACGCCGGAGTACCTGGTCCGCGTCGGGCTCCTCAGGACGGCGCCGGACGCCTCGAAAGACATCGGCCTCCTGCTGAACCGCGCGCTGGAGAAAGTGGCGTTTCTGCCGTTCGGCCTGCTGGTGGACCAGTGGCGCTGGAAGGTCTTCTCGGGCGAGATCGCGCCGGCCAACTACAACCAGGCGTGGTGGGAGTTGCGGCGCAAGTACCAGGGAGTGGAAGCTCCCGCGCCCCGGTCGGAAGCGGATTTCGATCCCGGCGCCAAGTACCACGTCCCTTCCGGCGTCCCTTACACGCGCTACTTCCTGGCGCACATTCTGCAATTCCAGTTTCACCGGGCGCTGGCCAAAGCCGCCGGCTGCGCGGACCCGTTGCATCGCTGCTCCATTTTTGAAAGCAAGGAGGCCGGCCAAAAGCTGATCTCGATGCTCGAGATGGGGCAGAGCCGTCCCTGGCCGGAAGCCCTCGAAGCCCTGACAGGCAGCCGCCAGATGGACGCCACGGCCATCCTCGACTACTTCGCGCCGCTTAAGAAATGGCTGGACGAGCAGAACCAGGGCAAGGCGACGGGCTGGTAGGGTGGCGCGGGCGCCTCGGGGCTGTCTCGGGAGCCAAAAGCCGGCATGAAAGCCGGCTTGTAATCGTGGACGCTCGCCCCACGTCACTCCAGAGCGCCGTTTCGGGCGCGGATACGGCGGGATGCGGGTGTATACTGGCGCGTAAACGCAATTCCAGGATGGAGATCCCCCTATGCGCGGCGGTTTGCTTGCAGTAATGTCGACCCTGCTTGCCGGGGCGGTTGTGGCCCCCGGTCAGGAAACCGCGTCCCCGGCGCCGCCGCCATTGCCGGAGGGCGATGTGGGCATTGCCGCAAAATATCCCGGTGACGCGGGGATTGAGAGAGCCCCCGCGGTCCTTCTCCACGATAGCTTCGAGGAGTGGGAGGCCCCCGCGGATCTGCACAAGAAGTGGACGGTCGTGGCTCACGAGGGGAATATGCGGATCGCGGCAGAGACTGCCAATGTCCACCATGGCAAGCGAGCGCTCGAGGTCGCCATCCCTCGGCAGCAAGAAGGACTTTCGGTCGAACTGCGCCGGGCGATCGAGAATGAGCAGGACGTTGTCTTTCTCCGCTTTTACGCGAAGTTTGAAAAGGAATACGACCATGCCCGCGGCTCGTCCCACAACGGCGGACTCATCGCCGCGCACTATTTCCCCGGTGGGCGAGCGACCCCAGGGATTCCCGCCGACGGGCGCAACAAGTTCCTGGTCAACTTCGAGACGGAGCGGGGCGATCACCGGTCGCCCGGCCCGCTGAATATCTACGTCTACTACCCCGAGCAAGGCGGCATTTACGGTGACCACATCTACCCGACCGGCAAGGTCGTCGCCTCGGTAATGCGGTCGCCGGCGCCGCCGCCTGTCTCCTTCGGCCCGCATTTTGTCCCCCGCCCGGATTTCATCCCCGAGTTGGACCGCTGGTACTGCTACGAGTACATGGTCAAGGCCAACACGCCGGGCCAGCGCGACGGCCGCGTCGCGTTGTGGGTGGACGGCAAGCTGATCGCGGACTTTCCGAACTTCCGGCTCCGCGACGTGGAGAGCCTCAAAATCGACATGATCGGAATCGGGCTCTACCTGCGTCCCAACACCATCCGCGAGAACCGGAAGTGGTTTGATGACGTGGTAGCCGCGACGTCCTACATCGGGCCGATCTACGAGCCAAAGTAGGGCGCCCGGCCTCGCTGATCGCCCACCACGCAGGGTCACTTATTAAGCCGTCAGTAGTGATACCGGCACGCGAGGATTCGGATCTTATCGTGATGCACCTCATAGACGAGGCGGTGTTCCCGGTCGATTCGCCTGGACCAACAACCTTTGAGTTCGTGCTTCAACGGTTCTGGTTTGCCGCTGCCACTGAAGGGCTCACGTTGAACGGCTCGGATCAATCGGACAATTCGCAGCGCCTGTGCCCGATTCGTGCTCCACCCACCACGCCAGGTCTTCAAACGCGGCCGCGTCAAATTCCAAGCTTCTCAAACGGCTTCGCCAAGCGTGAGACCTTGCTGACGCTCCCGCGCCGCAACGAGCCGGCGCTTCATCGTCTCGGACCTCAAGAGGTAGGCAGTTTCCCGCTCAGATTCGATCTCGCGCCACAAAGAGATCGGCACAATCACGGCGGTTGGTTCGCCCCTCTCGTTCGAGACGTACTGGATCTCGGCCTCAGACATCAACTTCAGCATAACGCCGTCAGCGTGAAGTTGCGGTGGGGAAGGCTGAGTCGGTCGCCATCCGTGCTTTACACTACGGGAAATGGATCTCCGAGCGAAGGCCGAGCGGCTTCGGGCGCTGCATCGGGGCCCCGCTATCCTGCGCCTTCCCAACGTGTGGGATGCCGCCGGCGCTCGCATTGTCGAAAAAGCCGGTTTCCCCGCCGCCGCCACCACCAGCGCCGGCATAGCCTTCGCCCTGGGATACCCTGACGGCGAACGCATTCCTCGGGATGAAATGCTGGGCCAAGTGCGGCGCATTGCGCGGGTGTTGTCGATCCCGCTCACCGCCGATCTCGAGGCGGGCTACGAGGATATCGAGGAGACCGCGGCCGGACTTGTAGCGGCAGGCGCTGTCGGGCTGAACCTGGAAGACGCCAAGGACGGCGCGCTCGTCGATATCCCGGTGGCGGTCGAGAAGATCCGGGCCGTCCGGAGCGCCGGCGGCCGTCTCGGCGTGCCGATCGTGATCAATGCCCACTGCGACATCTACCTGTTGCAGGCGGGCGATCCATCGACGCGCTTTTCGCGGACGGTCGAGCGTCTGGAAGCATACAAAGCCGCCGGCGCCGACTGTCTGTTCGTCCCGCTCGTCGAGGACGAGGAAACCATCGCCCGCCTGGTGCAGACGCTGCGTTTCCCGGTAAACATCCTGGCTACGGCAGGCGCTCCTCCGGCGGGACGGTTGCAGGAACTCGGCGTCGCCCGGGTCAGCCTCGGTTCCGGTCCGATGCGGGCGGCGTTGGGGCTGATGCGCCGCATCGCGGAAGAACTCCGGGACCAAGGCACGTATGCTGCCATGCTTGACGGCGCCATCCCCTATCGCGAGGTAAACGAACTGCTCGGGTGAGTGGTGAGCCACAAAGTCGGGCCTCTGGCCCACCGAAGAAGCACAGGCACGAGCCCGCCAGCAGGATTTATCTACTTATAAACTAGATTTATGGGAAAGTGGAATAGGGAAGAAATGATATCCCCTGTCGAAAAGGATAGTATCGGGCCAGCACCCGAGGAGCTACTGTATTGATTCGAAACGGTACTCGGTTGGTCGAGGAATTGCGTCTAAGAAGTTGGAAACTGCATCTGCGGAGGAACGTTATGTGGTACAATCACTGCGACATGGCGGGCACGGGACCAGCCACCGCTCCTGCGAAATCTAGTCGCTCCGCGGCTGAGGTGCAGGAACTGAAGAAACGCTGGCTTTTCACGGAGAGAACAGGAACTCCAAACGCACCAAAAGGTAGTATGACACGGCTAAAGCTGTGGCATTTCCTCGCGGGCTTCGGCAGCGTCCTGAACATATTTCCGGAACGTCGCAGGTTCGACGCATGCCTTCCGGAGACTTCCGTGGCAGACGACGTCGCCGGCGACTGGAGATCGGTGGGCGAAGATTTATGCGCCGCCATGCGCAGCTACGATGCCACCTTCCAAGAGATTGCCGGCGAGCGAGAGCCAGTCGGGGCTAGAACCCGAAGCTAAACAACAGCGGTCGCCCACAGCAGAAGACCTTGTTCCTCCCGTACAGCTTCTTCAGCACTACGAGAACATAGTTCCAGGAGCCGCCGAGAAACTCCTCAAATCCTATTTGGATTACGGTGAACACCGTCGCGCGATGCAGAGGCGGGCTCAAGATGCCCAATTCGAACTCGCCAAGGAGGAGTTGAAACTACAAGGGCGAGGGCAGCTTTACGGTTTTCTCATCGCGCTGGCGTCTGTTGTTGGAGGTTTTGCGCTAGCGACGTATGGCGGGCAGCCCGCGTATGGAGTTATTCTAAGCGGCGGCTCGCTGGCAGCTGTCGTGGCGGTTTTTGTGACTGGCCGCTTCACAGGGCGCCGCGAATAGCTCCAGTTCAACTACTCCTATCCAATTCGCCACGTTGATGCCGGGGTACTTCCGTGTCTGCGTGTTTTTGTCGTTGTTCCCCCATGACATACTCGTCTTTTAGGCCCCCATGCGCGTCTTTCCTAAGGAGCCAGAGCGTTGATCTTCCGGGAGGTCGAGGATCGTGACCTCGTCGGCCAGGCCCGGCGCGGCAACGTCGAGGCGTATAACGTCCTCGTGTCCCGGTGGGAGAAGCGTCTCTATAACTACCTGTTGAAACTGGTCCGCGATACCGAAGACGCCTTCGACCTCAGCCAGGAGGTCTTCCTCAAGGCCTATCAGAATCTGCGAAAGCTGGACGACCCGGCGCGCTTCGCCCCGTGGCTGTTCCGGATCGCTCACAACGAGGCGTTCTCCCTGCTGCGGAGGCGCCGGCCCGCGGCGGAGCCGGCCGACGGGCCGCCGATGCACCCCGGGCCGCGCATGCTGCCGGTAGAGACTTCGCTGGCGGTCGGCGCCGCGTTGGGCCGCCTGTCCGAGGACCAGCGTGAGGCCGTCGTCCTTAAGATCTACGAAGGCTTCAAGTTCGAAGAGATGGCGGAGATTCTCGGTTGCCCGGTTTCCACCGTCAAGTCCCGCGTCTACACCGCGCTCGATCTCTTGAAAGAAGCCCTGGCGCCCATGTCCCAGGAGGGAAAATGAGCTGTCCCGAAGCCGATATAAAAGGTTACGTTCTTGGCGAGCTGGACGAATCCGGACGCCGGCGGGCCGAGGAGCACGTCGCCGGCTGCCGTTCCTGCGCCGAGGAATTCGATCGCCTCCAGGCCACCCAGGCCGCGCTGCGGAGCGTGCGGGACGAAGAGGTCCCCCAACGCATCGCCTTCGTTTCGGATAAGATCTTCGAGCCGCGGTGGTGGCGGGCGCTCTGGTCCTCCGGCGCGCGCTGGGCGTTCGCGTCGGCCTCCGTGCTCGCGGCCGCCATCGTAGCGCATGCGATCGTCACCCGGCCCGTACCCGTTGCGCCCGCCCAGCCGGACGTGGCGGCGATCCAGGCCATCGTCGAGCGGGAAGTTTCGCGTCGCGTCGGCGACGCCGTTGCGCTGGCGGTGGCCCAGGCGCGGGCCCAGGACGAGGAGAAGACCGCCGCCCGGCTCGCGGCGGCGGAGAAGCAATTCGAGGCCGGGCGGCAGGAAGACCGGCTCTACTTCGCGCAGAACCTGGAAGTGCTCAGCAAGCGCATGAACGTGATGCACCTGGCCAGCGCCGACCGAGGCCCGCGATGAAACGCGCCGTCCTGCTTGCCGCCGCCCTGTCGCTGGCCGCGTGGTCCGCGAGCGCCGTCAAGCCCCGCGTGAGCCGCCAGACGATGATGGTCCTGGAGCGCAAGTTCGACAAGCGGATCGAGGCCTTCAGCGCCGACGATCCGTTCTACCTGCTTGGGACCACGCGCGGCGTCTACCTGGACAACTACGGCGTCGTCTTTACCGCGGAGCTGAACCTTGTGGGCTCCGCCGTCGTCACGCCGTTCCGCCCGGCTTTCTCCAAGGAACAGATCGACAGGCTGCGCCGGAAAAAGCTCGACCGCGTGACCGGGGTCAAGAAGGTCATGCGCGACATGATGGTGGATTCGGCCACCGCGCTCGATGCCGTGCCCCCGGACCAGAACGTCGTCGTCGGCGTCACCCTCTTCTATTACGCCTGGGAAGACACCAACGGCCTGCCGGGACAGATCGTGATGCTGGCGCGGCGGCGAAGCCTGGCCGATTTCGAAGCCGGCAAGCTGAAGGCGGCCGACCTCGACGCGGCCATTCAAGTGGAAGAGTTCTGATCGCATGCGCCTGGGCGAAATGCTGATCGAGCGCCGGCTGATCGCGCCGGAGGATCTCGAACGCGCGCTCGAAATCCAGAAGGAACGCAACGAAAAGATCGGGAAGATTCTCGTCGACCTCGGCTTCGTGGCTACGCGCGACGTCATGGCCGCGCTGTCGGAGCAGCTTTCCGTACCGCTGGTGACCCTCGACGGTCCGCCGCCGGTCACGCCGGAGACCGAAGGGCTGGCCCCGCGCTTCCTGCGCCAGTTCCGCTGCCTGCCTGCCGCCATGCGCGACTCGACGTTGACTCTCGCCATGGCCGATCCGCTGGACTTCGAAACTATCGCCGCGGTGGGCAACGCGACGGGCCTGAAGATCGAGCCGGCGCTTGCGCCCGAGCAGGAAATCCTCGACGCGATCGACAAGTACTACGCCGAGACCGGCGCCGAATCGGGCGCGGTGGAAGAGGCCGGCGCGCACGAAACCGAGGACCTCGAGCACCTCCGCGACATGGCCAGCGAAGCGCCGGTTATCCGGCTGGTGAACGCCATGATCGCCCAAGCGGTGGAGAAGCGCGCCAGCGACATCCACATCGAGCCGTTCGAGAAGGAGTTCCGCATCCGCTACCGCGTCGACGGCGTCCTGTACTCGCAGGAGCCGCCCGCCCGCGAGTTGCGGCCCGCCGTCATCTCGCGCGTCAAGCTGATGGCGAAGCTCAACATCGCCGAGCGGCGCCTACCGCAGGACGGCCGCATCAAGATCAAGACGCTCGGCCGCGAAGTGGATCTGCGCGTCTCGACGCTGCCCACCCTGTACGGCGAGAGCGTCGTGATGAGGCTGCTCGACCGGTCGCAGACGGATTTCTACGACCTTCGGAGCCTCGGCTTCGACGAATGGATGCTGGAGCGGATGGAGTACTACACGTCCCTTCCTCACGGCATCCTACTCGTCACCGGGCCGACCGGCTCGGGCAAGTCCACCACGCTCTACTCGGCGCTCAAGCGCGTCAACACCACCGAGCGCAAGATCATCACCATCGAGGACCCGGTGGAATACCAGATGGACGGCATCAACCAGATCCACGTGAACACGCAGATCGGTTTGACCTTCGCCGCCGGTCTGCGCCACATCGTCCGGCAGGACCCCGACGTCATCATGGTGGGTGAAATTCGCGACCGCGAGACGGCCGACATCGCCATCCGCGCCGCGCTCACCGGCCACTTCGTCTATTCGACGCTGCACACCAACGACGCCCCGAGCGCGATTACACGCCTCACCGACATGGGCGTCGAAAACTACCTCATCACCTCCTCGCTGGTCTCCGTGCTGGCGCAGCGGCTCGTCCGCGTGATCTGCCCGTTCTGCAAGGTTCCGGCCGGCTCTCGGGTGGCGCCCGACGGCGAGACGGTGGAAGCCTTTCGCGGCGCAGGCTGCGAGCGGTGCTTCGGCTCCGGCTACACCGGACGCGTCGGCATCTTCGAGCTGATGGAGTTGAACGACGAGATCCGAAAGCTGATCATGGCCAACGCCGACGCCAGCGACATCACCCGCGCCGCGCGCCGCAACGGCATGCGCAGCCTTCGCGAAGACGGCTGGCTCAAGGTGCGCCAGGGCGCCACCACCGCGGACGAGGTGATGCGGGTAACGCAGGAGTTCTAACGTGGACGCGGGCAACCGATGACGAGCTTCTACTTCAGAGCGGTCGCTTCCGACGGCCGGCTGCGCACCGGCAACCTGACGGCGCCCACGGAAAAATCGGTCGCGCTCGAGCTGCGCAAGCAGGGGCTCACGCCGGTCTACGTCGGACCGCCGCCCGGCGGCTTCAGCCTCAAGCTGCCGTCGTTCAGCGGCGGCAAGCGCCGCGACGTGCTCCTGTTCACCCAGGAACTATCCACCCTGCTCAACGCCGGCGTCCCGGTGGACCGCGCGCTCACCATCACCAGCGAACTCACCGAGAAACCCGAGTTTCGAAGCGTCGTCATGGACGTCGTCCGGGTGCTCAAAGGCGGAAAGTCGCTCGCCGACAGCCTGGCCGGTCATCCCGAGCATTTTTCCGATCTGTATATCAATATGGTGCGCGCGGGAGAAGCCAGCGGGTCGCTCGCGCCCGTCTTCGAACGCCTGACCGACTTCGAGCGGACCCGCGACGACCTGCGCAGCTACATCGTCAGCTCGATGATCTACCCGGCGCTGCTGTGCCTGGTGGGACTGGCTTCCATCCTCGTGCTGATGTACTTCGTCGTCCCGCGCTTCGCCGCTGTCTTCGAACAGTCCCGCATGGCGATGCCGCTGCCGACCAAGATCATGCTCGAAACCAGCCGCCTGGTGCGGGCCTACGGCTGGATCGCCATCACCGGCGTCTTACTCGGGTTGGCGGCCCTGCGCGCTTACATCCGCACGAAGCCTGGCCGCTGGTGGTGGGACAATTTCCGGCTGAAGATCCCCCTGCTCGGCGACGCGCTGCGCAAGGCGGAGACGGCGCGTTTCGCCAGCGCGATGTCGACGCTGGTGGCCAACAGCGTCCCCCTGGTGCAATCCATCGGCATCTCCGGAGCTATCCTTAACAACCGCCGGATGGCCGCCTCGTTGGAAGCGGTTGCCCAGGGCGTCAAGCGCGGCGAAGGAATTTCCGCACCGCTGCGGCGCACCGGGCAGTTTCCTCCGCTGGCCGGCCACCTGCTCACCGTGGGCGAGGAAACGGGCCGGCTGGACCACATGTTCGCCCGCATGGCCGAGATCTACGAAACCGACACGCGCGCCGCCATCAAGCGGTTCACCTCGCTGTTCGAGCCGCTGGTGATCCTCGTGATGGGGGTGATGGTGGGTATCCTGATCTTGAGTATGTTGCTGGCCATTACCAGCATCAACGAAGTGGCGGTGTAGAAACCATGGACAGAAAACGATTGCGAAGACAAGCCGGCGTGACGCTCATCGAAATGCTGGTCGTGGTGACCATCATTGCGCTGTTCGCGGCCCTGGTGGCGCCGCGCATGCTGCAAAAAAGCGACGCGGCCCGCGTTACCGCCGCGCGCGCGCAGATCAACTCCTTCATGACGGCCCTGGGCGCCTACAAGCTCGATACGGGCGTCTATCCCACGACGGAGGAAGGCCTCCAGGCGCTGCGCCGGCCGCCCCAGAACGTCCGGCAGTGGCAGGGGCCCTATCTGCCGCAGGAGATCCCCGACGACCCATGGGGCACTCCTTACGCCTACCGGTTTCCGTCCGAGCAGGGCGGGAACGAACCGGAAATCATCAGCTACGGCGCGGACCGCCAGCCCGGCGGCACGGACATCAACGCCGACATCGTGAGTTGGAAGAGTCACTGACCGGAACATGAAGCGCCGCCGGGGAGTCACGCTGGTCGAAATGTTGATCGTCGTCTCCCTGCTCGGCCTGATGGTCGGCATCAGCTTCCCGGCCGTTACCGCAGGGATCGACTCGCTGCGCCTGGCTTCGGCTTCCGATTCGCTGGTCAGCTTTCTGAACGGAGCGCTGAACCGCGCCGACCGCCGACAGGAGGTGGTGGAAGTGGAGATCGCGCCCAAGCTCAGCCGCATCACCTTGCGCTCCACCGACCCGTCGTTTACCCGCACGCTCAACCTCCCGGACGGCGTCACCATCCGCTCGATTTTTCCCGAGCTTCCCGTCGAGCCCGGGACCCCCCGCTACGTCATGCTGTACCCGGCCGGCGCGATTCCCCGGATCGGCATCGAGCTGCAGAACCGCCGCGGCGCGCGGCGCATCGTCCGCGTCGACCCGATCACCGGCGTCCCCCAGGTGGAACTGGTCGCCCAGCGATGAAGCGGCGGGGATTCACGCTGCTGGAAGTTCTGGTGGCCACCGTCATCATGGCGGCCGCGGTGGTGGCGCTGCTATCCAATCTTTCCACCTCGCTGCAGAACGCCGGCCGGCTTTCCGATTACGACCGCGCCGTCATGATGGCCAAGCGCACGATGGAGGAGCTGCTGGCGGAGCCGAACCTGCCCAAGCGGGCCATTCTCGAGGGCGAATGGGATCCGGCCCTGGTGGGCGTCGCCGGCGGCTGGAAAGCGTTGGTGACTCCCTTTGAACGGCAACCCGGCGCCGGACCGGGCGCGCTGGCGCTCGACCGGCTCGAACTCGAAGTCTGGTGGATGAACGGCGACCGGCGGCGCGTCCTGAACCTCGAAACATATCGCGCCGCGCCGCTGCGTCAGGACGACATGCCCATGCTGGGGAGGCCCTGATGCGCGGCAGGTCCACCGCCGGCGTCACGCTGATGGAACTGCTGATCGCGGTCTCGCTTGTGAGCCTGATCTCGGCCGGCATTCTCATGGCCATGCGCGTCGGCCTCAACGCTATGGAAAAGACCAACAACCGCCTGCTCGACAACCGGCGCGTAGCCGGGGTGCAGCGCGTGCTCGAGCAGCAGATCGCCGGCTTCATGGCGGTGACGGCGGATTGCCGCCTGAATCCCAACGCGCCGCCGGTGAAGGTTCCGTTCTTCCAGGGCGAGCCGCAGTCGATGCGCTTCGTGTCGAGCCATTCGCTGGAGGAGGCCGCCCGAGGCTACGCCCGCATCCTCGAATACCAGGTGATCCCGCTCGAGACGGGCGAAGGCGTGCGGCTGGTGGTCAACGAGCTGCTCTACACGGGGCCCGACTCCACCGGCATCCTCTGCATCGGCATGCGCCCCGGCGCGCCCACGGCGTTGTTTCGCCCCATCAAGATCGGGCCGTATTCGTTCGTGCTGGCGGATCGGCTCGCTTACTGCCGCTTTTCGTATCAGGAGCGGCTGCCCCCGCCGGAGTGGCGCCGTTGGACCCCGGTCTGGGTGAAGCCCGAGCTTCCGTCCGCGTTGCGGATCGACATGGCCCCGCTGGAACCGGAACCCGCGCGCCTGCCCAGGCTCGCGCTGACCGTTCCGCTGCGGGTGAGCAAGAACGCGATGCTGCAATATGAGGATGCGCTCTATCTCCAGCAGTAAAGGGCCAGGCCGCCGCGGCAGCGCCCTGCTGGCGGTATTGTGGCTGACGGCGGCGCTTTCCGCCATCGCCTTCTCCGTAGCTACCACCGTACGCGGCGAGACCGAGCGGGCCGCCGCGTCGCTTGACGGGCTGCGAGGCCACTATCTCGCTACCGGGGCGATCGACCGGGCCATCCTCTACATGATGTGGGGACCGGGAGAGCGCCGGCCCGACGGTTTGCCCGAGTTCTGGGACATCGGCGTTTCCCGCCTCTACTTCTCGTTCCCCTCCGGCGACGCGGTGGTGGAGATCGTTCCCGCCGCTTCCCGTCTCAATCTCAACGCGGCGAATGAAGAAGACCTGTTCCGGCTGCTGCTGGCCATCGGGGCGGAACCGGCGCAGGCCAGGGAAATCGCGGCCGGCATCGTCGACTGGCGCACCCCGTCGCAGGGTCCCAGCTTCTTCGATCGCTACTATCTTTCGATGACTCCGTCTTTTCGCGCCCGGCACGCGTCCTTTGAAGAGGTTGAGGAAGTTCTCCTGATTCGAGGCATGACGCCGGAACTGTTCTATGGCAGCTACATTCGCGACCCGGAAGGGCGCCTGGTTCGCCGCTCCGGACTCCGCGACTGCGTCGCCCCGTACGGCGCCACGAACCTCTTCGACGTCAACGCCGCCGATCCGGCGCTGCTTCTTTCCCTCGGCATCTATCCCGGAGCGGTGGCGCAAATCGTCGAACGCCGCCGCGTCGTCCCGTTCCGCTCGATGAACGAGCTCGAGCCCTTTCGCAAGTTCGCCGGACCAGGCGCGCAGAAGCTGGGCATCGGCGGCATCTCCATCTACACGCTACGGGCCACCGCGCGCCACCGGCTGGAAGACGGCCGCTTGGCGGAGGGCCGGCGGTCGGTGGCCGCGACGGTAAAGTACTTCGGGCCACAGGTCACCCCGCCGTACCAGGTGCTGCGCTGGCATGACAACGCCGCGGGGGACTCCTCCGAGTGGTGGCAATGAGCGGCGGCGACATATCGATCACGCCCGTCGCGCCCGGCGAGCCTCCGGTTCCGGAAGCCCGTCCCGCCGTTCCGCGCAAAGCCGCCCCCGGCGCCCGCAAGTGGCTCGCGGTGGGGACTGGCGTCGGCATCGAGATACAGGACGACGATCTGCGCGTGACGGTGGCTCGCGTGCGCCCGCGCGGGGTGCGCATCCTGGGCACAACGCTCATCGAACGCTTTCGCCAGCGCCCGGCCGCCGAGTGGGGCGCCGAATACGCGGATTTCCTCGCGCGCACCGGCGCCGGTCACCTGGCCGCCACCGTCCTGCTGCCGCGGCGGGAACTGGTGGTCCGGCCCCTGACGCTTCCGGGCGTCAAAAAGCGCGACGCCGAAGCCGCCATCCGGTTCCAGATCGACTCGCTTCATCCTTACCCCGAAGACGAGGCGCAGTACGGCTGGTCTCCGACCGGCGACGCCGGCGCGGTCCTCATCGGCATCGCCCGCACGCAGGTGGTCGACCGGTACGCCTCCTTGTTCGCCGAGGCGGGCGTGCGCGTCGCCTCCTTCACCTTCTCGGCCGCCGCGCTGCACGCGGCATTGCGCCTGCTCGACGGCCCGCCCGAAGGCGGTTTCCTGATTGCCGGCGAGCGTCGCGGCGGCGTCGAGGTCTATGGCGAGAGCGCCGCGCGGCCCGCCTTCTCGGCTGTGTTTGACGCGCCCCCCGAAAAGGCCGTGGCGCTCGCGGCCGCTGAACTGCGGCTGGAAGGCGAGGTACGGCCCTACCGCGCCGCGGATCTTCTTCCCGCTCCCGGGCCGCTTCCCCCGGACACCGACCTCGACGAACTGGCCTTCTCCTACGCCGGCGCGCTGGCGGCGGCCTGTCCCTGGCTGGGGGTTCCGGCGAATCTGCTGCCGGCTGCCCAGCGCGGCGCCGCCTCGCGCGCCGTTTATATTCCCACCATCGCGCTTGCCGCGCTGCTGGTCGCCGCGGTGATCGGTCTCGCCGTCTATGGGCGGATCGAGGACCGGCGCTACCTGGCGGCGCTGGAGGCCGAAGCCGCTCGACTGACGCCCGAAGCAATGAAGGTTCACGACCTCGAGGACCGGATCGCCGCGTTACGGGCGCGCCGGCAGGCGCTGCGCGATTTCCGCCTTCGTACGAGAAGCGATCTCGACGCGCTCCAGGCGCTTACCCGCCTGCTGGAGCCGCCCGCCTGGGTGAACAGTCTCGAACTCACCCGTTCCGCGGTCACCATGAACGGCGAGTCTCCGCACTCGGCCGCGCTGCTTGAGACCATCGACAAGTCCCCGCTGTTTCGCAACTCGGAATTCATGACGCCGATCTCGAAGGCGGGACAGTCCGAGAGCTTCGCTATCCGGGCCCAGCGGGAGGGCGCGCCATGACGATCTCCTCGCGCGACAAACGCGCCCTGATCGCTCTGGCCGCTGCGGCGGTCGTCTTTCTCGCGATCACGTTCTGGCCCGGCGGAAGCGGCGCGGCGCCGGAAGTGGTCGCCGCTACGGAGAACGCGGCGGCGGTGGAGCAGCGCCTGACGCAGACGCGCCGCCTCGCGGCCCTGGTCCCCGCCAGGGAAGAGCAGTTGAAGGTCCTCGCCGCGGAACTCGAGACCTGGGAGCAAACCCTCATCCGGACCGAGACCGCCCAGCAGGCCCAGGCCGAAGTGCTGAAGATCCTGCGCCGGATCGGCAACGCCCAAACGCCGCCGCTGGAGTTTCGCTCCGAAGAGATCGGGCAGGTCCGCCCCGTCGGCAAGGATAAGAACTACGGCGAAGTGCTCGTCGCGGTGAGCTTCACCTGCGCCATCGAGCAGTTGGTGAACCTCCTCGCCGACCTGACCGCGCAGCCCGAGGCCGTCGGGACCGAAGATCTGCGCGTCAACGCGGGCAACCCCAAAGACAAGCTGCTCAACGTGCGGCTCACCGTCGCGGGAATGGTTCCCCATCAGCTCGTCCCGGAGCGGAAAGGACTGACGTCGTTTTGAAGCGCAAGCTCCATCTGCTGAACCTGGCGCTGGCCGCGCTGCTGGCGCTGACCGGCTGGCGCATCTGGCAGGTCCGGAAAAACGCCGAGGTCCGGAGCGCTTCCTTGGCGGCGCAGGAAGTTAAGCCCGCCGCGGCGATTCCGGAGCCGGCCCTCGATCCTCCCGCGCCGGCGACCGCGGCCGACTACATCGAGGTGGCCGGCCGGGTCCTGTTCACGCGCGACCGCAATCCCGAGGTGGAAGTGGTGGTCATCGAAAGGCCCGTTCCGCCGCTCCCGGTGGCTTACGGCGTGCTCGACCTTGGCGCCGGTCCGACGGCCATTCTCAGCGCCGCTTCCGGCGAGCCCCAGCGGGCGTACCGCGTCGGCGACCGCATCGGCGAGTTCCGTTTGCTGGAAGCCACGCCTCGGGAACTGGTCTTCGGCTGGGAGGACAAGCGGATTCGAAAGCGAGTGGAGGATCTGAAACCCGAGGAGAGCGCTCCGGCCGCGCAGGCGGCCGCCCCTCCGCCGCAACAGCCGCCGCCCAGCCAGACGAAGGTGGTTGGGGCCTCGCCGGCCTCCAAGGCCGCGCCGAGCGCAATCGACATGGGCGGCGGTCTCCGCGCCTGCCAGCCCGACGACGCCTCGCCCGCCGGCACCGTTTCGGGCGGCTATCGCAAGCTCGTCACCGAGACGCCGTTCGGCAAGAGCTGCCGATGGGAGCCGGTACAGTGAACCCAAGAGGATTCCGTTCCCTTAGGCCGCAATCCCACGTCGTGGCGCACGCACTCGTGCGTGCCGCGTCGGCACTCGTGCCGACGCCCGGGGTCCGGATCCGC
>JAHCHE010000023.1 GCA_026129905.1 Bryobacteraceae bacterium | reverse complement strand
TCTTGGCGGGGAGAGAGGAATCGGAAGGGGTGTAATACCCGGTATTGTCACAGGACAATAGCGACGGGTTACAGCAGCGTGCCGCGGAGCACGATGCTGGCGGTGGTGAAGTAAATCACCACCCCGGTCACGTCGACCAAGGTGGCGACGAAGGGCGCCGAAGCGGTGGCCGGATCGACGCCGGCGCGCCGAAGTATGAATGGTAGCATCGCGCCCGCGACCGTACCGAACAGCACCACGCCGACGAGGCTGAGCGCGATGGTTATGCCGACGAGCAGGTAGTGCTCGCCGTAGACGCCTCCCACCGCGTGCCACACCACGATCCGGGAGAATCCGATGGAAGCGAGAATGGCGCCGAGAACCAGCCCGCTTCGCAGTTCGCGCCATGCGACGATCCACCAGTCCCGCAGGCGAAGCTCGCCAAGCGCCATCGCGCGCACCACCAGGGTGGAGGCCTGGGAGCCGGAGTTGCCTCCGCTGCTGATGATCAGCGGGATGAAGACCGCCAGAACCACGGCCTGAGCGATCTCGTCCTCATAGTGAGCCATCGCGGTCGCGGTGAGCATCTCGCCGAGAAAGAGCGCGGCCAGCCATCCGGCGCGCTTCTTTACCATCTCGAAGAACCTGGTATCGAGGTAGGGCCCATGGAGGGCCTCCATACCGCCGATCTTCTGGATGTCCTCGGTGGCCTCTTCCTGGACGACGTGAACGATGTCGTCGAGGGTCACGACGCCCTTAATGCGGCCTTCCTCGTCGACGACGGGGATCGCCGCAAGATCGTGCAGCGAGAACATCCTCGCCACTTCTTCCTGGTCTGTCTCCGCCTGCACGCTCACCACTTCGATCCGCATCACGTCGCTGACGCGCGCGCGCCCATCGGAGGCGAAAAGCTTGCGGAGGGAGATCACGCCCGCCAACTTCTGCTGGCTATCCACCACGTAGGCGTAGTAGACCGTCTCCATCTGCCGCGCCTGAAGCCGCAGGTAGGCGATCGCCTCGTCGACGGTCATGTCGGGCCGGAGCCGCGCGAACCGCGGATTCATCAACCCGCCGGCATCGTCCTCGGCATAGGCCAGCAGCGCCCGGACCTCGCGTTGCGAGGCCCAATCGAGGAGGTTGACCAGCGCGTCCCGCTCCTCCTCCGGGGACTCCTGAATCAAGTCCGCTACGTCGTCTGGCGCCAGGATGCGCAGGTACGTGCGCCGCTCGTGCTCGGGCATGGTCCGGGCCAGTTCCGCCTGGTCGGCCGAGCTCAGATCGATGAACAGATCCTCGCGCTGATCGCGCGAGAGGGAGCGGAACGCGCTCACGCGTTCCTCAGCCGACAGGTGTTGCCAGGCGGCAAGGGCGCTCGAGGCGGTAAGCGGCGTCTCGGTGATCATGAAACCTCCAGGGCGTAGAGGGACGGAACGGACTTGCTGCTCGTTGCTGCCGGCATGTGGGTCGCTGCGGTCAAAATCGGTAACCGGGCTTCACGTCGCAGCGGTAGACCTTGGTCTGATCCGAGGCGATCTTGAGGCTGCAGTCGGCCCACGACAACCGCAGACGGGGTCCGAGAGGGAACACGATCGGACTTCCGTTCAGATCGGCCTCGATGCTGAGCCCCTGCGCCGAGGCGGGAAGGGTGAAGTTCATCGATTCGCCGAAGATCGCGGGGTACGAAAAATGGATGGCGTCGGCGAGCCTGGTGTGCGTCACTTCCGCCTCGATGAGGTACGTGACCGTGTCGGACCAGTTGAGGACAGACGCGCTAATGACGCGGCCGCCTTGGGAGAATTCGTCGGACGCGATTCTGCTGAAGGGACAGGGTCCGGCGATGCAGGACACGCGCGCGTTGCGGAACTCGTTTCGCTCGCCGGCGTCCAGGGAAACCGATCCGGTGGCGGCTTTCCACTTGCCGTCCGGCGAACAAGGCGGCTCGCCGTCGCAGGGAACGCTGCCGGTGTTCGCCACTTCGAACGCTCTCACGGCGCTACCCACGGTGACGGTTGACGGACGTTTGATAGCGTACCTCATGCGAATGTTCCTTAGCCGCACCTCAGACTGCGGAGGGGCGCCGTCGGCGGTCTCGGGCTGGGGATTCATGCGGATCACGTGCGGTCGCTCGTCGGCGGGCACGTCGAGATAGACGGGTTGGTACTCCGGGTGGTGGACGGCGAGCTTGAGCGTCTGACCGGCGACGACGCCGGGCCCGAGGTCGAGCGCAAACAGGCCGGAGGCATCGGTTTTCGCCCCGCCAAGCGGAGCAGGGTACACAATCGTCACGTCGGCGCCGAGGATGGGCCGCTGGCGCCTGGGATCGGAATCTTCCCGCAGAACGGCGCCGGTCAACGACGTCACTCTCTCCGGCCGCGAGACGATGGAACTCAGGATCGCGGCCAGAACGGCGGCCGCCGCGCTCGTCACCGCCAGGATTTCGAGCTTGCGCCTTCGCTTCAATCCTCCCAGCCCTCTACTGAAATTCTAAGACTCGTTGACGCGGAAGCGGAGAAGTGAAACGTGAGTCTGGCGTACTGTGCCAAGGATCGTTCCGGATTCTGTTAAATAAAAGTAGTGCTGGGCCGCATGCCAAATCGCGCACGCTCGTCGCGCCGCCGATTTCTTCTTGGGGTGGCGACGGGCGCCGGTCTGGGGGCGAACGAGGTCGAGCGAACCATTGGCGCGCCGTTCCCCGAGTGGCGCGACGCTCTGAAAGACGAGCAGTCGCTCTCGCCCGAGGACGATGCGTTCCTCGAAGAACTGGAACTGGCGAATTTTTTGTATTTCTGGGAACAGGCGGACCCCCAGACGGGCCTGATCAAGGACCGCGCGAATATCCGGCGCGAAGACAAAGGGGTGGTGGCGAGTATCGCGGCAACCGGCTTTGGCCTGACGGCGCTGGCCATTGGTCACCAGAGGAAGTACATTTCGACGGCGGACGCGCGCCGGCGGGTGTTGACCACGCTGCGATTTCTGCGGCACACGATGCCGACCCAGCGGGGATTCTACTATCACTTCGCCAACGTGCATACGGGCGAGCGGATCTGGGAATCGGAAGTTTCCTCGGTGGACACGGCCATTCTGCTGTGCGGCGTGTTGACGTGCCGCACGCACTTCCGGCACGCGGAGATCAGCCGGCTGGCGCTGGAGATCTTCAACCGGGTCAACTGGACGTGGCTTTCCGAGGATACCTCGCTGCTGCCGCACGGCTGGACGCCGGAGGGCGGCTTTCTGCGGTATCGATGGGATTACTACAGCGAGCTGATGATGCTGTATCTGCTGGGGCTGGGCTCGTACACGCACCCGCTGCCGGTCGCCACCTGGCACGCGTGGAAACGGGTCACGTTCGAATACGACGGGCTGCGCTACATCGGTTCGTACGCCCCGCTGTTCGTCCATCAGTACTCGCAGGCGTGGTTCGATTTTCGAGGACGGCGGGACCGGTACGCGGATTATTTTCGAAATTCCATGATTGCGACGGAAGTCCACCGGCGCTTTTGCCTGGAACTGGCCGATCGTTTTCCACATTTCAGCGAGGATCTATGGGGGATTACGGCGTCGGATTCGGCGCAGGGATACGTGGCCTGGGGCGGTCCGCCGGAAATGGGACCGCTCGACGGGACGGTTGTGCCGAGCGCGGCGGGCGGTTCGCTGCCTTTTCTACCGCGCGCCACCCTGCGCGTACTGAAGACGATCCGCACCCGGTATGAACGGGCCTGGTCCCGCTACGGCTTCATCAACGCCTTCAACCCGACGACCGACTGGTACGACACCGACTGCGTCGGCATCGACACGGGCATCACGATGCTGATGGCGGAGAACGTGCGCTCGGCGTTCGTCTGGGACACGTTCATGAGGAACCGCCAGGTACAGCGGGCGCTGGAGCGGGCGGGATTCGACTATTACTGAGCTGACGTCTCCGGCTCTACGGGTAGAAGCCCCAGTAGGTTACCAGCCCTCCGGGCAGGTTCTTGACGTTGTAGCCTTTCTGCGCCAGGAAGCGAACGGCGTAGTACGATCTTTGGCCGAGGGCGCAATTGATCCAGATCTCGCGGTCGCGCGGCAGTTCGCCGTAGCGTTCGCGCAACTGGGTCAGCGGGATGTTCACCGCTCCCTCGATATGGTCCCGGGCGTATTCTTCCGGCGCGCGCACGTCGAGCAGGAAGGCATTTGCGTGCGGGAGTCCGCGCCAGTCCGCCAGGGGCAGGTCGCCGCGGAGGACGTTCACGGCGACCATGCCGGCGAGGTTCACCGGGTCCTTCGCCGCGCCATATTGCGGCGCATAGCAGAGTTCGGCTTCGGCCAGGTCATATACGGTTGCGCCCTTTTGGATCGCCATGGCGATGACATCGATCCGCTTGTCCACTCCTTCCACGCCAACCGCCTGCGCGCCCAGGACGCGCCCGTCGTCAGTGGAGAAGATCAGCTTGATGTGGATGGGAGTGGCGCCCGGGTAATAGCCCGCATGGCTGCCCGGATGGAGATACACGGCTTTAAAGCGCGTGAAACCGGCCTGCCGCAGACGCTTCTCGCTCGCGCCGGTCATGGCGACGGTGAGGCCAAGACAGCCGCAGATGACCGTGCCTTGCACGCCGCGGAACTTCGCCTCGCGGCCGCAGATGGATTCCGCCGCGATCCGCCCCTGACGGTTCGCCGGTCCCGCCAGCGGCGCGAGCATCCAGGTTCCGGTAACGATGTCGCGCGTCTCGACGACGTCGCCGACGGCCCAGATCCGGGGATCGCTGGTGCGCATCGACTCGTCCACGCGGAGCCCGCCGCATTCGCCGAGTTCGAGGCCGGCCGCCTGCGCCAGCGAGATTTCCGGCCGCACGCCCACCGAGAGGATGACCATGTCGCCGGGATACCCGCCGCCGGATTTCGTTCGGACGACGATGCCGCCGTCGTGACCGGGCTCGAAGGCTTCCACGGGATCGCCGATTTCGACGTTGATCTTCTTCTCTTCCAGGTGACGGGCCACCGGCTCCGCCATTTCCGGGTCGAGCGGCGGCATCAGTTGATCCAACGCCTCGACGATGGTTACCCGGATGCCTCGTTTAACGAGGTTCTCGGCCATCTCGATTCCGATGTAACCGCCGCCGACAATGACGGCGCGGCGAGGGTTCCGCGTCTCGATCCAATCGCGGATGCGGCGGCTGTCGGGAATGGTGCGCAGCACGTGGATGCCCGGCAGGTCGATGCCGGGCAGGCGCGGCTGTAAGGGAGCGGCGCCGGTGGCCAGAACGAGCGTATCGTAGCGCTCACGATAGACGCGGCCGGTTCCTTTGTCCTTCACCTCGATTTCGCGCCGGTGGCGGTCGATGGCCGTGACTTCGTTTTCGGTCCGGACATCGATGTTGAAGTTCTGGAGAAAGGTCTTGGCGGAGGCGACCAGCAGGTCGGCTTCCTGCTTGATGATGTCGCCGACGTAGTAGGGCAGTCCGCAATTGGCGAACGAGACATAGGGACCGCGGTCGAAGAGGACGATTTCGGCGCTCTCGTCGAGCCTGCGGGTGCGAGCGGCGCAGGACGCTCCGCCGGCGACGCCGCCGACGATGAGAACCCGGCGGGATTCGTTTTCGGAACTCATTTTCGCCAGGCCGCTACAGTTCCCGGATGAAGATGTTGCGGAACTGCATCAGGCTGGGCGGTCCGGTCCACTTGCCGTCCTTGAAGCTTCCGTGGTGCTGAAGCCCGATGGGGCCCTTCTCGGCGATCTCCGGGATGAGGGCGTTTTCGATGACCAGCTTTCCGTTGAGAAGGACGTTGACCCGCTTCCCCTTGAGGGTGATTTCGAACGTGTTCCACTCGCCGATGTTGCGGTCGGCATGGACCTTCGGGACGGCCGCGGCGCGCACCTCCGGCGCGACGTCCTTGTTCAGGCGGACGCTCCAGATCTCGCCCGATCCAGCGGGCCAGTTCCAGATGTTGATCTGCGGACCCCCGCGGAGCAGGATGCCCGAGTCGGAGTCGGGCATGGAGAACTTGATCGGCTCGCCCTTTTCGTCGGTCTTATACGAGCCGTCGGGCATGATGATGTAGGTGTTGGGATACCAGTAGGGGACTTCCTTGATGCGCCAGTCGATCTTCAGGACGAAATCCTTAAACTCTTTTCGCGTCCAGAGATCCTTGCTTCCCTTGGCCTCGCTGCGGGCGTCGTAGTCGATGGCGCCGTCGATCACTTTCCAATGGCCGTTGTCGCCTTCCGGGATCTTCCAGTCGGCGAGGTCCTTGCCGTTGAACAGCGATACAAATCCTTTCGGCGCCTGGTTCAGCGGCTGAGCGCTGGCGCCGGCGGACGCGAGCAGCAGGACCACGCCTGAAGCAACCACTAATCTCATCCGATCCTCCTCAAATCGATACTCGGGGACCAGTATAATCCAGCCGCAACCGCGTCCGGCGCCTGGGCGAGGCTCGATCGGACGAGCGCGCTATTCGCTGCGCAAGGCCGCCACGGGCGCGACCCGGGCCGCGCGGCGGGCGGGAACGAGGATGGCGACGAGGGCCACGGCGGTCAGCGTCAACGCGACACCGATCAAGGTCGCCGGGTCGCCGGCGCTGACGCCATAGAGCATGCCGGTCATGAGACGGGTGAGCCCGAACGAGGCGGCCAGTCCGAGGGCCAGGCCGGCCAGGACGGGAAGCATGCCCTGGCCGACAACCACCCTGAGCACGTCGGCCTGTCGCGCTCCGAGCGCCATGCGGATGCCAATCTCGCGCGTGCGCTGCGCGACCGTGTAGGAGATCACGCCGTAAATGCCGACCGCCGCCAGCAACAGCGCCAGCGCGGCGAAGATGCCCAGCAGGAGCATGCAGAAGCGGCGGTCCGCGAACGACGCGGAGACGATCTGATCCATCGTCCGGACGCCATAGACGGGCTGGTCGTGGCCGGCTTCGAGGACCGCGGCGCGGACGGCCGGCAACGTCGCGAGAGGATCCGCGCCGGTGCGCACCACAAACGCGCTCGAACCGGCGACGCCCTTCATGAACGGCTCCGGAACCTGCGACAGCGGCAAGTACAACTCGCTACGGACCGGCGCGGCGCCGTCGTTGTCCAGCCCCCAATGATTCACGTGACCTACGATGCCGACGATCTCCATCGGCGTGGACACCTCGGGGCCCAGGGCGCCGCTCAGGTCGGCGATTACGATGCTCTTGCCAAGGGCGTCTTCGTTCGGAAAAAACGTGCGCGCCATGACTTCGTCGATGATCGCGATGTGGGTTCCGCGGCTCATATCCCGGTCTTCGATGTACCGGCCGCGCAGCAGCGGAATCCGCATGGCCTCCAGATAGCCGGGAGAGGTGACGTACAGCAGCGCCCAGGACATATCGCCCTGCGATGCGGGGCGAGGCCGCCCGTGGACGTAGAAGGGGATCTCCGAATCGTTGCCGCTTAAAGGAATCAACGAGGACACCGCCGCGCGCTTCACTCCGGGCGCGCTTTCAACTCGTTCCACCATCTGCTGGAAGGTCTGGAGGATGCGATCACCGCTGCTCACGTTGGCCGGCGAAAGGCCGACGGAGAAGGTCAGAACGTTGGACGGGTTGAAGCCGGGATCGACGCCGCCGAGGCTTTGCATGGTGCGCAGCATCAGGCCCGCGCCGGACAGCAGCACGAGCGCCGCCGCCACTTCAGAGACCACCAGCAGGTTGCGCAAGCGACGGCGGCCGGCCGAGGAGCCGCGACTGCCTTCCTGCAACGTTTCGTGCAGATCGGTCATCGAGACGTGCAGCGCCGGGGCCAGCCCGAAGACAAGGCCGGTGAGAAGCGACACACCCAGGGCAAAGGCGAGCACCCAGCCGTCCACGCCGATGTTCTCCATGCGCGGCAAACCGCCGGGGACCGCGGCTACGGCCGCTCGCGTGCCCCAGTGCGCAACGGCCAGCCCGGCGGCGCCACCGGCCAAAGCCAACGCGACGCTCTCGGTCAGCAGTTGCCGCACCAGTCGTCCCCGGCCGGCGCCGATCGCCGCGCGGATGGCGATTTCCTTCTGGCGCCCGGTGAAGCGAGCCAGCAGCAGATTCGCCACGTTGGCGCAGGCGATGAGAAGCACGAAACCCACCGCGCCCAGCAGGACCAGCAGGATAGGGCGGACGTTTCCGACGGTGGCGTCGGTGAGGGGCGCGATCTTGACGCCATGCCGGGAGTTCGATTTCGGATAGGCCTCGGCCAAACGGCCCGCGATGGCGTCCATTTCCGCTTGCGCCTGCGCCTTTGTCACGCCGGGTTTCAGCCGCCCCACCACGTATAGGCCGGGGTGCATTTCGCGCGAGCGCGCGAGAATATCGTCCCATTGCTCCAGCAGCGTGTAGAGGTCGGCGCGGCCTTCAAACTGGAAATCGGGAGGCGCGACGCCCACGATGGAGAAGCTCTGGCCGTTGAGGATGAGCTGACTGCCGACGGCGGCGGGGCTGGACCCGAACCTGCGCTGCCACAGGCCGCCGCCGATAATCGCGACGGGCGCCGAGCCAAGCCGGTCCGCGGCAGGGTCGAAGTCGCGGCCCAAAGCGGGGTTGATTCCGAGGACCCGGAAGAAATCGGCCGAGACCATCTTGCCGCTCAGGTGCTCGGGCCGGCCTTCTCCCGTGACGTCGTAGTCCTCCCAACGGAACGCCGCCAGGCCGGAGAAGGTGCGAGTTTGGCCGTTCCAGTCCACGAAGTTCGGGTAGGCGACCGCCATGGTGGCGAAATCGGGCGACGTCTCGCTGAGACGCATCAGGCGGTCGGGCTGACGATAGGGCAGCGGCCGAAGGAGCACGCCGTTCACGACGCTGAAGATGGCGGTGTTGGCGCCGATCCCGAGCGCCAGCGCGAGGACCGCCACCGCCGTGAAGCCCGGGTTTCTGGCCAGCGTGCGCAGGCCGTAACGAAGGTCCTGAACGAATACCCGCATGCGGTTGCCTCGGGGCGCCAGGACACAGCGGAGTCGCCGGCGCCTTACTGGTCAGTACGGGCGCCGGCTCGGCAATGTTCCGCGGACGGCGCGGTCAGCCCGGAACGCCCGTGGCCAATGGCTGATAGACGCACTCGCGGCCCGCGTCGAACATCGCCAGGACGTTCTCCGGGGGCACGTCCGGCTGGATGTTGTGCACTGCGGCGAGAATCCAGCCGCCCGATTCGCCGAGGATTCCGAACAATCGCCGGACCTCGGCGGCCACCTCGTCCGGGGAACCGTGCGGCAGCAGGCGCTGGCTGTCGATGCCGCCCCAGAACGAGATCCGGTCCCCGAACTCCCGCTTGAGCCTGGCCGGTTCCATGCCCTTGGCGCTCACCTGCACCGGATTCAGCGCGTCGACGCCGATCTCGATGAAGTCTCCGATGTACGGATAGACCGCGCCGCAGGTGTGGTACAGCACCTTCGCGCCCGGGGCATGTTGCTTCATCGAGCCGACAATCCGCTCCTGGAAAGGACGGATCAGTTTGCGGTACATGGGCAGCGAGCAGACGGGGCGGTCCTGCAAGCCGACGTCGTCGCCGAACGCGACGATGTCCACCAGGCCGGCCAACTCGGCGAAGGCGCGGCGGTTCATCTCGAGCAGGTTCTCCACGACGGCTTGCATCAATGCCAAGAAAAGATCGTGATCGCCGGCCAGGTCGCAGTACCAGTCCTCGAAGCCGCGCAGGTATTGCGTCTGGTGGACCAGGTGGAAGCGTGCGTTGAACATCACGGCGTAATCGGTCTGCTCGCGCAGCATGAGCGCCCGTTCGCGCAGCTTTCGGAAGCGTCCCGGGTCGGTAGGGTCGGGAAACCGGTAGCGCGCGATCGTCTGGGCCGTGATGGCGCCCGCCAGCGGGCTCCCATGCAGTTCGTAGTAATGGCAGCCGGGAGGCCGCACCCGCGTGACGCCCCACTCGTCCTTCCACTCGCCATCGGGCAGGTGTTCCTCGCGGTTGGCGTCGGGACCGCCGAGCGAGATCGATCGGACGTCGACGTCCAGGCGTTCGAGCACCCGCTCATCCAATTCGTGCAGTTGTTGCATCTGGTCGATCAGCGGGCCGCTGTCTCCGAAACCAAGCTGCCGGCAGAGGCGTTCGTAAGCCGGCTTCACCATGCCGGTAAACCGGGCGCTTCCCAGGTCCATGGGCAAGCGGTCGGGTTCGCGGTGATTTAGGGCTGCGACTACTCTTTCACGATGCGTCATGATTGGTCCTTGCGTATCTTGCGCGTTTCCGGCGGCGGGCGAGGGCGATGAGGGCGGACAGGCCGCCGATCGACAGCGCGAACGTGCCCGGTTCCGGCACGCTTTGCATGGCTCCGTCGATGAAGGCGGCGAACGCCGAGACGCGTATGTCGCCGCCCAGTTCACCGAAGCTGAAGTCCATCTTGCAGCCGGGGCCGCCGTAGGCATTGGAGGGCGTGCTCACATCCGGTGGACACAAGGCGAAGGTCGCCCCCAGCGTATGAATTCCCGCGATCAGGCCGTTCAGGAAACTCGGCCCGCCGGAGTCGCCGGGCGCGACGTGGACCTCAAACAGCCCCTGCCCGAGGTCCGCCGCGACGCCCAACCAGCCGAAGGCGTCATTATCGGCGAGTCCACTGTCGAAGTCGAACATCAGGATATTCGGCGACATCCCGAAATATTCGGCCGTCAATTCGTACCGGTTCTCTCCCTGGCGGCGCACCCCGGATGGGCTGGTTACCCCCTCCCAACCGGAGCCCGACATGCCGAAACCCGACAGGGTTGCGACCTGCCCCAGTTCGTCGTTGTTGCGGTAGATGTCGTAGCGGGTGGCATCCAACGGGGCGGGCCGGTCGAGCGTGATGATGGCCAGGTCCGTGCCCGAGAACAGGTCGCCGTCCCAGCCCGGATAGACGGCATAGTGAACGCCCTCGCGTTGGTGAACGCCCGAGGGGGTCACAAAGGTGATCAACGACTCCTGCGGCAAACCGCCGCCGTAGGAACTGGTGACGCAGTGGCCCGCGGTGAGAATGTGGCGCCCGCTCGACAGCAGCGCGCCGGAACAGCCGATGAGGAAGCCGCCATTGGCGATGACGATGTTGACAACGCCGTCAAAACCGGCGCCGGGCGGCGCCTGATAGCGCGGGTCCATCGGATCGCCCGCGACGGTAGTGGCTCTCAACGGAGACAAAACCGCAAGTATTATCAATGGAATGACTGCTGATCGGAGACGCACAAAAATCTCCTCTAAGCCCCGAAGTATACAACACTCCAATGTCTGATTTGGGTACATGTGGGGGGCAGGATCTCATCCGGATCTCATCCTGAGCGGCGGTCCAACCGCCGCCCCGGCCGATCGGCGATCGGCCCGCAGGTTGCCTCCGGCCAACCTGTCAGCGTGGCCCGTGGGGCCACCAAAAGGGATGAAAGACTGTTGACTTTCGACGGTGCCCCACAACCGACAGGCGTTTAGACCAGCGCCGCGGGGTTCGACAGTTCCCCGATTTCCGGCACGCGTATGGTGACCACGTCGCCGGGCTGGATGGCCGCTTCCTGGGGGACGATGATCCCCGTTCCGGTCAGCAGAACAGTTCCCCGCGGAACGGAGTTCGCCCGCAGGAGGTATTCCACCAGCGTCTCGATCTTCCGGTGCAGCTTGGAGGTATTGACGCTGCCGGAAAAGACGGTGCTTTCGCCGCGGGTGATGACGCAGGTCATCTCGAGGTTGTAGGGGTTAGTCAGTTCGTCGCTGGTGACGATCACCGGTCCCAGCGCGCAGCAGCCGTCGTAGACCTTCGACTGCGGCAGGTAGAGCGGATTCTCGCGCTCGATGTCCCACGCCGAGACGTCGTTCGCCAGCGTGTAGCCGATGATCAGGCCTTTGCTGCCCAGAACCACCGCCAGTTCCGGCTCCGGCGCCGTAAAGGTGGAATCGGGCCGGATACCGATCGGTTCGCCCGGTCCCACGCACACGCGCGAGGTCCCCTTGAAGAAGATCTCGGGCCGGGGCTCGCGGTAGACGTGGGCGTAGAATCCCTCGCGGGTGCCATGCTCGGCGTCGCGGAAACTCGAACTCGCTTCGTAGGTGCAGCCGCAGGCCCACACCTCTGGGGGCCGCAGCGGCGCCAGCGGCAGCAGTTGTTCGCGATGGGCGCTCGCCAGTTCGGCCGCGAGTTCGTGCAAGGGCGTGTGCTCCGCCTCAGCCCGTTGAATCAGCTCCTGGATTGTATAGCCCGGAATCGGCCGGCAGAACTCACCTTCAAACACCGCCGCCGTCGGCTGCCCGTCTAGCTTGACTCTCGAAATTTTCATCAGTATTTGAGATAAACGGTCTTGTAATCCGTGTAAAAATCCAGCGCCGCGGGGCCTTGCTCCTTGGGTCCGAAGCTCGACTCTTTAGTGCCCCCGAACGGCAATTGGTACTCGACTCCGGCGCTCGGAAGATTCACGGTCAGGAGCCCGGCCTCCGTGCCGTAGACATATTCGAACACGCGGCTTAGGTTTGTAGTCTGGATGGACGCCGAAAGGCCGAAAGGGATCGCGTTGGCGAGCGACATCGCCTCCTCGAAATTCTTCGCTTTCATGACACCGAGCACGGGGCCGAAAATCTCCTCCTGCGCGATGGTCATGTTCTGGGTGACATTCGCGAAGATGGTCGGCGCTACGAAGTAGCCCTTATCGTAGCCGTCGCCGGTGAGCCTAGAGCCTCCGATCAGCGGTTCGCCCGCTTCCTTGCGCCCGATTTCGATGTAGCGCAGATCCGTTTCGAGCTGCGACTCGTCGATGGCCGGGCCGATATGAACGCCCGGTTCGAGCCCGTTGCCGACCTTCAGCTTGCGGGTCCGCTCGACCAGCGCTTCCAGGAAACGGTCGTAGATCGATTCCTCGACAATCGCGCGGCTCGTCGCCGTGCACTTCTGGCCGGTAGAAAAGAACGCGCCGTTGACGACGTTCTCCACGGCGAGCGGGAAATCGCAGTCGGCCAGCACGATGGTGGGATTCTTTCCGCCCATCTCGAGCTGGATGCGCAGGCGGCGCTTCGACGCGTCCTCGTGCAGCCGGTTGCCGACGCCGCACGAGCCGGTGAACGAAATTCCGCGCAGCGGCCGCGCGTTAATCAGCGCATCGCCCAGCGTTCCGCCCGCGCCGGCGACGAAGTTCACCACGCCCTTAGGGATGCCGGCTTCGTGACACGCCTCGACGATCCGCCAGGCGCTCAGCGGCGCCGCCGACGCCGGCTTGAGCACCACCGTATTGCCACAGACCAGCGCGGGCGCCAGTTTCCAGGCCGGAATCGCGCTGGGGAAATTCCACGGCGTCACCAGGCCGACCACGCCGATCGGTTTGCGGACGGCGAACATGTGGACGCGCTCGCGCTCCGACGGAACCTGGATGCCCGGCAACCGCGACCCTTCGCTTCCGAAGTAGCGAAAGATGTTGATCGCCCGGCGCACCTCACCTTTGGCCTCAGGCAGCGTCTTGCCTTCCTCGCGCGTCATCTCCGCGGAGATTTCTTCGAAGCGCCGGTCGAGGATGTCGGCCACTTTGAACAGGTAGTTCCCGCGCGCCGGGGCATTGAGATTCGCCCAGCCGGGAAACGCCGCCTGGGCCGCGTCGGCGGCGGCGGTGATGTCGTCCGGAGTCCCTTTGACGAACAGCCCGACCACCTCGTCCGTGTTCGCCGGATTGCGGTTCTCAAAGGTCGGGCCTTCCACCCACTCCCCATTGACGTAGTTGCGGAATGTCTGCACGCTCATATCACGAATCCACCTTGCGTTACCGCGGGGCGCGGGCCGCCGGCGCTAGAAAGCAACCTTGGGCGCCTCCCGCTGGCTTGGTTCCGTTCGGAAGTAGTTGTCGTTTCGCTGGAAGCCGAACAGCGACGCCGCGATATTATTCGGGAACAGCGCGATGTTGGTATTGTAGCGCTGCACCGTCTCGTTGTACTTGCGCCGCTCCACCGCGATGCGGTTCTCCGTACCGGCCAGTTCGTCCTGGAGCCGCAGGAAATTCTCGCTCGATTTGATCTGGGGATAGTTCTCTACCACCACCAGCAGCCGGCTCAGCGCCGAATCCAGCGCCGTGTTGGCTTCAATCCGTTCGGCCGGGGTCCGCGCGCCCATCAGCGCCGCGCGCGCGCTGGTCACCGAATCGACGACGGCTTTCTCCTGTTTGGCAATCCCTTTCACCGTCTCCACCAGGTTCGGAATCAGGTCGGCGCGCCGTTGCAGCACGACGTCGACCTGCGACCACGCCGCCTGGATCGCTTCGTTCTGCGTCACCAGTTCGTTTCGTACCCCGACCAGCTTGCCTCCGAAGATCAGCCCGGCCAGTAGTAGTACTCCAAGTAGGATGGCAAGGACTTTCATGCGTTCTCCCCTTCTTCAACGATCGGTTGCCTGTTCGCCGGCGCGCCGTACTTTCCGGGACGCGCGCTGCGCGCGGTCCGATGTCACTTCTCCAGCCGGTCTACCGCGTCGACGACCACCTGAATTTCCTTAAGATACTTCCCGTAGAGCGGCCCGGGATCGACGGCTTCGGGTTTGATTCGCTCCTCGCGCACATCCAGCAGCGTCAGAAACGGCGCCGCGTCGAAGCCGAAGGTCTCCCGCGCCTGCTCAATGACCTCGCGTTTCTGCCACCTGCCCTTCACGCCGTGCAGCCGCAGAGCGTGGCGCGACAGGACGCAGAATGTGGACAGCGAATCGGCCAGCAGGCGCAGCAGCAGTTCCCGATCCGTCATGACGCCGGCGCCCTTCTGCCGCAGCCGCAGCACTTTCGCGCGAAGCTGGTATTCCACCTGCGCCCGGTAGAACGAGTCGTCGATCTCCAGGTCCGACACGACGTCCCGCCCGTAGAGGATGCGATTCTGCTCCTGAATGTCGTGAAATTCGATCGGGAAACAGTCCGTCGAGGTGCGTACTTCTTCCTCGCTCATCAGCAGCGGCGCAGGATTGTCCAGGCTGCGGAACCAGCGAAAGATGGGCTCGGCCTCGGAAAGCTCGCGCGGCGTGACGTCCCGGAGGACGCAAAACACGTTGATGTCGGAGAAGCGCCCCTCGTGGTCGCCAACCGCCGCCGAGCCGTACAGAATCACCGAAACCAGCCGGTCATCGTAGGTCTTCGTGAGCCGCTTGACCAGTTCGTCCAGAACTCTTTGCATCTCGCTACCCGCCGGGTTCTACCAACTGCTGGAGGCGCCGCCGCCGCCCGAGTCGCCGCCGCCGAAGCCGCCGAAGCCGTCAAAGGAATCGAAGCCTCCGAAGCCCCCGCGGCTCCGTCCGTGGGAACCGCCGCCGTGCATCCCGCGTCCGAGGATGCTGCCCAGCAATAACGTGGTCAACGCATCGTCGGCCGACCGGAACCCCGAACGGCGCACGCGGCGCACGTTCCGCTTCGCCGCCGTCATCCAAAGTACCAGAGCCGCAAGGCCGACCAACACCGGCCAGGGGAAGCCCTCGCGCTGCCCGGACGCCGGACGCTGGCGCCGCGGCAGCGCTTCCACCTGGACGCCCTTCTTTTCCCCGATGCGGTCGCCGATCTGCTGCGCCGCGACGGCCATTGCTTCCGCGTACCGACCCTCGCGCAGCGCCGGCCGCATCTCGCGCAGCAGGCTTCCCGCATAGCCGTCCGGGATGATCGGCTCCAGGCCGTAGCCCACCTCGAGGCGGCTGCGCCGGTCCTGAATCACCAGCAGCAGGAGAATGCCCTCGTTCGTCTCTTTCTTGCCGACGCCCCAGGCGCGGAACAACTGGTTGGCCACATCTTCGATCGGCTCGCCTTCCAGCGTGTTCAGCGTCACCAGCGCGATCTGGGCGCCGGTGGACGCCTCGACGCGCGAGCAATACTGTTCGATCGACTGCCTGGACGCGCCGTCCACCACGCCCGCAAAGTCGCTCAGATAGCCCTGCGGCTGGAGCTTGGAAACATCGAGGGGCCATGCGGTCGACGCGACAAGCGCGGCGAGAAGGCTCAGGCGGAGCAAGCGAAGCATTTAGGCCAAAGATCAGTTTACCAGTCCGCCGGATTCGGGCGGACTCGATCAAATTGGGGCGGCCGTGGGCGGCGGACGCCGGACCGCGTTGCTCGCCAATTCGAATGCATGCGCGACCTGCAGGACGCCCCAGTCGTCATGATGGCGGCCGACGATCTGGATCCCCACTGGCAATCCCTCGGCGGTGAACCCCGCCGGAACGGAGATGGCCGGCAGCGCCGTGAGCGTCACCCGGTAGCAGGACCGCATCCAGTCGATGTAGCTCGCCATCTTCACGCCCTCGATCTCATCCGGATACGGCCGGTTCACGTCGAACGGCGCCACCTGCGTGGTGGGGAGCGCGAAGAATTCGTACTTCGTCATGAACTCGCCCGTGCGTTCCAGCAGGCGCGACCAGTCGTACTCCGCGCGCGCCAGGTCGCCCGGCGTCAACCGGGCGCCGCGCTCGATCTCCTCGACTATCGTCTCCTTCATCTCGCGCCGGTGGTCGCGCAACAGCGGTCCGTACGCCGCGAAGAAGCTCAGCGCCCGAAAGGTTTTGAAGATCCCGTCGGCGCCGGACAGATCCAACTGCGCTTCCTCGACGATGCAGCCGAGCGATTCCAGCGTCTTCCGGCCGCGCGCCACAACCTCCAGGACGCGCTTCTCGAACATGGCGCCCGCAATCCCGCCGGTCCACGCCACGCGCGCGCCGCGGAAGTCGCGGTCGAGCGGCGCCGCGAAACGCGATCCGGGGTCGTCCAGCGACAACGGCGCGCGGGGATCGGGACCGGCCATCGCCGAGAGCAGCAGCGCCGCGTCCGCCACGCTTCGCGCCATCGGTCCCAACACGCTCAGCGCCTGCCAGGCCGAGCGCGCGGGGACAATCGGCGCGCGACCCGGCGAGGTCCGGAATCCAACGACCGAGCAGAAACTGGCGGGATTTCGAAGCGATCCGCCCATGTCGCTGCCGTCGGCGATGGGAAGCATGCCGCACGCCAGCGCCACCGCCGCGCCTCCGCTGCTGCCGCCGCAGGTCTTGGAGAGGTCCCAGGGATTGCGGGTCGCGCCGAAGACGGGATTGAAGGTCTGCGAGCCCGCGCCGAACTCCGGGGTGTTGGTCTTGCCGATCAGGATGGCGCCCGCGTCCCGGATGCGCTCCACCGCCAGGGCGTCGAAGGCGGGTACGTAGTCGCGGAAAATCGGCGAACCGTACGTGGTCCGCATGCCCCTGGTCTCGAGCAGGTCCTTGTGGGCGATGGGGAGTCCGTGGAGCGATCCGAGAAACACGCCCCTGGCCGCGCTCTCGTCGGCTTGCGCGGCCCGCTCCATCGCCTTCGCCGCATCGAGCGTCACGATTGCGTTCACTTTCGGGTTCACCCGCTCGATCTGCTCCAGGTGCGCCCGCATAAGTTCGCGCGCCGACAGCTCGCGGGCGCGCAAAAGCCGCGCCATTCCCGTCGCCGGCAGGAAACAGATTTCGCTCACGTTGCCTGCCCCGCCGAGAGGAGGACGCCTCGCGCGACCATGGTGGTTAGTGTTGGGCCTCGGGCGCCGTGGCGCCGGGTTTATACGTACCGAATTTCTGTGCAAACGGAATCAATTCGGGATAAAATTGGACGAACGTGTTGTCCACCGCGCCGTTGGTGGAATGACATTTCTCGCAATTGTTCCCCGGCGGCACGGCGCTCACCGCCTTCGGCGAATCCTCGCCGCGCGGCGTCAGATCGAAAAACGCCCAACCGCCGTTGGGGAAGCGCCGCGAGTCCTTCACATTGGCTTCAATCGCCGCGATTGAGGTCTGGTAGTGGCCCCTTTCGTTGATCGAGCCCCTGGATTGCGATTCGCGAACCTCCAGCACCAGCACCGTGCCGTCCGGCCAGCGGCCCGTCCGCCGGAAAGCCTGGTACGAGGATGGATTGACGAAGACGTTGTCGAACCGCAACGGCGCGCCGGAAGCGGGCGCATTGGGTCCGTACGTCATCCCGAGTCCCGAGGACAGGAAGATCCACTCGCGGTAATTCGACGGCCGTATCAGCGCGCCATCGGCCGTGAACCGAGCTTTGTCGCCGGCGAACGCCAGGCCGGCAACGAGTATCAGCGCCAGAACGCATCCCATTCCGATAGCGTACAACGCGCCGGGCGGGCGCGATGGGACGCGGAACATTCTGCGCACCCGCGCAGAAATCGAGCGGCGCCCACGGAGGGCCTCGCCGCCGCCTATCTTGTCCAAGAGCCACAGGAAATCTGGGGAAATAACTGAACGGCAAGCGCCTTGGACAGCCGCTCCGCTCCGCGGGGGCGCCACGCGTCACACTGCGGACCCTTGGATGCTGCCGCGTAGAGACGTATGCCGTCCGTCAAATCGGCGCCACCGGCGCTCCAGGAAGGCTTGAAACATCTTCGGGACGAATTGTACAAGCTGCACGAGGCGATGCACGAAGCCGAGCAGAGCGCTGTCGCCACCGAACTCGAGCTGGTGCAGGCCGCGTCGGCCCGGGAATCCGTGGACGCGCAGTATCACGACCCGTCTTCCGGCTGGCTGCGCGAGTTGCTGGCATTGGTGGCGCGCTTCGACGCCGCGCTCGGCTCCTCGCTCTCGCGAGAAGACGGCGCCGGACTGATCGACGAAACGCGCGCCCTTGTGCTGCCGGAGGAGGCCGGACTGCCAGGCGAGAGGCGGCCCATGGCGAAGCTTACCGGCGATTCCGGGGTCTCTGCCGCCTACAACCGGATCCTCGAGCTTTTGGGCGGCCTCGAGCGATACCGTCAGTAAGGCCAGGTCCAATCGCGGATTTCCGGCATGTCGTCGCCCTGCCGGGCGACGTAGTGCTTGTGCTCGATCAGCTTATCCCGCAAATACTTCTTGAAATGCGCCCCAATTCGCTGTAATTTCGGAACCCGGTCCACCGCGTCGCCTGCCAGGTGGAACCGGTCGAGGTCGTTGCGCACCGTCATGTCGAACGGCGTCGTGGTGGTTCCTTCCTCTTTGTAGCCTCGCACGTGCAGATTGACGTGATTCGTGCGCCGGTACGCCAACTGGTGGATCAGCGAGGGGTAGCCGTGGAAGGCGAAGATGATCGGCTTATCCGTGGTGAAGATGGAGTCGAACTCGCGGTCCGTCAAGCCGTGCGGATGCTCCGAAGACGGCTGGAGCGTCATCAGGTCGACGACGTTCACGACGCGAATTTTCAGGTCCGGAAACGTGCGCCGCAGCAGATCGACGGCGGCCAGCGTCTCCAGCGTCGGGATGTCGCCGCAGCAGCCCATGACCACGTCGGGTTCGGTTCCCTGGTCGTTGCTCGCCCATGTCCAGATGCCCGCGCCGATGGTGCAGTGCTTGATGGCCGCATCCATGTCCAGCCATTGCAGAGCGCTCTGCTTGCCCGCCACGATCACGTTGACGTAGTTGCGGCTGCGCAGGCAGTGGTCGGTCACCGATAGCAATGTGTTGGCGTCCGGCGGCAAGTAGATGCGTACAACGTCGGCTTTCTTGTTGGCGACGTGGTCGAGGAAGCCGGGGTCCTGGTGGCTGAAACCGTTGTGGTCCTGCCGCCAGACGTGCGACGTGAGCAGGTAGTTCAGTGACGCGATAGGGCGGCGCCAGGCGATCTCGCGCGTTACCTTCAACCACTTCGCATGCTGGTTGAACATCGAATCGACGATGTGGATGAAAGCCTCATAGCAGGAAAAGAAACCATGCCGGCCGGTCAGCAGGTAGCCTTCCAGCCACCCCTGGCACAGGTGCTCGCTCAGCACTTCCATCACCCGGCCGTGCCGCGACAGGTGGGCGTCGGTGGGCAGAATTTCCGCGTTCCAGGCGCGCTCGGTCACTTCAAACAGCGCGTCCAACCGGTTGGAAGCCGTCTCGTCCGGGCCTACCACGCGAAAGTTCCTGTTGTTACGCTTCATCACGTCGCGCAGAAAAGCGCCGCACACGCGGGTCGCTTCCACGAACGACGTCCCGGGCTTGTCCACCTGGACAGCGTATCTTCGGAAGTCCGGCAGCAAGAGATCCTGGAGCAGGAGCCCTCCGTTGGCGTGCGGGTTGGCGCCCATGCGGCGATTGCCTTTCGGCGCCAGTTCCGCCAACTCCGGAATCAGGGCGCCGTTTTCATCGAACAGTTCCTCCGGCCGGTAGTTCTTCATCCACTGCTCGAGCATCGCCAATTGCGCCGGATTGCTCTTCACCTGCGCCAGCGGCACTTGGTGCGAGCGGTGCGTTCCTTCCACCTGCTTGCCGTCCACGACCTTCGGGCCGGTCCAGCCTTTCGGGCTGCGAAGGATGATCATGGGCCAGACGATCCGTTCTTCCGAGCCCTTTTCCCGCGCCTGCCGCTGCGTCTCGCGGATCTCCGTCACCACCCGGTCCAGCGTGTCCGCCATTGCCTGGTGCATCGTCGCCGGCTCGTCGCCCGACACGAAATACGGCTTGTAACCGTACCCGCGGAACAACTGGACCAGTTCCTCTTCCGGCATGCGGGCAAACACCGTCGGTCCCGCGATTTTGTAGCCGTTCAGATGCAAAATTGGCAGCACCGCGCCGTCGGTCAGCGGGTTGAGGAACTTGTTCGAGTGCCAGCTTGCCGCCAGCGGACCCGTCTCCGCCTCCCCGTCGCCCACCACGCAGCAAACCAGCAGGTCCGGGTTGTCGAACGCGGCGCCGTAGGCGTGCGCCAGCGCGTACCCCAGTTCGCCGCCTTCGTGAATCGAGCCGGGGACTTCGGCGGCAACGTGGCTGGGAACGCCTCCCGGGAACGAAAACTGCGTAAACAGCGTCTTCACCCCTTCCGCGTCCCGGCCGACGTGCGTGTATAACTCGGAGTACGAGCCTTCCATGTACGTGTTGGCTACCAGCGCCGGTCCGCCGTGACCCGGTCCGGTAATGTAGATGACGTCCAGGTCGAATTTCCTGATGACGCGGTTGAAATGGACGTAAATGAAGTTCAGTCCCGGCGTGGTACCCCAATGTCCGAGCAGCCGGGGCTTGACGTGCTCGGCCTTCAGCGGTTCCTTCAGAAGCGGGTTGTCGTAGAGGTAGATCTGGCCGACCGAAAGATAATTCGCGGCTCTCCAGTAGGCATCGATCTTGCGTAGTTCCTCGGCCGAAAGCGGCTGGTCCGGGCTTCCTCCGACTGGCTTGTCCTTGCGCGTCTTGCCGGCATCAGGAGTCTTTGGCATTCCTCCGTTCAGTTTATGGAAGTTGCTCTGCGCGCCGCCAGCCGTTTCGTCCCGGCACGCCGGCGCCCCCAACGCGGCGGCTCCGGTCTATTTATCCAGGAAGAAATTGCCGACGAACAAAGAGTCGATGCCCGAGGAATAGAAGCTGCGGACCGCGTCCCGGGGCGTACAGACGATCGGATCGCCAAACAAATTGAACGACGTGTTGTAAAGCACCGGCAGTCCGGTCGCCTTGCCGAACGCCTGGAGCAGTCGCCAGTACAGGGGATTATCGTCCCTGGTTACCGTGTGGACGCGGACCGTCTCCTCGCCCAGAACCGCGCTCTCCAGCGTCTTGCGGTGCTTCGGCCGGACCCGGCCGACCGTGGCGAGAAAACGCGCGTTCGCGCCTACCTCGAAATACTCGCCGGCCAGTTCCGCCGGAACCGAAGCGGCGAACTTCCGGAACGGCTCGCGGTGCTTAATGTAGACGTTCAGGTTCTCGGTGGAGTAGGGATTCAGCGGCGAGGCGAGAATGCTGCGATTGCCCAGCGCGCGCGGACCGAACTCCATGCGTCCGTGCATCCAGGCGATGATGCGGTTGTTGTTCACCTGCTCGACCGCCTTTTCGATCAGCTCGTCGGTGGTGAGCAGGTAGCGGAAGCGCAGCTTGCAGTTTTCCAATACCTGCTTGATTTCGTCCGCTGTGAAACCAGGACCCAGGCAAAGGTCCTTCATGCTGCCGCGCGACGTCTGCCCGTAGGCCGCGTGCCAGGCGTAGAACACCGCGCCGAGCGACGTGCCGGCGTTGCCCGCCGCCGGCTGGACAAAGACGTTCTTCCACCGCCCAGACCGCTCGAGCGCCGCCACCAACAACGCGTTGTAACTGAGGCCGCCTCCCAGACAGAGGTTTTCCCCCTCGCCCGCCATTTCGAGCGCCGCCTGCTCGATGGCTCTCTGCAAACCCGCGGCCACCTGCATGCGCTTGCTTTCGGGAACGGCGACGCCCTCCGCCAACCCCAGGCGCTCATAGAACTTCGAGCTGAACCCGCCGTGGGTGTGGCGGTCGCTGTTGAAGTACGAACGGTCAATGCTGGGCCACTCGCCGTCGCGCAGGCCCAGCACGTCGCGGAAGACATCGGTGAAGCGTCCGTCGCCATAGGCCGACAGCCATTGCACCTTATGCTCGTCCGCGTTGGGTTCGAAGCCGAGGAGTTCCGTCACCCGTCCGTAGAGATCGCCCAGCGAATCCGGGTAATACAGTTCCTTCTCCAACTGGAGGTGGTTCCCCGCGCCGCGCCACCGCGCCCCGCAGCGAAAATCGCCCAACCGGTCCAGCGTGAGCACGGTCGCAGACTCGAAGGGCGTCGGGTAATACGCGGAAGCGGCGTGCGCCATCTGGTGGTCCACCAGAATCACCTTGCTCTTCGGGAAGCGCGCCCGCAGTTCCATGTGGAGGCTCGCTTCCGGGCCCGCCGCCAGCGGCCGTACCACCACCACGCAATCGATCTGTTCGGGCTTGACGTTGGCCAGCCGGAGACACGCCGCGATCGATTCCTCGGGCAGTTCGCCGGGGCCACGCACCCTGGCGATTTTCCGCTGCTCGATGGCAGCGACGAGATCGCCGTCCTTTAGAACGGCGCACGAGGCGTCATGGAGGATGCCGCCGATGCCGAAAATGATCATAGATTGTGTCCCGCGATTCGCGCCGCGGCCGGTGGCCGCTATCCCGCGTTCTGCTTCTGCGCTTTCTCGATCTTCGCCCAAGTATCGCGCAGCGCCACGGTGCGGTTGAACACCGGGCGTCCCGGGGCCGAGTCGGGGTCGGCGCAGAAGTACCCCAGCCGCTCGAACTGATAACCGTCGCCCGGGCGGACATCGCGCAGACTCGGCTCCAGCTTGCAACCGGTGAGCGCTTCCAGGGAATTCGGATTCAAATACGCCGTGAAATCCAACCCCTCGCTGTCGTCGTTCGGATTCTCCCGCGCAAAGAGCTGTTCGTAGAGCCGGACCTCCGCGTCCACCGCGTGCGCGGCGGACACCCAGTGGATGGTCGACTTCACTTTTCGCCCGTCCGGCGCGTTGCCTCCCCGGGTCGCCGGGTCGTGTGAGCAGCGCAGTTCCACCACTTCGCCGGTCTGGTCGTCCTTCACCACGCCGGTGCACTTGATGAAATAGCCGTACCGCAGGCGGACCTCCCGGCCGGGCGCCAGTCGGTAGTACTGTTTGGGCGGATTCTCCCGGAAATCGTCCTGCTCGATGAACAGGACGCGGGAGAACGGTACTTTTCTCGAACCCATGGCCGCGTCCTCGGGATTGTTCACCGCGTCCATCTCCTCGACGAGGTCTTCCGGATAGTTTTCGATCACCACCCGCAGCGGCCGCAGAACCGCCATCGCGCGCGGCGCACGCTTGTTCAGGTCCTCGCGCACGGCGTGCTCCAGCAGCGAAAGCTCGATGACGCCGTTGGTCTTCGACACGCCGATGCGCCCGCAGAAGGCGCGGATCGCTTCCGGGGTGTAGCCCCGGCGCCGGATGCCCGCCAAGGTGGGCATGCGCGGATCGTCCCAGCCGCGCACGTAGCCTTGCTGCACCAGCGTCAGCAGCTTTCGCTTGCTTAGCACCGTATGGGTCAGGTTCAGCCGGTCGAATTCGATCTGCTGCGGATGATGGATGCCGAGTTGGTCAAGATACCAGTCGTACAGCGGGCGGTGGTCTTCAAACTCCAGCGTGCAGATGGAGTGCGTCACGCCTTCGATCGAGTCCGACTGGCCATGGGCCCAGTCGTACATCGGGTAGATGGGCCACTTGTCGCCGGTCTGGTGGTGCGGCGCGTGCAGAATGCGGTACATCACCGGGTCGCGCATATTCAGGTTCGGCGAAGTCATGTCGACCTTCGCCCGCAGCGTGCGCGCGCCGTTCGGAAATTCACCCGCGCGCATCCGCTGGAACAGGTCCAGGTTTTCCTCCACCGTACGGATACGGTAGGGGCTTTCGCGCCCGGGTTCGGTCAGCGTCCCGCGGTATTCGCGAACCTCGTCTGCCGTCAGATCGCAGACGTAAGCCTTGCCCGCTTTGATGAGTTGAATTGCCCACTCGTACAACTGGTCGAAATAATCGGACGCATGGTACAGCCGGTCTTCCCAGTCGAAGCCCAGCCAGCGCACGTTTTCCTTAATCGACTCGACGTACTCGGTCTCCTCCTTGCTCGGGTTGGTGTCGTCGAACCGGAGGTTGCACTTGCCGCCGAACTCGGCAGCCAGCCCGAAGTTCAGGCAGATCGACTTGGCGTGGCCGATGTGGAGGTACCCGTTCGGCTCGGGCGGAAACCGCGTCTGGACGCGCCCGCCGTACTTTCCGGTCTTCAGATCGTCGATGATGATCTCGCGGATGAAATGGGAAGGGCCGGCCTTCGACTCCGCGGTCGCGGCATCGGCGCTGCTTTCGTTCGTCGTCGGTTCCGTCATTTCCGGGGTACTTACGCAGGCGCGGGCGGTGAGCGGGCGCTGCTTTCCTTCTTATTGTAGCGGCGCCGCCCGCCGTGTCCGGTTACCTTCGGGCGCGGCGCAGCGAGGGCGCCTCACCGCCGCCAGCCGGCAGCAGTTCGCCAACCGCCCGCTGAACGGCCAGGAACTCCTCGCTGGACGCCGCATGGGCGCGCGGCGACAACCCGGCGGCGTCCTCGATCGTGGCAAGCCGCTCGGCCCGCGCCGGCAGCCAGGTCGCTTTTGATTCGTTCTCCGGCCCTTGCGCGCGTTCCAGGTAGCGCGCCAAAGCGCGGGGATCGAAGCCGGCTCGCATCAACATGCCCGCGGCCTCCCGATCGGCTCGAAGTTCCTCCCCGCGGCTCCGCTCCAGCCACCCGAGCGGCAGTATGTCGCGCGCACACCAGCCTCGCATGTTGATCCAGAACGCGTCGCCCGAGCGAAGCGGGTACTCGCCGGCGGCGTGCGCCATGGCATGCGCGATCGTGCCCGCGAACTCAGCTTCGCTCTCCGCCGCTGCGAACAGGCTTGCCGGAACGAAGATGTAGCCGCCCGGCAGCGAAAGCGGCTCGTGACGTCGCGCACCGCCGGACTTCCTCAGCCAGCGACGCGCCGAGCTTCGCCTCGGCGTCGGTTCTCACCTGGGCCGGAGAACCACGCCCGCCAGGATGAGCAGCGAGAGACGGTGCTTCATGGGGACTCCCTCCCCTCAGGTTACCGCTCCGCGCGCGGGAGTAAGCCGCTATCATGAAACTATTCGGAGGATGCGAATGAAGACGACCTTGATCCTGCCCCTGTGCGCGCTGATTGCTCCCGTACTTGCTCCCGCCGCGGACATTCCTCCGGCGGAAGTTCAGATCGCCGCCACCTTGCTAGCCGCCCCGGAAGAGTACAGCGCCGGCGCGGCCGTGTTGGGCTACGATTCCAGCGGCGCGCTCGTCACGCTGCGCGAAGGCTCCAACGAGATGATCTGTCTCGCCGACGACCCGAAGCGCGACGGCTTCAGCGCCGCCTGCTACCACAAGGACCTGGAACCGTTCATGGCCCGCGGGCGCGAACTGATCGCGGAAGGGATCACCGGCGCCAAACGCGACGAGATCCGCGGCAAGGAAGAGGAAGAGAACAAGCTGAAAATGCCGCGCGAGCCGCGAACCCTGTACGTGCTCACGGGTAGCAGCTACGACGCCACGGCCGGTAAACTGAACGACTCGTACCTGCGCTGGGTGATCTATGTGCCGTTCGCCACGCCGGAATCCACAGGGCTTTCCACCAAGGCCAGCCCCGGCGCGCCGTGGTTGATGTTTCCGGGAAAAGCCGGCGCCCACATCATGATCAACCCGCCGAAGGCGAAGAACTGAGGGAGTGAAATGTCTATGACGCGATTGACTTTTCTGGGACTCGCGGCTTTCGCCCTCGGCCTTTGGGCCGAATCGGCCGGAGGCATTCGCTGGACCGCGCCCGCGGGCTGGAAAGCGCAACCGCAGCGGCCTATGCGCGCCGCCACCTACGTCGTGCCTCGCGCCGCCGGCGACGCCGAGGACGGCGAATGCGCCGTGTTCTATTTCGGAGCGGGGCAGGGAGGCGGCGTCGACGCGAACGTCAAGCGCTGGATTGCCCAGTTCGAACTGCCCGACGGCAAGCCTGCTGCCGGCGCCGCCAAGACCGGCAAGAAGACCATCGCCGGCATGCCCGCCACGACGATCGATTTGTCGGGAACGTATCTCGCCTCGGCCGGCCCCATGGCCGCATCGCAGGTGAAGAAGCCGGGCTATCGCCTCATCGGCGCCATCATCGAGGCGCCCGAAGGCAATGTCTTCTTTAAGTTCACCGGACCCGCGAAAACGGTCGCCGCGGCCCAGCCGCAGTTGGAAAAGCTGCTGAGCAGCGTGCAGAAACTCTGATCATCGGCGGGCCCTCCTCGCGTATAATCGCGCGAGGAGGATTCCTATGAACCGCGCTCATGATTCCGTATCCCGGCGGGAGGCGTTTCGCGCCGCCGGCGCCGCGGCGGCGTTTTCCCTTGTTCCTCCGCAAGCCGTGCGCGGATCTCAGGCCAATTCCCAGGTCTCGATCGGCCTCATCGGCTCCGGCAACCGCGGCAGTTACGACGGTTCGATCGTGCACGCCGATCCGCGCGCGCGCATTACCGCGCTGTGCGACCTTTTCGACAGCCAGCTCGAAAAAGCCAAACAAACCATCAAAGCGCCGGACGCGAAAGTCTACAAGGAGTTCGAAAAGCTCCTGGCTTCCGACGTGGACGCCGTCATCATCGCCACGCCGGTCTTCGAGCACCCGCGAATGCTGGAGGCCGCCGTTCGCGCCGGCAAGCACGTCTTCTGCGAAAAGCCGGCCGGACTGGACGCGGAAGGATGCCTGCGCGTGATTCGCGCCGGACAAATGGCCGGGTCCACCATCAACATCTCGTTCGGCTTTCAGCAGCGGTACGGCCCGGTCTACCTGGAGGGCTACAAGCGGCTTCAGGAAGGACAAATCGGCGACCTCGCCGTCGCCCGCGCCTTCTGGATCGGAGGCGGCTCCACCACGCCTTCGCCGCCGGCCAAAACCTGGGAGGAGAAACTGCGCGGCTGGTACGGCTACCCGGACCTGTGCGGCGACATCATCGTCGAGCAGGACTGCCACAACTTCGACGTGCTGCATTGGTTCCTGGGCGCCCTTCCCGTCCGCGCCGCCGGCTATGGCGGGACGAAGGTGCGCGTCTGGCGCCAGACGCTCGACCACCTGAGCCTCACGTTCGAATGGCCCGGCGGCCTCCACGTAAACTACGAAGCCAACCAGATCTCACCGCGCGGATTCAGCCGCGTCGGCGAGGAGTTCTCGGGTACAAAGGGCGTCATCGCCGTCTCCCGCCGCGAGATGCGCCACATCAAGGGGCCGGACGACGTGGAGACAATCGAGTCCAAGCGCGACATCACCGTCGACGCGCTCGAAAACTTCATCGAACGCGTGCAGACCCGCAACTACGAGAACGTCGCCGAGCGTTCCGCCCTCAGCACCATGATTGCGATCCTCGGGCGGACGGCAATCTACTCGGGCCGCGAAGTCACCTGGAAGGGCCTCTACGGCGTCCACGCCTGAGCGGCCTGCCGTGGCGCAAACACTCGTGTTTGCCGCGTCGCCACTCCTGGCGACGCCTGCCAGATGAAACATCCGGTAACTCAGCGGCTCTGGGCGCCGCTTTCGTAGCGATCCAGTTTCGCCTTGAGCATCCGGGCCAGTTCCGGGTTGTTGGCGCGAACGGCGATCTCCAGCGCCCGGCGAGCAACCCGCGCGGCCTCGGCAAGGCGCCCGACTTCCGAGTACATCGCGGCCAGCATGTCCAGGCTGAGCGGTTCACCGCCTCCCGACAGCTCGACCGCGCGTTCCAGGTGCGGAATTGCTTCCTGAAACTTGTGGCGCGCCGCCAGCACGCGTCCAAGATTGTACCGGTATTCCAGTGAAGCGGGCGCGCTTTCGACCGCCTTCTCCAGGTGCGAGACCGCCTCGTCCAACTCGCCCTTGCGGGCCAGCGCGATACCCAGGCTGTTGTGCGCCTCCGCATGACCGGGCGCGGCCTCGAGGCACGTGCGGAAATAGCCGATCGCCTCGTCGATCTGCCCCTGCTCGATGAGTACCGCTCCGAGGTTGCTCAACGCGCTCGTGTTGACCGGATCGATGGCCAACGCCTTTCGGAACGGCTCGATGGCTTCCTCCGGCTTCCCGAGCCCGATCAACGCGACTCCCAGATTCGTTTGCGCGGCGGCATTCTCCGGTTCAATGGCCAGGCTCTTGCGATACTCGACGGCGGCCTCCTCCATGCGGCCGTTGTTTTGCAGCGAGACCGCGAGGTTGAAGCGAGCTTTGGCGTCGTCCCGATCGAGGTCGAGCGCCTTCCTCCAGGCGTACACGGCCGGTCCATGCTGGCCTTTTTGGGCCAGGTCCGTGGCCACATCGCACAGCCGGTAAAACTCGGTAGCCGGCGCGTCCATGCGCGCGAGCCCGTCCGGCAGGATGTTCAGAAACTCGGGAATGTTCACCGCCCGGTTGGCCGCGGTCGCATTTTCCAACAGGATGGCCGGACTGTCGTTCCCGTCCGGATCGAAATGCGTGAGGTACAACTGCGTGTACAGCGATCGCCCCTTGGATGAAAACGCCAGCCAGCGGCCGTTCGGCGAAAAACTGTGCCACGAGTTCAAACGCGGCGTGTTGGCGTTGAGCCGCCGTGCGCGGCCGCCGTGGAAGGGCACGATGTAAAGCTCGCTGTCGGGCCGCATCAACAGCCCATTGCGGCACTGGACGTAAACAATCCAGCGGCCATCGGGGGAGACCTTGGGGAAGTTGTTGCTCATCCCGTTGTTCGAGGCGCCGGCCACGGGTTCGGCCGTGCCGCCCCGGCCTTCGTTAAACGGGATTCGGTAGAGGTCGTACTGAATCTGCGTCTCGTTGGAGTCGTTGGCATACTGCGCTTCCGGTTGTCCCTCGTGATACGGATCCTTCGCCGGTGCGCGGGAGAAAACCAGGTACTTTCCGTCGGGACTCCAGAATGCGCCCGCCTGCACGTAGTTCGGATCGTCGGCGCCGGGCAGCGGTTGGAGTTGGCCTGTCGCGCGGCTGTACCAGGCGAGTATTCCGCGCGTGGGATAGAACACCTGGCCAAATCCGTAGTCCTTGTAAAAGCCGTTGTACAGCCTGCTGTCGAGGCCCCGCACGCGAGTTCCGGGGTTCTCGATCGAGGTCACCACGTATTGTCCGTCCGGTGAGACCTGCGACATGAAGCCGAACCGCTTCGAGGCGCGCTCCTCGGAGAACGAACTCCATCGGATCACGTCTTCGTTGCGGATCGAGGTCTCCCTGCTCACGGTGACCAGCCCGTACAGCCCCTTGTCGTTCTGCGGGCCGTCCACGTCCAACCCGAGCGTCTTGCCGTCGGCGGAAAACGAATGGCAGTTGGCGCACGTCGGCAGCCCCTGCATCATCACCTTGCTACGGCTCTGCGCGATATCGAACAGACGCCAGGCGATCAGCGGAACGGCGCCGGCCGGCAGCGGCATGATGACGCCCCGTTCCCCGATCGGAACCGGAATCAGCGGAACGTCGCGATAGAACAGCGGCGCGCCCACCGGGTCTTTCGACGTCCGAATGGTCACCTTCCCCCACGACAGGGCTTGCGCCGCGTTCGCGCCGGAATAGCCGGAGATCGTTACCGTAGCCCGGCGTTCGATCGAGTTCTTCTTGATGGCCGCCCAGGCAGCCGCGTCCGGCTTCCAGGCGTGCGCCTCCGCTTCCAGCGGCGTCAGTTCCGGCGGCACGGCGCCGGCGCGCGCGCACTGCGGGTCGATTTCGCCGATGCGCAAGCGGTCTCCCGGCGATTCCGCTCGCACCGGCTCGCCGCCGCCTTCAAACGTCACTTCAATCCGCCATAGCGTGGCGGCTTGTTCGGGATCGCGCCACAGGAATGTCGGCGCGGTTGTTTCCGGCGGGAAGACGGCCCCTTCCGCCGGATAGTCGATGGCGATCGGCGCGACGCGGCTCTCCCCCGCCGGCGCGGCCGGGATCCTCGAACTGGCCAGGCACAGCAGCCAGACGACCGCTGCGGCGCACAAAAATCGGCCGCAAAGAGACATAAGACCCTTGTATCCATTTTGGCGCCATCGGCGCCGGGCCGCGCGCGGCCTCGTGGCCTCAGAGCGCCTTCCACGTCAGGATCGCGATGCCCGCCAGGAAGCCGAGCAGCGCTTCGTATTCGCGGTTGCGGCGATAGAGTTCCGGGCGAAACCGCCCGCCGGGCGAGCCGCGAAGCCGCGGCCACAACAGGGGGACGCGCGAGGCGTACCCGGCATAGGCGGGGAACAGTTTCCGCAGGTGCTGTTCCTCCTGCTCGATCACCGGCAGGTAAACGAGCGTGAACACCGCGCCGAACGCTACAGCCAACGCCGGGCGCCGCGACGCGACCACAAAGCCCGCCGCCGCGATCAGCGTGCCCAGGTACAGCGGATTGCGCACATAGGCGTACGGTCCGGTGGTGGCGAGTTGTTCGTTCTTGGCCAGGTGCCCCGCCGCCCAGGCGCGCACCGCCATGCCCAGCGCCGCTACGCCCGCCCCGGCCGCCAGCGATGTGAGGGTCGGCCGCGCGAACCACGCGAACAGGAACGCCAGCAGGAACCCGGCCGCCACCCGAAGCCGCGCCACCGAGTCGGCGTAGCGCTTCGGAAACCAGTAGCGGCGCATCAGGCGGAATAGCGGGCCGTGGCCGCGCAGTTGTCGATTTTGGCTCGGAGCGCCTCGAACACCTGCTCCGGCGTCACCCGCCTCATGCTGTCGTCGATCGTCGCGCGCCGTTTGTAGCTCGTGCGCGCCGAGCCGTCGCGCAGCACCGTGAAGGACGAGCCGTACGGGCCGTTGCGCTCCGGATCGGTGGGACCGAAGATGGCGACGCCCGGCTTGTTCAGGGCCGCGGCCAGGTGCACGGGACCGCTATCAATACCAACCACGGCCGCCGCGCGCCGGGTGGCGTCGATCAGACCGGCGACGCCCGAGACATGGGTAATCGTGCCGGACGCCGCAAGCAGGTCCGCGTCCGCCGGCGGTCGGTTCAGCACGAGCGGCAGGCCGGTGGAAGCCTTCAGCAGACGGGCCAGTTCCGCGTAATGTTCGAGAGGCCACTCCTTCGCCGTCCACCCGCCGGCCGGGGAAGCGAGCACGAATCCGCCTTCGGGCAACGGCCCTTCGGGCGAGCCCGCGGGGATGGGAAACGCCACCAGCTTGTTCGCCGCGCCCGCGCTGGAGACGAGATCGATATTGCGGTCGACCACGTGACGGGAACGCGCCAGCGTCCGGTGCGAGTAGAAAAGGCCCGCCAGCCGCTCGCGCAACTGCGACTGGTGAAATCCGTAGATGCGCTCCGGCCGCGCCGCCGACGCGATGAGGGCCGACTTGATGAGTCCCTGGAAATCGATCGCCGCGTCGTACCGGGCGGCGCGCAACCGTTTTCGAAGCGCCGCCGCGCTGCGGAGCTTCCGGCGGTTGAACGGAATTACTTCGTCGACGAAGGGATTGTCCTCCAGCAGCGGCAGCCAGCGCGGGTCCGCCACCCAGGCGACGTGCGCCGCCGGCATGCTGTGCTTGAGGGTGGCCACCGCCGGCAGGGCGTGAACGATGTCGCCCATCGAGCCGAGCCGGACCACCAGAATGCGCCGGGCGTTCATCGCAGCGCCGGTTGCCGTCCGCGAACCCGCTCGACGAATTCGCCGGCGGAGCGCGCGTCGGCCTCGCATTGATTCAGGGCCGCGCGGCGCCCAAGCTGCGCGAGCGCGTCCTCCGCCGCCCCGCAAGCCGGAACGACGTACTCGACGCAATCGAGCGCGGCGACCAGTTCCACTCTCGCCCGCTGCGGCAGGATCGGATTCTCCGGGTCGGCTACCACCACAATCAGCTTCCCGCCCTCCGCCGCCGCGGCAAGCCGGCGCGCGTGGACCGCCAGCAAGGGGTCGAAAAATCCGGCCGCCACTCTGGGCGCCGGCGCCGGACCGCGGCTTCGCAGGGCGGCCGCGGCTTCGGCGATGGTGACAATCTTGCTCCGGGTGTCCAAAGGCAACCCTCTATTTGAGCAGTTCGAGTGCGGCGTCCGCCACCTGCTCCGCCGGGATGCGCGTCATGCACCGGTGGTCGATCGGGCATTCCCGCAGCTTGCACGGGCTGCAATCGAGCGGTTCGCGTACGATGCGGGCCAGCGCCGTCCGTGGCGCCGTCGCCACGTGGTCCGTTGGTCCGAACACCGCGACGGTCGGTATGCCCGAGGCCGCGGCGATGTGCATCGGTCCCGAATCGTTGGTGAGGAACACGGCGCACGCGGCGGCCATCTCGATGAACTCGCCGAGGGTAGTCTCGCCCGCGAAGTTTCTCACGGGCAGTCCCGCCGCTCGAAGCCGGTCCGCCAGTTCCTGGCACAGCGGACGCTCGGCCGAGGACCCGAACAAGGCCACGCCGAAGCCGCGGGCGCGCGCCACCCGTTCGGCCGTCGCGGCGAAGCGCTCCGGAAACCAGCGTTTCGCGCCGCCGAAGGCCGCGCCCGGACTGACGCCGAAGGCGGGCCGGTCCATGCCCGCCGCGGCGAACCGCTCCAGGCCGGCGCGCCGGGCCTCGGCCGCACCCGCGAACATGATCGCCTCGTTCTCCGGCAGCGCCTCAGTGATGCCGGCGCGGCGCAGCAGTTCGAGGTAGTAGAAGCTCTCGTGCCTCGGAATCACGCCCGGCTTCGGCGGCGGGATTGCGTCGGTCAGCAGGAACCCGCGCCCGTAGCGGTTGTAGCCGATGCGCCGGGGAATGCCCGCCACCCTCGCAATCAGCGCCGCCTCCAGCGCGTTCTGGAGGAGAATGGCGCAATCGAACCGTTCCTGCCGCAGCGATAAAGCCAGCTTCCAGACTTCCCACCAGCTACCCGCCATGTACAAGACCATTCGGTCCACCACGCGCTCCCGCACGTATAAGTCGGCCACCCACGGCTTGGCGAGCATCGTGATATGCGCCTCGGGGAAGCGTTCGCGCACCAGGCGGATCGCCGGCAACGACATCACCGCGTCGCCCACCCAGTTGGTGGCGCGGATCAAAATACGGGAAAAATGCATCCGGATGCCCGATACTATGCTAACAATTGTCTGGGTATTGTCGGATCAGTCGCTATGAACTGGCAGTATAATGGCTGCTCACCATGGTCCCCACGCGGAGATCCGTTTTCAAAGCCGGCGCCGCGATGATCGCCGCCGGCCCGCAAAAGAAACTGCATGCCGCCGTAGTCGGCGCCGGCGCGTTCGGCGGCTGGACGGCGCTGCATCTGCTGCGCGGCGGCGCGCAGGTCACGCTGCTCGACGCCTGGGGGCCGGGTAATTCGCGCGCCAGCTCCGGAGGCGAGACGCGCATCATCCGCGCGACCTACGGTCCGGACCGCATCTACGTCCAGATGGTCGTCCGCTCGCTCGCCCTCTGGCGCGAACACGAGAAGCGCTGGAACCGGCCGCTGTACCGCCAGATCGGCTGCATCCGGATGCCCGGCAAAGACGACCGCTACGAGAAGGCCGCCTTGCCGCTCATGCGCGACGCCGGCCTCGCCATCGAGGAACTGACGCCACGCGAAGCCGGCAAGCGCTGGCCTCAAATCGACTTCGACGGCGTAGCCTGGGTGCTCCACGAGAAGGACGCCGGCTTCCTCACGGCGCGGCGGAATTGCGAGGCCGTCCTTTCCGGCTTTGTACGTGAGGGCGGGGAATACAGGCAACGCGGCGTTACTCCGGGCTCGATCGCCGGCGGCCGGATGGAGGGCCTGAGCCTTTCCGACAATTCCAGGCTCGACGCCGACGTCTACGTGTTCGCTTGCGGCCCGTGGCTGGGCAAGCTCTTTCCCGGCGCGATCGGCGAGCGCATCCAGCCGACCCGCCAGGAAATCTTCTTCTTCGGCACGCCGGCCGGCGACCCGCGCTTCCTCGAGGAGATGCCGGCCTGGATCGACGGCGGCGATTCCGGTTTCTACGGAATCCCGGGCAATGAGTGGCGGGGCTTCAAGATCGCCGACGACGGGCGCGGCCCGGCCTTCGACCCCACCTCCGGCGATCGCACACCGACGCCGGAAGGCGCCCGGGCAGCCCGCCGGTACATGGAACATCGTTTTCCGGGAATGAAAGGCGCGCCGCTGGTGGAAGCGCGCGTTTGCCAGTACGAGAACAGCCCGGACCATCACTTCATCCTCGACCGCCACCCCGAGGCCGAGAACGTGTGGCTCGCAGGCGGCGGTTCCGGACACGGTTACAAGATGGGTCCGGCCGTCGGGGAGCATGTCGCCGAGCTGGTCCTCGGCAAACGCCAGGTGGATCCGTTTTTCGCGCTGAAGAGGCTGTAGTGACGCGACGCGACTTCGGAGCAATTCTGAGTATTTGCGGCGCGCCGGCGAGCTTGGCCGGCCCGCATCGTGACGATCCGGTCGCCATCGGCTCGCGCCGGGAGTTGTTTGTCGATCGCGAACTGATCGCGGAGATGCGTGGCGCCGAGTTGCGCCTCGGCGCGCCGATCAATGCCGGCGCCGTGTTGCGTCTGGACATGCCGTGGGAGGGGGCTTTCTCCGGATACGCCACCGTGTTGCGCGATCGGGACCGCTACCGAATGTACTATCGCGGGGCGCCCGCTGTCGGGCAGGATGGAAACGAGGGCGAGATAACCTGCTGCGCCGAATCGGCGGATGGCATTGAGTGGCGGCGGCCGGAACTGGAGCTTTTCACGGTTCAGGGCAAGCGCCCCAACAACGTCGTCCTCGCGCAACAGCCGCCCTACTCGCACAACTTCACTCCCTTCATCGATACCCGCCCAGGGACTCCGGAGTCGCAGCGGTACAAGGCGATCGCCGGGGTTCACAAGAGCGGCCTGGCGGGTTTCGTATCGCCGGACGGCATCCGTTGGCGATTGATCCGCGACGAGCCGATCCTCCCGCCGCGGAAAGAATTCTCGTTCGACTCGCAGAACCTGGCTTTCTGGTCCTCTCACGAGAGCAAATACCTCCTTTATTACCGAACCTGGAAGAAGATCGGCGCGGCGAATTACCGGTGGGTGTCGCGCGCGGTAAGCGACGATTTCCTGCATTGGACAATTGACGGGGAGATGAGCTACGGAGACGCCAAGCCGGAGCACTTGTATACCAATCAGACCTCGCCCTACTTCCGCGCGCCTCACATCTACACGGCGATCTGCGCCCGCTTCATGCCGGACCGGCAAGTGCTTACGGACGACCAGGCGAAGGCAATCGGCGTCGATCCGCGCTACTTCAAGGACTGCTCCGACGCGGTGCTGGTCACGTCCCGCGGCGGCAGAGCGTTCACGCGTACGTACATGGAGGCGTTTCTCCGCCCGGGCGTGGGCCTCGAAAACTGGGTTTCCCGCTCCAACTACCCGGCGCTCAACCTGGTCCAGACCGGACCGGCGGCGATGTCCTTGTACGTCAATCGCAACTACGGTCAGCCGACCGCCTACGTTTGCCGATATGAACTACGGCTGGACGGCTTCGCTTCCGCGCACGCGGGGTACGTGGGAGGTGAACTCGTCACCCGCCCGCTGACGATGGACGGCTCGCGCCTGGAACTGAACTATGCGACGTCGGCCGCCGGAGGAGTGCGGGTGGAGATCCAGGACCCGTCAGGCCAACCGCATCCGGGCTGCTCGCTCGCCGACGCGCCCGATCTCATCGGCGACGAGATCGACCGGGTCTACGCGTGGAAGAGCGGCCCGGATGTGTCCGCTCTGAGCGGCCAATCGCTGCGGCTTCGCTTCGTCTTGAAGGACGCCGACCTATATTCCTTCCGATTTCGAGCCTGACATATATCTTTCTTTTTTAATCGGTGTTAATCGGTGTCTATCGGTGGCTTAATAACTCGGCCGGCGTTCATTGGAGCCTACGCCGCCAAGTCGATGCCCTACAGCCTCACCCAGATGGTCCTTCTTAATTCTCTCCATCAGGCCGCTGCTATGATTACGCGGGAGAGAGAACGCATGAGCACAGGACCGAAGCGCGACATGACCAGAGCGAAAGCGGCCGCCGGGAAGGCGCTTTCCGTCGCCCTGCTTGCCGTTTCCGCCGCGGCCGCGGGAGAGATGGCGCCGATCCCCTCCTCTTCCCGCGAGGTCATCGACGGCTTCACGGGGTCGAAGCTGACGATCGCGGTAGGCGAATTCCTTCTGTCGTCCACCGAGATCACGCAGCGGGAGTTTGAAGAAGTCATGGGCTACAACCCGTCGCACTACCGCGGGGAGGCCCGGCCGGTGGAAAGCGTCTCCTGGTGGGAAGCCATCGCCTACGCGAACCGCCGTTCCACGCGGGAAGGGTTGCCCGCCTGCTACGACCTTGCCACGGGCCGGCGCGACGGGGACTGCCTGGGGTACCGCTTGCCGACGGATGCCGAATGGAGTGCGGCCGCGGGCGAAGCCGAGCCCAAGAACGCGCGCCTGGGTCTCGCCGATACGAAAGACTCGCGGGCGATGCTGCGCCTGGCTCGGGATCAAGGCACATTTGCGGTGGGAACGCTTCCGGGCAACCGGTTCGGCCTCCACGATATGTGGGGGAACGTGTGGGAATGGTGCGACGACTGGGCCGATCCGGTTTCGTCGCCGGCCCCGGCCGGCAACCCGTCGGGACCCACCCAAGGTCTGGCGCGAGTCCTGCGCGGCGGGTCGTTCCTCAGCACCACCGGAAGCTGGGCGCGCGGGTATCGAACATCGGTTGAACCCGGCCGTAAGAGCCCTTACACCGGTTTCCGAATCGCCCGCGGCGGCGCGGCCGGGCCCACGCCTTCGGAAGAGGACTGGTTCGAGCCCTACAACCGCGCGCCGGCCGGTTACGAAAATTCCATCGGCTCGCTGACGCCGTTGACCGGCCCCGAGCCGTGGCCCGCGCGGCGCAAGGCGCTTCTGGAGAAGTGGCGCGCCATCCTGGGCGCCCCCTCCATTCCGCCGCCGGCGCCGGAAGCCGAACTGGCGGCCGAGTTCGACGAGCCGAACTACGCCGGGCGGCTGATGTTTCTGCGCACCGAGCCCGATTCGCGCGAGAAGATCCTGCTGATGTTGCCCAAGCGTTCCGCCCGCGGACCGCTGCCCGTGCTGATCGTTCCTTATTACGACGTCGATGTGCCCGCCGGGAAGAACCTGGGCGGCCGGAGCTATGTGCCGCCCAGCGTCCGCTCATTCGCTTACATGGCGGCGCAACAGGGATGGATCGCCGTCGCCATCCGCTGGTTCGGGGAGAGCTATGGCGAGCGATACGAGGAGGCGGTGGCCAATCTCGCGTTGCGCCACCCGGACACCACCGGGCTGGGCAAGTGGGTGTGGGACGCGCAGCGGCTGGTCGATTATCTTCACACGCTCCCCTTCGTAGACCGCTCGCGCATCGCCATCATGGGCCATTCGCTCGGCGCGAAGATGTCCTTGTACGCCGCGGCCATGGACGAACGCATCGGCGCGGTCGTCTTCTGCGAGGGCGGCATCGGGCTGAAGTTCAGTAATTACGAGGACTACTGGTACCTCGGCGAGAGGGCGGAGACGCTGCCGCCGGGCGCCGACCACCACGAATTGCTCGCGTTGATCGCGCCGCGGCCATTCCTGTTGATCGCCGGCGAGAGCGCGGACAAGGACGAGAGCTGGCGCTACATCAATGCGGCCCGCGCCGTCTATGCCGGCTACGGCAAGCCGCGCAACATCGGGCTGTTCAACCACCGTACGGGTCACTCGCCCACCCCGGAGTCCACCTGGCGGGCGATCGAGTGGCTGAAGCGCTTCCTGCAATCGTCAAACGGCGGATGAGGCTCGAATCTGCCGCCGGTTGCTCCCGGGCGCGGCGGAGGAAGACCGGCGCATTGCTTGCCGGTTCGGCTAGCTTGTTCCGCATCGTCTATTCGATACGGTACTCGCGCATCTTGTCGTAGAGGAGCCGGCGTTGAATGCCGAGGATGCCGGCGGCGCGCGCCTTGTTGCCCCCGGCGCGAGTGAGCGCGGCGCGCAGCAGGTGTTCCTCCACGCGGCCGATCACGTGTTTGTAGCCGGCCTCAAAGGGAATCTGCTGGAGCCAGGAAGGGCCGTCCAGCGGGGCGCCCTCGCGGACTTCGATGCAGTCGGCGGTGATGACGCCGCCGGGGGCGATGGCGATGGCGCGGGCAATGACGTTTTCCAGCTCCCGGACGTTGCCGGGCCAGTCGTGCGCGAGGATGAGGTCGAGAGCCTCGGGCCGAATGGAAACGGGGCGTTCGGAGCGGCGGAGAAAACGCTGCACCAGGAGCGGGATGTCCTCGCGGCGCTCACGCAGCGGCGGCAGCGCGACCTGGACGACGTTGAGGCGGTAGTAGAGATCCTCGCGGAACCGGCCGGCGGCGACCGCCTTTTGCAGGTCCCGGGCGGTGGCGGCGACGAGGCGGAAATCGACTTTGAGAGGACGGTTGCTTCCCAGGCGCTCGACGGTATGCTCCTGAATGGCGCGGAGGAGCTTAGGCTGCAACGACAGCGGCAGCTCGCCGACTTCGTCGAGGAACAGCGTGCCGCCCGCGGCTTCCTCGAAACGGCCGGCGCGGCGGTAGAGCGCGTTGGTGAAAGCGCCCTTCTCGTGGCCGAACAGCTCGGCTTCGAGCAGGCTTTCGGGGATGGCGGCGCAATTGACCTTGACGAGCGGTCCGGCCGAGCGCGGGCTGTACTCGTGAATGGCGTTAGCGACGAGTTCCTTGCCGGTTCCCGATTCGCCGGTGATGAGCACGGTGGCGGAGGAGCCGGCGACGCGTCCGATCAGCTTGTAGACCGTCTGCATGGCGGAACTGTGGCCGACGATGGCGGGGATGGCGACGTTGTGGGTCTGCGTGGCGCGCAGGGCGCGGACTTCGCGGTCCAGAGCGCGGTATTTGAGCGCCCGCCGCACGAGCACCAGGAGGTGATCGAAATCGACGGGCTTGGTGATGTAGTCGAACGCGCCGAGTTGCGTGGCGCGGATGGCGCTGCTGCTGGTGGTATCGGCGGTCATGACAATGACGGCGGTCTCGGAATAGCCATCGCGCAGGCGCTGGAGCATAGTGAGGCCGTCCATGCGGGGGAGGCGGATATCGAGCAGCGCGAGATCGGGCTCCTCGCGGAGGGCCATCTCGAGGCCGGATTCGGCATCCTCGGCGGCAAGCACGTCATAGCCTTCGTCGCCGAGCATGACGGTGAGGGAATGCAAAGCGGCGCGCTCGTCCTCGACGACGAGAATGCGCCCGTTCATGCGCGCGCTCCGGCCGCGGCTTCCGCTGGCAGCTCGATGCGAAAATGCGCCCCGGCGGCGGAAGGGCGGTCGCCGTGGGCATCGGCGTCCGGGACGTATTCGATCGTGGCGCCCATTTTTTCGAGGAGGATTCGGGTGACCGCGAGACCCAGGCCGGCGCCGGAGGACTTGGTGGTGTAGAAAGCCTCGAACAAGTGCTCCTGCTGGCGCGCCGTGAGGCCGGGGCCGGAATCCTTGACGCTGATTCGCACGCGGGAATCCACCTGCTCGAAGGCGACCGCGACGCGGCCGCCCGGTTCGGCGGCGTCGATGGCGTTCAGGACCAGGTTCATGACGGCCTGCTGGAGGTGGTCGGCATTGACGCAGGCGCAGAGATCCGCCGGGCCGTCCAACTCGGCCTCGATGCTGCGCTCGCGCATCTGAAGCTTCGCCAGAGCGAGCGTGCGCTCGAGGATGGGGCGGACGGGCTGGCGGCGTGGACGCTCCGGCTCGCCGGCGCCGAAGACGAGCAGGCTCTTCAGCAGGCTGTCGAGGCGGTTGACCTCGGCCAGGACCATCGGGACGCTCTCTTCGGCGGCTTCGTTGCCGCGGAGGCGGCGGGCGAGCATCTGGACGGTGAGGCGGATGCTGTTGAGGGGATTGCGGATCTCGTGGGCGATGCCGGCCACGACGCGGCCCATCACGCGCAGGCGATCCTCTCGGCGCAGATCGGCTTCCAGGCGCTGCCGGCTTTCGGCCATACGGTTAATGGCCGTCACGATCGGTTGCAGCTCGTGCTGCTGTCCGGAGAGGCGGTAGGAGGGATCGGTCTGAAGCTGGGCCAGCCCGGCCTGGATGGCGGCGAATCCACGCTGCAGGCGGTAGCTGATGCCGAGGGCGCCGGCGATGCCCAACAGCCCCAGGACGAGGACGCCGACGGGGATGAGATTGCGCTGAAGGTGGCGGGACTGGTTGAAGCCGATGTATCGCTTGAGGCCCCAGGCGGCGAGATCGCCATCGCGGGGCGCCAGGACGGAGACGACGACGAGATCGAGGTGGTCGTCAAAGACCCGCTGGGCTATCTCTCCGGTGCGTCTGGACTCGGCCAGAGCGTCGAGGACGGCGTCGCGCTCAATGGGCGGCTGCCTAAGGGCGCTGCCCGGCTCCGTATAGGTGGGAAAGCTGTGGCCGATGACCGATTCGCCCGCGATGTAACCGCCTTCGACGTCGGGGTAGGAGCGCAGGACGTCGTAGGAAACGCGCTGTAGGAGGACGTGCCCGCCGGCGCCGGCGGGCGGATGGGAGTGGACGGCGCGCTCCTGGAGGAGTTCACGAACGGCGTTCGCCAGGCTCTTGCCCGCGTCGGAAACGACGGTGGAGCGAAAGCTCCGGACCAGATCGGAGAACAGCAGAACCGCGACGGCCATCGCGGTCAGCGTGGTCAACAGCAGGAGCGTCTGAAGCCGCTGGGCGGCTCGGACTTTGGGAAACGGCATGGCGTTCACAGCGACTCCAGCCCTACCGTTGGCAAGGCAACCGAATAACCGGTAGACCTTGCCTTGCCGGTAATCCGCCGAATCGAGCGACGGGCGAGCGGATGTACGCTTTCCGTACAGTCAGTGTACGGCAAGCGCGCGCGGAAGCGCCAAATCGCGGCGAGACTTCCGAGAGACAAGAACGGCGGGGATGGACCGCGGAATGCGCTCCGAGGCGTGGCATTCGATGGGAAACACCAGACCGGCGCGCGTGCTTTGTGGATGTCTGCTCGTTCTGGCGATCCCGCCCGCGCGGGGGCAGGGACCGGAAGCGGGAACGCCGGTCACCGTCGAGGGCGCGGTGAAGGAAGCGCTGGAACGCAACCTCGGCCTGCTGGCGGAACGCTACAACATCTCGATCGCCGAGGCGGGGTTGATCGCCGCGCGGCTGCGGCCGAACCCGGTCCTGTCGACGGAAAGCACGCACCTGGACGTGCTCGGGACGGGCTACGACGCGATCAACGGCGCCGGACCGGCCGAATTCAGCGTGCGGACCGATTTCGTATTGGAACGGGGCGGAAAGCGGCAGCGCCGGATCGAGGTGGCCCAGAGCGGCATTCAACTGGCGCAGCTTCAGCTTCTGGACAGCGTCCGGAGGCTGATTGTCGATGTGCAGAGCGCCTTCGTCAATCTTCAGCTCGCCAAGGCGAACCTGGCGCTCGCCCAGGAGAGCCTCAAGGCGTTCACGCAGATCGTCGGCGTGAACGCGGCGCGAGTGAAATCCGGGGACCTGGCGGAGGTGGAGCTGGTGCGGAGCCGGATCGCGGCGCTTCAGTTCCGTAGCCAGGTAAAGCAAGCGGAATTAAGCGTGCGATCGCGGAAGAATCGTCTGCAATTTCTGCTCGGCCGGACGCAGCCGAGAGCGGATTTCGACATCACGGGGGATTTCCGGAAGGAAACGGCCCCGATGGAACTCGCGCAGATCCGGGCGAAGGCCGAGCAATTGCGGCCGGACCTCCAAGCGCTTCGGCGGGAGCAGGCCCGCTCGCAGGCCGAGCTGCGGCTCCAGCTCGCGCAGGGGAAAGTGGATTACGTGGTCGGGACGGAGTACCGGCGGCAGCAGGGCCTGGCCGGGACGGGAAATTCGCTCGGGATTTTCTTCCAGACGAATCTTCCGGTGTTCAATCGGAACCAGGGGGAGATCGAGCGCGCGCGCCGGGAACAGGCGCGGATCGAGGCGAGGCTGCGGGAACTGGAGGCGACCATCGCGCTGGAGGTGGAAAACGCGTACCAGGAGTACGCGACGGCGTTGACATTGCTGACGGACATCGAGCGCGACATGCTCGCGCAGGCGCGCGACGTCCGCGCGATCACGGAGTTCTCCTACACGCGCGGCGAGGCGTCGCTGATCGAATTTCTCGACGCGCAGAGGGCGTTTAACGAAACGATGCAAGCCTATAACGAATCGCGCGCCGAATACTCGCGGAGCCTCTACGGGCTGCAGTCCGCGGCGGGGATGTCGGGAGAGAACCGATGAGGGGGGCCCGGTGGATCGGGGCCGCCTGCCTGTGCGCGCTGGCGGCGTCGTGTTCGCGCGACGGGAACGCGGAAGCCGCCCGAGACGGCGCGGCACCGGCCATCGAGCAACGGGCGGGCGCCGGCGAGACGCGCCTCGATCCCGATTCACCGCAGTTGCAGCGGATCAAGGTGGCGGCGGTGGAAACGGCGCGCGTGCCGCTGGAAGAGGTAACGGCGCCGGGCCGGATACAGGCCATTCCGACGCGGGTGTCTCGGATCGCGGTTCCGGTTCCGGGGCGAATTGGGCGCATCATGGTCGGGCTGGGGGACGCGGTGCGGGAGGGGCAGCCGCTGTTCACGCTGGACAGCCCGGAGGTGACGACGCTGATGGCGGCGTACCGGCAGGCGGAGGCGCGCGCCGGTCAGGCGAAGGCGGAACTGGCGAAGGCGGAGGCCGATCTGGCGCGCGTGCGCGAGCTGTTCGAACACCGCGCCATCGCGCAGAAGGAGGTGATCGGCGCCGAAGCGGCGCTCGCGCAGGCGCAGGCGGAAGCGGCGCAGGCGGCCGCCGCCATCCAGGAGAGCCTGGGTAGGCTGGACATCCTGGGACTGAAGCCCGGAGGCTACCAGCAGGAGATCACCGTCCGCGCGCCGGTATCCGGCAAGGTACTGGAGATCAGCCTGGCGTCCGGGGAATTCCGCAACGACACGAGCGCGCCGCTGATGACCATCGCCGACCTGAGTTCGGTGTACGTGGCGGCGGATGTTCCGGAAAGCATGATCCGGCTGATCACGGTAGGAGAGCGGATTGACGTGCGGCTGGCGGCCTTTCCGGGCGAGGAATTTTCCGCGCGCGTGGCGCGAATCGCCGACGCGGTGAGCCCGGAGACGCGGACGATCCAGGTGATCGCGGAACTGGCGAATCCGCGGGGACGGCTGCGCCCGAACATGTTCGGAGAGATCCGGCACGAAGAGACGTTCGAGACGGTTCCGGTGGTCCCGAGGGAGGCCGTGGTGCAGCGCGAAGGGCGCACGTCGGTGTGGCGGGAAAAGGCGCCGGGCCATTTCGAGGCGGTGGACGTGAAGCCCGGGAGGCCGCGCGAGGGACTGGTTCCGGTGCTGGCGGGCATCCAGGCCGGCGACCGGCTCGTCGTCGACGGGGCGATGCTGCTGGAGGGGAGCAACTGATCGAATCCCATGATCGCCCAGCTTCTCCGCTTCGCTCTTCATCAACGCTTTCTCACGGTCGCGCTGGCCGTCGTGCTGATCGGCTTGGGCGTCTATTCGTTCCGGCAGCTCAAAATCGAAGCCTATCCGGACATCTCGGACACCCAGGTGGTGGTGATCACCACTCTGCCCGGCAACGCCGCCGAGGAGATGGAACAGCAGGTCACGGTGCCGATCGAGCGCGCCCTGAACAGCGTTCCCAACGTGATCGCCAGACGCTCCAGGACCATCTACGGGCTGTCGGTGGTGGAACTGACGTTCGCCCACGATACGGACGATTACTTCGCCCGGCAGGTGGTGCTGGAGAAGCTCCGCGACGCGGAGTTGCCACCGGAAGCGCAGCCGTCGCTGGGGCCGCTTTCGACGCCGATCGGGGAGCTGTTCCGCTACCGGATCGACGCGCCGCCGGGCGTCGATGAAATCCAGCTTCGCGAATTGCAGGACTGGGTGATTGCGCCGCGGCTGCTCCAAGTGCCCGGGGTAGCCAATATCGTCCCGTTCGGCGGCTTGGTCAAACAGTACCAAATCGAAGTCGATCCGCTGTCGCTGGAGAAGTACGGGTTCACGATCTCGCGGATCTCCGAGGCCATTCAGGCCAATAACCGTAACGCCGGCGGCGCGCTGCTGGACAACCGCCAGCAGTCGATGGTGATCCGCGGGGTGGGGCTGATCCGGAGCACGGAAGACATCGATAACATCGTGCTGTCGGCCAGCGGCGGCACCCCGGTGTACGTCCGGGACGTGGGGCGGGTGAAGATCGGCGCGGCGCCGCCGACGGGCATTTTCGGAGTGGACGAGAAGCCGGGCGGCGTCGAAGGGATCGTGCTGATGCGGCGCGGCGAGAATCCCTCCGAGGTGCTCCGCGGGGTGGGCGCGGAGATCGACCGGCTGAACGCCGAGCGGCTTCCGGAAGACGTCCGGATCGTTCCGATCTACGACCGGCGCGACCTGGTGAGCAACACGCTGCGGACGGTGTCGAAGACGCTGGCCGAGGGCCTGGTGATCGTGGTGGCGGTGCTGTTTCTGTTCCTGGGCAGCGTGCGGGCGGCGCTGCTGACGGCGCTCACGATACCGCTGTCGCTGCTGTTCGCCTTCATCGCGATGAATGCCGCGGGCGTGCCCGCGAACCTGCTGAGCCTGGGGGCGCTGGACTTCGGCATCATCGTGGACGGCACGCTGGTGATGGTGGAGCACATCGTCCACCGGCTGTCGCACGCCGGCCGTCACGGAGAATCGACGTTCGACCGGATTCGCGCGGCGGCGCTGGAGATCGAACGTCCGATTTTCTTTTCGATGATGATTCTGATCGCGGCGTACCTGCCGCTGTTCACGCTGGAGCGGGTGGAACGGCGGCTGTTCACCCCGATGGCGTTCACGGTATGCGCGGCGCTGTTCGGCTCGATGCTGATCGCGCTGACGCTGATCCCGGTGCTGGCCACCTACGTGTTCCGGAAAGGGGCGCGGGCGTGGGACAATCCGCTGTTCGGGTGGGCCTACAACGGCTACGGACGCCTGCTGCGGCGGACGATCCCGCGATCGGGCGCGGTGGTGGCCGGGGCGGTGCTGGTCGTAGCGGGATCCTTTTTGGTGGCGGCGCTGCTGGGATCGGAGTTTCTGCCGCAACTGGACGAGGGCGTCATCTGGATTCGCGCCAACCTGCCCCCTGGCGCTTCGGTGGAAAAATCGGCCGAGATCGCTTCGGACATGCGGCGGCTGATCCGGGAATCGCCGGAAGTGAAGCTGGTCGCGTCGCAGACGGGGCGCAACGATTCGGGGACCGATCCGTTCGGACCGAACCGCAACGAGTTTCTCATCACGCTGAATCCGTACAACGAGTGGTCGGCGGGAAAGAAGAAGGCGGACCTGGTGGAGGAGTTGGGGTCGCGCCTGAGGAGCAATATCCCGGGGGCAACGCTGAACTTCACGCAGCCGATCATCGACACGGTGACCGAGTCGGTCACCGGCTCGTCGGCGGACCTGGCGGTGATCCTGACCGGCGCGGACCTGTCCACGCTGCGGCGAATCGCGCAGCAGGCGCTGGCGTTGATCCAAACCGTGCCCGGGGCCGCCGATTCGGCCATCGAGCAGGAACCGGACCAGGCGCAGTTGCGGGTGCTGATCGACCGGCGGCGGGCGGCGCGCTACGGGCTGAACGTGGAGGACGTGCAGGCGCTGATCGAGCTGGCGGTGGGGGGGCGGCCGGTGAGCACGCTGTTTGAAGGAGAGCGGCGGTTCGACATTACGGCGCGGTATGTCGAGGCGGCGCGAGCCGACATCGCCGATCTCAGCGCGACATTGGTGCGATCGGCGGACGGGGCCCGGGTTCCGCTGTCGGAACTGGCCCAAATCCAGGTGGTGAACGGCGCGAGCATCATCGGGCGGCGGGAGAACCAGCGCCAGATGACCGTCCGAACGAATATCCGCGGCAGGGACCAGGGCGGTTTTGTGCGGGATGCGCAGCGGCGGTTCGCCCGGGAGATTGCGATGCCGCAAGGATACCAGGTGGAATGGGGCGGTCAGTTCGAGAACCTGGAGCGGGCCAGACACCGGCTGAGCATCGTACTGCCGATGACGGTGGCGCTGATCTTCGCGCTGCTGTTCATGGCGTTCGGGTCGGCGGCCGAAGCCGGGCTGGTGCTGATGAACGTACCGTTCTCGCTGGTCGGCGGAATCCTGCTGCTGTGGATTCGCGGCATCAATCTGAGCGTGTCGGCGGCGGTGGGCTTCATCAGCCTGTTCGGGGTGGCGGTGATGAGCGGGGTGCTGGTGATCGCCGAGATCGGGCGGCAGCGGCGCGAGGAGGGACGGGGGCTGGAGGAGGCCGTGATCGGCGGGGCTGAGGCGAAGTTCCGGCCGGTACTGATGATGGTGATTGTCGCGCTGCTGGGGATGATACCGGCGGCGCGGGCGGTGGGGATCGGCTCGGACGTGCAGCGGCCGTTGGCGACGGTGGTGGTGGGCGGGCTGTCGTCGACGCTGGCGCTGACGCTGATCGCGCTGCCGAGCCTGTATTATCTGGTGGAAAGGCTGCGCGCTCGCGGCGGCCGCGGAGAGGAGGCGCATGGGGAATCCGAAACCTCCGGTTAAAGCGCTCCTGGCGTTCTTTGACGCCACCGATGAATGGGAGGGCGCGCCGCTGCACGAGGAACTGGTGCGGCAGCTCGAGCGGCACGGCGTGGCGGGAGCGACGGTTCTGAACGGCATCATGGGATACGGCATCCACCGGCGGATCCACCGCAAAGGGCTGTTCGGCCTGGTGGCCAACAGGCCGGCGACGCTGGTGGCGATCGACAGTGAAGACAGGCTGCGGGCGGCGCTGCCGGTCATCCGGCCGATGATCCGGGAGGGAATCGTGGTGCTTGTGAATGCCGAATTGATCGAAGGAGAAGCTTCCGCGGCGGGAGATGAGGCGAAGTGAGAGGCGGCAGTGAGACGGCGGCGCGGGCGCTCAGTTGCTCTGGGCGAGCCAGATGTCGGATTCGGTGGCGGCGAGGCTGAAGTAGTCGGCGGCATTGGCCCTCGCCCGCGCCGGGCTACTCCATGAATCGAATACTGTCGAAGTAGATCCTGTCGCCGGCCTGCCCCCCCATGCCGAGCTCGAAAAAGGTCAACTGACCCTCGGCAGACACCAAAGGTTCCAACGTGCCGGTCCTTTCATCGACGATCGTGGATGGCAGCTTTGCCGCTGGATCCAAAGAGAGCGTGACGAGATGCCATTCCGTATCGTTCGCAAACGGTATTTCCCACCCCTGGTAATGCTGGATATGGCCTTTCTCCCAGACCTGATGAAGGTAGCCATTCACTACGAAATAAACAAGGAGGGCCGATGAGGGGTTCGTCTTCCGGAACGCAAAGACGAAATTCCGGGCGCCGGTGCTGTCGGGCAGCAGCGCGTGCCAGGCTCCGGACGCACGAAAACCGTTGTGCGGGATTTCGAGCTTAGCCGAAACGCTGCCCAAGTAGGCGGTTCCCGCCGAAGAAGAGAGACTGACGGCAAAGTTCCTTGAGAGGTTGGGCCCGTCCGGTTGGGTCGGGTGCCAGCCCCAGCGGTCGAAGTCGTCTTTCCATGAAGCCTGCTCCTGGAAAACTGGGTATCCAAATTCGGCGTCCGTTGTGGGATTCCCGATTAGGAAACGCCCGGCCTGGCGACCCCAGTGGTTGGGTTCGATCCTGAAGCCGAATGCGGATATGAACCGGGTACCGGCCGATCGGATCACTTTGAGCAGATTGTCCTGAACGTTGTAAAAAGCGAGGTCCGAAAGCCCATCGCCAGTGAAATCGGCAACGAAGTATCTGCCCGCTGAACTTCCGAATCCGCCTGGCGGAACCCAGCGCCCGCTGCCGGCTGCGAAGAAACCTGTACCGGTAGAGAGATTGACATGAAAGGAATTGTCGGCAGGTTCAAAGAAGCCCAGGTCCGCCTTTCGGTCGCCGTTGAAATCGGCAACCATATGGCGTCCGCCCGCATGGGCCCACTGATTGGAGCCAATCCAGCGGCCGCTTTCGGGGCCGAAGAAACCGGCTCCTGTCGACAGGTTGACGCGGAAAGAGTTGTCAGCCGGCTCAAGGAAGCCCAGATCGGTTTTGCCGTCCCCGTTGAAATCGCCCACGTAGAATCGTCCACCGGCGTTTCCCCACGTATTGCCGGTGATCCACCGCCCGCTGCCGGGACCGAAGAATCCCGCGCCGGTGGAGAGGTTGACGTGGAATGAATTGTCGGCCGGCTCGAAGAATCCCAGATCCGATCTCCCGTCGCCGTTGAAGTCACCGATGTAGAACCGCCCGCCGGCATGCCCCCATTGATTGGGATTGATCCAGCGGCCACTCCCCGCCCCGAAGAGGCCGTTGCCCGTCGAGAGGTTCACATGGAAGGAATTGTCGGCCGGCTCGAAGAAACCGAGATCCGCTTTCCCGTCGCCATTGAAGTCAGCGACAAAGAACCGCCCGAACGCATGCCCCCACTGGTTGGGATCGATCCATCTCCCAGTGCCGGGGCCAAAGAACGCCGTCCCGGTGGAAAGATTCACGTGGAAGGAGGAGTCCGCGGGCTCGAAGAAGCCGAGGTCGGCTCTGCCGTCGCCATCCCAATCGCTCGTCACATTTCGAACGAGCGGGTTGCTTCCGTTCGCAACCTCGAGGGAGTCACTGAGGCCATCTCCGTCGGTATCCCACTTAAAAGGGTCGGTACCACGCGCCAGTTCGTCATCGTCGGACAGTCCGTCGGTATCGCTGTCGAGCACGGAGACCAAAGACGTTGGCGTAGTGACTACGCGCGCGCCGCCATAGAACAAATCGGAAACTTCGCGTGCAAACAGGCCCGCCATTTTCTTGTTTGAGTTGGAAATTCGCAGTACCGCAAACTGGGCATCCGTGTAGATATCGTCCACTCCGGTGGCCGACCCACGCAGAGTGTAGCTTCTGGTCCGACCAGGATGCCTGACGACGACGATGTCGGTGTGATCGGCAAATGCAATTTTCGCGGCGGTGAAAGCCCCGGCTTCGGAGAACTCAGCGACTGATGGAAGCGGATCGGCCGCCCCTGCCGGTAACAGCACGGCCAGGAATTTGATGTTGCCGGCAGCCGTCTCACGGCCCGACAGGGCGGTATGGTGGTATCCAGGCTGTCCGGGAGCGCCAGGCGAGGCCCAGTAATGGGGCGCCTGTTCGGTAAGAAACGCATCGACGCTGTTGGGACTAGTATTGGCGAGTCTCAGCAGAATCCTTTGGCCGCCTGGCGCTGCCCACATACCGCCCTTCTCTGCCGCCGAAAACTGCCCGTGTCCATGGAAGCGCCAATCGTACTGGTGGCTGATGCTTGATGAGATTTCGTCGACAACGACGAAGTAGCGGTCGCCGACAAGCAAGGCGTGCCGCTCGAAAGCAGCGTTCTGATACGCGGCGGAAACCTGAGCATAATCTACAAAGCGAGTTTCTTTGAATGCCCTTACAGCCGCCTCGGTCGCGCTTGGAGGACCTTTGCCGTCGACGAGCACCAGATTGTGATTCTGTCCTTTAGAGACGGCCTCACTGACAGACGAATGACCATAGCCGCTGTCGATCGCCAGCGGACTGCCGTAAGCGTGAATCAGGAAGCTGGTGTTGTCTTCCTGTTGGTGGGTCGGGTACCGCATGCCGCCAACCACGTCCCCGGCGCGCCAGTTGGAATCGGCGAGCACGTGCATGTAAAGGCTGTTGACGCCCCAGCCGCTGCGGAAGACGACGTTGCCGGTGTCGGGCATGACCATCGTTGGGCTGGGGTACAAAGAGGACGGGTCCATGGCGGTGTTGAGAACCGCGGGGTCGAAGCTGACGAAGGCGTCCACCAGGCGGCGGCCAACGGGGTAGCCGCTTCGCTCGAAGTCCCATGCCCAGACCGACCTCAGGATCGGATTGGGGGTGGCGATCGCGTTCGCCAGAAGTCCGGAGAAACCCGACGCGCCGGGATTGGAATCTTTCAGCGGTGGCCGGCTTCCATCGGGAAGTGAGATTCGGAGACCCCACTCGTGGATGCGCCGGACTCTCTCGCTGGTCAGCAAGTCCGGCGCCGCGATCGCATATTGATTCACCCAGTCGTTATAAATGAAAGCGCCCGGACTTGTAGTTGCGCCGCCGGCGAACCGATTGTAAGACCACATGAACGGCAGGTAAAGTTCGGCGGCGTAATCGAGGTAACCCGGGCCTTCGGAATAGCCTCCCCCCTCGCTGGCCTTGGTGAACTGGGCCACGTCCAGAAATGCGCCTGCCGACGCAAGCCCCAGTTTTTGCCACATCACCGACATTGCCAGACTGATGTTTTCATATGCGTCCGCCTCCCGATTGAACAGGATGGCGGAGGCGCCCAGGGCGGCGGCGTTCCGGACGGCGATGTTCAGGTTCGCGATAAGGTTCCAGATATGCGTCTGGAGATACGTGACGTTTCGAAGGTTCCTGAGCTTTGCTTCTATGGCAGGATTGGCGGCAACACCGGCGCCCCGCAGGAGATCGTACGCCTGGCATAGATCAAGCAGGACTTCGGCCGTATAGAGGCTCTTGAAACCCCACGCAGGAGTAAAGAGGGGATCGGGGACTTTGTCTCTGAAGTTGAGCAAGACCGTGAGCGCTTGCTCTTTGGCCGCTGGGTTTGCGTCCAGGTCGTAGACGACGGAGGCCGCAACGGCAATTTGGGCGTTCCTGACCTCCTTCCCCCATTCTTCGACCGAGAGGAGACCGTCGGGGCCGGCAACCCCGAAGGCCGGATTTTCGGCCGCGAGAGTCTTGATGGCGGAATACAGATCTTTGGTCACATTCGCGCCGCGCTTCGCCTTGATCTGGCTCCGCTCAGCGGCCGTGTACAAAAGACGCGGGTGCTGCGTCTTCTCGGCTTGCCAGGCTCCTGCGATCGGATTTCCGAACACGAGCTCCACAACCGGGACGCCCTTTTCGCTCAACAGGGAGTAGGCAATCTTGCCTCGCTCTGAAAGATAAGAATAGATGGGAAATAGCAGCGCCTCCACTAGGGGGTTAACGCCGGGCTTGAGGTAGGCGAACAGGTCCGCCAGGTAGTACGCTTTCGTTACGATCGGTTTGCCGAGTTCGTCGCCGAGTCTCTTCTTTACTTTCTTGTCAATGTCTGCCTTCAGCAACAGATCGAGCTTCTGCCACGTAAACGACAACGTCCCGATGTTCAAAATATTGACGGTAAATGTTATGCTGCCATTCGTGTTAGTCGCCACATCGGACGTCGCGCTGGTGATCTGCAAATAGTACCCGGTCTGGTCCCGCTTCAGTTCCGCCACGCCGTTGACCTTGATCACGGTAGTGAAGCTTGCGTCGGCATGAACCGAGCCGTTGCTGCCGCGAAGGTGGGTTGTCCAATTGAGTGTCACGGCGGCCTGGAACTCCAATGTGTTGGTGGCGGAACCCCGGCTTAGCGTGATATTGGGTAAATCCGGAATGGAGACCGAAGTATCGCTGCACTGCACGGTGTAGCTGTATGGGACCGGCACAGGTATGATTCCAATGAAAATCCAAACGTGGCCTTCCCACGTCTTTTTCCCGCCATTGTTGACGGCGTCCTTCCACATCTGTTCCGTAGCAGGTTTCTGAGCAGCCCAGGCGCTTCGCAGGGTCTGGACCATCTTGTTCTGGACCACATGGTCCTGACCTCTAACGCGGAAGATCAAGGAATCCTGAGGTTGCGACTGCGCCGCACTCGCACCGGCGCAGAGGTACACGCCAACCATGGTGAAAGGGAGGAGGCGCGGCATCATTTATACCTCTACGATATTAGATCCTGTTTATCTTCTAATGGCAAGGGAATGGATTCGTGAGGTTGCGAAAGCCTTTGAGCGAAAGCTTGATCTTGTGTCGGAGGGGGCCGGCTGGCGCAAGCGGATGGGTGGCGCGAGCAGCTCTCGTTATTAGTTGCTCTGGGCGAGCCAGATGTCGGATTCGGTGGCGGCGAGGCTGAAGTAGATCGCGCGGTCGTCGCGGGAGATGGCGAAGCCGCGCGGGGCCACTTCGCTCGGAGCGGCCGAGAGGACCTCGCGGGCCTCGCCATTATCGGGACCGGCCAGCCAGATCCTTCCTTTGTGCGTGAAGAGCAGGCGGCGGCTGTCGCTGAGCCAGACCGGGTCGAGGCCGAACGAGGTGAGGCGGGTATAAGCGCCTGTCTTCAACGAATAGGCGGCGATGCCGGTGAAGCCGCCGTCCTCATGTTGCAGGAAGCCGGAAAGCTTTTCGCCGTCGGGCGACCAATGCCAGGCGTTGAAGGCCTCCTTCGCGCCGGGGGCAGGCAGTTGGCGCGGCGTCTGCTCCGCGGCCTGGGAAACGTCCTCGACGAGAAACGAACTCCGGCCCGCGCCGAATGCCGTGTAGACCATGCGTTTGCCGTCGGGCGACCAGACGGGCCAGACGGCGTTGGAGGCGACGTTGCTGACCTGGCGGAGACCGCTGCCGTCGGGACGCACCACCCAAATCTCGTTTCTTCCGCTGCGGTTGCTGAAGAAGGCGATCTGCGACTGGTCCGGCGACCAGCGGGGGCCGCGGTCGAAATAGGGATCGTCGGTCAACTGTCGCAGGTCCGTGCCGTCGGTGCGAACCAGGAGGATGTTCTGGAGGCGTCCCCAGGAACAGAAGGCCAGCCAGGCGCCGTCGGGGGAGAGGTCCGGGCGGACGGCTTGGCGGGCGCCTCCGGTAATATCCACGCTGCGGCCGTTGACCTTACCGGCGACGGGGTCGAAGGCGGCGCGGTGCAGGCGGGCGGTGGAGACCTGGTGCGCGTAAGCGATGTGGCCGCTGCGGGAGATGCTGATTTGGCCGGTGTCCGAGGACGGGGTGGTGACCGGCTCGATCTCTCCCAACACTTCGCCGGAGTGTTCATCGACGGGCACGCGCCACAGGTTCATCGGGCCGCCGCGGTCGCTGAGGAAGTAGAGATAGCGGCCGTCGGGCGACCAGACCGGGTTCCAGTCCACGTGGGTATCCTGGGTGACCGGCGCCGGCTCGCCGCCATCGGCGGAGATGGTCCAGATGTCGCGCTGGCCGGCGCGGGAGGCCCAGTAGGCGATGCGGTAGCCGCGGGGCGACCAGTGCGGCTGCACCCCGTCGTGGTTGGATAGCAGCCGGGTCTGCTGGGTGGAGAGGTTCACGATCCAGAGGCGGCTGACCGGGACGAAGCGGTCCTCCGGGCGGGCGATGCTCTCGGTGGCGACGACGATGCGGGTGGAGTCGGGCGACCAGGCGGGGTTGTAGCCAAAGGCGGTGATGCGGCGGAGCGCTTCGCCGGTGGCGCCCATGATGAAGATGCCGCCGCCGTCGCGCTCGGAGCGGAACGCGATACGCTCGCCGTCGGGGGAGAAGGCGGGCTGCGTTTCGTCGGCCGCGGAGTTGCGGGTGAGGTTCGTCGCGTTCTTCCCGCCGACGCGCTGGGCGAAGATGTCCCAACTGCCCGAGGCCCGGGCGGCGTAGACGACAGTCTTGCCATCGGGCGAGAGACTGGGGAAGAACTCGGGGCCGGGCTGGTCCGTGATTTGGGTGAAGCTCCAGCGGACCTGTACGGGGCGGGCATTCTGGCGAACCAGCCAGACGGCGAACAGGATGAGCGCGGCCAGGGCGGCGACGGCCGCCTTATAAGGGAACCGGGCGACCGGGGACAGGGCCGCATTCGCGGCTGGGGAGGAGGCTTCGTCCCTGACCTCTTCAAGGGCGAGCCTGACGTCGGCCATGTGGTGATAGCGGCGGTCGGGATCCTTGCGGAGGCAGCGGGCGATAATCCTCTCCAACTCCGGCGGCGTGCCGGCGGTCACCTCGCTGGGCGGCTTGGGATCTTCGCGAAGCACGGCGGCGAGGGTGGACATGCGCGAGTCGCGCAGGAAGGCGGGCTGGCCGGTGACGGCCTCGTAGAGCAGGGCGCCGAAAGCGAAGATGTCGCAGCGGGCGTCCACCGGTTTGCCTTCGGCCTGCTCGGGGGACATGTAAGCGGCGGTGCCGACGACAAACCCTTCGATGGTTTTCAACGTTTCGGCGTTAAGGAAGGTGCGGGTTTCGAGCTCCTCGCGGGTTTTCAGCGTTAATTCGGTTAATTTCGCCAGGCCGAAGTCGAGGACCTTCGCGACGCCCGCGCCGGTGACCATGACGTTATTCGGTTTGAGGTCGCGGTGCACGATGCCGGCGGCGTGGGCGGCGCCGAGGGCGGAGGCGATCTGGGTGGCGTATTTGAGCGCGTCGTCGAGCTTCATGCCGCGGCGGCCGATCACCTGGTCGAGCGTCCGGCCGTCGACGTACTCCATCGCGATGAGGTCGACGCCTTCGGCGTGATCGACGTCGTAGATGGTGACGATGTTGGGGTGGTTCAGCGCCGAGGCGGCCTTGGCTTCCTGGATGAACCGGCGCTTGCGGTCGGGATCGGTGACCTTTTCCGGCAACAGGACCTTGATGGCGACCAGGCGGTCGAGCCGCGTGTCGCGGGCCTTGTAGACGACGCCCATGCCGCCTTCGCCCAGTTTTTCGAGCAGCTCGTAGTGGGCGATGAAGCCGGAGTCCAACATCCGCGAATTAAGAGTCCGAATTTAACAGTGTATGCGCGACGAGGCGGCGCATCAACCGCGGGCGGGGCGGATTCCGTCTACGACATGTCTATGCCGGATTTCCCATCGGTTCGCCGGTACAAGAGTCCACACGAGTGTGGACTCGGCACGCTGAGAGCGTACGCCACGGCCGTGGTGAAGCGCGACGCGGCCGGCCGGTGAATCCCGGCCGGCTTAGCGGAAGACGATCAGGTCCTTGAGAACGACGTCGCGTCCCTTGGAACCTTCGTAGGGTTCGCCCCGCACGACCACTTTGACGGTGTGCTTGCCGGCGGCGAGGCCGAAGCGGTGAAAGACGGATTCGTTGCCGCGCTGGCCGTCGCCTTCGGGGATGTAGACGTCCACGGTTTCCGCGGGCTGGCTGTCGACCTGGACGTCCAGCTTGCCGCCCGTGGGGAGGTAGGTTCCGGCGAGGATGAAGCCGGTTCCTTCGAAGCTGACGGTGGCTTCCGCGCCCTTGGTGGAGGAGGCGCGAAGTTCCGGGCTCTTGGGCTGCGGGGCCCAGCGGCCGGTCCAGGTCCAGCGGCTGTCGGTGGGCGGAATGCGCTCGACGGGCGAACCGTAGTCGTCCCAGGTTTCCAGCGCGGCGGGCGTGGGATCCTGGACGCGCACGACGAGCGTGTCGCCCTGGAACTGGCCGCCGTGGCGCTGGACGAGTTCGACGGCGCGCTGGGTGGAACTTTCGACGATGGACCGGAAAGTGTGGTTGGTGTAGGCGAACTTCTTGTCTTCGATGGCGGGGATGCCGCTCTTCCAGACATCGGGGATGCGGTCGTAGCCGTAGACGACGCCGAGGATGCCGCCGGCGCTGGCGGGGTTACAGTCGGAATCCTGACCGGCTTGGGTAGAGATCTTGAGTGTTTTTTCGAAATCGCCCTCGCCGTAGAGGAGGCCCAGAGCGATGTAGACGCCGTTGAGCTTGGCGTCGATATTGAACGGCAGCAGAGCGCCGGCAGGGCAGGGATCGCGCTTGTCCCACTTGTCCTGGATGAGCTGCCAGACCTTGGTCCAGTCGCCGGGGTGCTGGTTGGACCAGGCGAGCGAATCGGCGATGATCTGGGCGTAAGGGCTCTCTTTCGGCAGGCACGCGAGGCCCGCCTCGACGAGCTTGCGGGGATTGCTCTCGAAGAAGGCGGCCGAGTACATCCCGCAGACGAACATGCCGCCGTAGATGCCGTCGCCGTAATTCATGACGCGGCCGGCGCGCCAGCAGTAGTCGTTCGAGGCCTGGGGCAGGCCCGGCGTCATCAGGCCGATGAAGTCGGCCTCGATCTGGAAGTCGATGTCATTGGCGTGGATGTTGTGGCGCGGATGGCCGGAGTCGGCGGCGGGGACGCCGTGCTGGAGATTGCGGCGGGCGGCCATATTGGCGTGCCAGAGGCGGTACTGGCTGTTCTTGAACATCTCGCCGAAATCTTCCGTGGTGGCGTCGAGGCCCTTGCGCTCGAGCACCTCGGCGAAGGTCATGTCGACGTAGATGTCGTCCTGGTCCAGCGCTTCGTGGATCATTTCGGGCTTCCACTGGGGGAGCTTGTCTTCGGGAATGATCTCGCCGCGATAGCGGAACTCGGTTGGCGCGCCGTAGCTGACGCCGATCATCTGGCCGGCCCACCCGCCTTTGATCTTGTCCTGAAGGGCGGCCATGGAGATTTCGCGGGTTTCGGGCGCGGCGGGCTCCTGGCGGGAGCAGGAGGCCATCGCGAGGCATAGGAGCAGAGAAAGAGCGACGCAGTAACGCATGATGCTTGAGTGGTATCATTCCCGCGCGCGGCTTGTCAAAGGCTTCCGCGGCGCGGGGCGGGTCGGCTAAGGTAGAGAAAGGAACACAACCATGGCGCGCACCGAATCCACCATGTTGCTTAAACTGGGCGAGCAGGCGCCGGATTTCCGGCTGCCCGACGTCGTCTCCGGCCGCACGATCGGCCTCGATAGCTTCGAAGGCAAGAAGGGACTGTTGGTGATGTTCATCTGCGCCCACTGCCCGTACGTCATCCACGTGCGCGAGGAGCTGGCGCGAATCGGCCGCGATTACGCCGATAAATCGCTCGGGATTGTGGCGATTTCGGCCAACGACGCGGTGAACTATCCCGACGACGCGCCGCCGAAGCTGAAACAGATGGCGCAGGAACTGGGCTTCCAGTTCCCGTTCTGCTACGACGAGACGCAGGAGGCGGCCAAGGCGTACGCGGCGGCGTGCACGCCGGATTTCTTCCTGCTCGACGAGCGGCGGCGGCTGGCCTACCGGGGGCAACTCGACGACGCGCGGCCCGGAAACGGCGTTCCGGTGACCGGCCGGGATCTGCGCGCGGCTATCGACGCCGTGCTGGCCGGAGAACCCGCCCCGGCAAGGCAGAAGCCGAGCATGGGCTGCAACATCAAGTGGAAGCGGGGCAACGAACCGGCCTTTGCGCGGTAGTTTCCTGACTTCAGGGTTAAGGTTTTACCGCGTCGGACCCAGTCGGGCCTACTCACTGCTTGACCTTACGGGATATCCCGCGCTACAACCAAGGGTAAGGAGTTGCTGGTCCAGTTAACCGGACCGGTTGTGTACTTCCTGCTGTGGGACTCGCGAGGAGCGCTCGTTCACCGGCGTGTCGCTTCCGCGCCTGGCGGCGGCCCGATTCAGGGTAAGGGCTGTTGCCGGAAAGTGAGGGCAAAATGACAAAGCCTCCCCTTATCGCGATGGCGTTCCTGTTAGGCGCCGGTTGCCTCCCGTCGTGGGGGCAAGCGACGTCTTCTCTGCAAGGTACGGTCACCGACCCGTCGGGCGCGGTGGTACCCAACGCAACTATTGAAATCCAGCACGTTGCCACGCAGGCGACGCTCACCACCAAGTCGAACGACGTCGGCATCTACCGGTTTCCGCAGGTGCAGCCGGGAACGTATCGCATCATCGCCAACGCGAACGGCCTGGCGCAGGTGGGGATTGCGGAAGTGGCTCTGCCGGTGAATCAGCCGGTGACCATCAACATCGGCTTCACGCAGGTGGGCAGCGTCAGCGAGGTAATCTCGGTGGAGGCCGAGGGGGCGCAGATCAATACCGTGGACGCGAGCCTGGGCAACGCGGTAGGCACGCGGCCGATCCTCCAATTGCCGTTCGAGGCGCGGAACGTGGTGAGCTTGCTGTCGCTCCAGCCGGGCGTCGCCTACATCCGCGACACGGGCGAGATGTTCGCCGACGACACGCGCAACGGGGCGGTGAACGGCGGCAAGAGCGACCAGGCGAACATCACGCTGGACGGCGTGGACGTGAACGAGCAGCAGAACAACTACGCCTTTTCAAGCGTTCTCCGCTCGACGCTCGATTCCGTGCAGGAGTTCCGGACGACCACCCTGAATGCGGGGGCGGAGGAAGGCCGTTCCTCCGGGGCGCAGGTGGCGCTGGTAACCAAGGCGGGCGGCAACGACTTCCACGGGGCGCTTTACGAGTATCTGCGCAACACCAAGACATCGGCCAATAGCTATTTCAACAACGCCGTTCCCGCGTCGGACGACAACCCCAGCGGGGGCATCGAGCGGCAGAAGTTGAATCGCAACGTGTTCGGCGCCGCCATTGGCGGACCAATAAAGAAGAACCGGCTCTTCTTCTTTTTCAATTATGAAGGCCACCGGTACAGCAGCGAGGAAAGCGTCGTTCGAACGGTTCCGTCCGCGAACTTGCGCGAAGGCATCGTGCAATACCTGAGCACGGACGGTTCCGTCGGGACATTGACGCCCGCCGATCTACAGACGCGGATCGACCCGGCCGGCATCGGCGTCAGCCAGGGCGTGTTGGACTATTTCCGGTCCTACCCGCTGCCGAACGACGACACCACCGGCGACGGCCTGAATACGCGCGGATATCGCTTCAAGTCGCCGGTGAAAACGAACCTGAACACCTACATTACCCGTTGGGACTGGTACGCCGATTCCGCAAGCAGGCATCAATTCTTCTTCCGTGGCAACTATCAGGACGACAGCGATCAGGACGTCTCGCAATTTCCCGGGACGGGCCGGCGGTATACCTTTCTGACCAACACGAAAGGTCTGGCCGTTGGCTACAACACGACAATTTCGCCGAGCCTGTTCAGCGCCTTCCGCTACGGGTACACGCGGCAGGGGGTCGAGCAGGCGGGGGGCCAATCGACGCCGGTGGTGACGTTCCGGGGCCTGGACGCTCTTTATCCGGATACCCCCAGCCTCACCCGAATCGTGCCCGTCCACACCTTCCGCGAGGACATGAGCTGGATTAAGGGAAGACACCAGTTGAAGTTCGGCGGCGTGGTCCGGCTGATCGATAATAACCGGGTCAATTACAACCGCTCGTGGCACGGGGCGGTGGTCAACGCGTCCGTACTGCGGGGGTCGGGTTCGGAACTGAACGCCCCCGTCCCGGATCTCGATGTGGCGTTCCGCACCTCCTACCGCTGGGCGGTGGCCAACGTTCTTGGGCTTGTCTCGCAGGTCGATTCAACCTACAACTACGATGCCTCCGGCGCCGTTCAGCCGCAGGGCGCGCCTGTCATCCGCGAGTTTGCCCAGGAGCAATACGAGTTCTATTTCAACGATAGCTGGCGGCTGACGCGCGGGCTGACGCTGACAGCCGGCGTGCGCTGGTCGCTTATGCCGCCGGTGCATGAGACCAACGGTTTGCAGGTCTCCGCCATCCCGTCGCTCGGGGAATGGTTCAACACGCGGGGGCAACTGGCGCAGGAAGGCCGCTCGCAGGCCGAAGCGGGTGAAATTCAATACACGCTACGTGACGGCGCGCAGGGCCGTCCGCTATACCCCTACCATAAGAAGAATTTCGCGCCTCGCATTTCGCTCGCTTATTCTCCCCAGGCCGACGACGGGTTCTGGGGAAAGCTGTTCGGAGGGCCGGGGAGGACGTCGTTCCGCGCCGGCTTCGGCATGTTCTACGACAACTTCGGCCAGGGCGTGATCCGGTTCTTCGACAATTACGCGCTGGGGCTGTCGACCAACATTCCGAGCCCGACCAGCCAGCCGGTGGCTTCGGTATCGCGATTCATCGCCTGGAACCAGATTCCCTCGCAGGCTATCCAGCCCGCTCCGCCGAGGGAATTTCCTCAGACCGCGCCTCCGGTGAACGACGTCACCGGGGCGGTGGACGACACGATCCGGCCGCCGTATTCAATGGCGCTAAATTTCTCGATCGGGCGCGAACTGCCGCGCGACTTTTTCGTGGAGGCGTCCTACGTCGGACGGCTGTCGCGGCGCTCGCTGACGCAGCGGGACCTGGCGATTCCGGCCGACATCAAGGACCCCGCGTCGGGCCAGACCTACTTTGGCGCGGCCAAGCAGCTCATCCGGCTGGCCGAACAGGACACTCCGATAGAGAACGTGGCGCCGATCGCGTACTGGGAGAACCTGTTCCCGGATCTCGCGTTCGATGGGCTCACGGCGACGCAGAACGCCTACGGGCTGTACGCCGATTCCATGCCGGACTACACCGGCGCGCTGATCACTCTCGATGCCTTGGGCTTCAGCCGGCTGGGGCCGTGGTCGTACTTCAATGAGCAATACCTGTCGCTGACCGCCTGGAGTTCCATCGCCGGCGGGAACTACCATGCCGGCCAGCTTACGCTGCGGAAGCGGTTCAGCGGCGGCCTCCAGTTCGACCTGAACTACACGTTATCGAAGTCTCTCGACCTCGGATCGGCTGCCGAGCGCACCAACATCTGGACCGACATGATGATCAATCCCTGGCAACCGTGGCAGATGAAGGCAGTCTCCGATTACGACGTGCGGCACCTGGTGAACGCCAACTGGGTGGCGGAACTGCCGTTCGGGCGCGGCAAGAAGTGGGGCTCGGGCTGGAATCCCGTGGTGAATCAGATCCTGGGCGGCTGGCAGCTCTCCGGCCTATGGCGCATGAGTTCCGGCCTCCCGGCTACAGTCGACAACGGCGGCGCGTGGCCCACCAACTGGCAGATCGGCGGCTACGCCACGCAGGATGGTCCGAATCCGGCGCAGGGCGTCTACAAGAACGCTCCGGCCATCGCCGGAAATCCCGGCGTGAACCTGTTCCCCGACCCGGGTGTCGCCATCGAGTCCTGGCGAAACACCGACGTCGGCGAAAGCGGACAACGCAACGGCGTGCGGGGCGACGGTTACTTCACGCTCGACATGGGGCTGGCGAAGCGCTTCACGATGCCGTGGGAACTGCACAGCCTTCAGTTCCGGTGGGAGGTGTTCAACGTCGCGAACACGGCGCGCTTCGATCCGTGGTCGGCCTCGCTTTCACTCGGCGGCCGCGGCAGCTTCGGCAAGTATCAAGACCTGCTAACCAATCCGCGCGTCATGCAGTTCGCGCTGCGCTACGAGTTCTGATAAGGGAGCGCTTTTTCGGCTTTCAGGACGTCCAGGCAAGAGGGGTACAATGGCCCTGAAGATTCGTGGGCCGCTACGCAGAACCACCAGAGAGCGACAATATGCACGACAGTCTATGCGTGTAGAATGGCCTTGAACATTCGAAATCCCGCGGTCGAGCAACTTGCAGCGGAACTTGCCAGGCTTCAGGAGAGCCCTTGCTGTGTCGAAAGGCAACGATTTTATCCACACCGATGCGCCGGTCGTCGACATTCGGTCCGCCTGATCCAGAGCCCGCATGAGGCTCCCATGTCGCACCTGCCATTCCGAGGCCTTCGGACTCCTCTCTGGTCGACGGGTTCACATGAAAGCGCAGCTCCACCTCCGGGCAACGCGGGGCTACCGCCGTTGATTGCCGGACTGCCAACATAGAGCGCGCGTGTTGGCGTTGACCCTCCGTCTAACGGCAGGGGCCCTAGAACTGGGGGTGATGGCCGTTCCGCCGCTCTTCAGATACCCGCGTACCAGGAATAGCGCCCTTTGCCCCCGTACCCGGTGATGCGGTCGGTGAGGGTCAGCCGCGTGATGTACTTGACGCTCTTGTAGCTAAGCTGGCGGGGGAGACTCAGGCGAACGGGAGCGCCGTGCCCTTCCGGAAGCTCGCCGCCGTTCATCCCGTACGTCAGGAAGGTCTGCGGGTGGAGGGCGTCGGCCATGTCGATGCTCTGCCGCCACTTGGGCTGAATCGAGTAGTAGTCGACATAGCGCGCTTGCGGAAGCGTTCCCACCGCGGCCAGAATCTCCGATAGCGGCGTCCCGATCCACTCGGCTATGAACGACCAACCCTCTTCGCATTGCAGCATCGTGATCTGACTGCGCGACGGGAAACTCCTCAGGTCGGCGAGAGAGAACGACGTGGGATTGGCGACCATCCCGTCAACCTCGATCCTCCAGCCGGCGAATCCTCCGGCGCGAAGGCGAGCGTAGTCGTCGCCGTCCGGAGGCGCGTGGTTGGGGAACGGGTCTTTCGAGATCTGACCGCGCGCGAATTCCCGCGCCGCGGACTGGCGCGCCAGCAGGCGGTGGGAAGCGTACGTCAGGGTTTCACCAGGATGGTAGAGGCGGGCGCCTTCCGGCGGGATCAGGCCGTAGCGGTCCGCGATTCGCGCGGCCGCCGCCAGTCCCGCCGCGCCCGCCGCCGTCGCAAGCCCGGTGGTGATCAATTTGCGACGGGTGACGTTACTCATGGCTCACTCCGCGAAGCGATGCGGCCTGTGATCATGGCGCGCATGCGACTCGTGAATCCCGCTCTACAGACCATTGCGGTATGGACGAGGACGAACAGGACGATCAGCGCCGACACGACGAAGTGAATCGTGCGCGCGGATTGCTGTCCTCCGAACGCCCCCACCAGGAAGGGAAACGCCGAGACGAGCGCCGGGGACATCGCCAGTCCCGTCCAGATAGCCAAAGGCGTCAGGACGAAGATCACGAATAAGTACGCGAGCCGTTGAAGGACGTTATACCGCGGGGCTTCCGCCTCGTCCGGCTTCCGCGAGCGCAAACGGCCCCCCGCGGCCTCCAGCAGTGAGCGCGGGCGGAGATCGGCGCCGGTTGGGACGAGATTCCTGCTGAAGTGCCGCCTCAGCAGACCGGAAATCAGGTACGCGATACCCGTGAATACAAGAACCCACGCCGCCTGGAAGTGAAGAGAACGGCTCCAGCCATTTTGGTCCGACAGCACGTACCCATAGCCGGTGGGTACCGCCGCTCTCGAAGACGGGACCGGCAGAGTGAAAAGCGGGGTCGTCAATACATTCCCCACCTCGCCCCAGTAAAAGCGCGGATGAGAGAGCACAATCTGAATGCCGCTTACCAGCAACGCGAAGACGCACAGCGTGGTGATCCAGTGCGTGACGCGAACCAGCGCGGAATGCCGGGGAGCATTCCTGCTTGCCGCGACGGCTTCCATCATGGGCTGGACGGCATCGGCCATATGCGACCGGAAAATAATATCACGCCACGGCGCCGCGCAGGCAGGATCACAATCAGATCCGAAACCGGCTGTTAAGAAGATCCCGGAGCAGGAGACGGGCGGAAGCGGGGTGTGTGGCTTCCGCCCGCTGAGGAGGGTTACTACTTGGCGAGGGTGAAGTTGACGTCGATCTGAACAATTACCTCAACCGGTTCGCCGTTGAGCAGCGTCGGCTGATACTTCCACTGGCTGACCGCTTCCACCGCCGCGCGGGCCAGGTCCGGATCGATCTGGCTGTTCATTACGCGCAGTGACAGCAGACTGCCCTCCTTGCCGATCACTGCCTCCAGGACGACCATTCCTTCAATGCCGGCGGCCTTCGCTACGGTGGGATACGACGGGCGTTCCATGTGCACCAGTTTGGTGGACTGCACGTTGCCGCCGACGCGGATCCGTTGCGGCGTCTCGCCGGAGGTCCGCTGCGCCGCCGCTTTCGCGCCGTCTCCGACCACATTGATGCGCTCGGTTACTTTGCCGACCGCGAGCTTCACCGGCAGGTGCTGGTTCTTGTTAGGCTCGAGCGCAACATCGCTCACTACGTAGCGCGCAAAGCCCGGTTTGAGCACTTCCAGCGTGTAATGGCCGCTGGGCAGATCGACGAACTCGAAGACGCCCACGGTACTGGTCGTGGTCATGTCGCGGGTCGATCCGTTTACGTTGGACAGAATCACCGTGGCGTTGGGAACGACGCCTCCGGTCGCGTCGGACACCGTGCCGTAGAATTTCCCGGAGAGGGTTTGCAGCGCGGCCAGCGGCAGCGCGAGGCACAACGCGGCGGTGAAAATGAGGAACACGGATTTCGCTGTGACCGTGCGCCGGTCGAGCGATGGGTTTAGCATGGCAATCAGTCTCCTTTCCAAATTCGATTGCCGGGCGACGGCCAAAGCCGGCAGCCAGGCGAGGCGCGAACGCTTGAGCGAACGGGCAATGTCGAGCAGTTGCTCGGCATAGGCCGGGGGACGGATGCCGAGGTTCAGCACGGCATCGTCGGCGGCGAGTTCACTCTCGGTCCGCAGCCGATTCGAGCCAATCCAAATCAGGGGGTTGAACCAGTAGACTGCGCGGCCGAACTCGGCGAGCATCTGGACCGCCCAGTCCTGGCGTTTCACGTGCGCCAGTTCGTGCGCAAGCACCACTCGTATCCGCTCGCGCGGCCAGTTCACGCAGTCCTGTGGGAGCATCACGCGCGGGCGAAGCCAGCCCCACGTGACCGGCATTGTCGCTTCCCGGCAGCGAATCAACCGGACGGGCCGCTTGATTCCAAGCGCGGCCGCTATCTCCTCCAGCGCCGCTTTCCATTCGGTCGTATCGAGGGCGCGAGCGCGCCACGCCAGCAAGGCCAGCCGAATCGAGCCGAGCGCCAGGCTCAGCGCCAGCGCGAGCGCGCCGCCGGCCCAGATCCACCACAACGCTCCGGCCGCCTGCTCCTGCCACGGCCGAGCGGAGTCCGCCGCCAGCAACATTGGCGGCAACGCCGGCATCTGCGACACAATCGATTCCGATGGCTCCGAAAGCCAGCGGGGCGCGGCCTGTTTCAGGGAGTCCAGCCGCCAGCCCGGCGCCACCTTGCTGACAAGCGGAATCGAAATGGCGGCTGCGACCGCCGCCGTCCAGATGAGGTGCCGCATCGCGGCGGAACCCGGCCGGGAAAGCCGTACGAACAGCCAGGCGAGCCCCAGCAGCAGGGATGCCTTCACCGCGCTGAGGAAGAACTGCCCCAGCCAGTTTTCCGCGCCGTCCCATGGCAACGTCATTTCGTTTCCCCCTTCTTGGCCTCGTCGATCAGCTCCGACAGGCGGGCAAGTTCTTCGTCCGACGGCTTCGAATTTCCGCCGAGCAGCGCCGCCACCACCTTCTCCGTGGACCCTTCGAAGAAGGTCTCCACGAGGTGGCGGAGAGCGGATTGCCGGACCTTCTCGCGAGGAACCACCGGCGCGAAGACATAGCGCAGCCCATGTTCCTCGTGCCGCACGTGACCTTTTCCTTCGAGCACGCGTAACTGGGCGCGCACCGTGGAGTAACTCGGTTGGTCGGGTAGCGCCGCAAGCACCTCGGCCGCGGTCGCCCGTTCCAGCTTGTAGAGGATGTCCATGATCTGGCGTTCGCGCCGGCTGAGCTTGGGTTGGATCGGTTCCGCCATATCGCTTCTGCTATTTTTCTAGCATGTCTGCTATAAAACTAGCATCCTTTCGGACTCGTGTCAATAGACGAACGTTGCGGTCCGTTTGTTCCCGCTCGCGCGGAAATCGTTTACGGCCGGCGTCTGCGCGCCTGCGTGGATCGCGAGCGCCGGCCCGAGAATCGCGGTACGATTCTCCGTATGGACTCGCGGAGACGGTTTCTGGGCGCGGCCGCCGCCGGCGGCCTGCTGGGTTCTTCTCATGCGCTGTTCGGCCGTACTAGCCGGTACAGCGACATCGAGGGGCGCATCGCGCGGCGCGATTTTCGGGATCTGTGTAAAGAGGATCTCCCGACTCCCTGCATGGTGGTCGACCTGGAGATATTCGAAAGGAATCTGCGGACAATGGCCGAGCATTGCCGCACCAAGGGGATCGAATTGCGGGGCCACGTGAAGGTGCACAAGAGCCCCGACATTGCCCGGCGTCAGATGAGCCTTGGCGGCGTCGGCGTCACCTGCGCGACGGTGGCCGAGTGCGAGCTGATGGCCGGCGCCGGAATCAAGGGCGTACTGCTGACGCGCCAGCCGGCCAGCAGGAACAACATCGCGCGGACCGTCGCTCTGGCGAAGAAGGAGCCGACTTTCGGCACGGTTGTCGACGATCCGCTGGTCGCCGGCTGGCTCCAGGAAGCCGCGGCCGCCGAGGGCGTGAAACTCAGAACCGTCGTCGACATCTACGCGGGGCTCACTCGCCACGGCATCGAACCGGGCGCGCCGGCGGTGGAACTGGCCAAGAAGGTAGATGCGGCGAAGAACCTGCGCCTCCTCGGCCTGATGGGTTATTCCGGCGCCGCGTCGCACACCAAGGGGTGGGAGCAGCGCAAGAAAAAGTCCGCGGACGACATTGCCGGGTTGCTCGAAACCGTTGGCATGGCGCGGCAGGCGGGCTTGCCGGTGGAAATCGTTACCGGAGGCAGCACTGGTACGTACAACATCGACAGCGAGGGCAAGGGGCTGACGGAACTTCAGGCCGGCTCCTTCGTGTTCATGGACACGATGTACCGGCGGATCGGCGGCCGCGACGACCCGGCGGTCTATGGCGACTTTGGCGCGGCGCTCACCGTGATGACGACGGTGATCAGCAAACGTCATCCGCGCCAATGCACCATCGATGCAGGCAACAAGGCTTTGCTGCGGCCTACCGACGAGGTGAAGGGGCGCCCCGAGGTCAGGGTCCAGAACCAGGGCGCCGAGTACGGCATCCTGGAATGGAGCGACGCCGACAAAGACTTTCAACTCGGCGGGCGCGTCGAACTGTACCCCACGAACCTCGACATGAGCACGAACGTCTACGATCGTTACTACGTCGCTCGCGGCGAGCAGATCGTCGATGTCTGGCCCATCATGGGACGGGCCGGCGCGGCGCAACGGTAGCGAGCGGCGGGCCTTGGCGCGGCTATCCGCTTGAGTGGAACGGTGGAAACTCTATTTCCACCCAGTCGCCATCCTCGAGTTGATAGTGGTCCCGAAGCTTAACGTCTGTGGCGATCTCTATGATATTCCGCGGGTGATGCCCTATTCCTCTTTCGTTCTGGTCGGTACGCAAGAGGAATGCCTGGCGGCCGAAGATACGGCACGGAACAATGTTAACCGACACCCTGCCGCCGTACTCGTGGGCTTCGAGGCGAATGACATCGGGGGGGAGTGAATACTCCGAGGAGAGCTCCACATTAAGAGTACCGGGGTACAATCGCATGCCCGTCTTGCGTTCGTAGAAGCGGCTCAGGCGCTCAATCCATTTACCGAAGACCGCTTGACCGCTGACGACTTTGCCTCGAATGACGGGCATTTCTCAGGAATACCAAAAATTCGCTACAGGGATACCCAGATTGTCGGCCGCGGAGCGTTCGGATTGCCCGTCGTCGTCGGCGCATAATCAACCGCGGCCGGAGCACCGAGTAATTCGGTCAGCGTAGGCTTCAGCGCATCGGCCCAGGTTCCGGTGATCTTCGGCGGTGGCGGCGTTCAGCTCCGCGGGATCGGCTGCGCCGGCGCTGGCGCGCTGACCATCCAGAGCATGGCGCTCGATTCGTCCGGCAACCTATACCTTACCGGTCTTACGCAGTCGCCGGACTTCCCGGCTACCGAGGGCGCTCTCCAGGGTTTTCCCAACCACGACCAATGCGTTTCAACCGTCGCTTCCCACCTCCATCCCGACGCCGGTCGTTGCGAAACTGAACGGCGCCGCGCTGTGGTCTACTCGATATTTGTCGGCGGCAGGGAAGCGACGCAAGCCTCGCACCATCAATACGCCGGCGGCATCGCTGTGGATGCCGACGGCAACGCCTATGTGCCGGGTGTCACGGCAACACCTGATTTCCCTGTCACCTCGGGGGCTTTCATGGAAGAAGCGCCGGAGGGACAGACTTCGGCGTTCGTCGCGAAGCTGAACCGCGCGGGCTCGGAGTTAAACGGCGCCTCCGCGCTCGGAACATCGGCCGCGCTTGCCGTGGATGCGGAAGGCAACGCGGTCGTGCTGGGCAACGCCGCCGCGGGCTTCCCCGTGACAAGCGGCGCCGCCCAGCCGTGCATGGCAGGGGGCGGATCCGACCTGTTTGTGGCGCGAGTTAGCCCCGCGGGTCGGCTCGAGGAGGCGACCTATTTGGGAGGCTCGTCGTTTGACTGGCCGTTCGCGGTCGCGGCGAACGAGGACCGCGCCGTGCATGTGGCCGGGGCCACCGCCCACGCCAACTTCGTCGCGACGCTCCGGTTGGCGGAGTCCGGCCGCTCGGCCGGTCCATGCCTTTCGATGCTGGTGCAGAACGCCGCCAGCTTCGCGGAAATTCCGGTCGCCGCCGGCGAAATCGTGAGCCTCCGCGGCGAGGGTATCGGCCCGGAATCGCCGGTTTCCGGCAGCGGCGCGACGGAACTGGGCGACGTCCGCGTCTTCTTTGACGGTATGGCGGCGCCGCTCCTCTACGCCCAGTCACAACAGATCAATGCGATCGTGCCGTGGAAACTCGCGGGACGGGAAACGGCCGATGCGCGCGTCGAATATGCCGGCGCGTCGTCGATCGTCGGGAGCGTGCCTGTGGCGCCCTCGGCGCCCGGGATTTTTCAGATCGACTACGACCGGCGCCAGGCCGCCGTAGTGAATGCGGATGGCACTCTATACTCACCCGAAACTCCCGCCGAGCCCGGGAGCATCATCGCGGTCTTTGGGACCGGCGGCGGGCCAATGGAGCCGGGAGGCGTCACCGGCGGCGTTTGGCCATTGAGCCCGCTCGCTCGATTGGTATTACCCGTCACGGTGGAGATTGGGGGCGTGGAGGCCGAAGTGCCGGAATCGCCTGAGCCGAGCCCGGCCGGCCATGACTTGGAAGTGAAGATCGGCGCCGCGACGGCCGCGCCCGCGACTGTTTCGATTCGATAGCTTTGCCACGAGCGGCCCGGCAGGCGTGAACGTTGGCTAGTCTGTAAAGAGACGCAATGGAGCTGGTCTTCGAATGGGACCCAAACAAGGACCAGGCGAATCTCGAAAAACACCGTATCACTTTTACCGAGGCAACTTCGGTCTTCGGCGATCCCCTGGCGCGGATCTTTGCGCACGAGGATCACTCTGCCGAGGAGCGGCGCGATTATGAAGACAACATCGCGCCCTGGCGTGTTTGTCCGTGCCGGCGGATGCGTCACCGCGCCCTCCAGCCTCTGCATCTCACTTGGAATTAAAAGCACTTCCACGAGCGCATGTTTCTCGCAAGAAACCGCACGGATGCGTCACCGCCCGCTACAGGGTGTCGAATCTGTCGAATCGGCCGTCCGCCCGCACCCAGCGCCGCGCCTTCGCCTCAAAGCGCGGCAGCGTTCCGCTCGGCACGCACGACACCCCGACGCGCAAGCCGAACGCGGCGTGCATCGCCGCCGCCACCCGCTCCGCCAGGCTCGCCGCCTCGTCCCGGCCCGCGCGTGGCTCTACCTGGATGCTCATCTCCGGCAACGCCCGCTCGCAGCGGATTTCCACCCGGTATTCGCCCACGCCCCGGCACGACCGCAGCACGTCCTCCACCGCGCTCGGGTACACGTTCACCCCGCGCACCACCACCATGTCGTCCAGCCGTCCGAGGATGCCCCCCTCCAGCGCCAGTTCGTGGCTCCCGCACCGGCATGGCGACTCCTGCGCGCGCTTCACCAGGTCGCCCGTGCGGTAACGCAGCAACGGCGATCCCGTCCGCCCCAGGTTCGTCAGAATCAGTTCGCCGGACCCGCCCGGCGCCACCGCCGCGAGCGTCTCCGGATCGATCACCTCCGGATAGTACGCCGCCTCCATGATGTGCAGCGCGCCCCGCCGCGCCGGACACTCGTAGCTCACCGGTCCCACTTCGGTCATCCCGTGATGGTCCACTACCCATGCCCGGTTCCACAGCCGTTCGATCAGCTCGCGCGTGGCGGGAATGCTCCCGCCCGGTTCCCCCGCCACGATGATCCGCCGCACCCGCGACGCCTGCAGGTCGATCTTCTCTTCGGCCGCCGTCTCCGCCAGCCGCACCGCGTACGTCGGCGTGCAGCACAGCACGGTGGCCCGGTTGTCCAGCATCGTCCGCAGCCGCGCTAGGCTTCGCATGCCGCCGCCGGGCATCGCCAGGCAGCCCAGCCGCGTCGCCGCTTCGAACGCCGTCCAGAACCCCAGGAACGGCCCGAACGAGAACGCGAAAAAAATACGGTCCTCCGGTCCCACGCCCGCCGACTGGTAGACCCGCGTCCAGCAGTCCAGCATCCAGTCCCAGCTCTCCGGCGTGTCCAGCCACCGCATCGCCGCCCCGGTCGTCCCGCTGGTCTGGCTGAAGCGCGTGTAGCGGCTCTCCGGGTAGGTGAGGTTCGAACCGTACGGCGGGTACTTTGCCTGGTCCGCGATCAGCTCCGCTTTCCGCGTGAACGGAACGCGGCGGCTGAACTCGTGCAGGCTCTCGATCCTCGCGTCGACGCCCGCCGCCGACAGCTTCGCCGAGTAGAACGCGTTGCTTGCCAGCGCTGCCGACGCCAGCGCCCGCAGCCTCTCGAGTTGGTGCGCCTTGATCGCCCCGCGGTCGAAGCCGCTCGCTGCCGCCGGGCTCATTCGCCCAACAGCTCCCGCGGCGCCGCCTCGATCTTGTCGGCGATCGCGCTCGGGATCGGCACGCCCCGCATGGCGCCCGTCGCCGCGTCGCGCTTCACGCACGCCACCGCCAGCGTGCCCCGCGCCACTTCCCGCTCCGGCTGCTCGTTCAGCTTCCGAAAGATGAACGTGTAGGTGAGGCTCTTCCGCCCCTTTTCCCGCACCAGCAGATGGATCTCCACCGAGTCCTCGAACCGCAGCGGCCGCCGGAAATCGCAGTCGGCATGCACCCTGGGCCATCCCACCGCCTCCGGCGCCGTCGTGTGGATCGAGAAGCCGAGCGACCGGAAAAACGCGTGCTCCGCCGTCTCCATGAAGCGGAAGAAGTTCGAGAAATGCATGATGCCCGCCATGTCGGTATCGGAGAACTCCACCTGGCGGACCACCTTGTACTCGAAGGCCACGCTACCGCGCCTCCACCTGCGGCAGCCCGTGCGACAGCGGCGGAGGCACCGCGGCGAACTCCCCCACCGCTTTGAACAGCGGCTCGAAGTCGATGAACAGGTTCCCGATCAGGCAGTCCGTCAGGTCGCCCGTCAGCTCCGGATACTTGTCCACAAACCGCCGGAAGCTGAACGCGTGATCGTAGAACGAGTACACCAGCCGCCGCATCGCTTCAATGCCCCGGCACATCTCCGCGCCGTAGGCGGTGAACCGTGCCGCCGAAACGTCCCCGTCCGCCAGCGCCGCGTCCACCGCGTCCGCGGCCAGTTCGCCGCTCCGCAGCGCGATAAACACGCCCGACGAGAACACCGGGTCGAGAAACGCGAACGCGTCGCCGATCAGCACCAGGCCGTTGGCCGCGCAATGCCGCGAGCGGTACGAGTACTCGCCGGTCACCCGGTACGGCCCGAACTGCCGCCCCGCCGCCAGGTGCTGCTCGATCCACCGGTTGTTCTTCACCTCGCGGTGAAAAATCTCTACCGGGTCCCGCGTGTCCCTGTAAAGGTACTTCTTCTCCGCCACGATGCCGACGCTCACCACATCGTCCGGCAGCGGAATGTACCAGAACCAGCCCTTTTCCGGCACGTACGCCACGGTCGTCGCCCCTTCGTCGATTCCCGGGTCGCGGACGGCCCCGCGGTAATAGGTCCAGACCGCGATCTTGTTCAGGTACGGGTCCCGCACCTTCCACCCGTTGCGCGTCACGGTGAAGGCGTCGCGCCCGGTGGCGTCCAGCGTTACCGGCGCCCGGAACTCCCGCGCGCGGCCGTCCCGCGTCACCGCCCGCACGCCCCTGACGTAGCCGTCTTCCTGAATCGTCTCGCGCACGGTGATCTCCTCGATCACCTCCGCGCCCCGGGACCGCGCGTTGTCCATCAGCGTCTGGTCGAACTCGCTCCGCAGCACCTGCCACGTGCAGGCCGCCTCGTGCTCGAGGTGCTTGAAGAAGTAGAACGGATGGGACGCGCGGCCGTCGGAGCTGACGAACTGCACGCTGTACTTCTTCGGAAAATGCGAAGCCTTCATCTTCTCGATCAGCCCGATCCGCTGAAGCGGGAAGTACGTGTACGGGATAAGCGATTCGCCGATGTGGTAGCGCGGGAACTTCTCCCGCTCCAGCGCCACCACCCGCCGGCCCTTCTCCGCCAGCACCGCCGAGGCCGTCGCGCCCGCGGGGCCGCACCCGATGACGATCGCATCGTAATTCTCTGTCACTGCCTGTCTCCGTCTATTAGATTCCGTCCACCGGCGGCAGTATCTCCACCACCTCGGCCAGCGTGTGATTCGATGAATTCCAGATGGTATTGCGCCGCCCGTACAATAAAACCGGCGCGCCGGCGATTCCCAGCGCCTCGCGAATCGTCGCGTCCGGCGTCACCTCGAAATAGGCCACCGGGCGGCTCCGGTGCGCCACGCCATGCCGCTCGAGAATCGTCCCGAAAGGGTCGCGGTGTTCCAGCACCGACGCCCGCGCCTCCGCCGGAAGCCGGCTGAGGAAAATCCGGATGGCGCCCATCTCCACCGCCTTCTCCTCCTCATCCAGCATCAGCGTCACCATGCGGCTCAACGAGCCGTTCCCCGCCTCCCGCATCAGCGGCCGCAGGTGGATAGTCCGACCGTGCTCGGCTTCCAGCGTCGGCGTCATGTCGCGATTGTGGACCAGCAGCCTCCGGTACGGCTCCGGCGTCTCCTCGGGCGCCAGCCGCCTTACCGCGGGCAGCGAACGCCCCAGTCCTTCGTAGAACTCGCTCAGCGGATAGAGAATCGAATGCGGCGTCACCGGATTACCGTCACGAGTACCGGGCGCCCCTGTGTTGCGGCAGGAAGAAGCTGTGCAGCAGCCGGTCCACCTGCAACAGTCCGTCACGGCTCAAACGCAGGCTCTCCGAATCGAGTTTGATGAAACCTTGCTGTTCCAGTTCCTGCAACGATCTGGCAAACCGCTCGCGCACGTCCACGCCGAACTTCTGCTGAAAATAGCTCCGGCGCACGCGCCCCAGCTTCATCTGGAGGATGAATTCCCGAATCATGATCTCCTCCTGGTTCGGGGTCAGGGCGCGATAGATGGGAAGCTCGCCGCGCTCGAGTTTCTCGATGTACCGATCCCAGTCGTGCTCGTTCTGGAAGTGCGTCCCGTTCACGTGGGAAAATGACGCCACCCCCAGACCGGCCATGTCGGCGCCCGTCCACAACAGGTCCCGGTACATGAACCGCGTCTTCCCCGGATCGCGCACCGCGGTGTAGGCGCTGGTCACCGAATAGCCCGCTTTCTCCAGTTCCGAGAAGGCGTAGTCCACCCACCGGCGCTTGGTCGGCCAGTCCGCCACCGGCGCTACCGTCTGTCCCAGGATCCGCATTTCCCTGGACATCGTCGTGTTGTGGGGCACTTCCATCTGGTAGATGGTGACGCTGTCCGGCGCCAGGTGCACGGTTCGTCTGACGCACTCGTTCCAGTTCTCCTCGGTCTCGCCGACCATGCCCGCGATCAGGTCGATGTTGATCTGCGGGAACCCGATCGATCGCGCGAACTGGTACGACCGGTCGATCTCCCGCGAGCCGTGCGCGCGCCCGTTAGCCTCAAGGATCTGGTCGTCGAAGTTCTCGATGCCGAGGCTGAGCCGCGTCACCCCGATGCTCCGGAGCGCTTCCAGTTTCCGTTCCGTGATGGTGCCCGGCTCGCACTCGAAAGTGACCTCTTCGGCCTCGTCCCATGGCAGCAGGCGCTTCATGCCGTCCACCAGCCGTCCAAGCTGCCGCGTCGAGATGTAGGAGGGCGTGCCGCCGCCGAAGTATACGAAACTCGGCTTCCTTCCGCCGATGAATCGCCGCTCGGAGTAGAGCGTCAGTTCCCGGAGCACGGCGTCGAGATACCGCTCGATCTCGCCGGAGTCCTTGTCGGTATAGACCTTGAAGTAGCAGAAATGGCAGCGCTTCCGGCAGAACGGAATGTGAACGTAGACGCCGAGCGGCGCCCCGGGCCGCGGCAGCCGGTCCAGGGCTGCTTCCGCCTGCGCTGCCTGCTCAGAATCCCAGAAGGAATACGGAGGGTAATTGGAGACAAAATAGCTGCCTGCCGTGGTCTCGTCGGTCGGGAGCGTATGGGTCCCCTCGTTCATCGTGTCTGTGTCTCCGCATCCCCATCACAATCGGGCGTCCCCGGCGCCAGACTGCTTTCTTCAAGTGTATAACAGCCCGCGCCGGCGCAATCGCCGGGCGGGGAAGATAGGGAGAGCGGACGCCCGTTCTCCCCGTGGAGTTTCTGCATTTCGCCGGGTTGCAGGTCTGAGGGATGGGGCGAGCGGGAGGGCGCAATCCCCGTCACTCACCCGATCAACGGTAGCTTGGAACGGTTATTTCCTAACAATCGCTCAGTCGCGATACGACACGCCGTAAACGGGATTGCCCGCCAAGCCTCCCATCGACGCAACCGGTCCCCGCCGGCGCATGCCGGGCCATTCCAGCCGCATGTCGGTGCAGACTTCGTCGAGCATTTCCATGGTGGCAACCCGGGCTTCCACCGCGAAGGCCGTCAGCAGCAGGTTGTCGCAGATCGCATTGATCAGGCGCGGGATTCCCTGCGAACGCCGGTGCACTTCGGCCAACAATTCCGGTGAAAACACGGCTTGGTTCTGCATGCCCGCCTTTTCCAGGCGCGTGGTGACATACTCCACCGTTTCCCGCTCCTCAAACGGATTCAGCGTGCATCGCAGCACGACTCGCTGCTTGAGCTGCCGCAGGTTTGGAGCGTCCAGTTTACGGTCGAACTCCGGCTGGCCGGCCAGAACCACCTGGATGAGCTTGCCCTGCCGGTTTTCCAGGTTTCCCAGCAACCGCACTTCCTCCAGCACGTCCCATTCCAGGTTGTGCGCTTCGTCCACGATCAGCACCGTCGTGTTGCCGGAATTGGCTTGATGAATGAGGAGCTGGTTCAGGGCGAACAGGACCTCGGTTTTGGAATTCCTGGCGCACCGCAAGTCGAGATCGTAGGCGATCATCTCGAAGAATTCCGTCGGCGTGATCCGGGAATTGAAGAGAAAAGCGAAGGCCACGCGCTGGTAGGCGAGATAGTCGCGCAGGCACTCGAGCATGGTCGTCTTGCCGGTACCGACCTCGCCGGTGAGCACGATGAAGCCCTTCCGGCTCTGGACGCCGTAGATGAGGTTCGCCAGCGCCTCCTCGTGTTGCGGGCTCCGGTAGAGAAAGTTGGGATCCGGACTAAGGTTAAAGGGGCTTTCCTTAAAGCCGAAATAGGCGTTGTACATGAGATATGCGCTAGCCGCCATGCGGAAGCGTCGAACCGCCCCGCCTAGTTATCAATTTTATCATGAACGCGGCCGGGTTCCTCCGAAATCCGCGTCTGCCCTCCAAAAAGTCAGACCAGCTCAAGCAAGGCCCAGCCCGCGAGCGTAGCCGGCCGGTTTTCCAGAAACACGATGCGGCGCGTTTTCGGAAAGGGGACTCCCGGCCGAAGTACTTTATTATACAGAGAGCTTTGACCCAGAATCCGGCGGTAGCTGTCGCCGTCGGTGTCCAGCGAGGCCACCTTGCTGAAGAAGCCGCTGCCCCAGCCGAGCGCGACCAGGCATGCCCCGCTCTGGCGCGCCGATTCCAGCCGCGCCTCGAGGGCGGCGAGATTCTGCTCCAGATACGAGAGGCCCGCGGCGGCCGCGTAGGCTTTGTGCGCCGCCAGTTGCGCGGCGGCAAAGGCGTTCACGGCCTCGAACAAGGCCGCGGACGTCAGCGGCGTCTTCCAACGCAGCGCGCGGGCGATCTCGGGCTGCTGCAGAAACTCGCGTTGGGTCCAGGAACCCTCGAACGTTACGCCCGGGTTGGCCATCTCGGCGAACTGCGGCGTGCTGTCTTCGGCCCGCCGTCCTTCGACGCTGCCGCGAGGCGACTGCTTCCAGCGCAGCTCGACTCTGCCGGGCGGGCGGCGCTCCAGGGTCGAGACCCGCAGCATGTACACCTTGAAGGAATTCTCCGGGATGGGAGCCGAGTCGGCCAGGCTGAGCGTCTTAAGCTGGGAGCGGCTGGAGTCCCCCAGCGCCTGCTCCTCCGCCGCGCGGCCCGGCTGCCGCAACGTGCGGTCGCCCGGCGGGAGAGAGGCCAGCTCCGTCATCGCCCGACCAATGCCCCGAGAAAACACCAGTCCGGTTCGCATGGCGCCGCGCAGCGCGCTGGCCGGAAGGTACGGTCCGGCGGGGCCCGTGGCGAAGGTGGGAATGAACAGGTCCGGCGGGGGCAGTTTCTGCCAGAAGGCGGTGTAGCTGGGGTGCTCGAACGGGGTTCGGCGCCGGGCGAAATTCTGGGCGAACCCGCCCCACGATGCGAAGTCCAGCTTTTCCGCCTTGCTGAGCTGCTTAAGATAGTTTTCCAGCCGGGGGCCTTTCGACAGCAGCCGGAAAATCCGGGACTGGTCGAGCACGTTGACCTGGTCCTTCCACACCATGTAGTCGATCGGCGAGAGCTTGGAACCATCGCCGACCAGTAGAGGCGTAAGGCAAGTCAGGCGATATTTCATTGGACGGGGCGCTCCGGCAAAGCGATCGCGACGGCGTATCCGTAGCGGAAGACCGGGTGTGGAAAGCCATCCGGCGCGACGTCGGCCGCCGAACCGTCCGGCGGCGCGGCGGAGAGGACGACGGAACCTTCCTCCACCATCCGGAGCTGCTTCTTGGCCCGGCCCCAGCCCTGGAGACTCTCGGTGCGCCCGCCCCGGGTGATCAGGGAGTAGGCCCCCTCGCGCCAGTCCACCGCCTCGTTCTGGCCAGGGCGGAACAGCGAGAGGAGCCAGTAGGCCGTTGCGGGAGGAGGCGCGGGAACGGTCTCGTCCGGAGCCCGATCGGCCGGCGGCGGCGCAAGAACCAGGTCGCGCAAAGAGCAGGTCCGCGCTTCCTCGACCACGGCGCGGCCCCAGCCGATCGACCGCCGCCCTCCGAAACCGGAATCGGCCAGAAGGCGGAAGGCGCCCTCAACGTATCCGGACCAGCGGCCGCTCGCGTCGTCATCGCGAAAGGCGGCAAAGCACCACAGCCCGCTGTCCGGCGAAAATTCGATGCAGGCGGCCCGGTGCGGCGCGATCACGCCCGGCCGCAGGCGATCCACCGCCGCAAAGGCGCGCATGGCCTGGCGGAACGGCCCTGTCGGCTGCGCCTTTCCGGGCGTGAAGAGCAGGCACCGGCTTTCACCGTCCACCGTCCATCGGTCCTCGTCGAACGGCGTTCCGGCTAGCAGCGCCGCCACAACCGGGAGAGGCGCGAATGCCGCTCCCTTGGTCCTGACCTTCGTCGAGGCAGGCGGCCAGACGTTCCTCGGGGGCGATATGTACAGCAGGTCGCCTTGCCACGGGAACAAGGAGGTGAACCGAACGTCAGGCTGCCCGGCCGCCAATGCCGTTGCGGTCAGCCAGTCGTCCAGCTTTCCCAATGTGGCCATGGCGGCGGTGACCGCCGAGAACAGCGTATCGCTGTGATAGAGCGGCGCCAGTCCGTCCCGATCGCCCGAGTCGGAACCGAAGCGCCAGGGGCCGGCGGGCCGCAGACGGACGAGCAAGCCCGATTCCATGGGCTACTCGGCGAGCTTTCCGGCGAGCTCCGGATCCTGTGCGAGCCTCTGGAACGCCCCCAGGTCCGCGCCGGACAGCAGTTCGGCCTCCTGGGCGCCGGAACTGTAATAGCCGCGTCCGCGCCACAGCAGCCTGACGCCGGAGAACCGGATCCGTCCGCTTCCGCGCGATCCGCCGCCGCCAAGGCTGTCGTCTTCGAGCAGTTTCAGGCCTTCGGCCACCCGGGCAAGGAGCTCCTTGTCCTCCTCGCACAGAACATCGAGCACCATGCGGACCTTGAAGCGCGCGCCGGCGGGCACGCGTTCCAAGGTGCGTGGATTCGCCTGCGACGTGATGCGATCAACGGCGTTCTCGCTTTTCACCTCGGTGAGTTCATCGTCCAGATTCTCGCGCATCGAATCGGTGATGCTTCCGAGTTCCAGCGGCGCGTCATAGATCGAGAGCCGCGCCGGGCTGGCGGAGCTGGTTTCGACGGCCTCGCCGCTGACGCGGTCGACGCGTCCGGGGCTGCGCCCGAACAGGAGACAGATCTCGTCGTCGGGGCGGTCACTCTGGTGAATGCGCACTTCCTGCCCCTTACGCCGGGAGAGGTAGACGAGTTCCGACGGGGAGACGGCGCCGGTGGCCTGCTCCAGCAACGATCGCAGCTTTCCGCGCAACGAACTGCCGGGCACGTAAGGATGTCCGAAGGCGTCCTTCACGACGGGGTTGTCCGCGCCCCCGATTTCGAGCGAACCTTTGCCAGCGCCGATGTGGAGCCCGGTCTCACAATGCAGTTCCGCGTCCAGGATCAGCTTTCCAATCAGTTTCAGTTCCGTATCCGCAGTGTGGGCGCTCATGACTCCTCGCTATTCGTTGTAGGCGATGATCGCCTCGAAAAGATCGCGGAAGCGTTCGTATCCGCGGTTGTCGTTCTTTCGGGTCACCTGCAGCAGCAGGCGCTCCAGCGTATCCAAGCTGCGCAGGGAATGGCGCGCGATGGTGTAGGCCAGGCGCGCGCGCAGCATCACGAACTGGTGCTGGCGCTCGTTCTCCGGCGCCCGGCAGGCCCGCCGGACGGCGTTGTAGAGGCGGCGCAACTGGCTCTTGGTGCCGGAATCCATGTCCCGCATGCGGGCCACCACGCCGTGCGCCTGGTTGTCCAGGTAAAGGCTGTCGGCAATCAATTTGTCCAGGTCGATTTCCGGCGGCCCCATCCGGTCGCGGTCCCGGTCCTGGCCGCGTGGTCCTCGTCCTTCTCCTCGGGGGTCCCTCCCGCCTTCCCGCCCTTCCCGGGGCGGCCGTCCTTCTCGCCTTTTGTCTTCCGATTGCGCTTCTGGCATGGTGTTACGCCTCTGTGAGCAGCTTGGCCCATTCCAGGCCGATACGCCCGGCGGGCCGGAGCCGCGCTTGGGCCACGTTCTTGCCGATCATCTCGACGATTAGGCGGGAACGCAGCTTTTGGAATTCACGGTCGCGCGCGCCTCCCGCCATGAGCGTGAGGCGGCGATGATAGCGCCACGGCCGGTCGAATCGGGTCTGCGCCCGGTGACCACCCGCGGTGGCCGTTTCCCGGTAGAAACGGGTCATTTCTCCCAACAGTTCGGGAGGACACTCGAACTCCCGGACCAGCCGGCCCAGGTCGTCTTTCAGTTCGGCGGCGTGCGTCAGTTGCCGCCATTCGACCGCGCGGCCGAACAGGTACAGACAGTCTTTGTCCGAGGACTTGGCGATCTCCAGCTTGCGGCCGGCCTCGCGGTAGACCTCCGCCAGCGGCTCGTCCGATTCCCGCGCCAGGGAAATCGCCATCGAAATCGTCTTACCCTCGGCGCCGGGAAAATCCTTCAGGTTCTCTTCGCTGAAACGGTGGAACAGCCGCTGAATTTCGCGCGCAAGCGGGATTAACGCGTCCCATGATCCGTAAACGGCGAAGTCGTCGCCTCCCGTATAGATCACCGAGACCTTCCGCCAGAACTCCGGCAGCGAGCAGAGCACTTCGAGTTCTCCGGCGAAAAACTGCTTGTACAACACCGAAAGCTGCACGTGCTCCTCGATCGACTGCAGGCGGCGGAGGCGGACCTCGAAATTGTCGACATCGCCGCGCAGAACGCCCCAGGCGGACCGGCCTTCGGCTCGCGCAGCCAGTTCCGCCGGACTCGCCGGGCCGCGATCGTCGTCGCCGGGCGCGGCGTGGCGGGCCAGCGCGATCGAATCCGGCGAACTGCCGAGCGGCCACGTGAGCTTGCCCTCGCCGAGGAGGACTCGCGCCGGAACCTCCGGGGACCATCCAACCGCCTGCGCTTCCCGCAGCCGCATGCCCATCTCGCCCGCGAAATACCCCTCCGTCGGCGAGGTTTCCGGGATAAACGGGTCGAACACCTCGAGGCCTCCCGCCGCGGGGGCTTCCCGCTTCGGGCGCATCTCGTCGTTCAGGCGTCTTCGCACTACGCTCCAGTCGCCGAGGTTCTCCGTCACGGCCCACACCAGGCGCAGGCAACCGCTGCTCATCCCGGCGACGCCGTCGGCCGACGCGCGCAGGAATTCGTCGGCCGCAGGACGGGCTTCCGCCGGCAGCACAACGAGGAATTGCCCGCCGCCGCTGGAGCCGAGCAGGATCCGGGCGAGGCCGAGTTCGGCCAGCAGCGCCCGCGGCAGCACCTCGCTCAGCAGCGTCACCCACTGGCTGCGGCCCGCAAGCAGCCGCTCGCCGGCTTCCCCGGATTGCTCCATTTCGCTCGCATCGGCTTTGGAGTGGAGAAACTCTTCAATGCCGAGAAGCTTGCCCTGAAGGAAGATCTGAACCGACATGCGGACACAGACGAGAATCTCACTCTAGCACAGTGGAGGCGGAGAAGGCACCTCGCGATCGCCTCGCGGGTGCGCGACAAAAGAGTGAGGCCGGTGGAGGACACGCTCGCGGGCGAGGAAAAAGAAACGGCCGAAGCGATCCAAGCCGAGATCGCGCGCGAACCAGCCCGTCTGCTCGGACTCATCTTGGCCGAACGCAAGCAAGCCGGCGGCATGGATCTGGAGGCGGTAGAGATGGCCCTTCGCACCGCTATGCATCGCGCCGGGGCGGTGGCGCTTACGCAGCGGTTGCAGTTCGCCGAACCTGGCGCCGATCAGCGCGCCATTCCCTGTCCGTGCGGACACCAGGCGCGTTACCGCGAACGGCGCGCGCGGCGCATTCTCACGGGGGAAGTTGAACTGGACGGCGCCGGCGTGCCGGTGGTGAAAAAGGAAACCGCGGGGCGCAAGGGCAAGGCGGATGGACAACCCGCGCTTACCCGGCCAAGGTCGTCATGGGCGACGGGGCGGAGTGAATCTGGAACCGGGCGGCGCAACATTTTCCCGGCGCGGTGCAGATTGTCGATCTGTATCACGCCCGCCAACACCGATGGGAGTTTGTCCGCAAGCTCTACCCCAATGACGCGGCGAAACAGAATGTCTGGATGCGGTTTCATCAGAGGCGGCTGTTGGACCAAGGAAAGATCGAAAAACTGGTGGCTGCCATCGCCGCCCTTGCTTCCAGCCATCCCGAAGTCGCCGACAAGATCCGCCTGGAGGCGGACTACTTCCAACGCAACGCCGAGCGCATGCGCTTTCCGAAATGCCGTGCCCAACATGTGTTTGTTGGTTCCGGAGTGGTTGAGGCAGGCTGCAAGGCCGTCACCGGCTCACGTCTCAAAAGGTCCGGCATGTTCTGGACCGTCCGCGGCGCGAACGCCATCCTCGCGCTTCGCTGCTGCCATGGTAATGGCCGCTTTGAGGACTACTGGGAGGCTCGCCGCGCTGCCTAACCTCCCGTTCTATGTCTCGCACCCCGCTCTCATTTCAGCGGCCGGATGAAGCCGGTACTCTTTCCCTCAGGCATTGCGTCTTATATAGGAGACCGGGCGGTCCACCAGTATGCCGGCAATGAGAACGGTTTTCATCGTGTTAGCGCTCGGGGCGGCGGGAGCGGCTCTCGCGCTCCTGGCCCAGGAGTCCACAACGTTCAAAGTGGATGTGAGCGTGGTGAACATCCTGGCCAGCGTGCGCGATCGCGACGGCCGCCTGGTGAACACCCTCAACAGAGAGGATTTCATCCTCGAGGAAAACGGCAAGCGGCAGGAGATTCGCTATTTCGCCCGCCAGACGGACCTGCCCCTGGTGGTGGGATTGCTGGTGGATACCAGTATCAGCCAGCGCGAGCTCATCAAAACGGAGCGGGACGCCGGCCGCCAGTTTCTCGAGCAGGTGCTGCGGCCGGATACCGACCTGGCGTTCCTGATCAAGTTCGACGCCGAGGTGGAGTTGCTCCAGGACCTCACCAACTCACGCTCACTGCTCGAAGACGCCTTGAACCGCATGGACACAACCCAGCGGTTGCGGATCAGGACGGACCCCGCCCCTTCGAACTGGCAGGCTTGGCCCGGAAGCCCGCGGTGGCCGGGAGGTTCCCGGCGGCCCGGCAGCGGGACGGGGTGGCCCGGCGGCCGCGGCGGCGGACAACGGCGCCCCGGCGGGACCGGGCAGGATCCGTCGCTGTACGCTTCCGGCACGACGCTCTACGACGCCGTGTTTCTGGCGGCCGACGACGTGCTCCGGCAGAAGACCGGCAGAAAAGCGCTGATCCTCATCTCCGACGGCGTGGACCGCGGCAGCCGTGTGACCGAGGAGCGCGCGATTGAAGCGGCGCAACGGGCCGACGCGATTGTCTACGGCATCCGCTACTACGACAACGAGGCGTACGGCGGTCGCCGCGGACGAGGCGGGCGCCAGGGCTCCGAAGGGATTGCCGCTCTGAAGGCGCTCTCGACTCAGACCGGCGGCCGATGGGTGGAGGTGTCCTACAAACTCACGTTGGAGCAGGTCTTTTCCTCCATCCAGGACGAGCTGCGCAATCAATACAACATCGGTTACACGCCCGTGGCGCTCAATGACGGCGCGTTCCGCCAGATCGCGCTGAAGGCCAGTGACAAGAAACTGTCCGTCCAGGCGCGCACCGGCTACTACGCCAGGTCCGAATAGCCCTGCCCGCAGTCCTCGCACTGACGCGCCATAGCTCAGCCACGGGTCCGCGCGGCAGACCATCTCGGCTTGCCCGGGAAAAGCCAGAGTGAAGCCGATTGGTATGCTGGCTGCACGAAGGAACTCGGAGTGAGCCATGGCTCCACAGTGTTTCAGGTCCTTACAGCTCGAGGTGTGCTGTGTCCCGAGGCGATTGGCTACAGCAGTGAGACAGGTTGCCACACCCATTATCCTTCTGGCGGTTGCGATGACGGCGAGAGGCACAAACGCGGGCATCGATTCTCAGGGGAACTTAAGTTAAGTTATCCGAGGTCGATACACGCCAGCGATAGTTGACCACTCAGTCTGAGTGTGAGAAATGACGTTTGTCTGTCCACTACCGAGTTCATGGGCCAAGATCTATAGCGCTCTCAGGCAGCATTGGGAGCACGGCGGGAGAGTCGGACCGCAACCGCCTGTACCGCTGATTCTGAACGGCTGGGTATTCACAAATGACCTTGAGAAAGCTCACCGTTGGCAGGAGACTGTTCTGTGGGCAAGAGACCGCAGTGTGGGAAGCATGTTGTTGAAGGCTTGCGAGAGGAGGATAAGTTCTATGTCCAAGGAGTTCGCATCTCGCACTGTTGGTCCGCTTGGTGGGCCGCGATACCTGCCGTGGAGCTTTGAGGCTAAGTCCGTACCTGGTGCGGACAATATCCGCACCGCGATGGCACTCCTGTCGAGAGAGTGGTCGACGATTGTTGGTTCTGAGTTGGCCAAGATAACCAAGCCGCTGCGGTTCACTGGCAAGAAGAAGCGACGGTTGCTTGTGAAGGCGGACGCAGAGCAGATGCCGCCATGGGGGGGGGTGGACTTACCTTGCTCCCGGCGAGAAGAGGCGAGCATTCACCCGCCTCCGGTCTGCAATCAACCGCGCAATTTCGCCCTTGGAAGTTGATCACATCGACTTCCAGTCCACTATCGGCTACACGGGTCTAGATGAAACTGATGCCGGACCAAGTGATGATATCGAGCGCCGCCAACAGTCACCGGCTCCAGCGCAGATGTGAGCCGCTTTGTCAAGCCCTCGCCGCGTGCTGCTTTTTCGCCTCCGCGATAATGCCGCGCATATATTCCGCCGCGAGTCGCGCGTTCTCGTGCACGTAGTCGATGCCGACCGTCTTGCCGTCAACCTCCGGCAGCGGGTGGCAGAGTTCGTAGCCAAAGTAACCGCGATAGCCGATGTCCATCAACCCAAGCACTTCGGCGAGGCACTGTTCCCCGCCGATCACTTTGATCCCGTCCGCCGTCTGCTCGTACTCGCCGCCGTAGTGCGACAGCACTTGCAGCGGCCCGACCTCGACGGTCGCCCGCCGGACGCCCGCGGCGTCCTCCTCGCGTTCCAGGCGCGCATCGAAGCAGATCTTCAGGTGCGGCGAGCCGACCTCGCGGACCATGCGCAGGCAGTCGCGGTAGCTCTTGACGACAGGCGCGTGGTTCTGGAGCGCCAACGTGACGCCGTGTTCGCCGGCGAACTGCGCGGTTTCTTCCAGCCCCTGACGGCACCAGGCCCACGTCTGCTCCTCCGTGAACTCCTTGTGCGCCTGGACCCACAAGGCCTTGGCGATGTCGTAGCGCCCGCCGCCTTCCGGACGCAGCGTCACCCCGGGCCAGGCGAGAAACACGCGCACTACTTTCGCGCCCAGGTCGGCCGTCATGCGGATCAGTTCGCGCATGTAGACGATCTGCGCCTCGCGGTGTTCCGGAATCGGACTGCTGAAATCGTTGTTGCCGGCGACGGCGTAGATTTCAATTCCCTGGTCGGCGGCGAACTTGCGCAGGCGCTGGCAGCGGTTTTTCGGCAGGTCCACAGGATTGCCGTGCGGGCGCTTGCCGTCGATTTCGACGCCCTGGTAACCGTATTCCTTGGCGCGCTGGATCAGCTGTTCAAGGGTGAGCGCGTCGCCCCGGTACCAGACGCCGAGATAAGTGATGCTGTACAGGCCGACCTTCACGTCGGCTGCGGGCGCGGCGGCTCGGGCGGCTCCACTGGAGCCGATCGCCGCGGCGGCCGTGGCGGCGAAATCGCGCCGGCTGATGCGACGGACTGTGCTCATGTTGTACCCTCCTGTTCGGGCTCACAGCGATTATAGTCCAGGCGCAGCCGCCGGATCGATGCTCCCGTAGTATACTTTCAGGCGAAAACTCTCACGCCAAAGGGGGGCGAACAAATCATGGCCGGAGACTTGTCGAGACGCAAACTCCTGGGCGGCGCCATCGCGGGCGCGGCGGCCTCCGGATTGGGACGAAGCGCGGAACCCAAGCTGCCTTCGCGCACGCTGGGCCGCACCGGCGCCGCGGTTCCGATGCTCGGAATCGGCTGCGGCGTGTCATGGTGGCAGGCGTACAAGGAAGAAGAGCGGGCGCTCGAAGCCTTAACGCTCGCCCTGGATCTCGGAATTACATACGTGGACACCGGCCAGAGCTACGGCAAGGGGCTGAGCGAATCGTGGGTCGGCAAGTGCATCAAGCGCCGCCGCGGAGAGGTTTTCCTCGCCACCAAGATTTCGACGCGCGACGGCGAGGAGGCGCTGCGGGAAACCGACCTCTGCCTCAAGCGCATGGAGACGGACCACGTCGACCTGATTCACATCCACAACCTGCAGGGGCAGGCGGACCTGGACGCGATCGAGCGAAAGGGCGGACTCGTGGACGTGCTCCACAAGCTGCGTGGCCAAAAGATGACGCGGTTCATCGGCATCACCAGCCATCACGATCCCTCGACGCTCAAGGCCGCGCTGGAGCGCCACGATTTCGACTGCACGCAGATCGCGCTGAACGCCGCGCTGCAAGGCGCCGAAGAGGGGCACAAGTCGCGCCTCGGGCACAGCTTCGAGTCGGTAGCGCTGCCGGTTGCGAAAAAGAAGAACGTCGGCGTGATCGCGATGAAGGTCACCGGACGCAACGCCCTGCTCGGCGAGGGGCCGTCGAAAGCCGGCGCGCGTAGCTTGCTCCAATATTCGTTGTCCCTTCCGGTCTCGCTCGCCGTCGTCGGGATGAGCACGCTCGATCAGATTCGGGAGAACGCGGCTCTGTTGCGGGACTTCAAACCGATGCCGGAAGCGCAGATGAAAGAACTATCCACCCGAATGGCGGCGGAACATAAGGCCGCGCTCGACCGGTACTTCCGCGATCACGTCGACGCCTGAGCGATCCCGCAACGGCAACGGGGCGGTCCCGGTATTTCACGCCTGCCGCTCCGGGCACAAACGGCGGCCCGTTCATGGCATATTTGAGGCAAGGGACTAATCTTGCTGGGATTCCATCCAAAGCTGGGCATCGTCCTCGCCGCAGGCTGCCTCAACCTGCTTGCGGCGGAGAAGCCGGTCGCGTTCAACCGCGACGTCCGGCCCATCCTCTCCGATAAGTGCTTCGTCTGCCACGGTCCGGACGCGGCCGCCAAGGGCGTTCCGATGCGGCTGGACAGCGAAGCGGCGGCCAAGGCGGACCTCGGCGGCGGACGGCGCGCGGTAGTCCCCGGCGACCTCGACGCCAGTCACCTGGTCCGGCGGATCACCGCCGACAGGCCGGCCCTGCGGATGCCGCCCGTGGCGTCCAACCTCGCGCTGACCCCGCCGGAAATCGAGACCCTCCGCAACTGGGTGATTCAGGGCGCCAAATGGGAGAAGCACTGGTCGTTCATTCCGCCCGCACGGCCGCCGCTGCCGGAGGTGAAGAACCGCGCGTGGCCGCGCAACGGCATCGACTGGTTCGTCCTTGAGAGGCTCGAAGCCGAAGGCTTGCAACCATCCCCCGCAGCCGGCCGGGCCACGCTGCTGCGGCGCGTCTCGCTCGACCTGACGGGCCTCCCGCCGTCGCCCGCTGAGATTGACGCTTTCGTCAACGATCCCTCGCCCGACGCGTACGAGAAGGCGGTGGACCGCCTGCTCGCGTCGCCCCGCTACGGCGAGCGCATGGCCACGCCTTGGCTCAACGCCGCCCGCTATGCCGACACCAACGGCTACCAGTACGACGGGGAACGCTACATGTGGCGCTGGCGCGACTGGGTCATCGACGCGTTCAACCGCAACCAGCCGTTCAACCGCTTTACGCTGGAGCAGATCGCCGGCGACATGCTGCCCGGCGCGACGCTCGACCAGAAAATCGCCACGGGTTTCAACCGCAATCACCGCGCGAACACGGAGGACGGCATCGTCGCGGAGGAGTACGCCGTCGAATACGTGGTGGACCGCGTCGAAACCACCGCGACGGCGTTCCTGGGCCTGACGCTCGGCTGCGCCCGCTGTCACAACCACAAATACGACCCATTTACGCAAAAAGAGTTCTACCAGGTCTACTCGTACTTCAATAATGTCCCGGAATTAGGCCGGGCAATGAAGTACGGCAACTCGCCCCCGCTGCTTCCGGCGCCGACGGCCGATCAGCAGACGCGGCGGGACGAACTCGAACGGCGGATGGAAGTCCATCAGAAGCTGCTGCGCGACCATCAGCCGGAGTTGGAGCGGGCGCAGGCAGCCTGGGAGCGCCGCATCCGCGAAGGCGAGGCCGTTCACTGGGTGCCGTCTAGCGGCCTGGATCTTGCCGTTTCCTTCGACGGCGAGGGCCGCGTTCCGGTTGCGCCCGGCCGCATCGGCATGGCTGGCGTCTTCGACGGAAACGCGGAACTCGACGCTGGCGACGTTTTGGGTTACGACATCCAAGACCGTTTCACGCTGAGCGCGTGGGTCCGTTCCGACTCGGCGCCGCACGGCAGCGTGCTCAGCAAGATGGCCGACAAGCCGGACGGCAAGGGATACGGCCTCTACCTGAATCACGGGAAGGTCCACGTACACCTCACCAGCAACTATGTCAACGACGCCATCCGTGTGGAGACCGAGGAGGTTGTGCCCGCGGGAAGCTGGCATCACCTGACCGTGACGTACACCGGCTCCCGCATGGCCGAAGGCGTCGCCGTGTACATCGACGGCCGCGCCGCCCCGGTGAAGGTTCTGATGGACACGCTGTACCGGCCGTTTCGCAACGCCGGCGGCGAATTCAAGCACCCTTTCCGCGTCGGCGGCGGCGCGGGACCCGAGCGGCGCTTTCGCGGCTGGATCGACGACGTGCGCGTGTACGGACGGATTCTCCAGCCGGAAGAGATCTCCGCCATCGCGCTGGGCGATCCCCTGAACGCCGTTGCCCGCAAGCCGGCCGAACAACGCAGCGATATCGAGCGGCTTAAACTGCGCTGGTACTTCCTCGAGCATGCGGCCGCGCCCGAATATCGCGAAGCGTGGAAACAGCTTGTCGAACTGACGCGCGAGAAGGAAAAACTGGAGCGCACGTTTCCAACCGTCATGGTGATGGCGGAGCGTCCCGTGCCCAACGAAACGCATCTGCTCGTGCGCGGCGCCTACGACAAGCCGGGCGAGAAAGTCGAGCCCGGACTGCCCGCCGTGTTGCCGCCCTTGCCGGCCGGCGCGCCGAACAACCGTCTCGGCTTCGCCATGTGGCTGGTCGATCCCTCGAACCCGCTGACCGCCCGCGTCGCCGTGAACCGTTTCTGGCAGGCGTATTTCGGCGTGGGCCTCGTCAAGACAACGGAGGATTTCGGCGCCCAGGGCGAATGGCCGTCGCATCCGGAATTGCTGGACTGGCTGGCGACCGAGTTCGTCCGCACGGGTTGGGACGTCAAGGCGCTACAAAAGCTCATTGTTACCAGCGCCACGTATCGCCAGTCGTCCCGCGTGACGCCGGAGTTGTTACGGCGCGACCCGGAGAATCGCCTTCTCGCCCGCGGTCCCCGGCAGCGGCTGCCGGCGGAGATGGTGCGCGACCAGGCCCTGTACTCCGCCGGACTGCTCGCCGAAAAACTGGGCGGCCCGTCCGTGAAGCCGTACCAGCCCGACGGCCTGTGGAAAGAAATCGCCATGCAGGACATGGATTATGTGCAGAGCAAAGCGCCCGACCTGTACCGCCGCAGCCTCTACACCTTCTGGAAGCGCACCATCGCCCCGCCGTTGATGGTGAACTTCGACGCCGCGAATCACGAAAGCTGCGTCGTCCGCGAAACCCGTACCAACACGCCGCTCCAGGCGCTGAACCTGATGAACGATGTGACCTTCCTGGAAGCGGCCCGCTTTGTGGGACAGCGCATGGTCACGGAAGGCGGCCAGGACCGGGACGCGCGGCTACGCTATGGCTTCCGCCTGGTCACCGGACGCCCGCCGGCCGCGGCGGAAGCCGAGACGCTGCGCAACGCGCTCAACTTCCACCTGGATTACTTCTCGAACGAGGCGGCGGCGAAGACGTACCTCGAGCAGGGCGATTCGCCGTCCGATCCCTCGCTCCACCCGCGCGAACTGGCTTCTTACGCCGCCGTGGCCAGTCTCATTCTCAACCTGGACGAGACGATCACGAAGGAATGAACGGCATGGATCCGCTCCAAGAACGTAGATTGCTCCTGACCCGCCGCCATTTCTTCAGCCGCGCCAGTACCGGCCTGGGCGCAGCCGCGCTGTCGTCGCTCCTTCCGGCCGGTTTGCGGGCCGGCGCCGGCGCCTCCGGACTGCCGCATTTCGCTCCCAAGGCCAAGCGGGTCATCTACCTCTTCCAGCACGGCGGCCCGTCGCAACTCGACCTGTTCGACTACAAACCCAACCTTCACGCGCAGCGCGGCAAGGACCTCCCCGATTCCGTCCGCATGGGACAACGTCTCACCGGCATGACGGCGTTTCAGACGAATTTCCCCACCGCGCCATCCATTTTCCGGTTCCGGCAACACGGGAAATCCGGCATGTGTCTGAGCGAATTGCTGCCGCATTTGAGCGGCGTGGCGGACGAAATCGCGCTGATCCGCTCGATGCACACCGAAGCCATCAATCACGATCCGGCCGTCACGTTTCTCCAGACCGGCTTTCAACTGGCGGGCCGTCCGAGCATGGGCTCGTGGCTCGCCTACGGCCTGGGCAGCGAAAACCAGGACCTGCCGTCTTTTGTCGTGATGGTGTCGCAGGGCGTCGGCGGCACCCAGGCCCTGGCGGACCGCTCGTGGGGCAGCGGCTTTCTGCCGAGCAAGTACCAGGGCGTGAAATTCCGCTCGGGCGCCGATCCGGTCCTCTACCTTTCGAACCCGCCTGGATACGACGAAACGGCGCGCCGGCGCTTCCTCGACGACCTCGCGCGTCTGAACGAACTGAAGTTCAAAGAGTCGCAGGACCCGGAAATCTCAACCCGAATCGCCCAGTACGAGATGGCGTTTCGGATGCAGAGTTCGGTGCCCGAACTGGCGGACCTCTCCAAGGAACCGGAGTCCACCTTCGAAATGTACGGTCCGGACGCGCGCAAGCCGGGAACCTTCGCGGCCAACTGCATCCTGGCGCGCCGCCTGGCCGAGCGCGGCGTCCGTTTCGTTCAGCTATTTCACCGCGGCTGGGACGCGCACGGCCGGCTGCCGAAGGAGATCCGGGGGCAGTGCGAGCAGACGGACCAGCCCTGCGCCGCGCTGATCAACGACCTCAAGCAGCGCGGGATGCTGGACGACACCATCGTGGTCTGGGGCGGCGAATTCGGCCGGACTGTCTATTCCCAGGGCGAGCTGACCGAAGAGAATTACGGCCGGGATCATCACCCGCGCTGCTTCGCCATGTGGTTGGCCGGCGGCGGCATTCGCGGCGGCGTCACCCACGGCGAGACGGACGATTTCAGCTACAACATCGTTAAAGACCCGGTGGACGTCCACGACCTGCACGCCACCATCCTGCACTGCCTCGGCGTCGACCACACCCGCCTCACCTACAAGTACCAGGGCCGCCATTTCCGGCTGACGGACGTCCACGGCAAGGTCGTAAAACCCCTGCTGGCGTAGAAAAATCGGCGGAATTCGTTAGAAATCGCCCTTCGTTCCACGTAGGCGTCGATTCGTTCGTAGTGATCGGGACGGCCCGCGGGAGGGTCGTCCGGTTCCCCGCGCGCTCGCTTTCCGGCTTTCAGGAACTCCGACAACTTAGCGGGCATTCGGTAGTCCGGCGGCACGCTGAAGAACGCGGGGTCGGGCGGACCGGTAAGCAGGGAATCGGCCTTCATCCACGACACGCGGCCCTCGACTTCCGTGGCGCGCTCGATGACGAGCCAGTTCAGCGAGGGATCCGCCAGGATGGTCTCCTTTGCCGGAGGTTCAGAGGCATGGTGAACTCTGGTCACCTTCACCATTTTGCGCCCGAATCGCTCTTCATTCGTCTGTTCGCATTGGACGTCGGCGCCGGCTGACTGGAATGCCATCTCGCATTGACTGTAATATGCGCCCATTCGAGTGGCTCTTCGCTGCGAAATCGGCTGGCGGAAGTACAAGCTGGTGAGCGGGTCGACGCCGGTGAAGTAACCCTGATCGAGATCCACGAACTCCCGAATCGGCGTCTTCGCCTCGAAGCCCCCCGACGGCAAGGTGGCGGTGGAGCCATCGGCCCGAATCGCCACGGTGGCCCTTCCAGTTTCAACGCCATCGTGATTGAAGTAACGGTAGCTGATTGTGACCGGTTTGCGCGCGGAGGACTCACCCGTCGCCAGGGCAGCACAAGAAAGCAATACAACTAAAAAGTTCATTTTCGTCGCTTATTGCCCTCCTTACTTCATGTTCCAGCTCGATAATAGCATTCATTCGTGCCTGCGGGAAGGGTCTTTCATCACCCGGCCCAAACTTCTCGTTGGCACAAGAGTCCCCGTGGCGCAAAACACTCGTGTTTGCCGCGTCGCCACTCGTGGCGACGCTGTTCGCGCTAGAGGTTAACCGTCACGGGTCCCTTCGCGCCGTGAAAAAGCGAGGTTCTTGGCTCGCCCTTACTGCCGCCGGATCTGAATCCCCAGCTCGCGTAGGGCGCGTTCGGGCACGCGCGAGGGGGCCTCGCACATCAGGTCGGTACCTTTGGCCGTCTTCGGGAACGGGATCACGTCGCGGATCGAGTTCTCTCCCGCCAGGATCATCACCAGGCGGTCCAGGCCCAGCGCGATGCCGCCGTGCGGGGGCGCGCCGTATTCCAGCGCGGTGAGGAGAAACCCGAAGCGGTACCGCGCTTCCTCGTCGCTCATGCCAAGCGCGCTGAACACCTTCGCCTGCACGTCGCGGCGGTGAATACGGATCGAGCCCGAGCCCAGTTCGGTGCCATTGAGTACCAGGTCGTACGACTTGGCGCGGCAGTTGGCCGGGTCCGTGGTGAGCTTGTTGAGATCGTCGTCGTGAACCGACGTGAACGGGTGATGCGCGGCCGCCCAGCGGCCTTCTTCCTCGTCCCACTCGAACATCGGAAAATCCACCACCCAGAGCAGCTTCATCGTCTTGGGGTCGAGCAGTTTGTGCCGGTCGTTATACTTCTGGCCGGTGTGCAGGCGCAGTTGACCGCAGGCCTCCAGCACGGCCTGGTGTGGCCGGTGCGGGCGCGGTTCGCCGGCCCAGGTGGCCAACAGGATCGTGTCCTCGTCGCCCGCGCCTGTCCGCTCGCGCACGGCGGCGATCGCCGCGGGGAAGCTCTTCTCCAGGCTCCGGACGTCGTCGAACACCTTGAGCCCGCACTGGCGGCCGAATTCGGCCAGGTCGCCGCGCTCCTTGCGGCTGAGCTGACCCGTGCCGGGAGTCCGGATGGCCACCAGCGGCAGGTCGCCGCTCAGCAGCGGCGTGCCCTGGAACAGGTCCGTGACAACACGGAACGGCGGAAGCCGCTGATCGGGCTTGTCGGAGCCGTAGGATTCCATCGCCTCCCGGTACGTGATGCGAGGGAAGGGAATTGCGACCGAAATCCCCGCAATGTCGCAGGCTTTCTGCACAACCGGCTCGATTACTTCGAAAATGCGGTCCGGCTGCGGAAACGACATCTCCAGGTCGAGCTGGGTGAATTCCGGCTGGCGATCCGCCCGAAGGTCCTCGTCCCGGAAGCAGCGGACGATCTGGAAGTACTTTTCGTAGCCGCCGATCATCAGCAATTGCTTGAATAACTGCGGCGACTGCGGCAGCGCGTAGAAATGTCCCGGCTGCACGCGGCTCGGCACCAGGTAGTCGCGGGCGCCCTCGGGCGTCGAGCGCGTCATGAACGGCGTCTCGATTTCCAGAAAGCCCATCGAGTTGAGCTGCTCGCGCATGCCGAACGAGATCCGGGCCCGCAGCATCACGTTGCGCTGCATGTGCGGCCGCCGCAGGTCCACGAAGCGGTACTTGAGCCGGACATCTTCGGCGACGTCGACGAATTCGTCCATCGGGAAGGGCGGTGTTCGGGAGTCGTTCAGGATCCAGAGCTTGCCGGCCACCACCTCCACTTCGCCCGTGGCGATGTTGGAGTTAACGGTTTCCGGACTTCGCAGGGCCAGTTCGCCCTCGACGGCGGCGACGAATTCCGGGCGGAGCAGCTCGGCCTTCTCGTGGATGGCAGGCTCCAGGTCAGCCCGGAACACCACCTGTGTAATGCCGTCGCGGTCGCGGAGATCGATAAAGATGACGCCGCCCAGGTCGCGCCGCTTGTGCACCCAGCCCATCAGCAGGACCCGCGCGCCGGCGTCCGACGCCCGGAGCGCCCCGCAACTGTGCGTGCGCCGCAGTTCTCCAAGAAAATCCAGGGGTACCTTAGGTTCCATATCAACGAGTCGTGGAAAAACGTCCGGTAAGCTGCTCGCGAGAGATCTCTTCCTGGCCGCCCGAGAGCATATTCCTCAAGGTATAAGTGCCGGCGGCGATTTCGTTGTCTCCGACGATGAGCGCGTATCGCGCGCCCAGCTTGTTCGCCAGTTCCAGCAGCCGCTTGAGCCGCGCTTCGACGCCGACCTCTACGCGCGCGCCGCCCCGGCGCAGCCCGGACGCCAGCAGCGCGGCATGGCGAGCCGCCGTCTCCCCCAGCGGCGCGATGAATACGTCGATCGCTCCTCGCCCGGCGCCGCCGTTGTTCTCCTCGAGAATCAGGACAAGCCGGTCTTCCCCGATCGAGAAACCAATGCCGGGCGCGGGAACCTTCGAGCCGAGATCCTCCGCCAGCCCGTCGTAACGCCCGCCGCCCAGAACCGAGTTCTGCGCTCCAAGCGCCCCGTGCACGATCTCGAACGTCGTGCGTGTGTAGTAGTCCAGGCCGCGCACCAGCCGCGGCGTGATCCGGTACGGGATGCCGCGTTCGTCGAGCGACTGCCGCACCGCGCCGAAGTGTGCCCGGCAAGCCTCGCAGAGGTGATCGAGAATCGAGGGCAGCCCTTCGATGACCGGCTGGTCCTGCGGCTCTTTACAGTCGAGCACGCGCAGCGGGTTCGTGCCGGCGCGCCGCCGGCAGTTCTCGCACATGTTCGCCGCCGTGTCCTTCAACGCCTCCCGGAGCAGCGCCAGGAATGCCGGGCGGCACTGGCGGCAGCCGACGGAATTCAGCAGGAGATCGATTTCCTCCAGCCCCACGCGCCGCAGAAACTGGACCACCATCTCTATGACCTCCGCGTCCACGTAAGGCGACTCCGACCCGATGCACTCGGCGCCGATTTGATAGAACTGGCGGTACCGCCCCTTTTGCGGGCGCTCGCGCCGGAACATCGGGCCGATGTAGTAGTACTTCTTCAGCCCCGGCAACTGGTCGAGCCGGTGCTCGATGTAGGCGCGAATCACCGAAGCCGTGCACTCGGGCCGCAGCGTCAGCGACGAGCCGTCGCGGTCCTCGAAGGTGTACATCTCCTTGGTGAAGATATCGGTTTCTTCGCCGACGCTCCGGGCGAAAAGCTGCGTCTCCTCGAAAATCGGCGTGCGGATCTCGTCGTAATTGTAAGCCTGGAAAACCTCGCGGGCCGCCGCCTCCACCTGGTTCCAAACGGCGGTGGACGGAGGGAGAAGATCGCGCGTGCCCTTGACTGCCTTAATCAAGCTTGTTCTTCCGTTGGTCCGGGCCGGAGGGCCGGCTTGGGAGGCCCGTGGCCGGTTCCACGCGGCGGCGACGCGACGGTTACGTAAGCGGGCGGGCCCAAGGAAAAGCGTATGAAGTCACCATGCTAGCACACGGAGAGCCCGGCCTTCAGGACGATACAATCTGATTATGTGTCGCATTGCCGGACTGCTGCTGGCGGCCACGCTCGCCGCCTGGGGGCAGAAACCGCCTTTAACCGTTCGGGGCCTGATGGAGTTCCAAAGGATCGGCGAACCGGCGCTGGCCCCCAACGGGTCCGCCGTGGCGTTCACCGTCCAGTCGGTGGACATCGAGAAGAACAGCAAGCCGAAGCAGATCTTCACCGTGGCGGTGCTGGGCGGCATCCCACGCCGCATCACCTGGGCCGGCGACAACAACTTCCGCCCGCGCTGGTCGCCCGATTCCCGCCGCATCGCCTTCATCTCCGACCGCGGCGGCTCTTCGCAGATCTGGATCATGGACGCCGACGGCGCCAATCCGTCCCAAGTGACCAACCTCGCCACCGAAGCCGACGGCGTGCTGTTCTCGCCCGACGGCAGGAACCTCCTGTTTACCAGCGAGGTCTACCCGGACTGCCCGAATGAATCGTGCAACAAGCAGCGCCTGGAAGCCGAGAAGGCCTCTCCGGTCAAGGCGCGCATCTACGACTCCCTCCTGTACCGCCACTGGGACCAGTGGACCACCAAACGGCGGAAGCACCTGTTCGTCGTCCCGGCGACGGGAGGAACGCCCATCGACCTGACGCCCGGTTACAACAACGTGCCGCCGTTCTCCCTCGGCGGACCGGACGACTATGCGATCTCGCCGGACGGCAAGGAAGTCTGTTACGTCATGAAGCCGGACCCGAACCCGGCCGTCAGCACCAACTCCGAGCTATACGTGATCTCGATCGATGGCGGCGAACCGGTGCGGCTAACCCAGACCGAAGGCGCCGAGAATTCGCCGCTGTACTCGCCCGACGGCAATTATCTCGCCTACCGCAGCCAGGCCCGCGGCGGCTACGAGAGCGACCGCTGGAGGTTGACCGTGATCCGCCGCCAGCCTGTGGAAACGCCCGGCGTGACGTCTCCGCCCGCGAGTCCGCCCCTCTTGCAGCAGAGCGCGCCTCCGCCGGTGGAATGGCGATGGGACGCCGAAACCCCAACGTCGCTCACCGAGAGCCTGGACAGGCCGGTAACGAGCTTCGCCTGGTCGCCGGACTCCTCGCGCCTGTTCTTTACTACCGAAGATCGCGGGCGCAGCGCCATACAGGTGATCTCGGTCGGCGGCGGCCCGATCCGCGTCGCCGTGGCCGGTGAGAGCACCCTTGGCGACCAGCAGTTCTCGCCCGACGGCCGGACCATGGTCTACACCGACCAGAGCGGAAGCCGGCCCACGGAGATCTTCGCGGCGTCCTCTTCCGGCGGCGCCCCGTCGCAGTTGACGCGGCTCAACCAGTCCGCGCTGGACCGTTATCACGTGAGCGCCTTCGAGGAGTTTCGCGTCGAGGGCGCGGGCCAGGCGTCCGTGCAGAGCTTCCTCGTACACCCGCCGGGTTTTGACGAGCGCAAGAAATACCCGGTCCTTTTCCTGATTCACGGCGGTCCGCAAGGCGCGTGGGAACAGAGTTGGAGCTATCGCTGGAACCCGCAAGTCTTCGCCGGCGCCGGATACGTTGTGGTGATGCCAAACCCCAGAGGATCAACAGGTTTTGGGCAAAGATTCACAGATGAGATTAATGCCGACTGGGGCGGCAAGGCTTTCGACGACATCATGGCGGTGGTCGATCACGTCAGCCGTCTACCCTACGTCGATTCCACCCGCATGGCGGCCGCCGGCGCCTCCTACGGCGGCTACATGATCAACTGGATGCTCGGACACACCCAGCGTTTCAAGGCCATGGTCTCGCACGCCGGCGTGTTCGACCTGCCCAGCGAGGCGATGGAAACCGAGGAGCTCTGGTTCCCAAAATGGGAATTCCAAGGCATGCCGTGGGAGAACCCGGAGATGTATCGCCGGTGGTCGCCCAGCCAGTATGTGAAGGACTTCTTCACGCCCACGCTGGTAACGCACGGCGAGCAGGACTTTCGCGTGCCCTACGGCCAGGGCCTGCAACTGTTCACCGCTCTCCAGATGCAGGAAGTGCCCTCAAAGCTGCTGCTATTCCCCGACGAAGGCCACTGGATCGGCAAGCCGCGCAACAGCATCCTCTGGTACGAGACGGTCATCGGATGGATCGACCGTTGGGTAAAAGGTCCGGTCGTATCGCAAACCGGGCCGAGACTGCCGGAGTCGAACCGACCCGACGAATAGGTTCGGCGCCGGCGACGCGCCTATGGAGTCCGCGCCCGCACCCGCATGCCGTCGGCGAATTGCTCGACAGCGCCCAGGGCCACGGCATCACCCTCTTTGAGACCGGAGAGAATCTCGCTTCGCGTGATGTCGGAAACCCCCACTTTGACGAGGCGCCATTCCAGACGCTCGCCGGCCAGTACGTACACGCCGATCTGATCGCCGACGCCGTGCAGAGCTTCCTTGGGCAGCGCGAGCGTATTCTCGGCGATTCGTGAGCGGATCTCGACGTTGACATTGGCGTCCGGCACAAGCTGCGATTCGGGATTGTCGATGATGCCGGCGACTTCGCCCACCTGGCGCGCACCCAGCCTTACGATAGACGTCGCGCCGCGCTCGACCTCGCCCCGCCATTCGCGGCCTGGCAGCGCGTCCCACGTAATGACGACGGGCATCCCCACCGCGACGCGCCCCAGGTCCGGCTCATCGACGTGGATGACCACGCGCACTTTCTCGAGTTGACCGATCTCGGCGATCAACCCGCCCTGCTCGACGAAAGCGCCGAGCCGCGTTTCCAGGTTATAGACGACGCCGCCGATGCCCGCCCGAACCGTCTGCCGGCTGACGCCGCGCCGCGCCTGGGCCGCTTCCGCCTGCGCCTGCCGCAAGCGGGCCTCGGCGGCCTTCACATCGGCGGCCGAGACGATGGCGGCGCGACGCTTTTCGAGCGATTCGATCTCGATCTCCCACTTCTGGACGGCGCGTTCCGCGGCCCGCACTTCTTCCCCAGTGGCGGCTTGCTTGTCGGCCAGGCGCCGTAGCGCGTCGCGTTCCGCTCGGGCCGCCTCCAGTTGCGATTTCGCCTCCGTCAGGCTGGCCTCGATGGCGACCAAGTCCGATTCGCGTCCCCCGCGCCGGAGCGATTCGATCGCAGCCTGCGCCTCGGCGATTCGCGCGTTGGCGGCCGCCAAATCCGCCTGGGTATCGTCGGCGGTGAGTTCCGCGATGACTGCGCCGGCGGCTACGCGCTGTCCTTGCTCGACGTTAAGCTTGGCGATGATGCCGGGGCGTTCGGCCCGCGCCGCGATCCTCTGGAGCGGCTCGATCCTGCCGTTGGTTTGGATCGCGCTGACGATCGTCTCGCGCCGCACCCGGACGACAGGCACTTCGGGCGGCTGCGACCGCTTCCAGATGAGCCAGGTGATGCCTCCAGACGCCGCAAGAAGGAGGACAAGCAGGAGTTTCTTCAAAATGCCATTGTAACCGGAGGTAAGCCTCCCGCCCGCCACCCCACCGCGAATCGCATCTCGCCCTCGTCCCCTGATCCCATCAGAATGAGTGTATGCGACAGGTGCTGATTTAACGCGGTGAGGATGGGCGCTGGGTTGTCGGATGTCCGAGTCTGCCTAGGTGCGTGTCCCAGGGGCGCGATCAGGATTCCGCTCTGGAGAACATCAGTGGAGCCATTCAGGCTATATCAGCGCTCTCGAAGCCGATAACCTCCCGGTCCCGGAAGAGCCCTTCGACGCGCGCCTCGTTACCGTGTGAGCGCATTCAGGAGGCGTCGGACCTCCGGCACCAGGATATCCTTCTGAAATCGCCCGCACCTGTGCGTCTGACGGGGAAGGGCCAGAAAGAGCGCATATTGCCGCTGTGGCCAGAAACGGCTGAGCTGATCGCGGCCCTCCTGCGCCGGTCTCTGCGCGGCGCCGAGGAACCGCCGTTCATCAACCCGGTACGGTGAGCCCCTGACTGCCTCCGGTTTCGCTTCCGCTTGAGGGCGTATGCGAGAGCCGCGGCAGAGCACGTGCTGATTCTCTCGCGATCGCAAGCAGGAAAGAATCTCCAGAGAGGCAAAGTTGAGAATTTTAGTTCGGGCGCATGACCGGACTGAACTTCTCGACCGACTCAAGAATTTGATCCGGCGTGCAGCGATCGAGTAAAGGCGCCTTTAAGCCCCGGACATACCTATCGAAGAACGCGAGCGTGTAGCTCCTGACGAGCGTCAGGACCCGGATGCGAAGATCTAGATCAATGCTGTTCTTGGCCGACAGGACCTGCAGATCGCTGAAGTCCATGTGCGTCGTTACATTCCGCCGTAGCAGGACTCGATAGCTGCCCATTCCGGTGCTTCGCAGCGCCCGATCTCGATCGGCATTAAGTCGTGCGATCAACTCCGTGGCCCGCGATCGTGTGATGTTCATCGCCGATAGATCGGCGTCCGTAAGCGGTTCGCGGTTCGGCGGCCGTTCGATCAGCATGAATGCCTGGTTCATTCCCCAGTTGTGAACGTCAAGATAGAACGGCTTCATACCCATTGCGCCGTCCTGATTGAGACAGGCCTTGATTCTCTGATCTCTTTGACAGGCATGTGCCGCCGCCACACCTCCGAACGAATGACCGAACGCCCCGACTCGCGCAAGGTCAACGTGCCCCGCGATCGGAGATGATGAAGAGGATGCGAAGCTGAGCGGCTGATGTAATCCAACACGGCGAGCATGTCAGAAGTGTGCCATTCCAACTGGTTTAGGTTCGCCTCTCCTTCAACGGAAGGAATCTTCGGCCATCGCCCGCCGTCGTGCGTTATGGAAGTCCCGTCAGGAAATACTGCGAAAAATCCGTCGTAGGTGTGGGTCATCGCCGCAACAATGTATCCGTGGCTAGCGAGGTCTGCCATCTGGGAGGTATAGAGCTCCCGTATCATGCCGCCGCCTGGCGAGAAGAGCAAGACGGGGGCGAGTCGTAACGAGCTGGCGAACGGTGCTTGCACCATCGCGTGCGTCGTCACGCGTCTCGATATAATGGCATCATAGGAGCCGCGAAGTTGCTTCCTAAGGGCATCTTCGCCGAGCCCGCGCTCGAATGCGGCGACATTGAGATACTCAGCCGATTGCGGCTCTGTGGATACGGATCGCTCGGCGGGGTACCAAACGTCTACCATGATTCGACGTGGGGCGGAGTTCGGATCGAGCGGCTCAAGCCGCGATGGGTCCTCACACAGCAGCGTGACTCTTCCAACATGGAAAGCGCCTGTCGGCGCCGGGAGACGCCCTGAATGATCGCCCGAAGGCTGCGCCTCCGCGCAGACTGCAATTGCGATGACAAGAAACGCCAACCTCTGAATCCTGGCGTCTCCGACCATACTGTCAATACGCGTTCTCGGGCGGCCGAGTTCGAGGAGAATCCCGCTTGGCCGGCCGGGTCGGGGGAAGTCTTCCTGCAGATCTCTCGCCCTATGGCGCACATTGAATGGAAAGTCTTTTAAGGGTGCGCTTCACCCGATCAGCGCCTTCACCACCTTCGGCTCGCTGGTCGGGCCGATCAGCCGCTGATCCAGCCCCTGGAACGGATAGCTGAACTTGAACGGGTCCAGCCCTAGCAGCGTCAGGATCGTCGCCTGTAAGTCGTGCGGCTGAACCTTGTTCTCTACCGCGTAATAGCCAATCTCGTCCGTCGCGCCGTAGGTGAGGCCGCGCTTGACGCCGCCGCCGGCCATCCACATCGTGAAACCGTAGGGGTGATGATCGCGCCCGATGTACGGGCCATAGCTGCCGCCGCGGTTCTCGCGCATCGGCGTGCGGCCGAACTCGCCGCCCCAGACGATCAGCGTCTCGTCAAGCAGCCCGCGCTGCCTCAAGTCCTTGATCAGCGCGGCGATCGGCCGGTCGATAGAGGCGACTTTCCGGGGCAGATCGTAGCGCAGATCGGTGCGGTCGCTCACGCCGTGATGGTCCCAACCCCAGTCGAAAAGCTGTACGTATCGAACGCCGCTCTCCACCAGCCGCCGCGCGAGCAGGCAGTTGTTGGCGAAGCTCAGCTTGCCCAATTCGACGCCGTACGCCTCCTGCGTCGCCGCGGGTTCCTTCGAGATGTCCATCACTTCCGGCGCCGCGGTCTGCATGCGGAAAGCCAGCTCGTACTGGCCAACGCGGGCGAGCGTGTCCGGGTCGCCGAAACGCTCGTTCTGTAGCATGTTCAGGTCGCGGATCGCGTCCAGCGTCGTTCGCCGCATCTCCGCGTCGATGCCCGGCGGGTTGTTGAGGTACAGCACCGGCTCGCCCTGTGAGCGGCACTGAACCCCCTGGTAAACCGCGGGCAGGAAGCCGGCGCCCCACACGCTCTTGCCGGCGTCGGGCGTCTTGCCCCCGCTCACCAGCACGATGAAACCCGGCAGGTTCTGGTTCTCGCTCCCCAGGCCGTAGGTGGCCCACGCGCCGATGGACGCGTATCCCAGCCGCTGATTTCCGGTGTGCATCAGCAGTTGCGCCGGAGCGTGGTTGAACTGGTCCGTACAGACGGAACGTATGACCGCCAGTTCGTCGGCCACCTCGGCGGTGTGCGGCAGCAATTCGCTGACCCACGTTCCCGCGTCGCCGCGCTGCTGGAACTGGTACCGCCCGCCCAGCATCTGCGGCACGCCTTTGATGAACGCGAAGCGCTTGCCTTCCAGGAATTCCTGTGGGCAGGCCTGCCCGTCGTGCTTCTGAAGGGCCGGTTTGTAGTCGAACATCTCCAGTTGCGATGGCCCGCCGGCCATGTGCAGATAGATGATGCGCTTCGCCTTCGCCTTAAAGTGCGGCGCCCGCGGCGCGAGCGGATTGATGGTGGAGCGCTCCGTCTCGGCCGCATGCGCCGCGCGGCCCAGGAACTCCGCCAGGGCGAACGACCCCAGCGCGAGCGGGCACGAGCGCAGAAAATAACGGCGCGTCCGTTGCTGTAGTTCTTCCATCCGTGGGGGCATGTCGTTACCTCTTGGCAAGCGTCTCGTCCAGGTTGAGCAGGACGTGGGCCACGGTCACCCACGCGGCGCGTTCGGCGTCGTCCGCGCGCGAACGTTCGTAGTCCGGCGGTCGAAGCGCCGTCAGGCTGACGTCGATGAACTGATCGCCGTCGCCTTCAATGGTGCGCGTCGAAGCCACCGCGATCAGATTCTTTCCAGGCCGGATCGTCCGCTCGGCCGCCGCGGAAATCTTCAGATCGACAGGACCGGACTCGGCGTCGCCGGACGTGATGGCCGGAACGCCGTTGATCCACACTTCGAAGCTGCCCCGGAACCTCGCCGCCACGCGGAAGCCCTCGAACCCCGGCCCGTCCACCGTGAACTGGCGCCGCAGCCAGATCTTCTCCGAGACCCAAAGCGTGCTCGCTTCCGGCTTGGCGTAACCGGAGTCGTCTTCCTCTTCCTCCCGTTCCTCGCCCGGCTTCTTTTCTCTCTTCTTCTTCGGCTTGATGTGGCCGAACATGCTCTGACCCTTCTTCCAGGACGAGTCTTTGAAACGGGGATGGAACCAGTTCTCCGGCGGTTCTTCGACGCGGTAGCGCCATTCGACGGGTTGCTCGCGCGAATCGGGAATCAGGGTTGTCGCGCGGTCGGTGGCATAGACGATGCGATCCACGTTCAGCAGGTCCCGCGCCGCTTCGGGGTCGGCCTCCAGCTTTCGCCGGGCTTCCTCGTAAAGCGCGGCGAGGCGCGCGACCTCCTCCTCCGCCGGCGGACGGACAAGCGCAAGCTGGAAAGCGCGCCGGATGCGGTCCGGAACGTCGCTGTCTGGCCCGTCCAGCGCGCGCGCGGCGAGATGCCGGGCCGCCTCCAGCGCCACCGGATCGTTCAGCGTCACCAGCGCCTGCAGCGGCGTATTCGTCCGGATGCGCCGCATCGTGCAGACCTCGGCCGAAGGCGCGTCAAAGGTCGTCGCCGACGGATAGGGCGACGTCCGCCGCCACAACGTGTAGAGCGCCCGCCGGTAGCGGTCTTCGCCCTTGCTCGTTTCCCACCGGTCGGAGCTGTAGACCACTTGCCAGACGCCGTCCGGCTGTAACGGCATCACCGGAGGCCCGTACATCTTCTCGCTCAGCAGGCCGCTCGCCGCGAGCATCTGATCCCGCACCATCTCCGCGTCCAGCCGCACGCGCGGCCCCCGCGCCACCAGGCGGTTATAGGGATCGCGCTCCACCTGCGCCGTGCTGGCATTGGACGACTGCCTGTAAGTGGCCGACATCACGATCTTCTTCTGGATGCCCTTCATGTCCCAGTCCAGCCGCATGAACTCGGTGGCCAGCCAGTCGAGCAGCTCCGGATGCGACGGCGACGCGCCCTGGTTGCCGAAATCCTCCTCGGTTTCCACCAGGCCGGCGCCGAACAGCCGCGCCCAAAACCGGTTCACCGTCACCCGCGCGGTCAGCGGGTTGTTCTTGTCCACCAGCCACTTCGCCAGTCCCAGCCGGTTCTGCGGCGCGTCGGCCGGGAACGGATGGAACTCGTCCGGGACGGCCGCCTCAACGGGGTCGCCGGGGTCGAGGAAGTTCCCTCGGAGGTGAATGCGAGTCGCGCGCCGCTTGTCCGCCGGCAGTTCCCGCATAATCAGCGTCGTCGTTTTCTTGTCGAGCTTGAGCGTCGGCCGGTCGTGTACCTTGTCGGCGTCCTCGGTCTGGTTGAAGAACGCGTAAAGCTCGTAGAACTCCTTGTGTGAAATCGGGTCGAATTTGTGCGAGTGGCATTGCGCGCAACCCCACGTCAGTCCCATCCATACCTGGCCGGTGGTGGCCACGCGGTCCTTCACGGCGGCGTCGCGAAACTCCTCGTCGTCGGTCCCGCCTTCGTCGTTGGTCATGGTGTTGCGATGGAAGCCGGTGGCGATGAGCTGGTCTCGCGTCGGAACGGGCAGCAAGTCCCCCGCAAGCTGGAGCGTGGTGAACCGGTCGAACGGCATGTTCTCGTTCAGCGCCCGAATCACCCAGTCCCGGTACGGCCACATCGTGCGCAGCCGGTCCGCTTCGTAGCCTTTCGAATCGGCGTAGCGCGCCAGGTCCAGCCAGACGGTGGCCCAGCGCTCGCCGTAGCGGGGCGAGTTCAACAACGTATCCACCGTGCGCTCGTAGGCGTTCGGCGACCCGTCCTCGGCGAAGGCTCGCGCCTGCTCGGGCGTCGGCGGCAGCCCAACGAGATCGAGATAGAGGCGGCGCGCCAGCGCATAGCGGTCCGCTTCGGGCGATGGCGTCAGTCCTTCCGCTTCCAGCCGCGCTAGCACGAAATAGTCGATCTCGTTCTTCGGCCAATCGGTCTGCCGCACTTTGGGCGGATCAGGGCGGACCGGCGGCTCGAACGCCCAGTGGCGGTCGTAGTTGGCGCCTTCATCGATCCAGCGCTTGATGATCTCGATCTCGGCCGCCGAAAGCCGGTCGCCCGCGCCGGCCGGAGGCATCGGAGCGCTGGGATGCGTGATCCGCATGACGATCCGGCTCTTGGCGCTGTCGCCAGGTACGATGCCGGCATGGCCGCCCTCCGCGCCCGTCGCGCCGGCCCGCGTGTCCAGCCGGAGATTTCCCTGGCGCGAACTTGCGTCCGGACCGTGGCAGGCGAAGCAGTTCTTCGACAAGATGGGACGAACATCGTGGTTGAAGCTGAGCTTGCCGGGCTCGGAAGCTCTCAACGCGATCGCGCACAGAATGAACGTTAACAGCCGGGTGACCATTGGTAAAGGGACGATATCCAGATACATCCAGTATGCCAATCCCGGGCACATCTTTCACGAACGCGCCGCCCTGCGCAGCCGAACCGCGGCCTCCCCATGAGCGCCGATTAGGGCTTAAAGGAAAGGCGACGCGCTGCCGATAAAGATGGCAGGTGAGCGTTTTGGCGGCGCGCGCGCCCTCATGTTCGTGCGGTTCTGCTTGGTTTCATGCTCACCCCTTATTGCTGTTCTGATGCGCCGCCAACCCCTGTTCGTCAGGTACGAATCGAGAGAATAGATACTTGCACGGTACTGAGCCAACCGCATCGTCCGGCGTCAATCATCCTCAGGCCGCCGGCGCGCCGACTGATATTGCGAATAGGGTGCTGCTGGCGTCGCTGGAGGCGGCGCAGGAAGGCATCACCATCACCGACCATAAGGGAACCATTTGTTGGGTGAATGCGGCGTTTACCCGATTGACGGGATACTCCGCCGCGGAGGCAATCGGCCAAAATCCGCGGGTTCTCAAATCGGGCCACCACTCACCGGACTTCTACAACGAGATGTGGGCGGCGCTCTCGGCCGGCAAGCACTGGATGGGAACGGTCGTGAACCGGCGGAAAGACGGGACGGTTTACACCGAAGAGCTCTCGATCACGCCCGTGCGCAACGCCGAGGGAACGACGACGCACTACATTGGCGTCAAGCGCGATGTCACGCGTGAGCAGGAAGCGCGGGCGGCGCTGATGGAATCCAACAACCGCTACCAGGCGCTCTTTCAGAATGCCGTCGATCCCATCTTTATCGTGGATGTCGAGCCGGGTCCCGTCTTCCGCATGAAGGAGGTCAACCCGGCTTTCGAGCGGACTTTAGGAGTCCCCGCTTCGCTTGTTGTCGGCCGCACGCCGGACGAAATCTGGCCGCCGGAGCACGCGGCATTCATCAAACGGCCGCATCTCGAGTGTCTGGAGGCGGATGGTCCGATTGCGCTCGAAGAAACCCTTGATCTGCCTGTCGGACGGCGGCGAATGGCCACGCAGATCGTACCGGTTCGCGACGCTTCGGGCCGGATGGTACGCCAGATCGGATTCTCAAGGGACCTAACCGGCCGCTTCCGCGTGGAACAACAACTCCGCGACAAAGAGGAGCAGCTCCGTTTCGTGCTCGAAGGCGGCCGGCAAGGATACTGGGATCGGAACATGAGAACCAACTCGGCCGAGTACAGCGGCCGGTTCCTGGAGATTCTCGGTTACCCGTCCGGCGAACTCGACACGAGCCTCGAGGCCTGGTTCGCGCACGTTCATCCGGACGACCTGCCGCAGCTTCACAAGATCGCTGATTCCCTTCTGGCCCGTGAAACGGTTCACTTCCAAGCCGAACATCGCGTGCGAACGAAGCAGGGTGAGTGGAAGTGGGTGGATCTGCGGGGGCAGGTGGTCGAGAAGGACGCGGTCGGGACGCCCGTGCGCGTGGCGGGCACCCTTACCGATATTTCCGAGGCCCGGCGAACTGTCGAGGAACTTCGCCAGGCGAAAGAAGCCGCCGAAGCGGCCACCCAAGCCAAAAGCGAATTCCTGGCCACGATGAGCCATGAGATCCGCACCCCCATGAATGGCATCATCGGCATGACAGACCTGCTGCTGGACGGCCAGTTGCCGCCCGAAAAACGCGAATACGCAGAGGCAGTCCGGGAATCCTCGCGCGCCTTGCTCACCATCATCAACGACATTCTCGACCTGACGAGAATCGAGGCGCGGAAGATCTCCTTCGAAGCGGTTCCGTTTAGCTTACGGGCCGCTCTGAACGAGGTCTTCGCGCTGCTGAAGCCCGCCGCGGACGAAAAGTCCTTGACGTTTCGCCTGGCGTACCCGCCGCACGCGCCGGAGCACTTCTTCGGCGATCCCGGGCGCATCCGTCAGGTCGTGATCAACCTGGCGGGCAACGCGCTCAAGTTCACCGAACGGGGTGAAGTCCGCATCGATGTGGGTTGGACAACCGACCGTGGCGGCTCGGTGACGATCCGGGTATCGGACACCGGCATCGGCATCGCCCGCGACGCTCTGCCGCTTGTCTTCACGAAATTCTGGCAGGCGGATTCTTCCACCAGCAGGCGCTATGGTGGCGCCGGCCTGGGCCTTCCCATCTCAAAGCAACTCGTCGAAGGCATGGGCGGCGCCATCGAGGTCGAAAGCGAGCTTGGCGCCGGGACCACCTGCACGCTGGTTCTCCCGCTAAAGGAGGCGCCCCCTCCGCCATCGACTGTCGCAGCGGCCAACGGAAACCGGACCCGCTTCGACGGGGCGCGAGTGCTTCTGGTGGAAGACAACGCCGTCAATCAAAAGCTCGGGCTGGCCTTGCTAAACAAGATGGGCTGCCAGGTGGAATTGGCCGCCGACGGCTTTCAAGCGTCCGCGATCGCGCGCGACCATGCGTTCGACCTGATCCTGATGGACTGCCAGATGCCGGGAATGGACGGTTTCGAAACGACGGCCGCGATTCGAAAGCACGAGTCGGAGCGCGGCCTCGCCCGCACGCCGATCGTCGCCATGACGGCCTGGGCCATGAACGGCGACCGCGATCGTTGTCTCCAGGCCGGGATGGATGACTACGTCGCCAAGCCTGTCGCCATCGACGCCCTTCGCGCCCGTCTGGCCGCCTGGATCCCTCCGCCCTGACCCTATCTTCTGGCTTCAGGCTTCTGTCTCCTGTCTTCCATATCCCGAAGGGATATCAAGAGCGCAGCTCTTGTGTCCGGCTGAGGGGTATCTCAATGGCGACCAGCAGGCCCGGTTGCGCGTTGCGGGCGCTGATGCTTCCATGGTGCAAGCTCACCGCGCGCTGAGCGATGGCGAGTCCCAGCCCGATGCCGCCCGTCGCCGCGTCGCGCGAGGAATCGACGCGAAAGAACGGAGTGAAGATCTTCGAGAGGGCTTCCTCGGGCACCCCCGGCCCGCGGTCTCGAACCGAAATCACGGCGGCGGCGGGGCCCGGCGCCAACGTCACATCGACGGGCGTCCCTTCCGGCGCATGCCGGATGGCGTTGCGCACGACGTTTTCCACGGCGCGGCGCAGCAGTTCCCGATCCCCCAGGACCGCCGCATCCGAGTCCACCGTCAGTTGGAGGGAACAGTTGCGCGCTTCGGCCTCTACCTGGCATCCGTCGACGACTTCCCGGAGAACCTCCTGCAGCGCCAGTGGCTCCGCTTCTCCGGCCTCGGGGTCGCCTTCGGCGCGCGTGACGTCGATGAGGGCGCGGACGAGGTCGGTCAGCCTGTCGACTTCTTTCTTGATGCGCGCCACGGCGGCGTCCCGGTCCGGCGCGGTCTTCGTCAGCTCGGCGGCGAAACTGAGGCGCGCCAGGGGCGACCGCAGCTCGTGGGAGATGTCCTGGAGCAGGCGGCGCTCCGAGGTCAGGAGATTCTGGATGCGGTCGGCCATCTGGTCAAACGCGTTAGCCAGTTCCCCGATTTCGTCGCGCCGGCTCAGCCGAGCCCTGGCCGCAAGGTCGCCTCGTCCGAACCGGTCGACGGTTTTGGCGAGTTTACGCAGAGGCGATGTAATGTAAACGGCGAGCAGCCAGAGCAGGAAGGCGACGACAAACATCACCAGCAGGTAATAAGGAACCAGGCTCTGCACCTCGACAGGCGGATTGGCGACGATGATCAGCCGGTACCGCCCGTCGTTGGATTGGGTGACGAAGACGCGGGGCCGGTCGGAGGGAATTCCCGGTCCCGAATCCTCGTCCCTCGCCTGTCGCAGGAGGGCAGAGTGGTCCTCGCCGGTCAACAAGTCCCTGCCGGCGGCGTCGGTCAGGTAGCGCTTGCCCGGAAGATGCTTCTCCATCTTGTCCACGAACTCGCGTAGGCCCGGCCGGCCTTGCGACTGATACGCCTCGATCGCCTGCTGGAGGTGGAACGCGTTAATGCGGGCGAACACGCCGCCTCGCCGGGCGGACCTGACCGCAACCACGCTGGTGATGAGTGAGAAGGCGATGAGCGACAGTACCAGGGTGCCGAAACACCAGAGCAGCACCTTGGTAAAGACGGATCGCATTGGGACGGCTCAACCCCATTCGCCTAGACGCGCCGGCGGCCGGAGCGGTAACGCCTTCTTTGCAAAACGTAACACTTCCGCTTCCCGGTTTGTTTCATTGCAGGTGGGGGAGATGGCGATCAGCGTCGAATCATCGAGACAGTGTCAGAGAGCTGACGTGGTTCTAAGCCCGCGCTCGCCCTTAGAATCCGAACGCGATCAGGATTTCGAACTGGTTCCTTCTCGATTGCGTCGGCGGCGAGTGGAAGACGTCCGCCAGCCAGCGGGTGTACCGCAGTTCGGGAGCGATCTTCAGCCCGCCGCCGGCTCGCATCAGGAATCCGCCGCCGAACACCAAGCCCGCGACGGTGGAGTGCGCCGGTCGCGACGCCGCTTCTCCTCCGGTGGTGACGCCGTCCGGGCTTGTCACTTCCCGGTAAGTTCGGACATTGACGGCATGGCGGATCGCAATGCCGCCGGTCAGGAAACCGCGCGAGCCTTCGCGCCGACGGCTGGAATCGTAGAAGCGCGCCAGCACGGGGATGTCCCAGTAGCAGGCCCGCGTCTGCTCGAACACCGATGTCGTCTGCTGTTCGTTCATATCGTCGGTGTCCTCGTCGTCGATGCCGGTGATGAGGTCCTCTCCCGCTTTGTGACCCGCCCTCCCGTAGAGGAAATCGGCGCTGAGCGCGAGCCGGTCGCCGAGAGCCATTTCGAGAGACGCGCCGCCGCTCAGGCGGAACGCATTCGACTGCGCGTTCAATACGGCCGCGGAAACCGGGTTCGAGGTGGACTTGCGGATCGTTTCCCTGTTTCATGAGCTCGGACGCCAGGATGCTGACGCTTCCACCGATGGTGAAGCGGTCGGAGAAGGAAGTCCGTTCGGCGGCCCGCGGCGGCGGCGATACCTGCGCGCGAAGCGCCGGCGCGGCGATCAGCAACATCGACAGGAGGTATTTCCCGCTCATAGTAGACGCCTCCGGTCAGAACTCGACGCGCAGACCCAGTTGCAGGGCGCGCAGCCCGCCCAGCGCCCGGGTGGCGGCGCCGAACGAGGGGCTCGCCAGGTTGGCCTGTTCGAGCGGGGACGGATTGGCGAAATTCGCGTGATTGAGGATGTTGAAAGCTTGCGCCATTACCTGCAAGCGCGCCTGTTCGGAGGCCGCGATCTGGCGCCGCAGGGAAACGTCCACCTGCCAGAGGCCCAGGCCGCGGAGGACGTTTCGCCCAAGGTTGCCCTGTGCGAATGCTTCAGGCGTAGTGAAGGCCGCCGGGTTCAGGCGGCGTTTGCCCGCGACGTCGGAGTCCGCGATCCACAGAGGCTCGCCCGTGTAGTTCGGACGCACCAGCGCGTACAGGCCGAGGTTGCCGTCTTCGGCCAAGTCGCTCACCTCGGAACTGATTCCGAGCACGTCGAACGGCAGCCCCGCGCGGGCAGTGCCCACCCACTCTACCCTCCAGTCGCCGAATAGAGCGCCGGCAAGGCTGTTTCGCCTGGGCAGCTCGTAGGAACCCGTGACGCTGAACGCGTGCCGGACGTCGAACGCGGAGTGGCCCCGCTCGACGCCTTCCAACACGCGACGAAATGACGACCTCGTCGGACGCGGTGTCGAGAGCGTGGCCGTACGTGTAGCTGAGCTGGAACTGGAGACCGCTCGTCATGCGCCGGCGCAGTTGCGCCTGAAGGCCGTGATACCGCGACATCGCTCCGTTGGAGATGCGATGCAACAGGTCGTAGTCGGCCGAAAAGTAGGCCAGCCCCTCGGTTCGAAAAGGCGTTGGCCGGCCACGCCGATGTATCCGAAGCTGAGCGCCTGCCGGGGACCGAACATCCGCTCGAGCGTCGCGTTCCACTGGTAAACGGCGGGCGGCTTGAAACCCGCTGCGACCGCGGTCACCTGGCCGTACGGCCTGGACGCGGGCAGCTCCGGCGGCTGAAGGTTCAACGGCGTTAGCGGGAAGTTCGCCAGCGTCAGAATCCGGTCGCTGGTGAACGGGGCGGCGCTGAAGGCGCGGATCATCGAACTGGAAAGCGGGTCGTGGAGCAGCGCGGCGCCGACGCGGAATGTCATCTCGCGGCCCGCAGTGTCGTCCATGAGATAAGAAAGGCCGAGCCGCGGTCCGATGTCGCGCCAGCTTGTCCGGTACAGCGGCTCGAAGCGCGTCAACGCATAGCCGTCGGTGGCGAGGGCGAGCAGCGGCTGGCCCTTCCTGGCCGAGGGCGCCGGGTTGATGTCCCAGCGCAATCCGAATGTCACTGCCGTCCGCTCGGTCGCTTGCCACACGTCCTGGAAGTACAGCGACAGGTTCAGAAAAACGGGGTAGACCGCCGCTTCGGCGGAACGAACGACGGCCGTGTTCGCCACGGCGGCCGCCAGCGAGTCCGTGCGGCCGGAGAGGCCGTTGAACGTGGCCGCGTAGTGGTATGGTTTGTTGAACCGCGTCGCCGCGACGCGCAGCACATCGGCGCTCCTCGCCGCGGTCCTGGCAATCGCCGGCCTCGGAGTCGCGCAAGTCTCCACGGGCGCGCATTCCGTTGGGACGGTGGCCTCCATCAGACCCGAGGCCGGCGAGATCGAAGTCAGGGCGGATGGCGGCGCGACGGCGAAGGTTAAGCTCGACGAGCGAACGCTGCTCCAACGCGTCGCGCCCGGGGAGAAGGACCTTCAAGAAGCTGAAGCGATCGGCCTGGCGCAGATTGCGCCGGGCGACCGGGTGCTGGTCACAATCGCGCCGGGCGCAACGGCGGCGCGGCGGGTGGTGGTCATGGCGGCGGCCGCGATCGCCCAACGCAACGACGCGGATCGCCAGGACTGGGAAAAGCGCGGCGTGTTCGGCGTGGTGGAGGCGAAGAGCGAGGGCGAGATCACGCTGCGGCTGCGCTCGGCCAGCGGCGAGACGGAAGCCCGGGTAATCGTCGGCGCCGGCGCGCGCTACCGGCGTTACGCGCCGGATTCCGTCCGGTTCGCGGATGCAAGACCTTCCTCGCTGGCCGAGGTTAGCTCGGGCGACCAACTGCGCGCTCGCGGGACCAAAAGCGCCGACGGACTGACCGTCACCGTCGAAGAAGTGGTGTTTGGGACCTTCATCACCACGGCCGGCACGGTAACGTCGGTGGACGCCGGCGGCGCCGCCATTCATATTAAAGACCTAGGAACGGGTACGGACCTGGTGGTCGCTCTCACCCGCGATTCCCAAGTGAAGAAGCTGCCGGATTTCGGGGCAATGCCGCAGGCTGAGCCTGTGGGCCTTTCCGATCGTAGGCCCGGACCCACGGCAACCCCGAGCAACGGCGTTCGCAATGCCCCCGAACGCCTTCGGGCGGGCATCACCCCCGTTGCCCGCCCGGATTTTTCGCGCTCGCTCGAACAGATGCCTGCGGCGAACGTAGAAGATCTGAAACCGGGCGAAACGGTCGTGATTTCGAGTACCCGGGGCGCCAGCGACGACCGGCTCACCGCCATCACGATCGTCGGCAACGCCGGCGCGCTGCTGCGCATGGCGGGCGCGTCAACCAGGTTGTTCTGACGCCGCAGACGCGGACCACGTTCTCGCCTCGCTTCGACTACTCGATCAACGCCGGCAACACCCTGGTGGCGCGCTACCAGAACGGCCGGAGCAGCCTCGACAACGAAGGAATCGGCAGCTTCAGCCTGGCCTCGCGCGCTTACGCGCAGACGGACACGGACTACGCGATACAGATCACCGAGACCGCGACGCTCAACGCCAAGGCGATTACGGAAACGCGGTTCCAGTTCCTGCGCTCGAACCTTGTAAAGATCGGAGACATCGCCACGCCCGCCATCAACGTGCAAGGCGCCTTCGAGGGCGGCGGTTCGCAGATCGGCAATCCCGGCGCCCTCGCCGACCGCTGGGAGCTGAGCAACATCTCGACCTATTCGCGCCAGCGCCACACGCTGAAGTGGGGCGCGCGCATCCGGCAATCGCGGCTCGACGACACGTCAATGAGCAACTTCGGCGGAACGTATGCCTTTTTCGGCGGGTACGGCCCGCTTTTGGACGCCGGTAACCAACCGGTCGCGGGATCGCTCATCCAGCTTTCCGCCCTGGAGCGCTACCGGCGAACGCTGCTGTTCCAGGACCTCGGCTACCCGGCGGACCAGATCCGCGCCCTCGGCGGCGGCGCCTCGCAATTCAGCATCAGGGCGGGAGAGCCCACCACGTCGGTTTCGCAATTCGATATCGGCTGTTCTTCAACGACGACTGGCGGATGCGGCCGAACCTCAGCCTCAGCTACGGCGCCCGTTACGAGGCGCAGACGAACATCGGCGATCTCGCCGACTGGTCGCCGCGCATCGGCATCGCCTGGGGCATCGACGGCGGCGCGAATCGGTCGGCGAAAACCGTCCTGCGCCTGGGATTTGGAGCCTTCTACGACCGCGTCGCCGACTCGCAGATCCTTACTTCGCTGCGCTACAACGGACGACGCAACAGTCGTACCTGGTCCTGAACCCGGATTTCTTCCCGTCGATCCCGTCGGCGGAGGCTCTGGCCGGCGCGCAACTCCCGCAGCAACTCCAGTTGCTGTATTCGGGCATTCAGGCGCCGCGGACCTACCAGGCCACCCTCGGCCTCGATCGCCAGGGCAACAGTCACTTCCGCATCAGCGCCCAGTACGTGAACAGCCGCGGCGTTCACCTGCTTCAATCGCGCAACATCAACACGCCGATTGACGGCGCCTATCCGTGCGGCGACCGGCTGTTGCGCATCCTGACCGAGTCCAGCGGCTTCAGCCGCGCCAACCAGTTCATCGTCAGCCCGCACTTGAATTACAGAAGGGTTTTTCTGTTCGGGTTCTATTCGCTTTCCTACGGCAAAACCGCCAGCGATGGGCAGCCGGCCGATCCCTACAATCTGCGCGCGGAATGGGGACCGTCGTCGTTCGCCGACGTGCGGCATCGCGCGGTGATCGGAACCAGGCTGCCGCTGCTCTGGGGGTTCACCGTCAGCCCTTTCCTGATGGCCAGCGGCGGAATGCCGTATAACATCACGACCGGCATCGACTCCAACGGCGACGGCTTCGCCTCGGAACGCCCGGCTCTCTTGGCTGGGCTTAGCGGCGCCGCCTGCTCCGGCGGCAGCCTCGTCTACGCCGCCGGCTTCGGCTGTTTTGACCTGAACCCGCCGGCGGGCGTCGCTACGATTGGACGCAACTCCGCGCGAGGTCCGGCGAGCGTTAACCTTAACCTCCGGTTGGCGCGCGCCTGGTCGTTTGGCGGCCAGGGCGAATCGGGCACCGCGGAGAGCAGCCCTCCGCCAGGCATGGGCGGCATACGCGGAGGCGGACCCCCGGGAGGCGGGCCGCCCCCTGGCGGAGGCGGTCCCGGAGGCGGACCTCCTCCTGGCTTGTTCGGCGGCAGCGGCCGAAAATACAACCTGACGCTTAGCGTTTCCGCGAGGAACATCCTCAATCACGCCAATTACGCCGCTCCCAGCGGCGACCTTTCTTCGCCCTTTTTCGGCGAGTATCGCAGCCTGGCCGCGTTCGGTCCGTTCGGCGCCGCCAGCGCTTATAACCGCAAAATCGACCTGCAATTGCGGTTCACGTTCTAACGGCGCGGCCTGAGTCGCGCGAAAAGGAGATGGAGATGACGATCACCCGACGAATGCTGTTCTCCGCCGGAGGCGCGCTGCTGGCTATCTCGCGCGCCGTCGGGGCCGGAGAGTTTTGGAACGAAAAGAAGCCTTCCGAGTGGACGGATGAGGAAGTGGAGCGGCTCCTCACGCGCTCGCCCTGGGCCAAGGAGGTGGAAGCCAGGTTCGACTCCTCGAACATGGAGCGCCCGCCCGGCGGCATGGGCGGGGATACAGGAGGCGGCGGCATGGGTGGCCGCGGCGGCGCCGGAGGCGGCTTCCCCGGCGGCGGTGGCATAGGCTTCCCCGGCGGCGGTGGCATGGGTGGCCCCGGCATCGGCGGTCCGGGCATGGGTGGTCCGCCGCCAGTCAAAGCGGTCGTGCGCTGGGACAGCGCTTTGCCCATTCGTGAGGTCATGCACAAGCAGGACGATGCCGCGGCGGCCGAAGCCTACCTGGTCAGCGTCATCGGCATGCCGATGATGTCCGGCCGCCCGCGCCGCGGCGGCGAGCGCGGCGAGGATACCGAGGAACGCCGCAAGGCCATGGCGGAACGCGTGCGCGCGGCGACGCGCCTGGAACGCAAAGGCAAGGACCCGATCTACGCCGACAGCGTCGAATTCATCGAGAGGCCGCCCAGGGCGGCGCGATGCAATTCCGCTTCCGCCGCGACGATCGGCCCATCACCGCGGCGGACAAGCAGGTGACGTTCGCCACCCGGATGGGCCCGTTCGAGCTGAAAGCGAAGTTCAATCTGAAGGAAATGGCGTACCAGGGGCAACTCACCCTGTAGCCCGGACCGCGGTTCGGGTTTCGCCGGAATCGGCTGTCTTTATTACGACCCACTTGCGAGTACGTGATAATATGGTACGGATATACTCGCTGTTTTTTTCGTACGGAAGAACAGCCGCGCTCCGGGTAACAACACCGCCATGGTTCGAAAAGCGACGCAGACGGAAAAAGCGTATGAAGTGATGAAAAAGGGCATCCTTCGGGGGGAGATGAAGGAGGGAGCCTTCCTGTCGGAGATCGAGATCGGCGCCCGCTACGGCGTCGGTCGAACGCCGTACCGGGAGGCCTGCAACCGGCTGCATCACGAAGGCCTGCTGGAGGTGGTGCCCCGCCGCGGCTACCTCGTCCCTGAGATCAGTTTTCAGGCGATGCGCGACCTGTTCGAGATGCGATTGATCCTGGAAGGTAAGATCGCCGAACTGGCGGCCGCGCGGGCGAGCCCCGCGGAGATCGACGAACTGGAGCGGATCGCGAACCGCCCGCTGCCGCCGAAGCCGACGATGAACGACTTCGAGAATGTGATCAAGACCAACAACGAGTTCCACCTGAAACTCGCGGCGATGTCCCAGAACCGCGAGCTTGTGAAGATGGTGAGCGGCATCCTGGAACGCATGCAGCGGCCGATGTACCTGGAACTGCGATCCTCCCCCTACCAGGTGAGCCGGTCGATGCTTCTCCACAAACCGATCGTGGCCGCCATCCGGAAGCGAAACCAGGCGGCGGCCCGCCAGGCGCTGCTCCAGGACATTACGCAAGCCCAGAACGCCGCCTTCGGCCGCGGCGTCTGGGAAGTCAACGGACATGAGGCGTAAGCCGCCGGGCAGTCGGGAATTCAGTATCCTTTCCGCTTATCCACTACGTTGATCAGCGGCAATCCCTCGGTGAAGCGGCGCGCGTTCTCCTTGAAGACGCTCATCTGCCGGACATAGAACTTGTCGGATTGGCCGGCGATGTGCGGCGTAATGACGACGTTCGAGAATCGCCAGAGCGGGTTGTCCTTGGGCAGTGGCTCCGGGTCCACGACGTCGAGCCCCGCGCCGGCGAGCCGCTTCTCGTCGAGGGCTTTTACCAGCGCGTTCCCGTCGTAGGTCTTCCCCCGCGAGACGGCGATGAAGTAAGCGCCCTGCTTCATCAGGTTGAACTCCGTCGGACCCAGCATGCGCTCCGTTTCCGGCGTGTGCGGCGCCGCCATGAAGACGACGTCGGCCTGCGGCAGGAAATCGCGCAGCCGGTCCACCGGCGCGAGCTCATCGACAAAGCGGGTCATCGGCATGTCGGCGGGATCGACGGCCAGTACCCGCATGCCGAAGGCCCAGGCGCGCTGAGCGATCTGCATGCCGATGCCGCCGAGTCCGACGATCAGGGCGGTGCGGCCGTTCAGTTCGATGGGGCGGTGCGTGGTCTGATACTCGCGCTGCGGCCACTCTTTCGTCTCGCGCAAGGGGATCAGTTCGTTCAGCCTTCGCGTCAGGGCCAGCAGCAGCGCCATGGCGTGGTCCGAGATTTCGGGCCCCTGTATGATCTTGCAGTTGGTCAGCGTGATGTCGCTGGAGACCAGTTCGGGAAACAGGATGGTTTCCACGCCGGCGCCCCCGGCCTGAATCCACTTGAGCCGCCGGGCCGATCGCAGCATCTCGCGGGTGACGCCGCCGATCAGGGCGTCGGCGTCCGCCACTTCCCGCTGCGCCTCTTCAGCGCCCTTCACCCCGACGAAATTCCCACGCGGTGCGGCGGCGCGCAATTCCTCGAGTTGCGGCGGCCCCATCCCCAACACGACAATTTTCGGATTGGACTGGGCCGTCAGTAGAAGGGGCGCCAGGGCCGCGCATGCGCGCAGCGCCAGACGCCCTCCGGTTCGCCAAAACGATTCTTGCTTCACGCGCGTCCCCGCTACCAGGGCATCGGCCGCTTGGAGAACTTGCGGCCCTTCTCGGCGGCCTTCTCGTTCCCTGCGCCGATCATCACGCCCTCTTTGATCATGGCCTCGATGTTGTCCTCGTTGACCGAGTTCAGGAAGAAGAGCTTGTTCGCCCTGGTGGCCGCGAAGATGCGCGTACGGGCGTCCTCCATCTGTTTCGGGTAGGGTTCGCTCGAACTTGGGAACCCCATCGACATCCCCATGTCGCCCGGACCCCATTCCGAGAAGCCCAGACCCGGCACGGCGAGCGTCTTCTCGACGTTCTTAAGCGCGTACTTGTTTTCGATCTTCACGCCCAGCAGGATCTCGCCCTCGGGGTTCAGCGGCCAGACGTCGGCTTTGCGCAGATAGTCGGAAACCGGGATGCCCCAGATCTCCGCCGCATCGCCCTGACCGCCGCTGCCGCGCCGGCCTTCGCCCAGGTTGGCCCCCATGCCCTTCGTGTTGAACGGGTACCGCGCCGATTCCACCATGATGCGCGCCGCTTCCGGCGCCACTACGTGGCAGAGGTGAATACCGTGCGCGCCGGTGGCCAGCACTTGGTGAATCATCCAGTAGTTCGCTTGCATGGTGGCTTCATCCCAGCCGCCTACCGGCAACTGCGGGATGACCGCCGGCGTGCGGTGCCCGGTTCTGGTCGGACCCCCGTCCGCTAGGCCTTTCATGAACGCTTTCAGGTCCCCCATGTCGAAGGGCCCGTGCTCCATGTCGTAGATGATGAAGTCGGCCCAGGTTTGGGCCATCTTCTTCCCTTCTTCGTAGCCGCCGGTCCCCATCGTGTAGTAAACCGGCTGGCCCTGCTCCAGCAGCTCAATCGCCTTGTTGATCCGTTTGGGCGTAGGCGGCGCGGACGAACCGAGGTTCGCCAGACCCAGAATCAGGCTGATGCTCGCCAGCGAACCGGCGAGCGCCCACTTTCTTCTCATCTCCCAGTGCCTCCTTCATTCTTGAACGACTCGTTATAGTATACTTTCAATATATAATCGAGTCAACAATAGATGGACCAAAACACTCCGTTTCGCGTCGGCCTCACAGCCGATTTCGCCACTGAAGGCCGCGGGCTTCTCGACGATGCGCTCGCCGCGGTTCTTGAGCCGGCGCCCGGCGTCGAATACGAATTGATGCCCGACACCGGCGGCATCGCCACGGCGGAGGTTCTCGACCGCTACGACGCGGTGATCGCGCTGGACTACGCTTTCCCCGCCGCGTGTTTTCTCGGACTCGAACGGCTCGCGGTGATCGCCCGGTGGGGCGTCGGCTTCGACCGCATCGACATCAAAGCCTGCACGGAGGCCGGCGTGCTTGTGGCCCTCACCCGCGATTCCGTGCGGCGTCCCGTCGCCGAGGGCAACTTCGCATTGATGTTCGCCCTGGCGAAGAACCTGCCCGCGCTCGACCGAAACTGCCGTTCGGGCCGATGGTGGCAGGACCCTCCGCGGCTGATTAACCTCGAGGGCCGCGCGCTGGGCTCCGTCGGCATGGGCAACATCGCGGGAGAGATGTTCCGGATGGCGCGCGCGCTGCGCATGGGCCGGCTGCTGGCCTATGCTCCATTCAATTCCCCGGTGGAAGCGGCGGAACTGGGAGTGGAACTCGCGGACCTGGACACCGTGTTCCGCGAGAGCGATTTCGTCACCATCAACTGTCCGCTCACCGAACAAACGCGCGGCATGATCGGCCCGCGGCAGTTGAACGCGATGAAGCCCACGGCGTACTTCATCAACGCGGCGCGCGGGCCTATCGTTCAGGAGAAGGCGCTGATCGAGGCGCTGCGTGTACGGCGCATCGCCGGCGCGGGCTTGGACGTCTACGAGGACGAGCCCATGCCGGCCGGCCACCCCCTGGCGGCGCTCGACAACGTGATTCTGACCGCCCACCGCATCGCGAAGACAGAGGAATGCACCCGCGACACGAGCCTCTCGGTCTGCCGGAGCGTCCTGGCGGTCTCCCAGGGCAACCCACCGCTGTTCCTCGCCAATCCCGAGGCGCTTCAGCGCCCGCGCGTGCGGGCCCGCCTCTCCGCCGGCGCGTGACGCGGCTCAGCTTCCGGCGGCCAGACGTTTCGCGTTGCCATTCCGCACGGCGGCGAGTTCCGTTGCCGTGAGGACCGATTCGCGCAGTTTGAGCAGCGCCGACTCCAGGTAGAACATCGGCGAGTAGGAGCCGAAGATGACGCGCTCGACGCCAACCGCGTCGATCAATACTCGAACCCCTAACATCTGCTCGAGCATGGCGATGTCGAAGGCGAGATTGCCCAGCGTCTTCAGCCGCGGCAGCAGCCGCTCGATTCCTCGAACGCTGATGAATCCGTTGAGGACCATGACCTTCGCCTCGGGCGTTTTCTCCATCAGGCCGGGAAGCGGCTCAAGGTCCACGATGGGTACTTGGAGCAGCGGGAACTGTGTGCGCTCGTCCTCCATCCAGGCGGCGATCTGGATCGTGAGGCGCCGCTCGGCGGCGAGCGGGAAGAGCCTCGCGACAGCCGGATCGGCCAGCGTGTAGTTGTGATAGTTCGGGTGGAGCCGGATGGCCGGCATCCGGAATTCCTCCTGGCACCGTCGGACGTCGTCCTCCCAATCGGGCAGCGTCGGGTTGACGGCGCCCACCGGCTTCAGGACGCCGCCTCCGCGGCGGCTGCACTCCGCGGCCACTCGCGCGTTCACCGCGGCGATGTCCTTGTGCAGAAGCGCGTCGAAGCTGCCCGCCCAGCCCTCGGCGACGCCGGCTTCCTTCAGCGAGCGGACCAGTTCCTCCGTCTCATCGCCGATCAGCCGGCGGCCCGGCCACCGCGAGAGGTAGACATGCGTGTCGATGAGGCCGTCCGATTGCGCCGGCGCCGCTGCGCTCATCGACGCGCCGGCCGCGGCCGGAGTGGCGAGCGATGCCTTGAGAAAATTGCGGCGGTTTACGTCTGCCATGGTTGTCACCCCTTGATCGCGATGCCCTTGGCCTGAAGAATCGGCGTCATGATCCGATGGAGATTGCCACTGAAGATCAGTTCTTTGTCTTTGTCGGAGATTGGGGCGCCGTGCACTTTGGCCAGTTGGGACGAGAAACTTCGCCCGGCGATATCGCTGCCGTATATGATCCGGTCGGCGCCCAGTTCCCGTACGGCCATCTCGACCATTCCGCGGGTCGGAAAACTGCCGCCGATTCCGATCAGCACATTCCTGGCCGCCCGCACGGCGCGGATGCCGAGTTCCCAATCCCCGCCCGTGTGGCCGCAGATCAGCGGCGTTTCGGGACGCCGCGAGGCAAGTTCGGCGACATCTCGCGGGGTCGATTCGTTGGGCGTATACAGTCCGCCGGGAAGCGACGGCGGGATCCTGGTAACTTGGCCCGCGTTGGGATTGAGTAGACCGGCGCCGGTCTTGTACCACGCGTGAATGTACACCAACGCCTTCAATTGCGCGGCGCGCTCAAACACCGGGTCGTAGGCGCGGACGCTGCACACGCCGTCGCTTCCGGCCGTCTTCATCCCGATCATCGGACCGTCGGCGATCCAGCGGTTCAGCTTGTCGATGTTCTCTTTCGGTGCGTTATTCCAGAGCGAGAGCCAGACAAACCCGAAGAGCTTGTCCGGATAGCGAGTCAGAACCTGCAATGCTTCTTTCTCATCGACGCCCTGTCCAACGCGCAGGAACATACAGCAGCGTTCGATGCCCATCCGCCCGGCGATCTCCAGCATGTTCTCCACCTTTTCCATGAGCGTGCGGCCGGGCACGCGCTCCCCGTCAGGATGGCAGTGTAAGTCCCAAATCCTCATGAGTCGAGCAACCCCTTTATTCGAGCAACCCCTTTATGCGGATGTCATGACTTCGTCCCATGTGACCTCCCGCTTCAAATCAATCGCCATCCGCCCCATGATCGCGGTGAGCGTACTTTCCGCCCCGCGAACGCCGGTGTTTTCCGGCTTGCCTTCCTGGATGCGCCGGATGAATTCACCGATAGCATCCGCCGTGATATCTCCGGGTATCGTTTCGGTGGAGGCATCGTCGCGGCCGCGGAAATGCGTCCAGTACTGGCGATTGGTTTCAATCACGCCTTTGGCGCCGTAGAACTGCTCGGTCGCCGAACGGAAGAAACGCGGCGTGATCTGTGATCCGGTCAGCGGCGCATGTACCCCGCCCGCATACGTGAACGTGACGTCCACGTGGTCCATGTTGTCGCCGTCGCGCCGGATCGTGCGGCCACCGGTCCCGTAGGCCTTCAATGCGTGGCCTCCCAGGAACCAGTTGAGTACATCGATGCCGTGGCAGTACGTCTCCACGATAACGTCGCCATACGTGTCGCGCCACAGCTTCCACTGCCGCGCCTTTTCCTCGTCGGTTCTTGGACGCGCGACGGGCGCCTCGTCGCCGGTGACGTCGCCCTTAATGAAATGGGCGTGGGCCATGCGAATCGGTCCGATTCCTCCGGCGTCCACAAGCTGCTTCGCCTTGCGATAGCCCGGGCCGTAGCGCGCCTGGAAGCCGAAGACGATGTTCAGGCGACGGTCCGCCGAGTCGGCCGCTTTCATGATTCGCTTGCAGCCGGCGACGTCCACGGCGGCGGGCTTCTCAATATAGATGTGCTTCTTCGCCGCCACCGCTGCCTCGAAGTGCTCCGGGTGCAGGTACACCGGCGTGGCGATGACGACGGCGTCGACGTCGCTTTGGAGCAGGCCGCGGTAGTCCCTGTAGACTCGCGGATTCTGTACGGGGATTTGCGTCTTGGCTTTATCAATGCGCTCTTCGAAGCGATCGCACAGCGCCACAAGGCGTCCGGCGCTGTGCTTGCTCATCAGCCCCGCGACAAGAGACCCGCGGTCGCCGGCGCCGATGAGACCGACGCTGACGGCGGAATTGGCTGCCGAGCCGCGGAGGGCGGACAGCGGCGCCAGTCCTGCCGCTTGAATCACGCGCCGCCGCGTGGGATTTCCGGGATTAGCCATTTCGCCTACTATACAAAAGCCGCTCTCCGGCCGCTCCGCTTCGGGGCGCGGAGGCCGCCGGAGAGCGGCCGCTGTGCGCGGGAGAAGACGCCGCGAACCGGAATTCTTCGAAACCCGCACCGGCCGGCCGGGCGCCGGTCCTCTCGAAGGACCGCGTCACACCCGGCCGGCCAAGCTCAGTGGTGCGGACCGCCGCACGGTAGTGCGTTAGAACACGTACTTCAGGCCGAACTGAATTTCGCGCATCGTGGTGGCGGTGGAAGCGATTCTCCCGAAACTCGGGCTGACCAGGGTGATTTCCGGCGGCCCGAGATTGGGGTGATTCGGGAAATTGAAGGCCTCGAACCGGAACTCAAGATGCTGGCCTTCAAAGGTGCGGAAATTCTTCATCACCGAGAAGTCCCAGGCAAACATGCCGGGTCCGTTGACGGTGAAGCGGCCGAGGTTGCCGTAGGTATAGAGCGCGGGCAACGTAAACGCCCTGGTATCGAACCAGCCCTGCGCGCCCCGCTGGTCGGAGGGTAGCCGCCATTCCATGCCGTTGTAATCGGGACGCTGGTAGTTGCCCTGACCGTCGTTGGCCCGGTCCTGCCGCGACAACAGCGTTAAGGGGAATCCGCCCTGGACGGTGATGATGCTGCCAAGCTGCCATCCGCCGAGAATGGCGTTCGCAACGCCGCCCGTATTCATCCAGCGCCGGCCCCGCCCAACGGGAACTTCCCAGAGGAACGAACTGACGAACCGGTGCCTGACGTCGAACTGCGACAGCCCCCGGTCGGCGCCCCAGTTGTAATTGTCCTGCGGGAACAGCGGATCGGTTCCGTGCGTGCGGATGGCGCTGCCGGTGTCGATCGCCTTGGACCACGTGTAGCTGTTGACGAACGTGAGGCCGTGGGCGTAGCGCTGTTGCAGCTTGATGGCGAGCGAGTGGTAGTTCGAGTTAACCGTGTTGGCCACTTCCTGCACGGTGCCCAGTTCCGGCCACGGGCGGCGGCTCGCCACCGGACCGGGGCCGGGCCTCGGAATGTTGAGCGCGATGATGCGTTCCAGTTTATGCCCCTGGTTGCCCATGTAGCCGGCTTCCAGAGCCAAGTCCCGAGTGAGCTGCCGCTGGATGTTGAACAGGTACTGTAGAACGTACGGCGTTCGCCGGTCCTGCATGTTGGCCAGCACGTAAGGCACGCTGACCGTGCCGGCGCTCAGATCCTGGAACGGCGTGGTGAAGGTCAGGTCCGGAAAGTCGTTGTTGGCTTCCCCGCGCCGACGGCCAGCGACGTTGCGGCCCAGGTCGAAGCGCGTGTTGCCGGAATCTTGAACGTAAAAGGCTCCGAAGCCCCAGCGGAACGTCCAGTTCGGAGTCGGATTGTACGCCAGGCCGAGGCGCGGCGCGAAGTCGTTGTTATCCCGGTTCACCAGGCGGCGGCTCCCCATCAGGGTGTTGCTGCGCGCGGTCTGGATCGACGGATGGAAACGGAACGGGACGCCTTCGTAGAAGTCGCCCTCGCCGGCGCGCACCAGGATCGGATTCGCCGCCGGGTCGAAATTCGACGTGACCAGCGCGTTGACAATGGTGTCGTTCAGGTCGTAATAGGGCGGCGTGTTTTCGTAGCGCAGCCCCAGGTTCAGCGTCAGGTTGGGACGGATCTTCCAGACGTCGTCGAAATAATAGGCTTGCGATGTGGCGCGCAGCCGGGTATCGGCCAGAATCAGCGCCGCGTCGGAGGTCCGGATCAGGCCCAGCATGTAGTCGGCGAACGCCGCGCCGGTTCCGGCGCGCGAAGCGGGGTTCTGGGTGGCGTTGCCGTCGAAGTTGAAGGCGCCGCGCGGGAACGAGTTGCCCAGTTCGTTAAACCGGTTTAACCGGACTTCGCCGCCGAACTTGAACGTATGCGCGCCGCGAACGACCGACATCGAATCGGTGAACTGGAAGACGTCGTTTCGATCGATGAAAGGCAGAAAGCCATGATCGCCGAAGCCGGAGAAACCGCTGATGCCGATCTGCGGGATGCCCCAGATATCCGCATGCGGCTCGGCGACGCCGGGAATCCCGCCCAGCTCGCCGATCACGTCGCGTACCTGCGCGTTGTAGTTCAGATTCTCGTTAACCCACTTCGAGTAGCCGAAACGGAACTCGTTCACCGTGGAAGGATTCAGGACGCGGATGTTGGACAACAGCACCTGCTTGGGGAATGTCTGGAGCTTCGTGCCCTGAAGAGGAAACGTCTGCGGCGTGTAGTTCAGCTCGTCGGAGTAGCTGTACCGGCCGATCCAGGTGGACGAGGAACTTTCCAGGAAATCGATGCGGATCGTGAATTGGTCCTGGTCGATTCGCCGGCCCTCCGCGTTCTGATAATTTTGCGCCAGGCCCGCGCCGGGTATATTCGGCGTGGGGTAGAACTCGAGCAGTTGCTGGGTCTTCGGATCGAAGCGGTTCGATGGAATGATGTTGCCAGGGAACTGCTGCGCGGTAATGGTACCGTCCGGCTGCCGCACGCGGGTGGCGGGATCGAAAATGCGGTTCGAAATCCCGGAGAAATCGCCCCCTCGCATCGCCACGCTCGGAACATTGGCTACCGAGCGGATGCCCTTCCGGTCGCGCAGCGCCTCGTAATTCGCCATGAAGAACAAGCGGTTCCGTCCGTTGTAGATCTTCGGGATCCACACCGGGCCGCCTAGCGCGAACCCGAACTGGTTCCGCTTGAACGGCTCCTGCTGCGGATGGACCGAAGTGAAAGCGTAGTTGGTTGCGTCCAGCTTGTTATTGCGCAGAAACTCGAACAGCGCTCCGTGGAAACTGTTGCCGCCCGGCTTGGTCGACACGTTGATCTGCGACGTTGCGCGGCCGAACTCAGCCGGGAAGATGCCCGATTGCACCTTGAATTCCTGGAGCGCGTCAATCGACGGCAGGAAAATGTAAACGTTGAAGCTGACGTCCGTGTTGTCGATGCCGTCGAGCGTGAAGTAGTTGAACTCGCTCCGCTGGCCCGATACCGAAATATTCTGTTCCGAGCGCTGGCCGCCCTGCCGGCCCTGCGCCGTCCCGTTCGACGCAAAGCCGAAACTGACGTTGGGGCTCAGCGCCACCAGTTGCAGGAAGTTCCGGCCGTTGAGCGGCAACTCGACGATCCGTTTGTTCTCCACCACCGCGCCGACCGTCGCGTTCTCGGTGGTCAGCAGCGGCGCGCCGCCCGTGACCTCGATCACCTCGGTCACCTGGCCCACCTGCATCTCGAAATCGATGCGGGCGGTCTGCTGTACCTGCAAGGTAATGCCGCTCCGCACGACCGTTTGGAACCCGGCCGCCTCGGCTTTCACGGTGTACGTGCCGGGGTTCAGCGACGGCGCGCTATAGACACCGGCGGTATTGGTAACCACCGAGCGCACCGCGTTGGTGGCTTCGTTGGTCACCGTCACGTTTGCTCCGGCGATCATGGCCCCGGTGCTGTCGGCCACCTGCCCGGTAATTTCACCCAGTGTTTGCGCCTGGGCTGCTGTCATCAAGCCCAGAACCGCTACAACCAGACCTGCTGCCAAACGCATATCTTGCCTCCCAAGATTCAAATGCCCCAAATTACGCCACGCGGTACTTCGCGATGCCGTCTTCGTTCAGGTCGATGCCCAGACCCGGCGCCGAAGGGATATCGAGATAGCCGTCCCGCGCGACGATCTTCTGTTTCGTGATACAGTCCCGCAGAGTCGTCTGTTCTTCCACGACGAACTCCAGAATGAAAGAATTCGGTATCGAATTCAGGAAATGCAGCGCCGCGGCCACGTTCACGTACGTGGTGAAGCCATGGTTTACCACCGGGATGCCGCGGTCGAAAGCGAGGCTGGCGATCTTCATCGCCTCCGTGAAGCCGCCCACGCGGGTCAAATCCACCTGAACGACGTCGATCTGTCCCCGGTCCATCAGTTCGATGAACGAGTGGCGGTTGCTTTCCTCTTCTCCGGCGGCGATCCGGACGTCGGTGGCCCGCGAGAGCTTGGCGTAACCGTCGTAGTCGTCCGGAAGCAGCGGCTCCTCCAGCCAGAAAATCCGGTAGTCGGAGAACGCCCGCGCCCGCTGGATCGCCGTTTTCGCGTCCCACACGAGTCCGGCGTCGATCATCAGATCCGCGTCGTCGCCCAGTCCCTTGCGCGCCTCCCGCACCAGCCCGATGTCGGTCTTCTCGTCCTGGCCCATCGGTTCCCAGCCGAACTTCACCGCGGTGAAACCGCGATCGCGGAAGCACCGCGCGCGCTCTCCCGTCTCCTCCGGCGTCGCGCCGAACAGCGTGCTGGCGTAGGGCCGGATCCGCTGGTGAAAGCCGCCGCCCAGCAGTTTCCAGACCGGCAGTCCGAGAGCCTTGCCCTTGATGTCCCAGAGCGCCATGTCGATGCCGCTAATGGCGTGAAGTCCCGCCCCCCGGCGTCCGCCGTAGATGCTCTGGCGGTACATCTTGTGCCACAGGTACTCGGTCTGGAACGGGTCCTCGCCGAGCACGATTTCCCGCAAGCCGCAGGCCGTGGTATGGGAAAACGGCCCGTCGATGGCCCCCTTCACCGCCAGCGGCGCCGAATCCACTTCGCCGATGCCGGTGATGCCTTCATCGGTTAAGACCTTGATAATCAAGGCATCCTGACCGCTGTCGCACAGCTCCCGAACCTGGGGGAGCCGCAGATACATTGCTTCTACGCCGGTGATCTTCATGGTTAAGCGAGAGCCCGTTGGACTATTATATATCGAAAATATATCGAACCGGCAAGAGGAAATCGACGCCGCGATAAGATTTTCTTGTGCCCGGCGGGCGCGCCCGCCTTATTCCTGCAGCGTCTGGCCCGCGTCGATCTTGAACCAGAGCAGCCCCGCCAGGAGATAAACCGCCGCGGCGCTGGCAAACATCGCCGAGAACGAGCCGTATCGCTCGAACAACCAGGCCGCCGCGATCGGCGAAATAAAAGCGGAGATGCTGGAGGCCGTGTTCATGAAGCCGGTGGCCGTGCCGCCGAACTTCCCGCCCACTTCGAGACAGGCGGCCCACGCCACCGGGACCGCAAGATCCATCGCCCCGGCGGCGAACGCCAGGCAGATCACCGCGGCCACCGGGCCCTCCGCCACGGAAGCCGCGCCGAACCCGACCGCGGTAAATAGGAACCCGCCCATGCCCACCGCGCGGCGGCCCCAACTGAGGCTGCCCGTGCGCCGGACGATCCAGTCCGACAATGCCCCGCCGCTGAGGCAGGCCACCGCGCCGACGAATAGCGGCAGCGCCGCGTAGTATCCCGACGCCCGCGCGCTGAGCCCCTGTTCCTTCACCAGGTAAGTCGGCAGCCAGGTCAGAAAGAACCAGAAGCCGTACGACGTCGCGAAGTACATCCAGAACAGCGCCCAGAGGTTCCCGTTGAGCAGCATGCGCTTCCACGGCGTCGTCTTCGGCGGATCGCTGTGGCGCGCCTCGGCGGCCGCGGCGTACCCCCGGATGTACGCCAGTTCCGCTTCGTTCACCGACGAGTGTTTCGCCGGGTCGTCCCGGTACCAGAACCAGAAGACCACGCACCAGACCAACCCCACCAGGCCGAAGACCACGAACGTGTACCGCCAGCCCACCGCCAGCATCACCAGCGTCGCCAGCGGGGGCGCCGCCGATCCGCCCAGGCGCGCGCCCATCCACATGATGCCGTTCACCTTCCCTCGGTCCGTCACTGGGAACCAGCGCGCCAGTGCCCGGGCCAGGGTCGGGAACGCTCCCGCTTCCGCCGCGCCAAACACGAAGCGCGTGAAGATGAGGCTGGCGAAGTTGCGGACGTAGCCGGTCAGCGCGGTGAAGACGGACCAGCAAACGACGATCCGCGTGAGCATCTTCCGCTGCCCCCACCGGTCGCCCAGCCAGCCCGTGGGGATCTCGAACAGCCCGTACGCCGCGGCGAACACGCTGAAGACGTAGCTCATCTGCAGATTGGTGAGCCCAAGATCCGTCATCATCGCCGGGGCGGCGACGGAAATGCAGACGCGATCGAGATAGGTGATGCCGGCCACCAGGAAGCCCATCGCCAGCACGCGGTAGCGGGTGGTGGAAGGCTTCAGTGGGCTGTCCCCTTGTTCATGGCCACAATATACTTTCGATATACGAATAAGTCAAGAACCGCGGCAGCCGACGGTCTCGCCCGCCCGCAGCAGCCACGCCGAATCGTGGCGCGTGAATCCAATGTGCGGGTAGTAATCGACGGCCTTCGGCGCCGCCAGCAGCAGGACGTACGCCTGCGGTCCGGACGCCTCCCGCGTTTTGCGGATCAACTCCTTGCCGATGCCCTGCCGCTGGTACGCCAGCCGCACGGCCAGGTCCGACAGGTACGTCACGTAGGCGAAATCGGAGAAGGCCCGCGAGATGCCCACCAGCAGGTCGCCGTCCCACGCGGTGATCACCACGTTGGCGTGCCGCAGCATCGCCGCCATGCGATCGCGATCGTCCACCGGACGGCGTTCTCCGAGAGTCGAATCGCGGTAGAGTTCGATCACCTGGTCCAGATCCAGGTCGTTGCCCGAACGATACGTAACCATGGGGGTTTCCGTCGAGTGTAGCAGGCCTCCCGGCGCGCCCGAGCCGGGACGTAGAATGGCTTCGATGTCTTCCGCCACCACGCGCCGATCGTTTCTTGCCGGGGCCGCCGCCGCGGCCGGTCACGGGTTTCAACCCGGCGCCCGGCGCCCCAACATCCTCTGGATCGTCGCGGAGGATCTCAGCCCCGATCTCGGCTGCTACGGCAACGGGCTGGTTCGCACGCCGAACCTGGACCGCCTGGCCTCGGAGGGAGTCCGCTTCACGCGCGCCTTCGTCACCGCTCCCGTCTGCTCGGCGTCGCGTTCGGCGATCGTCACGGGCATGTATCAGACCACCGTCGGCGGCCACAATCACCGCAGCCACCGCGACGACAACTACCGTCTGCCGGCGGGCGTCCGGCCCTTTACGCACTTCCTGCGGGAGGCCGGATACCACACGTCGAACCTGGAGCGCGTGGCCGGCCTCGGCGGTACGGGAAAAACGGACTTCAACTTTCAGGTCGAGAACGTCTTTGAAGGAAAGGACTGGCGCGAACGCAAGCCTGGGCAGCCGTTCTACGCCCAGATCAACTTCGAGGAAACGCACCGCGCGTTCAAGCGATTCCCGGCCCATCCCGTCGATCCCGCCAAGGTCGAGTTGCCGCCCTGCTATCCCGACCACCCGGCGATCCGGCTCGACTGGGCTACGTATCTGGACGACGCCCAGCACCTGGACGTCAACGTCGGCAAGACGCTGAAGCGGCTCGATGAAGACGGGCTGGCGGACGATACCGTCGTCATCTTCTTTGGCGACCACGGCCAGGCCATGCCGCGCGGTAAACAGTTCCTCTACGACGCCGGAATCCACGTTCCCCTGCTGGTGAGAATTCCAAAGACGTATGCGCCGGCGGGCTATGCCCCCGGGACCGTCAACGCGGACCTGGTGAGCGCCATCGACATCACCGCCACAACGCTTCGCCTGGCCGGCGTCCAACCGCCGCCATACATGGAGGGCCGCCCGTTCTTCGGCCCGGGCGTGCGAAAGCGCGACTACATCGTCGCCGCGCGCGACCGCTGCGATGAAACCGTCGATCGTATCCGCTGCGTACGCGACCGGCGCTACAAGTACATCCGCAACTTCTATCCCGACCGCCCGTACGCTCAGCCCAACGTCTACAAGGACGTTCAGTACCCGCCGCTCCGGGTCATGCGCGACCTGAAGACCAAGGGAAAATTGACCGGACCGGCCGCCGCCTTCCTCGCCGCCACGCGGCCCGCCGAGGAACTGTACGATCTGGAAGCCGACCCGCGCGAGATCGACAACCTCGCCGAAAAGCCCGCGGGCCGCGAACCGATTGCCCGCCTGCGCGGCATCCTCGACGCCTGGATTAAAGAGACCGGCGACCAGGGCGCAATTCCCGAAAAAGGCCGCATGGAGTGGGATAAATACCGCGCTGAAGTGGACGGCTGGTGCAGCCAGACTAACTGCAGGGTATCGAAAATAGCGGGCGGGATGAAGGTCGATTGCTTTGGGAAACGGGCGGAAATCTCCCGCAGTTGTGTGGCGCCCGGCGGTGATCTGCTCTTCGAATTCCGGGCCCGCTCGACCGCGGTAGCGCCGCCGGCGTTGCGCTGGGGGACGATTGAGAACATGGCAGGCGCCGGCCTCGGCGCGGGCGTGTCGTTCCAGGCCGACGGGACCTGGCAGGAGCGCTCGATACCCTTCCGCGCCGACGGATACCTCGGCAAACTGACCCTGGAGCTTGGCGACGCCGAAGGCGCCATCGAATTCGACTGGATCCGTGTCAGCCGCAAAGGCGGCGGCGCCGTCCAGCAGTGGGATTTTGCCTGATCGCCGGCGGCGCGTTTATTTCAGGTTCCCGATCACCGCGCTGGTGAAGTCGCTGGTGGCCGCCGTGCCGCCGACATCGCGCGTCAGCCACTTGCCTTCGGCGTAGACGGCTTCAAGCGCCCGCTGAATCCGCCGGGCGGCCGATTCCTCGCCCAGGTGCAATAGCATCAGCGCGGCCGATTGCAGGATCGCGGTGGGATTGGCCAGGCCCTGGCCCGCGATGTCGGGCGCGCTCCCGTGGACGGCTTCGAACACGGCGTGCTCCTCGCCCATGTTGGCGCCGGGCACGATCCCCAACCCGCCCACCAGTCCGGCGGCCAGGTCGGAAATGATGTCGCCGTACAGGTTCGGCATCAAAAGAATGTCGAACTGCTGCGGCCGCATCACGAGCTGCATCGAGGCGTTGTCGACGATCAGCTCGTTGTACTCGATTTCCGGAAATTTCTGCGCGATTTCGCGACAACTGCGGAGAAACAGGCCGTCGCCGAGCTTCATAATGTTCGCCTTGTGCACAGCCGTAATCTTCCTGCGCCCGACACGGCGCGCGAAATGAAAGGCATAATCGGCGATGCGCAGCGAGGCTTTGCTGGTGATCACCTTGATGCTGGTGATCACCCCGGGGACCACTTCGTTTTCCAGGCCTGAGTACAGGTCCTCGGTGTTCTCGCGGAAGATGATCAGGTCGATCGGGGTATCGTCATAGCGCGTCTTCAGTCCGGGCAGCGTTTTAACGGGCCGCACGTTGGCGAACAGGTCCAGCTTCTTTCGCAGCGCCACGTTGAGGCTCTGATAACCCTCGCCCACCGGCGTCGTCACCGGCCCTTTCAGGCCCACCATCGTGCGGCCCAGCGACGCGATCACATTCTCCGGTATGGCGCCGCCCGTTGCCACGATCAGGTCCCGGTTCAACTCGACGCGCTCCCACGCGATGGGCACGCCCGTTGCCTCCAGCACGCGAACCGTGGCGTCGGCGACCTCCGGTCCGATGCCATCTCCCGGGATAAGGGTAACCGAATGAGGCATAGCTTACGAAGGATACAATGGGTTGCTCATGGCGCGCATCCGGAGAGCACTCATCAGCGTTACCGACAAGACTGGCGCCGGCGAGTTCGCGCGGGCCCTCGCGGAACTGGGCGTCGAGATTCTCTCCACCGGCGGCACGGCCCGCCTCCTGCGCGAACTGAAGGTCCCCGTCGTCGACGTCGCCGAGGTCACCGGCTTTCCGGAGATGCTCGATGGCCGGGTGAAGACGATCCATCCCCGGATCGCCGCCGGTATTCTCGCCATGCGCGGCAACCCGGCCCACATGGAAGCGATCGCCGCGCACCGGATTCCGCTCATCGACATGGTGGTGGTCAATCTCTACGCCTTTGAGAAAGTGGCGGCCCGGCGAGGCGCCCCGGTCGAGGACTTGATAGAGAACATCGACATCGGCGGCCCCACCATGATTCGCGCGGCGGCCAAGAACTACCAGGACGTCGCGGTGGTCACATCGCCCGGCGATTACGCCGCCATCCTCCACGAAATCCAATCCCGCGGGGAACTCTCCCTCCCCACTCACTGGGGCCTGGCCCGGAAAGCTTTCTCTCTCACCGCCGCGTACGATCGCGCCATCAGTGCGCGCCTGTCGCGCATCACTGTCGACGACGGCGGCTTCCGCGACAAGGCCGAGGCTCTGCCGGCTGTGCTCGACATCCGCGCCGAGCGCCGCCTCAGCCTGCGTTACGGCGAGAATCCGCACCAGTCGGCCGCCCTTTACTCAACCTGCCGCGGCGGAATCGCGGGCGCCGAACAGCTTCACGGCAAGGAGCTTTCCTACAACAACCTGGTGGATCTCGACGCGGCCTGGCAGCTTGTCCAGGAGTTCGACGCGCCCGCATCGGCCATTATCAAGCACACGAACCCCTGCGGCTGCGCCGAGCGGGAGAGCCTCGCCGAAAGTTACCGGCGCGCCTTCGAAGCGGATCCCCTTTCCGCGTACGGCGGCGTGCTGGCGTTCAATCGGATCCTCGACGAGGAGACGGCCCGCGAGATCGCGAAGACCTTCATCGAAGCCATTGCCGCGCCCGATTATTCGCCCGAGGCTCTCGCCGTCCTCCAGACGAAAAAGAACCTGCGCCTGGTGCGTGTGTCGGACGCCGCGGCGGAACAATTGGTGGTGAAATCGATCGGCGGCGGCTTCCTCGCGCAGACGCCGGACGCGTTGCGCCTACGCCGTTCCGATGCCCGCTTGGTTACCAGACGCGGGCCCTCGGAGGCGGAGTGGACCGCGCTGGAGTTCGGCTGGAAGGTCGTCAAGCACGTGAAGTCGAACGCCATCGTCTTCGCCGAGCCGGGCCGCCTGGTCAGCGCTGGCGCCGGCCAGATGAGTCGCGTGGACTCGGTCAAGGTGGGGGCGATGAAGGCGGCCCTTCCGCTCAAAGGAACGGTCCTAGCCTCGGACGCGTTCTTTCCTTTTCCTGACGGAATCGAGGAAGCTCACAAGCACGGGATCACCGCCGTGATCCAGCCCGGCGGCTCGGTGCGCGACGAGGAAGTGATCGCCGCGGCCGACCGCCTGGGGCTCGCGATGGTCTTCACCCGCATTCGTCACTTCCGGCACTAGCGCAAGCGCAAACGTGCGCTCTCGGCAACCGACGGACTCTGCCTGTCCCTGGTCTTGGCTAAGTTAGCCGAGCCTTGTTCGCCTGAGCGGGCGTCGAAAAACGATCACTTTCCGGTTAAGCGAACCTGAATACTGCAGGCTACCTCCGGTATTTGTGGCGGCGGGAGAAGAGGGCGCGCTCAGCGAAGTGGAAACAAATTATGGATTAACGGAGAAAAATGGCGAAAATTCGCTGCAACTGGGGATTGATGGCGCGCTCGGACCTCGATAATATGGCATCATAGACGTATCGCCTGTCAAGCCCGACGGCGCCTGGGGAGGGGAATTGAAATCCAAGAAGTTCGCTCTGCGCGTCGCCATAGGATGCTATCTTGCCCTTACGTTCTCCGACGGACTGCTGTCGCAGGATGCGGTGAAGCCGACACGACTGGGGTTGGACCTGATGGACCAGGGGCGCTGTCAGGAAGCAGAAGCTTTCCTTCGTCAGGCCCTTGAAATCGCAGGTCTAGCCAACGCCACGGCTGTTTACAACCTGGCCTCCCTCTATCACCGGCAAGGACGGCTGCCGGAGGCGGAGCGGCTGCAAAGGCTTGCGTTGGAGCAGATCGAGCGGACGCGTGGCCCTTTTGCTCCGGAGATGGTTCAATCCTTGAGCGATCTGGGCGCACTCTACCGTTCGCTCGGCAGGTACACACGGGCAATTGACGTTCTCGAACGGGCGGTTCAGATTCTGGATCGAAATCCGCCGCAGAAGTTTACCGCAACCGTGCTCCTGCATCTGGCCAACACATACTACGATCTCGGAGAATACGCCGAAGCTGATAGCCTTGTCCGCCGGGCGCTCGCGGCTTTCGAGGCCGGCAATTATGAGGACCCTTCCGACCTGGGATACATCCTCAGCGGCCTGGGTCGGGGATATGCGCTCCGGGAACAATATGTAGACGCGGAGGCGGCGTACCACCAAGCCGTGTCGGTCATCGGCGATACGCTCGGTCCGCGACGCTCTGAATATGCGCTGGCGCTTGCCAATCTGGCCTTCGTTTACGAGCGCACGGGGCGTTTTCGAGACGCCCTGCCGGTTTTCGAATCGGCTATTGACATTCTGGAGCAAAGCGTCGGCGACGAAGCGCCGTTCCTCGCCGAAGTTCTGTACGGCTATTCCAACGTCATCAAAGCTCTGGGGCGGAAGTCAGAGGCCCGGCAGATCGCGCGAAGAGCCAAGTCGATGGAAGCGCCGAGACCCGGCACGGTCGACATACGAGCGCTTAGCCGGCGTTAAGTTAAGCGACTCTCGGACACGCGTCGGCGTCGCTGAGAAGTACGTGGAGGCGATGCACGCGTGGGCCATTTCCCGCGCTAGCCGTGTAACGCTTCGAGCCCCTTTTCAATCGTCCATTCGTCATGGCCGCTGGCGTGATGTTTAGACAGACCGTATTCGTACCCGCGGTCGAAGGCCCGTAGATTGAGAGCCTCCGTTCCTGGCGGGACCGAGTCGGCCACCGCTTTGCGGAGCGCATCCGGTTCCACCAGCCCCGTCACCGCGCCGAAGAATCCCACCATGACGATGTTGAGAACGAGCCGGCGCCCGATCTCTTCCGCCAGCCGGGTGGCGGGGATTCCGAACATCCGCATGCCCGCCGGCGCCGATGTAACGTGCACCAGGTCCTTCTCGATTAGCAGAATGCCATTCGGCTTCAAGTCCGGGGCAAAGCGCGCATAGGCGTCCTGCGACATCGCGATCAGCATGTCCGGCTTGGTGAGGTAAGGATACAAAACCGGCGAATCCGACAGAATCAGTTGCGCGCTGCAGGCGCTGCCGCGGGCCTCCGGCCCGAAACTCTGCGTCAGCGTGGCGTAGCCGTTCTGGAAAATCGAAGCGGCTTTGCCGATGATCATCGCCGCGAGGATCACTCCCTGTCCTCCGAAGCCGGCGACGCGAAGCTCGGTTACTGGCATACGGCCCCCTCCTCGCACGCGTACCGATCGCCCAGGCGGGCGTGCAACTGATGCCGCATTACGTCGGCGTAGCTTGGGCGCTCGATCTCGATGAACTTGCCGACGATGATGTCGCCAGCGATATCGAGTCCGACCTCGGCGGTTGGCGCGCCGTTCTTCACCTTGCTGTGTTCCTTGTAGAACTTCATGGCGTCGAGCCCGTCGCCCATTTTGTTCCGCCGCTGGTAGAGGGTGGGGCACGGCGAAATCACTTCAATGAAGCTGAAGCCCTTGCGGCGAAGGATCTCTTTCATCGCGCGCGCGAGCTGCCGGACGTGGAACGTCGTCCACCGTGCGACGTAGGTGGCGCCGGCGGCCGCCGCCAGGTACGGCAGGTTGAACGGCGGCTCGTAGCAGCCATAGGGCGACGTCGTACTCACGGCGGTCACCGGAGTCGTCGGCGCCGCCTGCCCGCCGGTCATCGCGTAGATAAGGTTGTTTACGCAGATGACCTTCAGGTCGATGTTGCGCCGGGCCGCGTGAATAAAATGATTCCCGCCGATGGCGAACAGGTCTCCGTCCCCCGAATACACCACCACGGTCAGATCCGGCCGGGCGAGTTTCAGCCCTGTTGCGAACGGAATGGCCCGGCCGTGCGTGGTGTGAAACGAGTCCAGCTTCATATAACCCGCCACCCGGCCCGTGCAGCCGATTCCGGAAACGATGGCGATCTTGTTCAGGTCCGCCTCGGACTCGATCAGCGCCCGCGTAAACGAATTCACCGATGTGCCGATGCCGCAGCCGGGACACCAGATGTGCGGGATCCGCTCCATCCGGAGAAACGGCTCGACGGGATTCGTTGCCACTTCCTCGACAGGTATCATTTAGCCGCCTCCTCGATCGCGCGAAGGATGTCCGCCGGTTGGTGAACCGTTCCGCCGGCGTGGGGTACGGGTATCGTGCGCGCCCGGCCGCCCGCCGCCCGCTCCACTTCAAGCGCCATTTGTCCCATGTTCAGTTCCGGAACCACGAACGCCTTCACCCGGCCGGCCAGCTCCCGCACCTGCCGCTCCGGAAACGGCCAGACGGTGATCAGCCGCAGTTTCCCCACTTTCAAACCCTTGCGCCGCGCGTCTTCGATCGCCCGCTGCGCCACGCGGGCTGTAATGCCGTAAGAAACCACCACCACCTCGGCATCGTCGAGCGCTTCCTCGTCCCGAAAAGCGATCCGCTCGGCGGCGGTGGAGATCTTCCCTTTCAGCCGCCGGATGAGCTTGTCCTGCGCCTGCGCCGTCATCGCCGGGTATCCCCGGTCGTCATGGGTCAGGCCGGTGACATGGAAACGGTAACCCATCCCTGCGTGAACCATGTCCGGAACCATGTCGCCGTTGGTGGCGTAGAGCGTGAACTGGTCGGGCGGCAGCGTGGTGAGCCGCCTCGGCCGGATCTCGATCCCCTCGGCCTCCGGAATCACTACCTTCTCCGTCATGTGGCCGACGCACTCGTCCATCATCAGGAGCACCGGGACGCGGAATTCCTCAGACAAGTTGAAGGCTTGAATCGTCAGGTCGAAGCACTCCTGAGGCGAGGACGGCGAAAGCGCGATGATCTCGTAGTCGCCGTGCGAGCCCCAGCGCGCCTGCATCATGTCGGACTGCGCGGGCAAGGTGGGCAAGCCCGTGGACGGTCCGCCGCGCTGCACGTTCACGAGCACGCAGGGCGTCTCCGTCATCACCGCGTATCCCAGGTGCTCCATCATCAGCGAAAAGCCCGGACCCGAGGTAACGGTGAAGGCTTTGGCCCCGCCCCAGACCGCGCCCTGAATCGCAATGGACGCCGCCAGTTCGTCTTCCATCTGGACAAACACGCCGCCAACTGTTGGAATTCTCTGCGCAAACCGCTCGACGATTTCTGTTGACGGCGTGATCGGATAGCCTGCGGCAAATCGCGCACCCGCGGCGAGGCATCCTTCCGTGCAAGCTTGATCGCCATCGAGGAAATGCGCCCCGGTAAGGACGCCCTTGGGATCGGCGGTCATGCGGCGGCCTCGCTTTCTTTCTTTCCAATCTTGTAGCCGTAGATGGCGAAGTCTGGACAGTACATGCCGCACAGGTCGCAACCGCTACATTTCTCAGGCGCTACGACGTGCGGCGGATGGTAGCCTTTGGCGTTGAACGCGGATGACAGCGCGAGCACCTTGGTGGGGCAAAATTCAACACAAAAGGCGCAGCCCTTACAACGCTCGACAATGATGGAAACGGAACCTTTGGCCAATCATCCCCCCTGGGGCATTTGACGCGAGCCCCAGGATACACGTGCACGCCACTTGCCAATTCTCGCTATTCGGATGTCAATATGAGGTTCCGCTCCGTCGTGGCGGCTTGCGGTCAGTTGCGGATGCCGGCCGCCTGCATCAGCTTGTCCGTTTCCCGGTACGCCTCCGCCACCCACTCGACGATCTTGTCCGGTTCGGGCGAATACTCCAGCTCGATAGACACCGTCCCGTCGAAACCCGTGTCGCGCAGCGCCTCCAGGTATGGCGGGAAGTTCACCACGCCCCGCCCCGGCGGCAGGTCCCCGTGCATCTTCCCGTCGCAATCGGAGAAATGGACGTGTGCGATGCGCCCCTTCAGACTCTGGATCTCCTCCGGCTTCGCCTTCACCAGCGCCAGGTGCGAAATGTCGAGATTGGCCCGCACCGCCGGATGCCCTACGTCGTCCAGAAACCGCCGCATCTTCTTCACGCTGTTGATCAGCGACAGCTTGAACGGCTCCAGTTCAATCGCGATCTCCACGCCGAGCTTCACCGCGTGCTCTCCGAGCTTCCGCGTGGTCTCCACCCCCCACTTCCACTGGTCCGCCGGCCGGATCACCTCCTGCTGCCATACATATTCGCCAAGCACGAGCAGCAGGTTGCGGGCCCCCAGTTCGTAAACCAGGTCCAGGTGCTGCCGCGCCCGCATCAGGTGAAACCGGCGCACCGGCGTATTGAAGTCCACTAGGCCGAGCGCAACGCAGCACACCGAAACGATCGGCAGACTTTCGCCGTCGGCGGTCTCCTTAATCACCCGCCGCTCGCGCACGTCAATTTCCATCGGATCGGCAAAAATGTCGATCGTGTCGAAGCCGATCTCCTTCGTCCGGCGAATGCCCTCGGCTGTCCCCACGGGCGAGCCGAGCCAGGCCGAATTGATCAGTCCGAGTTTCATCGTTCCTCCGTCGTTATCTCCTCGATCCGCACCGGCCGCCGCTCGTCCAACGACCGGTAGCACGCCTCCACCAGCGCCATCGTGCCGAGATGATTGCGCCCGCTCACCGCCGGCTCGGTCTGGTTCGCCACCGCGTCCAGCAACATGCCCATCGTGCCTCGGAACGCATCGGGAAACCAGACTTCCTTCCACTGCGGAGCGAACCAGACGCCCGGTTGCCGCGCGGTGGTGAACTGTATCGTGCTCGGCGCCGCGTTGGGGTACGCGGGCCAGCCGATTGTGCCCTGCGCCATCCCTTCGGTACCCTCCACGCGCCACTTGATGTAGATGTCCGACGCCGCGCCCTCGCGCGCCGGTCCCGCCCACACGTCGTCCCACGCGGCGGCGCGCAGGCCGTTCGCGTACTCCAGGATGTACAGAACAATGCCGTCCCGGTGCTCGAACTTCGTTCGCGGATCGGTGCGGGCGCTCGCGTAGACGCTCTCGGGCTCCCCGAACAGGTAGCGGAACGTATCCAGGTGATGGATGCTCATGATGAGCAGCGTCAGCCGCCCGTAAAGCCTGCACCACGGCATCCAGTGTGGGATCGCCCGCATCTCGATGGTGCCCAGCGCCGGCTCGCCCAGGTACCCGCGCTCGAGCACGGTCTTCAACGCGCGGATCGACTGGTCGTACCTCATGTTCTGATTCACGCCCAGCGCGATCCCCGCCTCCTCGCACAGCTTCGTTACCGCCAGCGCCTCCTTGTAGCTGGTCGCCAGCGGCTTCTGCGCCAGGATGCCCTTGACGTGATCCGCGTGACGGACCGCCTCCCGGATCACTTCCGGCTGCGCGTGCGGCGGCACGGCAACGTCGAGAATCTCGATGGACTCATCGGCCAGCAACTGCTGGTAGGTCTCGTAGGCGCGGGGAATCCCGTGCCGCTCGGCCACCGCGCGGCTGGACTCCGGTTCGGCCGATGCGATGGCCGCCACGTTGTAGCCCGCGTCGCGATACGCCACCAAGTGGACATCCTTCATGATGAAGCCCGCTCCAATGGCCCCGATCCGAAAGTCCTTCCTCGATGGCGGGGGCGGCATGTGGCCCAGGTTCAGGTCGATCATCGCGTTTCCGGCGGCCGGCGTCCTGCAATCATACTGCACCCGCGCGTTGGGCCTCAAGCGCCGGGCCGTCGCTGTTCCCGACAGATTGACAGTCTTCGCAACCCCCTGCTAGATTGGGCATTTCGATGAGCCTCCCTGGGACCCTGAAGGTCACCCCTTTGCACTCCGTCCATCGGCGCCTTGGCGCCAGGATGGTGGATTTCGGCGGCTGGGAGATGCCGGTTCAATACGCGGGCATCCTCGAGGAACATCACGCGGTACGCCGCGCCGCCGGCGTGTTCGACGTCAGCCACATGGGCGAGATCGAGATCCGGGGCCCAGAAGCGCTGAAGCTCACCGACTATGTTTCCACCAATGCCGCCGCGCGGCTGGCGCAAGGCCGAGCCCATTACTCCGCGCTGCTTTACCCGCACGGCGGCTTTGTCGACGACATCCTGGTTCACAAGGTCGCGGACGATCACTTCTTCCTGTGCGTCAACGCTTCCAATCAGGAGAAGGATTACCGGCACATCCGCGAGACGAACGAGGCCGGGCGCTTCGACGCCGAAGTCGAATACGCCAGCGAGCGCTACGCGCAGATCGCCGTCCAGGGTCCGCGCGCCCTGGCGACCCTGCGGAAACTGACCAGCGCCCCGCTGGAAACCATGCGCTACTACGCCTTTGCCGACGACGCCGTCCTCGGGGTTCCCGCCCGCATCGCCCGCACCGGCTACACCGGCGAAGACGGCTTTGAGATCTATGTCCCGCCCGACGAGAGCGAACGTCTTTGGAACGCCATTCTGGACGCGGGCGCGGAATTTGGAATCCGCCCGTGCGGCCTCGGCGCGCGCAACACCCTGCGGCTGGAGGCCAAAATGGCGCTCTACGGCCACGAGATCGACGCTTCCATTAACCCGTACGAAGCGGACCTGGCGTGGATCGTCAAGCTCGACAAGGGCGATTTCCAGGGCCGCGACGCGCTGATCCAAGCGAAGGAAAACGTCCGCCGCAAGCTCGTCGGGTTCGAAATGCGAGGGCGGGGAATCGCCCGCGACGGTTACGAAGTCGCCGTGAACGGAACGCCGGCGGCCTGGGTCACCAGCGGCGGTCCCTCGCCGACGCTGGGAAAGAACATCGGACTGTGTTATCTTCCCGTGGAGTACGCCGAAGTCGGGCGCACGATTCAAATCGGGATCCGCAACCAGGCGGTGGACGCTGTCACCGTTCCAACGCCCTTTTATAAGCGAGAGAAATAGGAATGTATCCGGACAACTACCGCTATTCCAAGGAGCACGAGTGGATCGTCGTGGACGGCGAGATCGCGACAATCGGAATCACCGACTACGCCCAGCAGGAACTGGGCGACATCGTTTACGTCGATCTGCCGCGCCCCGGCGACTCGGTGGCCGCCGGTAAGTCGATGGGTTCGGTCGAGTCTGTCAAAGCCGTCTCCGATGTCTACTCTCCCGTCACCGGCGAGGTGGTCGAGTCCAACGCCGCGCTGACCGACTCCCCCGAAAAAGTCAACCAGGATCCCCACGGCGAGGCCTGGATGGTCAAAGTGAAGCTCTTTGCCCCCGACGAGGTCAACAGTCTCATGACCGTCGCCGACTACAAGGAATATCTCGCGGGGAAGGAGTAAATCCCCTTTGCGCTATCTCCCGAAGTCGGAAGCCGATCGCCGCGAAATGCTGGCCGCCTGCGGCCTGGAATCGGTCGAGGGCCTGTACGCGTCTCTGCCGGAAGACGTTCTCCTCAAGCGGCCGCTTGCCATCGAGCCCGGAAAGTCGGAATACGAAATCACCCGCTATTTCCGCGAGCGCGGCGAGGCGAATGCCAACGGGTACGCCAGTTTTCTTGGCGCCGGCGCGTATCACCATTACCGGCCCGTGCTGGTGGACGTCGTCGTCTCGCGGGGCGAGTTCCTCACTTCCTACACCCCTTACCAGGCCGAGATCTCCCAGGGCACGCTGACCACGATCTTCGAGTTCCAGACGATGATCTGCCAATTGACGGGCATGGAGGTCGCCAACGCTTCCATGTACGACGGCTCGACGGCGACACCGGAGGCCGCCCAGATGGCGCGGCGCATCACGCGGCGCGACGGCGTGGCCGTAGCCCGGACTCTCCATCCGGAATACCGCGCCGTGCTCGAGACCTACGCCCGCAGCCAGGGAATGAAGATCGCGGAATTCGGCTACGATGCCGGCTCCGGCGCCTCCGACCTTGAAGATCTCGAGCGCAAGGTCGATAAGGACACCGCCGCGGTCATCCTGCAGACGCCCAGTTTCTTCGGCATGGTCGAGGACGTCAAACAGGCGGCGGCGATAGCCCGCCGGCAAGGAGCCCTGCTCGTCGTCGTGTTCACGGAAGCCGTCTCGCTCGGTCTGCTCGCCCCCCCGGAAGACGCTGACATCGTGATCGGAGAACTCCAGTCGTTCGCGATCCCGCCCAGTTACGGCGGCCCGTACGCCGGCATCATCGCAACCAAGGAGAAGCACATGCGGCAACTGCCGGGCCGCCTCGTGGGCCAGACCACCGATTCGCGCGGCAATCGCGCCTTCTGCCTGACCCTCTCCACCCGCGAGCAGCACATCCGCAGGGAAAAGGCCACCTCCAACATCTGCACCAACCAGGCGCTTATCGCCCTGATGGCCACCGTCTTCATGACAGTCTACGGGAAACAAGGATTGCGCGAATTGGCCGAGCAGAACCTGGCCAAGGCCCACTATCTCGCCGGCCTCGCCCGCCGCCGGTTCTCCGGCCCCTTCTTCAACGAGTTCGTCGCCGTCGGCGCGCCGCCCGGCGAGGTGAACCGCCGCCTGCTGGAACGCAGGATCGTCGGCGGCCTGCCGCTTGGCCGGTTTTACCCGGAGCTTGACGATTGCCTGCTGCTGTGCGCGACGGAAATGTCGCGCCGCGAAGATATGGATGCCGTCGGGGAGGCGCTGCGCGGCCGATGATTCGCAAAGTCCGGTCTCACGTTTCTCAGAACGAGTCGTTGTTGTTCGAGTTGAGCGCGCCGGGGAAGGTGGCCTACCAGTTGCCGGAGTTGGACGTGCCGCCGGTGGATGCCGCGGCCGCGCTCGGCGCCGCCAACGTGCGCGATGAGGTGGCCGGCTTTCCGGAAGTGAGCGAGGTGGAGGCCATCCGCCACTTCACGCGGCTGTCCACGCACAATTACGCCATCGACTACGGGATGTACCCCCTCGGCTCCTGCACAATGAAGTACAACCCGCGCATCAACGAGGCGGTGGCCCGCACGGAGGGGCTCGCCTGGGCCCATCCCTACCAGCCCGAGGCGCTCTCCCAGGGCGCGATGGACGTGCTTGCGAAGGTCGAGGACGCGCTCGTCGAGATCACCGGCATGGACGCCGTCACGTTGCAGCCGGCGGCCGGGGCGCACGGCGAACTCACTGGCCTGCTGCTGATTCGAGCGGCGCTGGAAGCCCAGGGAAATCCGCGCCAGACCGTCCTCATCCCCGATTCCGCTCACGGCACCAACCCGGCCACCGTCACCACCGCCGGCTACGTGGTCCGGAACATCGCTTCCAACGACCGGGGCATGGTGGACCTCGCGGCGCTCGAACGCGACGTCGATGAAAACGTCGCCGCGCTGATGGTCACCAACCCGAACACCCTCGGCGTCTTCGAGGGGAACATCACCCGCATTTGCGAGATTCTGCATGCTCGCGGCGCCATGGTCTACATGGACGGCGCGAACATGAACGCCCTCACCGGCATCACCCGGCCGGGCGATTTCGGCGTCGACGTGATGCACCTGAATCTCCACAAGACCTTCTCGACGCCGCACGGCGGCGGCGGTCCAGGCGCCGGCCCCGTTGCGGTGAAGAAACGCCTGGAGCCGTTCCTGCCCCTCCCCCGGTTGCGGCGCGCGGCGGAGGCCTGGACCTGGGACTACGACCGGCCGCAATCAATCGGCCGCGTGCGCGCCTTCTACGGCAACTTCGGCGTGCTGGTTCGCGCGCTAGCCTACATCATGGCCCACGGCGGCGAAGGCCTGCGCCGCGCCACGCTGGACGCCATCCTCAACGCCAATTACATCCGAAAAAAGCTCGAGCCATACTACGATCTGCCGCACAAAGCGCCCGTCATGCACGAGTGCGTCTTCAGCGACGACCGCCAGTCGGCCCGCGGCGTGCGGACCGGCGACATCGCCAAGCGCCTGATCGACTACGGCTTTCATCCCTACACGGTCAGCTTCCCGCTGATCGTACACGGCGCGCTGATGATCGAGCCGACGGAGACCGAAAGCAAGCAGGAGATCGACCTGTTCGTCGACGCCCTCATCTCCATTGCGAAGGAAGTGGAAGAGGACCCCGAACTGGTGAAGGCCGCGCCGCACAACACGCGCGTCAGCCGCATCGACGAAGTCACCGCCGCGCGGAAACCCATCCTCCGCTGGCGCCCCTGATCGCATCAAGGCGAGCGTTCACAAATCGGCAATCGGTATGGCCGTGACGCCTGGAGAAAGCGGCAGCCGGACATCGCCCGCGTGAATAACGAGGCCAGGGGCCGCGCGATCGCCGAAGTCCTCCCGGAAGCTCACGATTCCCGAGGCCATCGGCGGCCGCGGCGTGGAGGACAGCTTCGCCTCAATTGGAATCAGCCTCCCGCCGGACTCCACCACAAAATCCACCTCCACGCCGGCGGACGTTCTCCAGAAGTAGATCTGGGGATCTTCGCCCCGGTGCGTCAGCCTCCGGACGATCTCACTCAACACAGCCGTCTCGAAGATCGCGCCGCCCATCGGGCCGGAGCGGGCGTGCTCGGCGTCCTTCAGGCCGACCAGGTGGCAAAGCGTGCCGGTGTCCATGAGATACGCCTTGGGACGCTTGACCAGCCGTTTGCCGACATTGGAGAAGTACGGACGCAGAAGCAGGATCTGCGACGTGGCTTCCAGCACCGAGATCCACGCCTTCACCGTGTTTACGGCCACTCCAAGATCGCGTGCAAGGTCGCTGGCGTTGAGCAGTTGCGCGCTCCGCGCCGCCAGCGCGCGGAGAAAGCTCTGGAAGGACGTGAGATCCCCGATCTGGCGAATCGATCGCACGTCCCTTTCCAGATATGTCTGGACATAGCTGGAATGCCACAGCGAAATGTCCCGCCGCGGACTCGCCACAAGTTCCGGATAACCGCCTCGTAAAAGGTTCATCCAGAGGCTCCGTGGCTCCGCACCTTCACGCGGTGGATGCCGGCCGGATTCCCAGGGCAGCGCCGCGTCTGGGTCTCCGAGCGCCTCCCGTTGCGCCATGGGCAGAAGTCGCAGCACCGCCGCGCGGCCGGCGAGCGATTCGGTCACGCCGCCGATCAGTAACAGGTTCTGGGAACCGGTAAGCAGGTATTGGCCGGGAAAGTCGCGGCGCTCATCGATCCGCTCCTTGACATACGGGAGCAGCTCCGCGGCGTGCTGAACCTCGTCAAAAATGACCGGCGCCGGGTAGAGATCGAGGAAGCCGCGCGGATCGGCCAAGGCCGCTGCGCGAGTGTCGGGCAGCTCGAGCGAAATGTACCGGTGCGAAGTCCCGAACAGCCGTCGCAGCAGCGTCGTTTTACCCGACTGGCGCGGTCCGGTGAGAACAACGGCCGGAAACTCGTCGGCGGCGCGACGAAGCGCGGGCTCGATGGCGCGTGGGATATAAGCGCTGGCCGCCACGCCCTTATTATGCAATTTTTCATTTCAAATGCAATCGAGGTGGAAAAGCCATAGATGGCCCTTGCCGAATTGCCGGGGTGGGGCAGCCTCTCAGGCTAATGCCACATAGTTTTTGAGACGGGGCAGGAGCCGATGGAGAGAGCGGGGCGTCTAAAACAGAAAATACTTGATTTGTTTCAGAATTGCGGTATCCTGGTAGCAGACATGACGCACACTCTCTCTCCCTCCAGACATTGCTGAGACCTCGCTGCGAGGGCTCCCTTCCCTGTTCCAGGAACTGCTGCCTGGGGCATTTCTCGACAAGGCGCAAACCGAAGCTGGCGTAAGGCGCAACAACTGCGTCTACTCGCCGCTGGTGGTCCTGTGGCTGCTGGTTCTGCAGCGGCTCCATGGCGCCGCCTCGCTGGGGACCGCCGTGTTGGAACTGCTCCGCGGTCTGCCGGCCAGTTTCTGGCCGCGGCCTTGTAAGCGGATCCGCCAGTGGCGAGCACACGGCAAGACGCCGTCCAGTCACACCGGCGCCTATAATCAAGCACGGCAAGCCTTGCCGCTCTCGCTGGTGCAACAAAGCTGCGACCGCATCGTCGAGCAGTTGATCCATCGCCTGGATCCGGACGCATCCGGACCGGCGCCCCGCGCGTTCCTGCTGGACGGATCGTCGATGCGGATGGCGCATAGTCCGGCGCTGTGTGAGCGATATCCGCCGGGATCGAACCAGCACGGGGAGGCGCACTGGCCGCTGCTGCGCGTGCTGTTTGCCCACGATCTGCGAACCGGGCTGGCCCTGCGGCCGGAATGGGGACCGATGCACGGAGCGGGCGCCGTAAGCGAACAGGCGCTGCTGGAACGGGCGATCGATCGTTTGCCAACGGGATCGACGGCGCTAGGGGATGCCAATTTCGGCGTCTTTTCGGTAGCCTACAGCGCCGACCGGCGCGGGCATCCCGTCGTGTTGCGCC